>NZ_JACIHF010000011.1:0-287108 GCF_014198295.1 Bradyrhizobium sp. CIR18 | reverse complement strand
GCCAGCGGTCACGTGAACCGCGCAAACAGGCCGAACACATGGCCGCTCCGACCAACGCCGCAAAGTGAAGATTCTCCTTGCCAACCAGGAGCCGTCCACACATGGCCCATCGCTTCCGTTGGCGCCTCACACGAGCTGTCCGATGCCGGAGGTAAACCGGAAGCGCCTCGGCGGTCGTCGAAACGGCGCTTTTCACCGTTGCGGAAATTCTGGAGTTGGCAGCCACTTAGTCCAAGGTGCCTGCATTTCTTCCAAGGCCTTGATTCTATTGCGTAGGTCGGGACAAACTTGGCCGCGCTTGGTCTCACGCGGCCGCTAGTGCTACCTTTGCTTCAATGGAGGAAAATTCCCTGAACTTCAGGGGGCTACAAAATGTCACTCGAAAGGCTCATCGGCCGCTTGCAAGCTGTTAATGGCCTGTCCCCAATGGAGCGCGACCAACTGTTGAGACTACCCGTTAAGTTGAAGCAGTTCGCTGACGGCGATTACATATTACGCGAGGGCGATACAGCGACTCACTGTGGCGCGGTCGTTAACGGGTATGTTTTTCGCCAAAAGATTGTTGGCAGCCGATCGCAAATTCTCGCATTGTACGTTCCAGGCGATATTCCCGATTTGCATACCCTGCATCTCCCGCGCATGGATCATGATCTTTGCAGCGTGGGTCCCTCGACAGTGGCGTTTATTCCGCACTCGCATCTGCAAAACTTACTGGCATCATCCGCGCCGCTAACTCATGTTTTTTGGCGCGAAACGTTGACCGATGGCGCTGTATTCCGGGAGTGGGTTGCAGCCCTTGGAGCGCGTTCAGCCTTGTCGAGGATCGCGCACCTTCTCTGTGAGCTTGCAGCCCGCCTCGAAGTCGTCGGGCTCATGCGCAACAACAGTTTCGAGTTCCCATTCACACAGCAGAACATGGCGGACGCCTGCGGCCTATCGGTTGTGCATGTCAACCGGATGATCCAGGAACTTCGATCTCGTGATTTGATCGAGTGGGAAAAGCGCGAGGTAATGCTTCTGAATCGTGGAGAACTCGAAGCCCTTGCCGAGTTCAATGCAGATTATTTGCACATCGATGATGGCAAACGCGGAATTTGATCCGTCTCTGGCAGGTACTAATTAGGCCCAGCCGTGGCGACTTCGCACAAAACATAGCGACCTCTAGCTCACTCGCATTGCCCGCCGAAGCGCGCGACGAGGCTAAGAGGCCGACGCGCCGCAAGGCCGACTTGATCACTGACCTCTTTGACGAGGCAGGAATGTCGCCTTCTGGCCCGCAGTGATCGAAGTCAATGTGCCGGATATAGTGACGGAACCATCATTCCAAGTCGGATGGCCCAGAGCAGCCCTTGATCAGATCCGCAGCGTGGAAAGGGCGGGGGCTCCGGATGGTGGAGAAAAGCCAAGTGCATACGTGCTGGTGACTAACCACTCGTTCCACAACAACCTGGACGCAATCGGCAGCAACACTCAGGTGATCGCAGCAGGTTGCCGCATTCCAGACTTTGGACCTGACGTCGGCTTCAACCGCTTAAAGGACGTTCTCGAGTCCCATGAAAGGCATAAGGAAATGCTCGCTCTTCTTGATTCGATGAAAGAGCATTACGAAATCCCTTCCACATTCAATTGCGAAAATCCGGAGTTCGCCTTCGCACCCGAAGATTCGCCGCCACGGCTGCGTTTCGGCGAAGTCTATTCAGTCCCAGATGCGAGAGGAAAAGAAGTCCCGGCTCGGCTCTATGAGGCGATCGTTTTGGAGCACGAGAAGGCTATCATGGGGTGCTATCAGTCTATCGATGGGGGCCAGAACATTATGGTGCGCACGCCAATTACGGATGTAGAACTGGCTGCGTGGAAACGTCATCCCGACACTTTCTTTCGAGAGCGGCGACAGATTCCGAGGCAAGCGACAAACTGGTTAGAGCTGGCATTGTCCTTTTACGAGACCTACAAGTCCACGTCTCGCGAGAAGTTGCTTGAGTGGATGGTAACGGCCGACGACATCGATTATCTCAAGACTCTCTCACAAGCGGACCTTGCAATCCTCTACTGCGAACGCCTCGGCTGGGGGGCGGCAAATAAGCGGTAGACGTTCGGCGGGCCATCGAGTGATGTCATCGCTGCCGTTTTTTCGATCTGAGCTGAAGCAGGGTAACAGTCATCGTATCGTGTTTTGCCCGGTGTGTGGCGCGAGGTGCTGGCGCTGCACCTTGGCGCGACGCTACCAATGATGCCGGGGCCGATCACCTCGTGCTTGGCCAGCTCGCCGAACACTTCGCGAAGGCATCTCGCGCATCGGGAGCAACGCCAAGGCGTTCATCCCCAACGGGTCTCCAGCGTGAGTTATCACCGCGCGCCAGCTTCGCGACAGCTCGACGCAGCTTGATCTCGATGCACCGAGCGCAGATCAGCTCGCCGTCCCCGGCCGGTGGCGCAAGAACGGTCAGCTCTTCGGGCGCGAACTCTTCGTTGCAGTGATCGCATCGGGTGGCTTGGGGCATGCGTGCATTTGTTCATTCAGTTGTGGCGGAGTTCGGTCGGTTCTTACTCCCTGCGCTAAGGCGCGCGCCTCAGTTTGACGATGGTCTGGGCTTTGCATCAGTTCGTTCCAATACCGGAGCGCGGCGAAGCAAAAGTCTCGGGCGTTGCAGATTTACAACCCGCACAGACATTCCAGATACTAAACTCGTCCATTGATACGGCCGAAACATATTTCATGTTTACTTCATACGAACAGCGGGGGCGCAAAGTGTTTGATGTCTATCGCAATGGCAAGCGGGACTTACTCGTTCTAGGCACAGGAGCCGCGATACCCGGCGCTTACTCAGCAAATAGTTGGCGTAAGAGCAGGAAAAGAATTCGCAAAGTAAGCGACGAAATTAGGTCAGCCGTTCAGCGACAAGGATGTTATGTTCGTAGCTTCCGTGTCGCGAAGGAGGGCACGATTAAGTGAGCGCCGTCGGCGACGCTGATGAGCCCATTGCAATGCCTAGAAGATCAGCAGCCACTACCGTCCGCGTCGCCTTCCGCGCAGAGCCGCGAGCCTGGATTATTTGGCAACCCATTGTTCGCCGAATTTCGATACGTTCCCGACGCAACTTGCGTACTACAATACCGGTTGCTTGCAACCTGCTAACTCTTTTTCAACTGCTTTAACTTAAATTCTGTACACGGACAGTTTACAGCCCGGTCGGCGCTGCCATCTTTGCAATGGCAATGCTTGCCCGAGTGTCCCGTTGTACTCGCTTTTTTCATCATCGCTTTTTTGGTTCTTTCGGCACGACAGCGCCGAACCGCATTACAGAGAGATTTGCGACAGATGTCGTCAGTGCTGGAATTTCGACGGCCATACAAGAAAACTGCAACAAGCCCCTCGTGCTATGGACTGCCCGATGTTTTGAGGAACGTCGTCGCTTGGTTGGCGCAGGTTCAAGCTTTCGAAATTCAGACATTAGATGACGCTCGTCAGGCCATCTTCATTCTTGAACTCGCGAATGGCTGCATCCAGTTGATCGTCGGACAGACCCGACTGAATGAGACAACCAGAACGACTTTACTGGCTCAGTCGGCGCGGATCGATCTGCTGATTGCAGAGACGCGCAGAGAGGCAACCTGTTTATTTGAACCAACTGATTTAAAATCGTGGATTGCAGATGACAGAGAACAATCGAAAGGCGCACCGCGTTCGATTTGAACACAAGCACATCGTGAGCATCATGCGTGTTGATGGCACGTGGCGAAGAAGCTGCATTCTCATCGACGCCTCTGCAAGCGGTGCCAAGCTTGAGGTCGAGGGGTCAACGGACCCCCTGAAGGCACAGGAATTCTTCTTGGTTCTGTCGTCCACTGGACTGGCATTTCGGCGCTGCGAGCTGATTTGGGTGGACGGGTCTCACGTCGGAATTCAATTCGTCACAGCAAAGACAAAGGCCAAGGCAAGCCCACAGAAACGTCTTGTCGGCTCACAATGAGACGGGTTGGGATTTACCAAATGACCGCTGAGCAGGATAACAGGCTTGTTGTCGGCAGTCGTTTCAAGATGAGCGACCTGGGGATCGTTCAGTTCCCAAGCTTGGCCCACAAGACCGGCACCATTGTCGAAATAAGTATTCGCACCCCCGGCGTTACGGTGCTGTTCGACGGCGCGGTCAGACCGACCGTCTTAGACCGAAGCTACATATCTGCTCTCTCGAAGTGACGATCTTTATCGACCTATCATGAGCCTCACTGTCCTAATCGAGGTTGCGCTTTTCGCCTCGATCGGAATGTTCTAATAGACGCGCGCGGCGGTTTGGCCGGGAGGACGCCTCAATCCCGGCCAATATTTTCGCAACGTTCGCAACCACGAACTGCCGGTAAATGAGAAGACCCGCGCAGGTCGAGTACAGGATGCCGATAGTCGAGACCTCCGTTGCCGTCGCAACGCCCTCGACGACGGCAGTCCGGATAACGAACGGCAGCGCGATGGATGGCTGGCATCGGCCGCGGTGATGACCAGCACATCGGCATTCGCTAGACGCGGGATGAAGACCCCGGAATGACGGTCGCGGTGCGATTGAAATTAAGCGGATCGTCAAGCCGCTAAGCGATCAAATCCTGACTTTAGATCCCCGTGATAGTGCTCGGGCGACGTCGTATGCAGGATGGCGTTCGACAACGTGCCGACATCGCGCGTGAACAGTCGCTGCCGCCTGCCGTGACGTTCGTACCACGCCCCATCAGTGTCGGCCCAGAAACGCTCGCCCGTGAAGGGCTGGCTCATCAGCCCTAGCTCGGCCCGCCCGTTGACGGTCAGGCCAATCAGCGTGCCCCAAACAGGAAGGCCACAAATGAAGGGACGCGTCCCATCTACCGGATCCAACACCCAGCGGAAAGGACCCGTCCCGATTAGACCGGTTTCTTCACCTAAAATGGCGTGATCCGGATATTTTGCGCCAGTTGCGGCTCGAACGGCAATTTCAGCTTGCCGATCAGCCTCTGTCACCGGGTCGAACGTGTAACCCTCCTTGAACTTTGTATCGATAGCGAGTTCGGTTCGAAAGCGTGGCAGGGTTTCGCGATCGGCGACGTCTGCCAGATGGTGAAGGAAATCGGCACTCGGCAATTGCGGCACAGGATCTCTCCATATCGTGCATTAGTGCGCCCGGGCCACCCGAACGTCGCGATGACTTCTTTCGCTGAAATGCAGCAGAACGCCGGAGTGGCAACCTGACCGGATCAGTTACGGCGCAATGTCGTATCTCACCGGTTCGCCGAGCCAACCGGCAGCCCGCCTCGACCAGTAGGCCCTGTGGAGCTGAACCGTCTTCGGACCGGGTCGACCATCTCCAACAGTCCGTTCGCCGATGGACGTGATCGGGATAATCCCACCAGCGGTGCTGGTGAGGAAGATTTCATTTGATTGCAGGAGCTGCGTCTCGGAGATCGAACCAGCGGCGGCAGCGATTCCCATCTCCTCGCACAACTCCAACGTGGTCCGACGAGTCATGCCATCCAGCACGCCGGTCGATGGCGTCACGAGCCGGCCATCGATATCGGCGAATAAATTGAACCCCGGGCCCTCCGTGATCTTACCGTTCAGATCGACCAGAACGACAGTGTCAGCTCCGGCATCAAACCCGTCGAACAAGCTCATCTCGAAGTCGAGCCAGTGGTAGTGCTTGATGAATGGATCGACTGAGACGGAGGGAACACGCACACGTCTGCTGATGAACAGTGAAAGACCCTTCTGCTGCACTTCGGGCTTCGCAAGCCACATGTACGGTATGCAGAAGGCCTGAAAGCGGTTCTTGCACAGCCTGATATCGCGGCTACCTATCGGCGGCCGCCCGCGCGTCATGATAATCTGAACGTAGGCATCCGAATAGCCACAAATGGCTACGAGCCTGTGGGCGATTTCACGGATGCGTCCGATCGTCTCCGGCGATTCCATTCGCAGTCGCTTCAGAGAGCGCTCAAAACGATCGAGATGATCCTGCAGCCGGAAGAACTGGCCGTTCCACGTCGAGATGGTCTCCTGGCAAGCATCCGATCGCAGAAAGCCCCAGTCGAGCAGCGGCAACGTTGCTTCCTCGATCGGGCAGAACTCGCCGGCAACATAAGCCGCTCCCTTTTCAAAGCGGCTATCGATCGGCCGGCGGTTGGAATGCGGAAGCTGCGGCCAAACCAGCGTTCTCTGATTCGCTTCTTCGGTGGCCATTCACTGTCTCCCTCGGTTTGAATTCCATCGCTGCGAACTTCTTCGATCAGGCAAAGCGTGCCGGCGCATATGGCGTCGGATCGATCGCGGGCTTTTCGCCTGTCATGAGCTGCGCAAGCAGTCGCCCGCTCATGGGCGCACCGGTCAAACCCGAATGTCCGTGCCCGAAGCAAACGTGCAGTCCCTGCTGACCGGTGATCGGGCCGATCACCGGAAGACCGTCCGGCGTTGAGGGACGGTGCCCCATCCAATAGGCTGTCTCGTCATACGTCAGCTGCGGAAACAGGCGCGTGGCAAGCTTGATGAGATTTTCCGCCCGCGGCAACGATGGCGGCGCGTCCAATCCTCCGATCTCGACTGTTCCTGATACGCGCAGACCTTCCGACATCGAGCTGACGCCGAAATAGCTGGTCTTGTTGAGGATCGGCATCCCGAGGCGGACCGAGGGATTGCGCAGCATAACATGATAGCCACGCTCGCTCTCCAATGGAATTCTCACGCCAAGCGGTTCGAGCAATCGCGCGGACCAGGCGCCGGCCGCCACCACGACCAGATCCGCCTGATAGTTGTTGAGATTGGTCATGATGACCCAGCGGCCGGTCTCGTTGCGCCAAAGCTTGACGACGCGCTCCTGCACGAAGTCGCCGCCCTCACCGAGGAATTGGGTCGCCAGGGCACGGATGAGAGCTCCCGGATCCACCGTGTGACCGTTGCCCCGGATGAGCAATCCGTACGACACATCGGACGAGATTCCCGGAAAGAATTGCCGGATCTGATCGATTCCCAGTGTTTCTGCTTCGATTCCCAAATGGGATCGCACATCATCTTCAAGGCTGCGGGGAGGCGCCTCGGTCAGGCCTTCCCAAAGGTAGACTTGGCCATCGCGGCGCGTCAGGCGATTCATCGCATTCGCCCCGACGTTTTCCCGCCAACCCTCAAAAGTCGATTGATGAAGCGCGCGCAAAGCCATCGAAGCATGAAATACGTGGCTACGCGTGCCTGAGAGGAGGTAGCGCAATAGCCACGGCAGAGCCCTTGGGAAGTAGCGTGCCTTCACCGTCAACGGCCCCAGAGGATCGGCGAGCCACCCAGGCACCTTCCAGATCATCCCGGGCTGAGATGTCGGCATTGCGGTGTCGGCCACAAGCATGCCGGAATTCCCGTAAGATGCGCCGGCCGCGGGCTGCCCCTCCTCAACTACGGTGACGGCCAATCCACGTCGCCTGAGCTGAATGGCAGCACTTAACCCGACTGCTCCAGCTCCAATGACGAAAACCGTTCGTTCCGCATGTCGACTTTCTTGCACAGACATTGCTCTAAGCGCTGCGGGCGCGCGAGAGGCGCTCGGCTATCATGACGAATGCCGTGATCAGGACTAGAAGAACGACCGAAACGGCAGCGAGCGTGGGACTCACCTTCAGAAGGGCGTCGTCCCACATTTGCTTTGGAAGCGTTCCGAACAGACCGCCGGTGACGAAGAGAGCCACCGTCAATTCGTCGAAGGAGGTGACGAATGCAAAGAGATAAGCTGCGACCAGCCCATTCCGGATGAGAGGAAGCGTGACGCGGCGAAGCGTGGCGACCCGCCGAGCTCCCATCGTCGACGCAGCTTGCTCGAGGCGCCAGTCATGATGCCGGAGCACGGCCATCACGGTGATCGTCACATAGGGGACCGAGAGGACCGCGTGCCCAAGGATCAAGCCGAAGGTACTTCCGATGAGACCCAGCTGTGCGAAGAGATAGAAGAGCCCGACCGCGGTGACGATACGGGGCACAATCAACGGCGCCAAAATCATCGCGAGCACAGCTGACTTGCCCGGCAGATTGAAGCGATTGAGCGCGAACGCCGCAGGTGTCCCGATCAGGAGCGCCAGCAATGCAGACAGTCCCGCGACCAAAATGGACCGCGTTGCCGCCTGCAGCCATTGCGAAGACTCGGCGATGCCGGCGTACCATTGGAGCGAGAACAATGCCGGCGGCCATTCGATGAAAGCCCCCTTTGAGAATGACACCGGTATCAGAAAGAGTGCGGGTACTGAAAGAAACAGCAGAACAAGAACTCGCGTTCCCTGCCCCAGTGTGGCTGGTCCGCCCTTAATGCCGAGCGCGCCGAGCCATGAGGCCATACCGTCTGAGCAACGCCCAGCCAGCCCGAGGCAGACCTTGCTGATCTTGCTCGAGCCGGTCGAGGAGCGGGAGCTGTCATTCGATTCGCCCGCCAGCGTCGACATGCCGAGTAGGCGGTCATACAGCAAGAAGATTATCAGGGTGGCGATGATTAGCAGTGCCGAGATGGCGCCAGCAAAAGGCCAATTCATCATTTCCTGGATTTGCTGGATGATGAGTTGCCCGATCATCGTCTGCTTTGGCGACCCGAGCAGGGCAGGCGTGATGAAGAAGCCGAGGGCCGAGATAAAGACGAGCAGTCCCGCCGCGGCGACACCTGGGAAGGACAGCGGAAAGTAGATCCGCCAGAACGTCGCTCCTCCGCGCGCTCCCATGATCGAGGCCGCTCGCTCGAGGTCGCGGTTGATCTTCTCCATCACCGGGACGAGCGTCAGGATCGCAAGTGGCATCAAGGCGTGAACCATGCCGACCAGCACGCCCGCCATATTGTAGATCAGGTCCAACGGCGCTTGCGTCAGTCCGAGCCTCAGGAGCGTATCGTTGACCACGCCGGTTCGCCCCAGCAGTACAATCCATGCGAATGTGCGAACGAGGAAGCTGGTCCAAAACGGCAGCAGGACCCAAAGCATCAGACGCGCGCGACCTTGCCCGTCCGCTCGCGCGATCGCGTAGGCGACTGGATAACCCGCAATCAGCGAGACGACGGTCGTCCAGAACGCGATCTGCAGCGTCGTCCAGAGGACGGACACGTACACCGGGCTTCCGAACAGGCGGCTGTACTGGAGGAGAGTGAAGTGGCCTGAACCATCAAACAGGCTGAGTCCCAGGAGCCTGACGACCGGATAAAGGAAGAAACCGCCCAGCAGAACCGCAATTGGGATCAGAAGCACCCAACCGCCGGCGTTCTCGCGACGCGGCGAAATTGTAAGGGGCTCCGATGGGGTTGTTTCGGATAGAATGGTCACAGGCTTCCTCGACTCACGCAGCTTTTGGAAGCACAATTCCTGCGCCGGTTTCCCAGCCGACGCGCACCACTTCGCCCGGCTTGAGCCGGCTGTTCCCAGCCGTCAGGAGGAGAGCTGTCAATCGACCGCCATCTTCGGCGTCGATCGTGACGCGCGTCAGCGCGCCCAGCATCACGCTCTCGCGAATCTTGCCCGTCAACTCGTTGTCCGCGACTTCGGCGCTGGCGAGCAGCCTCAGCCGCTCCGGTCGAATCCCGAGAAGCGCCTCGCCCTGGACCGGACTTCCGTCGACTGCGCATCCATGGAAGGTCGTTCCGACCTTGCTCTTGAGTTCGCGCTCGTGGCCCGCGGAGCTCGTTATCGAGACCGGCAGCAGGTTGGACTCACCGATGAAGTTTGCCGCAAATGCCGTCTGCGGGCGGAAATACAACTCGTCAGGCGAACCGATTTGCTCGATCTGCGCATTGTTCATGAGGCAAATCCGGTCCGAAAGGCCCATGGCCTCATCCTGGTCGTGCGTCACATAAAGAACGGTGATGCCGAGCTCTCGGTGGAGACGACGAATCTCTTCCTGCATCTGCTCGCGCAGCTTCTTGTCGAGCGCACCCAAAGGCTCATCCATCAATATGATCGAGGGCCGATAGACCATCGCACGGGCGAGCGCCACGCGCTGTTGCTGGCCGCCGGACAGACGCGCTGGCAATCGGTCCGCGAGATGACCGAGGCGGACAAGGTCCAGCGTCGCGCGCACGCGTTCCTCGATCTCGGCCTTTCGCAGCTTTCTCATCTCGAGTGGAAACGCCACGTTCTCCGCAACAGACAGATGCGGAAACAGCGCGTAGCTCTGGAACACCATGCCGATGTCCCGATCGTAACTCGGCGCATTTGTGGCTGGCCGACCGTCGATCATCACCTGCCCCGAGGTTGGCATGACCAGCCCTGCTACGATCATGAGCAGGGTGGTCTTTCCCGAGCCGGACGGTCCCAGCAGCGTCAGGAACTCGCCTTCCGCTAGATCGAAAGACGCACCCTGGAGCGCAACGACTGAACCATACGTTTTGCCGACATTGCGCGTCGCGAGCTTGATAGATTTCGCCAAATTGGCTCCCCTCATCCCAGCAGCCAGGCGTTGAAGCGCTCTTGAACCGCGCTTTGCACTCCAGCCCAATACTTCGTGTTGATCTGGACGGCTGTCTTTAAGTTCTCAGGCGAGGTCGGAAGCACCTTGGCGCGCTCGGCGCCGATATACTTGTAGGCGTCGGGGTGGACTGGCCCATAGGAAAGGTCCTTGGTGAACGCCGCCTGGCGTTGGGGATCTCGCGTGAAAGCAATGAATTCGCGGACGAGATCAGCCTTTGGTCCGCCCTTGATGACACAGAATCCCTCCGTCCCAAGAAGACCCTGGTTGAACACCAGTTTCGCCGGCGCTCCCTCATCGACCGCCGCCTGAGCGCGCGCGTTCCACGTTGGGCAGAGATCCACTTCGCGAGTTTTCAGCATCTGCGAGGTCTGAGCGCCGCCAGTCCACCAGATCTGCACGTCCTTCTTCAGGAGATCGAGGCTTTTGAAGGCGCGATCGAGGTCCAGAGGGTAGAGCTGATCGGCAGGAACGCCGTCCGCAAGAAGCGCTTGCTCGAGAGTATCCTGAGGCGCCTTCCGCAACGCGCGGCGGCCCGGAAAGTCCTTCACGTTCCAGAAATCAGCCCACGAGCCAGGAGCCGTCTTTCCAACGAAGGCATCGCCGCGATAAGCGAACACGGTCTGGAGCGCCAGGACCGGCATAAAGCTCGGGGTAACATAGCGCTCCGGAATGCCGCCGGCCGAGGCCCGATGCTCATCGAGAAACATACCGGACTTCGAGTCCATGAGCACATCGTGAGACATGTTGTTCAGAAGAGCGCCGTCCCAGACGTAACTCTTAGTCTCGACCATGCTTTTTATATAGGCAATCGGATCATGCTGGCCGACCACGCCAGCCACTTCGATGCCGGTGGCCTTCTTGAAGGGTTCGTAGAACGCCACGGTGAAGCCGGGAGTGTAAGGGCCACCGGGATCGCGTAGCACGATGCGTCGGTTTTCTTGTGCCCGCAGCCCCCAGATCGAAGGCGCGAACACCGCTCCACCGGCAACAGCCGCCGTTCCCAGAAATGCGCGACGCGACAGAGCGGTCGTAGGCTTAATCCTGCTCATGGGGCCTCCCTCGTCTCGACTCAAAACACCAGTTGGGACATCATTGACATGTCAGTTCTGACATGTCAATGGGCGCGCGGTTTGATTGGCAATCGAAGGAGAATGCCCCATGACGATCCACCGCAGCGGAACCAACAAGCGGCTGAGCAAACTCGTCGTTCACCGTGGAATTGCATATCTGGCGGGACAGGTCGCCGACGACCTGAACGCTCCGGTCGAGGGACAGACCAGGGAGACGCTTGCGAAAATTGACGCGCTGCTCAAGGAAGCGGGCAGCGACAAAACAAAGATCCTGTCGGCGCAGATCTGGCTCGCATCGATGGAAGACGCGCCGAAGATGAATGCGATATGGGAAGAGTGGATGCCGGAAGGCCAGGCGCCGGCGCGTGCCACAGTCGGCGCGTCGCTCGCCTCTCAGCGTCACTTCGTCGAGATCAAGGTGACCGCCGCCATAGATTGAAAGCCATCAAGATCTCGCCGCCGCCAGACGCGCCGGGATCCTGAGCGTCCGTCGACCTGTAATCAGTTCGGGCGCAGCCGCGAAGACTGCCATGACGCGGTCCTGGCTGCGCCTGATCCCGTCGAGCGTGGTTCTATGCGCCGCAGCCCGATCGCCTGCGACAATAGCCTCGATCATCGGACCATGACCGCGCGACCAGTCGTCCGACAACTCCGATTCGCTGGCGGTTAGATATAGAATGCGCAGGGATTCGTCGTGCAGCTTTGCCACGGATTTCGCCAGCCGGGAGCTTCCGCTGGCGTTGGCGATCGCGACATGAAAGTCGCGGTTGGCGAGCAGAAACCGTCGTTTGGCGGAGATGTCGCCCACGCGATAGGGATTGGCGCATGCCTTGTTCAGACGCCTCAGTTTCGCTTCTGAAATGTTACCCGCCGCACGCGCGGCAGACTCCGGCTCGACGATCTCGCGCATGGCGAAGATATCCACCACATCTTCCATCGTCATCGGCGCCACGACATGCCCACTACGCGGCCTGCTCGTAACCCAGCCGTCCTGGCCGAGACGGGACAGCGCGTGCCGCACTGACGCCTTGCCGACACCATAGTGGGCAGCGAGATAGCCCTCGGACAACTCCTCCCCCGGCGGCAGCTCGCAGGAAATGATTGCAAGTTTCAACGTCTCGTAGAACTGGTCCTTGATCTGACCTTCGATCGCCTCGTCCAAGACACGCCCTCGCACCTATTGACATGTCAGATGTGACATGTCAGACAACTGGCCGGAGGATAACCTATATGCCGAAGATTGTGAAGTCAGGACGGGATGCCGGCGCTCAGGCGATCGAGGATGCGAGCATCCGGGCAACGGTTGAAACGCTGTTGGCGGACATTGCTTCGCGAGGGGATGCCGCCGTGCGCGATGCATCGCGCAAGTTCGACGGTTGGGACCGCGCCGATTTCAGGCTTACCGAGAAAGAAATTGCAGACTGCATCAGCCAGTTGTCGCGTCAGGACCTCGATGACATCCGGTTTGCGCAGGAGCAAGTCCGCAACTTCGCCGAAATTCAACGTTCCGCCCTTAAGGATGTCGAGGCGGAGACACTTCCGGGGGTCATCCTTGGTCACAAGAATATCCCGGTCGACGCTGTCGGTTGCTACGTTCCGGGTGGCAAGTACCCCCTGCTCGCTTCGGCCCACATGTCCGTCATTACCGCCAAAGTTGCAGGGGTGAAGCGTGTCCTGACGTGCGCTCCGCCCTATCAAGGTCGTCCAGCCCCAGCGATCGTGGCAGCTCAGAAGCTTGCAGGCGCCGATGAAGTATATTGTCTTGGTGGCGTTCAGGCAGTCGGCGCAATGGCACTCGGCACTGAATCCATTCCGGCCGCCGACATGCTGGTTGGACCGGGCAACGCATACGTTGCGGAAGCGAAACGGCAGCTGTTTGGTCGCGTCGGCATCGATTTGTTCGCCGGACCGACTGAAACCCTGGTAATTGCCGACGATTCAATCGATGGTGAATTGTGCGCCACCGACCTGCTGGGCCAGGCCGAACATGGACCCGATTCCCCGGCAATTCTTCTGACAACTTCTGAGAAGTTGGCAAAGGACACGATCTCAGAGATCGAGAGACTGCTCGGCATTCTGCCGACGGCGACTATCGCCCGGAAAGCTTGGGAGGCACATGGGGAGGTGATCGTTTGCGCAGATGACGCCGAGATGGTGCGAGAAGCCAATCGTATCGCATCTGAGCACGTCCAGGTCATGACGCGCGATCCCGATTACTTCCTGGAGCACCTCACCAATTACGGCTCACTCTTCCTCGGGCCGCGCACGAACGTCGCGTTTGGCGACAAGGTCATCGGGACAAACCACACGCTGCCGACAAGGACCGCCGCTCGCTACACCGGTGGTCTTTGGGTAGGGAAGTTCCTGAAGACCGTGACGTATCAGCGCGTCATTACTGACAAGGCCGCGGCAGAGGTGGGCGCCTATTGCTCGCGGCTCTGCAATCTCGAAGGGTTTGTCGGTCACGCTGAGCAGGCCAATATCCGAGTGCGCCGTTATGGCGGAAAGAACGTGCCCTATGGCGCGTCCGTGGCTGCGTCATCATCGGTGGCACAATGATCAAGCGCACCCTGCCATACGAAGCACTGCTCCACGAAGTTGTTGAGCATAACGGCGTGCTCTACATCGGCGGAATCGTCGCGGAGGACACGACCCTGGAAATGGCCGGCCAGGCAGAAGACGTGCTGGGCCAACTGTCACGTCTACTCCAGAAAGTCGGATCTAACCTGTCCAACGTCTTGCAGGTGACTATCTATCTGACGGATCCCGGCGAGAAGGCTGCTCTCAACTCCGCCTGGACCGCGCATTTCGCACCCGCTCAGCTGCCTGCGCGCGCCGTGATCGGCGTCGCTGATCTTGGTGCTGGAGTCAAATTAGAACTGACGGCGATTGCGGCTGGTAAATCTTTCTCCTGAGAGCCGCTACGCGCTCGCATTGGCATCGCGACTTGCATTGGTCTCGTCAGACGGCACCGCGAATGTACTGGGCGAGGCTAATTAAGAGGCCTCGCCGTTTTAGCTAAATGCGCATTGCCACCGATAGCGGCGATTTTACTCACACACCGCTCTGCGTGATGAACTTAGTATTGAAATAGCCCTCCATCGCCTCGGTGCCGCCTTCCGAGCCGTAGCCGGAATCCTTAATGCCGCCGAACGGAACTTCCGGCAGCGCGAGACCGAAACTGTTGATCGACATCATGCCGGCTTCGACTGCAGAGCCGATCGCGGTCGCGGTCTTGGCCGATGAAGTAAAGGCGTAGGACGCGAGGCCAAACGGCAGGCGATTGGCTTCCTCAACCACCTCGTCGAAGGTCGAGAAGCGCGAGATCAGCGCCAGCGGGCCGAACGGCTCCTCGTTCATGGCGCGGGCGTCCTTCGGCACATCGCTGACGACGGTCGGCTCGAAGAAATAGCCTTTGTTGCCGACGCGCTTGCCGCCGGTCTCGAGCTTGGCGCCCCTGCCGACGGCGTCCTGCACCATGCCTTCGATCGCGGTGACCCGGCGCGGATTGGCGAGCGAGCCCATCTTGGACTCGGGGTCGAGGCCGTTGCCGACCTTGAATGCCCTGGCACCGTCCACGAACTTGTCGACGAACTCCTTGAAGACGTCGTCGTGCACCAGCATGCGGGTCGGCGAGATGCAGACCTGGCCCGCGTTGCGATATTTCGCGGCCGACAGTATCTTCGCAGCTGACGCGACGTCAGCGTCCTTGAACACGATCGCCGGCGCGTGGCCGCCAAGCTCCATGGTGGCGCGCTTCATGTGCAGGCCGGCGAGCGCGTTGAGCTGCTTGCCGACGCTGGTCGAGCCCGTGAACGAGATCTTGCGGATCACCGGATGCGGGATGAAATATTCGGAGATCTCTGCCGGCACGCCATAGACGAGGTTGATGACGCCGTCGGGCACGCCGGCATCCGCGAAGGCGCGGATCAGCTGCGCGGGCGAGGCCGGGGTCTCCTCCGGCGCCTTGACGATAATCGAGCAGCCGGCGGCAAGCGCGGCCGAGAGCTTGCGCACGACCTGGTTGATCGGGAAGTTCCAGGGCGTGAACGCCGCGACCGGCCCGACCGGCTCCTTGATCGCGAGCTGGTAGATGCCCGGTCCGCGCGCCGGGATCACGCGGCCATAGGCACGCTTGGCCTCTTCGGCAAACCACTCGATCACGTCGGCGGCGGCCATCGCTTCCATCCTGGCTTCGCCGAGCGTCTTGCCCTGCTCCATCGTCAGCAGCGGCGCGATCTCGTCGTTACGCTCGCGCATGATCGCCGCGGCCTTGCGCATGATGCGGCAGCGCTCGAAGGGGGCGACATTGCGCCAGACCTTGAAGCCGGCTGCGGCCGCAGCGAGTGCCTCGTCGAGGTCGGCCGTGTCGGCGTGGGCGACGGTGCCGATCACCTCTTCGGTCGCGGGGTTGACGACCTCGATGACCTTGCCCGACTGGGCCGGACGCCATTTGCCGCCGATGAAAAGCTGGGTGCTCGAGTAAGCCAAGTGTCTCTCCCCTTGATCGCTTCCATATTGCTTCAATGCGTGGACGGCCGGGCCGCCGCGACGATGGCATCGGCGGCACGGGTCATCTCTGGTCCGAGATAAGAGCGGAAGCGCGGCTCAGCGGCAAGGGCGCGGAAATCCGCCATGCGCCTCACCCCACCGTCGGCCACGAACAGGAATTGCTCCGCGATCTCGGCCAGGATGTCCAGGTGCCAGCTCGCCGTCGGGTGCATGCAGAGGATGACGAGCCTGCCCTCGTCACGCAGCTTGCGGAAGAAATCGAGCATGAAACCGATATAGCCGTCCTGCAGGTTGAATTGCGGCTCGTCGAACAGATGCACCAGGGGCGTCCGGGTCGGCGACGGCGCCAGCAAGGCCGACGGCACCCGCTTGCGAAAGCGCCGGACCTGGTAGGATTGGTGATAGTGGATCGCGAGCCGGTCGCGCTCCCGGTATTTGACGCCGTGGATATCGGTACCGGCAACCAGCACGCGGCCTGAGGTGGGCGCATTGGAGCCCGTCATCATCTCGAACAGCGTGGTCTTGCCGGCTCCGTTCGGCCCCACGACGCCGACGATGCCCGGCTCGTCCAGCGACAGATTTGCTTCGAGCGTGAAGGTGAGGCGTCGGATGACGCGGCCTCTGGTGTAGACCTTGCGGATATCATCGAGAACGAGCAGCGGCGCGGACACTCTATTGCACTCCCAGCAAGCGCTGACGAAGCCCGCGATCATCGCGGAGCGTGGCGGCCTCCCCGGTCCAGACGATCCGGCCGCGGTCGATCACCGCGGCATGGTCGGCGACCGACAGCGCGATCTCGGCATTCTGCTCGACGACCAGCGAGGCGATGCCCTCGTCCTTCATCCGCAGAATCGTCGCGAGCACGTCGCCAACGATCTTCGGCGCCAGCCCCTGGCTCGGCTCGTCAAACAGCACCAGCCCGGGCGAGCCGACCAGCGCGCGAGCGATCGCCACCATCTGCATCTCGCCGCCCGACAGATTCTCGCAGTCTCGCTCCATCAGATATTCGAGCGGCGAGAAGATTGCGGCGGCCTCCTTGACGGACCAGTTGCGGAAGCGCGTGCGCTTCTGCGCGATCGACAGATTGCGCGCCACTGACAGGGTTGGGCACAGCCGCCGGTCGTCGGGCACCCAGCCGATGCCGGCGCGCGCGATTTCATGAGTCGGGTTGCGCGTAACGTCGTACCCGTCGAAGCGCACCGCGCCACGGCGCGGCCGCGTCAGCCCGAGGATCGAGCGCAGCATGGTGGTCTTGCCGGCGCCGTTGGGCCCGAGCAGCGCAAAGACCTTTGCCTGCTCGATGGCGAGCGAGGCGCCGAACAGCGCCTGGGTCTCGCCGTAGAACGTATCGAGCCCGTCCACTTCGAGGATCATGCGAATTTCCCGAGATTGGAGCGCCGGACCCATTCGTTCTGCTGCAGTTCATGGGGCGTGCCGCGCGCCACCACCTGGCCCCAGTGGATGACGGAGATGCGGTCAGCGAGCGAGAACAGGAACTCCATGTCGTGCTCGATCGCAACGATAGTGAGCTTGCCCTTCAGACGTGCGACGAGGGCAGCCAGCCGCTGCACGCCGTCTGAGCCGAGGCCGGAGGTCGGCTCGTCCAGGCACAGCACCCGCGGCGCCTGTGCCAGCGCGACCGCTATCTCGAGCGCGCGGCGGTCGCCGTAGGAGAGATCCCTGGCGCGGACATCGCCCTTGTCCGCAAGCCCGACGGCGGCGAGCGCTTCGCTCGCTTGATCGGCGAAACTGCAATCGCCGGCCGCGGCGCGCGCGACGTCGAGCCCCCGCGCGCGAAACGCCGGCAGGCCGACCACGACGTTGTCGCGCGCGGAAAATTCGTCGAACAGCGTCATGATCTGGAACGAGCGGGCAATGCCCTTGGCCGCGATGCGATGCGGGCTCAGGCCCGTGACGTCCTCGCCGCCGAGCCGGATCGAGCCGCGACTCGGTTTCACCCGGCCGGTGAGGACGTTGAAGAATGTGGTCTTGCCAGCGCCATTCGGCCCCATCACGCCGTGGAATTCACCCTCCCCGACGTCGAGATCGATGCTCTCCAGCACCACGCGATCGCCGAAGCGGACATGCACGCCCGCGGCCTCGATCATGCTCATCGCCCGCCTCCGACCAGGAGCCGCATGGCCGACGTCCCCCGCCGCCTGAGAGCGTTGAGGGAATGCTGGCGCACGGCCGCCGAGAGCGCCCCGGCGATGCCCTCGGGGCGGAACAGCACTATCGCCATGAACAGAAGGCCGAAATAGAGCATCCAGGCATTGGTCAGCGCGCCAATGACGTCGCGGGCGGTGAGGAAAAGGAATACTCCGATCACTGGACCCCAGAAGCTGACTAGGCCACCGCCGACCAGCGTCATCATCACGACGTAGCCGGACTGATGCAGGCTCATGACATCAGGGAATGCGGCGAGCTGCGCCATCGCGAACAGGCCGCCGGCAAAGCCTGACAGCGCAGCCGACAGGGTGAAGACCGAAGCCTTGTAGAGCCACACATTGTAGCCGAGATGCGCGGCGCGAACCTCGCTCTGACGGATGGCCGCAACCACGCGGCCATAGGGCGAATGCACCAGGCGCCACATCACCGCGACGGCGACCGCGAACACCGCGAGCACGAAATAGAAGAATGCGACATTATCTGTGAGATCGAACGACAACAGGCCAAAATCCGCCGGCAGACGCTTGATCTTGAGCAGCCCGTCCTCGCCGCCGGTGACTCGGTGCGACTTGATCGCAAGCGTCCAGAAAATCTGGCCGAAGGCGATCGTCATGAAGGCGTAATAGATACCTCGCCGGTGCGAGATGAACAGCGCCACCAGCGCGCCGGCGAGCCCCGCGACAACGGCCGCCGCGGCAAGACAAACCCAGAGATTCGCGACGACATCGAACTGGCAGAGCCCGAAGGCATAGGCACCGATGCCGAAATAGGCGCCGTGGCCGAACGACGGCAGCCCGGCCGTACCCAGCACCAGGTTGAAGGCCAGCGCATAGAGCGACCAGATCAGGATCTCAATGCCGAGATAGGGATAAAGCCCGATACGCGTGATCCAGAGCGGCACCGTCGCCAGCACCAGCCAGAGCACCAGCATCGTCGGCGTGAGCAGACGCGCAGCGTCGGATGAGGTCGTCGAGCCCACAATCATTCCCTAGACCTCGAGCACGCTCTGCTTGCCCCAGAGGCCGCGCGCGCGGAACGTCACGACGGCAACGAGCAGGATGTACATGGATAGCAGCGACCATTCGGACGCATAGGCGCCGGCGAGGCCGACGCAGAGCCCGACCAGGAGACCGGCGACGACAGCGCCCCAAAAGCTTCCAACGCCGCCGAGTACGATGACGAGGAAGGCGGGGATGACGGCGTCGACGCCCATATGCGGGCGGATGCCCCAGATCGGCGCGACGATGATGCCGGCGATCGCCGCCAGCATGGTGCCGAACACGAACACCAGCAGCCGCAGCCGCGACAGATTGATGCCGAGCGCGCGCACGATCTCGCTATCATGGGCGCCCGCTTTCACAGTCGCGCCGAACGAGGTCTTTTCGATCAGGACCCAGACCAGAGCGATGATCCCGACCGCGATGCCGGCTGCGTAGAAGCGATAGCTCGACCAGATCAGGTCGCCGAACAGGAAGCCGCCATTGATGGCCGACGGCACCTGCAGCACATAGTCGCGCGTGCCCCAGACCAGGCGGATCAGTTCCTCGATCACCATCGCCGCGCCGAAGGTCAGCAACAGGCCGTACAGCGGGTCCTTGCCATAGGTCCGCCGCATGCAGACCTCGATCAGCATGCCGACGAGGCTCACAATGACGGGCGCAATGACGAGCGTTGCGGCATAGCGCCAGCCGAGCGGCAGCGCGAGCCACAATTTCGCAAGATCGGGCGGCAAAGGCGGGCGCGGCCCGGTGAGCTGCATCGCGACATAGGCGCCGAGCGCGAACAACGAGCCGTGCGCCAGATTGATCTGCTCCATCAGCCCGACGATGAGCATGAAGCCGAGCGCGATCAGCGCGAACAACAGGCCGAGAGTCAGGCCGTTCACGAGATGCGGAAGGAGGTCGAGCAAGGTATTTGGTCTCGCAATTGTCATTCCAAGGCGGGCGCGGGTGACGCCGTGCTGGTGGCGCCACCGCTTCTATCGATATGACGACCCTTGTTCAGGAATCGACGGTCGGCACCTGTTCATAGGGCGTGAGCTTGCACTTGGTGGGCGCGGCGTCATCGGCGGCCGATTTCGGTTCGGTCCAGCTGATGATCTCGTAGAGATCGGTATTGTCCGACAGCTTGGCGTTGCGCCGCGCCAGATAGATCGTCTGCTGCATCTGATGCGTCACCGGATCCATGTAGGCATCGAAATGCTGCATGCGGTCGGTCGCCGAGACTTTCAGGTTCTCGAGCTCCTTGATGATCTTGACGTTGTTGGTCGACCCTGCCCGCTCGATCGCCCGGAGCAGCTCACGCGTCGACATGTATCCGTTGTAGGAGACATTGCCGGGCACCGGGATCGGTCCGTCCTTGTTGGCGGCCTGCCACTTCTTCACGAAGTCGGCGACGCCGGGCAGCTGCAGCTTGTGGTACCAGGTCGTGCCGAACACGCCGAACAGGCTATCGGGCGCGCCCCAGACGTCGGGCCAGTCCTGCTGGTTGTTGATCCAGGCCGGCTTGCCGTCGAGCTTGAGCTGCGCCACCTGCTCGCGCAGCGCCTTGATGTCGTCACCGCCGATCGCAGTCGCCACAACGTCGGGTTTGGCTTGCTGGATCTTCAGCAGATAGGCGGTGAAGTCGCGCGTGTTCTGCGGCACCAGGAGATTGTCGATGATCTTGCCGCCCGCAGCCTCGACCTGCGCCTTGGTCGCGGCGGAGGTCGTGTGGCCCCAGACATAGTCGTTGGTCAGCAGCATCCAGTTCTTGCCGATGGAATCGACCGCGTTCTTGACCGATGCCTTGGAGAAATTGGTGCCGTTGCCGTCCCAGACGAACTTGACGCGCGAGCAGTTCTCGCCGGCTTCGCTCGGCGCCGAGGAGTTCGTGTTCAGATAGATCACGCCGTATTTGCTGGCGACCTGGGTGATGGCGTTGGCGACGCCAGAATGCAGCGCGCCGATCAGGATGGTGCAGTCCTCGCGGGTGATGAAGCGTTCGGCGACGCGGCTGCCGGTGGCCGGCGTGGTTTCGGTGTCTGCGGTGACGAAACTGACCTGACGGCCGAGCACGCCGCCTTTGGCGTTGAACTCGTCGATCGCCATCTTGATGCCGCGCAAATCATCCTGGCCGCTGTTGCCGTATTGACCGCTGGCATCGCAGGTCAGGCCGAGCTTGATCGGCTTCGCGCCTTCCGCCCAGACGTGGTTCTCCCGCCATGGCCCGAAGAAGCCGCCGGTGCCGGCGAGGACACTGGCCATCAAGCTGCCTTTCAAAACGCTTCGCCGTGAGATCTGACGCACTCTCATCGCTTCCTCCCGTTTCGACGTTCTTGCTCTTTTTTGTGTGCTTAGAATATTCATTCCACTGGTTAAGTAAAGTAGAATATTTGATCCAAGCCGTGAAATGCCGTTAAACAGGTTTGCCGATCCGGAGACCCGACTCGATGAACAAGGCCCAGGGAGTGACGAGTTACGACGAGCTGCGCGGCGAGATTGCGCAGCGGCACCGCGCCTTGTCGGGCCGGCTGCAACAGATCGCGGAGTTCGTGCTCGATCACCCGACCGATGTCGCGCTCGGCACCGTGGCGGAGGTCGCGCAGCGCTCGGGCGTGCCGCCCTCGGCGATCGTGCGCTTTGCCCATGCGCTCGGATTCGGCGGCTTCACCGAGATGCAGCAGGTGTTCCGCTCCCGCCTCGTCGCCGGCGTTGCTCCCAGCTACAAGGCGCGGCTCGCGCGCATGAAGAGCGAGGAGAAATCAGTGCTCGGCCGCCAGCCCGCCGCGGTGCTGTCACGCTTCGTCTCAGAAGCGCAATCGGCGCTGATGACGCTCAGTCAGTCCGTGCACACGCGCGACCTCGAGGCAGCGACGGCGATCCTCGCGAAAGCCCGCGACATCTATCTGCTCGGCCTCGGCGGCTCGTTTCCGGTCGCGATCCACCTCGCCTATGTCTTGCGCAAGCTCGGACGGCGCGTCGTGCTGCTGGACGGCGTCGGCGGCAGCATTCATGAGCAGTCGCACGCGGCGACTGCGGACGATGCGCTGGTCGCCATCAGCTTCCGAAACTACTATCCCGACACGGCACGGCTGTTCCCGGAGCTCGTCGCGCGGGGCGTGCCTACAATCTCCATAACCGACAGCCTGCTGAGCCCGATCGTCGAGAGCGCCAGCGTGGTATTCGAGATCCAGGACATGCCCGAGCCGGCGCTGCGGACGCTGGTGGCGCCGATGTGCCTGGTGCAGGCGCTGGCGATCGGCCTTGATCTCGCGGGAGATTAGGCTTTCAAGACGGGAGAAGATCATGGTTGCACATGACGCGAAAGTATTGGCAGGCCAAGTAGCGCTGGTGACCGGCGCGGGGCGCGGACTCGGCCGCGCCTTTGCAGAGAAGCTCGCAGCCCTCGGCGCCGACGTCGCCATTCACGGCATGCGCGAGAACGGCCCGGCGGAATATGGCGAGGGCACCACCCTCACCGCCGTCGCCGCGGAAGTCAGCCGGCAATTCGGCGTACGCAGCCAGCGTATGCTGGGCGATCTCACCAAGGGCGAGGACATTGCGCGCGTGATCGCCGAGACAGAAAGCGCGCTCGGCCCGATCGATATCCTCGTGCACAATGCCGGCGGCGATATCGCGGCTGCCGGCGGCAAGCCCGATCCGAACGACGCCGTCAACATCAAAGAAGCCGACGTGCGCGCGGTGCTCGAGCGCAATTTGCTCTCGATCATCCTGACCTGCCAGGCGGTCGCAAAGGGCATGATGGAGCGGCGGCGCGGCCGCATTGTCACGCTCGGCTCGGTCGCCGCCTTCAAGGGGCGCACCAACGGCTCGATCTATGCGGTGGCGAAAGCGGGCGTCACCCATTACACGCGCTGCCTCGCCGACCAGCTCCGCGCCTACGACATCGCTGTCAACTGCATCGCGCCCGGCGACACCCGCACCGGCCGCTTCCTCGGCACGCGCGCAGTCGATCCTGACAGGATGGTCGAGACCGGCACGCTCGATCGTATCGCGACCGTCGACGAGGTCGCGCGCGTGGTCGAGTTGTTCGCCGGGCCGATGGGCGCCTTCATCTCTGGTCAGGTGCTGCGCATCGACGGTGGCGGGCAGGCGTGGCCGGCGTGAGCACGTGCAACCTCGATGCTCTCGGCGATTCGCCCACTGCGTGGCAGAGCATCAGCGTGTATGGCGCCAAGGCGCTGCCATCGAGCGTACCAGATCGATCTAAGTCGTAGTACTGGTCGGCTTCCTGCGGCGCGCCGGTTTCCGACGCCACCGCTCTTCGGACATCGCTTCGAATGAGGACTTGCCGGTGCTTGCCCCTGATGGATTTCTGCTTGATTTCCCGGTGAACACGCTGTGCACATGCGCTAACCGACTGAAAAATTTGAACTCTCGATCCAATCCATCATTGGAGAGTTCGAGCTGACTCCAGCAATCGATGTTCGATTGCAGCCAATTACCGGAAAGGTCGTCCACCACCTTCGGTGAAGAAGAAAGCTAGTGGTGCGTGTCCGGCATAGCCAAGGCCGGCGCATATTTTGCTTCGTTCAACGTTTTAAGACGCGCTCGAAGTGTGTGCTGGTGTTCCTTACAGGGGAATCTGACGTGGTGCCGCGAAGTTCGCAATGCACCTCCGCACAATGGGCTGCCACGCTGACGATGATTTAGCTCGACAGATGCGATGATAACACGAATATGATCCGTTCGACGTAGTAGCGGCGAGCCGTATCAGGATGACGTATCCATCGCGATCTAGGCGCACGGTGCAGCAAGTTTGCTTTCCTTGGTGTTGAGCCACCAACAGAAATAATGTTTGCAGTGCTTCATGGCCGTCAACCGCACTGTAGGCGAACCAAGCAGGCACCAGCGTTGGCAACATAGGTCGAAGCGTAAGCCGATTGGATCCGCCACACTGTCGTGACTCCGCAAAAGATCGAGCTTTGAGATGAACGAATTCGGACAGAAGGGTGAGGTACCGCTCTCGGAACGATTCGCGGTGTCACCTGAGGAGGCAAGCGCCCTCACCGGGATCGGATTGACTTCCATTCGCGAAGCGATCAGCGCCGGCAAACTTAGGGCTAAGAAGCACGGGAGGCGCACGATCATCTTGCCCGAAGATTTGAGAGTGTGGCTGGGAACACTGCCCGACGCCCGGAAGCCGATTGTAGAAAGCCCCGCTTAGGCGGGGCTTCTATTTTGAGCCAACGGCAAAAGGATTCGGTAAGAAATTGGCAATCAAGAACCAAGCCCACTGAAGAACTGCAGTAGGTACCGCATCTTATCTTATTCCGTCACGGATCATGTACCCGGCGCCGCGGATCGTGTGCAGCAGCGGCCGCTCGAAGCCCTTGTCGATCTTGGAGCGCAGCCGCGAAATGTGCACGTCGATCACGTTGGTCTGCGGATCGAAATGATAGTCCCAGACGTTCTCGAGCAGCATGGTGCGCGTCACCACCTGGCCGGCATGCTTCATCAGATATTCGAGCAGGCGGAATTCGCGCGGCTGCAGCGTCAGCTCGTCCTTGCCGCGGGCGACGCGATGGGAGAGCCGGTCGAGCTCGAGATCGCCGACGCGGTAGAGCATGTCCTCGGCAGGTCCCCCGCGGCGGCGCGACAGCACCTCGACCCGGGCCAGCAGCTCGGCGAAGGAATAGGGTTTTGGCAGATAGTCGTCGCCGCCGGCGCGCAGGCCCTTGATGCGGTCGTCGACCTGTCCGAGCGCGGAGAGAATCAGCACCGGCGTCGTGTTGTCCTGGTCGCGCAGCGCACCGATCAGCGACAGGCCGTCGCGCTTGGGCAGCATGCGGTCGACCACCAGCACGTCGTAATCGCCGTTCTCAGCCATGGCGAGGCCTTCCTCGCCGTCGGCGGCGTGGTCGGCAATGTGTCCGACTTCGCGAAACGCCTTCACGAGGTAGTCGGCGGATTCGCGGTCGTCTTCAATGATGAGGAGGCGCATCGTGCGTTCGGCGGCGGTCAAGGAGGTCAACCTTCTCTAAACATGGCGCGAGCGGCAATCGCATGCAAGCCGAGGGGGAGACTCTGGCATCGAGAAAAAGGCGGGCGGTGAAGCTGGGGGGACTTCACCGCCCTAGGCCTTCCGACGGAGGGGGGCGTAATTCCACCGGAAGGTAGACAGGGGAAGCGAACGTTGCGCTGCTTCCCAGAAGGGCGCCGTCGGCGGGGGCGACTGATGCCGGCGACACCCTTCATCTCGTAGGCCTCCTGAAGCCTCAGCCCTTGGCGAGGGGCACCGCGACGAAGCGCGACTGGCCGCCGCTCTTCACGCGCATCAGGACGCTGTTCTTGTTGTCGGTCCGCGCCATGTTGATGGCATCGCGAACTTCGCCGGCGGTGGCCACGCTCTTGCCGCCGACTTCGAGAATCACGTCGCCTTCCTTGAAGCCGCGCTCGGCCGCGGCGCTCTTCGGATCGACTTCGGTGACCACGACGCCTTCCTTGCCGGCGCCGGCCACCGAATTGGCGGGCGCAACGGTCATGCCGAGCTTGGGCACGTCGGTGCCCTTGCTCGCACCCTTGCCGCTGTCATTGTCGTTATCGGCCTTGGCCTCGACCGTGTTCGGCAATTGGCCGAGCGTCATGTTCACGACCTTGTCCTGGCCCTTGTGCAGCACGTTGAGCTTCACGGTCGCACCGGGTGCCATGCCGCCGATGGTGCGGGCAAGCTCGCGGGCGTCCTTGACCGACTCGCCATTGACCGCCGTGATCACGTCGCCGGACTCGATGCCGGCCTTCGCGGCCGGACCGTTCGCTTGCGGCTCCGCCACCAGCGCGCCTTCGGCCTTCTTCATGCCGAGGCTCTCGGCGATGTCGGAGGTGACAGGCTGAATCTGCACGCCGATCCAGCCGCGGCTGACCGAGCCCTTGTCCTTGAGCTGGGCGACCACGCTCTTCACGGTGCTCGCGGGAATCGAGAACGCGATGCCGACGCTGCCGCCCGAGGGCGAGTAGATGGCGGTGTTGACGCCCATCACTTCGCCGTTGGTGTCGAAAGCGGGACCGCCGGAATTGCCCTTGTTCACGGGCGCGTCGATCTGGATGAAATCGTCGTACGGACCGTTGCCGATGTCGCGGCCGCTCGCCGAGACGATGCCCGCGGTCACGGTGCCACCGAGGCCGAACGGATTGCCGACCGCGAGCACCCAGTCGCCGATCCGCGGCTTGGCGTCGGCGAGCTTGGCGAACGGGAAGTTCGAGCTGCCCTCGACCTTGATCAAAGCGAGGTCGGTGCGCTGGTCGGTGCCGATCACCTTGGCGGTGTAGGTCTTGCCGTCATCGGTGGTGACCTCGACCTTGTCGGCGCCGTCGACCACGTGGTTGTTGGTCACGGCAAAGCCGTCAGCCGAGATGAAGAAGCCCGAGCCCTGACCCTGCACAACGCGGCCACGGCCGCCCTTCAGGCCCGGGAAACCATCCGGACCGCCGAAGCGGCGGAAGAAGCGCTCCATCGGCGAGCCCGGCTGGAACGGCGAGGAGGAATCATCGCCGTCGTCGTTGCTCGCGGTCTTCTCCTTGATATTGACCTTCACCGAGATCACCGACGGCTTCACACGCTCGACGATGTCGGCGAAACCGACCGGGCGTTCGACCTTGCGGACCTCGTTGTTGACCTGCGCATGCGCCGGGGTCGAGAACAGGTCGGCCGGCGAGGTCGAGGGGCTGAAGCCATAGACGGCCGCGCCGAGACCGGCGACGACCGAGGCCATCAGCGCGAACTTGCGCGCGGAAAACACCGACCGGCGCGGCTGCCGGTAGGACGGAAGGTTCGAGAGGTCGGGACGGTCGGTCATGCGGAGATCTCCAGGGCCTTGAAATCCATTTGGTGCCCGATGGCGGCACCTTACGGTCCTGAAGATGGGGGCTCCCGCCTTACCGTGCGCTGGCGGCGGGGTTAAACTTTTGTAATGAAGGGCCAGGTGCGATGCGGCAGTTCGGCGCAGACCGAAAATTGTGGCCTCACAGGAACTTAACCGAGTTCCCGTGATGGCGTCGCAGGCGCGTTTTGGCGCGCTCAGCTTGCCCTGACGCTGACGATGAACTCGTCGACCTCGCGCTTCAGGGTCGCGGCCTGCTGCGACAGGTCGACCGCGGAATCCCGCGCCTCGGCGGCCATGCGGCCGGTCTGTGCGGAGGTCGAGGTGATCTGGACGATATGGTTGGAGACGTCGAGGGTTCCGTGCGCGGCGTTCTGGGCGCTGCGCGTGATCTCCTGCGTGGCGTTGCGCTGCTGGGCGGTATCGACCTCGATGCCGGACATGATGGACGAGATCTCCGACAGCGTCTTGGAAATGCCGTCGATCGCGCCGCGCGTCTCCGCGGTGATGCCCTGAATGCTGGCGACATGAGAGGTGATCTCCTCCGTCGCCTTGCTGGTCTGATGCGCCAGATTCTTCACCTCCGAGGCGACCACCGCAAACCCCTTGCCGGCCTCCCCTGCCCGCGCCGCCTCGATGGTGGCATTCAGCGCCAGCAGATTAGTCTGCGATGCGATCGCCTGCACGAGCTGCACGACCTCGCCGATCTTGTCGGCGGCATCCGACAGCGTGTGGATGGTGTCGCGGCTCTTCTCCGCCTGGGACGCCGCGCCCTCGGCGCGCTGGGTCGCGTCGGTGACGCGGCGGCTGATCGTGCCGATCGAGTTCGTCATCTCCTCGGCAGAACCTGCGACCGTCTGCACGCTGGCGCTGGCCTGGCTCGCCGCGCTCGCGACTGCATTGGCCTTGGTGCTGGTGTCGTTGGCGGTCCGCGACAGCGTCTCGGCGTTGCTCTTCAAATGCACGGCCGATGAGGCCACGCTGTCGACGACGCTGGCGACGAGATCGTTGAAGCGCTTGATCCGGTCGTCCAGGAATTTCGATCGCTCGGCCTGGTGCTGGGCTTCGCGCAGCTGCTGCTCGGTGAGATGGCGCCGCTCGAGCCCGTTGGTCTTGAAGACCTCCAGCGCACCGGCGAGCAGGCCGATCTCGTTGGTGCGGCCAAGCCCCGGAACCGATGTCTGGAATTTCTGGTCGGCGACCTCGCGCATGGCGTGCACGATCGCGGCCAGTGGACTGAGGATGCCGTTGCGCACGGCGAACCAGGTGGTGAAGCAGATCGCGACGGCGACGACGGCGATCACGCCGCAGGCCATCAGGAAATAGGAGAACGCAGTCTGCGCCTGCTGGTAGATCTGCATGGCGTGGTCGCGCGCGGGGCCGCTCAGCGCGGCGAAGTCCGCCGACAGGCTGGTGATCTCGTTGTTGAGATAGAGCACCGCGATGAAGCCGGTACCGCCGCCGATGCCCAGCAGAAACAATAATGCAGTGACGACGGCGCCGACCAGGAAGCGGATCGTCAGATTGCTGTTCGCGAACATGGGGGGACTCAAAGGCTGGAATCGAATCTTGCGACAAGCTTCCAGACAAAGGTCAACAGAGCATGAAACAAGCTGCGCCAAGCGGCCTAAGTATCATTACGTAGCCTAGGACGACTTCGCATCATCGGACATCAACGCGGCGAGCCGCGCCTGTTCGTCCGCAGTGAGCGGCGGAGCAGGTACGTCTGCACCACTGCGCGCACGACGCCGGATTTGCAGCCAAAGCGCCACGCCGCCGCCGATCAGCAGCAGCGGCCCGAGCAGCCACAGCAGCAGGGTCTGACGTTCGAAGCGTGGTTTCAGCAGCACGAACTCGCCATAGCGCGCGACCAGGAAGTCGAGCACCTGCGAGTTGCTGTCGCCGGCGCCGATGCGCTCGCGCACCAGGAGCCGCAGGTCGCGCGCCAGCGGCGCATCGGAATCATCGATCGACTGGTTCTGGCAGACCATGCAGCGCAGCTCGCGCGACAGCTCCCGCGCGCGGGCTTCCTTGGCGGGATCCGGCATGATCTCGTCGGGCTGCACGGCGTGGGCCGCCGGCAAGGCCAGCAGCATCAGCAGGACGAACGCGGCCATCATCCGGCGCATCGGATCACTCCGCCGGCTGGAGGCGCTGCTTGGCCCGCGCCGGCTTCGGCGCGCCGACCCGCAGGCGCCGGTCGGACAGCGACAGCACGCCACCGAACGCCATCAGCACCGGCCCCCACCAGATCAGCAGCACCAGCGGCTTGTGATAGATCCGCACGGCGATGGCGCCCTCGGCATTGGCCTCGCCGAGCGAAATGTAGAGCTGGCTCGCGCCGCGCGTCAGTAGCGCGGCCTCGGTGGTCGAGGAGCCGCGGGTGGTGAAGCTGCGCTTGGAGGGCGTCATGACGCTGAGCGGCTTGCCATCGAGGCTGACGTTGAACTCGGCGATCATCTCGCGGTAATTCGGGCCCTGACGCTGCAGCAATCCGTCGAGCTTCACGTCGAAGCCGGCGATGTGGGCGACGTCGTTCTGCTTCATGGTCGCGATATATTCGCTATTCCAGGTGGTTTCGCAGACGATCCCGATCAGCGCGACGCCGAGGCCGGCATGCGCGAACGCCGTGCCCCAGGCCGAGCGCGGCATGCCGCGCGCCCGGTGCAGCACCGTTGCGAACGGCAGCCGCACGAAGCCGGTCCGTTCGACGATGTCGGTGACCGCGCCGCCGATGACGAAGATGCCAAGCCCGATCGCGAGCGGCGCCAGCGTGCTGCCCCCGCTGGCCCAGCCCCAGGCGATGGCGACGGCGACGAGCCCGGCAACGCCCGCAGCTAACAGGCGCTGCGTCACGCCGAGCAGATCGCCGCGCTTCCACGCCAGCATCGGCCCGAACGGCACGGCAAGCAGCAACAGGGTAAACAGCGGCGCGAAGGTGAGATTGTAGAAGGGCGCACCGACCGACATCTTGAAGTCGGCGAGCATTTCCATCGCGAGCGGATAGAGCGTGCCGAACAGCACGACCGCGCAGGCGACCGTGAGCAGCAGATTGTTCAGCACCAGCGCACCCTCGCGCGAGATCGGCGCGAACAGGCCGCCCTGCTTCAACGACGTGGCGCGGCCCGCGAACAGGGCCAGGCTGCCGCCAATGAACAGGCAGAGGATCAGCAGGATGAACACGCCACGGGTGGGATCGGTGGCGAAGGCGTGCACCGAGGTGATGACGCCTGAGCGCACCAGGAAGGTGCCGAGCAGTGACAGCGAGAAGGTCAGGATCGAGAGCAGGATGGTCCAGACCTTCAGCGCGTTGCGCTTCTCCATCACCAGGGCCGAATGCAGCAGCGCGGTACCGGAGAGCCACGGCATCAGCGAGGCGTTCTCGACCGGATCCCAGAACCACCAGCCGCCCCAGCCGAGCTCGTAATAGGCCCAGTACGAGCCCATGGCGATGCCGAGCGTCAGGAATATCCAGGCGACCAGCGTCCAGGGACGCACCCAGCGCGCCCAGGCCGCATCGATCCGGCCCTCCATCAGCGCCGCGATTGCGAAGGAGAACGAGATCGAAAAGCCGACATAACCGAGATAGAGCATCGGCGGATGCACGGCGAGCCCGATGTCCTGGAGCACCGGATTGAGATCGCGGCCCTCGACCGGCGGGGTGGCGATGCGCAGGAACGGGTTCGATGTCACGAGGATGAAGAGGTAGAAGGCGCTGGCGACCCACGCCTGCACGGCGAGCACGTGCGCGCGCAGCGACAGCGGCAGATTGTTGCCGAACGCGGCGACCAGTCCGCCGAACAGCGCGAGGATCGACACCCACAACAGCATCGAGCCTTCATGGTTTCCCCACACGCCGGTGATCTTGTAGAGCAGCGGCTTCATCGAGTGGGAATTCTCGTAGACGTTGGCGACGGAGAAGTCCGAGTTCACGTGCAGCATCACGAGAGCGACGAACGAGGCACCGACGAACAGCAGCTGCGCCAGCGCCGTGGAGCGCGCCACATTCATCAGCGCGACATCGTTCAGGCGTGCGCCGATCAGCGGCACAATCGACTGGATCAATGCGAGCCCAAGCGCCAGCACCAGCGCGTAATGTCCGGATTCTGCGATCACCGCATTGCTCCCTGCGGGTTGCCCTGCGCGGTCGTCGCCGCGGGCTTGCCCGCGTCAGACGTCTTGCCGCTGTCAGACGGCTTGCCGCCGTAATCGTCCTTCCAGTGCCCCTGCTTCTTCAGGGCGTCGGCGACGTCCTTGGGCATGTAGGTCTCGTCGTGCTTGGCAAGCACCGTATCGGCCTTGAACACGCCATGGGCGTCGAGCGCGCCTTCAGCGACGACGCCCTGCCCCTCGCGGAACAGGTCGGGCAGGATGCCCTTGTAGGCCACCGGCAGCTTGGCATTGCCGTCGGCAACCTCGAAGGTCACCGCGAGATTGTCGCCGCGCTGGAGCGAGCCGGGCTGCACCAGTCCACCGAGGCGAAACCGCTTGCCTGGCTCGACGTGCTTCTCGGCGACCATGGTCGGCGTCGAGAAGAACACGATGGAGTCGCGAAGTGCATTGAGCACCAGCGCGGCCGCGAGCGCGAGCACGGCGAGCGAGCCGCCGATGATGGTCATACGTCGCTGCTTGCGCGTCATGGCGTATCCGTTCTCCGCTTCGCTCGTTCCGACATCGTCATCCGCCGAGCCCGAGAGTCCTGAGGCCTTCGTTGAGCTGGCGCAGCCGCTCGGCGTCGCTGGCAACCGCCTGCCGGGCATCGGCCGATGCCCCCATGGCCTTGTCCCGCTCGCCCATCACGAGATAGGCGCGCACCAGGCGCAACCATCCATCGACGTCGTCGCCGTTCTGCTTCAACCGGGTGGCCAGACGATCGACCATGCCGCGCACCATCGCGTTGCGATCGCCTTCGGCCATATCCTTGGACGCAGCAATCGTCTCGTCCGACAGAGCCGGCATCGTCCCGCCACCGACCCGCGCCAGCGAGGACTGCACCAGGGCACGCCATGGCGCATCCGCGGGCGCTTTCACAAGCAGCGCGCGCCAGATCGTGGCTGCATCGCCCTTGCGACCATCCTGCTCGGCAGCAAGGCCCAGGAAGTAGTTCGCCTTGGGATCGTCCGCGTTCAGGGCCTGCGCACGCTCGAACTCCGCCTTGGCCTCGACGGTCACCACACCGCCGGCGGCAGCCGAGATCGCTTCGCCGAGATCGGACCGGCGCTCCGCGCTCTCGCCATTATAGGTGAGCGAGTTGCGATAGGCACGCACCGCATCGTCGAAACGGCCGAGCCGCTCCAGCACCGGCGCGAGCACATTCCAGCCGCGCCCGTCGGTCGGATTCTTCTCCAGATGCTGCTGGACCTGCACGACGAGATTCTCGAGCGACTGCGCCACGCCGGACCCGGATCCGCGCTCGCGCTGCGCCAGGGGAAAGTCCTGAAGCCGGGGCGAGCCGAGTGGCATATAAATGCCGATCGCAACGAGCGGCAGGCCCGCGAGCGCCAGCACGGCCGCCGCGCGGCGCCATTTGAGATTCGATTTCGGCGCCATGGCTGGCTCGCTGGCGGCCGCAGCGAGCAGCCTGCGGCTGATCTCGACGCGCGCAGCCTCGGCGTCCGGCGCGGGAATCAAGCCTGCGGCGAGATCACGCTCGATCTCGGCCAATTGGTCCTTGTAAACCGCGACCTCGCTGCCCTGGTCTTGCGCGCGTCCATTGCGGCCAAGCGGCCAGAGCACGGCGAAAATCGCCGCGACCGTCATCAGCGCGAACACGAACCATAGCGTCATCTGGCAAGCTTCCGGCAGCGCACGAACCGCGCCCATAGGTGGCTTTACACCACGGCCGGACGATGCGGCAATTGACAATTGTCAATTTGGCGCGACCGCGCGCGGTCTCGAAACGGTGAAAATCCAACGGCTTAGCCGATCTCGAAGTCCGTACTTTGCGCGGCGTCCTCACCGTGGCCGTTGAAGGCCCTCAGGAAGTATGTTCCCGGCTTGACTGCGTCCGGCAATCTGATGCGCAGCGCTCCGACCGGAACCGGGGATGCAACCCTCGTGATTGTCTCGGAGAGTTGCCGACCGCTTGCCTTCTCGACCAGCACCACTTTGGCACCGACCATCAGTCTCTGATACTTGGCAACAATGATGCGGTTCTCGATTTCGATGGAGCTGATAACGGGTTTCATGCGCCCACAAATAGAAGTTCCCCGGACTTGCACGGGGACCGTACGGCGCACCACTGGCACCGTCAACCACAAATTGTGATCACGAAAATATGCGCTTAGGTTAGCTTGCGCGCGACGATTTGCGCTCGCCGGTCGCTGCGTTCTCCGCGGCCCGGCTCATCAACGAGGCGTAATCATCGCCAAACAGCACCTGGCAGAAGCGAATCGCGGCCTGCACCTGCTGCTGCCGATAGGTGCGCACCTTGTGATCGGCGGCGCGCAGCGACTGCACCAGCTGCTCGGTCGAACGTTCGACATATTGCTGGAGGTCGGAATAGGTGCGCAGCGTCACCTCGTTGATCGCAAGCTCGCTCGCATAATTGCGGCAGGTCGCGACGAAATCGATCAGCGCCGCCGTTTCCTCCACCTCGGTGCTGTCGATCCGCGCACCCGGCGGAATGTCTTTCTCGGGGCGCTGGCGCAGGATGCGGCGAACCCGGCCGGGAACGCTGTCGATCTCGGATTGCAGCGCATTGGAGATGTCGGCCCGGATCGAGGTCAGTTGCTTGCCCCAGGCGGAATCGTTGCGCAGGTCGAGCTCGGTGCGCAGGCCGCGCACGCCGTCGTGCAACGCCTTGAGGTTGCCGGCAACATTGTCGAAATGGCCGCGCTTGATGTCCATGCGCAGGGTGGCGGCAACACAGGACAGGTCGTGCAGCGCGATCGTGACGGCAACGCCGTAAGGCGTCGCCGCGACGCGGATCTCGTCGTCGGACGCGGCAATCTTGATGGCGAGGCGGATGATCTGCCACGGCGCAGTCATCCGCTGCACCACGATCGACAGCGCGAAGGGCAGCATCTGCGGGGTCTGCAGCACCGGAATGTTGAGCGCCGACGTCACCGAGGCGATCTGGGGATCGCCGAAAGCGCGCAAGGTGCGCGGCAGCTTCTCGTTCAAGCCGGCGATGGCCTCCCGGACCTGAAGCACCGCTCCGATCGAATAGAGGTCCTCGATCACGTTGGGCGCGCCGACCCGGGCCAGCGCGCGCGACTTGTCGCCGCCGCCGGGACCGGTCAGCTCGAAAATGGCATCCGCAGCCACCCCCTGGAGCTTCTGCGCGAGGGCCTCGACCTGCCCCGCACTATCGGGGGGCATCCGCGCCAGCGCGGCCTCGAATTCGTTCACCTTGCCCGGTGCGCCGTCGCGGCCGAGCCATTGCCAGATCGGCTGGAGCGAGTTGCGGCGGATCTGGCCGACCCGCAGCGGGACGCCAGCCTCGATCAGGAACGGTTCCAACGCCTGGAACAGCAGCCGCGACAGATCGTCCGTGCGCGGCGGCGGGGCTTCGTCGGCTTCGGACTTGCGGACGATCTTGCGCAACTGCTCGAGCACCAGGGTCGCGACGGCCGTGTCCTGGCCGCGCTCCAGCGCGCGCTCGAACTCCCGCATCAGCAGCGCCTGCGCCTGCGGCGGGAGCTGCGCGAGATATTCCCTCAGCCGCTCGATCGATGTCTGGCTCATGCGCCCGGGTAATGCACGGTAAAATGGCGGACATGGGATGGGTCCGGCGCGATCATAGGAGGCCCCCACTTAAGAAGCCGTTTAGGACGTCGGACCGAATCCCGCCAGTTTGCTGCGGCCGGGCATCGACGAGGACGAAATAACCTCGTCGGAACAATGGATTACATGCCGGGAAGGACCAGTTCAGCGCGCAGGCCGCCGGTCGGCGCACCACCGAGCGAGAGGCTGCCGCCATAGAGCGCGGCGAGGTCGGTCACGATCGACAGCCCCAGACCCGAGCCGGGCTTGGACTCGTCGAGCCGCTGGCCACGCCGGGAGACCTGCGCACGCTCGGCTTCCGACAGGCCACGGCCGTCGTCATCGACGATGATCCGCAGCCGCGGGCCCACCCCCGCCTGGTGCGGCGGCTCCACGAGGACCTCGATGAAGACGCGCAAGGCCGCCCATTTGCAGGCATTGTCGACGAGATTGCCGACCATCTCCTCCAGATCCTGCCGCTCGCCGCGAAATTTTGCCGACGGATCGGCCTTGGCTTCGACCACGATGCCGCGGTCGCGATGGATCTTCTCCATGGTCCGCCGCAATGCCTCGATGGCCGGCGCCACTTCCGTCACGGTCGCGACCACCGAGACTCGCGCCGCGATACGCGCGCGCTCCAGGTGATGAGCGACCTGGTCGCGCATCACATCCGCCTGCTCCATCACCTTGGCCGCGAAGGGATCGGTGATGTGGGCGCCGGCCTCGTTGACGATGACCGAGAGCGGCGTCTTGATCGCGTGGGCGAGATTGCCGACATGGGTGCGCGCGCGCTCGACGATCTCGCGATTGGCATCGATCAGCGCGTTGGTCTCGCGCGCCAGCGGCGCGATCTCGACCGGGAATTCGCCCTCGAGCCGCTCCGCCCGCCCGGAACGGATGTCGGCGATCGATTCCGAGATGCGCTTGAGCGGTGCGAGGCCGAAGCGGACCTGGAACACGGTCGTCAGCAGCAGCACGATGCCGAGCGCGGTGAAGGTGCCGCCGAGATAATAGTCGAAGCTGCGCGTCTCGTCGAAAATCTCGGTGTCGTCGCCGGCGACGCTGACCAGAAACTTGCCATCGGCGCCGAGATCGACGGGACGCTCGACCATGCGCAGATTCTGCCCCTCGGGCCCGTCGACATAGGCCAGCCGGATGCCGGCGGCGGTGAGCTCGGCGCCCTGCTCTTCCAGCTTCGGCAGCTTCTTGTCCCAGAGCGAGCGCGAGGAGCGTACCTCCGGTTTCTCGGTGTCGGTCCGCGTGATCTGCCAGTACCAGCCGGACAGCGGCAGCTCGAACAGCGGCTCGCCCAGCGACTGGAACTGGCGGTCGGGCGGCTCGTCGGGAGTTGCGACCTCGGCGATGAGGGTGCGGAGATAGAGATTGAGCCGCCTGTCGAAGGCGCGCTCGGTGGCGTTCTTGTAGACCGACGACAGCACCACGCCGGTGATGGCCAGGATCACCACGAGCCAGGCGGTCGCCGACAGGAACAGGCGGGTCGCAAGCGAACTAGCGGCCATCGGAATGATCCCGGGAGGCGCAGGATGGCGGGGCGTCAGAGCTCATGACCGGACCAAGGCCCCTGCCGGGCTGCCCGTCAAGCCCCGGAACGCGTCAGGCGGCCGGCGGGGTCAGGAGATAGCCGAGGCCGCGGACGGTCTGGATGATGTCGACGTCGAGCTTCTTGCGGATGCGGCCGACGAACACCTCGATCGTATTGGAGTCACGGTCGAAATCCTGATCGTAGAGGTGCTCGACCAGCTCGGTGCGCGAGACCACGCGCCCGGAATGGTGCATCAGGTAGGCCAGAAGCCGATATTCGTGCGAGGTCATCTTGACCGGATTGCCGGAGACGCTGACGCGGCCGGTCCTGGTGTCTAGCGTGACGGGACCGCAGCTCAGCTCGCTCTGGGCATGGCCGGTCGAGCGGCGCAGCAGCGCGCGGATGCGCGCCAGCACCTCCTCCAGATGGAACGGCTTTGCGACGTAGTCGTCGGCGCCGGCATCGAAGCCCTGCACCTTGTCGCTCCAGCGGTCGCGTGCGGTGAGGATCAGGACCGGCATGGTGCGGCCGTTGCGGCGCCAGGCCTCCAGCACCGAGATGCCGTCCTTCTTCGGCAGGCCGATGTCGAGCACGACGGCATCATACGGTTCGTTATCGCCGAGATAGTGCCCCTCCTCTCCGTCGAAGGCGCGATCGACGACATAGCCGGCGTCGGTCAACGCCTTGGTGAGCTGGCGATTGAGATCGGGGTCGTCCTCAACAACGAGCAGGCGCACGCTTCTCTCCAGACATAGGCCGCATCAACACCACACCAGATGAGCAATTCCGGCGTGAACTGAATATGAACGCGGGGAACCGGGCGCGTTACTTTTTGGTCATATACGATAGGTCAGCAGCCGATGCGACCGCGCCCGCCATGCGACCGGACGAGCCGGCAACATGGCGGGCGCAGTGTGCCGCGTCCCGCGGCAGGTCGGAAGGTCCGCCCTTCCCGTGAATTCGGCCGTCAGGTCCGGAAGAACACGAACCAGATGACGGCGAGGATCAGGATCGCAAGCCCGGTCGAGATGGCGAGCAATGCGGCAACTGACGGCCCAGGTTCGCCCTGACGCGCCTCGGTTGGTGTTTCGACGATCTGACGCTGCTCTCGCGTGGTTGCCATGATGCCCTCAATCTCTGCGTGTCGCCTCCGATGACCGCGACCTCCTCGCAGCCGTGTATGCGGAGCCAACGCCCGATCCGATGTGATGTTCCGGCTTTTGCCACCCGATCGGGACAGCAACCCCACGCCCTACGGCCGGTTAACGCAGTTGCAAGATTCAACGCCCGGCCTTGCTATGATTCGCTGTTTCCCGATGGTATCCTCGTAAGTCTGTCCTTGTTGCGTTTGGAGTAGCCCATGGCCCCCCGCGCCAATTGGAAGGGTTTTCTGCGTTTGTCGCTCGTGACCTGCCCGGTCGCGCTCTATCCGGCCACTTCGGATACCGAGAAGGTCTCCTTCAACCAGATCAACCGCAAGACCGGCCACCGCATCAAGTACCTCAAGGTCGACGCCGAGACCGGCGACGAGGTGACCTCCGAGGACATCGTCAAGGGCTACAAGGTCGACACCGACACCTATATCGAGGTCACCAAGGACGAGCTCGACGACATCGCGCTCGATTCGACCCACACGATCGATATCGACGAGTTCGTGCCGAAGGCCGACATCGACAACCGCTATCTGATCCGCCCCTATTATCTCGTGCCCGACGGCAAGGTCGGCCATGACGCCTATGCGGTGATCCGCGAGACCATCCGCAGCATGGACAAGGTCGCGATCGGCCGCGTGGTGCTGACCAACCGCGAGCACATCATCGCACTCGAGCCGCTCGAGAGCGGGCTGATGGGCACGCTGCTGCGCTATCCCTACGAGGTCCGCAGCGAGACCGAATATTTCGACGACATCCAGGACGTGAAGCTGACCAGGGACATGCTCGACCTCGCCAAGCACATCGTCGAGAAGAAATCCGGCGCGTTCGAGCCTGAGCTGTTCGAGGACCATTACGAGACCGCGCTGATCGATCTCATCAACAAGAAGCGCAGCGGCGCCCCGATCACCGCCAAGGCCGCGCCGAAGAGCGGCGGCAACGTCATCAACCTGATGGACGCGCTGAAGAAGAGCATCGCGAACGAGAAGGACGCCGCGCCTGCGGCGAAGGTCGCCAAGGAAGCAGCCAAATCCAAGAAGCCGAAGAAGCGCGTCGCAGGCCAGCGCGAGATGCTGCTGCCGATCGCCGGCAAGGGCGGCAAGGACGCTGCTGCGAAGACGGCGACCAGGGAAGCGACCAGGGAAACTTCGAAGAAGGCCGACAAGCCGGTGCGCGCGCCTGCTCGGGCGAAGAAGGCCAGCTAGCCGCATCCCCCCGCGATTGCGCCGTGATGCCACCCCTCGCCGATCAGGCGGCCTGACATGCCCTGGTCGACGGCGTTCGACGATCCCGTTCGCGTGAGCAACAAGCGCCAGCTGCTGACGCTTCAGGAGGCGGCCGACTACATCATGCGGCTGCCCGAGGACGTCCAGCACGAGCCGCGCTGGCAGACCGCCATCGAGACCTTGATCAATGCGGCCGAGACGGGCGGCGGCTGGGTGATGTTCGCCCGCATCGCCATGTTGCGGGCGTTGAATGCGGACGACCGGCGCGGATGAGCGCCATGGTGTCCTTGCCGGCCCGTTGACGAACAGGCTCAACAATCGGTTAAGCGGCCGCACGATCGCGCCCTGACGGGCGCTGCGCCCGCGCAGCCCGGCGGAGCCCTGCCGGTATGAATTCATTTGGACGGATCGATAGAACCTTAATTTAATGAATGCCGTCGTATGAGCAGGAACGCGTTCGCCGGGGCTTAATTCTTTTGGCGCGCATGAATACTTATTCGATCCTTTTGCAAGTCCGATAACGACGCGACCATACGTTGGATCGGATGAACGGGAGTTGGCAATGCGTTTGCTTAGGTCCTTCCTTGCCGATGAGAATGGTGCAACCGCGATCGAGTACGGCCTCATTGCCGCAGGCATCGCGCTGGCGATCATAACGGCCGTGAACACCATGGGCGGCGCCCTCCTCAACAACAAGTTTGTCGCGATCAGCACGGGGATAAAGTAGCCCGATCCACGATTTGGCCGGCCAACATCGGCGATATCGCCACGGCATTCGGCTTCCCCTGTCATTTCCAGACCGACGCGCCTGCAGCAGCGCGCCTGCGTGACGGCCCGCAACAGCCCACCCATGTCCCTCGCGCGGGCCATGATCTGGGTCAACAGCATCAGAACGGCGATGTCTAAGCATGGAGGCCGTGTTTCCTCCCTGCCGGCCTGTTCATGCATCCAGACCTTCCGCACTCCCAACTGAAGATCCGCCGCGTCCGGCTCGATACCGGCCGCGAGAACGTGGTCGTCGTCTCCAGGCAGTCGAAGGCGCTGCGCGCCGAGATCTTCCGCGGCTTCAGCCGCGTCGAGCTGCGTCAGGGCAGCAAGGTCTTGCTCGCGACGTTGCTGATCACGGACGACGATACGCTGGTGGCCCCGGACGAGATCGGACTCTCTGAACCCGCGTTGCGGCGCTTCGCGCAAGGCGCCGGCACGCTGGTCACGGTCAGGCCCGCCGCGCCGCCGGAGAGCCTGGAAGCGGTGCGCGCGAAGATCCGCGGGCGAACCCTGAGCCAGGCCGAAATCGGCGCGATCATCAACGACCTCGCGCATTATCGCTACTCGGACATGGAGATCGCCGCCTTCCTGATCGGTTCGGCGAGCTTCATCACCAGCGACGAGCTGCTCGCCCTCACCGGGGCGATGGCCCAGGCCGGCACGCAATTGGTGTGGCCGACGCCTGTCGTCGTCGACAAGCATTGCATCGGCGGCATTCCCGGCAATCGCACCTCGATGGTCGTGGTGCCGATCGTCGCCGCCCATGGCCTGCCGATCCCGAAGACTTCGTCGCGCGCCATCACTTCGCCTGCCGGCACCGCCGACACCATGGAGGTCCTGGCGCGGGTGAATGTCGGCGTCGAGGAGATGAAGGCGATCGTCTCGGCCTGCAACGGCTGCCTGATCTGGGGCGGGCACGTGAACCTGTCGCCGGCCGACGACGTCCTGATCTCGGTCGAGCGTCCGCTGTGCCTCGATACCCGCGAGCAGATGGTCGCCTCCATCATGTCCAAGAAGATCGCGGCAGGCTCGACGCATCTGTTGATCGACATTCCGGTCGGCCCGACCGCGAAGGTCACCAATGGCGTCGAGGCGATGAGGCTGCGCAAGCTGTTCGAATTCGTCGGCGACCGTTTCGGCCGCACGGTCGAGGTGATCACGACCGACGGAAGCCAGCCGATCGGCAACGGCATCGGGCCGGTGCTCGAGGCCAATGACGTCATGGCCGTGCTCGGCAACGACAAGGACGCGCCGCGCGACCTGCGCGAGAAATCGCTCCGGCTCGCCGCCCATCTGCTGGAATACGATCCGAAGCTGCGCGGCGGCGCCGGCTATGCGAGGGCGCGCGAACTGCTCGACAGCGGCGCGGCGCTGAAGCAGATGCAGAAGATCATCGACGCCCAGGGTCCGTCGACATGCAGCAGCGAGCTCGGATCGCTCAGCTTCGACGTCAAGGCGGCGCATGACGGCACCGTGTCCGCGATCGACTGCCTGCGTCTGAACCGCCTCGCCCGCACCGCCGGCGCGCCGCTCGACAAGGGCGCCGGCATCCGCCTGTTCAAGAAGATCGGCGATCGCGTCGAGCAGGGCGAGCCACTCTATCGCGTCTACACGTTCGACCGCCCTGAGCACGATCTGGCCGCCGATGCCGCCACTGAGGAGACCGGGTTCATCGTCAACGGTCATGACGCCCTGCAAGGCAAGTCAGCGTCGTGAGCACGATCGCGCTCCAGACACTGCCCGGCGGCAGCGATGCGGCGAAGCACCTCGCGGCGCGGCTTGGGCTTTCCTGCGGCGAGATCGCCGTGCATCGTTTTCCGGACGGCGAGCTGCGCGTTGCCGTCGCGCCGGCGACCGACACCACAATCCTCCATGCCCCGCTAGACCAACCCAACGACAAGCTGATCGCCCTGCTCTTCGCCGCGGAGGCGCTGCGACGCAACGGTGCGAAGCGGCTGGTCCTGGTCGCGCCCTATCTCTGCTACATGCGGCAGGATGCTGCATTTCATGCGGGCGAGGCCATCAGCCAGCGTGCCATGGGCAGTCTGCTTGCAACGACCGTGGATCGCATCGTCACCGTGGATGCGCACCTGCACCGCACCCCCGACATCAGGTCCGTCTTTCCAGGCATCGAAGCGGAGAACCTATCCGCCATGCCAGCGATCGCGAACGCGCTGGCCACAAGCGGCATCGACCCCGCGACTATCGTGATCGGGCCCGACATGGAGTCCGAGCCCTGGGTGAGCGACATCGCGAGCCGGCTGCGACTGCAGCACACGGTGGCGCAAAAGACGCGGCACGGCGATCGTTCCGTGGCCATCAGCTTTGCCGATCCCGGCCTGCTCTCGGAACGGCCGGCGCTCCTGGTGGACGACATCGTCTCGTCCGGGACCACGCTGATGGCCGCGGCGAAGGCTCTGACGGCGATGGGCGCCACCTCCGTCGATGCGGTCATCACGCACGCGCTGTTTCCGCCTGCGATGATCGGTGCATTCACCGAAGCCGGCATCTGCTCGATCCGCTCGACCGACAGCGTGCCGCATCCGACCAACGCGATTGCGCTCGACGAGAGTCTCGCGGCCGCCTTGCGGTCCGAGCTGACCACGATACATCTTCCGGAGACGACGCCATGAGCATCACCGTTCGATTTTGCGGCGCCGCCCGCACCGTGACCGGTTCGAGCTATCTGTTCCAGACCGCGACCGGCCGCTTCCTGGTCGATTGCGGCCTGTTCCAGGGCCAGAAGACGCTGAAGGAGCTCAACTACGGCGCCTTTCCGTTCCGCCCAGCCGATATCGATGCCGTGCTGCTCACGCACGCCCATATCGACCATAGCGGCCTGCTGCCGAAACTCGTGCGCGCAGGATTCGACGGACCGATCCTGGCAACGCGCGGCACGATCGACCTCTGCTCCTACATGTTGCCAGACGCCGGCAGCATCCAGGAATCGGAAGTCACGCAGCTCAACCGTCGCAATGCCTCGCGCGGACGCAAGGAGGTTCAGCCGATCTACACGCAGGCCGATGCCATTGCATCGCTGCAATCGTTTCGCGCCGTCGACTATGAACGCTGGACCGACGTGATCCCTGGCGTCCGTGCGCGCTACTGGAACGCCGGCCATCTGCTCGGCTCGGCCTCGATCGAGCTCGAAATCGCCGAACGGGGCGCGCCACGTCCGCTGCGCGTGCTGCTGTCCGGCGATGTCGGGCCGGAGGCCAAGCTGCTGCAGCCCGATCCCGAAGCGCCGGCCGATTTCGACTACGTCATCTCGGAAGCAACCTACGGCGACCGGCTGCGCGAGGCCACCACACCTGATCTCCGCCGCAAGCACCTCGCGGCCGAGGTGCGCGATGCCGCGACGGCCGGCGGCGCGCTGTTGATGCCTGCCTTCGCGGTCGAGCGCACCCAGGAGCTGATCGTCGACCTCGTCGACCTGATGGAGCACGGCGAGATTCCGACCGCACCGATCTTCCTCGACTCTCCGCTTGCGATCCGCGCCACCGAAGTGTTCCGCCGCCATGCCGAGAGCCTCGACCCATCCGTCGACGCTGCGCGCCTGCTCAACTCGCCGCATCTCAAATTCACCGAGACCGCGGACGAGAGCAAGGCGATCATGCGCCTGTCCGGATTCCATATCATCATCGCCGCGAGCGGCATGTGCGACGCCGGCCGCATTCGCCATCATCTGAAGCGCTGGCTGTGGAACGAGCGCGCGACCGTGCTGCTCGCCGGCTTCCAGGCCAACGGCACGCTCGGCCGCTTTCTCCAGAACGGAGCCAAGGCCGTGCGGATCCAGGGCGAGGAGATCAAGGTCGCGGCCCGCATCCGCATGATCGACGAATATTCGGGCCATGCCGACGGCGCCGGCATCGCCAGCTGGATCGCGGCGCGCCGGCCCATCGCCCGCGGGCTGTTCCTGGTCCATGGCGAGGAAGACGCGATCGCGGGCCTCGCCGAACGCGTCGCCGAGCGCATCGTTCCGGCGGCCAGGGTCTACCAGCCGATGCTCGACGATATCTACGAGCTCGCCGCTGCCGAACCGCGCGTGCTCGACGTCGATCACCGCCGGCGGCTCGCACCGGAGGCCGTGACCCGTCTCGACTGGCACAACGAGATGTCGGAGCTCATGCTCGACATCAACGACAGGGTTGGGGCAGCCGCCGACGACCGCGCCCGCGGCGTCATCATCCGAAGGCTGCGCCGCGCGCTGGAGGAGAAGGCGTAGCGGGAGGCTGAATGACGTTTGACCGCAAAGCGTCGCAGACTCGTCGTTGCGGAGTGCGGAAGCGAGCGTGCGGCCATAGTGCGTCTGACTCGTGTCCCGGACGCGCTGCAGCGTTCTTTGATGCATGGGCCCCGGCTCTGCAGCGCACCACGCCGCGAAGACGCGGCGCGTTGCGCTGCGTCCGGGGCACGAGACCGATTTTTTTGCGATAGACGATAGACATGGCTGCTCATCCTCGCGGCTGGTTTCGCCCGAGCTTTGCTGTCTTCTTCCGCCCCCGTCAAAAGCAAGGGCGCAGGGAAGGCCGGGCGCCGGCTGGCACCCGAAGTCCCGCGTGTGCTCAAGAAGCGCGCACGGGGTGGACGACAGGTGTGCCGGTCGCCCGGCCTTCCCTGCGCGATGGTTTTCACGGTGTCCTTCGTGCTCTCCTCGGGGAGCGATGCACTATTGCCCCCGTCGCCTTGCGGGAATGATCGATGCGCGCCGGTTGGCGCGACATCACCGCAGGACTTGACGCACAGACCCCGGGCGTCAGGACCACACGACTTCTCCGTCCGCGCACATCCCCATCCGCATTCCCGATTGCTGGCGTGCGCTCGCCATCGAGACTGGACAGAGACGCTGTCAGCGCCGTGTCGTATCGCGCCTGTCGCCGCTCACGGGTTTCCCCGCCCTGCAACCAACATGACGCGCTGACGCCGTCGCGGCCACCGCATCCCGGCCCGCGTCCCGTGACGATCGCGAAACGCCCCTTGTGGCGGGCGGGATGTTTCGGCTTGTACGGGAAAACGGAATTTCTGTAAATACGAATATTTTGACGCGAGGGGGTGGACCCACCGCTGGTGTGTTTTGCCCGTCGGGCAACACAACGAATGGTGGTTGGGGTGGTCGAGCGCCCCGAAACCCGCGCTCCTTCCGAAAATCAAGCTGTTCTCAAGAAAAACAGGAGGCCCTCGGAAGAGCTTCGTCAAGCCGGAACCGGCATCCCGGCCTACAGATGAGATCGTCTGCCGTTCGCCCCGGCAATACCGCCGCACGGCCCATTTCGATCACGCAAAGCGAGTGCACATGGCTGTCACAGCAAATTTTTCTGCCGGAATCCTCAGCATCGTTGGCAACGGCCACAACAACACGGTCTTGTTGGGCCGCAACGCAGCCGGGACGATCGTTGTCAACCATGGCACGGTCGCAATCAAGGGTGGCCCCGCGACGGTCGCCAACACCAAATTGATCCAGGCCTTCGGCCTCGACGGCAACGACATCATCACGATAGACGAGAGCAACGGCGCGATGCCTGCGGCGAACCTGTTCGGCGGCGCGGGCAACGATACGCTGACCGGCGGATCCGCTGGCGACATGCTGTTCGGCCAGTCCGGTCACGACACGCTGTTCGGCAAGGGCGGCAACGATTTGCTGTTCGGCGGCTCCGGCAATGACGTGCTGATCGGCGGCGACGGTAACGACCAGATGTTCGGCGAAGCGGGCAACGACCGCATGATCTGGAACCCCGGCGACGACAGCGACCTGATGGAAGGCGGCGAAGGCACCGACACCGCCGAGGTGAACGGCGGCAACGGCGGCGAGACCTTCGCCATCACGGCCAACGGCACACGCGTGCGCTTCGACCGGGTCGATGTGGCCCCGTTCTCGCTGGACATCGGCACCACCGAGAACCTCGTGCTCAAGGCCGGCGGCGGCGACGACGTCGTCACCGCAACTGGCAATCTCGCCGCACTGATCAATCTGACGATCGACGGCGGGGCCGGCAACGACACGATCCTCGGCGGCAACGGCGCGGACCGCCTGCTGGGCGGCGATGGCAACGACTTCATCGACGGCAATCAAGGCAACGACACCGCCCTGCTCGGCGCCGGCAACGATACCTTCCAGTGGGATCCCGGCGACGGCAGCGACAAGGTCGAAGGACAGGCCGGCACCGACACCCTGTTGTTCAACGGCTCGAACATCGGTGAGGAGATCACCCTGTCCGCTGCCCATGACGGACGCACGCTGCTGACCCGCAATGTCGGCAACATCACGATGGACCTCGACGGCATCGAAACCGTCACCATCAACGCGCAGGGCGGCAGCGACAACATCGTCGTCAGCGACCTGACGAGAACCGACGTCAGGCAGGTCAATATCGATCTCGGATCAGGCGGCACCGGAGACGGGGCGGCCGATACCGTGACGCTCGAAGGCGCCCGCAGCGCCGATACCATCGAGGTGTCCGGCTCCGGCAATTCGGTTGCGATCACGGGATTGCCGGCCGATGTCGCCATCAGCAGTGCGGAAGGCGCGAACGATGCGCTTCTCATCCAAGGCCTCGGCGGCAACGACACGATCTCGGCGGCGGCATTGGTCGCAGGGATCGTGCACCTGACGATCGATGGCGGCGCCGGCAACGATACGATCCTCGGCAGCGCCGGCAACGACACGCTGATCGGCGGCGACGGCAATGATTTCATCGACGGCAACCAGGGTAACGACGTCGCCCTGCTGGGCGCCGGCAACGATATCGTCCAGTGGAATCCGGGCGACGGCAGCGACACCGTCGAGGGCGGCACCGGCGTCGACGCGCTGCGGTTCTTCGGCGCCAACATTGCCGAGAACATCGCCATTGCCGCCAACGGCGATCGCGCGCTGCTGACGCGCGATGTCGCAAACATCACGATGGACCTGCACGGGGTCGAGCAGGTCGATATCCACGCGCTGGGCGGGAGCGATCATGTCACGGTCGGTGATCTGACCGGCACCGACGTGACGCGGGTGAACATCGACCTCGGCGGTTCGGCCGGAACGCCCGACGGCGCCGTCGATACCGTCGCGGTCGATGCGACCCAGGGGGCCGATACGTTCGGCGTCAGCGGCAATGCCGCCGGCGTCACGGTGTTCGGCCTGCACGCGGCCAGCCACCTGACCGCAATGGACGCAACCGATCAGCTGACGCTCAATGGCCTTGCCGGCGACGACACCATCGACGCCGGCGGGCTCGCCGCCGGCGTGCTGCAGCTGACGATCAACGGCGGCATCGGTAACGACACCATCATTGGCAGCCAGGGCGACGACCTGATCAACGGCGGCGACGGCAACGATGTCGCGCTGATGGGCGCGGGCAATGACACCTTCGTCTGGAATCCGGGCGACGACAACGACACGATCGAGGGTCAGGCCGGCAGCGACACCCTGCTGTTCAACGGCGCCAACATCGCGGAAACCATCAACATCTTCGCCAACGGCGCCCGCGCCGAGCTGACGCGCGACGTCGCCTCAATCACGATGGACACGGGCGGCGTCGAGACGATCGCGTTCAATGCCCGCGGCGGCGCCGACAAGATCATTGTCGGCGACATGAGCGGCACCGACGTGACGCAGGTGAAGATCGACCTTGGCGGCGTCCCCGGCACTCCCGGCGGCGACGGCGCGGCCGACAACATCGTGATCAACGGCACCACCGGCGACGACGTCATCACGCTGTCGCTCAACAGCAACGGCGCGCTGGTGATCGACGGCCTGGCAAGCCAAATGGTGATCGAGAATTTCGACTTCAACGACACCATCACCATCAACGGCCTCAGCGGGGACGACGTGATCGAGGCGTCGGGCGTCGGCCCCGGCGGGCCGCATCTGGTCTTCGACGGCGGTGGCGGCGACGACGTGCTCATCGGCAGCGCCGGCAACGACACGCTGCTCGGCGGGGTCGGCGACGATGTGCTGATCGGCGGCGGCGGCCTCGACGTGCTGGATGGCGGTCCCGGCGACAATGTCGTGATTCAATCGCTGCTCGCCCAAGCAAGCTTCCATGCGGGCACGCTGGTCTGAGCCGACGAGGCGCGCTTCGCCCGGCGCCGGCAGGACTTGCCTGTCGGGCCATGCAGCCGAATACCGCCCGGATGGCGCAGCGCGCTGTCCGGGCCATGACGCTTTGACGGCAAGGCTGGTCCTGATACTCTGTCCGCGTCGTGGTTCGGCGGGCCATGCCATCGATCGTTGAACCTGAGCTGCCGAAAGGATGCGGATGAGACGCGTGACGCTCCTGGCTCTCGGCCTCATGTTTGTCGTCGCATGGCCGCACCAGAACGCGAGAAGCCAGACTTCGGTCGCCCCGCCGGTTTCGCTTGCTGCGCCCGATGCGTCGCCGCGTCCGGGTGCCACCAAGCCGGCACGTGTGACGACAAACAGGGCTCCGCCGGCGGCCGGCGGAGAGACTTCGAGACCCACGATAGGCGGGCCTCAAGCGATACCGAATCCGGCCGCCGACTACGACGGCTTCAGCATCGGCACCGTCGATGACAATGACGCCCCGCACCAGGCGACGCCGCCAATGAGGTCACGCGCCGCAAAGAACACCGGGTCCCATGCGGATGCGGATGGCCCCGATCAGGAAGATGGGGCGTTAAAGCGAAAGCTGATGATCTGCCAGGGCTGCAGATAGGACGTCACCGATCCTTAAGGGCGGACAGCAACTCTTTTCCCAACGGTCCGGCCGAAGCGGGGTTCTGCCCCGTGATGAGCCGGCCATCGACGACGACGTGAGGTTGCCAATTGGCGGCCGACGAGTAGTCGGCGCCCTCGGCCCTCAACGCGTCCTCGAGCTCGTAAGGCACATCATCGCGGGCGTAGTCGTATTCTTCCTTCCTCGAGAAGGACGTGAGCTTCTTGCCGCGCACGAACGGGGTGCCATCACCGAGGTTGACGCCGAGCAGCGCGCACGGCCCGTGACAAACAGCGGCGACGAGCTTGCCGGTGGTCCAGGCGCGCACGACGGCACTCTGGACCGTTGCATTGCGCTGGATGTCCACCATGGGCCCAAGACCGCCGGGCACCAGGATGGCGTCGTAGTCGGCAGCGTCCACCTCGGACAGTCTGCGACTGTGATTCAGGCGACGAAAGGCCTTGCTCGCGAGAAAATCTCTCTGGGCGGGATCTTTCTCGTCATACGCATCGTAGGGCGTCCATCCCCCGGCCGGGGATGCGAACTCGACCGCGACCCCGGCCTTGTCAAGCACTTCGAAAGGATGGGCGATTTCGGCGAAAAAGAATCCGGTCTTGCGGCTATGCGGACCGATCACGGCTGCGTTGGTGACGATGAAGAGGACATGCTGGGTCACGTTTTCTTCCTTTCGATGACGCCGTGTGGGGTCGCGCTGGTGCGACGCGGGGAACGCATCAGTTCGGACAGGGCTGCCCGGCTATCTCGGGAACAACGTCGACGCTGCGGTTGATCCCGTTCACCCTGAGCTCGATCATGTCGATATGCCCCTTCGCAATGTCGACGCCAGCGTGCTTCGAGCATCCGTGACTGTCAAACCGAATCCCCTTTGCATCGGTGCGCGGTTTCAAATTCGCACGGCAACGATTACAGATGCCAATTCGGAAGCAAGCCGGATGCGGTGAGTTCCCTATTGCGACAGCAGCGCAGCGCATGAGTACGTCTCGTCGCGACATTCTGATCAATGGTGAGACGGCGCGGCGAATCTCAACGTCACGATGGCGCCCCGTCCTGCGCGCGCGTTCTGCATGGCTGACCTCCCCGCCGGTGTGATCCACCGCGCTTTACGCCTCCTGAATTTCCTGATCCTCTCCCCGTAATCGCCGGATCAACCGGTCAAGCCTCAAGGGAGAGAGACGCCATGAAGCTCGGCACCGCCATTGCGGAAATCATGAGGCGCGAGGGAATCGAGATCCTCTGCGGCTATCCGGTCAACCATCTGATCGAGCATGCGGCCAAGGCCGAGATCCGTCCGGTGATGGTGCGGCAGGAGCGCGTCGGCATCCACATGGCGGATGCGATCTCGCGCGTGACCTCGGGGCACAGCATCGGCGCGTTCTGCATGCAGCATGGGCCCGGTGCGGAGAATGCGATGGGCGGCGTCGCACAGTGCTTTGGCGAATCCGTGCCCGTGCTGGTGCTGCCGATGGGTTATCAGCGCAGGCTTGCGCATGTCGAGCCGAACTTCAATTCCAGCGAGGCGATGAAGCCGTTCGCGAAATCGTCGGAGCCGATCATTCTGGCCGCCGAGGTCGCCAACATCTTCCGCCGCGCCTTCACCAAGCTGAAGAACGGCCGCGGCGGTCCCGTGATCGTCGAAATCCCCTCGGACATGTGGAACGAGGAGGTGCCGGAGCCGCTCGACTACAGGCCGGTACTGCGCACCCGCTACGGCGCCGACCCCGTGCATGTGAAGGAGGCGGCAGCCCTGCTCGTCAACGCCAAGCGTGCGGTGATCTATGCCGGCCAGGGCGTGCATTACGCGCGGGCCTGGCCGCAGTTGCAGCGGCTCGCGGAGCGGCTGGCGATCCCCGTCACCACCAGCTTAGGCGGCAAATCCTCGTTTCCGGAAACGCATCCGCTCTCGCTCGGCTCCGGCGGACTTGCGGTGCCGCGCGCGGTGCCAAAATTCCTCGCCGAGGCCGACATCATCTTCGGCATCGGCTGCTCCTTCACGGAAACGAACTTCGGCATCGCGATGCCGAAGGGCAAGACCATCATCCATTCCACGCTCGATCCCAACCATCTCAACAAGGATGTAGAGGCGAAGATCGGCCTGGTCGGCGACGCCGGCCTCGTGCTCGACGCGCTGCTGGAGGAGATCGGTAAGACCGTCACTGCTGATCGCGATGCGTCAGCGGTCGCGGCCGAGATCGCGGCCTCGCACAAGGAATGGCTGGCGAAATGGATGCCGAAGCTCACCAGCAATGACGCGCCGCTCAGCCCGTATCGCGTGCTGTGGGATCTCCAGCACACCGTCGACATCGAGAACACCATCATCACGCATGATGCCGGCAGTCCGCGCGACCAGCTCTCGCCGTTCTGGAAATCGGTAAAACCCCTCACCTATCTCGGCTGGGGAAAGACGACGCAGCTCGGCTACGGCCTCGGCCTGGCGATGGGGGCGAAACTGGCAAAGCCCGACAAGCTCTGCATCAACGTCTGGGGCGATGCGGCGATCGGCTTCACCGGCATGGATTTCGAGACCGCGGTGCGCGAGCGCATCCCGATCATGTCGATCCTGCTCAACAATTTCTCCATGGCAATCGAATTGAAGGTGATGCCGGTCTCGACCGAAAAATATCGCTCGACCGACATTTCCGGCGACTACGCCGCAATGGCGCGCGCCTTCGGCGGCTATGGCGAGCGGGTGACGAGGCCGGAGGACATCATCCCCGCGATCAAACGCGGCATCGAGAAGACGAAGGAAGGCATCCCGGTGCTGCTGGAGTTCATCACCAGCAAGGAGACGGAGGTGTCGCGGCCGGGCACGTGAGGCAAGCCAGACGCTGGCTCCGGCCGCAGGGAATGTGATAATCCGCCTCGGTGCCGCGCCTGTCGCGGCATCAAGCCGGATTGCAAATGACCAACCTTTCCCATGACATCGCCGATGAGCTCGCAGCCGAGAATGCGCAGCTGCGCAACGCGCTGGCAACTGCGCGGGATCGCCAAAGCGCCAGTGCGGAGATCCTGCGCACCATCGCGGCCTCGCCCTCCGATGCCCGGCCGGTGTTCGAGGCGATCGCGTCGAGTTCCAAGCGCCTGCTCGACGGCTTCTCCGCCACCGTGCTTCAATTCATCGGCGACGAGCTGCATCTCGTGGCGTTCACGCCGACCAGTCCGGAAGCGGACGAAGGGCTCAAGGCGTCGTTCCCGCGCAAGATCACGGAGTTTCCGACCTTTGCGCTGGTACGCGGCGGCGAGACGATCCAGTTTCCCGACAGCGAAGCCGCCGACGTGCCGCAGCTGAACCGCGATCTGGCGCGGCTGCGCGGCTTCCGCAGCGTGCTGTTCATGCCACTGATGAACCGGGGCACGCCGGTCGGCATGATCAGCGTCACCCGCGCCGAGCCGGGCGCATTCGCACCCGACCTCGTGCAGCTGCTCCAGACCCTTGCCGACCAGGCCGTGATCGCGATCGAGAATGCACGGCTGTTCAACACGACGCGCGAGGCACTGGAGCGCCAGACCGCCACCGCCGATATTTTGAAGGTGATGGCGGCCTCGCCCTCGGACGTGCAGCCGGTGTTCGAGGCCATTGCGGCCAATGCCAACCGGCTGATCGGCGGCTTCTCCACGGCCGTGCTGCGCTATGTCGATGGCGCCGCCCACCTTGCCGCGTTCACGCCGACCGATCCGGCCGGCGATCGCGTGCTGCAGGCCTCGTTCCCGGTGCCGTTCGCGCAGTTCCCGCCCTACCAGCTCGTGGCCAAGGGTACGGCGGCGCAACTGCCCGACACCGAGCTCGAGCCGGCCGCCCGCGACATCGCGCGCGCCCGCGGATATCGCAGCATGCTGTTCGCGCCGCTGATGAGCGAGGGCGAAGCGATCGGCATCATCATCGCGACGCGCCGTGCGACCGGCGCCTTCACCGAGCATCATGTGCGGCTGCTGCAGACCTTCGCCGACCAGGCTGTGATCGCCATCAAGAATGTCAGCCTGTTCAATGCGACGCGGGAGGCGCTGGAGCGTCAGACCGCGACCGCCGACATCCTCAAGGTGATCGCGGCTTCGCCTGCCGACGTCACGCCGGTGTTCCAGGCCATCTCCGACAGCGCCAAGACGCTGATCGGCGGACATTCGTCCACCGTCACCCGCGTGGTCGACGACAAGCTGCATCTGGCCGCCTTCACCACGGATAATGCAGCCGGCAATGCCGATCTGCTCAGCTCGTTCCCCGCACCGCTGTCGTCGCCGGGCATTCACAGCCGGGTGGCTCGAAGCGGAGAATATGCCTTCCGCAGCGACATGCAGAACGAGCCTGATCTCACCGAGGCCATGAAGGAGCTGGCGCGGACGCGGGGCTATCGCAGCATCCTCGCGGTGCCGATGCTGCGCGACGGCGTCGCAATCGGCACCATCGCCGTGACGCGGCCGCAAGCCGGCAAATTCCCGGACAAGGCCATCAACCTGCTCAAGACCTTTGCCGACCAGGCCGTGATCGCGATCGAGAACACGCGCCTGTTCAACGAGGTGCAGGCGCGGACGCACGAACTCGCAGAGTCACTGGAGCAGCAGACTGCAACATCGGAGGTGCTCAGCGTCATCAGCCGATCGGCCGGGGATCTCGCGCCGGTATTCGAGGCGATGCTCAGCAAGGCAATGCAGCTCTGCGGCGCCAGCTTCGGCGTGCTCAATACCTACCACGGCACGCAGTTCCGCACAGCCGCCACTTACGGACTGCCCCCCGCTTACGATGAATACCGCCGCAAGGCGCCCCTCAACTATGGTTCGGCCACCGCGCCCGCGCGTCTTTTGAAGGGCGAACCGTTCGTCGAAATTGTCGACCTGCTGGAGTCAGACGTCTATCGCAGCGGCGAGCCGAATGGTCGGGCGCTGGTCGATCTCGGCGGCGCCCGCTGCCTGCTCGCGGTGCCGTTGCTTCAGGATGAGCGCGTGGTCGGCAACGTCATGATCTTCAGGCAGGAGAGCCGACCGTTCTCGGAGAAGCAGATCACCCTGCTGAACCAGTTCGCGGCGCAAGCCGTGATCGCCATCGAGAACGCGCGGCTGCTCAGTGAATTGCGTCAGCGCACCGAGAATTTGACCGAGTCGCTGCAACAACAGACGGCGACTGCCGACGTGCTCAAGGTTATCAGCCGCTCGGCGTTCGACTTGCAGGCCGTGCTCGATACGCTGGTCGAATCGGCGGCGCGACTATGCGAAGCCGATATGGCGGCGATTACCCGCAAATCCGGCAGCTCCTATTTCCGGGCGGGCTCCTACGGCTTTCCAGCCAAATTCGTCGAATATGTAAGAGACCTTCCGGTCCGGCCGGATAGGCGCACCATCACGGGCAGGACTCTGCTCGGCGACAAGGTTGTTCATGTCACCGATGTGCTCGAGGACCCCGATTACTCCTTTGAAGGCCAGGAATTGAGCGGCAATCCGCGTAGCTTCCTGGGTGTGCCCCTACTGCGCGAAGGCAGCACCGTTGGCGCTATTGTTCTCGCACGTCGCGCGATCCGGCCGTTTAGCGAAAAGCAAATCGAACTCGTTACCAGTTTCGCCGACCAAGCCGTCATCGCGATCGAGAATGTGCGCCTCTTCGACGAAGTGCAGGACCGCACCCGGGAGCTTGCGAAGTCGCTCGACGATTTGCGCGCGGCGCAGGATCGCCTGATCCAGACCGAGAAGCTCGCTTCCCTCGGCCAGCTCACCGCCGGCATCGCGCACGAGATCAAGAACCCGCTCAACTTCGTCAACAATTTTGCCTCGCTGTCCACCGAATTGACCGACGAGCTGAACGAGGTGCTCGCGCCCGTGACGCTCGCGGACGATATCCGCGGCGAAGTCGACGAGCTCACCGGGCTTCTCAAGGACAATCTCGGGAAAATCGTCCAGCACGGACGGCGCGCCGACTCCATCGTCAAGAACATGCTGCTGCATTCGCGCGAGGGCGGCGGCGAGCATCGGTTGAGCGACGTCAACGCCGTGGTCGAGGAGAGCCTCAACCTCGCCTATCACGGCGCACGGGCCGAGAAGCCGCAGTTCGACGTGACGCTCAAACGCGAGCTCGATCCGGCCGCTGGCTCGGCCGACGTGTTCCCGCAGGAGATCACGAGGGTGCTGCTGAACCTGATCGGAAACGGATTCCATGCGGTCGCCAAGCGCAAGGCGGAGACCGAGGCGGCCGGTTACGAGCCGGTCGTGACCGCCGCGACCCGCGACCGCGGCGATCACGTCGAGATCCGCATCCGCGACAACGGCACCGGCATCCCGGACGAGGTGAAGGAAAAGATGTTCAATCCGTTCTTCACCACCAAGCCGGCCGGCGAAGGCACGGGCCTCGGATTGTCGATGAGCCACGACATCGTGGTGAAGCAGCATGGCGGCACGATCGACGTCGCGACCGCGCCCGGCGAGTTCACCGAATTCACGATCGTGCTGCCGCGCAAGAGCAGCTTTTCAGGCAAGCCCTGAGGATAATTTCGCCCGGGAGGCGTTTTGATGAATCTGGCGCGGTTCATTCGGCGGCAACTCCTCTCGCTATCCGGCGTCGGCCTCATGCTTGGCGCGCTGTTCTTCGCGGCTGCACTGACGCCGACCCTGATCCCCAGGAGCTATCTCACGCAAGGCGTCCTCGCCGGCGGCTGCTTTGCGATCGGCTATTTCGCCGGCGTGCTGTGGCGGCGGCTGTGGCACTATCTCGAACTGCCCGAGCCCTCGGCGCGCGCCAGATCGATTGCGAATGCGCTGGCGGCAGCCGCCTGCCTGCTCGTCGTCATCGTCTTTCTGTGGCGAGCAGCCGAATGGCAGAACTCGATCCGCGCCGTGATGAAGATGGCGCCGGTCGAGACCGCGCATCCGCTCAAGGTCTGCATCATCGCCCTGATAACCTTCGTCGTGCTGCTGGTGCTGGGGCGGCTGTTCACGCTCCTCGCCCGCTTCCTCGCCGAGCATACGAGGCACGTCATTCCGCGGAAGCTCGCCAACGTCATCGGCGTAGTCGCCGCAGGCCTGCTGTTCTGGTCGATCGCCAGCAATGTCCTGATCAACGCGGCGTTTCGCGCACTCGACTCCTCCTTCCGCGAACTCGACGTCCTGGTCGAGCCCGAGCGGCCGCAGCCGACTGATCCCGGTCGGACCGGAAGCCTGGCATCACTGGTGAAGTGGCAAGAGCTCGGGCGCATGGGGCGCCGCTTCATTGCCTCGGGTCCGAACGCAACCGAGATCAGCGCCGTCAGCGGAAGGCCGGCGCAGGACCCGATCCGGGTCTATGTGGGCCTCGCCGGCGGCGCCACCGCGCAGGCGCGCGCCAGGCTTGCGCTCGAGGAGCTCAAGCGCCAGCACGGGTTTGATCGCAAGATCCTGATCGTCGTCACCCCGACCGGCACCGGCTGGATCGACCCTGCAGCGATGGACTCCGTCGAATATCTCCACCATGGCGATGTCGCCAGCGTCGCGATGCAATACTCCTATCTCAACAGCCCGATGTCGCTGTTGTTTCAGCCCGAATACGGCGCGGAGGCGGCGCGCGCGCTGTTCGCGGAGATTTACGGCTACTGGACGACGCTGCCGAAGGACAGGCGGCCGAAACTTTATCTGCACGGGCTCAGCCTCGGTGCCATGAACTCGGAGAAATCCGCGGAGCTGTTCGAGATGATCGGCGATCCCATCGCCGGCGCGCTATGGAGCGGGGCGCCGTTCGAGAGCCGCTTCTGGCGCTCGATCACGGCGAACCGCAATCCGGGATCGCCGGCGTGGCTGCCGGAATTCCGCGACAACCGCTTCGTGCGCTTCATGAACCAGAACGGACCGACGGTCCCGGCAGACGCGCCGTGGGGTCCGATGCGCGTCGTCTACCTGCAATATGCCAGCGACGCGATCACCTTCTTCGCCTATCGCGATGCCTACCAGGCCCCGGCCTGGATGAGCGCGCCGCGCGGGCCGGACGTGTCACCGGAGCTGCGATGGTATCCGATTGTGACGATGCTCCAGCTCGCCCTCGACATGGCGGTTGCGACCAACACGCCGATGGGCTTTGGCCATGTCTATGCGCCCGAGCATTATGTCGATGCCTGGATCGCAGTGACCGATGTCCATGACTGGTCCGCCGGCGCGCTGGCGCAGCTCAAAGAGCAGCTTGCGGCGAAAGCGCGGAAGACAGGCGCAGGCAATGCCGACGACGATCCCGATCGCGGCGGCTAGAGCATGATCCGGAAAAGTGCGCAGCGGTTTTCCGAAGAGATCATGCTAAACAACAACCTAAAGCGCGATGACGATTCATCCTCATCGCATCGCGCTTAGGCGCCTACTCCGCCATCTCCACCGGCTGCGCCGTGGCGGGACCGGCCAGCGGCCGCTCCTCCATCGCGATCAGGCACAGCGCGGCGATGGTCATCAGCGCGGTGGCGGCGCCGAACACGTAGCGGAAGGCGTGGCGCATGTCGTCAGCGAGGATAGCGACGGCGCCTGCGGCGTGGTGCTCGCCGGCGAGCGGCACGTCGATGCCGAGCGCGATCAGCAGGATCGCGGCGAACGCGGCGACCGTGAACGAGGACATCAGCGAGCGGAAGAAGTTCATCGCGCCGGTGATGGTGCCGACCTGCGGGCGCGCGACCGAGTTCTGCAGCGAGACGACGCACACCGGGAAGGTGGTGCCGAGCCCGAGCGCGAACGCCGCCATCAGCGTCAGCAAGCCCCACAGCGGCAGAGTGGTGAGCGTGAGGCCGAGGCCGCACAGCGCGGCCCAGGAGGTGCCGATGATCGCGACGCGCTTGTAGTGCTTGGCACGGGCCATGGTGCGGCCGGCGACGGCCGCGCCGACGGTCGAGACCGCCGCGAGCGGGATCAGCGCAAGACCCGCCTCGCTTGCGCTCAAATGGTAGACCGACTCGTAATAAAGCGGCAGCTGCACGGTGAGGCCGGTGATCGCCCCGAGCCCGCAGCCGCCGGCGGTCAGCGCGAACGGCGCGACCGATCCGGTCAGCAGCTTCAGCGGCAGGAACGGCTCGTCGGCCCGCCGGGCGTGCCACACGAAGCTGACCGCGAGCGCGACGGCGCCTCCCACCATCGCCAGCACGGTCGGCGACAGCCAGGGGTAGCGCGAACCGCCCCAGGTCAGCACCAGCATGAAGACGACGGCGGAGGCCATCAGCAGCACGCCGCCGAGCCAGTCGACCTTGCGCTTGCGGTGGAACACCGGGATCTTCTTCATCTTCGGCAGCAGCATCACGATCGCCGCAGCCGCGAGCGGCAGGTTGATCCAGAAGATCATCGACCAGTGCAGATGCTCGGCGAACACGCCGCCGATGACCGGGCCCAAAATGCCGCCGACCATCCAGACGCTGGAGAAATAGGCCTGGTACTGGCCGCGCTCGCGCGGGGAGACGACGTCCGAGATCACGGTCTGCACGACCGGCATGATGCCGCCGCCGCCGAGCCCCTGAAGGCCGCGCGCCAGAATCAGCATCGGCATGTTCGGCGCGACCGCGCACAGTACCGAGCCCGCCACGAACAGGCTGAGCGAGATGATGATCATGACGCGGCGGCCGTAGATGTCGCTGAGCGTGCCGAACACCGGCGCGACTGCGGTCGAGGCGAGCAGATAGGCGGTGATGACCCAGGAGAGATTGGAGACGTCCTGGAACTGGCGCCCGATGGTCGGCAGCGCGGTCGCCACGATGGTCTGGTCGAGGGCCGCCAGGAACATCGTCAGCATCAGGCTGATGACGATGGTGCGGACCTCGTCCTGCGACAGCGGCACCGGCGGCGCGATGGAGGGCGCATCATCGACGCTGATGACTTCGCTCGGAAGCCGGGACAGCTCCTCGGCGATATCGTCAGGCAAAGTCTGGATATCGGCAGAACCGCTCTGCCGGTCGAACTTGTTCATCTCGCTCGGACGTCGTGGGGCGGCGCAACGCCGCAAAGGATTCGTTCTATGCAGCCCAATGTAGACAGCAAAGTTCTTCCCAGGCAGACGCCGCGGCGCATGGGTGCATCCCGCCCCCGGGCCATCCCGAAGACGTGATCGCCGCGCAAGACCTGACGGCGGTTCAGTCCTTCGGACGTCGCTTCAGGCGAGCCCGCTTCGGCAGCAGGGCCGGCCATTGCACGATGTGGTCCTCGAGCTCCTCGTCCGGGATCTCGTCCTCGCTGCCTTCGACCCGGCCGCGCACGGAGACGCCGGCGTCATGCACGGTGTTGGGATCACCGGAGACCAGCGGATGCCACCAATAGAGATCGCGCCCTTCGGCGACGAGCTTGTAGCCGCAGCTCGGCGGCAGCCAGTTCAGGGTGCGGACATTGGCCGGGGTCAGGCGGACGCAGTCAGGAACCTTGTCGGAGCGATTCGGATAGTCCTTGCAGGCACAGCTCATCCCATCGAGCAGCTTGCAGCCGATATGGGTGAAATAGATCTGCCCGGTGTCCTCGTCCTCGAGCTTGTTCAGGCAGCAGCGCCCGCAACCGTCGCACAGGCTCTCCCATTCGCCCGCCGACATCTCTTCCAACGTCTTGGTTTTCCAGAAGAATCCCTCCTGGCCTGAAGGTCGTTTGGGAACTGCGGTCATGCGCCTCAACAAAGGTTCGAAAGAGCTACGGCTTAAGCCATCTAGGGCGTGCGGCCGGGGTGGTGCAAGCAAGGCGCCTTTGAGGCCCGTAATGACCCGGGGTCAATTAGGCCTGTTGTTCAAAATCGCGAGCCTGACCATTGGTTTATGGGCCCCGCTCGGCTAGAAGGAACAGCAAGTCCCTCGGATGCTGGCCGGGCGCCTTGGGTTTGCCGCAACATTCCCTCAAGACGTCTCGATGCCGCCCCCGGCCGGGTGCTTGAACGCTTTCGAACCAAGCCTCAAGGGTTCTAGGTGCGCCAGATCATACCACCGCATTGGAAGCAGAAGGTCCGGAATTTCTTCCTGGACCTCGATGCGCGCATCGACTCCTCGCTGTTCTCCTCGGCCAAGGGCATCCGCGAGCTCTACGAGCGCTACTCGACCTTCATGGACCGCTTCTATGTCGGACGCTGGAAGCGCTGGGTGTTCATCGAGCCGCTGTCGGAGGCCGCCACCCTCGGCCTCGGCGGCCTGGTCGTGATGCTCACCCTCGCCATCCCCGCCTTCCGCGAGACCGCGGACGAGGACTGGCTGAAGAAATCCGATCTCGCCGTGAGCTTCCTCGACCGCTACGGCAACCCGATCGGCAGCCGCGGCATCAAGCACAACGACTCGATTCCGCTGGAAGACTTTCCGGACGTGCTGATCAAGGCGACGCTGGCGACCGAGGACCGCCGCTTCTACGAGCATTTCGGCATCGATATCGCCGGCACCGCGCGCGCGCTCGTCACCAACGCGCAAGCCGGCGGCGTCCGCCAGGGCGGCTCGTCGATCACCCAGCAGCTCGCCAAGAACCTGTTCCTGAGCAACGAGCGCACCATCGAGCGCAAGGTCAACGAAGCCTTCCTCGCGGTCTGGCTGGAATGGCGCCTGACCAAAAACGAGATCCTCAAGCTGTATCTGGACCGCGCCTATATGGGCGGCGGCACTTTCGGCGTCGACGGCGCGGCGCATTTCTACTTCAACAAATCCGCGCGCGACGTGACCTTGGCGGAAGCCGCGATGCTCGCCGGCCTGTTCAAGGCCCCGACCAAATACGCACCGCACATCAACCTGCCCGCCGCCCGCGCCCGCGCCAACGTCGTGCTCGACAACCTCGTCGATGCCGGCTTCATGACCGAGGGCCAGGTGTTCGGCGCCCGCCGCAACCCGGCCTTCGCGGTCGACCGCCGCGACGAGGCTTCGCCGAACTACTATCTCGACTACGCCTTCGACGAGATGCGCAAGCTGGTCGACACTTTCCCGAAGTCCTACACCGAGCGCGTCTTCGTGGTGCGCCTCGCCATCGACACCAACGTGCAGAAGGCCGCGGAAGACGCGGTCGAGAACCAGCTGCGCCAGTTCGGCCGCGATTATCACGCGACGCAGGCCGCGACCGTGGTCTCCGACCTCGACGGCGGCATCCGCGCCATGGTCGGCGGCCGCGACTACGGCGCCAGCCAGTTCAACCGCGCCACCGACGCCTACCGCCAGCCGGGCTCGTCGTTCAAGCCTTACGTCTACACTACCGCGCTGCTGAACGGTTTTACGCCGAACTCGATCGTGGTCGACGGCCCGGTCTGCATCGGCAATTGGTGCCCGCAGAACTATGGCCATTCCTATTCCGGCTCGGTGACCCTGACGCAGGCGATCACGCGCTCGATCAACGTCGTGCCGGTGAAGCTGTCGATCGCGATCGGCCAGAAGGAGCAGCCGAAGGCGCCGAACCCGGCCAAGATCGGCCGCGCCAAGATCGTCGAGGTCGCGCGCCGCTTCGGCCTCAAGGCGCCGCTGCCCGACACGCCGTCGCTGCCGATCGGCTCGGACGAAGTCACCGTGCTCGAGCACGCGGTCGCCTACGCGACCTTCCCCAACCGCGGCAAGGCGGTGACGCCGCATTCGGTGCTCGAAGTGCGCACCGGCGCCGGCGACCTCGTCTGGCGCTGGGACCGCGACGGCCCGAAGCCGCGGCAGGCGATCCCCGCCTCCGTCGCCGCCGACATGGCCGGCATGATGAGCCACGTCGTCAGCGAAGGCACCGCGCGCCGCGCCGCGCTCGACGGCATTCCGACCGCGGGCAAGACCGGCACGACCAATGCGTATCGCGACGCCTGGTTCGTCGGCTACACCGGCAATTTCACCTGCGCGGTCTGGTACGGCAACGACGACTACTCGCCGACCAACCGCATGACCGGCGGCTCGCTGCCGGCGCAGACCTGGCACGACATCATGCTCGCGGCGCATCAGGGCGTCGAGGTCCGGGAAATCCCCGGCATCGGCATGGGCCAGAAGCTGCCGCCGCAGCACGTGAGCAACGCGCAGGCCAATGCGGCGCCGAAGGTGCTGGAGACCAAGCCGGGTCCGCCGCCGGTGCTGACCAAGCGCGGCGCCGACATTTTGGTGCGCGTCGAGAAGCTGCTGGATGACGCCGCCAAGACGGCAAAGAAATCGGCGGATGCCGACACCAAGGCGGCCAGGCCGCCCTCGGCGACGAGCGCGCTCGCCTTCCCGCAGAACTATGCGGAAGAGAATGCCAACGCCTCCGCCCCGCGCAAGAACTGATCGAAACAAGTGCGGCTGATCCTGATCACATTGACGGCCCTTCTGCTCGCGACGGTGGTGGGCCTCGGCGCAACCTGGATGACGACGACGCGCGGCACCGAGATCGGCGCGCTGACCATCGGCGCCTGGACCGCACGGCCGCGCACCGGCACCGCCGACGTCGATCCCTATTCGCGTGCCACCATCGTGCGCAACGGCGAGCTGCCGATCGGCACCGGCGACGGCGTCGCCTTCACCGCCACCACCGACGACAAGAAGAAGGCGCTCGACGGCCGCTGCGACGTGATCGTCTCCGGCGTGACGCCGCCGGCGCGGTTCTGGACGCTGACGCTGTACGACCGCAAGGGCCACCTCGTCGCCAACTCGCTGGCCCGCTACGGTTTCACCAGCCAGGAGATCGTGCGCCAGTCCGACGGCTCGTTCGAGATCCGCATCGCTTCGCGCTCGCGCGCCGGCAACTGGCTGCCGACCGGCGGCATCGAGCGTTACGCCCTGATGCTGCGCCTCTACGACACGCCGGTGGGCGTTGCGACGCGCACCCAGCGCGATGCGCCGATGCCGACGATTTCGACGGTGGGCTGCTCATGATCCGCCTCCTGTTCACCGTCGTTGCCGGCGTGGTGCTGGGCCTCGTGGTCCACCTCGTCAGCGTGCTGGCGCTGCCGCGGATCGCGACGCAGGATGCCTATTCGCGACTGACGCCGATGACGAAGCTCAACGGCGTCAGCCAGCTTCCCCTCGCCGATCCCAACACTTCACCCATGCCGTTCATGGACCCGGCCTTTGCGCTGGCGATCTGCCGCTACGACCTCACAAGCGGACCGATCAAGCTGACGGTGCCGGTGAGCCAGGCCTACACCTCGGTGTCGTTCTACACCCGCAACGAGATCGCCTATTACGCCATCAACGACCGCTCGGCGGGCCGCAAGGTGATCGAGCTCGACCTGATGACGGAAGCGCAGCACAACGAGCTGCCCGAGGACGAAGAGGTCACTGCGGCCGACCGCCTGATCATCGACTCCCCCAGCACCACCGGCCTGATCGTGATGAAAGCGCTCGCCCCCGAGCCCGGCCTGATGCAGCAGGCGCAGGCAACGCTTGCAGCCGCGAGCTGCGGCCCGCAGACCGAACAGCCCACCAAGGCCGAGGCCCCGCGCGGCCGGCGCTGAGCGCGGCTGGTTCGGCGGCCCTCAAAACAAAAATCTGAAAAACAACCCCATGCACAGTAGGGACGTTGAGATCATCGGGCTTGTGCGTGGGCTCCTAAGCGCGCCCGGCGCCCAAATGTCGGCTCAGTGTCCAACAGCGGCGCGAAAGTGGCCGCGACTGAACTGCCACTTCCGGGACGCCCGCATTGCAACAGGAAACCCTATGCGGTCTTCAGCGGCGCGGTGAGCGCCAGCGCCGCCACGGCATCCGCTATTCCCGGCGAATCTGCATAGGTAACCATGTGACCGGCATCCTCCACCAAGTGTAGCATGGAGCGGGGCAACGCCTCGTGCAGGCGGCGCGACTGGTCGGCCTCGATGAGCCGGTCACTCTTCCCATGCACGATCCTGACGGGACACCGGATACCCTGATACTGAAGCTGCAATTGCGCAGCAGCGGGAATAAGGAACGCGCTCTCCTCGGCTGCCGCCCTCAACTGCTTGGGCCGGAGAGCCAACGAGATCGGAAATTCATTCTTGAATTCCGGCGGAATGGCACGCGGCGCGAACAGCGTGCGCATCAGCTTCGGCGCGATAGCCCACGATATGATCGGCGAGATCGTGTAGCGCATAAGATCGCCCAGCAGCGGCAGTGCCGGACCTGACATGAGCCAAAAGTCCATCCGAGAGGTTGGAAAATAGTAGCCGGACACAAGCACCAGCCCGCTCACGGCATAACCGCTTCTCAGCGCCAGCGCGATTGCCACCAGCGTTCCCCAGGAGTGGCCGAGCACCACGGGATTGCGCACTCCGAGCTGATCAAGGGCCTTCGCGAACAAGGAAGCTTGCGTTGTGGGCGTCCAGATGCGCGTGCGCGGACGGTCGCTGTAGCCAAACCCTGGCCGGTCGAAGCAAACAACGCGATAGTTGCGGGCCAGGCGGTCGACCAACCCGCTGAGGACGAGATCCTGAACCATGGTGCCATTTCCGTGGAGCAGTACCACGCAAGGCGCGGCGGCATCGCCCCGTTCGATATAGTGAAGGCGCACTCCGTCGCACACGGTGAAGATGCCGATAGGCGGATTCCTTCGCTCCGCTGTCACCTGAAACGTGATGTTGCAGAGGATAAGAAAGACAAGTCCTGCCAAAACGATCAGCAGAACGGCTTCAGTTGTCGACATGGTGTCAACCTCCATTCCCGATCGCGGGTCCCTCGGATTGGCGGCATCGCGCCCTCTAAGGGCTGCTGATTCCGCTCCCTTCTAGCCAAAAGAACCGTGATCGACCCGTGCGTGATCCGCGTTGCGTCCATCCTTTGCCGCAGCGGGCACGGCTTGCAGTTATCGTCCCGGCAGAGCCGTGAGCTCTCGGAGCGGCTCGATGCGCCAGAACGGATATGCCGCCAATTCTTTCGAGTGCTGCCCGAACATATCGACCCGTCTGGTTGTAAACTCCATAATGACGGGGAAAAATTCAGTTGGTGACCTGATCGTCGCAAGTCTCAGGCCGAAATCGAAAGCAAATTGCACGTTGGCCTGAGCTATCTCGAGAAGCTTTGCTTGGTACGCCTGCATGTTTGCCGTGGCTAAGGCAAAGCCTTTCATTGGATCGCTATTAATCATTCTCCGACTGAGGTCATCTGGCAGGGCATCCACCCGAGACTCAATGACAGGAACCTCGGGTCTAGGATCGTCATGAAGTTTAAGAGGTGGTTCAATCGAGGCTGCCGCAACAGAGCGAGGTCCATTCTCTTTCGAGCTTTTAACAATGGCCTGCTTGTTCCGTTGGGCCCGCGCGGCCGTTTTCGGATTGGGGGCGCGCTTTGACGCTGGTGGCGGTTTGCGTTTGCTCATCTGACGCTCCAAAGAATATGGGGGGCGACCACACAGTCATTTCTGAACGGACAACAGGCTTTGTGATGTGGCGTTCCAAACCCGCGAATTGTTGGAGTTCCGCATGAACTGAGACACGCAGGTTCTGCGACGTGGGCGTTGATTTCAGGTAGCAACTCCAACCAACAAACGTCTAGCTGGCGATCTTCCAGACTATGCTCAATGGGCGTCGGCCTGAGAACAATTAGCTCTCCGCTCGTTGTGCTTTGCGGCGACTACGCAAACATTCATGCCTTGATCGCGAGGCCTCCTCGTATCGAACCTTCGGAGAGCAGCATCGGTTGCGGCTGTTGATGGGCCGCATCGCTGCAGCAATTTGAATGTTCTCGCCACTAGCAGTTCGTGGTGGAGGCTTTGCGAGATCGTCCGGAGGACATTGTTGGTTCCGGTAGCTTCGGATCGGGCGGAGGCGTCGCCTTGACCAATCGAGCATGGGCGCTCAAAGGTTCTAGATCTCTCGAAAAATCTGCGGCCCCTATCGAGTTGAAAGCCTGAAAGGTGACTTCATCCCGCAGGCACATGGCGCGCCGCGCTGGCGGATAGAGGCGGCAAGCTGATCCGGAAGCTCGGCGACGTGCTCGAGGACAACCTGAGCGCCCTTGCAATAGGCCAAGTGGCCTAGTCATGAAGGGGAGCGAGGGTAAACTGGAAGACGGCGCCCCGCGGTGTATTCAGGGTGACCCACAATCGTCCGCCATGAGCCGCAATGATCGACCGACAGATGGCAAGCCCCATGCCTAGGCCGTTGGGCTTGGTCGTGTAAAACGCGTCGAAAGCACGTTCCGCATTCGTCGGCTCGAGCCCCGGGCCTGAATCCCGTACAGCGACGAGCACGCCGCCTGCAACATCCCTTTCGGTACTGATCTGCAACTCCCGCTTGCCATCCTCAAGGCTGTTCATGGCTTCCACGGCATTGAGGATCAGATTAAGGAGCACCTGCTGCAGCTGAATGCGCTCACCTTCGATTTGCGGCAGGTCCTCAGCGAGTTGTATCTGTACCGAGATTCCATGCCTCACCGCCTCGCTCCGGACCATGGCGATGACGTCCAGAACGGCTGCGTTGACGTCGAGCCGACTTTTGGGCAACGGCGCTTTCCTGACCATAGCGCGGATCCGGTGGACGATGTCGCCGGCTCGTTGGCAATCTGTGACAATGTGGTGGAGGGACTCGCGGCCCTTGTCCAGGTTTGGTGGGTCCGCGGCGAGCCAGTTCAAGGCGGCGTCGGCGTTAGTAAGCGCAGCCGAGATCGGCTGATTGATCTCATGGGCAATCGAGGCCGTCAGCTGCCCCATTGTGGCTACGCGACTGACATGAGCGAGCTCGACCTGTGTCTTCTGGCGTTCGATAATGCCTTTCTTGAAAACATTGACCGCGGCCGCCATTGCGCCGATTTCGTCACGCCGATCAATTCCAGGCACGTCGATGCTCGTGTCTCCCTTGGCAAGCGCCGCCATAGCCCCGGTCATGCCTGTGATCGGCCGCGCGATCGCGCGTGTGAGTAGTATGCCCATCAACACTGCGATCATGAGCGAGGCTGCGGCGCCCATCACGGTTGCCGTATATGCAGTAGCGTATGCCAACTTCTGGACGGCGTCACGCCTTGCCAACAGATCGCGCTCAACCTGCTCGATTTCCCTCGCCTTGCCGCGGATTGCGTCCATGGCAGCTTTGCCGGTCGCCCCCTCCAACGTGCGCGCCTGCTCCCGAGTCGTGGGATGCGCCATCAGCGCGATCTCCCGCTCAGCGGTCTCGACGCGCCAAGTCATCGCCAGCTTGTTCAATTCATCTAGACGACCTTGCTGGTCTGGGTTATCCGAAGTCTGTTCTTTCAATTTTCGGATTGCCGCGCTGAAGTCGGCGCCGCCTCTGCGGTACGGGTCCAAGAACTTCTCGTCGCCGCTGATCAAATAGCCGCGTAAACTAGTTTGTTGATCCAGCGCTGCGGCTACTGCCGCCTCTAACGTGTCCAACACGTCAGTGGTATGGACCCGCCGGTTTTTGGCCTCTTCGATCAGGCTAAGTCTGTCGTAGACTATTGCGCCGCTCACGAATATGACCGCTACCACGGCGGCAAATGCCGCCATCAATTTGTGCAAAATCAGTAAACTCGAAAACTGGGGCACTTGACCCTCAAGGCCGAAGTCCGCGACCGACCAGACAGCTAGCTCAAGCTTGCTCCCAAGCGATGGCATTCGCAAGAATTGGTATGGGACCGGGACGGGGCAAAGCGGCGCAGCCTCCGGAGTGGAGCGCAGTCAGTGTGTCTCGTCGGGCGTCGCCCAGGCGCCGAAGAAAGCCGTCGCTTCTCCTGCCTTGCAGAAGGAATTCGATGGCTTCATCGAGAAGTTTCGTGCGGCGCTGCCTAGCCGGCCAGCATGAGCTTGGTCGGGTCACCTGTCGGAAGCAGGCGTCTTCGTTGCTCTGGGGGGTAACGGCAGCCACGGGCCAATTCCGGGCTCGGCATCGCGGCAAATCCTCTTCTATTCGATTACTTCGTCAACGCGGGTCAAGGCCGAGGCCCCGCGCGGCCGGCGCTGAGCGGGGCTGTTTAGGCGTTCGCAAAACAAAAGCGAGAAAACAACCCCATGCACAGTAGCAGGGGCATCTCCCTCAGACGCCGGAACTCGCCGTTTCGGCTCTCATCGCCGCCTGATGCATATCGATGACCGCCACCGCGATGAACGTAATCGCGACGCAGGAAGCGATGACGGCGAAGAACACGGTCGCACCGTAGTTGAGCGCGAATGTCCCGACATAAGCGCTGACAATGGCCCCCGCCCGGCCGAAGCCGGCTGCCGCACCGACACCGGTCGACCGGACGTTGGTCGGATAGATGTGGGCCGCCAGCGCATAGAGAGAGCCCTGCGCGCCGAGCAGACAGAAGCCTTCGATGCACAAGAGAGCCATGAGCAACGGCTGGGTTTCGGTCGATAGCGGTATCGATGCCAGGATCATCGCGCCGATGGTTGCCGCGCCGGCAACAGTCAGGATCGCAACGCGCGTCCCATACCTGCCGATCGCCCAACCGGTGACGATGCAGCCACCGACACCGCCGAAGTTGAACAGTGCCAGACCGAAGCTCGCCGTCTGCACGTCAAAACCCTTGCCGGTCAAAAGAGTGGGAGTCCACGCGTAGAGGACGTAGACCGGCAACAAACAGAAGAAGAACGCGATCCAGAGCGCGGTCGTCGTACGACGAAATCCGGCAGCGAACAATGCGGTGAGCGAAGCACGTTCGACGCCGACGTCGCGCCGGTCGATGAAGGCTTTGGAAGCGGCAGCGGTCTCGTCCAGGATCCGAACGGATTTCGCCACCCTTTCCATGTCGGCGCCACGCGCCAACAGATATTGCGGCGATTCCGGCAGTGCGAATGTCAGGATCGCGGCGACGATCACCGGCAACACGCCGCTGACCACGAAGAGCATGCGCCAACCATATTCGGGCTGCAGCTGAGCGGCGATCAGGCCGCCAATCATGCCTCCGATGGGGATGCAGACAATGCCCAGCATCACGGAAAGACTGCGATTTCGCCTAGGCGTGAATTCCGCGATCAACGCGGTCGCCGCCGGAAGGGCACCGCCAAGTCCAAGGCCCGCCAGGAAACGATACAGGCCGACCTCGCCGACACCATGAGCGACCGCAATCGCGAAGGTCGCCGCACCAAACAGGAAGACGGATGCGATGAGGGCAACCTTGCGTCCGAGCCAGTCGCCGACGACACCCCCGATCGGGGTGCCGATCGTCATGCCCACGAAGCCCAACGCGAGGGCCGGAGCGAAATCGCTGCGCGTGACGCTCCACTCCTTGATCATCGATGGTATGGCGAAGCCGAGAATTTGATTGTCCAGACCGTCGAGGACGATAGCGAGAGCGCAGAGGAGCAGCACCTGCTTTCGCGAGGCGTTCCACGTCCCCTCCTCTGCGAGCGAACCGATGTCGATAACCCGCTGCTGCGGCGTATCCAGGACCTGTGTCGTCATGTTCGCTCTCCCCCTTTTGTAAACGCTTTCGAATATCTCTGCTCGGGCGGCCGCAACTCGGCCGCCCGATTCTCGCCAGGCACGTTCGTCCGCGGTTGCAGTCAGGCAGCCGTCGTCACGTCCGCCTCATTCGCCTTCGACCGGGCGGCTTCCATTCGGGCCGCGGCCAACGTGTTGGCGAGCAGACACGCGATGGTCATCGGCCCGACGCCACCCGGGACGGGCGTGATCGCGCCGGCGACCTCAATTGCCTCGTCGAAAGCGACATCGCCGACAAGCTTCTCGGCTCCTGAACCGGACTTGATGCGAGTGATGCCGACGTCGATGACCGTCGCGCCCGGCTTGATGAAATGACCGCGGATCAGGCCCGGAACGCCGGTTGCGACAACGAGGATGTCGGCTTCCCTGCAGCGCCGTTCCAGATCGGTGGTCCGAACGTGCGCGATGGAGACCGTGCACATCTCTTGCAACAGCAACCGCGCCATCGGCCGGCCCACGACGTTCGATGCTCCGACGACCAGTGCTCCGAAGCCGGCGATGTCGTCGTGCACCGATTTGATCAAACGCAGGATGCCTAGAGGCGTGCACGGAACCAGGGCACCTTCCATTCCGGCGGCCGTCCGCCCCACGTTCAACGGATTGAATCCATCGACATCCTTGTCGGGCCGGATAGCCGTCACGACGCGTGCGGCATCGATCTGCGAGGGCAACGGAAACTGAACCAATATCCCGCTCACCGCGGGATCGCGGTTCAACTGCTCGATCAGGTCGAGCAACAGTCGCTCCGGCGTGTCCGCAGCGAGCACGAACCGGCGTGATCGCATGCCAACAGCTTCGGTCTGCCGCACCTTGTTCGAGACATAGACGTGGCTGGCGGGGTCGTCGCCGATCAGCACGACGGCCAACTCCGGGACCGCCGCGCCGCCGGCAACCAGGGCGGCGACGCCTTTGGCCACGTCATTCCGGACCTCGGCAGCGAGCGCCCTTCCATCGATGATGCGCGCGGACATGGGCAGGTCAGACCTTGGAGAGATCAGCGCGCCGGTTGTCCTTCTTGTAGGGCGCCGGCGCCACCTTGGCGCGGATCTGCTTTTGCCGACGTCCGGGCTCGCCCCAGACAACGACGACCTCATTGCCAATCTCGGAATGATCGACGTCGATGGTGCAGAGCGACAACATTTCGCGGAAGAAGTAGCTATATCCCCGCGACGTCGTCACGCCGACGTCCTTTCCGCCACTCAGCACGCGGTCGGCGTACATGAAGCCGCGCTGGTCGCGAGGCATCTCCATGTACTGGTACGGCTCATGCTCCTTCTGAAAGAGGGAGGCGTGCACGTCGGCCACGTCGTCTCCGTTCCAGACGAGCGTGCGGATCACGCGCTTTGGATGGGCAACTTCGTCCTTGAGCGCCGCGCGTCCGATGAAGTCATGATCGAACTTGATGTTCTTGGCCCAGCCCAGCTCGACCGGGCTCCGGTACCAGTCGCGGACGTCGTCCGATTGGAAGCTGCCTGCGATGTTGAAGGTCGAGGCGAACCCCGGCATCGCTGCGCGGAACTCATCCTGATACTCCTTCATGTCCTCGTCGAAGATCGCGGGCATGTAGTCGGTGACGATCGTCGGGAAGCAGGCCTCGAGGTGGTTGATGAAGATCGCGCGGCCGCCGATCCGGCGCAGGCCGAACTCCTGGCCGGCAGCGACGATGGCGTCGTAGACGGCCGCCGCCTGCCCCATCGGCCCTTGAAGCTCGAAGCCGATCTCGCCGGACATGCCCTGCCGCAGCGCGAGCATCTTGCAGCCGGCAATCTCGATCTCGCCCGAATGCATGAACTTGACGTCTCGCAGCGATTGCTTCGCGACCTTTTCAAGGAGCGCGAGCGATGTCGGCCCCTGGACCTGGAAATTGAACCAGTCATCGGCTGCGGACGTCACCTTGTAGTCGCCGTGCCGGCGGATGTAGTCGACCCAGAATGTGCCGCGCCCGAACAACATGAACTCGTCTTCGGACAACCGCGTGAGGATGCCCTCGGCGATGACTTTTCCCTGCTTTGTCGTATGGACGACGTGCTTGGACTGACGGATGTCGAACTTCTGGAAGCTGTTGACGGAAGTATCCGAGAAAAGCTTCAGGGCATCGGGTCCCTTGAAGCGCCGCTCCCAGAGGAACGACCAGTCGCCGATGGCGCAGGTCTCCTTCCACGACATGCTCTCGTCGATCCAGTCGGTGTATTCGGGAAGGCCCCAACGCGAGGTGAAATAGCCTTCGGGGGTCTTGCGCATACCCTTGGGGGTCAACATTGTCGTGCTCCGTTTCTCAATTGGAGAAGACGATCGTTCGATCGCCGTTGATGATGACGCGGTCCTCGAGGAAGAGATGGACCGCGCGCGAGAGGACGCGCCGTTCGATGTCGCGCCCCTTCCGGACCAGATCGTCCGGCGTATCGCGGTGGCTGACGCGCTCGACGTCCTGTTCGATGATCGGACCTTCGTCCAGATCGCTCGTCGCGAAGTGCGCGGTCGCTCCGATGAGCTTCACGCCACGCGCGTGCGCCTGGTGGTAGGGTTTTGCGCCCTTGAACCCCGGCAGGAAGCTGTGGTGGATGTTGATGCAACGGCCATGGAGATGGCGCGAGAGATCGTCCGAGAGGATCTGCATGTAACGCGCGAGAACGACGAGATCGGCATTCGTCGTCGCGACAAGTGCCTTGATCTGCGCTTCCTGCTCCATCTTCGTTTCCTTCGTAACCGGAAGGTGATGGAAAGGGATGTCGCCGACGAGGCTCACGGCAAGGGCCGAACGCGGATGGTTGGAAACGATCCCGACGACGTCCATCTGGAGCTCGCCGAGCCTGTGGCGATAGAGGAGATCGCCCAGGCAATGATCGAATTTGGAGACGAACAGAAGCACGCGCTTGCGTTCGGCCTGGGATCGGAGCTTCCACTCCATGCCGAACCTTCGGGCGATGATCTCAAGGCCTGCTCGCGCCTTCTGCGCGCCCTCGTCCGACAGTGTGACACCGACTCTCATGAAGAAGCGTTCGCTCATGATCTCGTCGACCTGCGCCGCCTCGATGATGTTGCCGCCGTTCTCGAACAGACAGCGCGAAACGTCGGCCACGATCCCGGGCACATCGCGGCATGACAGGGTCAGGATGTATTGAGAGCTTCCAGCAAGTTCAGGCTGCATCTGCGGACGATTCCTCGCGCCACGCGCGGTCGTGGTCCGACGCACCGACGGGTGAGCGGATGTGGGAAAGGTTGAGAGGCGGACTGAGGAAGGGAACCGGACCAGCCTGTGCGGCCGGCGACCTACGGCTTTGATTTCACTCCCGAAGTCACCCCTGCGGGTGTTGGAGGAGACCATCGCGCATAAAGCCGTCATTGAAAATCCGGTATTATTCAATACAAGCTATCAATGTGATGGATATCAGACGGCTGGACCTGAACCTTCTTCTGCTGCTCGACGGGCTCTTCCGCACCCAGAACCTGTCGGCGCTCTCGCGTGAGCTCGGAATGAGCCAGCCTATGGCCAGCACCGGTCTGCGCAAGCTGCGGGATTTCTTTGGCGATCCGCTGTTTCTCTCGACCGGGCGCGGCATGCGGCCAACGCCCTTCGCGGAATCAATTGCCGAAGCCGTGCGGACAGTGCTGTCCACCGTCGATCAGCAGATACTCCGCAAGCCGCGTTTCGTGCCGGAAGACAGCGACCGCGTGTTCACGGTCACAACCTCGGATATCGGCGTCCTGATTTTCATCCCGCCGATTCTCCAACGCATTCGCAGCATGGCTCCCGGAGCGAGCTTGCGGTGCCTGCCGACGTCGCACGAGGACCTCGAAGACGCGCTCGAAAGCGGCGAGATCGATCTGGCGATAGGCTATTTTCCGGACCTCGTCGGTCCGAACATCGTGACAGAGGATCTGTTCGATCATCCCTTCACCAGCATCGTCCGAAAGGATCATCCAACGATCGGTGACACCCTCTCGCTCGAACAGTTTCTCGCCGCGGACCATATCGTCGTAAACCAGCAGGGGCGCAGTCAGGAGATCTTCGAAAGGCGCGTTCGCGAGCTCAAGCTGCAACGCCGCGTCGTGCTGCACCTGCCGCATTTCATGAGCGTGCCGCAATTGATTGCGACGAGCGACATGATCTCCACCGTGCCGTTCTCGCTCGGGGCCTGGTACGCGAACGCGGGGCTGAAGCTGCTGCCCCCGCCGGTCTCGATACCTCTCATCGAGTTGAAGCAGCACTGGCACCGGCGGATGGACAACGAACCCGCCGTGCGATGGCTTCAAACGATCGTGGCCGAGGAGCTCCGGGACCGCGACCCCGCGCTGGCGATGTCGGCCGATTATGCCAAGTCGCGCGCCAAAGCCGCGGCACCCATCGCCGGGCGGTCTGCGGCAACGACGGCGTCACGGCGGCGGTAAGCGCGCGTCACGAAGAGTTCACCATTTGGAGGAAACCGCGCCAGTCCGCGCGTACCGGCTACATCAGCGGGGAAAGTGTAGTGAACGCGGTCTTGGCATTTAACGCTGCTGGAAAGATCAAGACCCTGAGCTGTGGTCCGCCAGCACCAACTCATGCGTCATGTCGTCTTTGACGCGGTGCCTTTCAATGAGGGGCGCCGGCGACCATTTCATCCATATTCCGGTGCCAGACGCCAGCTCGCGGCGCGGGTGGCCGGCTCGTCGACCCAGGCTTCCCGCGCGAACCATGCGTGATCGGTGCGGCAGATCGGACACCGGGTGCGGGAGAAAAACACCGCGCGGCGTCCAAAGCTCTCGCGATCGGTCTTGATGCCGGTGGGAATCGCGTGTCCGGTTTGTGGACATTTGACCATGACCATTCCCATGTTGCCCTCCCTTGCGATTTGTCTTTGTTGTGGTTTGCAGAAAGACACCGGCCGGCTGGAATGCGCCTCTCGTCGGTGTGAGGCCTGAGAGGCATCGCGCACCTTGTTGGTCGAGCATGGGGCAGTGGGGCGTGCTCGCTCAGTTGGGCGTGTTCCAACCAGCCGGATCTCCTCCTCAGACGAATCCGAATGTGAAATTGAACGCGCTTTTAGCCGCCTGGGTGGAGGACCCTGGTGAAATGCTTCCTGATCGGCTCACCCGTTTCCGTCGCGAGCTTCTGGGCAAGCGCCCACAATTCCCTGTTCTGGTCAGAGGCGGTGTCGAAAGCCTTGCGCGCTTGCGCCGCCGACAATGTATAGGCATCGGTCGCGGACTTGCTGCCGAACAGATCGACGAAGAAATCGAGCGCAGAAGCGGCATTGGCGTTTGAGATTTCGAACACCTTGAGCCCGTAGTCGGTCGTGCATCTCGCATTGCTCGAATAGGTCTCACGCAGCGCCTGCGTCATCTCTTCCGATGCGGCCTTGATCTTCTCGCAGCCTTCCCGTGCGCGGGCGAGGCCCTGCTCGGCAAGCTCGCGCCCCACGCCGGGCAACACGACCTTCGAGAAATCCAACCATGGCATCGCGAAAACGTTCGTTCCGTTCGGCGGCAGTTTCGTTTGGCTTTCAGTCACGCAACATTTCCTTTCTCAAGCGAAAGCACTCCTCGCAACGCTCGCTTGCGTCACGAGAGCTCACGCTCTGTGTTCGATCAGATTTTGGATGAGCCTTGATCTAGCCCCGACCCGCCACGACTTTGTGCTGCGAGAAGCGGGAAGTCGGTTCGGTTTGTGACTCTCGCTCAAACTTTTTTTGAGATTGTCAACACAGACGAAGGTATGTCGGGCGAATGACTGTGCACAACAGGGATATCGCGAGGGGCAGGAAGTTCCTTCCTTAGCGCAAGCCTTGCAAAGGAGCCCCGCGCTGGCTGCGTTGGGATGCGCTACGTTGCGCAAGAACGGACATCACGCGACGTGCCTGCAACGGGAGCCTCAAGCCGCCTGCCCTTCTGCTTCACCCTGCCTATCGCTCACTTTCGGACAAACGAAACCGGCGGAGTGTGCTGGCGGAGTTCCTGAACGGCCCTTTCAGTAGCTTGTGCTCATCATCGCGTAGATCGCGCCGATCGCGGTGAAAGGCATGGTTCGCCCAACTCTCTCACCGCTGCGTTTGCCGCGCTCCGGAAATTGGAACCCCTTATGGTGTTACCCATACGCATTTTGCAATTGTGCCACATAGCGCTTGAATCTAAGTCCTGAATGATGGCGTAAGGCAAAACGCGCCTCGCGGTCGCGTGTGTTCGGAGTTTTATTTTTGAAATTGAGAGCTTCCGCAGCTGAATTGGATTTCGGAGCGCGAAGCGTACGCGGTTTCAAACAAAGTTCGAGTTTGCCGTCCTATGCCGCTCGAAATGCGGTTCGCGGTGGGCTACCGTGACGCATCCCAGCGGAATTGGTAACCGACTTCTCGCCGCCCTACCGGCGGCAGATCTCGGTCTGCTAGCACCCGAGCTGGAGATGGTCGCGCTCGATCGGGACGCGGTCATCTCGCGGGCGGGTGACCAGACCGAGCACGTCCTCTTCCCTCATAGTGGGGCCATTTCGGTGATGATCGACATGGCGAACGGGGAGACGGTCGCCAGCGCTGCGATAGGGCGCGAGGGAGCAGTAGGCACCCTTTCCGTGCTGGGGCCGTCCCCTGCGGCCCTTACCGCCATCGTTCGTGCCGCCGGCACCGCCTCGCGGATCCCCGTATCGCGATTCCACGCGGCTTTTAGCCGTAGCCCCGCGATCCGCCACGCTGTCCAGCTTCACTTCAAGGCAATGCTGATACAGCTACAAATCGGTGGAGCCTGCAATGCGCTGCATCCGGTCCAAGCCCGCATGGCACGCTGGCTGCTCCATCTTCACGACCGCGTCGACCACGACGTCCTCCCGCTCACGCAGGAGACGCTTTCGCAAATACTGGGTGTGCGACGGACGACGGTGACGCTCCTGATGCGCAATCTGCGTGCTTCCGGAGCGATCAGATCTGAGCGGCGAGGCGAAATCGAGATCGACCCATCTCGGCTCGCAGAGGTGGCGTGCGAATGCCGCGACACCATGCGTCTCGAAGTCGACGATATCTTTTCTATCGATCCAGCCTGAACTCGCGTTTGGTTCTGCCGAGGCAGATTTGACCGTGACGATGACCGGTTTAGCCCGAAGAGCCGACGCCAGAGCGAGGAACGACATCCGGCGCTAGGGGCCAGAGGTCGACAAGGCGCGCGGGCTGTTGTCGTCGCAGCGCTTGATTACCGCTCCTCGGTCGGATGCACCCATTTGTAGGGCGTGATGCTTTGCGTGGCTGTCAGCTTGATCATGTGGACGGGCGGCGCGGAACGTCCCTTTCGGCACGACCGGCACTTGAGCGAAGCTTCCAGCTTCCAGATCGGCGTATCGCGGGGACGGCGGATTGCGTCGAGCGGCAGGCTCGCGCGCGCCTTGCACCTGTTGCACTCGACCTCGAGCCAGCCCATGCCGCCGTTCAGGCATTGGCCGATCGTCGGCGAGGGTTGTGAGGGACCACCGTAACCTTCCATGCGGACCGACCAGGCTTCGGCTTCGGCCCGATCAGCCTCGCGAACCGCCTTCCTGGCCTCCTCGCGCGCGTGCTTGGCCGAAATTTCCGCACCCAGAATCCGGCCGCCCCAGATGACCTCGCGTGATTTGGTGCTCATGCCGTCATCAAAGCTGCGCCCGACGGCGCTGGCAAATTATCGATCGCTAGTAGGTTGGATCCGCAATTCGATACTGCGGGTCGTGGGTGTGGAAAACCGAGGCTGAAGATCCCGTGGCGAAGCCGCGGCGCCGAGGGCTTGGCGTGGCACCGAAGGCCTGGCATGGCAGCAGCTGTCAGGCAACAGTAGGACGCAACTTCAAATCGCTTGCGCCGTTGAAGCCGCGCGTCTCGCGAGTTATCGATCCACCAAACCCGCCTTCCATCGGAGGAATGCATGAGCACCATCACCGGCGGCTGTCACTGCGGCGCAATCCGTTACGAGGTCGAGGGCGAGGCGATCGTGCATGCGCTGTGCCATTGCCGCGATTGCCGGCTCCACGCCGGCGCTCCGGTGGTCGGCTGGACGATGTATGCGGAGAGCGCGCTCAAGGTGACCAAGGGCGAGCCGAAGGTGTACCGCTCCTCTGAACATGTCCGGCGGCACTTTTGCGCCAATTGCGGCACCGGCCTGTTCTACGACAATGCCAGCCTGATGCCCGGGATCATCGATATCCAGAGCGCGACCTATGACGATCCCGAGGCCGTGCCGCCGACGATGCACATCCAGGTCGCCGAGCGCCTGCGCTGGATGGAGCACGCGCACGAACTGCCGACGTTCGACCGCTTTCCGCCGCAGCCGTAAGCGCGAGACATCATCGACGGCTCGGCCTCGCCGTCAGCCTTTCGTGCTTGCAGTCTTGTCCAGCGCGGCGCGCAGGCCGTTCGCGAGCTTGACCGCGTCGTCGTTGGCCCAGAAGTGCATGAAGAACAGCCGCGGCTGCTCGTCCAGCATGTGGCTATGCAGCGCCGTGACCTCGATGCCGTGCGTGCGCAGCGCCACGATCACCGGATTCACCTCGTCGCTGGTCAGCACGAAATCGCCGGTGATGGCAGCCTTGCCTGCTCCGGTCGGCTGGAAGTTGATGGCGATCGCAACGCCCATCGCACCGACGGGGGTCAGCAGCATGCCGTCCTCCGTGATCGGGTCGCGCCGCTTGACGTTGAACTGGTAGACGCCGCCGTTGGCCTGCCCCTTGACGCCGATGACCTGATCGAGCTTTGCGGTGTCGAGGTCGATGGCAGGCGGCGGGCCCGCCGGCGCCGCGACCGTCAAGGGGGTTTTGCTTTCGGCCAGCGCATCGTGGATCGCCGAGGCCAGCTTGACGGGATCGCCGTGTCCGGCGACGTGCATGTAAAACGTCGCCGGGCTCGCGCGCAGCAGATGATTGTGCACGGCGGTGATCTCCAGACCGCTCGCGATCATCTTCGCCATCACGGGATTGATCTCGGTCTCGAGGAGCACGAGGTCGCCCATGACCATGGCACCGCCATGCGCGGGCTTGAACGCGAGCCAGCCCCCGAGCGCCAGCGCCGGCTTGATCGTCACCCCGTCCAAGGTCACGGTGAGATCGGTGCGGGGAAAGCTGTAGCGGTGGACATCGTCCGCAACGGCGGGCTTGCGGCCCAGCGTCTCGTCGACCTTCTTCCAGTCGGGATCCTGCGCATGAGCGCCCGCGATGAAGCAGGCACCGACGCCGATCAGCGCCAAAATTGTCTTTCGCATTGAACTGCTCCCTAAGCTTGGATTTCAGGCTCCTGTGCCCCGGGGTTCACTTCTGCTCCTTGATCTGGCCGCTGCTATCCATGACAAGCCGCACCTCCTTGCCGTTCTTCACGGCTTTTGCGGTCGTGCCCTCGGCTGTCGATTTGATGTCGCTGACCTGCGTGTAGCCGGCCGCCTGGATTTTGGCGACGACCTCCTCTTGTGTCAGAGCGCGTGCACTCGACAGCCCGCTGGCGATCGCCAGAAAGAGGATTGTGTGAAAGATGACCTTTGTCCGCATGACATTCTCCTGGCGTCTCCTGCCCCAGGTGAAGTCGTTCGGCGCGGCGCGACGAGATGATGCCAACGCGCTTCGGCGCGGCCGCCGTGCACGAATGAAAAATCCCGATTTGTCTGATGAGATTGGGAAACGATGACATGCTGCGTCCTTGGTGATCAGGACGCGATGCTTGGGCATGTCGCCTCGCGGGGAGATCGCAAATCCCCGTCGCGACGAATAGAAACCCGGGTGGCCCAGCTGTCAACCGGCGCATCGCCGAGGCGCGTCACGAAGAGTTCACTCGGAACGGAACCGCGCCAACCGGCATCTTGAAACGACCGGACGATCTCATTAGGGTTCGTCACGTGGGGACGAAGCAGACTCCCCGTGAGACCCCGGTCCAAGCTCTGCGCAGCACGCCATTCGTGGAGCTTGCGCATGGACACCGACTTCTCTTCCCGCAATGTTATCGCCATCCTCTCACGCGGAGACGCCGCCGCCCGCCAGGATGCAACGCCGCACAACAGCCGCTTCGTCCGCGTCTTCGAAGCGCTCGCCGCCGTCGGCATCGACGCGCGTCCCGTGATCTACGACGAGAGCTTTGCCGACGCAGTCCGCGATCAACTGCTGGCGGCCGAGGGCGTGCTGGTCTGGGTCGATCCGATCCACCAGGGCAAGACGCGCGCCGAGCTCGATGCCCTGCTGCGCGACGTCGCCGCGCAGGGACCGTGGGTGAGCGCCCATCCCGACGTAATCCAGAAGATGGGCGTCAAGGAGGTGCTTTACCGAACGCGCCACCTGGGCTGGGGGACCGATACGCATCGCTATGACACCGCCGCTGCGTTCCGCGCCGAATTTCCCCCGCGCCTTCGGGCGGACGGCCCCCGCGTGCTCAAGCAAAATCGCGGCAATGGCGGCCAAGGCGTCTGGAAGGTCGAAGCGCTTCCGCACACGACCGAGACGGTTCGCGTGCTCCATGCCCAGCGCGGGAGCCGGCCCGAGGACATCAGGTTCGACGATCTGGTGGCGCGCTGCGCACCGTATTTCGGCTGGGGCGGCTGCATCATCGACCAGGCGTTTCAACCTCGCCTGCCCGACGGAATGATCCGCTGCTACATGAGCGGCGCCAGCGTCGCGGGCTTTGGGCACCAACTGATCAAGGCCTTGATCCCACCGCCTCCGGAAGGCCCCGACGCGCCCGAGGCGCAGCCGGGCCCGCGGATCATGCACGGCCCTGATGCCCCGCCGTTCCGGGCGCTGCGAAGGTCGATGGAGGATGAATGGACGCCGCAGATGGTGGAAACGCTCGGCATCGATGAATCGTCCCTGCCGGTGATCTGGGATGCGGATTTCCTGTACGGGCCGCGCGATGCGGCGGGCGCCGACACCTACGTGCTGTGCGAGATCAACGCGAGCTCCTGCTTTGCGATCCCCGAGGAGGCGCCGGCGGCGATCGCACGAACGGTGACGCACCGCCTGCTGCGGAGCCAGGAGACACGGTCCGGCTGAGCCAAAGCCCGGGAAGCCGGACAACGTCTAGCGATCCTATTCGGCCGCTTGCGGAGCGCGCATGCCGTTTTCCGTTTCAACGGCATATTCGTCAACGAGCGCCGGTTGCTCGCCATCAGGCAGCCCCCGCCCCTTCACCAGCCCGAAAATCGCCGGGATCACGATCAGCGTCAGCAGTGTCGAGGAGATCATCCCGCCGATCATCGGCAGCGCGATGCGCTGCATGATCTCCGAGCCAGCACCGGTGCTCCACATGATCGGCAGCAGGCCCGCCATGATGGCGACAACCGTCATCATCTTGGGCCGGACGCGCTCGACCGCGCCCACCATGATGGCGTCATGGAGATCGCGCCGGGTGAAGACCCCGCCCTCGGCCTCGCGCCTCGCCTTCATCTCGGCCAGCGCGTGATCGAGGTAGATCAGCATCACGACGCCGGTCTCGGCGGCAACGCCGGCGAGCGCGATGAAGCCGACGGCGACCGCGACGGACAGATTGAAGCCGAACCACCACATCATCCAGATGCCGCCGACCAGCGCGAACGGCAGCGACAGCATCACGATCAGCGTCTCGGTCAGCGCCCTGAAGTTCAGATACAGCAGCAGGAAGATGATCGTCAGCGTCACCGGCACGACGATCTTCAGGCGCGCGGCCGCGCGCTGGAGATATTCGTACTGGCCGCTCCAGACGACATAGGTGCCGGCGGGAAACTGGATGCTCTCCGTCACCGCGCGTTGCGCGTCCGCGACGTAGCTGCCGATGTCGCGATCGCGGATGTCGACGTAGATGTAGGTCGCCAGCTGGCCGTTCTCGGTGCGGATCGACGTCGGCCCGCGCGCCGGCTCGACCTTCGCCACCTCGCCGAGCGGCACGGCGCCGCCCGCCGGCATCGGCACCAGGATATCGCCAGCGATCGCCTTGGGATTGTCGCGCAGGTCACGCGGATAGCGCATGTTCACCGTGAACCGCTGCCGGCCCTCCACGGTCGTCGTCACCGTCTGCCCGCCGAGCGCGGCCGCGATGGTGTCCTGAACGTCCTGGATCAAAATGCCGTAGCGGGCGAGCGCCTCGCGGTCCGGAACGATCTCGAGATAGTAGCCGCCGATGCCGCGCTCGGCGTAAGCCGAGGACGTGCCCGGAACGGTCTTGATCACCCGCTCGACCTGCCGCGCCAGCCGGTCGATCTCGACGAGGTCGGTGCCCATGACCTTGACGCCGACAGGCGTGCGGATGCCGGTGGAGAGCATGTCGATGCGCGCCTTGATCGGCATGGTCCAGGCGTTGGAGACACCGGGAAACTGCAGCGCCTTGTCCATCTCCGCAATCAGACTGTCGACGGTGACGCCGGAGCGCCACTGCTCCTTCGGCTTCAGATTGACCACCGTCTCGAACATTTCGGTCGGCGCCGGATCGGTCGCGGTCGCCGCCCGTCCGGCCTTGCCGTAGACGGAGGCGACTTCGGGGAACGACTTGATGATGCGGTCCTGAATCTGCATCAGCTCGGCCGCCTTGGTGACGGAGATGCCGGGCAGCGTCGTCGGCATGTAGAGCAGCGTGCCCTCGTACAGCGCCGGCATGAACTCGGTGCCGAGCTGCCGCGCCGGCCATGTCGTGACGGCAAGGACTGCGACCGAGGCCAGGATCACCAGCGTCCTGGCGCGAAGCACGCCCTTGATCACGGGCCGGTAGATCCAGATCAGGAAACGATTGATGACATTTTTGCTCTCCGGCACGATCCGGCCGCGGACGAAGATCACCATCAGCGCCGGCACCAGGGTGACCGACAAGAGGGCCGCGGCCGCCATCGAGAACGTCTTGGTGAACGCCAGCGGGCTGAACAGCCGTCCCTCCTGCGATTCCAGCGTGAAGATCGGCATGAACGACACGGTGATGATCAGCAGGCTGAAGAACAGCGCGGGGCCGACCTCGGACGCGGCGTCGATCAGGATCTGCACGCGCGATTGGCCGGGCCCGGCGCGTTCGAGATGCTTGTGGGCGTTCTCGATCATGACGATCGCGGCATCAACCATGGCGCCGATCGCAATCGCGATGCCACCGAGACTCATGATGTTGGAGCCGAGACCGAGCAGCTTCATGGCACCGAACGCCATCAGCACACCGACCGGCAGCATCAGGATCGCGACCAGCGCGCTGCGGACGTGCAGCAGGAACACGATGCAGACCAGCGCGACGACGACGCTCTCCTCGAACAGCGTGTGCTTGAGCGTGTCGATGGCCGCGTAGATCAGGTTGGAGCGATCGTAGACCGGCACGATCTCGATCGATTTCGGCAGGCTGCTCGCGATCTCCTTGAAGCGCTTCTTGACGTTCTCGATGACGTCGAGCGCATTGACGCCGAAGCGCTGCAGCACGATGCCGCTGGCGACCTCGCCCTCACCATTCAGCTCGGTGATGCCCCTGCGCTCGTCCGGTCCAAGCTCGACATTGGCGACGTCGTGCAGCAGCACCGGCGTTCCGCCGGAGGTCTTCAGCACGATGTTGCCGAGATCGTTGATGCTCTTGATATAGCCCTTGCCACGGATGACATATTCGAACTCGGCGAGCTCGACGGTGCGTCCGCCGACGTCGGCGTTGCTGGCGCGGATCGCCTCACGAATTTTCTGCATGCTGATGCCGCGGTCGCGCATCCGCTGCGGGTCGAGCACCACATTGTACTGCTTGACGAAGCCGCCGATGCTGGCGACCTCGGCGACGCCTTCGGCCTTGGCCAGCGCGAATTTCAGATTCCAGTCCTGGATTGTGCGGGTGTCTGCCAAGTTCAATTCCTTCGACAGGACCGCATACTGGTAGACCCAGCCGACGCCGGTGGCGTCGGGGCCGATGGTCGGGGTGACGCCGGCGGGCAGTCGCGACGAGGCGCCGTTGAGGAATTCCAGCACGCGTGAGCGCGCCCAATAGATGTCGGTGCCGTCCTCGAAGATCACATAGACGAACGAGGCGCCGAAGAAGGAGAAGCCGCGCACCACTTTCGATTTCGGCACGGTCAGCATCGCCGTGGTCAGGGGATAGGTGACCTGGTCCTCGATCACCTGCGGCGCCTGACCGGGATATTCGGTGTAGACGATGACCTGGGTGTCGGAGAGATCCGGGATTGCATCCAGCGGCAGATGGATCAGCGCATAGAGACCGGCGGCAGCCGCAAAGCCGGTGCCGAACAGCACCAGCAGCAAATTGCGCGCCGACCAGGCGATGATGCGGGCGATCATTTGTGCTCTCCCGTCGCATGGCCCGCATCTGACGGCTGAGGCGCTCCCTCCGCAAACCCCTTGAGCGCGGCCTTCAGATTGCTTTCCGCATCGATCAGGAAGGTGGCGGATGTGACCACCGCCTCGCCATCGGCAAGTCCGTCGCGCACCTCGATGTAGCCGCCGCCGCGCCGGCCGAGCTTCACCTCCCGCGGCTCGAAGCGCCCTTCGCCCTTGTCGACGAGGACGGCCTGCCGCGTGCCGGTGTCGAGCACCGAACTATCCTGGATCGCCAGCACGGGCGCGCTATCGGCCGTGTCGATCTCGGCATCGACATACATGTCCGGCAGCAGCGCCGCATCGGGATTGGCGAGCTCGATCCGGACGCGAACCGTCCTGGTGTCGCGGTTCACCTGCGGATAGACCACGGCGATCTTGCCGCTGAAGATACGGCCGGGAAAGCTGCGCGCGCGCACCGCCACGGACTGCCCTACCGCGATGTTGCCGAGATCGCGCTCGGCGACGTCGGCCAACGCCCAGACCTGCGAGATATCGGCGATCCTGAACAGCACGTCGCCGGGATTGGCGCGCATGCCGTCGATCGCGCTGCGCTCGAGCACGATGCCGTCGCGCGGCGCCGACCAATGCACGGTGAGGGGCGCAACGCGCGTCCGCTCCATCTCGGCGATGACCTGTTCGGGTACGTCGAGATTGACCAGCCGTTGCCGCGAGCCGCGGCCGTACATCTCGACGCCGCCCACCGTCTTCGAGGTGATGGTCGCGAGATATTCCGCCGCGGCGGACGCCACCGCCGAACTGTAGATCTCCATCAGCGGCTGGCCCGCCTTCACCCGCGTGCCGGTGGTGACGTCGGCGACTTTCTGCACGAAGCTTTCGGCACGCATCGCGATGACAGAGACGCGGCGCTCGTCGAGCTGGATCGTGCCGGGCGCCCTCACCGCGACGCGGATCGCGCGCCGCCGGACGGGCTCGGACTTGACGCCGGTGCGCTGGATCTTGCCCGGCGACAGCTTCACCGTGCCGTCGTCGGTCTCGTCGCCTTCGTAGACGGGGATATAGTTCATCCCCATCGGGTCCTTCTTCGGCACCGGCGAGGTGTCGGGCAGGCCCATGGGGTTGCGGTAATAGAGGATTTTTCGCGCGGAAGCGGCTTGCGCTGGCTTCGGTGCCACTGCAGTCGCCTCACCGTCCTCATAGACCGGCAGATAGTCCCGGCCGCGGTCGTCCCGCTTCGGAGTGGCAGACCAGAGCGGCGCGCCGCTGGGATCGCGATAGTAGAGCGGGGTCCGGTCCGCCTGGGCCGCAGCCGGGGTCGCCTCGGCATGAACGGACCAGCGACCGTGGTTCGAGAACCAGTACGCACCCAAAACCAGGCCGCCGCCCAGCGCGAGTGTTGTCAGGAGACGCAGCGTCTTCATGGTGTGCCTTCGCGCGGCGTGCGCGCATCCATGTGAATGGGACAGAGGAGTTCGGACGCCGCGCGCGGCGTCCGCACGCTCACTTGGTCGCCGTGACGATCACCTTGCCGGTGACGGTCTCGGACTCGCCCTGGACCTTGGCCGACAGCGTCACCTGGTAGCGGCCGGCCATCGGCAGGTCCGTCCGGAAGGCGTAGACGCCCGGCTCTTTCGACGGCAGCGGCGCCACCGCCGATTCCATCTCGGCCATCCCGTCCGGGGCCATGTCGACGCGGGTCTTGAAGATGACGGCGTCCGCCACCGGCTTGCCGGTCTGCTTGTTGGTCAGGCGAACCGAGAGCGTAACGTCGTCGCCCTTCTTCATTTGCGTGGTGACGGCCTCGAAGGCGTAGTCGCCGGCGCCCGCCATCGCCGCGGAGGCGGCAAGCGAAAGGGTGGCGGCGAGCGCCGCGGTGGTGAATTTGGAGAGCATTGTCCTGTCCTCATGATCTGATCTTTCGCCGTGGCGCTTGAAGCGCACACGTCAGTCGTCGTCGCGCGCAAACGTGCTGCGCGCGTTCGGCTGTTGCGAGATCAGATTCGAGGAGGTCGGAAGGGAGGACTGCTGCCGCGGACGGAGACGACCTGATGCTCAGGGATGGCGATCGTGCTCACCGCTACGGCGAAATGCCCGAAGACGACGGGCCTGATGGCATCGAGCGCGATGGTGCCGCCGACGCAGCAGAAGCCCATCCCGCATTTGTAGCCGCCGGTCTGGGACGGCGTCCCCTTCATGTCGGGGCAGCAATCGTCCATCGCCATGTCGCCAGCCGCGCTCATGTGCATGGTCGCCTGCATGTCGTCCGACGACATGGCAAGCCCGGATGCGGACGCGCCAACGGGCAGCATCGCCAGGGATATGGCGATTGCGAATGCCAGGATGGTACGAACGAGGCGCATCTTTATCGAGTTACCTTATCAAGGTCGCAGCGTATCCCTCGTAGCATATCCCAGTGCCGGTGGCGCTTGTTGATCCGGATCAAGCATTCGTGAGCAGGGCCAGCCGGTACCGGCCCTGCCGCCGGCCCGGCTCAGATCTTCGGGATCTTCGCCCGCTCCACCACGCCGGTCCATTTGGCGATCTCGGTCCCGATCAGCTTCTTCATCTCCTCCGGCGAGCTGCCGCGGACCTCGCCGCCGACGGCCGTCTCCAGACGCTGCCTGAGCTCGGGATCCCCGAGCGCCTCCAGAGTCGCGGCATTGAGCGCGGCGATGATGGCAGGCGGCGTTCCCTTGGGCGCCAGCAGGCCGGCCCAGGTGCGCACGTCGTAGCCCTTGATGCCGGCTTCCTGCACGGTCGGAACATCAGGCAACAGCGCGGTGCGCGTCGGCGAAGTCACGGCCAAGCCACGGATCGCGCCGCTCTGGATCTGCGGGGCCAGCAGCACGGGCGTGCCGACGATGACGGGAACGTCGCCACCGAGCAGCGCGGTGACGGATTGGGAATCGCCGCGATACGGCACGTGCACGATCTCGATGCCGGCGGTGGCGTTGAGCAATTCGCCGGCAAGATGATGCGTGCTGCCGAAACCGACCGATCCGAAGCTGAGTGAACCCGGCTTTGCCTTGGCCATGGCAATGAGCTCACTCAGCGATTTTGCGGGGTAATCGTTGCGCACGGCGATGACGAGCGCGTAGTAGACCAGCGTCGAGATCATCTCGAAGCTCTCGGCCGGCTGATAGGCGAGGCTCTTGTAGGTCGCCGCGGAAATCGCGTGCGCGCCGGTGACGAGGCCGAGCGTATAACCGTCGGGCGCCGCCTTGGCGACCGCATCCGCCGCGATGTTGCCGCCGGCACCCGGCTTGGCCTCGACGATGATGGGCTGCCCGAGCTTCTTCGACAGCCCGTCGGCAATGATGCGCGAGAGCGTGTCGGCAGCGCCGCCGGCGGCAAAGCCATGCAGCAGGCGGATCGGGCGCGACGGATAATTGTCCGCCGATGCCGGGATGGTCGCGAGACAACCACCAAGCAGAAAAATGGCCGCAGCAAGCCGCTTCATCCGACGCATGGATGCATCCTCCCTTTGATTGTTATGTCGTTGGCCGCGCGTGCGGCGATCTTCCGTTAGAACTCAAATCCGCTAGCGCGCGAACTCCGTGCATTCAGGCGATGGCGGCATGCCCCAGACGTCGCGCGGCAGCCCGACCCAGACTTTTGGCCGCTGCGGACGATCGCGATGCCAGGGACGCGGCTCGAAATAGCCGAGCTCTTCGTCCACCATCCGGTCGAGGTCATGAAACAACTCGACCAGATGCCCATCGGGATTGCGGTGATAGATCGCCGTGTTGTGGCCCGGGCCGTGACGCACCGGTCCCCAGAGCACCGGGAGCTTGTGACGCGCGAGATGGTCGCAGGCCCGATGCATGTGCTCGGGGCCCCGCAGCTCGAAAGCAAAGTGATGCAGACCGCGGCCAGGCGCGAGCGCGAAGTTGAGCGTGTGATGCTCGAAGCCGCTGCGCATGAAGACGAAGCGGTCCTCGATCCAGTCGGAGACCCGCAGCCCCATTACGTTCGCGTAGAACTCCGAAGCGGCTTTGGGATCGGGCGTACGGAGCGCGACGTGGCCGAGCTTGGCCACAGCAAGCCCGCCGATCCGCTCCTGGGCGGGCGTCGGGGTCCAGCCCTGGATCAGCTCGAAGCGTGTGCCTTCGGGATCGGCAAACGACAGCAGCCGGGACACACCCGGCAGGGGATCGCTCCGCAGCTCGGGCCGCAAGTCCGCCTGCTTGAGCGCGGCGCCCAGCGCCTCGATCTGGACCTGCGGGGAGATCTCGAAGGCGATGCTGCTCAGCGCGGCATCGCCGGGCTCGATCACGAGCGAGAGCTGCTCGGAATCGCTGGCGAGGAAAATGCGGTTTCCATCGCGGGCAACGAGGCCAAGTCCGATCACGCCGCGATAATAGTCGAGCAGCCGCTCCGGATCGGGCGAGGTGAAGGTCGCGTGTCGCAGCCGGGTGAAGCGTGCAATGGGTGCTTGTGTGCTCATCGTGCGGTTCACCCCCTCATGGAATCATGATGATCTTGCCGAGCGCGGAGCCCTGCTCCAGCAGCGTATGGGCCTTCCTGACCTCGTCGAGCTTCAGCACCGCCGAGATCGCCGGCTTGATCGCGTTGCGGCTCAAGGCCTCGATCACGCTGCGCATCAGGGCACGGCGTCCGTCACGATCGTGGTCGTAGATGTGGAAGGAGAAGCAGCGTATCGCCGGACAGATGTCGAGATGATCGCGCATCGCCGCCATCAGATTCTCTTCCGGCAATCCGGCGAAGGCGTTGTAGGACAATAGCGTGCCCCATTTGCCGAGCGCGCCGAGATAAGAGGTGAACTCGGGACCGCAGACGTGATCGAGCACGAGGCCGACGCCCTCGCCATCCGTCAGTTCGCGGGTGCGCGCCACGACATCCTCGCTTCGGTAGAAGATGACATGATCGGCGCCGTTCGCCCTGGCGAATGCAGCCTTCTCTTCGGTGGAGACCGTGCCGATGACGGTCATCCCGGCAAGCTTGGCCAGTTGCACCAGCGCCGTGCCGACGCCGCCGGCTGCGCCGATCACGAGCGCGCTTGCAGGCGCGCGGGGATGGCGGCATTCGTGCAGCAGCGCGTAAGCGACCTGATAGTTCGACAGGCACACGGCCGCCTGCAGATCGACATTGTCGGGCAGCGCGTGCACGGCATCCGCGGGCGCGACCACGTAATCGGCGTAGCAGCCGCCGCGCTGGGCCAGATCGCGGGCGCTGAGCAGCACCTTCTGGCCGAGGGCAAGTCCCTCGACGCCGGACCCGAGCGCAGAAATGCGCCCCGCAACATCGTTGCCGGGATTGGCCGGCAACGGCGGCATCCATTTGTAGACGCCGCGCCGGATCAGCACGTCGGGTTGACCGACCCCGAACGCCTCGGCCCGGATTTGCACCTGGCCGGCTCCGGGCACAGGCACCGGAAGCTCGACCACCTCGAGTGCATCCGGCCCACCCGGCTGACGCACCAGCACCGCCCTCATGTCTTCACGCGCTCCCTAGATCATATTTTCGAAAATCATACCGTTTACGAAAATTATTGCAAGATGCTCGTTAGCGCGGCATGTTGAGGCATCGATTCAGCGACAGATCCCCATGCCCGAGAGCGCCATCCGCCCCCGCAAGGAATTCGGCAAGACCATCGCCGCCGACATCACGCATCGGCTGCGCGAGGAGATCATTGCCTGCGCGCTTCCGCCCGGCGAGCCTTTGCGCTTCGACGTGCTGCGCGAACGGTTCGGCGCGAGTTTCACGACGCTGCGCGAGGCGCTGACCGCACTTGCCGCGGAAGGCCTGGTCGACGCCCAGGAGCAGCGCGGCTTTCGCGTCGCGCCGGTCAGCCGCCAGGATCTGGTGGAGGTTACTGATGCGCGGGTGCTGATCGAGATGGAATTGATCCGCCGCTCGATCGCGCGCGGCGATGACGATTGGGAAATCGCAGTGATCTCGACGCTGCACAGATTGAAGCGAATCGAGCAGCGCGATCCCGAGCATCCCCTGCGCGATCCCGAGTGGAAGATCGCGCATCGCCAGTTCCATCAGGCCCTCGTCTCCGCCTGCGGCTCGGCGACGCTGCTCGCCATTCGCGCCGAGCTGTTCGATCGTGCCGAACGCTACCGGCATCTCTCCGCCAATTTCAGGCCGCGCCCGCGCGATAAGGCCGGCGAGCACCAGGCCATCATGCAGGCCGCCATCTCGCGCAACGCAGATCTCGCCGTGCAGCTGATCGAAGCGCATATCCGCTCGACCTCCGACAACGTCGCCAAATACGCCGGCCATCTGCTCGACGCCGAATAGACGACCTGCATTTTGACGCGGCGGGCTTGCGCCCGGCTTCATTTTCGAAAATAATACACCCTATCGAAAATAGGAACCCTTGGGGCGAAACCATGAAGCTGCTGTCGTTCTTGGACGGAAATCGGGAAAGCTGGGGCGCCGTTGTCGAAAACCGCGTGGTGGATCTGGGCCGCGCCCTGCCCCGGTACCCGACGCTTGCGGACTTTCTCGGCAGCGATGACTACGCCAGGCGCGAGGCGATCGTCGCCGGGCACAAGCCGACGTTGGCGCTGAGCGACGTCAAGTATCTGCCGGTGATTCCGCGGCCCGAGAAGATCGTCTGCGCCGTGCGCAACTATCTCGACCACCACAATGAAGCCGTGGCGTTCGGCATGAAGCGCGAGATTACGGAATTCCCGCCGATCTTCCTGCGGGTCTGGCGTTCCCAGGTTGCGCACAACGCGCCGGTGATCCGGCCGAAGGTCTCGGACAATTTCGACTGGGAGGGCGAGCTCGCCGTCGTCATCGGCAAGGGCGGCCGTCACATCAGCCAGGCCGACGCATGGAATCATGTGGCGGGCTATTCGATCTACAACGACGTCAGCGTGCGCGACTGGCAGCGCCACGCGCAGCAAATCGCTTCGGGCAAGAACTTCGTCGGCACCGGCCCGTTCGGACCGTGGCTGGTCACGCCGGACGAGATCGGCGATCCCACCAAGCTCAAGCTCGAAACGCGCGTCAACGGCGCGACCGTGCAGTCCTCCGACACCTCGATGCTGATCTTCTCGATCCCGCGGCTGATCGAATATTGCTCGACCATTTTCGATCTCGTCCCCGGCGACGTCATCGCGACCGGCACGCCGGCCGGCGTCGGCTTCACCCGCAAGCCGCCGATCTTCCTTAAAGCCGGCGATGTGGTCGAGGTCGAGATCGAGAACATCGGCGTGCTCAGCAATCCCGTCGTGAACGAAGCGTAGGGCCGCCGATGTCCTACGATATTCGCAAGACCGCGCTCGGCGTCGAGACCATCTGGCATGAGCGCGGGCCCCGGCTGGAAAAGCCGCTGCTGGTCGGAACCGCCGTCGCGGTGATCCGCAATCCCTTCGCCGGCCGCTATGAGCCGGACCTGATGCCGTTCCAGGCGTCCTTGCGTCAGCTCGGGCGCGAGCTTGCGAGCGCGCTGATCGCACAGCTCGGCGGCGCCGAGCGCATCGAAGCCTATGGCAAAGGCATCATCGTCGGCGAGGACGGCGAGCTCGAGCAAGGCGCCGTCTGGCATGAAGCCGGCGGCCATGGCATGCGCGAGGTACTGGGACAACCGAAGGCGATCGTGCCGGCGGCGAAGACCATCGGCGGTCCCGGCACCCGCCTGATGGTGCCTCTGGGCCACATCCATGCCGCCTATGTCCGCAGCCATTTCGGCACCGCGGAGATGACGCTGTGGGATGCCCCGCGGCGCGACGAGATCGCCTTCGGCCTCGTGATGGCGACCGGCGGCCGCCCCCACGCGCGCATCGGCGGCCTCAAGGCGTCGGAGATCTCCGTGCATGACGGGCAGCGGTGAGGTGTCGGCGCGCACTCAGTGCGCGCCGCAGCGGCAGCGCTCGTAATCGGCGGGATCGTGGCTGTTGATGATGCTCACGCGATCGCCGTGATCGCGCTTCAGCGCGCGCAGCCGTTCCTGGTTGGCGATCCGCATGTCGCGGTCCATGTCGCCGCGGCGTTGGAAGTAGCCGAGCATCAACGGCATGCGCGGCGACGCGTCGAGCTGGGCATGGTGGAAGTAGCTGTCGCCGGCATGCAGCAACCAGCCATCGCCCGAGCGCACCGCGATGCCGCAATGGCCGAGCGTGTGGCCGGCAAGCGGGATCATCAGGATGTCCGCCTCCTTGTCGCCGAGCGCGCGCACGCCCTTGAAGCCGAACCAGTCCTCGCCGGCTTCACCGTAGAATTGCCAGCGCGGACCGTGGCTCCACTGCCCCGTGACATAGCGGCCTTCCGGCGGCGCGGGCTTGCGCAGCACCGCCATGTCGTATTCCGCGCGGTGGACGTGGATCGCGGCATCGGGAAAGTCGGGCACGCCGCCGGCATGATCGCGGTCGAGATGCGTCAGCAGCACGTGACGCACGTCGTTCGGTGAATAGCCGAGCGCCCTCACCTGCTCGGCCGCCGTCTCCGCGGGATCCAGCTTTGGCGCGGTCTGCCGCACCCAGCGCCGCCCCAGCCGCTCAGGCGATGCGATGTCATCGAGGCCGATCCCGGTGTCGACCAAAGCCAGCCCGTCATTCGTCTCCATCAGCAGGCAGTGGCAGACCAGGCGGGCGCGCTGGAACAAGCTGCCGCTACCGTTCACCAGGCGGCGGCCGATCGGGCACATCGTGCCGGTGTTGAGATGGTGGATCTTCATCGCGTATCCCTGCCGGTGTTCGTGAGCAGGACGCTCTTGTCATGGCTCGATCCATAGGTAAAATATCGAATATTGATACTATCTCTAGGCCAATCCTATGGATATCCGCGAGCTTCGCTACTTCGCCGCCGTCTACCGCGAGCGCAATCTGACCGCGGCGGCGCGGGCCTGCTTCGTGTCGCAGCCGTCGATCTCGACTGCGATCACCAATCTGGAGGCGGAGCTCGGCACCACGCTGTTCATTCGGCACAAGAAGGGCGTCGCGCCCACTGCCTCGGCCGAGCAGTTTCATACGCTGGCGCGCCGCATTATCGACGAGGCCGATGCCGCGCGCAGCCTGTTCAAAAAGCCTATCACGAAGACCACGGTGACGCTGGGCCTGATGCGCACGCTCGACGTGCCCCGGACCATCGCGCTCTTGAAACCGCTGACGGCGCGTAGCGACATCGCGCTTCGCCTCGTCGGCAGCGAAGAGCGCGCAGACGCGCGGATCATCGCCAAGACCATGGTGCGCGATGACGAGCATTTCGTCGCGATGTGGAGCGAGCGCTATGTCGCCGCGTTGCCGCCGTCGCACCCGCTGACGCTGAAGGACAAGCTCCGGGCTGCCGACCTCGCCGGCGTGCCGCTGATCGACCGCTGTCATTGTGAACAGAACGCATTCTTCGGCCGCAATGCGCAGCGGCGCCAGACCGCGGCGATCGCGCAATCGGAGGATTGGGCCATCGCGCTGGTCGCCGCCGGCGTCGGCATCGCCATCGTCCCGGAAGGCGTGGCGAAGGGCAATCTTGATGTCGCGGTGCGCGAGATCGAGGTCAAGGTGAAGCGCGAGGTCGGCCTCGCCTACCGCGCCTCGGTGCCGCTGGCGGATGCGCTGAAGGAGTTTGTCGGGAAGCTGCAGAAGCAGCGGCGGCCGGATCGAACCAAGCGCCGGGTCGGCGCGCGCAAAAAGCTCAGCCCTTCGAGATGACCGCACGCCCATAGGGCGGTTGCGCCTGGACCGGCGGGTTGGCGGTCTGGGCGGCGAGCTCGCCGATCAGGCGGTCGGCGTCGGCGGCCATGCCGTCGGGGGCATGGATCACCAAGCGCTCCAGCGCCCAGCGGTAGGAAGAGATCCGCTGCTCCAGGCATTGCTGCACCCACTGCACGATCAGCGAGTTCTCCTGCATGCGCGCCACCGCGTCGTCCCTCTCCCTCGGCGAGAGCGCGGAGACGCGCGCCATGCTGGCGTCGCGCTTCCGGTCGAGATCGATGACGCGGATCGCGGACGCGAAGAACGGCTCGAAGCGGGTGATGTCGTTGCGCACGTCCTCGATCAGCTGCGCATAGCGCGAGGAATGCGAGCGGTGCGGCTCGTCGATCAGTGTGCGACCATACATGGTACGGTCGAACACGATCTTCTGCCGCCAGGGCGAAGGCATCGCCTTGTAGTCGCCGAACACGCTCTTCCATGCGGGGCGTGACAGCGGCGGCTCGATCATGGGATAGGCGAGGTCGCGCAGCTGGCGCTCCTCGTCGGTGAGCTGGAATTGCGAGGGACCCAGGCCGACGCTGCCGGTGGCTTCGGCCCCCAACCAGCGATGCATATCGTCGCTGCGCATGTCAGCGCGGGTGCGGCCGAAATCGCCGCCGCTACAGGCCCCGAGCGTCGCAGCCAGCAGCGTGAGCAGGACGGCCGATAGAACAGACCGGATCTGGCGGATGGTGTCCGGCATTGCAAAAGCCCGAAATCAGCGACGGCGACGACGGCGCCCCGGCGCTGTGCCCTGCTCCGGCCCGTGATCGCCGCTGGTTTCGTCTACCTCGCGCTCGATACGGATGACGGGAAGGATCAGGATCGTTCCCATGTCCGCGCGCGGAGCCACATCCCCCGACGAGCCCACCCGGCGACCGGCCGGAAATTCAATGATGGTCCCCATGTCAGCTCTCTTCAATTGCCGCGCGACCAGGCGCGCTCATGCAACATGCATTCATTAAGATCAGTTCATGGTTAACGGGGTGTAAACGTCGCGGTCGGACCGTAGCCGCACGGGCCGGCCGCGACGTCCCGCTGCGGCACGAGATCGCTTCAAATCAAGCGTTCGGCTTCACACCTCGTTTTCCTTAACGAGCCTTTAAAGGAGCCTGCGATAGGCTGGCGAGCAGTATCTCTTCCAGGTCGCGTATCTCTCCATGACCAAGTCGCTGTTTCCCGGATTCGACGGGCTGATGTCCCTCTCCCGTCGCGAAGGCGTCGATGTTCGGCCGACGCTGCTGCGCGTGCTGACCGACCTCTATGTGCAGACGCGCATCCACAGCGACGACGAGCAGCGCCAATTTACCGAGCTTGCAACGCGGCTGATCGACCAGGTCGACGATGCGACCCGCGCAGCCATCAAGGCCAAGCTCGCAATCTATCCGTCGACGCCCGTCCCGGTCCTGCAAAAGCTCGGGCTGGTCGCCGCGCAGGAAGGCCGCAGGGTTCCGCTCGCCCGCGAGATCGCCACGCCCGCACCCGCCCCCTCGCCGGCCCGCACGCCGACCGACGCCGAGCTGCGCATGGCCGCCAACATGGCGATGCAGCCGACGGACGCCGCCGAGATCCACGACATGTTCTTCCACGCCGGCGCCTCCGAGCGCGCGCTGATCCTGCACAACCTGGCGCAGACCCCGCTGAAGGCCGCGCCCCGCATTCCGACCGTGCGCGCCAAGCGCGCGATTCAGATCCTGGAGATGGCGGCGATCGCGGGCGACGTCGACAATTTTACCCTCGAGCTCGGCGACAGCCTGATCCTGCCCTCGCGCGTCGCGGCCCAGATCGTCGACGATGCCGGCGGCGAGGCGCTCGCGGTCGCCGCGCGCGCGCTCGACATGCCGAGCCCGAACTTCCAGCGCATCCTGCTGTTCTTCAAGCCGGAGATCGGCACGTCCGTGAACGAGGTGTACCGGCTGTCGCGGCTCTACGACCGCCTCAGTGACCGTTCGGCGCTGGTGATGCTGGCAGCCTGGCGCGGCTCGACGCTCGCCGTTACGCGCGCAAAGTACCAGCCGTCACTGCACGATGGCGAACGCCAGCGCGCCCGCGCGGGGGCAAGCCAGATCCGGCCGGGCGTGCAGCCCGGCGCGGTGCCGCGTCGCACCGGCACCGACGGGTCATCGGAGCGGTAGCGCAGACGGTTTAGCCCGTAGCCCGGATGGAGCGCAGCGTAATCCGGGTCTCCGTCACTCGTGGCGGAAGTCCCGGATTACGCTTCGCTCCATCCGGGCTACAAGGCTGGGTGTTGGGCTCGCAACGACGGAAGAGCAGCAGTTACGTCTTCGCCAGTTCCAGAAAATGCCGCCCGCCGCGATCCTCGGTCTCGACGATCCAGGCGTCCGGATCGAAGCGGATTTCCTTGGCGAGACGCTCCTCGATCGTGTGCTCGGGCAGGGGTTGCTGCGCGACCGGCACGAAGAAGCGATCGACAGGACGGCCGTCGTCATAGACGGTCTGCGGCGCCGGCGCGTAGAGCATCGCATGGCCGTCGAGCAACGACACCTTCACGAACACCGCGCCCGCCTCCTCGGCCCCGCGACGACGCACCGCGCCGAACACGCCCTCGGTCTGGCACCGGCGCAGGTAGGCCGCGACCCATATGTTGGATTTCAAACGCATGAGTCGAACGATAGGCCAGCGTGACGCGCGCCGCCAGTCTCAGCGTCCGATTGTCACGCCTTGCTTACACGTTGCCCGCCGTTGATCTGGCGCGCAACGAGATATGACAGCGGCATCGCAAGCGCGAATCCCACGGCGACTGCATAGGGGATGTTCCTGATCGCGTCGGCGGCGAAACTCGGCACCATCAGCACGACGATCAGGCTGACGCCCGCCAGCGTCGTGCCCAACATAATCCAGACCAGAACCGAGACCTTGAACATGACAATCTCTCTTCTTCGTTGAAGATGAGCGATCATGTTCCCCAACGCTGTCGACCGTCATTGATCCCAAGCAAATCGCCCGCGCGCGGGCGCGGCTTGGTCTGCGGCGCGCGATGGCCGGAATTGATCGGCGTCAATGACAGCGGGATGCGCGTTATTCGACGGGATGGCCGATCGCGGCGCCGAGCTCGCGCAGCAGCCGGTCGGACAGCTGGCCAGTGACCTGCATCTTGTGCTCGCGCTCGAACTTCTGGATCGCGGACTGGGTCTCACCGCTCATCGTGCCCGTGATCTTCAAATTGCCGTAGCCATATTCGGACAGCGCGCGCTGCACGCCGGCGATACGCCGTGCGGCCGGGCTCTGCGGCACCGGAATCGGCGCGGGCGGACGCATGGCGGACGGCGGCGTCGAGGTCGTCGCCTTGACCAGATTGGTCATGGGATCACTGCCCGCCCGCGGCGTCGATGCGGTCGCCTCGACGGGCTTTTCGGGCGGCTTCTCGGCGGCTCGCTCGGCAGGTTTCGGCTCGGCGCGGAACTCCGTCGCGCGCGGCTCCAGCGGCGAGGTATCGGCGCCGACCGGGCGCGGACGCGGCATTGGGTTCGACAGCGCCACGGCGGACGGCGCGGGAAGATTGATCACGGTGCCGAACATCGGCGCCGGATGGCGGCCGGTCTGCAGGAACAGCGCATTGGCAACGATCGCGCCGATCGCGGCGACGGCGACGAGACCGGCCAGCGTGTCCTTCGGGCTGTGCAGCAGCACGCGCATCACGAGGTTGCGCTCGGTCTCGACATCGATGACCGCGGCCTTCGCGCCACGGCGGCGCGGAGCGGCTTCGTCCTTGGCAGACTTCTTAGGCACTTTTCTTCACCAGAGCGGGTTGGTCCTGAGACTGGTCGTGAGTTTGGTCCTGAAGGTCCTGGCGCAGCACCGGCGTCAGCGTCGCGACCTTGCTCTCGACCGGCTTGACTTGCGGCGGCGTGTAGACGAGCGGCAGCCTGACGGTGACGGCGGTGCCCTCTCCCAACCTGCTTTGTACCGTCAATTCGCCGAGATGCAACGCCACGAGACTCTTCACGATCGAAAGTCCGAGGCCGGTTCCCTCGTGACGGCGCTGATAGGTCTTGCCCGCCTGGAAGAACGGCGCGCCGATGCGCTTGAGATCATCGGGCGCGATGCCGACGCCGGTGTCGCTGATGCGCAGCGTCAGCTGCGAACCCGACACGGCAGCGGTTACCGAGACCTGACCGCCGCGCTCGGTGAACTTGATGGCGTTGGCGACGAGATTGAGCACGATCTGCTTGAATGCCCTGGGATCGCCGGTCATGACAGGCAGATCCTGCGGCGCATCGGTGATGAGGTCGATGCCGTTCTCCCGCGCCTTCAGCGCCAAGAGATTGCAGCAATGCAATAGCGAGGCGCGAGGCGCGAACGGCTCGGACGCGATCTCGAAATTGCCCGACTCCATCTTGGACATGTCCAGGATGCCGTTGACGACCGACAGCAGATGCTGGCCGGAATCGTTGATGAGCTGGGCATATTCCTGGCGCTGGGCCGCGCCCAGCATCAGAGTCTGCTCCTGCGCGATCATCTCGGAGAAGCCGATGATGGCGTTCAGCGGCGTGCGCAGCTCGTGGCTCATGGTGGCGAGGAAGCGCGTCTTGGCGGCATCGGCAGCTTCCGCGGCACTGCGCGCCTGATCCAGCGCCTGCTCGGACAGCTTGTGGTCGGTGACGTCGCGCATCACGGCGACGACTTCGGCCTCGCGCATGACGTCGCCATGAGGATTCTGGCCGATATCCCGGTCGAGCGGGCGGCAGCGCATCTCGACCCAGAGGAAATCGACCTGACCGCGCTCCGAACCGTCGGGCTCTCGCCGCAGCCGGAACTCGATGCTGCGCACATCGCCGCGCGCGCCATCGGAGAGCGCGGTGAGATAGGCCGGGCGATCGGCGACATGGACGCGGTCGAACAGGCCATGCCCGAGCAGTTGCGCCACCGGCGTGCCGAGCATGGCTTCCGCCGCGGGCGAGATGAATTGCACCGCACCGTTGCGCCGATGCCGCGAGACGACGTCGCTCATGTTGCGGGCGAGCAGGCGATAACGCTCCTCCTCACGCGAGAGCAGCGCCACGCTGGTGCGCGCCAGCGATTCCGCGCCGAAGGCAAGGCCGGCGGCATAGAGCGTCGCCGAGACGACGCCGCACGCCATCAGCACGCCGCGTTCAGCAGGGCTGGTGTCTGCAACCGGCAGCCAGCCGAGCTGGCCGACGAGGATCAGGAGTCCTGCACAGGACAGTGCGAGCAAGGATGCAAAGGCCGCGACGCGGCGCGAGGCCGACAGCGCGGCTTCGAGGGGAACCACGACCAGCCAGACCGCGGCGAATGATTCGATGCCGCCCGTGGTGCCCGCGACCGCCATGATCAGGCCGGCGAGCGCCAGTGACGACAGCACATGGGCGCCTTCATAGCGGCCGGTGCGCGACAGGAACCAGGACAGCAGGATCGGCGCGATCAGCCAGGCGAACGCGGCGACCTCGACCGCGCTCGGCGCGCCACGCATGGCGAGATAGACCGGGAATGCGGCAAAGGCGGCCAGGCTGCCGAGCAGCCGCGGCGCCATGAAGGCACGATGACGCGCCCGCATCAGCGCATCGTAACGCGCGGAGGGATGCAGCAGTGCATCGAGACAATCGCGGATGATACTCAAAACTGTCACGGGTCTCGCGCTTCGGCTCAATCGTCTTTTGGAAGACGCGCCGCAACGCCTCCTTGTCGTTGAGCCACCGTGTCAGAGCGACCTTAAACGAGTGCTAAGGCGGCTCGGTGTGCGGCCGGACGCCGGGACATCGCGGGGCTTTTTAGACGATTTGGCGACGTCTTCGGCGAGGATGGTGAACACAGGGTTTCACGCCTCCCGGCATGGTTTCGAATTGGTGGATATGCGTGCCAGCGAAATCACGGGCGCCGGCGTCAATCGAAAATTTACGACACCGTCGATCTCGAAGAATTTTGCGTAAATTTTCCGCGAATTAAGCTCAAGGCAATCACTTGCGATTTATCGAGAGTTGCTAGGTCCGACATCCGCGGAGTTCGCCGTGGACGGGATCGAACGTACAGGTCGCTAAGATGCGCTTTCTGCTCCGCATCACATTCTGGCTCGGGCTGGTGCTGGTGCTCCTGCCCAGGGACAAGACGCCCGAATCGGACAAGCTGCCGCAGATCGGTGCTGCCGATGCGGTGCAGGCTGCGACCGCGGCCGTCTCCGACATGACCCAGTTCTGCAAGCGCCAGCCGGCGGCCTGCGAGGTCGGCGGACAGGCCGCGACCATCATCGGCCAGCGCGCCCAGGACGGGGCGCGCAAGATCTACCAGATCATCAACGACAAGAAAGAGCAGATCTCCAACGACAAAAACGAGAAGAACGACAAGAACGACAAGAAGGCGCCCGACCATACCGGCTCGATCGCGATGGCTGGCGAAGGCGATGCCGCATCGGCCGAGGCGCCGCGCGATACCCTGAGCCAGGACGACCTCGCGCTGGAATGGCGCGGCCCGGCGGCGGCGAATTAGCGCCCAAACCCTATCGATTTCATCTCCTCGCATCCTTATATTGGCCCTAACGGGAACACGGGCCAACATGACGACGATCGACGAAATCAGGGATAATTTCGAGCTTCTGGACGAGTGGGACGACCGCTACCGGTACGTCATCGAGCTCGGCCGTACCCTGGAACCGATGCCCGAGGCGGAACACTCCGCCGAGAACAAGGTCAACGGCTGCGTCAGCCAGGTCTGGCTCCAGAAGCTGGTCGACCGCGGCCATGGCGCGCCGATCCTGAAATATCGCGGCGACAGCGACGCGCATATCGTGCGCGGGCTGGTCGCGATCGTGCTCTCGCTCTATTCGGGCCGCACGCCGCAGCAGATCCTCGATACCGACGCGATCGCGGTGTTCAACGAGTTCGGCTTTCGCGATCACCTGACGCCGCAGCGCTCCAACGGCCTGCGCTCGATGGTCGAGCGCATCAAGACCGATGCGAAAGAGGCGCTGGCGGAAGCGTCGTAAGAAGCTCTCGTAGGGTGGGCAAAGCGGCTTGTCCGCCGTAGCTCGAAGAGCGAAGGCGGAAGCGTGCCCACGATTTGCGTGTGACTGGTGAGAATTCGTGGGCACGTCGCGCAAGCACGCGCCTTTGCCCACCCTACCAGAGCTGGCCGAGCGAGCGACTCTACTTTCCCTTCTTCCGCTGCTGCTGTCCGAGGCCCATCTGCTTGGCCAATTGCGAGCGCGCCACCGCATAGTTCGGCGCGACCATGGGGTAGTCGGCCGGCAGGCCCCATTTCTCGCGGTATTGCTCCGGCGTCATGTTGTATTGCGTGCGCAGATGGCGCTTCAGCGACTTGAAGCGCTTGCCGTCTTCCAGGCAGACCAGATAATCGGGCGCGATCGACTTCTTCAGCGAGACCGCCGGCTTGGCCGGTTCGAGCGGCGCGGTCTCGGTGCGACCTGACGACACCCGCACCAGGGCGCCATGCACCTGGCTGATCAGATTCGGAATCTCCGTCGCAGGCGTCGGATTGTTGCTGAGATAGGCCGACACGATGCTCGCTGTCAGCTCGATGAAATTCTTTGCCCCAGCGTCCGACATCGGCCCGCCCCTCCACTTGCGCCTCACGGGATAGACGACGCCGAACTATTCCGTGTCAACAGGACGTTCGGCTGAAACAAGGCGATGACCGACACGGTGGCGACAACGGCGCTCTAGTTCTGCGCGGCAGAGCTCAGGACCGCTGGTCGAGATGGGCGCGCAGCTCGTCGATCGAGGCAAAGCGCATCATGCCCTCCGGCATCTGCGCTTCGATCGAGCCGTCGGAATAGAGCGAATAGGCCATGCCGTCGACGATTCCGGATTTGAGCACGGTGACGGGCGGCTGCTCGACAGGTGGCGGTGGAGGCGGCGGCGGCTCGGGTGCAGGCGGAGCGGCCTCCGCAAAGGTCGATGGCGAGCGCGGCGGCGGCCGGCGCAAGGCGGCCGGCGGCTCCGGCGGACGCATGCGGTCCGGCTTCGGCCAGGCATCGTCGAAGCTTGCAGGCGGAGTATCCAGGGCCTCACCGGGCTCCGCAGGGAGCTGCGGCGGCGCGTCCTCGATGGCCTTCGCCTCCGCACGCTCCCGTTCCTTACGCGAGGTCGAGGCGAACAACAGGTTGCGCCGGCGCGGCGCTTCCGGAGCCGCGGGCGGCGTTGGAGCTTCCGGCACCGGCGGCGTCTCGACACGCGGACGCTCGCGCGCGGCGGCTTCGCTCTGCCACGGCGGCGGGCCTGCGGCGGGCGGCGGCGACGGTGGCGGCTCGATCCTTGCCTCGCCCCTTGCCGCCGCAGCGGGCATCGGCTCGGGCGCAGCAGCGCCAGGCACGGCAAGGCCCGGCCCGGATGCGGCGAGGCCCGGCAGCACGGGCCTGACCCGAACCTCGGACGGCGCACCGGCCAGCCGGCGCGCGAGGCCCTTCAGTTCCGTGACCACGACATAGAGGCCGGCCAGTAACAATCCGGAGCAGACGGCGATCGTGCCCGAGATTATGAGGGGGCTGCCGAGGCTGAACTCCCTGACGGAGAAGCCAAACAGGATCGAAAGGAAGCCCGCCACGACGGCGAAAATCCCCGCGATCAACAATGCCAGATTCATCGAACTCACCCCCGGTCGCCATCCACACGCGACAACCGCTACGCCACGATACCGTCATCCGGTGTTCCACGCCAACGAGGAATTGTCGGTAGCGTTCCTAAAGGGAAGGAAATCAGGGACTTATTCACATTCCCTTCAGCTACGGCTCGCTACTGCTTAGACTGCTCTCAAGTAACCCGGAATTGCTGCGTCGCATCAGGAATTTAGCCATAATGCCCAATTACTTGGTAATGGAACTGCGCTATAGGGAGTCCGGGGTTGAGGCCCGCGCGCACCAGCAGGGCCAAGAGGGGATTCCGGGGCACCGATAGCCATGACATCCATCACGACTGCGGCGATCGACACGCCTCTGCGGCGCTCGGTCGAACGGACTTGCGACGATCTCGCCATGCTGGTGCTGGCCGCGGTCGCGGTCATTGCGGGCCTGACGTTCCGCGACTACGGCCTCGGCTGGGACGACTACACCCACGCTGAATATGCCGATTTGCTGCTGCGCATGTTCGGTTCCGGCTTCAAGGACACCGCGGCGCTCTCCTTCGCCAATCTCTACATGTATGGCGGCGGCTTCGACATGGTCGCGGCCCTCCTGCACAAGATCATTCCGCTCGAGCTGTTCGAGACGCGACGTCTGGTCGGCGCCATCGTCGGCGTGGTCGGACTTGCGGTGACGTGGCGGCTCGGCCGCCGCATCGGCGGACCCCTTGCCGGTCTTGCCTCGCTGCTGCTGCTCGCGCTGTGCCCGATCTTCTACGGCCACATGTTCATGAATCCGAAGGATGCGCCCTTCGCGGTGGCCATGATCATCCTGATGCTCGGCCTGGTCCGGCTCGCCGAGGAATATCCCAAGCCGTCGCCGCGCACGATCCTGATCGTCGGCCTGGGTGCCGGCCTTTCGCTGGGCTGCCGCGTTCTCGGCGGGCTTGCGCTGGTCTACGCCGTGCTCGGCTTCATCCCGCTGTTCCTGGAGGAACTGCGCAGCGAGGGCCTGCGCGAGTCGGTCCGCCGCTTCGCCCATGTCGTCTATGTGCTGCTGCCTGGCCTCGCGTTCGGCTACCTCGTGATGGGCCTGATCTGGCCGTGGTCGATCATGGAGCCCGGCAATCCCTTCGAGGCGCTGACCTACTTCTCGCACTTCTTCGAGAAGCCGTGGAAGGAGATGTTCGACGGTGCGATCGTGTCCGTGCCCGACATGCCCTGGTCCTATCTGCCGACGCTGTTCGCGCTGCAGCTGCCCGAGGTGATGCTGGTGCTGACGGCCGGCGCCGTGGTCGGCACCTTCGCCATGCTGCCGCGAAGCGAAGTGCCGGCGCGGCGCAAGACCATCATGCTGATGCTGACGCTCGCCGCAACCCTGCCGCTTGCGATCGCGATGGTGAAGCGGCCGGCGCTGTACAACGGCATCCGCCATTTCGTGTTCGTGATCCCGCCGATGGCGGTGCTCGGCGGCGTCGCCTTCGCCTGGGCCATGGAGCGCCTGCGCGCCAATCACCGCACCTGGCAGCCGGTCGTGCTCGCCACGTTCTGCTTTGGCCTCGCGCTCTCGCTCGCCGAGATGATCCGGCTGCATCCCTATCAGTACACCCACTTCAACCACATCGCCGGCACCGTGCGCGGCGCCGACGACCGCTTCATGCTGGACTATTGGGGCCTCGCGCTGAAGCAGGCCTCGGATGAGCTGCGCGAGCAGATCGTCGAACGCCAGGAAGTGCCGCCGACCAATCGCAAATGGAAGGTCGCGGTCTGCGGTCCGCAGCGCCCCGCCCAGGTCGCGCTCGGGCCCGACTTCACCATCGGCTGGGATTCCAACGCGGCCGATTTCGCGATGACGCTCGGCGAGTTCTACTGCAAGGGCCTCACCGCGCCCGTGATGGTCGAGATCAAGCGCGACGACGTGGTGTTCGCCCGCGTCTACGACATCCGCGGCCGCAGTATTTCCAGCCTGCTCTCGATCCCGGCGCCGTAATATTCTTCTCCCGTAGCCCGGATGAGCGAAGCGACATCCGGGATCCCTCTCAGAGCGGTCCCGCATGTCGCTCCGCTCATGCGGGCTACGCTTGACTGCCGCGCGCTTGTCGCGCCTTGCTGCTTGCCACGAGCGGTACTACGCTCCCTCCCCGCAACAACGATGTTCGGAGAGATCAGCCATGTCGCCAGCGGAAGCGCGCCTGAAGGAAGTGCCGTCTGATATGACGGAGGCCGAGTGGCAGCAACGGGTCAATCTCGCCGCCTGCTACCGCCTTGTCGCGCTGTACGGTTGGGACGATCTGGTCGACACCCACATCTCCGCGCGCGTGCCCGGCCCCGACCATCATTTTCTCATCAATCCCTATGGGCTGATGTTCGACGAGATCACGGCCTCGAGCCTCGTCAAGGTCGATTTGCACGGCAACCAGCTGTCCGAGAGCGAATACAGCATCAACCCGGCGGGCTTCACCATCCATTCGGCGATCCACGAGGTGCGCGAGGACGCGATCTGCGTGCTGCATCTCCACACGCTCGACGGCACCGCGGTGTCGAGCAGCGCTGAAGGCCTGCTGCCGCTGAACCAGACCGCCCAGCTCGTCACCCACGACCTCGCCTATCATGACTATGAAGGCATCGCGCTCGATCACGACGAGCGGCCGCGGCTGCAGAAGGATCTCGGCGACCACAACCACATGCTGCTGCGCAATCACGGCACGCTCACCGTCGGTCGCTCGGTCGCCTCCGCCTTCGAGCGCATGTACCACCTCGAGCGCGCCTGCTCGATGCAGGTGCGCACGCGCGCGCTCGGCACGCCGGTCTACCCGGTCGACGATACCGCGATCGACAAGAACACCGAGCTGCTCGCCAACCGCGACCGCGCCGAGCTGCGCGCCACCAACCTCGTGTGGCCGCCGCTGCTGCGCAAGCTCGACCGCGAGCTCCCGGGCTACCGGTCTTGAGATTTTCGGGATTTGGTGTAGGGTAGCGCCCAACTAACCTCTACGCCTTTTGGAATGAAACGCCGCCCAATTCCGGGCGGCGTTTTTATTTTGGGCCGGTGGTCGCCACGACAGCAGAGCCGTAGGGTGGGCAAAGCGCAGCGTGCCCACGTTCTTTCGCGTTTGGTGAGAGATGGTGGGCACGGCGCTTTGCGCCTTTGCCCACCCTACGGCACCGTGCCCTACTTCACCTCCGCCAACGCCGCGAGGATGCGGGCCCATGAGCGGATGCCTTTCTGGAAGCTTCTCAAATCGTACTTCTCGTTCGGCGAATGGATGTTGTCGTCGTCCAATCCAAAACCGACCAGCAGCGAGTCGAGGCCAAGCGTGCGCTTGAAGTCGGCGACGATCGGGATCGAGGCGCCGGAGCCCATCAGCACGGTCTCCTTGCCCCATTCCTCCGTCAGCGCCTTGCTGGCGGCGGCGAGCGGCTTCATGTTCCAGTCGAGCGCGACGGCGGGCGCGGCGGAATGGTCGCCGAACTCGACCTTGCAGTCGCCGGGAATGCGCGCCGTCACGTAGTCGCGGAAGGCCTTGCGGATCTTTTGCGGGTCCTGCCCTTCGACCAGGCGGAACGAGACCTTGGCTGAAGCATGCGACGGGATCACCGTCTTGGAGCCCTCGCCGATATAGCCGCCCCAGATGCCGTTGACGTCGCAGGTCGGGCGCGATGAGGCCTGCTCGATCAGGAGGCGCCCCTTCTCGCCGGCCGGTATCGACAGGCCGATCGGTTTGAGGAACATCTCCGGCGTCAGGTTGAGCTTCTTCCACTGCTCCAGGATATCAGGCGGCAGATCCTTCACGCCGTCATAGAAGCCGGGAATCGTGATGCGGTTGTCGTCGTCGAACAGGCCGCCCAGAATTTTCGTCAGCACCCGGATCGGGTTCATCGCGCTGCCGCCGAACACGCCGGAATGCAGGTCGCGATTGGCGGCGGTGATCTTCAGCTCCTCGTAGAGCAGGCCGCGCAGTGAGGTCGTGATCGCCGGCGTGTTCCGGTCCCACATGCCGGTGTCGCAGACCAGCACGTAGTCGGCTTTGAGTTCGTCCTTGTTGGCCTCGATGAAGGGCACGAAGTTCTTCGAGCCGACCTCCTCCTCGCCTTCGATCAGGAACGTGATGTCGACCGGCAGCGAGCCCGTCACCTTCTTCCAGGCGCGGCAGGCTTCGACGAACGTCATCACCTGGCCCTTGTCGTCCTCGGCGCCGCGCGCGACGATGATCTTGCGGCCGTCGGCATGGTCGGTGACGACAGGCTCGAACGGCGGACGGTGCCAGAGATCGAGCGGGTCGACCGGCTGCACGTCGTAATGGCCGTAGAAGATCACATGCGGCCGCCCACCGGCTCCGGTCTTGCCGACGATGGCGGGATGGCCCGCGGTCGGCCTCACTTCAGTGGCGACGCCGAGGCTCGCGATATCCTTGGCGAGATGCTCGGCCGCCGCCTTGCAATCCCCGGCGAAGGCCGGATCGGCGGAGATCGACTTGATCCGGAGCAGCGCGAACAGGCGCTCCAGGCTGTTGTCGAAATCCTTGTCGATGTGGTCGAGCACGGATTGAAGCTGCGCATTGGCCATGGTCGTTGGTCCTGACGTTCGAGTCTCAAGAGGTACCGGGTTTTAGCGCCGTCGCGGGCTCGGAGCCAGCCGCAACGGGCGGATGCCGGATGTGCCATGCAAGACTACCTGCAAGAACGGCGGTCGCGAGGAGATTGTTGCCCCACGCCTGGAGGACAGTTGGAAACCACGGCAGCGCCAGCAGCATGAGAATTCCGGCTGCGCCGAGGGCGAGCCAGGTTCCGAGACGCACATTCGGCCGCTCGTCGAAGGCGGCGCGATGCATCAGCACCGTCATCGGGAAGAACAGCCACATGAAGTAGTATTGCCGAGCCAAAGGCGAGGCCACCGTGATCAGGCAGAACAGGATGGCGAGCTCCTCGGCATCCGAGCGCGCCGTTCGCCGCGCTTGCTGCGGCATGATCGCGACGAAGCCGAGCCCGAGCAAGGCCGACAGCACCAGCACGATCCAGTTCGCCGTCCTGTAATCGACGTCGATGATGTTCATCGTGCGCGGCGGCTTGCCGGGATCCTCCAGATTGAAGTTGATCGGACGGACCAGGCGGTGCGTGACGGCGATGAGGGACTGGTTGACCCACGACCAGTTCTGCTCGTCACGCTGGCCAAAGCCCTTTTCCGAGCTCGTTCCGACCATGCCCTGATACCAGGTCGCAAGCTCGGCCGCGTTGCGCTCGAAGCCGCGGATCGGCGCTGGCACGACATAGAGCAGGATGCCGGTGAAGGCGACCGTGGCGGCGGCCGCCGCCCATTTCCGCCGCCAGACCAGATACGGCAGGACCGCGATCGGAAACACCTTGATGGCAGCGGCGAGCGCGAACATGAAGCCCGCTAGCCAGGGACGTTGATGCCGCAAGCTCCAGAAACCGTAGAGCATCATGGCCAGCAGGACGAGGTTCGGCTGGCCGAGGTCGAACATGTCGAACACGAACGGCACGGTGACGACGGCAGGCAGCGCCTCCAGCCAGCGGCCGGGGCTGCGCCCCGAGCCGGCCATGACCTGGGAGAACGTCCCGGTGTACCACCACGCCACGGCATTCAGGATCGACAGGACGACATAGAGCGGGATCTTGCCGAACCAGCTCGGGATCGCCAGCAGGATCGCCGGCAGCGGCGGATAGATGAACTCGAAATACTCGACGGCCGTGGCGGGATAGAGTGGCTTACCCTGCAGGACCTGTTGCCCGGCCCACAACCACAGCGGGTAATCCTTGGTCTTGCCGCTGCCGAAGATCTCGGGAACGAGCACGTCGGCGGTGAGCAGGACGCAGCAGAACAGAAACAACAGGTCCAGCGGCGCGCGCAGCGACAGGCGTCTGGGCGCGTCAGGCTTGGCTAACGGAGCGGGCGGGGTCACGGGGTGGTCCTGTGCGGCGGCGAACAGGACGTAGCAGACCGGCGCAGGCTTGGAGAGCCCCTCACCTGAAATTGTACCGGGTGGTGATCGGACTTACCTGCGAGGTCAGGCATCGCGTTTGGCTTCTTGGTGGCGGTCTGCGCACGCCTCGTCCTTCGAGACGACCGCTCCGCGGTCTCCTCAGGATGAGGCTAAACAGCATCGGCGCCCGTTGAAATGGCTGCTACGCGCTCCGCCCTCATCCTGGGGAGCCCGCCAAAGCGGGCGTCTCGAAGGATGGCCGCAAGGACGCCGCTGCTCACATGCGATCGCCCTGCCCCACGAACGGAGCGAGGTCGGTCGCACCAAGCGGAAGCGGATTGCCTGAAATGAGGTCTTTGGCGTGGCTACCGCCGCAGCAATCCGCCGAGCGCGCCGCGGACCAGCGTGCGGCCGATCGAGCCGCCAAGCTGGCCGCCGACCGACTTGCCGATATTGGCGGCCATGCCGCCGATCACCTGGTTGGTGACCGATCGCGTCACGTCCCGCGCAATGACCTGGCCGGTCGACAGGCGGCCGCGCTTGACGTTGGTGCCGAAGATAGTGCCGACGATCGAGCCGATCTGGCCGAGGAGCCCTCCGCCATTTCCGCCTGCCGAACCGTCCGCTGTGGCCGCTGTGCCGGCGATGCGCTTCTGGATCATCTCGTAAGCGGACTCTTCATCGACCGCGGTGTCGTATTTGCCCTTCACCGGGCTCGCAGCCATGATCGCCTTGCGCTCGTCCGGCGTGATCGGCCCGATGCGAGCCGACGGCGGCCGGATCAGCACCTGCTCCACCATCGCCGGCGTGCCGTTGCCCTCGAGGAAGGACACCAGCGCTTCGCCCTTGCCGAGCTCCATGATCACCTTGGCGGTGTCGAGCTTCGGGTTGGGCCGGAAGGTCTGGGCCGCAGCGGCGACCGCCTTCTGGTCCCGCGGGGTGAAGGCGCGCAGCGCGTGCTGCACCCGGTTGCCGAGTTGTCCGAGCACGCGGTCGGGGACGTCGACCGGGTTTTGCGTCACGAAGTAGACGCCGACGCCCTTGGAGCGGATCAGGCGGACCACCTGCTCGATCTTGTCCATCAGCGCCTTGGGCGCATCGTTGAACAGCAGATGCGCCTCGTCGAAGAAGAACACGAGCTTTGGCTTGGGCAGATCGCCGGCCTCGGGCAGCTCCTCGAACAGCTCCGACAACATCCACAGCAGGAATGTCGCGTAAAGCCTGGGGTTCTGCAGCAGCTTGTCGGCGACCAGGATGTTGACCATGCCGCGGCCGTCGCGGTCGGTCTTCATGAAGTCCTTCAGCGTCAGCGCCGGTTCGCCGAAGAATTTGGTGCCGCCCTGGTTCTCCAGCACCAGCAGCTGGCGCTGGATGGTGCCGACGGTGGCCTTGGTGACGTTGCCGAACCCCTGCGCGGCCTTGCGGATGGCGGCGAGCGGATCCTCCCCCACGTCCGCCCCCTTCTTCGCGCTATCGGGCACAATGGCGTCGAGCAGTGCGCGCAGATCCTTCATGTCGATGAGGGTCAGCCCGTTGTCGTCAGCGACACGGAAGGCGACGTTGAGCACGCCTTCCTGCACGTCGTTGAGGTCGAGCATGCGCGCGAGCAGAAGCGGCCCCATTTCCGTGACGGTCGCGCGCACCGGGTGGCCCTGCTCGCCGAACACGTCCCAGAACACTGTCGAGAACTGGTCGGGCTGGAAATTCAGCCCCATTTCGGAAGCGCGCTTGAGGATGAAGTCTTTGGCCTCGCCAACCTCGGAGATGCCGGAGAGGTCGCCCTTGATGTCCGCCGCGAAGACCGGAACACCGGCGCGTGCAAATCCTTCCGCCATCACTTGCAGCGTCACGGTCTTGCCGGTTCCGGTTGCGCCCGTGACGAGGCCGTGGCGATTGGCGAGCGCCAGCGTCAGCCATGCCTGCTCGTCTCCCTTGCCGACGAAGATCCTGTCGTCGGTATCGCCGAGCTTGCTGTCCTGTGCGGTCATTATTCTCTCTGATCTCTCTGCCGGGTTTCGCGTATTGAAACTCAAATGCACCAGTTCCGTAGTTTAACGCATGTTGCGCGCCGATTAAAACGGTTCAACACGGCCGAACATGCGACATAGTCGGAAACGGACGGACGACATCAGCCGAAAGTAGGAACGAGGCGTTCGCAACGCGGCAATTTTTCGCCGATTCCAACTCCGCTCTTGCATCGCTGCAACACTTTTCGCGCGTTCGAAGGTGAATCGCGGCGACGCGTGCGTTCATCGCTTGAATTTCACATCACACCGGCTCAAGATCATTTTCGAAAGAAATACTCCGGCAAGCAAACCGGCTGAGGGGCGGGCCTTATGGACGAGCTGATCGGGCGGCTGGCGACAAACGCCAGCATAGATAGTGCTGTCGCTGAAAAGAGCGTCGGCATCATCCTGGGCTTCCTCCGCAACGAGGGTCCTTCCGACAGCGTGCAGGCCCTGATCGATCAGATCCCCGGAGCGGAAGCCGCGATCGAGGCATCCAGGAGCGGCGGCGGACTGTCGCGGCTGATGGGCGGCGGCTTGATGGCTGTCGGCACGCGCCTGAGGGGCCTCGGACTTGGCATGTCGGAGATTCAAAACGTCGCCCGTGAACTTTTCCGCTTCGGCCGAGACAAAATCGGAGCAGATCAGATGGGCAAGATCGTTGCGGGGACGCCGGGCCTCAGCCAGTTCGCCTGAAGCTTTGGCAATTCATATCGAGTATCATGACATATCCGATCTCCGAGATTGAGGGCCTGTCGGTCTTTGCCGCCAACAAGTTGAAGGCGCAGGGCATCCGCACCACCGACGGGCTGCTCGAGGCGGCCGGCACGGTGAAGGGCCGCAAGGCGCTTTCCGCCAAGACCGGCATCAGCGAGCAGCTGCTGCTGGAATGGGCCAACGTCTCCGACTACATGCGTATTCCCGGCATGGGTCGGGCCAAGGTCGGCCTGGTCCGCGCCGCCGGCGTCACCACCGTGCGCGAGCTCGCCTATCGGAATCCGGCAAGGCTCGCCCAGAGCATGCGCGACGCCAACGAAAAGAAGAAGCTGCTCCGCATCCTGCCTTCCGAGAAGTCGGTCGGCGACATCATCGCCAAGGCGAAGAAGCTGCAGCCGAAGATTACGTATTAGTTCACTTGCTCTCTCCGTCATCCTGAAGTGCGAAACACGGGACGCAAAGCGTCCCCGTGGAGAGCCTCGAAGGATGCACGGCCACCGCCACATCCGCACGGAGAGAGCCGGGCCGTCGCCCTTCGAGGTTCGCCGAAGAGGCGAGCGCCTCAGGGTGACGGTCTCAGACCAGGGTTGTGCTGCGCCCTTCCGTCTTGACTCCCCCTCCCCGACCGCGCAAAGCGGGCGGCATGAATGCCTCGCCCTCCCCATCCGTCCCGCCGGCCGGCTCGGCCGGGCCAGATGCGCTGCGGAAACTGCTGGAACGACCGATCCCGGCGGTGATGGGCGTGCTCAACGTCACCCCGGATTCCTTTTCCGATGGCGGCGAGTTCATCGCGCCCGAGCAGGCGCTCGCACGGGCGCGGGCGATGATCGCGGATGGCGTCGACATCATCGATATCGGCGCCGAATCCACCCGGCCCTACAAGGGCGCGAAGGCCGTCACGGCGGACGACGAGCTCGCCCGGCTGAAGCCGGTGTTGGCGGGCGTGGTCGCGCTCGGCGTGCCGGTGTCGATCGATAGCATGAAGGCCGAGGTGGTGGCCTACGCGCTCGACCAGGGCGCGGCGATCGCCAACGACGTCTGGGGCCTGCAACGCGACGCCGCCATTGCGCCGCTGGTGGCCGCGAGAGGCGTTCCCGTCATCGTCATGCACAACCGCGACGACGCCGATCCCGCCATCGACATCATCACGGACATGAAGACGTTCTTCCTGCGCTCGCTGGATATCGCCGCAAAGGCCGGCATCGCGCGCGACAAGATCGTGCTCGATCCCGGCATCGGCTTCGGCAAGACTGCCGAGCAGAGCATGACCGCGCTGGCGCGCTTGCGCGAATTCGAGATGTTCGGCCTGCCGATCCTCGTCGGTGCCTCGCGAAAACGCTTCATCGCTTCGGTGTCGCCATCGGAGCCGAAGGACCGGCTCGCCGGCTCGATCGCCGCGCACCTGATCGCCGCACAGCGCGGCGCAAAGATCATCCGGACCCATGACGTCGCCGAGACCTTGCAGGCGCTGCGGGTGGCGAACGCAATCGAGGGCAAGCAATGACCGATACGATTTTCGTCACCGGCCTGTCGATCCACGCCCGCCACGGCGTGATGGATCACGAGACCGAAGTCGGCCAGCGCTTCGTCATCGATCTCGAACTCTATACCGACCTGTCGGAGCCCTCGCGCAGCGACCGGCTCGCCGACACCGTGTCCTATGCCGACGTCGTGGCGACGACGACGGCAGCGTTCAAGAATACCAATTACAAGCTTCTGGAGCGCGCCGCCGGCGCGGTGGCCGACGCCATCCTGTCGCACTTCCCGCGTATCCGCGCCGTGAAGGTCACCGTGCACAAGCCGCATGCGCCGATCGCCGCGATCTTCGACGATGTCGGCATCATGCTGACCCGCTCGCGGCACCCCTGATGGCAAGCGTGCTGATCGCACTCGGCGGCAATGTCGGCGATGTCCGCGCGACATTCGCCAAGGCGATCGCGCACATCTGCGGCATGGCGCAAGGCGCCCTGATCGCGCGGTCCTCGGACTATGCCACGCCGCCCTGGGGCGACGAAGAGCAGGATCCCTTCATCAATGCCTGCATCGAGATCGAGACCGACCTCGATCCGCATGCGCTGCTGTTCGTGCTGCAGAAGGTCGAGCAGAAATTCGGCCGCACGCGGAACAAGGAGCGGCGCTGGGGCCCGCGCACGCTCGATCTCGACATGATCGCCTATGACGATGTCAGCTTGCAGAAGCCGGACCTGACCTTGCCGCATCCGCGCCTGTTCGAGCGCGCTTTCGTGCTGGTGCCGCTGGCCGAGATTGCACCCGACCGCGTGATCTCGGGCATTCCAGTGCGTGACGGGCTCGCCAGCGTCTCGACGCAAGGCATTGAGCGGCTTCCGGATACCGGTTAATCAAAAACAACCGTTTGCAGGGGCGGCCCGCCGTGGCAATTTCGCCTGCGAATAACGATACGTTTGGGAGCCCTTGGCCGCATGACCTCCGTGACTGACGACCTGCCGCTGGCGGCCGATTTTCCCAAGACGACCGTCGAGGATTGGCGCAAGCTGGTCGACGGCGTGCTGAAGGGCGCGCCGTTCGAGAAGCTGGTCGGCAAGACCTATGACGGACTCAAGATCGATCCGCTCTATCCGCGCGCCAAGGATGTCGCGCCCGTCGTGGGTCGACCAGCCGCCGCACCCTGGCAAATCATCCAGCGGATCGACCATCCCGACGCGGCGCTCGCGAATGCACAGGCGTTGCAGGATCTGGAGAACGGCGCGACCGGGTTCGCGCTGGTGTTCGCCGGCGGCAGCGGCGCTCACGGGTTCGGTCTGGAACCTTCGGCCGAAGCCATCGCAAGGGTCTTGAAGGACATCCATCTCGATGCCGGCATCGGCCTCGAGCTTCAGATCGGACCGCAATCGCGGATGGCCGCGATCCATGTCGCGGAATATGTGAAGAGCAGCGGCCTCGATCCCGCCGCCTGCAACATCCGCTTCGGGCTCGATCCGCTCGCGGCGGGCGCGGTGTGGGGCCACAGTCCCTATTCCTGGGAGGAGATCGCCCCTGCCGTCACCGGCGCGATCAAGGGCCTCGCCGGGCTTGGTTTCACGGGACCGTTCGCGTCCGCCGACGGACGCGTGATCCACGATGCCGGCGGCTCCGAGGTGCAGGAGCTCGCCTTCGTGCTCGCCTGCGGCGTCGCTTATCTGCGTGCGATCGAAGGCGCCGGCATTCCGCTCGAAGCCGCGCAGGGCATGGTCTATGCGCGGCTTGCCGCAGATGCCGACCAGTTCCTGACCATGGCGAAATTCCGCGCGCTGCGGCTGTTGTGGGCGCGCATCGAGACAGCGTGCGGGCTCACGCCCAAACCGCTGTTCATCGCCGCCGACACGGCCTGGCGCATGCTGACGCAGCGCGACCCTTACGTGAACATGCTGCGCGCGACCATCGCGACATTCGCGGCGGGGCTGGCCGGCGCCAACGCGATCACCGTGCTGCCGCATACGCTGGCCCTCGGCCTGCCCGATCCGTTCGCGCGCCGTGTGGCGCGCAATACGCAGCTCCTGCTGGTGGAAGAGAGCAACCTCGCCAAGGTCTCTGATCCCGCGGCCGGCGCAGGCGGCATCGAGACGCTGACCGCGCAGCTTTGTGAGGCGGCCTGGACCCTATTCCAGGAGAGCGAGACAGCCGGCGGTGCGTTTGCCGCGCTTCAGCAAGGCCTGTTTCAGGGCAAGGTCGCGGCCGCGCGAAAAGCGCGCGACGCCAACATCGCAAAGCGTCGTGACGTGCTGACCGGCGCCAGCGAGTTTCCGAACCTGCACGAGAGCGAGACCGCGGTGCTGAAAGCGACGCCGGTCGGGCTGGCACCGTACGGCGAGCAGAAATACAAGTTCGATCCGCTGCCGCCGATCCGGCTGGCGGAACCGTTCGAGGCGCTGCGTGACAAATCCGACGCGGCGCTGAAGGCGCGGGGCTCCCGGCCGAAAGTGTTCCTGGCCAATCTCGGCACGGCCGCCGATTTCACGGCGCGCGCGACCTTTGCCAAGAGCTTCTTCGAAGCCGGCGGCATCGAAGCCCTCGATAGCGAGGGCTTTGCCGATGCGGCCAAGGTGGCTGCAGCGTTCAAGGCCTCGGGCGCCGAGCTTGCCTGTCTTTGTTCCAACGACAAGGTCTATGCGGAACACGCCGAAGCTGCAGCGAAGGCCCTGCAAACGGCCGGCGGTCGACATATCTATCTGGCAGGCCGCCCGACTGAGGCCGAGGCGGCGCTGCGGGCCGCCGGCGTCACGGGTTTTGTCTTCGCCGGAGGCGATGCGCTTGCCACTCTGCAAGACGCCTATCGACGGATGGAACAGAAATGACCGAACCAGGCAAACCAGTTCTCACCGGCGGCTGCCAATGCGGGGCCGTGCGCTTTGGCGTCACGACCGCGCCAACCAGGATTTCGATCTGTCACTGCCGCATGTGCCAGAAGGCGGCCGGCGCGCCGTTCGCGTCCTTTGCCGACATCAACAAGACCGACTTTGCCTGGACCAAGGGGCAGCCGTCGTTCTTCCGCTCCTCCACCATCGCCGAACGCGGCTTTTGCGCCGGCTGCGGCACGCCGCTGAGCTTCGGCCGCATCGACGGCGACCGGATCGAGATCATGACCGGCGCGTTCGACCGTCCTGACCAGATTATTCCGACACGACAGTTCGGCACCGAATCCCGCCTCGGCTGGGTGGTGGGCATCGCCAATCTGCCGAGCCAGACCACGCAACAGAATTACGGACCGGAGAAGATGGCGACCATCGTCAGCCATCAGCATCCGGATCATGATTGAGGATATGGTTGAAACCATGAGCCGCATTCCCAATTTCGCAGACGTCGCATTCGAGCGTGCCGCCACCGCTGCACCGTCAGGCAGCGCCGAGCCTTGGCTGACGCCCGAGGGCATTCTGGTGAAGCCCGCTTATGGCGAGGCCGATCTTGCCGGGCTCGATTTCCTCGAGACCTATCCCGGCATCGCGCCTTATCTACGCGGGCCCTACCCGACCATGTATGTCAACCAGCCCTGGACTATCAGGCAATATGCCGGCTTCTCCACGGCGGAGGATTCCAACGCGTTCTACCGCCGTAACCTCGCGGCCGGCCAGAAAGGCCTTTCCGTCGCCTTCGATCTCGCCACCCATCGCGGGTATGACAGCGATCATCCGCGTGTCGGCGGCGACGTCGGCATGGCCGGGGTTGCCATCGATTCCATCTACGACATGCGCACACTGTTCGCTGGGATTCCGCTCGACCAGATGAGCGTGTCCATGACCATGAACGGCGCGGTGCTGCCGATCCTCGCGCTCTACGTCGCCGCCGCCGAGGAACAGGGCGTGCCGCCGGAGAAGCTGTCGGGCACCATTCAGAACGACATTCTGAAAGAGTTCATGGTGCGCAACACCTACATCTATCCGCCGGCGCCTTCGATGCGGATCATCTCGGACATTTTTGCGTACACCTCGCAAAAGATGCCCAAATACAATTCGATCTCGATCTCCGGCTATCACATGCAGGAGGCTGGCGCGACGCAGGATCTCGAGCTCGCCTATACGCTCGCCGACGGCGTCGAATATTTGCGCGCCGGCCTAGCTGCAGGTCTCGACGTCGACCGCTTCGCGCCGCGCCTGTCGTTCTTCTGGGCGATCGGCATGAACTTCTTCATGGAAGTCGCCAAGCTGCGCGCCGCGCGCCTGCTCTGGGCGAAGCTGCTCAAGCCCTTCAACCCCAAAGACCCACGCTCGCTGTCGCTGCGCACGCACAGCCAGACCTCGGGTTGGTCGCTGACCGCGCAGGACGTCTTCAACAATGTGATGCGGACGACGGTCGAGGCGATGGCGGCGACGCAAGGCCACACCCAGTCGCTGCACACCAACGCCCTCGACGAAGCGCTGGCGCTGCCGACCGATTTCTCGGCGCGCATCGCCCGCAACACCCAGCTGTTCCTGCAGCAGGAGAGCGGCACCACGCGGATCATCGATCCCTGGGGCGGCTCGTATTACGTCGAGCGTCTGACGCGCGACCTCGCGGCGAAAGCGTGGGGCCACATCCAGGAGGTCGAGGAGCTCGGCGGCATGGCGAAGGCCATCGAGGCCGGCCTGCCGAAGCTGCGCATCGAGGAGGCCTCCGCCAAGACGCAGGCGCGGATCGACGCCGGCAAGCAGGCGGTGATCGGCGTCAACAAGTACAAGCCGACCGACGAGGCGCCGATCGACATCCTCAAGGTCGACAACACCAATGTCCGCCGCCTGCAGATCGACAAGCTGACGCGGCTGAAGAGCGAGCGCAACCAGAAGGACGTCGATGCCGCGCTCGCCGCGCTGACGCGCTCGGCCGGCGAGGGCAATGGCAATCTGCTCGCGCTCGCGATCGACGCGGCGCGCGCCAAGGCGACCGTCGGCGAAATCTCTGACGCGATGGAGAAGGTGTTCGGCCGCCACCGCGCCGAAATCAAGTCCATCACCGGCGTCTACAAGCGGGAGGCGTCCACCATGGGCAACCAGGTCGAGAAGGTTCAGGCGCTGATCGACGCCTTCGAGGAGGCTGAGGGCCGCCGCCCGCGCATCCTCGTCGCCAAGATCGGCCAGGACGGCCACGACCGCGGCCAGAAGGTGATCGCGTCCGCGTTTGCCGACATCGGCTTCGACGTCGACATCGGGCCGCTGTTTGCCACCGCCGATGAGGCCGCGCGGCAGGCGGTCGAGAACGACGTGCACATCCTCGGCGTCTCCTCGCTCGCCGCGGCCCACCTCACCGCCGTGCCGGAGCTGAAGGCGGCGCTCAAGAAGCAGGGCCGCGACGACATCATGATCATCGTCGGCGGCGTGGTGCCGCCGCAGGATTACGACGCGCTCTACGCCGCCGGCGCTGAAGCGATCTTCCCGCCGGGCACGGTGATCGCGGATGCGGCTGAAGAGCTGATCCGCAAGCTGAATGCGCGGCTCGGGCATAGCGAAGCGGCGGAGTAGCTTCGCCGTCTATTTCCCGACAAGAAGGAATTTGCGTGGTGTTTTTCGCGCCAATGTTCATGCGCGCGCTCAGCGTCGCCACGGTTTGCAGCGCGCTGTTCGGTCCCGCCCACGCCGCCGACCCCAAGCCCGACGCCGCCGTCAAGACCAAGAGCATCGAGGCGCGCATGTTCCTCGACGACAGGATCAAGGCGGATACGGCGCTGGTGGCGGATTGCGTCGCGGAGGGCAAAAAATGGCTCAACAAGAATGCCGCCGAAGCTGCCGCCGCGCGCAAAGCCGACCCGCAATTCTTCAAGGACGGTGGCTGGGATTTCGAGCGCAAATATTCGGTCCGCTCCGTCGTTGCCGACCGCTACGTCAGCGTCCTCCGCAACGACTATATGAACACCCGCGGCGCGCATCCCAACTCGGACGTGAACACGATCCTGTGGGACAAGGCCGACAACAAGCGCATCTCGATCCGCCCGCTCTTCACCGATACTGCCGATAACGGGGCGACGATGAAGGCGATGGTGAAGGCCGTGATCGCCTCGCTCCGCACCGAGAAAACGAAGCGCGACGCCAGCGAGACCGCAACCGACGAGTGGTTCAAAGAACTGAAACCGAGCCTGCTCAGAATCGGCGCGGTGACGCTCGCGCCGTCAACCGAGGCAGGCAAGAGCTCCGGGCTGACCTTCCACTATCCGCCCTACGCCGTCGGCCCCTACGCCGAAGGCGAGTATGTCGCCTTCGTGCCATGGGAGACGTTGAAGCCTTACCTCACCGCGGAAGGCGCGCGCATCTTCGGCGGCGCGCGGCCGAAGGGCGACGCCGAGGAGCCGTGAGCGGTCGCTAACTGGCCCGCGCCAGCGTCCGCGCAAGTGAGTCCGTCCAATCAGGAATCCAGGACGCGAATAGCGACTGCCAGCGATCGGCATCCGCCGGCTCGGTATCGAGAGCCACCGACCATTCGATGAGGGTGCGATCGCCCTCGATGATCGGGCGCAGATGCATGGTGCCTTGATAGCGCGTCGGCGCAGGCACCTGGCTTCCGTCATCTTGCGGATACGGCAGCGCGTCGAGACCGGCGTAGGTCAAGCTGTGCTGCCGATCCGAGTGATCGACCAGGCGCTGGCGGATCCAGTTTCCGAGATAGCAGAAGCGCCTGATCGCGCCGACTTCATCCCCGCGCTTGTCGTCTTCGATCTCGCTCTCGCTCACGCCGTCGATGTAAGCGGGATAGTTGTTGAAATCGCGGATCAGCGACCAGACTTCGTCCAGCGGGCGGTCCAGCACGGCGCTATAATAGGCTTGGGTCATCGATGGCTTGCCTTTGGCTTTCGTTACGCGCAGAGGTTGGCGAACTGCGCTAGCAAAACCCACCCGATTTCCGACCGCCCATCCGATGGGCATCATGGTTTCACACAACATGGCGATCTCGTTGGTAGCGCTACCTTGCGGCGGTGCTGCAAAGCCGACTAGAATGGCACATTGAGAAGAGCACCCGACGTCACGGGCGCCGCTGGGAGAGATTCAATGTCCAAGATTTCGCGCCGCACCTTTGCGGCTTCGACCGCCGCCGTTGCCGCGTCCGCGGCATTCGGCTTCAAGCCCGCACTTGCGCAAGCCTATCCGGCCCGGCCGGTCACCGTGATCGTGCCGTGGGGCGCCGGCGGGGGAACCGACGCGACCGCGCGCATTGTCGCAGCACTTCTGGAAAAGGACCTCGGCCAGCCCTTCAATGTGGTCAACCGCACCGGCGGCTCCGGCGTGGTCGGCCATAGCGCGATCGCGACCGCACAGCCCGACGGCTACACCATCGGCATGCTGACCGTCGAAATCTCGATGATGCACTGGCAGGGCCTCACCGAGCTGACGCCGAAGAGCTACACGCCGCTGGCGCTGATGAACGAGGATCCTCCGGGCATCCAGGTCTCCTCGTCCTCGCCCTACAAGACGGTCAAGGAGCTCGCCGACGCGATCAAGGCGGCGCCTCCCGGCAAGTTCAAGGCTTCCGGCACCGGCCAGGGCGGCATCTGGCATCTGGCGCTGGTCGGCTGGATGCAGGCGATGGGCCTGCCCGCCAACCAGGTCGCCTGGGTGCCGTCGAACGGCGCGGCCCCTGCGATGCAGGATCTCGCCGCCGGCGGCCTCGACCTCACCACCTGCTCGGTGCCGGAGGCGCGCGCCATCATCGAGGCCGGCAAGGCCAGGAGCCTCGCCATCATGGCCCCCGCGCGCAACCCGATCTTCAAGGACGTGCCGACGCTGAAGGAAGCGATGGGCATCGACTATGCGACCGGCGCCTGGCGCGGCATCGGCGCCCCGAAGAACCTGCCGCCGGAGATCGCAACCAAGCTCACCGCGGCGCTGAAGAAGGTCTACGAGTCCGCCGAGTTCAAGGACTTCATGAGCAATCGCGGCTTCGGCACCGTGTGGGGCGATGCCGGCCAGTTCGCAGGCTTCATGGACAAGGGCGACGCCCAGATGGGTGAAGCGATGAAAGCGGCGGGCTTGAGCAAGGCGTGACCTTTCACAGCTCTCGCGTGAGATGACTTTGGCTGACGTGGTTGGTTCGCTCACTGCATCACCTCTCCCCGCGTGCGGGGAGAGGTCGAATTCGAGCTTTGCTCGAATTCGGGTGAGAGGGACTCTCCACGCCTCCAACTCTCACCTCGCCCGCGGCGAGCCCCCTTCACCCCAACCCTCTCCCCGCAAGCGGGGAGAGGGAGCGCACCTCCTGTAGGACTCCTCCCCATGCGTCTTCCCGACTCCGTCACGGGATCGTTTCTCGTCGTGCTCGGCGCGGCTGCCGCCTATGGCGGCTATATCCTGCCGCCGGTGCCGGGCCAGCCGGTCGGCCCCAACGTGTTTCCGCTCGTGATCGGCACCGGCCTTGCGCTGTGCGGGCTCGCGATCGTGTTCGGGATCGGCCACTCCTTCGAGGAGGAGGAAGAGCTGATCCCGCTGGAGGACGGCCAGGCGGCCGCTCCACCGCCGCAGGGCAAGCTCTACGGCCTGCGCGCTTTGCTGCCGCCGGCGCTGCTGCTGTTTTACGTCGCCGCGGCCGACCGGCTCGGCTTCATTATCACCGCGGCGATCATGGTCTACGTGACCTCGACCGCGCTCGGTGCGAAGTGGAAGCTGGCGCTGCCGCTTGCCGCGCTGTCGCCGTTCGCCATCCACCTCATCTTCGGCAAGCTGCTCCGCGTGCCGCTGCCCGCCGGCCTGCTGCCGACGCCCTGGTAATCCCATGCTGAAGACCCTGATTGATGCCTTCGCGCTGATCTCCACCTGGGAGGTCATCATTTCGATGTTCGCGGCCTCCGTGTACGGGCTCGTGATCGGCTCGCTGCCGGGCCTGTCGGCGACGATGGCGACCGCCCTGCTCGTCCCCGTCACCTTCTACCTCTCGCCGATCGCGGCGATCGCGACCATCGTCGCGGCGTCCTCGATGGCGATCTTCTCCGGCGACATTCCCGGCGCACTGCTGCGCATTCCCGGCACGCCGGCCTCCGCGGCTTACGCGGACGAAGCTTACGCCATGACGCGCAAGGGCCAGGCCGAGCTCGCGCTCGGGGCCGGCGTGTGGTTTTCCGCGGTCGGCGGCATCGCCGGCGTGCTGTCGCTGATGATCCTGGCGCCGCCGCTTGCCGAGATCGCGCTGTCGTTCTCGACCTTCGAATATTTCTGGCTGGCGCTGCTCGGCCTGATGTGCGCCACCTTGGTGGCGCGCTCCTCCCCGGTGAAGGCGATCGCCGGCATGTTCCTCGGCCTGCTGGTCTCCTGCATCGGCATCGAAAATCCCGGCGGCGTGCCGCGCTTCACCTTCGGCCTCACCGATCTGTTCGGCGGCATCGAGCCGATCCCGGCGCTGGTCGGCGTGTTCGCGGTGGCGCAGGTGATGCGCGCGATGCTGACCCCCGAGCCGCCGCCGCTGCCGCGACGAAAATTCGGAAGCATCATGGCAGGACAGTGGAGGCTGACAAAGCTATATCACTGGCAGATGACGCGCGGGAACATCGTCGGCATCATCATCGGCGTGCTGCCCGGAGCCGGTGCCGACATGGCCGCCTGGGTCTCCTACGCGATGTCGAAGCGTTTCTCCAAGGAGCCGGAAAAATTCGGCACCGGCCATGTCGAGGGCCTGGTCGAGGCCGGCGCCAGCAACAATGCCAGCATCGCCTCGGGCTGGGTGCCCTCGCTGCTGTTCGGCATCCCCGGCGACACCATCGCCGCGATCGCGATCGGCGTGCTCTACATGAAGGGCCTCAATCCCGGCCCGACGCTGTTCACCGAGAAGGCGTCGAGCATGTACGCGATCTATCTGATGTTCATCATCGCGAACATCATGATGATCCCGCTCGGTATCGCCATGATCCGGGTTGCCGCCTACATCCTGCTGGCCCCGCGCTCCGCCATCATGCCGATCATCATGCTGTGCTGCGCGGTCGGCTCGTTCGCGATCGGCAACAACATGTTCGGCGTCGTCACCGTCGCCGCCTTCGGCGTGATCGGCTACGTCATGGAGGCGAACGGCTATCCCGTCGCCGCGATGGTGCTCGGCATCGTCATGGGCACCATGGTCGAGCAGGCCTTCGTGACCTCGCTGATCAAGTCGGACGGCAGTATCCTGCCGTTCTTCGAGCGCCCGGTCGCAGCGATCCTCGCCGCCATGGCGATCGGCGCCCTGCTCTGGCCGGTGATGGTGTGGGTCTGGCGCAAGGTAAAACAGCCGCAAGCCGCGGCAGCCACGAGCCGGTGATATCGGGCGGGCGGGCCTCGCCTGCCCCGCCTCGGCATTGTAAAGCAGGGGCATGACTGAGAAGAAGCCCTCGCTCGACATCAAGACCCTCGCCAAGGAGCTCCGCGGCGGCAGCCGCGCGGCGCTGGCGCGGGCCATCACGCTGGTGGAGAGCCGGCGCGCCGACCATCAGGCGCTGGCGCGGGAGCTGGTGCAGAGGCTTCTGCCGGAGACCGGCAAGGCGTTTCGCGTTGGCATCACGGGATCGCCCGGCGTCGGCAAGTCCACCACCATCGATGTGCTCGGGACCTATCTGATCGAGCAGGGCCACAAGGTCGCGGTGCTCGCGGTCGATCCGTCCTCGGCTCGCAGCGGCGGCTCGATCCTCGGCGACAAGACGCGGATGGCGCGGCTGTCGGCCTCGGACGATGCCTTCATCCGCCCGTCGCCGTCCTCGGGCACGCTCGGCGGCGTCGCCGCGAAAACGCGTGAGGCGATGCTGTTATGCGAGGCCGCCGGCTTCGGCGTCGTGCTGGTCGAGACCGTCGGCATAGGACAGTCCGAGACCGCGGTCTGCGACATGACCGATTTCTTCCTCGCGCTGATGCTGCCGGGCGGCGGCGACGAATTGCAGGGCATCAAGAAGGGCCTGGTCGAGCTCGCCGACATGATCGCGATCAACAAGGCCGATGGCGACAATCTCAAGCGCGCCAACATCACCGCCGCCGATTATCGCGGCGCGCTGCATATCCTCAGCCCCCGATCCGAGCATTGGCACCCACCCGTCGTCACCTATTCGGCGCTGGCCGGCACCGGCATCACCGACCTCTGGCAGAAGGTTTTAGACCATCGCAAGGCGATGAACGCGTCCGGCGATTTCGCCGCGCGGCGGCGCGACCAGCAGGTGAAATGGATGTGGTCGATGCTGGAGCAGCGCATGCTGGCGCGGCTGCGCAGCGAGGCCTCGGTTCGCACCAAGGTCCGGAAGATCGAGACCGAGGTCGCCGACGGCCATCTCACGCCGGCCCTCGCCGCCGAGCAGATCTTGGAGTTGCTGAAATGAGCGAAAAGCTCCGCATTCTCCTCACCGGCTTCGGCCCGTTTCCCGGCGCGCCCTATAACCCGACCCAGCCGCTGGTCGCGCGGCTCGCGCAACTGCGCCGTCCGGCACTCGACGATGTCGCGATCTCCAGCCACATCTTCCCGGTCACCTATGCCGCGGTCGACCGGCAATTGCCGGAGGTGATCGCAAAGGTGAGGCCGGATGCGCTGTTGATGTTCGGCCTCGCCGCGCGCACGCCTTACCTGCGGATCGAGACCCGCGCGCGCAACGCCGTCACCATGCTCTGGCCCGATGCCGCCAACACCCGATCGAGCAAGCGCGGCATCGCCGGCCATGCCGACGCGATGAATTTCGGTCCGCACACGGCAAGGCTGCTGCGCGCTGCGCGCCTCACCGGCATCGATGCGCGCTCCTCGCGCGATGCCGGCGCCTATCTCTGCAACTACCTGAGCTGGCGCGCGATCGAGAACGTGAAGGCGGGCGGCCCGCAGCTCGCGGCGTTCATCCACATTCCCTCGCTCGCACGCAGCGGCGCGGTTCGGCGCAAGGGTGCGCCGCGGATCACGCTGGAAGAGCTGGTGGATGCGGGGGAAGCGATGCTGATGGAGATGGTGGCGTTGGCGAGGAAGGGGCGGAACACGCCGGCTTCGTAGAGTGGGCAAAGGCGCCCCTGCGCCGTGCCCACCATCTCGTTCCATCTCCCGTCAAATCGTGGGCACGCTACGCTTTGCCTACCCTACGGCACCGTCTCTGCGTAAACATTTAACCCTACCGCGAACAATCCCCGCGCCCTCGCCTGCCCTGCGCTACCTAGTCGGCGCGGATGCCCTCCCGCCTCCGCCGGAGGACGCGTCATGGACCTCAATCGCCGTCATCTCATCGGGGCTTCGACCGCAGGCATCGCGGGCGCGCTCGCCATGCCGGCCGACGCCGCGCGCGCGGCACCACTGACATCCCTGCTCGGCCGCGATGCCACACAATACGGCGTGCGGCCCGGCAGCAGCGAAGATCAAACCCGCGCGCTGCAGCGCGCGATCGACGAAGCTGCACGCGCACAGCTGCCGCTGGCGCTACCACCCGGCGTCTATCGCGCCGGGCTGTTGCGGCTGCCCAACGGCGCGCAATTGATCGGTGTGCGCGGGGCGACGAAACTCGTCTTCACCGGCGGCGCCTCGGCGATCCAGAGCGACGGTTCGGACTCCATCGGCCTCACCGGCATCACTTTCGACGGCGGCAGCATTCCGCTGCCGGCGCGGCGCGGGCTGATCCATGTCCTCGGTGGGCGCGACACGCGCATCACTGATTGCGAGATCACGAATTCAGGCGGCAGCGGCATCTGGCTCGAACAGGTGTCCGGCGACATCTCCGGCAACATCTTCACTGACATCATGGTGACGGCGGTGGTCTCGTTCGACGCCAGGGGCCTCAGCGTCTCGCGCAACACGATTCTCGGCACCAACGACAACGGCATCGAGATCCTGCGCACCGCGATCGGCGACGACGGCACGCTGGTTGCCGACAACCGCATCGAGAACATCAAGGCCGGCCCCGGCGGCTCCGGCCAGTACGGCAACGCCATCAACGCCTTTCGCGCCGGCAACGTGATCGTGCGCGGCAACCGCATCAGGAACTGCGATTACTCCGCAGTGCGTGGCAACTCCGCCTCCAACATCCACATCACAGGCAACAGCGTCAGCGACGTTCGCGAGGTCGCGCTCTATTCGGAGTTTTCGTTCGAGGCCGCGGTGATCGCCAACAACACGGTCGACGGCGCCGCGGTCGGCGTCTCCGTCTGCAATTTCAACGAAGGCGGCCGCATCGCGGTGGTCCAGGGCAACATCATCCGCAACCTCGTTCCGAAGCGCCCGATCGGCACCGCGCCGGACGACGATGCCGGCGTCGGCATCTACATCGAGGCGGATACCTCGGTGACCGGAAACGTGATCGAGAACGCACCGTCCTACGGCATCGTCGCCGGCTGGGGCAAATATCTGCGCGACGTCGCGATCACGGGCAACGTGATCCGCAAGGCCCTCGCCGGCGTCGGCGTCTCCGTCGTGTCGGGCGCCGGCATCGCGCTGGTCAACAACAACATGATCTCCGATACCCCGCGCGGTGCCGTGGTCGGGCTGGACCATGCGCGTGCGGTGACGTCGGATCTGTCAGCCGACGGCGCGCAGCGGTTCGCGCAGGTGGTGCTCGGCGGCAATGCGGTGCGGCGCTAAAGCCGCCCGTCGCCTCTGGCCGCCAGACGCTAGAACGCGTTCCTGAGCAGCGGGTACTTGGCTTCGAGGCCGTCGAGGCTGAAGGTGAATTCGACGACGCGCTCGGGGGCTGCGACGATTTCCTCGGCCGGCGGGGTGAACTGCGGCAGGAGCGATGCCATTGCAGCAGGCGCAGCCGTCGGCGGCTTCGCGGCAGGAACCGCGAGTGGCGGCCTCACTTCAGGCGCCGCGCGCGGCGCCATTGCGGCGGGCACGGCGAGCGGTGACCTCACGGCAGGTGCGGTCAGCGGCGCCCTCGCCGCGGGAGCCTTGAGCGGCGGCATCTCGGCAGGCGCGATAAACGACGCCATCGCAGCGGAGGCTGCGGGCGCGGCGAGCGGCGCGATCGGGGCTTCGGTGATCTCGGCGAGAACGTCCGGCTTCGGATCGAGCCTGACCGGCACGGCGGTCTCTGGGGCGATGTTGACGGCCTTTGGCTGTAGGGTCTTGGGCTGCACGATCTGCGCCTGTTGCTCGCGCGGAAACACGCGGGGCATGGTCGCCGGCGACCAGCCGAATGCCGGCGTCACGCTCGCGGCCGCCTCGGCGACGTCCCCACCGGTCGCGAGCGCGCGCCAGGTCTGGACCGCGCGCTTGGCTTCCTGGATGTTTTCGAGGAATGCGATCTCGGAGTGATAACGGCGCCAGCGGCCGGTCTCGAACATTTCGGAGAGATGTTGCAGCCGCTGCTCGGCGAGAGCGCACCAGCGCGCCGCGACGTCGCGGCCAGCAACCACAGCACGCGCAGACGCCCAATCGGACGTGCAGCTAGACTCTTGGCGATGTGTCATGAACCAGCCCGTCAGGGGAAAACACGGACGCGGAGGACGCAACGCACACGAATCAATTTAGACGCGACATGAATATTTTGTGGAAAAGTTTTGACTTGTCCAGCAACGACACGGCATTCGTCGTCAATCACCGTAGTCGTGCGGAGATTTGCTGTGTTTTCGAGTCAAGCCTCGCACAAGCATAGCGGAGGTGCGACGCGCCGGGCGAACAGCCGACTCGAACATGGCGGCGTCCCATCAACCGCAAGCTGAACGACGCGAGGCTTCGAAGAATCGGATGCCGAAAAGAAAAGACCCGTCCGGGGGGACAACCGGACGGGTCAAGCCATATGGGCGCTTGGGGTGGATGGGCGCTCGCGCCTGATATGACTGATGGGGAGGGATGACCGCTCCCACATAATTTGGTCGTGGCAGCTGGCTGAACGTTCAATGCGGGGTTCGATTTTTTGACCTTCGGCCCGCGCGCATCTTTGTCGCAGCCGCTATCGCGTCGCCGGCCTATCCGCCTGAGAAATCGTGGATTTATCGTCCGCACTCGACAACGAAGGTTGTTCGATCGCGCGGGTGCCAGGCTCGTCGCGACGCTTGCCGGCATCTTCACGTTTTGTTGTACCGGACGCAGCCGCAACCGGCGTCGCGCCGTCGGCGGGAACAGCCATGACCGCGGCAAACGCATCGGTCTGGCCGTCGCCGAAAAGCTCGTCACGCCCGGGGGAGCCGAGGTCGCGCGCGGTCTTCGCCAGCGTCACGCGCAGCGCTTCCGGCTTCAAGGTGTAATTGCGCTCGAGCAGCAACGCCGCGACGCCTGACACATAGGCGGCCGAGAACGAGGTTCCCGATGCCATCTGGTACTTGCCGTCCGGCGCCGGCAGGAAGATGTCGACCCCGGGCGCCGCGACGGCAATGTAATTGCCGCGGTTGGACGCGGTGAACAGCCTGTCCTGCTGGTCGGTCGCGCTGACCGCGATCACGTTCGGATTGGCGGCCGGATAGAGCGGCGGCGATTTTGCGCCGGCATTGCCGGCGGCGGCGATCAGCACGAGGCCGCGCGCGGCGGTCGCCGCGATGGCGCGCTCGATCACCGCATCCTTCGGACCGGCAAAGCTCATATTGACGATCTGCGCGCCGTGCTCGGCGGCGTAATTCAGCGACCGCAGGATGATGTAGGACGAGCTCTCGGCGCCGCCATTGCTGCCACCGAAGGCACGGATCGCGATGATGCGCGCCTGGGGGGCGCTGCCCATCAGCCGGTCATGCGCCACGATGGCGCCGGCGATGCCGGTGCCGTGGACGTGCGGCCCCTCCGCGCTGCCGAGTGCATCGAAATTGTCGGCGACGGAATTGGCGAGCTCGGGATGCCTGGTGTCGATGCCGGAGTCGATCACGGCAACCGTGACGTTGGCGCCGTGCGCCAGCGTATGCGCCTGCGGCAAGCGGAGCTTTGTCAGTGCATATTGCGCAGGATCGCCTTCGGTCGGGGGCGGCGATTTCTGGTCCTGCAGCACATAGCGGAAGTTCGCCTGGACCGAGCGCACGCTGCCGTCGGCCGCGAATTCGCGCCGCACCGTCTCGTACGGCCGGCCATCCGTGATGCGGAACAGACCGAACGTAGCCCCGATCAGCGGGAAGCTCTCCGACGAGATCCGCGTCAAGCCGTGCCGGCGGGCCAACGCGTCGGCATCACCGGGCGACAATGTGCCGTCGATCTCGGCCACGAATTCGTTGGCGAAGCTGCGAAGATTGGCGGCGGCCGGCGTGGCGTTGCCGCGGCCCTTGCCGGCGCTCTTCTTGGCGGCTTTGCCCGAGCCACCGCCGCCGGCATTCGGCTGCGCCAGGCATTCGCCGTCGGCATCGCGATAGGGCGCGGTACAGGCCGGATACAGGTTCGGCGAGTAGCGCGCATAGGGCAGCACCGTCGTCGTCGGCCGCAGGCGCGACGTCGTGGTGTGGGGAATGGTCGCCATCGTCCGCGGGCCGCGGTCGACGGACACCGCCCTGGCCGAGATGGTCGGACCGATGCGCGGGGCGATGCTCGGAGAGATGGTCGGCGTTCGCGTGGGCACGCTGATCGTCGGCGTGCGCATGATCGCCTGCGCCTGCGCAACCTCGACGCCGAGACAGGCGGCGATCAGAAGCGCGGCGCCGACCGATGAAGCGTAGGCCCCGGCGCGCACCCTGCTCTCGGACTTGCCTGTCATCGGATCAGCGGCGCGCTCAAGGCGCCGCGACGGCGAGGTTGACGAACTTCTCGCGCTGCATCTTGCCGAGCAGCGAGGCGAGCTCGTCCTGGCTCATCGCCTTGTCGAACTGGAGACGGAACATGCCGCCCTTGGCATCGCCGATGATCGAGGCCTGGTAGCTGTCGAGCAGCGCGGTGATGTCGGCAACGCGGGCCTCGGGCGTGAAGCGCACCAGCGCGCGCGCCGGCGGAACGGTGGTGCCGAGTTCGCGAGTGATCGGACCGCTGGTCGAGAGCGAAGCGGTCTGGAAGGTCGCGGGCTGGTTCTTCATCAGCACGGCGCCGATGATTCCGGCTTGCAGCATCAGCGCGATGGCGCCAAGGCTCGCCGACCAGGCCAGCGTGCGCGGCGACAGGCTCGCGAAGAAGGTCGAGATGCGCGCCGACAGCGGCAGCGAGCCGCTCGCCCGCGCCGGCTCGGCGTCGATCGCGGCGAACAGCTTCTGCAGCGCGCGCGCCGACGGAGCCCCCAAGCTCTCGTTCAGATGAATGGTCTCTTCATACTCGCCGCGGATTGCGGCATATTGCCTGGCAAGCTCGGGATCGCGCGCCAGCGCATCCTCGACCCGCCGCGCATCGCGCGCGTTCAGCGTGCCGGCCGCGTGCCACGGCAGCAGCAGTTCAATTTCACTGGGCTCTTGCTCCAGCATCTTCTTGCTCAAAGCCATCATGGCCAGCCTCGCTCAACGCCGGCTGCCTTCAGCAGTTCGGCCAGTTTCTTGCGCGCATAGAACAAGCGCGTCTTCACAGTGTTTTCCGGTATTCCGACGATTTCGGCCACCTCTTCCACGGACTTCTCGTGGTAGTAGACGAGATCGACGATTTCCCGATGGTCCGGCGAGAGGCCCGTCAGACACTCCCGCAACGCTTCACTGGTATCCTTTTTCTGCACCACCGTTTCCGGATTGTCGGACGTATCCTCGATCGCGTTGGCGGCGTCTTCGTCCAGTTCGAAATCCTTCCTGCGCCGGAGCGCAGACAGGGCCTTGAAACGGGTGATTGCCAGTAGCCAGGTAGAAACGGCGGATCGGCCCTCGAACTTGCCGGCTTGACGCCAGACGTCGAGAAATACCTCGCTGATGAGGTCTTCCGCCGCCTGCTCGTCCCGCACGAGCCTCAGCCCGAACCTGTAGACCCTGACATGGTGCCGCCCGTACAGCACCTGCATGGCGAGCCGGTCACCTTGGGCGATCCTGGCGATCAGGACCTCGTCCGAAGCCGCCTGTGTCACGCTCAATGCCCGTCTCGCAAAGTTGGTCGGGTCGGCGCGGCGGACGGTTCGACCGGGGGCGCAAAATTGTTCAATCTACCGCAGTCGTACGGTCGCCTATGTGACCTACCCCACATACGCGTATTTTTCTTGTCCCACCTCCGGCCATCGGCCGTCTTCATCCAGATCGGTAACATAATACTGCGATACTTCCCTGCGGAATGCCTGTCCGGCACAGGCGGCCCGGCCTCGTTCGGTTCCATAGCAACCCTGCACGACATATGTCTCGCCAAGCCCGGCTTAGGCTCGATCGCATCGCAAACGGATGCCTGATCGCCGGCAAAATTTCCCCGCCAGCAGCCTAGCACCTTGTTCCGCGCTGCATGGTTCGGATTCGGTTTCAAAGGATACCAAACCTAAAGGCTTGCCACGTAGATTTTTACGCTGACATCACCATTGGCGGGACCATGAGCACGGCCGCGACGTCCTTTCCCGAGAGGAATGCCGCTGAGGTCGCGGATCTCGTGCTCACGCCCGAGGCGGCGGCTTCTGAAGTGCTGGCGCGCCGAGCCCGGCAGCGCCGCCAGATGTATATCGGCCAGGTGGCGAGCTATTCGCTCGGCGCCTCGGTCCTGCTGCTCTACGCCTATGGCGGCACGGTCTCCATGGCCGTTCCGTCGCTGTTCTGGCTCGGCGGCCTCCTGATCATCGGTACGTTCACCGTGCTGTCGGAAGCCGGCTTCGGCGACCGGTTTGAGGATCATTACCTCACCGTCTTCCAGATCTCGGCGCATATGGCGCTGCAGCTGCTGTTCCTGCTCGCCGTGCCGACGGCCGGGGTCGCTTTCCTCGCCGTGCTGTTCCTGATCTTCGCGTTTGGCACGCTGCGGATGACCTCGAGCCAGGCGATGGTGACCTGGGGCCTCGCCACCTGCGGGCTCGCTTTGGTCTTCCTGGGCTCGGACCTGCCGATCGGGCTGCCGGTTGCGACCCGGCTGGAGCGAACCGCCTCGATGCTCTGTTTCGTGCTGGTGATCGGCCAGTGCGCCTTCCTCGGCCTGTTCGGCGCCACGCTGCGCAAGATCCTGTACCGGCGCAGCATCGAGCTGAAGGCCGCCTATCAGCGCATCGAGGAGCTGGCCGAGCTCGACGAACTCACCGGCTCCTACAATCGCCGCTGCATCATGCGGCTTCTCGACTCCGAGATCGAAAAGTCGCGGCAGGCATCGACGCCCTGCGCGATCGCGCTGATCGATCTCGACTGGTTCAAACGCATCAACGACGCCCACGGCCATCCCGTCGGCGACGAGGTGCTGCGCACTTTCGCGATCACCATGTTCGCCAACATCCGGCCGGCCGACTGCTTCGGCCGCTACGGCGGCGAGGAATTCCTCCTGCTGCTGCCGGACACAACGGGCGAGGCCGCACAGCGCACGCTCGAGCGCTTGCGCGGCATCGTCGCCGATCTCGACTGGAGCGCATTCTCCCTGAATTTGCGCGTGACCATTTCCGCGGGCGTCGTGACGCTGCGCGACGTCGATACTGCCGATACGTTTCTCGCGCGCGCCGATCGCGCGCTCTATTCCGCCAAGGCGCAAGGGCGCAATCGCATTGCAACGAGCTGACCAATCCATTTCTTCCCGCTGCGACAGAAGCCGCCGCCGGACCGAGCGCTCCAGGACAGGGCCATGAGATCCAGATCCGCAAAAACATCCGAAAATTTGCTCGAGGAACTGCAGGCTGCACTCTCGCACGGCACCGTCGCGCGCCGGGTCAAGACGCTGCGCCGCGTCACCGATCTGTTCGTGGGCAACGCGGTGGATTATTCCGACGACCACATCCGCGTGTTCGACGACGTATTCCAGTGCCTGATCGAGCAGATCGAAACGTCGGCCAAGGCGCTGCTCGCCGACCGCCTCGCACCGATTGCGGCCGCGCCGCCGAAAATCATGCGCACGCTCGCGCTCGACGAGGTCATCGAGGTCTCCGGCCCCGTGCTGTCGAAATCGGAACGGCTCGACGAGACGACCCTGATCGAGATCGCGCGCACGCGAGGTCAGGCGCATCTCAAGGCGATCTCGCTGCGGCGGGTGCTGTCGGAAGCGCTGACCGACGTGCTGGTGACGCGCGGCGACGAGGACGTGGTGCAATCGACCGTCAGCAATCCGGGCGCGCGGCTCTCCGAGGGAAGCCTCACCGATCTCGTCATCCGCGCCGAGCGCGACGACGACCTCGCCACTTGCATCGGGCTGCGGCCGGACCTGCCGCGCCATCACTATTTGAAGCTGGTCGCGAAGGCGTCCTTGAGCGTGCGCAGGAAGCTCGAGGCCGCGCATCCGGAACTCATGGACGAGGTGTCGAGCGTGGTGCAGGAAGTGGCCCAGAGGGTCCGCGCCGCCGCCATGACGAAGCAGACCGAGATGGCGCGCGCGCTGGTGAGGTCGCTGCACGAGGACGGCCGTCTCAACGAATTCCAGATCACCAGTTTCGCCGAGCAGGGCAAGTTCGACGAAACCAATGCGGGGCTCGCGGCGCTCGCGGGCGTCGCGGTCGAGACCGCCGAGACCATGATGATCGAAAGCCGCACCGAGGGCGTGATGATCCTCGCCAAGGTCGCGGGCATGTCCTGGCCAAGCGTGCGCGCCATCATCGCCATGCGCGAGAAGCTCTCCGGCGGCTCGCAGACCGACATGCTGACGCTGCGCGACGTTTACGAGGCGCTGCGCAGCTCGACCGCGCAGCAGGTGCTGCGCTTCCACCGCATGCAGCTGGGCACGACGCCGGCGGCGTGAGGTCGGCGCGCTAGTAACGCAAAACCCTCGCCCCGACCGCCGCGCCGATCGCGGTCACCAGCGCGGTCGCGAGCGTGTACCAGGTCGCGACGAACAGCGGCGAATCGTCAGTGCAGTGCGAGGCATAGAGAGTCGCGGCAAGGCCGGCCGACACCAGGCCGGCGAGCGCTCCGGCAAGCGCCGGCCGCGACGGCGCGCCATGGCGCAGGCCGAACAGCGCCCCCGCAAGCAGCGGCAGCGACATCGCCGGAATTGCGACCAGGCACACCCTTGAGTTCTTGCCCATCAAGCGCATCGTCATCGGCATGGCCGGCGCCATCATCGCCTCACTGCCGATCGCGACCGCGAGCAGTCCGACGGGAAGCAGCAGCAGCCAGCCCCAGCCGCGCAGCAGGGCTTCCGGACGCGACAGATGCAGGCTGACGATGATGGCGGGAATCGCGAGCGACAGCGTCACCGCGAATTTCATGTCGAAGAACGGATTGTGCATCGCGCTCATCACGTCGTGACGCACGCCGAGGAACGTCGCGAAGATCAGGATCGACAAGGGCGCGGCCAGCAGGAGCGCCGTGGTCAGCACGGTGCCGACGCGCGGCGCCCGATGGGCGTTGTCGGCTGCGAGCGAACGGATGAGTTGATCGGTGTCCATGACTACTGATCCCGCAGTTTGGTCGTCAGCGCCGCAAGTCCGCGATGCAGCGCGACCCGCACGGCACCCTCGCTCATCGAAAACTTCGCCGCCGTATCCTTGATCGAGGCGCTCTCGACCGCGATCGACTGCAGCACGTCGCGCTGGCGCTGCGGCAGGGTGTTGAGCTGGGCCGCGACCTCGCCCGCGGAGGCCGTTTCCTCGGGCGCCTCGCCCGGCAGGGTTTCGGCGAAATCGTCGATATTGACGAAGACGCGCCTGCCGCGCCGGCGCAGCGCGTCGATCAGCTTGTTGCGGCCGATGGCAAACAGCCAGGGCGCGAAGGGGGCTTCGCTGTCCCAAGTGTGCCGCTTCAGATGCACCGCCAACAGAATCTCCTGCACGATATCCTCGGCCTGGTCGGGAGGCTGGCCTGCCCGTGCCAGGCCTCGCCTCGCGGCAGCACGCAGCACCGGCGTGACCGCCCTCAACAGGCGATGATAGGCCGCATCATCGCCAGCCATGGCCGACCGCATCAGGCCGGTCCATTCGTCCTCACGTCCGCGCACGCGCGCCCCTCACCATGCAATTCGGCCGTCCGTTCAATTTGTTACGCGGGTCCGACGAGATCACGAATTCGTGATATGCCCCGGACCTCGCGACCGATCCGGCCGTAAACGTCTGCGACGGCTCATAACACCGATCGGCCCGTCCCGCACCCGGCGGCTGGCTTCATGGGGTCCGGTCTGCCCCGGTTTTGCCCGGTGTAGCCCGAAGATTCCCATTTTCTGCCCCGCTGTGGTCACGCCCCGGGGTCTCTGTTCGTTTCCGGGACGGGCGGAATTGGGGAGATCATCACCATGATGAAAGCCAGCGGGCGCGCGGCCCTGATCGTTCTGGCCGGCCTATTGTTGCTGTTCGGAGGCCTTGCACAGGCGGCCCCAAGCTCAACCACAAGCAATTCGGACAGCGCGGGCAAGCAGGCCGACGCGGCCAAGCCGAGCAAGCACCGGCGCCATGAGTCACGCCGCACCACCACCAGCGGCAAGACAGCACAGAAATCCGACGACAAGACCGCCGCTCCGGCCCAGGCCGACGAGGCCAAGTCCGACAACAAGGCGGCCGACAACACGGCCGATGGTAGCGTCCCGGCCTCGAGCCAGATGCCGCCGGCGGTCGCCAACGCCAATGCGCAGGTCGCCACCACCGACACCCCGACTGCGGCAGCGGCCTCGGCGATGACGGACCGCGCCAACACCAATGTCCAGGCAGCGGCCGATAATACCAGTGCCGCGAACGCCGAGAGCCAGGTCGTCGCGCCCGATCAGCTCAACGACATCGACCGCGCTGCGCAACAGGACAACCCGCCGGCGCAGAAGGCGGTGATTGCCGCAACCGAGGCCCAGCCCCGGCCGGCACCGGTGATGGCAAGCGCCCAGCAAAGCTCTGCCTGGGACCAGAGCTCCCTGATCGGCAAGATCTTCATCGGCGTCGGCACGCTGCTGACGCTGGCGTCCGCCGCGCGCATGTTCATGGCGTGATTGCGGGCCCGATCCTGGCCTGAGAAACCTCCCCGGAACGCGCATTTCGCTGCGTGTTCCGGCGGCCGTTAGCCCCTTGAAGCTCACCGCGCCAGCGGGCACATTGCCTGCCCAATCAAAAGCGTGGGTGGAGCATGAGCACGTTCGAACACATCATCGTCGAAAGCAAAGGCGCGGTCGGCATCATCAAGCTGAATCGGCCGAAGCTGCTCAACGCGCTTTCCTTCGGCGTCTTCCGCGAGATCGCAGCTGCCGTCGACGATCTCGAGGCCGATGACGCCATCGGCTGCATCGTCGTGACCGGCAGCGAGAAGGCCTTTGCCGCCGGCGCCGACATCAAGGAGATGCAGCCGAAAGGCTTCATCGACATGTTCTCCGAGGATTTCGCCGCGATCGGCGGCGACCGGATCGCGCGGTGCCGCAAGCCGACGATTGCCGCGGTTGCCGGTTATGCGCTCGGCGGCGGCTGCGAGCTCGCCATGATGTGCGATTTCATCATCGCCGCCGACACCGCAAAGTTCGGCCAGCCCGAGATCACGCTCGGCACCATTCCCGGCATCGGCGGGACCCAGCGCCTGACACGCGCGATCGGCAAGTCCAAGGCGATGGACCTCTGCCTCACCGGCCGCATGATGGATGCGGCGGAAGCCGAGCGAAGCGGGCTCGTCAGCCGCATCGTGCCCGCTGACAAGCTGATGGACGAAGTGATGGCGGCGGCCGAGAAGATCGCCGCGATGTCGCGCCCTGCGGCCGCGATGGCCAAGGAAGCCGTGAACCGCGCCTTCGAGACCACGCTCGCCGAGGGCATGAGCGTCGAGCGCAACCTGTTCCACTCGACCTTCGCGCTGGAGGACCGCTCCGAGGGCATGGCGGCGTTCATCGAGAAGCGCAAGCCGGTGAACAAGAACCGGTAACGTCAGGGAACGGGTCAGGCTGGTGTAAGGCTCGGCCGCGTTCCCGTGAAACCCTGTGACGAAGCTGCAACAAGCACGGATTTCATGGGGGTTTCGCCCGCGGCAGTTTGCCTGCGGGACCTCGGCTGGTTAAACAGTTAAGAGGCCACCGTCGGCGGGGGCGGACAGCCGAGGTTAAGCGGGAATACATGATTGGGCGTACCGCCAGAGCTGGTCGCGAGTTGACGCGGCATCGATCGGGCGTGGGTCCTGTACTTGCGACATGGACCACGCTGGCGCTGTGTTGCGCCCTGCCCTCCGTCGCCTGGGCCGAAGCCCTGCCGGAGGCGCTCGCCAAGGCCTACCAGACCAATCCACAGCTCAATGCCGAACGTGCGCGACAACGCGCCACGGACGAGAACGTGCCGCAGGCCCTCGCCGGTTACCGGCCGCAGATCGTGGCGAGCCTCAGCGCCGGCCTGCAATCGGTGCGCAATCTGCTGCCCGACAACACGATCCAGACCGGCAATTTGAAGCCATGGATCATCGGCGTCACCGTGACGCAGACCCTGTTCAACGGCTTCCGCACCGCCAACAACGTGCGGGCCGCCGAGCTCCAGGTGCAGTCGGGCCGCGAGGCGCTGCGCAATGTCGGCCAGGGCGTGCTGCTCGACGCGGTCACCGCCTACACCAACGTGCTCGCCAACCAGTCGCTGGTCGAGGCGCAGCGTTCCAACGTCGCCTTCCTGCGCGAGACGCTCTCGGTCACCCAGCGCCGTCTCAACGCCGGCGATGTCACGCCGACCGACAGCGCGCAGGCCGAAGCGCGCCTCAACCGCGGCCTTGCCGATCTCAACGCCGCCGAGGTCGCGCTTGCCGTCAGCCAGGCGACCTATGCGCAAGTGATCGGCAATGCACCATCGCAGCTTCGCCCCGCCGAGGCCGTCGATCGCTATCTGCCGAAGAGCCGCGAAGACGCCATGACGATGGCAATCCGCCAGCACCCGGCGGTGATGGCCGCCAGCTTCGACGTCGATGTCGCCTCCACCAACATCCGCATCGCCGAAGGCTCATTGCTGCCGAGCGCCACCATCCAGGGCAGCGCCAGCAAGAGCCGCAACAACGACCCGACGCTCGGCACCTTCGCCGAGGACCAGGCCTCGATCGTCGCCAATGTCACCGCGCCGATCTACGACGGCGGCCAGGCCGCCGCGCAGACCCGGCAGGCCAAGGAGATCACGGCGCAGAGCCGGCTCGTGCTCGACCAGGTCCGCAACCAGGCACGCACGGCGGCAGTGAGCGCCTGGGTCGCCAATGAAGGCGCCAAGATCACCGTGTCGGCCTCGGAATCCGAAGTGAAGGCTGCGACCGTCGCGCTCCAGGGCGTGCAGCGCGAGGCCGCCGGCGGACAACGCACCACGGTCGACGTCTTGAACTCGCAGGCCGATCTAATCCAGGCCAAGGCCCGCCTGATCGGCGCCAACCGCGATCGCGTCATCGCCTCCTACACGCTGCTCAGCGCCATCGGCCATCTCGACGTCAAGACGCTGAGCCTGAACACGCCGGATTATCTGCCCGAGGTTCACTACCACCAGGTCCGCGACGCCTGGCACGGGCTGCGCACGCCGTCGGGGCAGTAGTTTCAATCTATCGGGCCGGTGCCCATGAAAAGCCGCCGCATCCATCTGACGGGCGCTTCGGGCTCCGGCGTGACGACGCTCGGCCGGGCGCTCGCCGGCCGACTTGCGCTGCCGCATCACGATAGCGACGACTATTTCTGGCTGCCGACCGCGCCGCCCTACCAGACGACGCGCCCGGCCGCGGATCGGCTACGCCTGATGCGCGAGATGTTCCTACCGCGGCACGACTGGGTCTTGAGCGGAACCGCCACCGGCTGGGGCGACGAACTTGTCGCGTATTTCGACCTCGTGGTCTTCGTGGTCACGCCCCGCGAACTACGGTTGACGCGGTTGCGCGCCCGCGAGGCCGCGCATTTCGGTGCTGATGCCGTCGCACCGGGCGGCTGGCGTCATGAGCAGACCGAAGCCTTCGTCGAATGGGCTTCGCATTACGAGGCCGGTGACCGCGAAGGTCGCAGTCTCGCCAAGCATGAAGCATGGCTCGCGGGCCTGCCCTGCCCGGTCGTGCGCGTGGACGGCTCACGTCTGCTTGCGGACATTGTCGAGCAGCTATGCAACGAAGCGCAGCTTCGATCCGGCTGACGTGGTACCGTCCCGGCACACTACCAAATAAAACAACCAGGGAGAGAAACCGTGCTTAATCGACGCAGCGTCCTGCTTGCCTCCCTCGCCGCCGGAGTAGCCATGACCAACAGAGCCCACGCCCGCGCGGCGCAGCCTGCGACGCCGGTCAGTTTCGACGTCCCCGCGCATGCCTGCGACTGCCACACTCATATTCATGGCGACGTCGAGAAGTTTCCGTTCTTCGCCGGGCGCGTCTACACGCCCGAGCCGGCAAGCCCCGAAGAAATGGCTGCACTGCACAAGGCGCTGCATATCGAGCGCGTGGTGATCGTCACCCCCAGCGTCTACGGCACCGACAATTCGTCGACCTTGTTCGGCATGAAGGCACGCGGCGCCAATGCGCGCGGCGTCGCCGTGATCGACGACAAGACGACCGAGGCACAGCTCGATGCGATGCAGGCGGACGGTTTCCGCGGCATGCGCCTCAATCTCGCAACCGGCGGCGTCAACGATCCCAATGTCGGCAGGTCACGCTTCACCACCGCCATCGAGCGCATGAAGGCGCGCGGCTGGCACGTGCAGCTCTACACCACGCTTCCTATGATCTCGGCGATCAAGGACCTCGTCGAGACGGCGCCGGTACCTGTCGTGTTCGACCATTTCGGCGGGCTGGAAGCTTCGCTCGGCCTGGAGCAGCCGGGTTTCTCCGATCTCGCTGCGCTGGTGAAGTCCGGCAAGGCCTATGTGAAGATCTCCGGCGCCTATCGCTCGTCCAAGCTCGCGCCGGATTATCAGGACATGGTGCCGTTCGCGCAGGCGCTGATCGCGGCCAACCCGGATCGCGTCGTCTGGGGCACCGACTGGCCGCATCCGGATTCGAGCCGTGTCGAGGGACGCAAAGCCACCGACATCGCGCCGCTCTATCAGATCGACGACGGCCGCCTGCTCAACCAGCTTCCGGTGTGGGCACCGGATGCCGACGTGCGCAAGAAGATCCTGGTCGACAACCCGGCACGACTCTACGGATTTTGACGGTCAGCGCGCGCGGCGCGAGAAGAACGAGATCAGGACCGGCAAGGTCACGAGGATCACGACCGGCGCCAGCATCATGCCGGTGACGACGACGACCGCGAGCGGCTTCTGCACCTGCGAGCCGATGCCCTCGGACAGCGCCGCCGGCAGCAGCCCGACGCCGGCGACGACGCAGGTCATCAGCACCGGCCGGAGCTGCAACTCACCGGTGCGCACCACCGCGCTCGCGCGGTCCATGCCCTCTTCGATGAGCTGGTTGAACTGCGACAGAATGATGATGCCGTCCATCACGGCGATGCCGAACAGCGCGATGAACCCGATCGCTGCGGAGACGCTGAACGCAGTGCCGGTAATCAACAGGCCCAGCACGCCGCCGAAGATCGCCATCGGGATCACGCTCATCGCGAGCAGCGTGTCGGTCATCGAGCCGAAATTGAACCAGAGCAGCACGCCGATCAGCGCCAGCGAGATCGGCACCACGATCGACAACCGCCGGATCGCGTCCTGGAGATTGCCGAACTCGCCGACCCAATCCATGTGCGAGCCCGGCGGCAGCTGCACCTGCTCGGCAATCTTCTGCTGCGCCTCGCGGATCGCACTGCCGAGGTCGCGCTCGCGCACCGAGAACTTGATCGGCAGATAGCGCTCCTGCTGCTCGCGATAGATGTAGGCCGCGCCCGAGACGAGGCTGATGGTGGCGACCTCGCTCAGGGGAATCTGCGTGACGGTGCCGTTCGGCCCGGGTGCGCCGATGCGCAAATTCTGGATCGCCTCGGCACTGCGGCGGTATTCCGGCGCGAGGCGGACGATGATCGGGAAGTGGCGATCGGAGCCGGACTCGTAGAGATCGCCCGCCGTGTCGCCGCCGATCGCGACCTTGATCGTGGCGTTGATGTCGCCCGGCGCAAGGCCGTAGCGCGCGGCCTTGGCGCGGTCGATGTCGATCTGGACGGTCGGCTGCCCGAGCGAGGTGAACACCGCAAGGTCGGTGACGCCCTGCACCGTGGCCAGCACCGACTTGATCTTGTTGGCGGTGTCGGTGAGCGCCTGAAGGTCGCTGCCGAACAGCTTGATCGAGTTTTCGCCCTTCACGCCGGACACGGCCTCGGAGACGTTGTCCTGGAGATATTGCGAGAAGTTGAACTCGACGCCCGGGAAGCGATCGTCGAGCTGCTTGAGCAATTGCGCGGTCAGCTCTTCCTTGTCGCGGGTGCCGGGCCACTGGCTGATCGGCTTGAGCGGCGCGAAGAACTCGGCATTGAAGAAGCCGGCTGCGTCCGTGCCGTCGTCGGGACGGCCGTGCTGCGACACGACGGACTCGACTTCGGGCCGGGCGCGGATCACCTTGCGCATCTCGTTGACGTAGCTGTTGCCTTCCTGCAGCGAGATGGTCGGCGGCAGCGTGGCGCGAATCCAGAGATTGCCCTCTTCCAGCTTCGGCAGGAATTCGAGGCCGAGCAGCCGGCTGAGCGCCACCGTCATCAGCACGAGGCCGACCGCACCGCCGAGCACGATGTTGCGGTTGGCGACCGCCCATCGCAGCAACGGCGAATACAACCGGTGCAGGATCCGCATCACCCTGGTCTCGGTTTCCTCGACATGCGCGGGCAGGATGATCGCGGACAGCGCCGGCGTGACGGTGAAGGTCGCTAGCAGCCCGCCGGCCAGCGCATAGGCGTAGGTGCGGGCCATCGGCCCGAAGATGTTGCCCTCGACGCCGGACAGCGTGAACAGCGGCAGGAAGGCCGCGATGATGATCGCCGCGGCGAAGAAGATCGAGCGCGAGACGTCGGCGGCCGCGCTGAGGATGGCGTGGCTCTTCATGCCGAACAGCGTCTCATGGGACATATGCTCGGTCTCGGACATCGGCGTCGTCTGGGTCAGACGGCGGAAGATCGCCTCCACCATGATGACGGTGGCATCGACGATCAGGCCGAAATCGATCGCGCCGACCGAGAGCAAATTGGCCGATTCCCCGCGCAGCACCAGGATGATGACGGCGAAGAACAGCGCGAACGGAATGGTGGCGCCGACGATCAGCGCGCTGCGCAGATCGCCGAGGAACATCCACTGCAGCAGCACGATCAAGAGAATGCCGACCACCATATTGTGCAGCACGGTGTGGGTGGTGAGCTCGATCAGATCGCCGCGGTCGTAGATGCGCTCGATGCGCACGCCGGGCGGCAGGATGCTGGAATTGTTGATCTGCTGAACGAGCTGATGGACCCGCTTGATGGTCGGCGAGCTCTGCTCGCCGCGGCGCATCAGGACGATGCCCTGCACGATGTCGTCGGACTCGTCGAGTCCGGCAATGCCGAGGCGCGGCTTCTGACCGACGGTGACGGTGGCGACGTCCTTGACCAGCACCGGATTGCCGCCGGTCTGCGCCACCATGGTATTGGCGAGATCGTCGATCGAGCGGATCAGGCCGACGCCGCGCACCACGGCCGATTGCTGGCCGATATTCACGGTGTTGCCGCCGACATTGACGTTGGAATTGCCGACCGCCTGGAGCAATTGCGGCAGCGTCAGACCGTTGGCGACCAGCTTATTGAAGTCGACCTGGAGCTCATAGGTCTTGCTCTTGCCGCCCCACCCCGTGACGTCGATGACCCCCGGCACGGCGCGGAAGCGGCGCTGCAGGATCCAGTCCTGGATGGTCTTGAGATCGAGCACGCTGTAGTTCGGCGGACCCACGAGACGGTAGCGGAAGATCTCGCCGATCGGGCTAAGCGGCGAGATCTGCGGCTGCACGTTGCCCGGCAGCGGCGCCAGCTGCGCCAGGCGGTTCAGCACCTGCTGCAACGCCTCTTCGTAAGTATAGGCGAAGGAGAATTGGATTTTGACGTCGGAGAGACCATAGAGCGAGATGGTGCGGATGGTCGTGATGTTCTTCAGGCCTGCGACCTGGGTCTCGATCGGGATCGTGATGTAGCGCTCGATCTCCTCCGCCGACAGCCCCGGGCTCTGCGTCACGATGTCGACCATCGGCGGGGTCGGATCGGGATAGGCCTCGATGTTGAGCTGGTTGAAGGCGATGACGCCGCCGATCAGCACGGCGACGAACATCCCGACCATCAGGAAGCGCCGGTTGACGGCAAGGGCGACGAGACGATCCATTCAAGCTTCAGTTTGTCTGCAATTTTTTGGGTCGTCGATCAGCTGCCGGACGCCGCGCGGTCGATGAACAGGCTGCCTTTGGTGACGATCTGCTCGCCGGGCTTCAGATTGCTGGTGACCTCGACGAGGTTGCCGTTGATGAGGCCGATCTTGATCTGGCGCAGCTCGACCGACTTGTCCTCGCGCGCGACCCAGATGCGGACCTTGTCGGCCTCGTAGATCAACGCCTGCTTCGGCACAGCGGGCGCTGCGCGATCGCCGGCCGAATAAATCGTGACGTTTGCGAACATCTCGGGCTTGAGCAGCCCGTCCTTGTTGTCGATGGTGGCGCGAACCTGCAGGCGGCGGGTGTTGGGGTCGATCGCGGCAGCAACGTAATTGATCTTGGCGGTCAGGGGGCGGCCCGGCAGCGCCATCACGTTGACCGTGATGTCCTGCCCGATGCAGATCGCGGCCGCATCGCTCTCGCGCACGAAGGCGGTGAGCCAGACCGTGGAGAGATCGCCGACCACGAAGACCGGATCGCTGGCGCCGGAATTGACGTACTGGCCCGGGCCGATCTTGCGCTGCACGACCGTGCCGGCGATCGGCGAATAGATCGTGACTTCCCGATTGATCACGCCCTTGTCCTGGAACGCCTTGATGGTCTCGTCGGTGAAGCCGAGGATGCGCAGCTTGTTGCGCGCGGCTTCCAGCGCAGTCTCCGACGAGCGCATGTCGTTGCGCGCCTGAACCTGGGTCGCTTCGGCCTGCTGATAATCCTTCAGCGGAATGGCATGGCCCTCATAGAGGTCCTTGGCGCGCTTGAACTGGATGTCGGAGAGCTCGAGCGCCGACTTCGCCTTGTTCTGCGAGGTCATCGCCGCGATGAAATCGTTCTGGGCCTGCACGGTGTCGGCGGCCTCGATCGTGAACAGCGGTTGGCCCTGCTTCAGCATCTCACCCGGCTTGGCCAGCAGCTTGGTGACGCGGCCGGCATAGGGCGAGAACACCGGTGTCGAGCGGTCCTCGTCGACGGCGACCTTGCCTTCGGTGACATATTCGGCGCGGAAGGCCTTGGCCTTGACCGGCTCGATCGTCAGCGTCGCCCATTCCGACGGCGTCGGCGTGAAATTCTGCGCATTCCTGCGCGACTGGCTGGAGATCTCGGAGTGCTTCTTTTCTTTGGCGCCGACGTAGCGAAAGCCGTAGGCCCCAACGCCGGCAAGAGCTAGTAAAACTACGGATGTGATCACCCGTTGTTTTGTAAACACCTGCAATCGCTTGGTATTTTCAACTACCATGGAGCCCGGTCGTGTCTGCGACGATCTCGGCAGATGCCTGCCTTATCGGTTGCGCTAATAGTGCCGAATTGCAATTCCAAACAACCTAAAAAACGCTGCGCGCCTTTCGGTTTGCGTTAAAATTTCGCGACATGTCAGCTTCACGTCAGCTTCGCGCCGGCCACTGTGCCGGATGACTGCCGAGCGGCATTGCCGGGCGGCTCCATTGCGCCGGCGTCTTCGACAGCATCGCCGCATGGCGCACCGCCTTCAACATGCCGAAGCCAGATGGCATGCTCTCGATGAACGCAGTATGTACGGCTTCGCCCGTAAGATCCGGGGTATGCAGTCCGCCATCGAGCCGGCGGAGATCCCAAAGCCAGCGCCCGGTCTGCGCCAGCGACACACGCACGTGCCAGCTGCCGCCTTCGCGCGCCTGACGCGCTTTGGCCATCATCGCACCGAACGCCATCAGATAGCCGGTGGCGTGATCGAGCATCTGTGCCGGCAATTCCTTGGGACCATCGAGACCGGCAGCACGTCCCTCGGCATGATTGAATCCGGTCGTGGTCTGCACGAGGGAATCGAAGCCGCGCCGCTCGGCCCAGGGGCCGGCGTGGCCATAGGCCGACAGCGTCACATAGACGATGCCCGGATTGATCTGCGCTGCATCCTCGGGAGCAAAGCCGAGGGCGGCGAGCGCGCGCGGGCGATAGCCCTGCGAGAAGATGTCGGCGTTCCGCAACAGTTCGCGCATTTGCGCCCTGCCCGTCTCGCCCTTCAACTCGACGAACGTGGTGAGCTTGCCGCGGCCGGTGTCGATGGTGAGCCAGGGAATGGCGGGCAGCTCCGGCCCTGACACCAGCAGAACGTCCGCACCATGCGCAGCGAGCGTGCGGCCGGCGACGGGCCCCGCGATGACGCGGGAGAGATCGAGCACGCGCAGGCCCGCAAGCGGACGATCGCCTTTTGGCCACGGCTTTGGCGGGGCCTCGCCGATCTTCTCGATCGAGAGCAGCGGCAACCCGGCGAGCGCGCGCGCCTGCGGCAGAGCCGACCATTCGTCGTAGCTCCGCATCAGAGCGACCACGCCGCCCGCGGCGTAAGCCGCAGTCTCGAAATCCTCGCCCTTCCACTGCATCAGCGCGGCCTGCACCTTGTCGCGCTCCGCCTCGCAGCCGAGCACCTTGCAGACGGCGTCGCGGTGATGCGGGAAATTGGTGTGGCAGCGGACGAAGCGGCCATCGCCGGTCCTGTAGACGCCGGCGATCGCGTCCCAGGCCGGCGGCGGCGGCTTGTCGTCGAGGCGCAGATAGCGCTCGGAGCGACATTCGGCGACGGCGTGGCGCATGTCGACGGAGACGTTTTGGGTTTCGCCGCTGCGTTGTCTCCATATCTCGGCCGCTGCAAGGCCCGCCGCAGCAATCGTGGTTTGGCCGGCAACAGCAACACGAAAGGAGGATGGAATCTGCGGCTCCTCTCCGGTCAAGCGCACACGTTCGAGCGCGGACGCATCGCCGCCGGCGGAGGTCCAGATATCCCTGAGAATGTCGGCGGGGCTTTGCATGACCCTTCTCTCCCTTTAGCTTTCAACATCCTATTAGCATATAAGGACATGCAATGGCCGCCATCGATCCTCTCACCGCAGGTGCCGTGTTCATCGCAACGGCGGCCACAGACGCGGTCTATGTGATGTTCACCTCGGCTGTAATCGCGCGCAAGCGCATGTCAGCTGCGAACTGGAGCGCGGTCTGGTACATGCTCTCCTCCTACGCCGTGATCAGCTACACCGAAAACGCGTTCTATGTCGCTTTCGCGGCGATCGGCTCCTGGGCCGGCGCCTACGCCTCGCTGACCTTCCTGCACCGCCCGCCCGGCGGCCCGCCGGTCGGCGCTGCGCCGGAGTGAGGACGTAAAGTGGTGGCATGTCCTCCAATGCTAATCCCGTCATCCTGAGGTGCGAGGCTTGCGATGCATCGCGTCGCAAGTCGAGCCTCGAAGGATGCACGGCCGAGGTGGCAGCCGGGCTGTCGCTCTTCGAGGCCTCCGCTACGCTCCGGCACCTCAGGGTGACGGTCGAACAATGGGATTTGCGGCGATGCCGCGCACGCGGCTACACTCTCCACGACCAACAAAAAGGAAACCCAACAATGGATCTCGGTCTCAAAGGCAAGAACGCCATCGTGCTCGGCGGCACGCGCGGCATCGGGCGGGCGATTGCGGAGACGCTCGCCGGGGAAGGCACCAATGTCGCGGTGTGCGCGCGCAATGCCGATCAGGTCGCGACCACCGTTGCCGAGCTGAAGGCGAAGGGCGTCAACGCCACCGGCGGCCCGGTCGACGTGACCGACGGCGCGGCGCTGAAATCCTGGATCGAAGGTGCCGCAAAAGAGCTCGGCGGCATCGACATGCTGTTCTCCAATGCCGGCGCGATGGCGCAGGGCCACGATGCCGCATCCTGGCAGCAGAATTTCCAGCTCGACGTGCTCGGCGCCGTGCACGCGTTCGATGCCGCGCGGCCGTTCCTTGAAGCCAGCGGCGAGAAGAGCGGCGACGCCGCCTTCGTCATCATCTCCTCGATCTCGGCGGCGCAGGCGGACACGGCCAGCTCCTACGGCCCGATCAAGGCGGCGCTGATCCACATGGCCAAGGGACTGGCGCGGCAATTTGCGAAGAAGAAGATTCGCGTGAATGTGGTGTCGCCCGGCACCGTCTATTTCAAGGGCGGCGTCTGGGAGATGGTCGAGAAGAACATGCCCGAGCGTTACAACGACGCGATGAAGCGCAATCCGACCGGCCGGATGGCAACGCCGCAGGAAATCGCGAGCGCCGCGGTGTTTCTGGCAAGCCCGGTGTCGGGGTTTACGACGGGGTCCAATCTCGTCGTGGACGGCGCGATCTCGAACCGGGTGAATTTTTAGAAGGGCACACTGTCATCGCCCGACTTGATCGGGCGATCCAGTATTCCAGAGACGGCGCGGCTAGAGCCGAGAAGCCGCGGCGTACTGGATACCCCGCTTTCGCGGGGTATGACGGCTGAGCGTGGGGCACGCTACTTCAACAGATTCGTCATTGCGAGCGTGAAACTCGTAGGGTGGGCAAAGCGACTTGTCCGCCGTAGCTCGAAGAGCGAAGGCGGAAGCGTGCCCACGTCTTCGCGACGAGCCGCAAAAGGAGGTGGGCACGGCGCTTAGGCGCCTTTGCCCACCCTACGGCAGCCGTACGTGGCAGCACTCCGCGCCACCCCTCAATGAAAATCCCGCGATGGCGGCAGGATGCGGACGTTGCGGGGGTGGCGGTGTTTTTGCGCCGGCATGTCCGTGAGCGCGCGAGGGTCTTCGTTAAGCGGCTCGACCACGGTGGCACCTGCCGGCACCGGATGCTTGCGGCTCAGGGCGTCGTTGGCGAGGCCGACCAGATCGTGCGAGCGATCGATCATGCGCTGGGCGATGAGATGCGTCACCTTCTCGGGACTGCTCTGGATATAGCCTTCGACCAGGATGAGGCGCGCGCCCATCACCTCTTTCCGGTACTGCTCCATGATCTTGGGCCACACCACGACATTGGCGATGCCGGTTTCGTCCTCCAGCGTCATGAACACGACGCCGCTGGCGCTGCCCGGCCGCTGCCGCACCAGCACCACGCCGGCGCAGCGGACGCGCCGCCGCTCGTTCGCGTGGCTGACATCCTTGCAGGCGACGACGCGCTCGCGCGAAAACATCTCGCGCAAGAATTCCATCGGGTGCCCCTTCAGCGATAGCCGGATGGTCTGGTAGTCCGCGACCACCTGCTCGGAACGCGGCATCACCGGCAGCGGTTGCGCGTGCTCGTCCGGCTGCTCGCGCGCGGTCGCCGCCTCGAACAGCGGCAGCGGCACGTCGTCGGGCAGCCGCCGCACCTGCCACAGCGCCTCGCGACGGTCGAGCCCGAGCGAGCGAAACGCGTCGGCATCGGCCAGCAGGATCAGCGCGCGCTTGGGCAGGCCGGTGTCGCGGGCGAAATCCTCCAGCGAGGTGAAGGGGCGACGGTTACGGGCGGCGATGATGCGGTCGGCCCAGTCCTCCTGAGTGACGTAGACTTTGCCTTGCCGCTTCGCCTGCTCCTTCTTGAGGACCTCCTCATCGGGATCGAGCCAATGGAAGCCGTCGATCTGGCGAAAGCCAAGGCGGACGGCACAATACCTGCCGTCAGTATTCTCCAGCGTGTTCTGCGCAAAACTATAGGACACGTCGATATCGCGCACCTCGACGCCGTTCTTGCGGGCATCGCTGACGATCTGTGCCGGCGCATAAAAGCCCATCGGCTGCGAGTTCAGGAGGCCACAGCAGAAGGCGTCGGGGTGATGATATTTCAGCCATGACGAGATGTAGACGAGCTGGGCGAAGCTCGCGGCGTGGCTCTCCGGGAAGCCGTAGGAGCCGAAGCCCTTGATCTGGTCAAAGCAGCTTCTGGCAAAGTTGGCATCGTAGCCGCGCGCGACCATATTGCCGATCAGCTTCTCCTCGTATTGGCCAATGGTGCCGACATTGCGGAAGGTCGCCATCGAGCGGCGCAGGCCGTTGGCTTCCTCGGACGTGAATTTTGCCGCCTCGATCGCGATGCGCATGGCCTGCTCCTGGAACAGAGGCACACCCTTCGTCTTGTGCAGCACCTTGTAGAGCTCGTCCGCGGGGCCATGCTCGGGCGATGGTGAAGGATAGGTCACTTTCTCAAGCCCGTTCCGCCGCCGCAAATACGGATGTACCATGTCGCCCTGGATCGGACCCGGGCGCACGATGGCAACTTCGATGACGAGATCGTAGAAGATCCGCGGCTTCAGGCGCGGCAGCATGTTCATCTGGGCGCGGCTCTCTACCTGGAACACGCCGAGCGATTCCCCGTCACACAGCATGTCGTAAACCTTGGGGTCGTCCTGGGGAACGCTCGCCAGCACAAAACGCTCGCCTTTGTGGTCTGCGATCAGATCAAAACATTTCCGGATGCAGGTCAGCATGCCCAGCGCGAGCACGTCGACCTTCATCATGTTGAGCGCGTCGACGTCGTCCTTGTCCCATTCGATGAAAGTGCGGTCGTCCATCGCCGCGTTGCCGATCGGGACATAGGTGTCGAGCCGGTCCTGCGTCAGCACATAGCCGCCGACGTGCTGGGACAGGTGGCGCGGAAATTCGATCAGCTCGGTCGCAAGCTCGACAGCAAGGTTGATCATGGGATTTTGTGGATCGAGCCCGGCCTGCCTGACCTGCATGTCGTTGAGACCCTTGCCCCAGCTGCCCCAGACGGTGTCGGCGAGCGCGGCAGTGACGTCCTCGGTCAGGCCCAGCGCCTTGCCGACGTCGCGGATGGCGCTGCGCGGGCGATAGTGGATGACCGTTGCGATGATCGCGGCACGGTGGCGGCCGTAGCGGCGATAGACATATTGCATCACCTCCTCGCGCCGCGAATGCTCGAAATCGACGTCGATGTCGGGCGGCTCCAGCCGCTCCTTGGAGATGAAGCGCTCGAACAGCAGATCGACCTTGGTCGGATCGACCGAGGTGATGCCGAGCACGTAGCACACCGCCGAATTCGCCGCCGATCCCCGCCCCTGGCACAGAATGTTCTGGCTGCGCGCGTAGTGCACGATGTCGTGCACGGTGAGGAAATAATGTGCGTATTTCAGCTCGGCGATCAGCGCGAGCTCTTTGTTCAACGTCGCGCGCAGCTTGTCGTCGATCTTACCTCCAAAATATTTATCGACGCCCGCCCAGGTCAAATCCTCCAGATGCCCTTGCGCGGTCTTGCCCGGCGGCACCGGCTCGTCCGGATACTGGTATTTGAGCTGGTCGAGCGAGAAGTCGATCTTCCCCGCAAAACGCATGGTCTCCGCGATCGCCTCGGGGATATCGCGGAACAGCCGCGCCATCTCCCTGGGCGTCTTCAGAAACCGCTCGGCATTGGCTTCCAGCTTCCGTCCGACTGCCTCGATCGTGGTCTTTTCCCGAATGCAGGTCAGCACGTCCTGAAGCGGACGGCGACCGGGATCGTGATAAAGCACCTCGTTGGTCGCGAGCAGCGGCACTTTTGCTTCGGCGGCGAGGTCATCGAGCCGTGCCAGGCGGCGCCGGTCGTCGCCGCGATAGATCAAGCTCGCGGCCAGCCACACGCCTTCGGCGCGGCTCGCCTTTAGTTTTGCAAGCACATCCAGCGCCTGCGCCGGCTCGAAGCGATGCGGCAACGTCAGGACCAGGAGCTGGCCTTCCGAAAATTCCAGGAGATCGGCGAAGGTGAGACGGCACTCGCCCTTCTCGATCCGCGTGATGTCGTCGCCGCGCTTGCCTTTGGTCAGGAGCTGGCACAGCCGGCCATAGGCGGCGCGGTCGCGCGGGTAGACAAAAATGTCGGGCGTGCCGTCGATGAAGACGATGCGCGCACCGATCAGCAGTTTCGGCTTGTGCAACACCTTGTCATTGTCGAGCTCATTCCAGGCCCGCACCACGCCGGCGAGCGTGTTGTGGTCGGCGATTCCGATCGCGGGAATGCCGAGCTTGCTCGCCTGATGCACATAGGCTCGCGGATCCGAGCCGCCGCGCAGGAAGGAGAAGTTCGTGGTGATGCCGATCTCGGCATAGGCGGGGCTATTCATGCGAAAAGACCGTGCACATACCAGCCGGGAGAAGCAGGCTCACCGTCGCCGTCGAACACCTCCCCCTCGTAAAGTCCATCGCGAAAAATCCAGAAGCGCAGGCCCTCGGCGTCCTCGATGCGAAAGTAATCCCGCGTCAGCTGCTTGCCGTCCTGCCGCCACCATTCCATCGCGATACGCTCGGGTCCTTCCACCCGCACCACGGCATGCAGCGCGCGGCGCCAGGTGAACTGATGCGGCGGACCATCCGGCACGGCCGCGAACGGCACCTTGATCGGCTCCGGCTTGTCGAACAGCCTTAAGGGACGCAGCGGCGGCTCGCTTTCGGTCCGTGCCGGCCATTCGGCCTGCATGGCGGCGGCGAGATGATGCTGCGCCGGCGCGGCCATCACAGCGCATTCGGGGATATGGGTATCCTCAGGCAGGTGCACGACGACGCGCTTTCCGCCGATGCGCGCGGCGATGCGGTCGATCAGCGCGGCAAGCTCGTCATTGTCGTGGACATGGGCGTCGAGATCGCGCTGCTCCTGCACCACGATCTCGGTGCGGCTCGCCGACAGGCGAACCATGTCGAAGCCGAAACCGGGATCCAGCGGATCGGCGAGCGCGTCGAGGCGCTCGCGAAACAGCCGGTCGATCACCGCGCTTCGCGTCACCGGACGTCCGGTCTCGACCATGATCGCGCGCACCACGCCGTCGGTGCGGAAGAACGCGGCTTCCAGCCGGCGCGCGCCCTTGCCCTGCTTCTCCATCGACGCGATCAGCGTGTCCGTCAGCCGCGACAGCGTCATTGCGATCATGGTGTCGGTCGCGATCGGCTCGGCGAAACGCTTCTCCACGATGTAATCGGGCAGCGGCTTTCGCGGGTTGATCGGCGCATCGCCCTGCCCTAGCGCATGTGCGAGCAGCGTGGAGAACCGCGCCCCGAACCGCGCCGTGATCTCGCTCGGCGAGCGCGCGGCGACGTCGCCGATGGTCTTGAGGCCGGCGCGGCGCAGGCCGGTGGTGATGGCTTCGTCCGCACCGAGCGCGGACACCGGAAACCGGCTGATCGCCCTCGCCTCTTCGCCATCGGCAACGATGGTGCCCGTGGCCTGCCGCGTCAGCGTGCGCGCGCAGACCGAGGTGCCGGCGATTGCCGCGCTGACGGCAAAGCCTTGTCGGCCGAGCGCACGAACCAGCGCTTGCAGCAACGCAGCCTCGCCGCCGAACAGATGCGCACAGCCGGTGATGTCGAGGAACAGCCCATGCGGCGGGTCGAGCGCGACCAGCGGCGTGAAGCGGTCGCACCAGTCGGCGATGTCGCTAAGCGTCTTCGCATCGGCCGCGACATCGGCATCGAACACTTTCAGGTCCGGGCACATCGCCCGCGCATTGGCCAGCGGCTGACCGATGTACAGGCCGAGGCGCTCGGCAGCCTCGTCCAGCGCATGGATCACCAGCGCATTGTTGTCCTTGATGACGACGATGCTCGGCTCATTATTGGTTTTACCCAGCCCGGCGCTGTTGAAGAACCGCTGGATCCGGTCGATGGGCAGGCGCGGCAGCCACAGGCTGAGAATACGTCGACGGTTCACTGAACTGGCACTCATCACAATTCCATTCCATGATCCACCGGCCGCAGGGGCCATGACGATTACGCAAGAGTTCGGCATCGAAACGCGGCGCGCCCCATGCGTCCCACACCGATCCCGGCGGCGAATGCGCCGCGCGCAGCATCCACCTGGTCTCCGCGGTCGAAGGCAGCGGCTGCGCCGCCATCCGCAGCATCAGGCCGGTGACGCCGGAGCTTTGCGCGGCCAGCGTCAGCTTGCGGCTCGCCACGAGATCGAACTGCCTGGTCTCGCCCCAGAGCTCGAGCACGACGGCGCCGAGCGCATCGCAAGCGAGCGCATCGGCCGAGGTACGCAGCGCGCTCTCGACATCGGCGGCGCGCACCATCACCACGCGGCGCGGATCGAGGCCGAGCTCGGCGAGCCCGCTCATCGACAGCGCGCCTGCCTCTATCTCCAAGAAATCCTGCCGTACCCACAGCAACGGCCGCTGCGCCGAGACGCGCCCGGCAAGCCCCATGACGAAGCCGGTCGCGGCCGTCCCCTGCCGTCCCTCACAAAACACCTCGTGGATCGCCGCGCGCGCGAGCCCGCCCTTCAGCGCGTTGTCGGCTTCGCTATGACCGAGTGCGACGCGATCGTGCGGATGCACGACCGTCGCCGTCTCGATACGCTCGATCTGGCCGCGCAAGGTCGCAAGCGCGCTTGTCCGTGCGCCGCTCATGCTCGCCGCTCCTTCAGAGGTGATTGCCGATGGCTCTCAAAAAGAGAACCAGCGGCTGGCTCATTTGTTCATGATATGTTCTAATATAAAGCTAACGGCGCGTAGAGAGTCAATCGAATTGGCGCGCAAGCGGATTCATGAGCTGAATCAAAGGGATTCCAAGATGGACGTACAACGCAAGCTGGAAATCCTGGCGGACGCCGCCAAATACGACGCGTCCTGCGCCTCCAGCGGCACCGAGAAGCGGGATTCCAGCGACGGCAAGGGCATGGGCTCGACCGCGCCCGGCATGGGCATCTGCCATTCCTATGCGCCGGATGGACGCTGCATCTCGCTGCTCAAGGTGCTGCTGACCAACGCCTGCAATTACGATTGCCTCTATTGCGTCAACCGCGCCTCCTCGAATGTGCCGCGCGCCCGCTTCACCGTCGACGAATTGGTCAAGCTCACGCTCGACTTCTACCGTCGCAACTACATCGAGGGCCTGTTTCTCTCCTCCGGCATCATCCGCAGCCCCGACTACACTATGGAGCAGGTGGTGAGCGTCGCGCGAAAGCTGCGCGAGGAGCATCACTTCCGCGGCTATATCCATCTCAAGACCATTCCCGAGGCCGACGATGCGCTGATCGCGGAAGCCGGCAAATATGCCGATCGTCTCTCCATCAACATCGAGATGCCCGAGGAGACGAGCCTGCAGCAATTCGCGCCGGAGAAGGACGTGCGCGCGATCCGCCGTACAATGGGCCGGCTGCGGCTGAAGCTCGACGAGGCCGAGGAAGGCCGCAGTGCGAAGACCAGGGCCAAGCCGCAGCGCTTCGCGCCGGCGGGCCAAAGCACGCAGATGATCGTCGGCGCTGATGCTGCCTCCGACCACACCATTCTCCACACCAGCGCCAATCTCTACGGCGCCTACCGCCTGCGGCGCGTCTACTACTCCGCCTTCAGCCCGATCCCCGACGCCAGCCGCGCCTTGCCTCTGGTGCAGCCGCCGCTGCTGCGCGAGCACCGGCTCTACCAGGCCGACTGGCTGATGCGGTTCTACGGCTTCGACGTTGCGGAGATCGTCGACGACAGCGCGATGCTGCCGCTCGACATCGATCCAAAACTCGCCTGGGCGCTGCGCCATCGCGACCGCTTCCCGCTCGACGTCAACCGCGCCAGCCGCGAGGAGCTGCTGCGCGTGCCGGGCTTCGGCACCAAAACGGTCGAGCGCATCATTACGACGCGGCGCACCACCACGATCCGTCTCTCCGATCTCGCGCGGCTGCACGTGCCCAAGCACAAGGCCCTGCCATTCATCGTCCTCAGCGATCACCGCCCCTCGCCGCATCGTCTCGATGCCGCCGGGCTGATCGAGCGCTTCAAGCCGAAAGCAACTCAATTGGGATTTGGCTTCTGATGCAATACATCACCCTCGACAACGAAACCGATTTCGACGGCTGGCGCAAAGCCGCGCGCAGCCTCGTGCTTCATCATGTGCAGCCCACCGATGTCACCTGGACCGTGCGGGGCGGCGAAGTCGATTTGTTCGCGCCGCAAGCGCCGTCTCCGATCCTCGAGGTGAACGACGGCACCTTCAATGTCTCCGCAAAATTTGTCGAACTCGCCCAGGCCGCAATCCTGCACCGCGATATCAAGCGCTTTGCGATCCTCTATCGGCTGCTGTTTCGGCTGAAGGACAACCACGACCTCATCGAGGTCGCGACCGACCCTGATGTCGCGCAGGTCACGGCGATGGCGCGAGCGGTCCATCGCGACGAGCACAAGATGCACGCCTTCGTCCGCTTCCGCGAGGTCGGACGCGAGCGCGCAGCGCATTACGTCGCCTGGTTCGAGCCGGAGCATCACATCGTCGAGCTCGCCGCGCCGTTCTTCGCCAAACGCTTCGCAGACATGCCCTGGTCGATCCTGACGCCGGACCTCTGCACACATTGGGACGGCCACGCGCTCGCGTTCACGCCGGGCGTCAGCAAGAGCGATGCGCCGGGCGAAGACCGGCTGGAGGAAACCTGGCGGCGCTATTACGCCAGCATCTTCAATCCAGCCCGGCTCAAGGTGAAGGCGATGCAGGCCGAGATGCCGAAGAAATATTGGAGGAACCTCCCCGAGGCTTCGATCATTAAGCCCTTGATCGAGGACGCCGAGCGCATGACCGGCGCCATGATCGCCAATGCCGCAACCGATCCGCACAAGCCTCAGAAGCGGCCGGAGGCTCCGATGAAACGCAAGCGAGCTGCCGACGATCTCGAAGCGCTCCGCGAGGAGGCCGCGCATTGCCGCGCCTGCCATCTCTACAAGGACGCGACCCAGACCGTGTTCGGCGAGGGCCCGAGATCCGCCAATATCATGCTGGTCGGCGAGCAGCCCGGCGACAAGGAAGATCTGGCCGGCCATCCGTTCGTCGGTCCGGCCGGCCAGATGCTCGACCGTGCGCTGGAGGAGGCCGGTGTCGATCGCAAGAAGGTCTATGTCACCAATGCGGTGAAGCACTTCAAATTCGTGCCGCGCGGAAAGATCCGCCTGCACCAGAAGCCGAATACGCCGGAGATCCGGGCCTGCCGGCAATGGTATGAGCGGGAAGTCTTGGCAATTCAGCCTGATCTAATCGTGGCGATGGGTGCCACCGCCGCGCAAAGCGTGTTCGGCAAGATCACCCCCATCGGCAAGACCCGCGGCCGGCTCATCGACCTTCCCGACGGACGCAAAGCGCTGGTGACGGTGCACCCGTCCTATCTGCTGCGGCTGCCCGATCCGGAAGCCAAGGTGCGGGAATATCAGCGCTTTGTCGACGATTTGAAGATCGCTGCCGGCTTGCAGAAGAGAGCCGCGCGGGCCGCCTAAATACTGGCAGGAAAACGGTTTTCAACCGCCGCTTGTCATCCAGCCTTCAAATCCATCGCGGACAATACCCTTACTTCAAAGTTAAGGGGCGTCCAGACATGACCGATGTAGCATTCGACCGCGCGGTAGCCGATCCCGCGCCGATCCAGCCGGCCTCGCGGCCAAATCTCGACAAGGGCTTCAATCCGCTGACGATGATCCTGTTCTTCGGCATCCTCGCCGCGGGCCTGCTGTTCGTCGCCTACAGCATCTATGTCGACGTCAACGCGACCGGCGCGCGCGTGACGAGCTACCTGCCCTACATCCTGTTGTTCGTCGCGCTGCTGATCGCGCTCGGCTTCGAATTCGTCAACGGCTTCCACGACACCGCCAATGCGGTGGCGACCGTGATCTACACCCATTCGCTGCCGGCCGAAGTCGCGGTGATGTGGTCGGGCTTCTTCAACTTCCTCGGCGTGCTCATGTCCTCCGGCGCGGTCGCCTTCGGCATCGTCTCGCTGCTGCCGGTCGAGCTGATCCTGCAGGTCGGCTCCAGCGCCGGCTTCGCGATGGTGTTCGCGTTGCTGATCGCCGCGATCCTGTGGAATCTCGGCACCTGGTTCTTCGGCCTGCCCGCCTCCTCGTCGCACACGCTGATCGGCTCGATCATCGGCGTCGGCGTCGCCAACGCCGTCATGCGCGGCCGCGACGGCACCTCGGGCGTGGACTGGACCAAGGCGACCGAGATCGGCTACGCGCTGCTGCTCTCGCCGCTGTTCGGCTTCATCTGCGCCGCGACGCTGCTGCTGCTGCTCAAGTTCGTCGTGCGCAATCCGGCCCTGTATGCCGCGCCCGAGGGCAACAAGGCGCCGCCGCTCTGGATCCGCGGCCTCTTGATCGCGACCTGCACCGGCGTCAGCTTCGCGCACGGCTCGAACGACGGTCAGAAGGGCATGGGCCTGATCATGCTGATCCTGATCGGCACCGTGCCGACCGCCTACGCGCTCAACCGCGCGCTGCCGGAATCCCAGGTCGCCCAGTTCCAGAAGGTCTCGGATGCTGCTTCCAAGGTGATCGCGGCCAAGGGTGCCGGTCACTCGATCATCGGCGATCCCCGTCCTGCGGTGACGCAGTACATCACCTCGCACCACATCAGCGAAGGCACCTACCCCTCGCTGTCGGTGCTGGTGAAGGATGTCGGCGACCAGGTCGCGAAATACGGCTCGCTCAACAAGGTGCCGGCGGAAGTGGTCGGCAATACCCGTAACGACATGTACCTGACCTCGGAAGCGATCCGCTTCCTGATGAAGGACAAGGAAAACGACCTCAACAAGGAAGAGGTCGCGACCTTGAACGCCTACAAGGGCGGGCTCGACAGCGCCACGAAGTTCATCCCGACCTGGGTGAAGGTCGCCGTCGCCATCGCTCTCGGCCTCGGCACCATGATCGGCTGGAAGCGCATCGTCATCACGGTCGGCGAGAAGATCGGCAAGAGCCATCTCACCTACGCGCAAGGCGCCTCGGCCGAGCTGGTGGCCGCCGCTACGATCGGCGCCGCCGACGTGTTCGGCCTCCCGGTCTCCACCACCCACGTGCTGTCGTCCGGCGTCGCCGGCACCATGGCCGCGAACGGCTCGGGCCTGCAAATGGCGACCATCCGCAATCTGCTGATGGCCTGGGTGTTGACGCTGCCCTGCGCGATCATGCTGTCGGCCACGCTCTACGTGATCTTCTCGCGGATCTTCTGAGCAATCACGCTCCTCAAAGACAAAGGACCCGTGCGATGCACGGGCCCTTTTCATTTGCGCTTGAAGCTCGGCGTTACGACGCCGCGAGCGATTCCTCGACCAGCTTGACCCAGTAGGACGTGCCGAACACGATCGCCTCGTCGTTGAAATTGTAGGCGGGGTGATGCAGGCCGGCGCTGTCGCCGTTGCCGCAGAAGATGAAGGCGCCGGGCCGTGCTTCCAGCATGTAGGCGAAATCCTCGCCGCCCATCAGCGGCGGCATCTCGTGCACATTGGCATCGCCGGCAACCTGCTTTGCAATGCGCCGCGCCACCTCGGTCTCCGCGGCGTGGTTGTTCACGACCGGATAGTTGCGCTGGTAGCGCAGGTCGATCTTGGCGCCGGTGATTTGCGCGACGCCCGCCACCACCTCATGCACGCGCTTCTCGACCAGCTTGCGCACCTCGGGCGAGAGCGTGCGGATGGTGCCCCTCAGTGTCGCGGTCTGCGGAATGACGTTGCGGGCGTTGCCGGCGTGGAATTCGCAGATCGAGATCACGGCCGATTCCAGCGGATCGACGCTGCGCGCGACGATCGACTGCAGCGCGGTGATCACCTGCGCGCCGACCAGCACGGAATCGACGCATTTGTGCGGACGCGCGGCATGACCGCCGAGGCCCTCGATCATGATATCGACCTCGTCGGTCGCTGCCATGATCGGGCCCGGCCGGATCGCGAACGAGCCGATCGGAATACCGGGGCCATTGTGCATGCCGTAGACCTGCTCGATGCCGAAGCGCTCCATCAGGCCGTCCTTGACCATGGCCGCGCCACCGGCGCCGCCCTCCTCGGCGGGCTGGAAGATCACGACCGCATCGCCGGCGAAATTGCGAGTTTCGGCGAGGTAGCGGGCGGCCCCGAGCAGCATCGCGGTGTGGCCGTCATGGCCGCAGGCGTGCATCTTGCCCGGGGTCTTGGAGGCGTAAGGCAGGTTGGTCTGCTCCTCGACCGGCAGCGCATCCATGTCGGCGCGCAGGCCGATCGTCTTGAGCCCCTCGCCAGCCGGCTTGTTGCCCTTGATCACGCCGACCACGCCGGTCTGGCCGAGCCCGCTGACGACCTCGTCGCAACCGAACTCGCGCAACCGGTCCGCGACGAATGCTGCAGTGCGATGAACATCGTACAGCAGCTCGGGATGCTCGTGGATGTCCCGGCGCCAGGCCTGAATATCGGGTTGAAGGTCGGCGACGCGGTTCACGATGGGCATGGAAGGTCTCAAGCTTTGTTGAAAATGCAGGATTGTCTACCATGCAAGCGCCAGTCCACCCAACTGCCGCGGGCCGAGGGTAACCCTGTCCTCTCGTCATGGCCGGGCTTGTCCCGGCCGTCCACGTCTGACTATTAGAACAGAAAGTGCGTGGATGCCGGGACAAGCCCGGGCATGACGCCGGTTGGGTGGAAGCAGAATGCCGAGACGGCTCGAGGGTGAATTTGATTACATTGTCGTCGGGGCCGGTACGGCGGGCTGCATCGTCGCCAACCGGCTGTCGGCCGATCCCGGCAATCGCGTCCTCGTCCTCGAAGCCGGCGGCGACGACAACTGGATCTGGTTCCACATCCCGGTCGGCTATCTCTTCGCGATCGGCAATCCGCGCTCGGACTGGATGTTCAAGACCGAGGCCGAGCCTGGCCTGAACGGCCGTTCGCTCGCCTATCCCCGCGGCAAGGTCATCGGCGGCTGCTCGGCGATCAATGCCATGATCTCGATGCGCGGCCAGGCCGCGGACTATGACCACTGGCGACAGCTCGGCATGACCGGCTGGGGTTATGACGACGTGCTGCCGCTGTTCAAGAAGCTCGAAGACCACTTCCTCGGCGCCAGCGAGCATCACGGCGCCGGCGGCGGCTGGCGCATCGAGGCGCCGCGGCTGTCCTGGGACGTTCTCGATGCCGTCGGCGATGCCGCCGAGGAGATGGGCATCAAGCGCATCCCGGATTTCAACACCGGCGACAACGAAGGCACGAGCTACTTCCACGTCAACCAGAAGCGCGGCCGGCGCTGGTCCTCGGCGCGCGGCTTCCTCAAGCCCGCCTTGAGGCGCCCCAATTTGCGGCTCGAGAAGCACGTGCTGGTCGACCGCCTGATCATCGAGCAGGGCCACGCCGTCGGCGTGCGCTTCATCCAGAACGGAGAGCTGATCGAAGCGCGAGCGAAACGCGAGGTGGTCCTGTCGGCCGGCTCGATCGGCTCGGTGCAGGTGCTGCATCGCTCCGGCATCGGCCCTGCCGACTGGCTGTCGCCGCTCGGCATCGACATTGTCATGGACAAGCCCGGCGTCGGCCGCAATCTGCAGGATCACCTGCAGCAGCGTGCGATCTACAAGGTCGAGGGCGTGCGCACGTTGAACGAGACCTATTACAATCTGTTTCGCCGCGGATTGATGGGCCTCGACTACGCCTTCCGTCGCCGCGGTCCCCTGACCATGGCGCCGTCGCAGCTCGGCATCTTCACGCGCTCCGACGCGACGCGCGCCCGCGCCAACATCCAGTTCCACGTGCAACCGCTGTCGCTCGACAAGTTCGGCGATCCCCTGCACCGTTTCCCGGCCATCACGGTCAGTGCCTGCAATCTTCAGCCGACCTCGCGCGGCACCGTGCGGCTGCGTTCGGCGAGCCCTGACGAGAAGCCGATCATCGCGCCGAATTATCTGTCGACCGACGACGACCGCCAGGTCGGCGCCGACGCCATCCGCACCACGCGCCGCCTGATGCAGCAGAAAGCGCTGGCACGATACCGCCCGAGCGAGTATCTGCCCGGCCCCTCCGTCGGCGACGACGATGCCTCGCTCGCAAAGGCTGCCGGCGATATCGGCACCACCATCTTCCATCCCGTCGGCACGGCGAAGATGGGCGCGGTGAGCGATCCCATGGCGGTGGTCGACGAACGCCTGCGATTCTACGGGCTCGAAGGCCTACGCATTGTCGATGCTTCGATCATGCCGACCATCACCTCCGGCAACACGAATACGCCGACGGCGATGATCGCCGAGAAGGGCGCGACGATGATTTTGGAGGATGCGAAGTAGCATCCTGTCGCATGATCAATCCTCACCGCTTTTCAATCGGCCCCGCCGACGCAGCGATCGCCATGCTGCAATGGGGTGAAAGCGGCAAGCCGCCTGCTCTGCTCGTGCATGGCACCGGTTTCGTCGCCGACGTCTGGGACGAAGTCGCGCGCGAGCTAGCATCGACCTATACGGTCTATGCGCTCGACCGCCGCGGCCATGGCGCCAGCCACAAGCCCGGCGCCTATCACTTCCTGGACTATGCCGAGGATGTCTGCCGGGTGATCGATGCACTCGAGCTGCGCGACGTCTACGGCATCGGCCACAGCGCCGGCGCCACCGACCTGCTGCTGGCGGCAAATCTCTTGCCCGGACGCTTCACACGCCTGTTCGTGATGGAGCCGACTATCATGGACCCGCGCGCGGCGCGCCCTGGAGGGTTGGGCGAGGAATCCCTGTCGCGAGTCCAGGGCACGCTGCGCCGGCGCGCCGAATTCGACAGTGCTGAGGCCGTCTTCGAACGCTATCGCACCGCGCCGGCGTTTGCGGATTGGACCGAGACCTCGCTGCGGGCCTATGTGCGCCACGGCTTCGTGCCGCTCGACGATGGCCGGGTGCGGCTCTGTTGCACGCCGGAGATCGAGGCCGCAATCCTGCGTCCGATCTACGAGGCGATGGAGCAGGTCTATGTCGGCGATGCCCGCGGTAATCCGTTTGCCTCGCTCACCGAAATCGACTGCCCGGTGCGCGTCACGACCGCGGCGAAGTCCGGTCCGATCTACTGGGAGATGGCGCGACGCGCGGTGTCGCTGATTCCGCGCGTCAGCACGCTGGTGTTCGAGAACGCCGGGCATTGCGTGGCGCAAGAAGTGCCGGAGCGTGCGGCCGAGGCCGTGAGAGAGTTCGCAAAATAGTCTCGTGCCCCGGACGCAGCGCAGCACGCAGTGATGCGCTGCTGAGCCGGGGCCCATCTCACCGCGTGCCGTGCCGCCTTCTGGGTCCCGGCTCTGCACCGCATCACCAAGAGGTGCTGCGTTGCGCCCGGGACACGAGACTTCCCCTCACGAAATCGTCATCACCTCCCGCGAATAAGCCCCCTCCTCCGCTGATCACCTCCTCTGAAAGCCCAATTCCGGGCGACGTGGAGAGATGCGATGAGCGGACATGATCACGGCGGCGACGGCGTCAGCCGCCGCAAGGTGCTGGAATGCATGACCTGGGCCGGCACCGGGGTGCTCTGGACCGTCGCCGGCGGTGTGCCGCGCTCGCTCGGCATCATCGATTCCGCACAGGCTGCGATCGAAGCCGCGCCCGGCATGAGCTTCCTCCAGATCAGCGACAGCCATGTCGGCTTCGACAAGCCGGCCAATCCCAACGCACTCGGCACGCTGGAGGAGGCTGTGGGCAAGATCAACGCGATGCCGGCCAAACCGTCCTTCATGATCCATACCGGCGACATCACGCATCTGTCCAAGGCCGCCGAATTCGACAATGCCGAGCGCATCATCTCGCAGAGCAAGCTCGATGTGCACTACGTGCCCGGCGAGCATGACTTCCTCGACGAGGAGGTGAAGTTGTATCGCGAGCGCTATGGCCGCGGCACCAAAGGCCAGGGCTGGTATTCCTTCGATGCCGGCGGCGTGCACTTCATCGGCCTCGTCAACGTCGTCGACCTCAAGGCCGGCGGCCTCGGCAATCTCGGCGCCGAGCAACTTGCCTGGCTCCAGGACGATCTGCGCGGCAAGTCGAAATCGACGCCGATCGTGCTGTTCGCCCACATCCCGCTCTGGACCGTCTATCCGGAATGGGGCTGGGGCACCGAGGACGGCGGCCGCGCGCTGGAACAGGCGAAGGGTTTTGGCTCGGTCACCGTGCTGAACGGACACATTCACCAGGTGATGCAGAAGGTCGAGGGTAACGTCACCTTCCACACCGCGCGCTCCACCGCCTTCCCGCAGCCGGCGCCGGGAGCCGCCGCCTCGCCCGGACCGATGAAGGTCGAGGACGCCAGGCTCCGCGGCATGCTCGGCGTTGCCAGCATCAACTTCAAGCAGAACGAGCAGCGGCTCGCCATCATCGACACGCCGCTCCAGGGCTAAGGTGGAAGCTGACAATGAAGACCCTCAACCGCCGCGCCTTCGGCATCGATCTCGGCCTCGCTCTGGCCGCGGCCATCCTGCTGCCCGCAACAAGCGCTCGTGCCGACGACATGGAGATCCATATCGACAATTTCGTCTTCCAGCCGGCCGAGCTCAAGATCAAGGCCGGCACCACCGTGACCTGGACCAACCGGGACGACATCCCGCACACCGTGGTGTCGGCCGGCAAGTTCAGGTCCAAGACCCTGGACACTGACGACAAGTTCTCTTTCACCTTCACCAACGCGGGCGATTACAAGTATTTTTGTTCGCTGCACCCGCACATGACGGGGATGATCAAGGTTGAGTAACGTCTCCAACCAAGGCATCAACGTCTTGCCCGGCCGGTGGTCCCACGCCGGCCGGGCTCCTGCGTCTCCGGCGACATCAGGCGAAACGGCAAATCGAGCGGCGATGCCACCGACAAGCGACGATCTGGACAAGGCGCAACGCTTCCGCGAAGCGGCGCTGCCCCATCTCGACGACGTCTACACGCTCGCCCGCTACCTACTGCGCGATGCCTCCGACGCGGAAGATGCGGTGCAGGAGTGCTATCTGCGCGCGCTGAAGCACTTCGCCAGCTATCGCGGGCCGGCGATGAAGCCATGGCTGTTCGCGATCCTGCGCAATGTCTGCAACGCCGAGTATGCGCGGCGCGCGCATCGGCCCAGCGCGATCGAGGACACGCCCGGCGCCAACGAGCAGACGCCGATATGGCAGGAGAGCGAGGCAAGTCCCGAGACCGAAGTGCTGCGCAGCCGCGATGCTGGCGCCATCCGCAGGCTGATCGACGCGCTCGCCGAACCGTTCAGGGAAGTCTTCGTGCTGCGCGAGATCAACAACCTGTCCTATCGTGAAATCGCCGAGACCATCGGCGCGCCCATCGGCACTGTGATGTCCCGCCTCGCCCGCGCCCGTACCCTGCTGCGCGCGGCCTGGACGGCGGAGGAGGAGCAAGCGAAATGACCTGCGACGAAGCAAGAATTATGCTTCACGCGCTGCTCGACAGCGAGCTCGATGCCGGCCACGCGCGCGAGGTCGAAGCCCATATCGCCAGCTGCCCGGACTGCGCGGCGGAGCTTGCCGCACAGCGCGAGATGCAGGGCGTGCTCGCCAATACCAGTCTGCGCTACACCGCGCCGGCAAGCCTGCGCACGCGGATCGAGGCCTCGCTACCGAAGCCGCAGCCCCAGCCGACCCGCCGCTCCGTGCTGCGTGGCTTTGCGATGGGCTCGGCGGTCTCCGCGCTCGCCGCAACCGGAATCGTCGCCATCGTGCTGCGCCAGGACGATCAGCAGCGCATCCTCTCGGAAGTCGTCTCCGCGCATCTGCGCTCGCTGCAGGCCGGCCACCTCACCGACGTGATCTCGACCGACCAGCACACGGTCAAGCCGTGGTTCAACGGCAAGCTCGATGTCGCCCCGCCCGTGATCGATCTCACCGCGCAGGGTTTTACCCTGGTCGGCGGCCGGCTCGACTATATCGACGCCCGCGCCATCGGCGCCGTCGTCTACAAGCGTCGCCAGCACGTCATCAATTTGTTCGTGGCGCAGACCGCGAGCACTGAGCATCGGCCGCCGAAGACCCAGACCATGCAGGGCTTCAACTGCCGCCGCTGGGGCGAGCGCGGCCTGAACTTCTGGGCCGTCAGCGATATCGGCGCCGACGAGCTCGCCGAGTTCGTCGACAAGTTCGAGACAGCGATGAAGGCGAATGTGGAGGGGTAGATCTTGCTACACCATCATTGCGAGGAGCTCGCGATAAAATTGCGAAGCAACTTTGCGCTAGCGACGAAGCAATCCCCAGGTTGCCTCCGCAGAGACAGTCTGGATTGCTTCGCTTCGCTCGCAATGACGATTGCCGGGATAGCTCGGCCGGATTCAGGCCGACCGTCGCACCGCGTTGTCCACCAGCGTCTTGCCGAGCGACCAGATCGCGCCGGGGACCTTATGGCTGCCGGCGATGACGTCGTCGAACGCCTTTTCGATCCAGCTGCAATCTTCCTCGGTGATGGTGAGCGGCGGCAGCAGCTTGATGGTGTGGCTGCCGTGACCGGCCACTTGCGTGAGGATCTTGTGATCCTTGAACAGCGGCACGGTGATGAGCTGGCAGAACAGGCCCTTGTTGGCTGTCTCCAGCACGTTCCAGGAGGCGCGCAGCCGCAGCGACTTCGGCGGGCCGAACTCGACGCCGATCATCAGGCCCTTGCCGCGCACTTCCTTCATCAGCTCATAGCCGGGCACCATGCGCGTCAGCGCGAGGCGCAGCTCGGCGCCGCGCTTGGCGGCGGACTCGATCAGCTTCTCTGACTCCATCACGTCCAGCGTGGCGATGCCTGCGGCCATCGCGAGGTCGTTCTTGGAGAAGGTGGAGCCGTGCACCACAGCGCGGTCCATCTGGTTGAAGATCTTGTCGAAGATGGCCTTGCGCGTCAGCACCGCGCCGACCGGCACGTGGCCGCCAGATAGTGACTTCGACAGCAGCACCATGTCGGGCTCGACGTTCCAATGCTCGACCGCGAGGAAGCGGCCGGTGCGGCCCATGCCGGTCTGGATTTCGTCGGCGACGAACAGCGTGCCGTACTTCTTGCAGAGCGCGGCCGCGCCCGGCAGGAACTCGTCGGTGGGCATGTTGACGCCCTTGCCCTGGATCGGCTCGACCACGAACGCCGCGACCTCGCGCGAGGCCAGCGCCTTTTCCAGCGCGGCCAGATCGTTGAACGGGATCGAGGTGCAGCCCGGCAGCAGCGGCTCGAAACCGGTGCGGAAGTTCGAATCACCCGTCAGCGACAGCGCGCCATAGGTCAGGCCATGATAGCCGTGGGCGCAGTAGACGATGCCGGGGCGGCCGGTGGCGCCGCGCGCGAACTTGATCGCGGCTTCGACGCATTCGGCGCCGGAATTGGCGAAGAACGCCTTGTCCAGATAGGGGACATATTTCAGCAGCCGCTCGGCGAGCACACCGGCAAGCACGGAGACGTCGAACTGGACGAGGTTGGGCAGGTCGGCATCGAGCACGCTCTTGAGAGCGTCGCGCATGACCGGATGATTGCGCCCGATCGCAAACACGCCAAAGCCGGACAGCAGGTCGAGATAGCGCGCGCCGTCGCGATCGTAGAGATACTGCCCCTGCCCCTTCTGGAAGCCGACATCGTAGCCGATGGTCTTGAGAACCCGAACGAACTGCTCGTTCAGATACCGATTATGCAGGGTGCTGCGCTGGGCCTGACGGTCCGCGAAAAGCTCAGACATGTCTGGATTTGGGCTGTGCATCCGTTACATACTTCGGTTGAGGGCCGTCTCGTCAACTGAAAAGGGACCGTTACTGAAAACGGTCTGTGCGGCCTTTTGCCCTTTTTCGGACCATCTTCGCAAGCACAGCTTTAGCCCATGTTGCACTGCCAAGGAACTATCATGCGTTTAGCCCTTTACACCGGACTAATACTGGTTGGCGGTTACACCTGCCTGACCCCGGCGCTCGCCGCGGATCCCACCGGCGACTGGCGGGTTGCCGACGGCGTCGCCAACATTCGCGTCGCCCAATGCAATGGCAGCATGTGGGGCGCGGTTTCCTGGGAAAAGCAGCCCGGCGGCCGCGACGAGAACAATCCGGATGCCTCGAAAAAGACCAGGCCGACGCTGGGCATGGCGACGCTGATCGACATGAAGAAGAAGCCCGGCGCCGATCAATGGGAAGGGCAGGTCTACAACGCCAAGGACGGCCAGCTCTATAGCGCCACCATCACGCCAGCCGGCGCCGACCAGCTTGAAATCAAGGGCTGCGTGATGGGCTTCCTCTGCGGCGGCGAGACCTGGACCCGGGTCGGCCCGCCGATCCCCTTGAGCACCGCCAATGCCATGGCCAAGGGCGCGCCCAAGTCCACCGGCGCGGCGCCGAAGGCTCAGGGCACGATGGGCGCGACAGCGGCGCCTGCGCCGGCGGCGGCCCAAAAGAGCGCCACCGCCCCCGCAAAGCCGGGTCAGAAAGGTGCCGCCGACCCGGTCGGCGACATCTGCCTACTCCCTGAGATTGCGGGGTTTGCCCATTAGGGCCGGCTGGAACAGCAGCACGGCGGCGAGCGTCGTCACCAGCGAGAGTGCCAGCAGCTTGCCCATGCTGGACGTGCCGGGATGGCTCGACAGCCACAGGCTGCCGAACGCGGTCGCCGTCGTCAGCGCGCTGAAAAAGATCGCGCGTGTCAGGCTGGTCTGGAGCAGATTTGTCCTGCCCGAGCGCCAGGCCACGACATAATAGATCTTGAAGGCGACGCCGACGCCGAGCAGCAGCGGGAACGCGACGATGTTGGCGAAGTTGAGCGGCAGGCCGATCAACACGCAGATCTCGAGCGTCACCGCGCCGGCGACCAAGAGCGGCACCAGCGTCATCAGCACGTCGACGAAGCGGCGCAGCGTGATCCACAGCAAGAGGCCGATCACCAGCAGCGCGTAGATGCCGGCGTGGATGAACGCCCGCACCACGGTGTCGCCGGATTTCAGGATCGAGACCGGCCCGCCGATCGCGGTCGGCTCGGCAACGAGCACCGCCGCTGCAAATCTGCGCAGCGTGTCGTTGTCGTTGGGATCGCCCTTGGGCAGCGCCTCGACGCGGATGATGCCGTCCTTGCTCTTCCAGGCACTGACGAGATCGGGCGGCAGTGAGCTCAGGGTGACGGGCCCGGCCTGCATCGCGTTCCTGAGCTGGTCAAACACGATCTTCATCGGCGTGACGAACACGTCCTGCGCCTTGTTGCGCGTGGCCTCGTCGCCATTGGCGAGCTTTTCGAGCGCGTCTGCCAGACGGCGCGAGGCGATCGAGCCCGGCCCCTTCGCATCGCCCGCGGTCCGGCGCAGATTGTCGATCGAGGATTTCAGCGCCTCGACGTTTTCCTTGTCAGTCGGCGCCGCATCGATCTGATCAGGGTTGAGTGCGGGGTTCAGCACCTTGGCGCCCTGCGCGAGCAGCTTCAGCTTCGGCGGCTGATCCTCCGGCACGAAGCTGTTGAGCGACATCACCCGCAGCACCTCGGGCACCTTTTCGAGCTTCGCCTCGACCTGCTTTGCCTGCTCCTCGGACGTGGTCATCACGTTGATGGCATTGGCGCCGGTGTTGGGATCCTTGCGCAGGTCGAGGAAGGTCGCGATCGATTCCGCCCTCGGGTTGCGCAGGTTCATCGGGTTGAAGTCGAACTTCATGAAATAGAGTAGCGGCAGGCCGGCGAGCGCCAGCATCAGCGTGCCGCCCACGACCAGCACGCGGTGCTTCTCCAGAAAGTGATCGAGCGGCGCCAGGAAGGCGTAACCGACTGGCTCCTTCTCGCCGGGTGGATTCAGCAGCTTCAGCATGGCCGGCAGAACGGTGATCGAGGAAAGGAACGCCACCAGCATGCCGACGCCGGCGATCTGGCCCAGCTCCGCGATGCCCTTGTAGTCGGTCGGCATGAAGCAAAGGAAGCCGGCCGCGGTCGCCATCGCCGCGAGCGACAGCGGCACCGCCGAGCGCTTCGCCGCCAGCACCAGCGCGCCCGTGAGATCGTTGTGCTTGTAGCGCTCGGAGCGGTAGCGGACGCTGTACTGGATGCCGAAATCGACGCCGAGGCCGACGAAAAGCACCGCGAATGCGATCGACAGCAGATTGAACGATCCGACCATCATCAGGCCGGCGGCGGTCGTCAGCGCGAGGCCGACGAAGAGATTGACGAACACCGCGAAGATGATCTTCGACGAGTGCAGCGCCAGCCACAGGATCAGCAGCACGACGAGGACCGTGCCGACGCCGTTGACGACGGCGCCTTCCTGGACGGTCGCATATTCCTCGTTGGCGATCGGGACCGGACCGGTCAGCCGCACCCGGGCCTGGTATTTGGTCGCAAAATCCAGATCCACTGCGGCCTTGCGGATCGCGTCGGTGGCATCCTTGCCGGGCTCCAGCGCGTTGTAGTCGAGGATCGGCTTGAACTCGATGAAGGCGCGCTTGTCCGAATCCTTCAGCGGCTCGTCACTGACGAGCTCGCGCCAGGAGAAGCTCGCATTGCCCTTGTTGAGCACGGTCTCAACCGTCTGCGCGATCAGGTTGAACGGACGCTCGGTGTTATCGAGCTTGACCTGCCCGCGCTTGACGCCGGCGAGTCCCGTCTCCAGCGCGCCGGTCAGGCCGCGGATCGAGGGATCGCCAGCCATGATCTCGATCAGGGGCGCTGCAGATTCGAATTGGCTGGTGATCTTGCCGACCTCTTCGGTCGGCAGGAACAACAGTCCGTTCTTTTCGAAGAACTCGCCGCTGCCGAGCTGCTGCAGGGACTGGAAGTTGGTCTTGTCGTCCTTCAGCCTGGCATAGAGCGCGTCCGCCGCGGCGCTCGTCATCTCCGGGGTCCGGGCCTCGATCACAGCCAGGATCGTTTCGTTTTGATCGAACGCCTTGTCGAACTGCTGGTCACGCTTGCGCCAGTCGAGGTTCTGGGAAATCAGCGAATTGATGTCGGTGTTGATGGCGAAGTGGCGCGCAGCGTAATAGCCCGCTCCCACCGACAGCAGGAGCCCGAGAACGACGACGAGGGAGGCAAACCGGGTGCAGGCCCTGACGATGGCAACGACTACGCTTTGCAGCACTTCTTTTCTTTCTGCGGTTAACAGCTTGCCGGAAACGCCCGCTGTTTATCGGAGTTCCCGGGCGAAACCTATTGCTGTTTTGAGAGGCTCTCGCCGCCAGAAGGTTCGAGGTAAACGGCGGCAGACCGTGGCAAAATCATGCGGGGCGGTCGGTATAGCCGGGGAGTTGAGGCGGGAACGTGACGAAGAGCTGGTCACTGATGTCGCTGGCTTGCATTCACCCATGCCTCTACTATAATACCGTAAAATTAGCCCGGCGGGGAACCCAGGTCCATTCGACCTTCCCTTGCCGCCGATTTTTTGCCACAGAGTATTGCGCCTCCATGCGCCGGAGCCCCGACGGGGGTGGGTGGCTACCGCGTGCGCGGACCAATGGTGCGGATATTGCAACGCATTGGTCAGTATCGAGGTGCCGCCGGGACTTACGAAGCGGATTGGTGCAACTTGCGTGATGGGCGACCAATGGAAGTTTATCTGGCGCAACCGCGCGGCTTCTGCGCGGGCGTGGTGCGTGCGATCGAGATCGTAGAACGGGCGTTGCAGAAGTACGGCCCGCCCGTCTACGTGCGCCATGAGATCGTGCACAACAAATACGTCGTCGAGAGCCTGAAAAACAAAGGCGCCATCTTCGTCGAGGAGTTGTCCGAGGTGCCGCCGAAGGCGGTGACGGTCTTCAGCGCTCACGGAGTCGCCCGCAGCGTCGAGGAAGAGGCCGCCGCTCGCGACCTTCCCGTGCTCAATGCCACCTGCCCGCTGGTCACGAAAGTTCACAATCAGGGGAAGCGCTACATCACCAAAGGCCGCACGCTGATCCTGATCGGCCATGCCGGCCACCCCGAGGTCGAGGGCACGATGGGCCAGGTTCCCGCCCCCGTGCTGCTTGTCCAAAGCGTTCAAGAGGTTACGGCCCTGACGCTGCCGGCGGATACGCCAGTGGCCTACATCACCCAGACCACCCTGTCGGTCGACGACACCAAGGATATCATCGCGGCCCTTCAGACCCGCTTTACAGATATTCAAGGTCCGGATATCCGGGATATCTGCTATGCGACACAGAACCGCCAATCTGCGGTAAGGGACTTGAGCAAGCTGGTCGACGTGATCTTGGTGGTGGGCGCTGCCAATAGCTCGAATTCGAACCGGCTTCGCGAAATCGGCACCGAAGCCGGCGTTGCGAGTTATTTGATTGCCGACGGCAGCGAGCTCAATCCGGAGTGGTTGAAAAATGCCAGGACCGTCGGCATCACGGCCGGCGCTTCGGCGCCCGAGGTACTCGTGGATGACGTGATCGAAGCGATGCGGCGAATCGGACCGGTCAAGGTCCAGGTGTTGCCGGGCCGCGAGGAAAACATCGAATTCCGGCTTCCGGCCCAACTGGCTGCGAGCTGACCCACCCGAATTGAAAAGCCCAGAAAGAAACTTGTAATGGCCATCCCCTTCTTCAAGGAAATGCGTATCGGCGGCTATTTGCTCAAGCAGAAACTGCTTGGCCGCAAGCGCTATCCGCTCGTGCTGATGCTGGAGCCGCTGTTTCGCTGCAACCTCGCCTGCGTCGGCTGCGGCAAGATCGATTATCCGGATGCGATCCTCAACCGCCGCATGACCGCGCAGGAGTGCTGGGACGCGGCCGACGAGTGCGGCGCGCCGATGGTCGCCATTCCCGGCGGCGAGCCGCTGATCCACAAGGAGATCGGCGAGATCGTGCGCGGCCTCGTTGAGCGCAAGAAGTTCGTCTCGCTCTGCACCAACGCGCTGCTGCTCGAGAAGAAGCTCGATCTGTTCGAGCCCTCCCCGTATCTGTTCTTCTCCGTGCATCTCGACGGCCTGAAGGACCATCACGACAAGGCCGTGTCGCAGAAGGGCGTGTTCGACCGCGCCGTCTCCGCAATCAAGGCGGCCAAGGCGCGCGGCTTCACTGTCAACGTCAACGCCACCATCTTCGACGGCCATCCGGCCGAGGAGATCGCGAAGTTCCTCGACCTCACCGTCGAGCTCGGTGTCGGCGTCTCGATGTCGCCCGGCTACGCCTATGAGCGCGCGCCGGACCAGGAGCACTTCCTCAACCGCACCAAGACCAAGAAGCTGTTCCGCGACGTCTTTGCGATGGGCAAGGGCAAGAAGTGGAATTTCATGCATTCCGGCCTGTTCCTGGACTTCCTCGCCGGTAACCAGGAATACGAGTGCACGCCCTGGGGCATGCCCGCGCGCAATATCTTCGGCTGGCAGAAGCCCTGCTACCTGCTCGGTGAAGGCTACGCCAAGACCTTCAAGGAGCTGATGGACACCACCGACTGGGAGACCTACGGCACCGGCAAGTACGAGAAGTGCGCCGACTGTATGGCCCATTGCGGCTACGAGCCGACCGCGGCGACCGCAGCCCTCAACAACCCGCTGAAGGCGATGTGGGTGTCGCTGCGCGGCATCAGGACCTCTGGTCCCATGGCGCCGGAGATCGACATGAGCAAGCAGCGCCCGGCGCAGTACATTTTCTCGGCGGAAGTGCAGAAGCGCCTGTCGGAGATCCGCAAGGACGAGGCCGAGGCCGCGCAGGCGAAGGCCGCGCAGAAGGCTTCGACCGCGGCGTAAAGCGCCAATCATATCTACAACCGAGAAAGGCCCGATCGCCAACGCGACCGGGCCTTTGTCTTGTGCGCCGTCAGACGAGCGGCCCGTGTCCCGGACGCGCTGCAGCGCTCTTTGCGCTGCTGCGCAGAGCCGGGACCCAGCAGCCGCGTGCTGTATCGATGCATGGGCCCCGGCTCTGCAGCGCACCGCCGAAGAGGCGCTGCGCCGCGTCCGGGGCACGAGTCGCGAGTGTGTTGCCCGCTCTCTCCACGCCGTCATTGCGAGGAGCTCTTGCGACGAAGCAATCCCGACTGCCTCCGCGGAAAGATTCTGGATTGCTTCCGCCTTCGCCGAGGCTTCGGCGGACAAGTCGCTGCGCTCGCAATGACGGAGAGGGCGGCACCAGCTTGCTTTTGCCATGCGCTCTTGCTCGCAGACACGCGTCAACATTCTCGCGGCTTCTTTCGCCCGAGCTTTGCTGTTTCGTTTCGCCCTGTGAAAGACCAGAGGGCGCAGGGAAGGCCGGGCGCCGGCGGCACCCGCGGTCCGCGTGCATGGAAAAACGCACACGGGGTGGACTACAGGCGTTGCCGGTCGCCCGGCCTTCCCTGCGCGGATGGTTTTAACGGTGTCCTTCGTGCTCTCCTCGGGGAGCGATGCACTGTTGCCCCCGTCGCCTTGCGGATGACCGATGCGCGTGCCCGGTCGGGCCGCCGCATCACCGCTAGGCTTGACGCCAGCCTGCGGGCGTCAGGACCACACGACTTCTCCGTCCGCGGACGGTTTGACCTGATCGCCGAGAGCTAGCGTGTGCTCGCCCCCGGACGACGACCAAAACCGCTGTGACCGCGCCGTTCGTCCCGCGTCGCGCATGACTCACGGTTGCCCGCCCTGTCCCCGCCTTCCGCGCCGGCGCTGCCGCGTCCACCGCACCCCGACCCGCATCTCGTGACGATCGCGAAGCGCCCCTCTGGGAGGGCCGGGATAAGCGCTCTATGCCATAAATCCGAAATTCGGTAAAGTAGAATGTTTTTGTGGGGAGGGGTTGACGGGTTTGGGGTGCTTTGCCCGACGGTGTTCAAGTCCGGCAATTCGCAGGCGGTCCGGCTGCCGAAGGATTTTCGTTTTGCGGTCGAGGAAGTCGAGGTTTCACGCGAAGGCGATGCCGTGATCCTGCGCCCCGAAGCGGAGTGCCACCGGCCCCTGGGCTTCGCTTCGAGCGGCCGTGGCGCGCGGTTCAGCCCCGACTTCATGGCTGAAGGCCGAGAGCAGTCCGACGAGCAGGCGCGCCCAGCTCTTGACCGAGCGTTTCGATGACGAAATGGCTGCTCGACACCAACGCCGTGATCGCGCTTGTCGCACGCCGGTCAGAACCTCTCCTGCGCAGAGTCGAAGCCAGCGAGCCTGGCGCGCTCGCGATCTCGGCCATCGTTGCCCACGAACTCTACTTCGGCGCCTACCGCAGCCAGAAGGTCGAATTCAACCTCGAAATCCTTCGCCTTCTCTTCACAGATCTTGAAATCCTCGACCTCAACCAAGAGGACGCGAGCCGCCGGCGAGATCTGGACGGAACTGGCGCGGCGCGGCATACCCATCGGCCCCTACGATATCTCGATCGCCGGGCAGGCGATGGCGCGCGGCCTGCCGCTCGTCAGCAACAACACTGCCGAATTTCAGCGCATCGCCGGATTGCGGCTGGAGGACTGGACGAGGGACTGATGCTCGCAGGCATTGGCGTGACAGCCTGCAAAGCGCGAACGGCGTCAACTAAGTGCAATGTCACCGTAATATTGAGACACTCCTCGTCCATCGCGGCGGCGCTGAACCAGCCTACAAGAAATGTCCGGTCGCGCCTGGGTGATCGCGGCATGGCTGCGGTGGAGGCGCGCGAGCGCACGGAGCCCGTCGACGTCGGACGGCACTAGGATGAGGTGCAGTTCGCCGCCCCAACAGGCCGCGATAGAGCGCATAGTCGCCCCCCTCGAAGAACGTACGACCGCGACTGTTGCCATGCTGGGTGACATGAGATGGCCGGGAACGACGTCACGGGCAAGACGAGCCAAGCTGCGGCAGCCGTCGGCGTCAGTTTAATGCACTGTCACCGTAATTCGTCATTACCACGGTTTATCGTGGGCGTGGAAAACGTCGCCAATTCAGCGCTGCAACCCAAGCCGATCAACGATCGCATTCATACACCAAAGGGATGCCTTTTGTCTTCCGCGGACTTGGCGCGATATTCGATCTCCGTCAGCAGCCGAAAAAGCCCTGTCGCTTGGCTAAACTTAAGGAGAGCCAGGAGAATCATCAATAATCAGAGAGAGGTAGAGAACCATCTGTGCGATCGATAAGGCGCGAAAGGTCCTGAGTATCGGCAGCCCCCTCAGGCTCATAGCGCTAGTAAGTCGCACCAATCGGGGTTGCATAAGCGCCAGATCTTCCTTTAAGTTGTGGCCTTTTAAGGGAGTATTCTGTTGCAAGAATTCGAATATGAAAATCTTGCCCGCGATTTCGGTAGAAATCTGACAGGCGAAATAGCACCCCTTGAAACACCTTTCTTCGATGAGATTATTGATGCTCATCAGCGTCCAAAATCAGTGCGCAGAGATCGAACGCTAGCGTTTGGTGTATCGGCGGAAGGTGGCGTTGTTGCAGTAGCACTTTACGAAATTGGCAAAGTCGCATTGCAAGCTGTTTGGAAGGCCGCAGAGCCCGTCTTGAGAGGCCTGGCAGACGACGCTGCGAAACAATTCCGAGAGAGCTTCGGCAAAAAGCTCAAGCTGTGGATTGAGAGCAGGCTCTCTAGCCCTCCTCCATTCGCGCTTAAGCCCGATGCCCTGAACGCCCTGCTGGACGCTGCCAAGAGGATTTCGGTAGAGCAGGGATTGGATGAAGTTCAATCGATCCGAATTGTTCAAACGCTTACAAGATCATTCGGGCAGCAATGACTTCGGTCCCACGGCTGAATCCTGCCCAACTGCCTAGTGCCACCAGAGCTCGATTTGCCCTGCTCATCTCGCTTGCTGCACTTTTAGCGTTTACGAGCGGAGAATCATGGGTGCTGCGAAGTTCTCTTCCCTTCACGTCTCAGGCGCCATCGTTCAGCACCATTGAAGGGGGGAGCTTTGCTACATTCGTGCTATTTCTATTGGCGACCCTTTTATATCTCCTCCACCCCGTGAAGCGGAGAAACTCCTTCGGGCCTGCGCGTGAGTTAGACTCAAATGATCCGGTCGCACTTAAGATTCAAGAATTATGTCAGGGATTGGGCGTTGCGACACCCGTGTTGCTGATGGATCGCGATATTCGAAACCACGATGCTCTCGCGTTTGGATTGCCTTGGAAGAAATACCTCTTACTTGGACGCGGACTGCTCCTTTTGCGGATCAAACAGCCCGATGCGTTTGATGCCCGTATAGCGCACGAAATTGGCCACATCAAAAACGGCGACCTTGCAATAACTTTCTTCGCGCAAGCTTTAGTGGTCGCATCTGCTGTCCTGCTGATTGCTACGGTCGCGCAATATTTGTTCATGAACGTCGCTATGAATTATCAAAGTTGGCTAACTTGGAAAGCCGCAGGCCAACCTTTCGGGGCATTCATCGCTGCTCAGATTCCACCGCTCAAAGCTAACTTATTACTTTTAGCTATTGCAGTTCTGAAATCCTGCGTATGGGCTATCCTCCTATTTGCCGAGCACCGAAGTTTTTTGCGTGTTCGCGAACTTTATGCGGATAGCGCGTCAGCGGCGACTGTTGGTGCGCCATCAATGCTAGGAGCGCTGGGAGGCGAGAAAAGAGTCCACTCCTTGTTGTCAAGATTGTTTGCTGCTCACCCCGGCATAGCCTCCCGGCGCGCGGCCGTGGAAGCTCCAGTGACCATTATTGCGCCAAGTCTTTGGGGGATATTCTTCTTGGGCTATGTGATTGGCTTGACTCTAGCTGTGATCCGGACTCTTCGTCTCGAAGACTTCGTTTCCGCTGCTCTTATCGATGCACCCCCTCCATCGAACTTCCTTGAAATGTCGCAGCTGGTCTATTCCTCTCCTAAATTGCTGGCGCTTTCTGTTGTACTAAGCTTGATCATGTTTCCAATAGCCATCGCGCTAGGGTCTGTGATGTTCCGTTGTGGAGGCGTAATTTCACTTGGAAGCATGCGAACACGAAGCACCCTCTTTCATGTTTTTGCTATTTGGTTAGCAATTGCACTGGGGTGCTGCATTGGTACCAGAGTTAATCCAGCCATCATCGACTTGATTTGGAATCCTGGCGCTGTGACTGAGGTGGCTAAGCTGATGGCCAGCGACCTCGTACTGACAACAATTGGTGCGTCGATCATTCCATTGGGAATCGCGGCGTGCGGGCTGTTGCTTTATCGTCTATTTAGAACCTCGCATGTTATGGCTCCGTCCAAATTCGTCTGGTTTGCGATGGGCGCTTGCCTAATGGCTTTTTTCTACTACTTCTTTGCTGGAGTTGGAGTTTACTTTAGCGGAGCGCCGCCGTCTGCTGTTCTTGTTTTCGAGGGGCTCGCTGTAGTGTTTTTTGTTTGCTCCTATCTGATCGCACGACGTACTATATCGTTGCGACCCACCCCGACTGCACCGCTCGCTCCTTGGCTATTCTCTGCAGCGCGAATTGCGGTGACAGTGCATTAAATGATCATTCGTCTCCGTGCACGGCTTGGGCCCGCACTTGGCTGACTTGATGACGCGACCGGTCTGGCGTTCGATTGGGGCGAGTAAACGGTTGTCTCCAAGCGGGCGGCCGATGCTCTCTGCGGAGCGCAAGGCACCAGGATGAGATGCACGTGGTTTGGCATGAGGCACTAGGCCTACACCTCGACGCCTGCGCCCTTGCAATTCGTCGCGAGAAGGTCGCGGTACAACGCATGGTCGCCGTCCTCAAGGAACGTGCGCGCCCGGCCATTGCCACGCTGGATGACATGGTAGGGATGTCCAGGAATGACGACACGGGCAAGACGGGGCCATGTGGCGTCATGCCTGCGAAGGCGGGCGACGATTTAGTGCACTGTCACCGTGATTCCCGGGCCCTTTTTCTTTTGTTCACACGCGGGATCACAGGCTGCGGAATGCGGGAGGCGCTTGAAAAAATCGAGAGCGGAAATGCCCGACAGCGGATCGATCTTTCGATGACGCCCTCGATGAATTGCGTCAGGCAAACATGGAGAATGTTCGTAGTCCGGACTGCGGGCCTCGTTCACGACAACAGTCCAATCGGCTGCAGCGCCACTTGTGAGCCAATGGATGACATCTCCATTGTCCGTGATGCCTATCGGCAATAGCCCGCCTTCAATTGGGTACAGCTCGAACGGGACCCGTTCGCCGAACGTGTCCTGCAAAGCATGCAGCACGTCCAACTGCCGTCTGGACTGCTGCGGCAGATTCAGCCCGGGTCTTGTGGCCTGCGATGTCACTATATGAGCAGCGCCCGGCGCAGCAGCGAACGAAAAGGCCCACGAACTTGGTGAGCTCTCTCCAGCTCCGTAAATGCATCATTCTCGTAATAAAAACGAAAGCCGCGAATAGTTCGTCCGGGTAGCGTCAGGCTTTTGCCGGCGCGCATTGAATACGATGTCTTGCAGGGTCGTTACGGGCTTTCGTCCGCCGCTCCAGATCTGTCTTCCACCCACCTGGTCGGGGTGAAGCGAGTTCAGAATCGGGCCAAAAAACAGATAGGGCCCGGACGCCAATGGCGACCGGGCCCTATCTTTATCGATCGAGCAAGCCGCTCACGCCGCCTTCGACACCAGCGCCTCGCTCTCGATGAGCTCCGTGCCGATCAAATAGTCGCGGCAGCCGCGCAGCGAGCGCAAAGCGCGGTTGAAGTCGATGCCGGTCGAGACCAGCGCATGCAGCGTTGCCGGATTGCGCACGATGCCGCGCAGGACGGCCGCGAGGTCGATCTGGCCGTTCGGCTTGATGGCGGCGCGGGCGAGCGCGGGCAGCGCGCGGTGGGCGGGATCGCTGATGACGCGGACCGCGGCAAACGGCAAGCCGGCCTCGGCGGCGTAGGCGGCGGCGATGTGGCTTTCCATGTCAACGGCCGAAGCGCCCGTCTCCGAGTGCAGCGCCGCCTTGCAGGCGCGCTTGGTGACCACTTCCTCGGCACCGGCGAGGCTGCCACGCACCACGCGGCGACGGCCCGAGGTCAGGCGGTCGATCAAATCGTCGCCGAGCGAGAGCCCTGCGGCCCAACGGGTGTCGCCGTCGAGCACCTCGGTCGCCAGCACGACGTCGCCGGAGCGCAAGCTCGGGTCGAGCCCGCCGGCCACGCCGAACGAGATCACGCCGCGAATCGTCTCCGGATCCACCACCGTCAGCAGCGCCCGCAACTGGGTCGGGCTGCTGGACGAACAAATAACCGCCATTCCGGGCCCGGCTGCGATGCGGGCCTCCTGAACCAGTCCGGTCACGATCAGTATCGGCCGCGGGTCGATGGCATTACCCGCGGTAAGATAGTCCCCCGTCCCCAAAGTCACATTCCGACCCCTACCACCCTGCTGTTGGTGTTCCGCAAGTTCCGATACCGCGCCAACGCCCACAGCGGGAAGAACTTCGGGTAACCATGATATCGCAGATAGAATACACGCGGAAAGCCTGTGGCGGTGTACCGTTGCTCGTCCCACAGTCCTTTTTTGTTCTGTGTTGCAATCAGGTACTCCACCCCGCGGGCGACGGCCGGGTGATCAACCTCGCCTGCCGCCATCAGGGCAAGCAAGGCCCATGCCGTTTGCGAGGCGGTCGAGGGGGCGGCCTCCCATCCCCGGTAGTCGAGGCGGTAGCTGACGGCGTCCTCGCCCCAGCCGCCGTCCTTGTTCTGGATCGAGGCCAGCCAATCCGCGGCCTTGCGAATCATGGGATCCCCGTGGTCGACCCCGGCCATGTTGAGGGCGCAGAGCACCGACCAGGTTCCATAGATGAAATTCATGCCCCAGCGGCCGTACCAGGACCCCTCGGGGTGCTGGGTCTTCCTGAGGTAGGCGACCCCGTCGGCCACGTGCTTGCTGGTCTTCTCGGTCTCGCCAAGCTGGGCCAGCATCGAGATGCAGCGCGCCGTGACGTCCTCGGTCGGCGGGTCGAGCAGCGCGCCGTGGTCCGAGAACGGGATGTTGTTGAGATAGTATTCGAGATTGTTGACGTCGAAGGCAGCCCAGCCGCCATCGTCGCTCTGCATGCCCTCGATCCACTCCCGGCCGCGGTCGATCGCGGCGTCGTAGCCGGTCGCACCGTGCTCCCGGCGCATGCGGTCCATCGACATCACCACCACAGCGGTGTCGTCGAGATCTGGGTAATGAGCGTTGTTGTACTGGAAGGCCCAGCCGCCCGGACGCACGTCGGGCCGCTTCACGGCCCAGTCGCCCTTCAGCTCGAGCTCCTGCTTCGGGATCAGCCAGTCGAGGCCCTGCTTGGCCGCCGGCACCGCCTTGTCGCCGCCAGCTTCCAGCAGCGCATGCGCCGTCAGCGTCGTGTCCCACACCGGCGAGACGCAGGGCTGGCAATAGGCTTCGTCGTCTTTGATCACGAGCAGCTTGTCGATGCCCCGGCGTGTGATCGCGCGCGGCGGGAAGTTCTCGTCCTTGCCGAGCGCGTCGTACATCATGACGATGTTGGCCATGGGCGGGTAGATCGCGCCCATGCCGTCCTCGCCGTTGAGCCGCTCCTCGGTGAAGGCGAGCGCCGCATCGATGGCGCGCTTGCGCAAGGCCTTCGGGAACATCGGCTCGATCACGCGCAAGACGGCGTCGAGAGAGCGAAACAGCAGGAACCAGGCGATACTCTGGTGCGGCGCCTTCGCAGTCATGCCGATCGAGCGCGGATCCTGCAGGAACAGCTCGTCGATGCCGACGCCCTTCGGATTCTTGGCGAGCGGCTTCAGCGCTGCGAGCACCATCAACGGCACCATCGTGGTGCGCGCCCAGTATGAGATCTTGTTGAGGTGGAACGGCGACCAGAATGGCAGCAGCACGATCTCGATCGGCAGCACCGGCACCGCGCGCCAGGTGACGACGCCAAACATCGCAAGCAGGAAACGGGTGAAGACGTTGCTGTGAATCGCACCGCCGCGGGCGTGAATGGCTTCGCGCGCGCGCACCATGTGCGGGGCGTCGACGGAATCGCCAATCATCTTCAGCGCGAAATAGGCCTTCACGCTGGCGCTCATGTCGAACTCGCCGTCATGCACCAGCGGCCAGCCGCCATGGGCGCCCTGCACGCGGCGCAGATAATTGGCGATCTTGGCTTCGAGCACGGCATCGACCGGCTCTGCCAGATAGTGGCGCAACAGAACGTATTCGGCCGGAATCGTGCAGTCGGCCTCGAGCTCGAACACCCAGTGGCCGTCCGCCTGCTGGAAGTCGAGGACGCCCTGTGTCGCCGATGCAATGCTCGATTCCAGGATGCCCGATTGCAAGATCCCTGGTTGCAAGGTCCCTGGTTGAAGGGCTTCGCGGCTGGTCGCGTTCACGGAATCCATCTCGCTCGATTGCTCCGATAGTCGATTGAAATTGGCCGGGACGTCTGCCCGTCAGGGCCGCCTTTCAGGATCCTTTGGCGGCGAGAACCAGATCGGCGGCGCGATCACCGGATCGAACCGATCCCTCGATGGTTGCAGGCAATCCCGTAGCAGTCCAATCCCCCGCGAGGAACAGGTTTTTCAGCGCAGTGACCGGCCCCGGACGCAGGGCATTCTGCGCCGGCGTCGCCGCAAATGTGGCACGACGCTCGCGCACGATCTGCCAGGGGGGCAATTCGCCGGATACCCCGCCGGCCTTGCAGACGTCGTTCCAGATCGCCTGCGCGAGTTCCTCGCGCGGCATGTCGACCAGCCGGTCACCGTTGCTGATGGTGACGGACAGCCGGTTCGGGAACGCGAACAGCCATTCCACGACGCCGCCGATCACGCCCAGAATCGGCGCCGAACCCGCCGACGGTGTGACCCGGAAATGCGCGTTCACGATGGCGCGGAATTCGGTCGGCGTCTTCACGCCCGGCAGCAGGCTCGCAGCAGCGCGCGGCGGCACCGCCATCACGACGACGTCCCCCTCCCCGATCTGAACGACATCCTCGCCGCCGAAATTCAGCGCGCTGGCCTTGCCGTCAGTGCTGGTGAAGGACCGCAGCTCATGGCCCAGCTGCACGGTATGGTCACGGTCCTGCAGGAACTTCACGGCCGGCTCGATCAGCACGGCGCTGAGACCATCGCGCGCGATCAGGGGACGGCAGGCCTGTCCGCCGGCAAGCAACGTCTCGCGCACGATGGCGCCGGCGAGGCCAGCCGAGCCCTCGGGCGGATCGACGTTGAGCGCCGCGAGCAACAGCGGCTGCACCAGACGCTGATAGAGCACGCCTTCGCAAGGAATGGATTTGCCGACCAACGTGTCTTCCGACGCCCAGATCAGCGGCGCCAGCTTCAGATAATCGGTGAGGCCCGTGTCGGGCACGCGGCGGCCTTCGTCGAGCACCCAGGTGGGCAGACGACCATTGCCGAGATCGATCTGCCAGCGCTGCCCGGTCTTGACGTCGACGAAGGGAAACTGCGCAGTTTCAGGACCGACGAGGCCCGCCTCGGTGCCGATCGAACGCGCATAGGCGCGCGCGTGGCTATTGCCCGACAGCAGCAGATGATTGCCGTTGTCGATGGTGAGATTGGTGGCGCCGTCGAAATAGGAACGGCAACGGCCGCCGGCCTGCTGCGTCGCCTCGTGCACGGCGACCTTGAAGCCGGCATTGGCGAGCCGCACGGCGGCGGAAAGGCCGGAAATCCCGGCGCCGATGATGTGTGCTGTCTTTTGCATCAGATGAAAGCGTAGCGGAGCAGGATCAGGATACGTGTGATCTTTGACACACGCACCGGCTGGCGCGGCGCGTTGAAGCCGCGCGCAATCAGGAGATCCAGAATGGAATGATAGTACTTCGACATGATCCGCGGCGCGCGCACCGTGCGGCGCTTGTTGCGGTTCATGATCTCGTCCGACTTCTCGAAATGCGCTTTCGCACGCTGCGTCAGCGGCAGGCAGACCTTGGGCAGCGCGCGCTCGGTGATCACGCGGTTCGGATCGTCGGAGGTGATGCCGGCATGCAGCAGCGCCTCGCGCGGCAGATAGAGCCGGCCAAGGCCAGCGTCTTCGTCGATGTCGCGCAGGATATTGGTGAGCTGGAGCGCGCGGCCCAGATGATAGGCGAGCTGGATGCCGTCTTCCTCGGGCAGGCCGAACACCCGCACCGACAGCCGTCCCACCGCGCTGGCGACGCGATCGCAATACAGATCCAGCGTCGCCATGTCGGGCGCGCGGATGTCCTGCGGCACGTCCATCTCCATGCCGTCGACGATGGCGAGGAAATCCTCGCGCTTGAGGCCGAAGGTCTTCACCGAGCCGACGTAGTCCTTCAGCCGCGGCGGCGGATTGCCCTGATAGAGCGCGTCGATGTCGTTGCGCCATTGCTGAAGCGCGGCGAGCCGCTCCGCGCGAGGGCCGTCGGAATCGGCGATGTCGTCGACCTGGCGGCAGAAGCTGTAGATCTGGAACATCGCTTCGCGCTGGTCATGCGGCAGGATGCGCATCGCGGCGTAGAACGAGCTGCCGGATGCGGTCGAGCCATAATTGGCGCCGGGCGAGGTCGCCTCAAGCGTCATGTGCAGTCCCCGGTCTGGAAATGGCCTTGCGTCCGATTGCGCGGCGGCCGGCCTCGCCGATCATTCCAGCAAGGCTGAAGATGAGCAGTTCGAACTTGTTCAGGTGCACCCGCTCGCGCAGGGGATCGCGCACCTTCAAGAGGCGCACGATGCGATCGGCATAGGCCTGGATCACCGCGACGTCGACGCCGAGGCGGAAATCCCGGATCTCCGCGGCCAGCGACCTGCCCTCGTCGAGCAGCGCTTCGTTGCGCGACGCAAGCGCCTGCAGGCAGGCCAGCATCGCCGGCGGCGACTGCGAAAGCCCGAGTTGCTCCACGGAGGCACCGTGTGCTGCCAGCGCATCGCGCGGCAGATAGACGCGGTTGAGCTCGCGGAAATCCTTGCCGCAATCCTGAAGGTGATTGTTGATCTGCAAGCCTGCGCAGAGCGCATCCGATGCGGCCCAGGTCGAGGTGCTCTCGCCGTGGACATCGAGCATGAAGCGGCCGACCGGCATCGCCGAGTAACGGCAATAGTGGATGACCTCGTCCCAGTTCTCGTAACGCAGCTTGGTCACGTCCATGCGGAACGCGATGAGCACGTCGAGCGCATGGCGCGGCGCCATGCCGCGCTCGGCCAGGGCACGGCGCAGGATGACGGCCTCAGCCTGGGTCTCGCCCTTGCCGAGCAGCTCCGCCTCGAGCAGGTCGAGATAAGCGAGCTTCTGGTCGGGCGGCAGGGTCGCGTGATCGGCAATGTCGTCGGCGGTGCGAACGAAATTGTAATACGCCAGGATCAGGGCGCGATGACGCGGATGAATGATCCAGGACGCGACGGGAAAATTCTCGTCGCGGTCACCCTTACCGGATCGCAATTCGCTCGCAGAGGTCATCGAGGGCTGGTTTACAATCGTTTGGACAGGAAGGGCTTCTTCGCTCGCGCGGGCTCATGCCGGCGATCCGCCGCGGCCCCCATATAGGGGAATACGGCCGCAAAACCAATCCTGTCTCTCGATGGCTGCCCCTTGCGGATCGGGCCCGAAAAGGCGGCCCGGAGGCCGCCTTTTTGTAGGCCAGTGGCCGAGCTTACTGGTTGTGGGTCTTCAGGACCTGGTCGCAGGCCTGCGAGATCTTGGCCCGGTTCTCCTTAAGGCAGGCCAGGATGGTGAAATCGCCCTGGTCGATGACCGGACGGCAGAACTTCTGCACGTCGCGCGTGCAGGCCTTCTGCTCGGCGTCCGTGCCACGGCCCTGCTGGGCGAACGCCGCCGTCGAAACAGAAGCCGACAGCAGGGTGAGAGCGACGAGAAGCTTACGCATTGTATTCCTTCATTCTGACGGCAGAATCGCACCGGACCCGGACTGCACAGGGCGGACGACCGGAACGGATTGTTCTGATGGCATGTCGCCGCGGGAGGTGCGGCCTCAGAGAAGGCACAAGCACTGGCAAATGCGGCCAAATTGGCGCCACGCCCACCAAATCAGGTCTTCCCTGCGCCTTCATTGGCAGATGTAAGAGATTGATACTACGTCATAATTCGGAAGCATTGCGTTTTACTGCATACCTGTTGCAGAGCTGCATCTGTCCGCCCCGCCTTTCCCGCTGGAAACACGCAGAAACAGGGCAAATCGACCGGTCCAGGACTGGCGAGAGGCGTCGTGAACCGCCATCTCTGGCGGTCGGGCTTTGAACCTGACACTGGCTCGGAGCACTAAACTTTCGATGTGGCGAGACGTTATCGCGCGTAAGCGGGCGTCGTTCCAAAACGGGATATTTGAGATGAAATTCTTTGGGCGATCTGGACTGGCAATCAAGGCGGCCGGCATCGGAGCGGCGCTGCTCTTCTCGGTTTCGGCAGGTCACGCTCAGTCGTCCGGCCCCTTTGCCGGTTTCGACGGCGCGTGGACCGGCACCGGCACGGTATCGCTGTCCGACGGCTCCACCGAGCGCATTCGCTGCAAGGCCGACTACAAGGTCGCCGGCAGCGGCCTCAATTTGAAGCAGGCTCTGCACTGCGCGTCCGACAGCTACAAGTTCGACCTCACCAGCGACGTGACGAGCCAGGGCGAGCGCATCTCCGGAAACTGGAGCGAGTCCAGCCGCAACATCTTCGGCAACCTCCAGGGCACCGCCGGCGGCGGCCAGATCGACGTGTTCGTCGAGGCCAACGGCTTCGCCGCCAATCTGTCACTGCGCACCAACGGCACCAAGCAGACGGTGCAGATCTCTTCCAAGGGCGAGATCCGCGGCGTCAACATCACCATGACGAGGAGCTGATTTCGTCCGGCTTCAATGGAATCATGGCCCCCGGTTCTCGCGAGCCGGGGGCTTTTTGCTGACATGAACTCACCCGGAACGGACTTGCCGAGATGGACCCGATACGCAGGCATCTGCTCAAGGCCGCCGGGCTCTTCGTGGCCTCTCGCGCCTTCGCCAATGATCAGCAGGGAGCGAACATGCAGCCTTCGTCCGTGAAGCCGCGTCACGTGCTCTGCTTCCTCGGCAGGAACGACAGCCTGCTGCGACCGCCGAAGGCGGTGGCCAAAACCATCGCCGATTTCGGCTTCGAGATCGACCGCAGCTATTCGCAGGCAAAACCCGATCCGCACATGGAGCGGTCGTTCGGGGTGTGCTGGGACCGCGTCTTTCCGAAGGCATGGTCCGCGGCGGACGAGGCGGCGGTCGCCAATCACAAGGCGGTGCTCTACGTGCTGAGCCCGCGGATGGATCAGGAGAAGACCGCTGCCGGTTCGGCCGCAGCGCTGCAGATCGTGGACGAGATGTTCGACGCGGGCGCGGTTGCCGCAAAGGGCGAAAGCGCCGGCGTCGCACACGGCGTCGCGCGCTGGCGCAGCCTCGCCGATCAGGCGCGCAACGGCGCGAAGACGGACCAAGGCCTTCGCATGACGCCCGCCGTCGCCAAGGCCTGTCGCCTCGCCTTCGCCAAGCGCCCGCTCGCCGGCGATCGCTACTTTGAGAGCGTCGGCTATCACCTCGTCGGCCTGCCGGAGGTCTATGTCGCGAAATCGCGCGGCAACGAATGGTCCGCGGTGATGCTGATGGAGGAGATCGCCAACGCCATGGCCGAGCGCGGGATCGATGCAACGCTGCGCGATCGCAAGCTCATGCTGTCGCACGAGCAGGACTACGCCGAGAGCGATTTCAAGTTCAATCCGTACGGGATCGTTCGGATCGACGCGTGAGCGGGACAACAGCGACCAGCAGCCCGAGCAGTCCGTAGGCGCCCGCCAGGACCAGGATCAGGCCGCTGTCGCCGGCAGTGTCGACGGCAGCGCCGGTGAGCGGGCCGCCCAACATTCCGCCGATGCCGCTGGCGAGCGTGAAGGCCGCACTGCCCGCCAGCAAAGTCGGGCCGCCGAAACGATCGCCCAGCTCGGCAAGCGCGACGGTGGTGACGCCGTATGCGCTCGCGCCCCAGACGAACAGCAGTATGAACAGCATGAGCAGTCCCTGCTGGACGGCAATGACGAGCAGGACAGCGCCGGCTGCGGTCGCGGCTGCACACCCCAGGAGCACGAGCCGTCGCGGACACCGGTCCGCAAGCCAGCCGATCGGAATTTGCAGAAACACGTTGCCGCCATTGAGCACGGCGAGGCCAATCGCCATCGCCTGCTCGGAATAACCGTTCCTCATCCCGAAAGCCGGCAGAAAGCTCAGCGTGGCATGATCGAACAGGGCAAAAGTCGCGACCGCCGCGAGAAGCACGGGCGCGCACGGAATGAAGCTCGTGATCGGCGTGCGCTCCTTGACGGAGAACCTGGGTAGCCGCGTCGCGAAGATGGCCGTGATCAGCGCAGCGGCGAGCAGGGCCAATATGCCGACCGCGAATGGCCGCCACCCCGAGGAGCCCGTAAGCGCAAGCGCGAAGGGCCCAAGCGAGAAACCGGCGGCCAGCACGGCCGCATAGAGTCCCATGACGCGGCCGCGATAGACCGGCACGGCGATCTCGTTCAACCACGCCTTGTTGACGATGTAGAAGCCGCCGATGGCGAGACCAAGCACAAACCGGGCCGGAAACCAGATCCATAGCGTGCGAAAGACCATCATCAGGGCGAGTGCTGCGGCCGCGATCAGGGCAAGCCCAACGGCAGCCTTGTAGGCACCCGCTCCCTGCACGAGACGCGGCACGCAAAGCGCGGAGCTCAAAAGCCCGATCGGCATCATCGCGGCATTGGTGCCGATCAAAAGGCCGCTGAATTGCTCGCTCTTGAGAACGAGAGCGAGCAGCGGCGACGACAGGCCGACCGCGACCGCGAACACGCCCACCGTTGCGGTCACGAGGGCGACCTTCGCCCAATCTGGCGCGGACGCGCCAGGTCCGGCCGTTCGAGCCAGGCTGGCAAGAGTCGGATCCGGCGCCTCGACGCTGTCGATGCCACCTCCAGACGCCGCCTCATCAGCCGGCTCAGCGCGCATGCGCCCATCCTCAGAGCTGAGGCTGTCGTCGAAGTTTCTCAACGTGCCATCGTTCGCACGCTTGTTTGTTGGAACGACAATATCAGCTGGAGCCGTTCACAGCTCTGGTTGAACAGGCCGGCACAGCAAAGGTTCGTTCAGCCGTGAAGAAAAGATCGGCAGTTCCGCGCGGACGCGGGTGGGCTCTCCCGGAATCGTGCGGATGCCGTGGTGTGGGCGATGACGACTAGATCGCCGGCTTGTCGGTCCCCTGCAGCTTGGCGTGCAGATTGATCAGCCACATCGCCGTCGGCCGCAGGATGAAGAGGTCGGCGACCAGGGCCATCACCATCGAGAACGCACTGAGCCAGCCGAACAGCCGCAGCGACGGCAGGTCGGAGAACACGGTGACGACGAGGCCGCAGGCCAGCACCACCGTGGTCAGGATCAGCGCCGGGCCGACCAGCACCGTCGCCCGCTCCACCGCGAGCGCGGAGCCGACACCCGGCTTGCTCTCGAGCCGGAGGCGGTTGAGGAAGTGGATGGTGGCGCTGAGGCCGAGACCGAACGAGACCGTAAGCGCGACGACGCTGGCGAATTGCAGGCCCTCGCCCATCGCCCACAGCACCGTTCCCGACATCACCACCGGGAAGATGCCCGGCAGGATGCAGGCGAACATCACCACCCAGGAGCGGAAGGCAAGGCCGATGAAGATCGCAACCAGCGCGAATTCGACGGTGAGCCCGCGGTTCAGCTTCTCGATCATGCTGGCCGAGTTGCGCGCGGCGATCGCGGCAAGGCCGGTCACCGCGACCTCGTAGCCCGGATGCTTCTTGCGGACGGCGTCGAGCTCGGCATCGAGCTTGTCGACGATCGGCAGGAGCTGGCTGGAATCCTTGTCCGGCACGCGGCCGGCGACCACCACCGCGTCCTGCTCGGCATCGATGAAGCGCCGCACCAGATGCTCGGGAATGACGCTGACATATTCCTTCAGCGTAGCGACGTCGGCGCTGCCGGCCTTTTCCGCAAGCCAGCGGCGCAGGGTCTCGACCGACCAGACATTGCCGACACCGGCCGCCTTCTCCACGGTCGCATGCACGTCCGCGATGGTCTGCAGAGTCTCCGGCGAATAGAGCGATTCACCCTTGGGGAACTGAATCAGCACATTGACCGGGTTGGCACCGGTGAGCTTGGCATCGAGCCGGTTGCTGGCAGCGACCGCCTGACGCTTGTCCGGCACCTGGTCGGCAAGCCGGTAGCGCGGCTCCAGATTGGCGTAGATGACGCCGAGGCCGCCGACGAACAGCACCGCGATCAGGCTGAACAGCCCGGGCCGGCCCACCATCCGCACCGCGATCCAATAGCAGAAATTGCGCAGCGCCTGAACGCCGGCATCCGCGCTCTGGAATTTGACCGCGAACGTCTTCTCATTGCGCACGAGCAGCACGCCGAACACCGGCACCAGCGACAGCACCGCGACCAGCGCGATGATGGTGGCGGCGAGGCCCGCCTCGCCGAACTTGCGGATCAGGTCGGAGTTGGAGAACTGCAGCGCGATGAAGGAAATGCCGGCGGTGCCGTGCGTCAGCACGCAGGCCGGGCCCACCACCAGCACCGCGTTCTTGAACGCGGTGAACTTGTCCTGGCCCGCGATCAGCCGGTCGCGCGCGGCGAAGGTGAGCTGCATCGAGTCCGAGAAGCTGATGACCATGATGAGCGGCGTCATCACGTTCAGGAACATGTTGAGATTGAAATTGGCCCAGCCCAGCGCGCCGAGCGCCAAGAGGATCGCGATCATCGGCGGGAACGCCGCGGCGACCATGAACGAGATCTTGCGGAAGAAGATGATGGCGATGATGCAGCCGGCGAGGATGCCGAGGATGTTGTAGGTCAGCCCGTCGCGCTCGACGGCGTTGCGGATCTCGAGCTGCATCACCGGCACGCCCGAGAGCTGCACATTGAGCCCGGTGTCGCTGAGATCCTCCTTCATCAGCGCGCGGATGTCGCCGACGGTCTTGGTCAGCTTGCTGGACGCCACCACCTCCGGATCGAGCGACAGCACGACGAGCGCCAGCGTGCCGTCTTCCGACAACAGCTTGCCGCGGATGATCTCGTTGTTTTTGACGGTCTCGATGAACTTGTCGTAGTCGGCGCCTTCGGGCAGCTCGGCCGGGAACAGCGCCGCCGGCAGCTTGCCCGGCGCCGGCGCCTGGCGTGCCGAGAACAGCGAGACCAGCCCGCGCGTGCCTTCGACCAGCTGCAGGTCGGTGATGAAGTCGCGCAGCTTCTCCAGGTTGTTCCGGGCCAGCAGGTTCTTGCCCTCGACCACGACGAGGACGTCGAATTCCTCGGCCGGGAACTTCTTGGTCACCTCTTCATATTGGTGGAATTCGCGACTGTCGGAGCGAAACAGCTGCGACAGCGAATCGTCGATCTTGATCCGGTGGATGCCGAAGACCGCGCCGACGATCAGGACGAGCAGGACGATGCAGGAGACGATCGGCGCCCGGACGGCGATCAGCCCGATGCGCTCCAGCCCGAAGGCGATCGAGGACGTAGGTCCCTGCTCGACCTTGTCGACATGAACCTCATTCTCGCTGTGCTTTTCGAGCATGCCTTATCCAGTTCCTAAATCGGCTCGGTCTGAGAGCTTATTGCGCCCCGCGAACGGCTTGAAAACGCCATACCAATGGGAGGCTTGCCCTTTGAAAATGCGCGGAAAATCGCCGCCCGGGGTTTAGCAGGTCAATCACCCTTCTCGCAAGCAGGCGAGTTGTGGGCAAATCGATCAAGATGCGGCGATTTCGGGGCCTGACCACAGGTCATCCCGGCGAAGATGTGCCAATTCGACGCGCCGCGCGGTCCGCGCTCTCGTCCTTCAGCGCCACGCCGGTGACCTGCCGGGCCAGCCCCTCGCGAACCAGCCAGGCGATCTTGAAGGCGGCCTCGTCGTAGCTCAACCCAGCGTGGTGGATATTGGACACGCAATTTCGCTCGGCGTCGGCGCGGCCGGGCTTCGGCGCAAAGGTCAGATAGGCGCCGAGGCTATCGGGCGCGGATAGGCCCGGCCGCTCGCCGATCAGCATCAGGGCCATGCGCGCGCCGAGAATGGCGCCGATCTCGTCGCCGAGCGCGACGCGCGCGCCTGAGGCGACGACGACATGGCCGACCGCGACGTCGTCCCCTTCCGCGAGCAGCGGCAGCAGGCGCCCCACCAGCGCCACCGCATGGGCGTGCACCGCCGCCGCGGACAGGCCGTCGCCGATCACGAGCGCAAGCCGGCACGGCGCCGAGGCCGCTCGTGCCAAGACCTCGGCTGAGCCGGGGTCGAGTCGTCGTCCCAGATCCGGCCGCCGCAGATAGTCTTTGCGGTCGACCGCCTGGCTCCTCACCTCCGTGACGGCAAGGCCCAGCGCGCCGAGATCGGCGGCCAGACGCGGCGCATCGAAGGCGGCATGCACGGCATCGCGGGCGCGGGCATGATCGAGCGTGAAATCGAGCAGCGCCTTGGTCGGCACGCTCGCGCCGCTGCGGCCGAGTGCCACGCGCGCGGGCGTGAACGCCCGCAGATCGAGGGTCGGACGGCGCGGCAGGGCCGGATCAGACATGTCGCATCATTCGGCGGGAACGGCGGCCTCGCGCAGCCGGATCGAATAGTTCGAGGCGTTCTGCCTGCCGCTGGAGGCCGCGCGCGCAAAGGTGATGAGGTGGTGCGCGATCAGGGTGCATCCGATCAGGCCCTCGACGTCGCCGCGCTTGATGCGCCCCAGCGCGAACTTCCAGAACACGCGCTTGTAGTCGCCGAGCACGCCGACCTTCCAGAAGATGTTGCGCAGCATGACGAGGCCACGCCTGATGTTGGCCCAGGTCTTCATCTCATCCGGGGTCGGCACCTTGAGGCGGTGAACATAAACGTGGTCGCATTGATACTGGAAGCGCGCGTAGACCTTCTCGGGCGCATACGCGACCGCCATGGCGTGCTTCCAGGACGCGACGACGTCATCATAGGGCAGCAGGAAGTCGACGTTGGAATCGCGGCCGTCGTCCTCGATCAGGCGCCCCTCGCGCTCCAGCCGGTCCCACAGCGGCGTCTTCGGCAGCGCCTGAAGCAGGTTGATCGTCAGCAGCGGAATCCGGGACTCCTCGACGAAGCCAAGCAGCGCCTCAGACGTATTCGGCTTGTCGGTGTCGAGCCCCATGATGATGCCTGACACCACCTCCATGCCGTAGGAGTTGATGGTGCGCACGCCCTCCAGGATCGGGACCATCATGTTGTGGTCCTTCTGCATCGCCTTCAGCGCGTCGGGATCGGGCGTCTCGATGCCGCAGAAGATGGTGATGAAATAGGCCTCGCGCATCTTCTCGAGGATTTCGGGCCGCTTGGCGATGTTGAGCGTCGCCTCGCAGGCGAGCCGTACCACGTAGCCGGTCCGCTTCTGCCATTCGATCAGATGCGGCAGCAGGTCCATCGCCGCCTTGCGATTGCCGATGAAATTGTCGTCGACGAAATACACCGTGTCGGTCATACCGCATTCGCGCAGGCGGTCGAGCTCGGCGATGATCTGCTCCGGCGACTTGAGGCGCGGGTTGCGGCCATAGAGACCGGGGATATCGCAGAACTCGCACTGATAGGGACAGCCGCTGGAATACTGGATGCTGCCGAGGAAGTATTTCTTCACGTCGGCAAGCTCGTAGGCCGGGATCGGAAACTCCGTCATCGGCACGCGGTCTTTGGTGGTCAGCACCACCTGGGCCTCGGGACGCGAGGCGTCGCGCGACAGGATCTCGATCAGCTGGTTGGTGGCATCGCCGAGCTCACCGACATGGAGATAGTCGAAGGACGGATAATAGTCGGGACAGGCGCTGACGGAGGGACCGCCCAGCGCGACCGGCAGATTGAATTCATGAGCGCGGCGGCAGATGTCGTTCATCTGCTGGCGCTGGATGTGCATGCCGCTGACGAAGACCGCTTCCGCCCACTCGAACTCTTCCCTGGTCGTGCGACGCAGGTTCTCGTCGACGAATTTGACCTGCCAATCCGGCGGCAGATAGGCCGAGATCAGCAACAACCCCTGCGGCGGCATGAAGGCACGGACACCATCGGTCAGGGGATAGGAATGCTCGAATGTCCCGAACGACGAGGTGTAGCGCGGAAACACACAGAGAATCCGCCGGGACGTTCCGTTACTTTCAGCTCGCATCTAAGCTCCCCCGCCACGACTGATGGTGCGGAAATTGCCAGCCAGACACATAGCGTAACGCTGCCGCCGGAATTTCTCAATATTGTGGCACAAGCATAATTCGGAGAGGGACCAATGGTTTCCTGAAGGCCTTAGGGAGCTTCCAGCCTCAGGCGATCAGCCGCGAGGCAAAATCGGGCAGCAGGCCTGCATCGCCGGCAAGACGGAAATCGGCGCCCGTAATCCCTGCCTGCGCCAGCCAGTCGTCGAATTCCGGCGCGCGGCGCAGACCGAAGACGTCACGGACATAGAGCGCGTCGTGAAAAGACGTCGACTGGTAGTTCAACATGACGTCGTCGGCGCCGGGCACGCCCATGATGAAGGTGACGCCGGCGGCGGCGAGCAGCGTCAGCAGATTGTCCATGTCGTCCTGGTCCGCCTCGGCATGGTTGGTGTAGCAGATGTCGATCCCGAGCGGCAGGCCGAGCAATTTGCCGCAGAAATGATCCTCCAGTCCGGCCCGGATGATTTCCTTGCCGTCATAGAGATATTCCGGGCCGATGAAGCCGACCACGCTGTTAACCAGCAGCGGCGCAAAGGCGCGGGCGACCGCATAGGCGCGCGCCTCGCAGGTCTGCTGGTCGACGCCGTGATGGGCGCCCGCCGACAGCGCCGAGCCCTGGCCGGTCTCGAAATACATCACGTTCTGCCCGACCGTGCCGCGCCCCTGCGACAACCCGGCCTGCTGCGCCTCCTTCAGAAGCGCAAGGTCGACTCCAAAACTGCGGTTGGCGGCCTCGGTGCCGGCGACCGACTGGAAGACGAGGTCGACCGGCACGCCCTGCCCGATCAGCGCCAGCGTCGTCGTGACATGGGTCAGCACGCAAGCCTGCGTCGGGATCTTCAGCCGCGTGATGATCTCGTCGAGCAGCCGCAGCAATTGCGCGATGACGGCCGGATCGTCGCTCGCGGGATTAATTCCGATGCAGGCATCCCCGGCGCCCAGCAGGATGCCGTCGAGGATCGAGGCGGTGATGCCCCTGGCATCGTCAAAGGGATGGTTGGGCTGCAGCCGCGTGCTCATCCGCCCTTTCAGGCCGATGGTGTTGCGGAAGGCGGTGGTGACCTCGCATTTCCGCGCCGCCAGAATCAGATCCTGATTGCGCATCAGCTTCGACACTGCAGCTGCCATCTCCGGCGTGATGCCGCCCGCCAGCTTGCGCAGGACATCCGGCGTCGCCGCATCCGACAGCAGCCAGTCGCGGAAGCCGCCGACCGTCAGGGACGCCACCGGCGCGAAGGCCTTCGCGTCATGGCTGTCGATGACGAGGCGGGTGACCTCGTCGGCCTCGTAGGGGATGACGGCTTCCTGCAGGAATTGGCCGAGCGGAACGTCGGCGAGCGCCATCCGTGCCGCGATCATCTGCTCGGCAGTGTCGGCGGCGATCCCGGCCAGCCGGTCGCCAGAGCGCGGCGGCGTCGCTTTGGCAAGGAGGTCGCGCAGGTCCGCGAAGGTGTGGGTCGTGGCGTCGATGGTATGGCGGTAGACCAAGGGTCGCTCCGGGGTGCGTCGGCCGGTGGCCGACCTAAGACTATCCTGAAACTCTACCTTCGGATCAAGACGCTGAAATAACTTGCCTTTCCTACGACCAAGGACGGAGGCAGCCAACGGCCGTGTTAACGCCGCATCCATTTTCGTTCTGCATAGTTTTGCATCAATTCTACACGATCCCGTTCACCGGCCGCTGCAGGCCATTCCGGGCCTCCGAAAACCATGACATCAGACGAATCTGGGAATGCCGCCAAGCTGGCCGGCCGTTTCACGCTTGCCACCAAGCTTTATGCGATCTTCGCGCTGTTCGCGCTGCTGACGGCGGCGATCGCGATGCTGTCCGACTACAACAGCCGCCGCGGCGCCGACCTGACCAGCGCGATCGAGACGGCGAACGCCGCCGCGCTGAACGTCGAGCGCGTCAACTCGCTGGTCTATGCGGTCGTGATGGAGTCGCGCGGCGTCTACATGTCGACCGAGCCCGCCGTGGTGAAGAAATATGGCGAGGGCCTGCTCAAGTTCAACGCCCAGATCCTCGATGTCGTGAAGCGCTGGGAGACCATCGTCAAAGCCGACGATGCCGAGCAGTTCGCCACCTTCAAGAAGCGCATCGAGCAGTTCGTCGAGTTTCGCAAGGAGCTGGTGCGCCGCGGCGTCGAGATCAATGCGGCGGCCGGCCGCGAATGGGGCGACAACGACGCCAACCGGACCGTGCGTTCGGCGCTGAACAAGGATCTCGAGGCGCTGTCCAAGGTCTATGCCGAGCGCGCCAAGCAGATCGCGCAGCAGACCGAGACCAATCGCGAATTGTCCTTCGTGCTGACCTGCCTCGGCGGCGTGGCGCTGGCCCTGGTCGTGATTGGCATCGTCATCATCGCCCGCTCGGTAGCCCGGCCGCTCGCCGCGATCACTGCGACCATCAAGCAGGTCGCCGACGGCACCGAGAATGTCGTGGTGCCGCACTCTGAACGCGCCGACGAGATCGGCGCGCTGGCGCGCGCGATCCAGGTCTTCCAGGAGGCCATGGGCCGCAACCGCAACCTCGCCTCGCAGGTCTCGCAGGGCGCTGCCGCGCGCGAGGAGCGCGCGCGTCACATCGAACAATCCGTCGAGGAGTTTCGCGGGGCGATCGGCGCCATCATGCGCGGCCTCAGCGACAACGCCTCGGTCATGCGCGAGACCGCGCAGACCATCACGCGCGTCACCGCGGATGCCTCTAGCCGCGCCGGCACGGCGGCGAACGCCACCGAGCAGGCCTCGCACAACGTCACGGCGGTGGCGGGCGCGGCCGAGGAACTGTCGGCCTCGGTCGTGGAGATCGGCCGCCAGGTGCGGCAGAGCGCCGGCGCGGTCGAGCAGACCGGCCAGCGCACCGAGAAGTCGATCTCCGAGATCGAGAGTCTCGCCGCGGCCACGCAGCGCATCGACGGCGTGCTCAATCTGATCCAGGCGATCGCCGAGCAGACCAATCTGCTGGCGCTCAACGCGACCATCGAGGCCGCCCGCGCAGGCGACGCCGGCCGCGGCTTTGCCGTGGTCGCTCATGAAGTGAAGGCGCTCGCGGGCCAGACCGCCAAGGCCACCGCCGAGATCAGCGAGAACGTCGCGATGATCCAGGCCTCGACCCGCAACGCGGTCGACGCCGTGCGCGAGATCGGCGGCGCGGTGCGCGAGATCAACGAGGTCACTTCGGCGATCGCGGGCGCCATCGGCCAGCAGGACGCCGCCACGCGCGAGATCTCGTCCAACGCGCAAAGCGCCGCGCAGGGCAACGAGACGCTGGTCGCCAACATCACCTCGCTGCGCGACGCCATCGGCGAGACCGATACCGCCGCATCCTCGGTGTTGACGGCGGCGGGCAGCCTGACCGAGACCGCAGAGACGCTGTCGCGCGAGGTTGAGACGTTCTTCCAGAACTTGCGCGCGGGGTCGGCGGACGGCCGCATCGCCAAGGCGGGATAACGGCGCGTCCACCGCTGCAGGGCCTTCGGTGGGGTCCTCCGACAAAAAACTGAAAAACAACCCCATGCACAGTAGCCGGGGGCAGCTGAATCAATGGCTTAGCTGCCGGCGCGAAGCAATTCTGATTTTACGAAATAGATTTGACTCGTTGGGCAAGACACCGGCATGATGTCATCATGGCGATGGCGGTCTGCTCGGGATCCTAGTCGCGCCACCCGGGGGGCGTCCCGTTCGCCGCGCGCTCAGGCGCGCCGGACGTAACCATTGAAGCTGAGGAAAGCACCTATGGCGCCAGTTATCAGCGCTACCACGACGGTAGCGGCCCGGCCGCTGTAGACGGTCGAACCGATCGCCACCGCGACCTGCGGCAAGACGATACGCATGATGCCGCCGAGGGTCATCAGCCAGCCCATTACCGTGATGATCGAGCGCCAGTCCGCCTGCCATCTATTGTGCAGATTGATGATCGCGAGGCCCGCAAGCAACGACAGCAAGCCGGACAGATAGAACAGGATGCCCGTGTGGAGCGCCTCCACGATCATGCTTTGGTACATGCCGAGGTTGATCAGTATGCCGAGCGCGATCGCGACAAATGTTGGCCCCATCAGCCTGGCGAGAAATAGCGAGCGGTCCATTGTGCGTCTCCGCCGCGCGAGCTGCCCGTCCAAGGGACAATTCGATCATCGGGCAGGCGCGCTATGCGGCAATTCATTGTTGCCGAGTATCGGCTGGCCTGGTGCTCGGTCCAGTGGCGGATGCGGCTTTGCGAGGCCCATCGTACCAGGCGGCGTCTCGTTGCTCGCCGTCCTTGTGTCGACCCGATCAAGCGTCGTGACGAACGCCGCGAGTATTGCGACGATCACCGCAGCAGCGAAAAGGACGACTGAGGTGCGGTGGCTATTCCACTCGTTACTCATGAGGGGCCTCCACAACTAACAGAAACGTAATACGACTGGGATGGTTCCCAGCGCCGCTACCGCCGGGTGCCGCCGTTATCCCGGTCCGCCCTCCCCCTTGTGAGCGGACATGGACAGCCATGCTGCACTTGTCTCGCTTCGCCACGCCGAGCGTTCGCGACAGCTCACAGCATTTAACAACGCCTAACGAGCCATTGGCGAGCTTCCAGGCCATGTTGCAGGGACAGACGAAGGACTGTCCTGCCCCGCAGGCACCGATCGCCCGAAGCCAGGAGGCCATCCCATGCCGGTATCATCCAATTCGTCATCCGATTCCGGGATCATCATTGACAGAGATCGGCGCGCGCTTCTGAGCACCGCCGTGCTTGGAATTGCAGCAGCGATTTCCGCGAGCGTGTTTCCCGCGCACCAAGCATCGGCTGCCGGCGCGAGCGCAATTCGCCCCTTCCGGATCGATGTCCCCGAGGCCGATCTCGTCGAGCTTCGACGTCGTGTGCTGGCGACGCGTTGGCCTGACCGCGAGACGGTTTCCGATCAGTCGCAGGGGATCCCCTTGGCGAAGCTCCAGCCGCTGATGCACTATTGGGGGACGGCGTACGACTGGCGGAAGATCGAAGCCAGGATGAACGGGCTTCCGCAATTCATCACCGCTATCGACGGGATCGACATTCATTTCATTCACGTGCGCTCCAGGCACCCCAATGCGCTCCCTGTCATCATCACCCACGGCTGGCCGGGATCGGTTTTCGAGCAGCTCAAGGTGATCGATCCGCTCACGGATCCAACGGCCCATGGCGGGCGGCCTGAAGACGCGTTCGACGTGGTGATCCCCTCGATGCCTGGCTACGGATTCTCAGGCAAGCCGCTCGATACCGGCTGGGGTCCTGAGCACACCGCGCGCATCTGGGCAGAACTCATGAAGCGACTTGGTTACACCCATTACGTCGCCCAGGGCGGCGACTGGGGTTCGCCGGTCTCCAGCGCGATGGCGCGGCTGGCGCCGGCAGGCCTGCTCGGCATTCACATCAATTTGCCGGCGATCGTGCCGCCCGAAATCGCCGCGATCCTCGCCGCCGGCGGGTCTGCCCCGGCGGGACTGTCCGAGAAGGAACGCACAGCGTTTGACGCATTCAGCGCGGCGGCCAGGATGGGCAACCGATCGTATGCGGTGATGATGGGAACAAGGCCGCAGACGATCGGCTACGGCTTGACGGATTCTCCCGTGGGACTGGCGGCCTGGATGCTCGGTCATCCAGGCTTCTCGCATTGGAATTACGATGGCACCGACCCCGAGAAGTCCCGCGACGAGGTACTGGACGACATCACGCTCTACTGGCTGACAAACAGCGCGGTTTCATCGGCGCGACTTTACTGGGAATACAGCGGGCGCAGTCCCGCTCTCGCCGCCCCCGAGAAGACCGCGGAGATCTCGCTCCCGGTGGCCATCACCGTCTTTCCCGGCGAGAGCTATCAAGCCCCGGAGACGTGGGCCCGGCGCGCCTATCGCAACCTCACCTACTTCCATGAGGTCGACAAAGGCGGTCATTTTGCGGCCTGGGAGCAGCCCGAGCTTTTTTCCGCGGAGCTACGCGCCGCGTTCAAATCGCTCCGGCCCGCAATCTGACGCACTCGGCGGCTCGACATGTGGATCAACGCATGACGAAGCCGCCGTCCACCGAGATGGACTGGCCGGTCACATAGCTCGCAGCATCGCTGCATAGCCACAGAACTGCATTCGCAATTTCCTCGGGACGTCCGACCCGCCCCCATCGGGATGCTTTTTTCCATGGCCTTGAGCGCATCGCCTTGCCCGTCGGCCACCATCCGGTCCACCATCGGCGTCCATATCAATCCCGGGCAAATGGCATTGACGCGGATACCACGCGTTCCATATTCGAGCGCCGCGCTCTTGGTGAACCCAAGGATACCATGCTTGGCGGCGTGATAGATCCCGCGTTCCGCACCTCCGTCGAGGCCGCCGAGAGATGAGCAATTGACGATGGCGCCGCTGCCCTGCTTGCGCATCTGCTGCAATTCGAACTTCATGCAGCTCCATATGCCCTGCAGATTGATCCCCATGACACGGTCATAATCCTCGCGAGTGGTGTCGGCTGTCTCCGCGAGCACATTCTGGACGCCGCCGTTGTTGTAGGCGGCATCGAGTCGACCGAAAGTCTCGACCGTCCTTGAGACCATGGCTTCGACCTCGGCATCATCGGCCACATTGCAACGAATGCCGATCGCCTTGTGACCTCGAGCATTGAGTTCGTCGGCGGCAGCGCGCGCCGCATTCTCGTTCCAGTCCGCGAGCGCGACAGACGCCCCCGACTCCGCAAAAGCTTTCGCGGCCGCGAGGCCGAGACCGGAAGCTGCGCCGGTCACCAAGGCGACCTTGCCTTCGAATGAAATGTTCATGTCGATCTCCTTTTGGACTCGTCGGGCTGCCGATCGGGAGCCTGCAAAAGCCGCTCCCGACAGACAGCACCCTGCTCCGCGGTCACACCGTCAGCAGCGTCTTGATCGCGCGGCGCCGGTCCATCGCCTTGTAGCCCTCGGCGACCTGATCGATCGGCAGCGTGAGATCGAACACCCTGCCCGGCTGTATGCGTCCATTGAGGACGCGGTCCATGAGATCGGGCAAGAACCGCCGCACCGGGGCAGGACCGCCCATCATGCGCCGCTGGCCGAAGAACAGGGCCTGGCCGTCGAAAGTCACACCGTGGGGAACACCGACATAGCCGATGCTGCCGCCGGGACGCGCGCATTCGAGGGCTTGCGACATCGCTTCCTGCGTACCGACGCATTCGAGCACCGAATCGGCGCCGACGCCCCGGGTCAGGTCCTTGACACGTGCGATGCCTTCTGCGCCGCGCTCGACGACGATATCGGTCGCGCCGAACGCTTTGGCCAGATCCTGCCGCGTCTTGTGGCGGCTCATGGCGATGATGCGCGAGGCGCCCATCTCTTTCGCCGCAAGCACGCCCATGAGGCCGACCGCGCCGTCACCGACCACCGCGACCACGGAGCCCTGCTTCACATTCGCAGCGTCGGCCGCGTACCAGCCGGTTCCGAGCACGTCGGAGGTCGCGAGCAGATGCGGGATGAGATCGCTGCCCGGCACCTCCCTGGTCGCGACGAGCGTGCCATCCGCAAGGGGGACGCGGGCGTAAGGCGCCTGCGCGCCCGACATGAACTCGCGCTTTTCGCACGACGATTGAAAGCCGAACTTGCAATGCGGGCAAGTATTGTCCGACAGGCAGAACGAGCCGACGACGAACTGGCCGGGCCTGACGGTCCGCACCGCACTGCCGATCTCGACCACCACGCCGCAATATTCGTGACCCATATGCGCAGGGCCGTCGTTCGGCTGCAGGCCGCGATATGGCCAGAGATCGGAGCCGCAGATGCACGTCGCCGACAGCTTGATGATGGCGTCGGTCGGGTGGACGATTTTGGGATCGTCGACGGTTTCGTAACGGACATCGCCGGGTCCGTAGAGGATTGTCGCTTTCATTGCTTTCTTCCTTCGAGTCACAAAGCCGGACTCCGCCGACACACAAGCGGCGCATCGCGTCGAGACACCAAGCAACAGCGCGAAGACCGCGATCCACGCGGTTGCGGGGTACGAAGCCCCAGCCCGCGCGTTTACGACAACATCTAGGGTCCCGGGCGGCGGCCGATTAGCCGATATAATTTGCTTGCATTAATCGATACGGGCCATGAATAGTGGCGGCCATGGCGAGCCAGGATTTCAACGATTTGCTGGCTTTCGTGGCCGTCGCCCGCGAGCGCAGCTTCACGAAGGCCGCCGCGAAACTGGGCGTGGTGCAATCGACGCTCAGCCATACGATCAAGCGTCTGGAATCGCAGATGGGGCTGCGGCTGCTCACGCGCACGACCCGAAGCGTCGGCCTGACCGAGGCGGGCGAGCGCCTTCAAAAATCAGTTGCGCCGCGCATCGAAGAGATCGAGCGCGATATCGCCGCGCTGATGTCGCTGCGTGACAAGCCGTCGGGCACGATCCGGATCACGCTCTCGGACCATGCGCTGGACACGGTCGTCTGGCCGAAGCTGTCGCCCGTCTTGGGAAAATACCCCGACCTCAAGGTCGAGTTCAGCCTCGACACCGCCTTCCGCAACATCGTCGAAGACGGTTTCGATGCGGGCATCCGCCTCGGCGAAAGCGTCGAGAAGGACATGATCGCGGTGCGCATCGGTCCGGACTGGCGGCTCGTCGCGGTCGCCTCGCCTGCCTATCTGAAGGAGCATCCGAAACCAAGACATCCGCAAGACCTGCTGAAGCACGTCTGCATCAAGCGGCGCGCGGCCGCCGGCGGCCATTACGTGTGGGAGTTCGCCAGGAACGGTCCCGACCTGCGGGTACGCGTCGAGGGACAACTGACCTTCAACGATTCCCGGGCGATGATCGACGCCGCCATGAAAGGTTTCGGCATCGCCTATGTCCCCGAGGACATGGTGACACGGCACGTCCGTTCCGGTGAGCTCGTCATCGTGCTCGACGACTGGTCGCCGAAATTCGACGGCTACTATATCTATTATCCGACCTCGCGGCAGAACTCGGCTGCATTCAAGGTGATCGTCGACGCACTTCGCCATCACGAAGCGCGAGGAAGACGCGGCTAGTTTGCCGCGCCGCCGCACTTGAAAATAGCGCTAAGCCGCACATCAACGAATCAAGCGCTGGTGCTCTATCCCATCACCCCGCCGCGCTTGATCAGCTCCTTGCCGACAGCGGCCAGATGCACCTGGTCCGGGCCGTCGCCGATGCGGATGAAGCGGGCGTAGACATAGGCACGCGCCAGGAACGTATCCTGCGAGACGCCGGCGGCGCCGTGGATCTGGATGGCGCGGTCGATGACGCGGGCGGCCATGCTGGGCACCACGATCTTGGCCGCGGCGATCAGGTCGCGCGCGGCCTTGTTGCCTTCGCGGTCCATCTTGTCGGCAGCTTGCAGCGTCAGGAGCCGCGCCTGCGCGATCTCGCAGAACGAGTTTGCGATGTCCTCGCGCACCGAGCCCTGCTCGGCGATCGGCCTGCCGAAGGCCACGCGGGAGACTGATCGCTGGCACATCAATTCGAGCGCACGCTGGGCGCAGCCGATCAGCCGCATGCAATGGTGGATGCGGCCGGGGCCGAGCCGCCCCTGCGCGATCTCGAAGCCGCGGCCCTCGCCGAGCAGGATGTTCTCCACGGGCACGCGGACGTTCTCGTAGACGATCTCAGGATGGCCGCTAGGGGCGTCGTCATAGCCATAGGTGAGCATATCGCGGACGATGCGCACGCCCGGCGTGTTCCTGGGCACCAGGATCATGGATTGCTGGCGGTGGCGGTCGGGATCGTCGGGCGCGGTCTTGCCCATCACGATCAGGATCTCGCAATCCTCGTTCATCGCGCCTGAGGTGAACCACTTCCGGCCGTTGATGACGTAATCGTCCCCGTCGCGCTTGATGGCGCACTGGATGTTGGTGGCGTCGCTGGAGGCGACCTGCGGCTCGGTCATCGAGAAGCCCGAGCGGATGCGCCCCTCCAGCAGCGGCTTCAGCCAGCGCTCCTGCTGTGCAGGCGTGCCGTAATTCGCGAGCACCTCCATGTTGCCGACATCGGGCGCCGAGCAGTTGAAGATTTCGGGCGCCCAGAGGATGCGGCCCATGATCTCCTTCACCGGCGCATAGTCGAGATTGGAGAGGCCGGGGCCGTGCTCGCCCGACAAGAACAGGTTCCAGAGCCCCTGCTCCCGCGCCAGCCGCTTCAGCTCCTGCAGCACAGGCGGCGTCCTGTAGCGCGCGGCCTCCGGCTTGACCTGCTCGTAATAGAGCTCCTCGACCGGCTCGACATGTGTCCGCATGAACTGCCGGACGCGCTCCTGGAGCTCCAGCGAACGTGAGAAGTGTTGAAAGTCCATTTTCAATCCTCCGCTCGCCGACGCTCGCGTCGGTCCCGTAGGGTGGGCAAAGCATCCGCCGTAGCTCGAAGAGCGAAGGCGGAAGCGTGCCCACGTCCTGTTTCCGTATTGAGCAGGTCGTGGGCACGGCGCAAGTGCGCCTTTGCCCACCCTACGATTCCGAGATCGCGGAGAGAGCCCTGCCCTCACGTCCCCTTCAAGAGTTCGCTCGCGACCACCCAGTCGTTGCCGTCGAACTGCAGCATATAGCCATCCTTGATCGGGCGGAAATCCTGCGGCGTGGTGTTGAGCGTGATGCCGGGCATCAGCAGCGACAACGGCACGCTCTTCAGGTTCGCCGCCTGCGCCATGATGTTCTCGCGCGTCAGATTGTCCTTGCACTGCTTCAGCAGCACCACCAGCGCCTCGGCGACGGTGTAGCCGTAGAGGCCGGCGACGTTGTTGACGTCGGCATTGGGCAGGCGCTTCTTCATGAAATCGATATAGGCCGTCATCGCCGGGTCGTTCTTCGGCGCTTCGACGAACGGCTTGAGCGCGCCGAGCGAGAGCACGCCTTTGCCGGCCTCGAGGCCCGCAGGGACCATCACGGTCGCCTTGTTGGCGCAGCCGCTAGCGAGGAAGCGCGTCGGCTGCCAGCCGACCTCGTGGGCCTTGCGGATCGCCTGCGCGCAGGCGCGCGGCGTCACCGAATAGATCATGAAGACGTCGGCCTTGGTGTTCGCCAGCGTCAGCACCTGGGAATCGACGGTGGGGTCGGCGACCTCGAAGCTCGAGGCCATCGCGATCGCCTTGTCGGCGTCAGCGCCGAGCGCCTCCTTGACGCCGCGCAAGTATTCCTTGCCGGCATCGTCGTTCTGATAGAGCACGGCGAAGCGCGCATTCGGGTTCTTGGCGCGGGCATAGGCGACGTCGATCGCAGCCTCGCTGGTGTAGTTCGGCGCCCAGGGCAGCGCCATCGACCAGGGCATGTTGGCCGGATCGTTCCACTTCGAGGCCGAGCTGATCAGAAACAGCTGCGGCACCTTGTTGCTGTTGAGATATTTTGCGATCGCCGAGCTTGGCGCCGTGCCCATGGTGGCGAAGATGAAGGCGACGCCGTCACCTTCGACCAGCCGCCGCGCCGCCTCCATGGTCTTGGGCGGCGAGAACGCGTCGTCCAGCGAGATCAAATTGAGCTTGCGGCCGGCAACCCCGCCCTTCTCGTTGACCTCGTCGAAATAGGCCGCGATGACCCTGCCCGTGATGCTGAGGGGCGAAGCCGGCCCGCTATAGGGCATGGTGTTGCCGATCTTGATCTCGGTGTCGCTGACGCCGGGACCGTAGGATTTTTGCGCGGAGACGGATGTGGACAGGCAGGCGGCAGCGAGCGCTGCGGCCAGGGCCAAGGCGGCTTTCATGGTTTCTCCCCAGTGCTCATCGTCCGCGCGAGGCGGCCGCGCGGCGTGCTGCTTTTTGCCAGCGCGTCAGATCAGCGGAGTTCCGCAAGATGGTCTTGCGTCGAGTTGCTGATGGCTTAGCCGCGCCGCTTCAGGCTGAAGCCCAGGCTGATCCAGCCCGCTCCCGCCATGATCAAATCGATGCCGAGGAACAGACCGAGGATGTAGACGCTGTTCACCGGCCAGCGTGCGACGATCAGCAGGCCAAGCAGCAGCGTGATGACGGCCGACAGCGCCACCCAGACCCACGGGCTCTCGCGCTTCATGCTGAAGGCGAGAAACAGCCTGACGGCGCCCGAGGCGATCAGCGAGGCGCCGAGAAACAACGTCAGCAGGACCGCCGCGAACAGCGGATTCTCGAAGGTCAGGAAGCCCGCGATCACGTAGAGCACGCCGAGCAGGGCCCAGATCAGGAACTTGCCCCAGCTCTTCATCTGGAACGCGCCGATGATCTCGGTGACGCCCGCGACGATCATCATGGCGCCGACCACGATGACGCTCGCCACCGTCGCCATCACCATGCTGCCGAGTGCAATGAACCCGGCGATGAGATAGACGACGCCGAGCGCGACGATCCAGCCCCATTTGGCATGCAGCGCCGCGATGCCGGAGCCGAGACTTGGGTGATGTGACGTGTCCGAAGCACTGGTCATGACGGCCACTCCTGCTTGCGTAGCCCGGGGGCACGCGCCAGAATAGCACGCACCGTGCCGGGACGACAGCCAGCAGAACACCCGTACCGGCAGTAACATTGACGCAAATCAAGATCGACTGCGGCGCATCAGCCGCGGGACCGCTCCATCTCGAGCTCGGCCTTGAGGTTGTCGAGATCGCGGTAGATCGACGCAACCGCCAGCACGCGGCCGTCCTTGCGGTACTTCAACAGGCAGTCCTTGCCTCCGATGCTGCCGTCGATCGCGATCTCGTCAAAGCTCTCGGCGTGGCCGACATAGTTGATCGGCACGTCGTAGTGTTGCGACCAGAAGAACGGCACCGCGTCGAAGCGCTCGCGCTTGCCGAGCATGTTGCGCGCCGCGGTCTGGCCCTGGCGTTCGGCAACGACCCAATGTTCGACGCGGATGGTTTGCCGGGAATGCGGATCGGGCCAGCGCGCGATGTCGCCGGCCGCGAAAATGCCGGCGACACTGGTTTCGAGATATTCGCTCACGCTGACACCGCGATCCGCCGCAAGGCCGGCATGCTCGGCCAGCGCAAGGCGCGGCTTGACGCCGATGCCGACCACGACGAGGTCGGCTTCGATGACAGCTCCGCTCTTTAGCGTGGCGCGGGTGCCGTCGAGCTTTTCGACCGTGTCCTTGAGGTGAAAGATCACGCCGTTCTCTTCATGGAGCGACCGGACGAAGTCGCCCATCTCCGAGCCGAGCACCTTCTGCATCGGCCGCTCTTCCGGCGCGACGACGTGCACCTCGATCTTGCGCGCCCGCAGGGACGCCGCGACTTCGAGGCCGATGAAACTGGCGCCGATGACCAAAGCGCGCCTGGCACTCCCCGCGGCCTTGATGATGGCGCGGCTGTCGGCGACGGAGCGCAAGGTGTGGACATGCGGCTGGTCGGCGCCCGGGATCTGCAGTTTGACCGGCTCGGCGCCGGTCGCGAGCAGCAACCGGTCGAAGGGGAGCCTGTCGCCATTGCCGAGCGTGACGTTGCGCGTCTTCGCATCGATGGCGGAGACGCCGGTGTTGAGCCTGAGATCGATGCCCGCGTCCTGATAATAGTCCTCGCCCCTCAGCGGCAACCAATCCTCCGGCGCGCTGCCCGCGAGATAATCCTTGGAGAGGTTGGGCCGGTCGACCGGCATCGCGCCGTCATCGCTGAGCATGGTGATGGCGCCGGCAAAGCCCTCGCGCCGGAGCGTCTCGGCGGCCGCGAAGCCGGCTGCACCGCCGCCGACGATGACGAATTTCTCCGGCGCCGGCGCGTTGCGATGAGCGATCGACGGCTTCGGCGCCTCGCGCTTGCGCTGAACGATGATGTTGTCCCGATCGCGCGCGACCTCCCACACCGCCAGCGCGTTCAGCGCCGGCGGGCGGGTGGCTTCGCCGGTGCGCAAGGAGAAGCAGGCATGATGCCAGGGACAGCGGATGGTGTCGCCCACCACCAGGCCCTCGGCGAGCGGCCCGTGGTAATGGCTGCAGGCCGGCTCGATCGCAAAAATCTCGCTGCCGGCCTGCACCAGCAGGATGTCTTCCTCGCCGACATGACCGAGCAGTTTGCCATCCCTGAACGCGGTCAGCGACACGCCCTTGCTCAGGTCGGGTCCGCTCGGCTTGTTGTTCTCGGTCATGGCGCCGTCTCCTTGAGCAGCCGCGGGTCAATCGTCCGAATTGGCGAGCCCCAACAGTTCCTGGCGCGTCAGCGCATTGTCGCGGAACACGCCGAGCATGCGGCTGGTGACGAGATCGGTCCCGGGCTTGTGCGCGCCGCGCGTGGTCATGCAGTGATGCGTCGCCTTGATGATGACGCCGACGCCTTCAGGCTTGAGCACGTCGTTGATGGTGTTGGCGATCTGTGCGGTCATCTTCTCCTGGATCTGGAGGCGCTTGGCGTAGATGTCCACCACGCGCGCAAGCTTGCTGATGCCGACGACACGGCCCTGCGGGATATAGGCGACCCAGGCGCGGCCGACGATCGGCGCCATGTGGTGCTCGCAATGGCTCTCGAAGCGAACGCCGCGCAGGACGATCATCTCGTCATAGCCTTCGATCTCCTCGAAGGTCTTTTGCAGGATTTCCGTCGGATCCTGCGCATAGCCGGAAAAATACTCCTCAAAGGCACGTGCGACCCGGTCCGGCGTCTCACGCAGACCGTCGCGCGCGGGATCGTCGCCGGCCCAGCGGATCATGGTGCGGATCGCCTGCTCGACCTCGAGCCTGTCAGGCCGTTCGACCGGCGCCTGCGCCACCGCGACACGTTCCAGCTTGCGCACTTGTGACTTCATCGAGATCCTCCCCTGCAACGAGCCGCATACAGAAGCGGCTCCTCAGCTTGGACGGCTGCAATCGCAAAAGGTTCCCAGGATCAGGAAAAATCGGAGGGGCGGCAGACAAGCCAGCCGGCCGGACGAGAAACGAGCTTTATGAGGCCGCTTTCCGGACCTCGACCACCGCCTGCGCCCATCCGGCCGGCCGCTCCTGCGGCAAATTATGACCGGCATCGGTGAAGACACGCCGCTCGAATGGACCCTCGAACTTGCTGGCGTGATGGGCGGTGCCGGGATTGACGCCGTCGCTGTCGCCGTCGATCGCAATCGTCGGGACGCGGATCGGCGGCTGGTCTGCGAGCTTCGCCTCGATCGCGGCATAAGCAGGATCGCCCGCGACCAGCGCATAGCGGTGGCGGTAGGAGTGGATCACGACGTCGACGAAGTCAGGATTGTCGAACGACACCGCGCTCTGCTCGAACGTCGTGTCGTCGAACGCCCATTTCGGCGACCACATCGCCCAGAGCTGGCGGGCAAAGCCGCGCCGGTTGCGCTCCAGCGCACGGCGGCCGCGCTCATTGTGAAAGAGATATTGATACCAGAGCGCGGCTTCCTCCGGCGGCGAGGCCGGCTCCATGGAACGGGCGATGTTCTGGATGTTGTAGGAATTGCCGGAGACGAGGGCGATCACGCGCTCCGGATAGAGCGCCGAGACCACGCAGGCCGCGCGCCCGCCCCAGTCGTAGCCGCCGACGACGGCGCGCTCGATACGAAGCGCGTCCATGAAGGCCAGCAGATCGGCGCCGAGCGCCGCCTGCTCGCCGGAGCGCGGCGTATCCGGGAAGCGAAACCGCGTCGGTCCGTAGCCGCGCAGCCAGGGCACCAGCACGCGCGCGCCGGCCTCGGCAATGATCGGCGCGGTCTCGGCATAGGCGTTCACGTCATAGGGAAAGCCGTGGCCCAGGATGCAGGGCCAGCCGTCAGGTGCGCCGTATTCGCGATAGGCAATGTCGAGGACGTCCGTGGTGATCGTTTTTTGTTGCATGGTTGCTTCACGGCGTTGGGGATTTCGTAGCCCGGATGGAGCGCAGCGCAATCCGGGAACGCCAGCATCCGCGAATGCAGGATGTCGCTGCGCTCCATCCGGGCTACAACAGGTCTACCGCTGCGGCCCGGACAGCGAGATGTCGCGCTCGGCGCGGAAGACGTTGCTGTAGAGATTGGCGATCCATTGCCGGCCGATCTCGGTCTTATTGAGGTAACCGATCTCGGTCTGGATGTGCGGTGCGACGCTGTTCCAATAGAATTGTGGATAGCGGTTCACGATGTCGGCCGGTGAATCGTAGCCGAGCTGGCGATTGATGCCGACCTCCTCGAATTCGTAATAGAGCGCGTTGGCCTTGCGCAGATAATTGGGATCGCCGAGCTGGCCGATGAAATCGGCGGCGCGCAGGATCGAGGCATCGACGTCATACTCGTGGCCTTCCTGGGCCGGAAAGCGCGTTCCCTCGATAGCGCGGGCGATGCGTTCAGGATCGAGACCCGGAATGTGCTGCAGCCGCCGCAAGACATAGAGCTTCGAGCGGTCGACGTGATACATCATCAAGCTGGCGTCCGACGCACCGCGCGGCAACGAGATCTTGGTGTCGGCGGCATCGATGACGAAGCCGTCGATGTCATCCTCCTCAAACAGGCCGCGGACATAGCCGATATCGTGGGCGAGGCAGGCGATCAGGACATGGACGTAGTCCTCGGCCGTCAGGTGAGTATGGAGATTTCGGCCACTGAGGATCGAATGGCCCGCCAGCGTCACCAGCATCGTATGTTCGATATTGTGGTAAAGTGCATCGCTGTTACCGATGCATTCCATCGCGGTGCGGGTTGCGCTCTCGACCATGCTTGCAGCGGTCTCGCCGTACCGACGCCGCATAAACGTACCCAGCAGCTTCTCCAGGGATTCAGCCGCCAGTCTCGGCAACGTCATCATGGATGCAGCCCCGCGTGCCGGTGGTGTCCCATGTCAGCTCCCGAAGTCTCGTTCTTGTCCTCGACGCAACGACCCAGCATAGACCATCTTGGGCCGAGTGACCAAACCCCCGGGAACGCGATTACGGAAATATGTTACCGTTGTGCTATGCAAGATCGCGGTTGCGGTGAAGGCGCGGCACGCCCGCGTGGCGAGCCCGGCCGACGAGGCGCGTTTATTCCACCATCACCACGTCCACGGCGACGCCGAGTTTCTGCTTGGGTGAGCCGACGATGATGCCGTCGACCGGCGAGACGTCGGAAAAGTCGCGTCCGACCGCAAGCACGATATGGTCGTTGGCAATCAAGAGATCGTTGGTCGGGTCGAAATCGACCCAGCCAAGCTCCGCCCCGCACCACAGCGACACCCAGGCATGGGTGGCATCGGCGCCTTGCAGGCGGGCCTGCCCCGGCGGCGGAATGGTGCGCAAGTAGCCGCTGACATAGGCCGCCGGCAGACCGAGCCCGCGCAGCCCTGCGATCATCACATGGGCAAAATCCTGGCAGACGCCGTGTCGCTTGTCGAAGACCTCGTTCAGCGGCGTCGAGATCACCGTCGCCTTGGGGTCGTAGCGAAACTCGGTGCGAATGCGATGCATGAGATCGACCGCACCCTCGAGGATGCCCGCGCCCGGCGCAAAGCTCATCCCCGCATAGGCGCTGACCGGACGCAGCACCGGCACCAGCGGGCTGGCGAAGACATAACCGACCGGCGAGGATGGCCCGAGGCTGGTCGCCTCGAAGGCGATGTCGCGGATGCTCTCCCAGCTCGGACTGTCGGCATCGCGCGCCGGCGGCTTACGTGACACGGAGACACGCGAGCGCGAGTCGATCCGCAAATTGCGATGCGCCGCTTCGATCACGATGCTTTCGGTCAGCGTGCCAAAGAAGTCGCGCCGGACGTTGCGCTCGGCGGGGCGCGGGCGGATCTCGACCTTGTGCGAGATCAGCTCCTGGCCGCCACCGCTCTTCGGCTCCAGACGCAGCGTGCAGCGGGCGAAGCTGACCGGATTCTCGTACTCGTAAGTGGTGACGTGACGGATGTCGTAGATCACGCCAGCCCCGTCAGCTTTTCCGGCCGGGCGGCATTGGGGCCGTGCGGGAAGTAGTGCTGACCGATCGCATCGGCGAGGCTGAGCAGGTCCTGCTCCAGCGCGAACAGTGTCTTGACCTCGAGCTTCTCGGCCTCCGCGGTCGCCAGCATCGCCTGCATCGCCACCGCAAGGCGCTGCGGCTTCTCGATCAGGCCGTGCTCCTTCAGGCTGGGCAGCGCGGCGATGTGCTCGTTCAGCGTCGTCACCTGGAACGCCACCGAACGCGGATTGTAGCCGTCGAGCACGGCAAGGTCGCGCACCGGCGCCAGGATCGGCGCCAGCAGATAGCGCGAGCGATAGGTGATCTGGCAATCCACCAGCGTCAGCAGGATGTCGAGATCCTCGTCGCCGGCCTCGTCATAGGCGAACTGGCGCGTGAAGCGCGTGGTGTTGATGGCGCGCTCGGTGCGGCGGCCGATGTCGAGAAAGCGCCAGCCGGCGGCGCGGTTCATGTTCTCCTGCGCCAGCCCCGCGAGACTGGCGAGCTCCTGCAAGGTCAGCTCGGCCGCGCTCAGCACGCTGTCGTCGCCCTCGACCTGGTAGGCCAGGCGCTCGGCCATCTCGGTGATGACCTGCCAGGCATCGGGCGACAGCCGCTCGCGCAAGGAGGTCGCCGTGCGCTGCGCCGCGCGCACCAGCGACAGCGCCGAGCCGAAACGTTCCGCGCTCTGCAACGCTTCGGCGGTGATCCGCCCGGGCGCAGCGCGCGAAGTCTGCGAGATCGCGCCCCAGGCCACCAGCAGGCGCTGGATGCGTTCGCCCGATTGCAGCGAGGCCGCGGTGCCCTTGTTGGGTCCGCTCGGCGAGCCCAAAGCGCGCACCAGCCGCAGCGTCGCCTCGGCGCGTTCGAGATAGCGGCCGAGCCAGAACAGATTGTCGGCGGCGCGGCTCGGCAGCACGCCGGCGATGCGGCGGATGCGGACCTTGTCGGTCGCCGGCAGCAACGTCGCGGTCGAGACCTGCTTGTCGGAGACCACCCAGACGTCGGCGGCGCGCGCACCGTCGCCCATCGACACCGCGCGCGCATCCGGCTGCTCGGCGATCCGGCAGAAACCGCCGGGCATGATGGCCCAGCCGTCGGGCGTGGCGGCTGCGAACACGCGCAGCACGAACGGACGCGGCGTGATCTGGCCCTGCTCCCACACCGGCATGGTCGACAGCCGCACCACCTCCTGGCCGACATAATCCATGCCGCGCGCGGCGATGGCGTCGATCAGGCGCTGGCGGTCGCTCGCATCCAGCTCGCTCGCGAGCACCGGCCCCGCGCTGTCGAAACCGGGCACGCCGCGCCGATAGGCGCCCTCGATCGCGACCTCGTCGAGCCGCGCCAGCACCTCCTCGCGCGCGCTGCGCTGGCCGCACCACCAGGTCGCGATGTGCGGCATCTTCAGCTCTTCGCCAAGCAGGCGGCGGCTCAGCGCCGGCAGGAATCCGAGCAGCGCCCGCGCCTCCAGCACGCCCGAGCCCGGCATGTTGGCGACGACGACGCCGTCCTTGCGCAGCACGTCGATCAGGCCGGGCACACCGAGATGCGAGGAGGCATCGAGCTCGAGCGGATCGAGCGAGTTGGAATCGACCCGGCGGAGCAGCACGTCGAGCCGCTTCAGCCCGGCGACCGTGCGGATGTGGATGCGGTTGTCGCTGACGGCGAGATCGTCGCCCTCGACCAGCAGGAAGCCGAGATAGCGCGCCAGCGTCGCATGCTCGAAATAGGTCTCGCTGAAGCTGCCGGGGGTGAGCACGCCGATACGCGGCTCGTCGCGATCGGCCCGCGCGCGCAGACTGTCGCGGAACGCCTCGAAGAACGGCGCGACGCGCGGCACGTTCATCGACTTGTAGAGGTCGGAGAAGGCGCGCGAGAGCACGAGGCGATTCTCCAGCGCGTAGCCCGCGCCCGACGGCGCCTGGGTGCGGTCGCCGAGCACCCACCAGCGGCCGTCGGGGCCGCGGCCGACATCAGCAGCATAGATCGACAGATAGCGCCCGCCCGGCGGCGGCACGCCGCAGACGGGACGCAGATATTCGGGACTACCGGCGATCGCGGCCGCGGGCAGCGCGCCTTCCGCAACGAGGCGGCCCTCGCCATAGATGTCGCGCAGCACCAGCTCGAGCAGCTCGGCACGCTGGGTGATGCCGGCGCACAGCTGCTGCCAGTCGGCCTCGTCGATCAGGAGCGGCAGATGGCTGATCGACCACGGCCGGTCGGCGCTGTCGCCGGGCGCACGGTAGGTGACGCCGGCCTCGCGCAAATGACGGTCGGCCATGCCGAAGCGGCGCTCGATCTCGTCGGGCGCGAGCGCCCCGAAGGCATCGAAGAATCGGCTCCAGACCGCGCGCGGGGCGCCGTCGGGCCCCAGGAACTCGTCGGGAATCCCGGGCAGGCGGCGATAGTCGCGGACCCATTGGGCAAGGCGGCGCTGGCCTTCACGCTGGCCTTGCGCCCTACCCGCCTTGTCCTGCTCGGCTGCGCCCTCGCTCATGCGCCTCTCCCTGCCCCACCATCATACTCATTGCAGGAGCGGGATCCGCAAGTCGAGGGTCAGCGGAAACTCATTTGTGCGTTCCTCGGGCGGTGGCTGGACCGGCCCCGGCGTATGGCCGTGGTCCTGGAAGCGCGCCAGCCGCCGCGCCTCGGCCTCATAGGTGTTGACCGGCTTGGTGTCGTAGCTGCGGCCGCCGGGATGGGCGACGTGGTAAACGCAGCCGCCGAGGGAGCGGCCATTCCAGGTATCAATGAGATCAAAGGTCAGGGGCGCATGGACCGGGATGGTCGGGTGCAGGCCGGAGGCCGGCTGCCAGGCCTTGAAGCGGACGCCGGCCACGGCCTCGGCCGAGCGGCCGGTCGCGGTCATCGGCAGGCGGCGGCCGTTGCAGGTGACGATGTGGCGGCCCTCGACAAAACCCTCCGCCTTGACCTGAAGCCGCTCGACCGATGAATCGACATAGCGCACGGTGCCGCCGGCCGAGCCCTCCTCGCCCAGCACGTGCCAGGGCTCCAGCGCCTGGCGCAGCTCCAGCGTCACGCCGCCATGATGGACGCGGCCGAAGGCGGGGAAGCGGAATTCGAGCTGGGCCAGATACCATTCCGGCTCGAACGGATAGCCTGATTGCTTCAGCTCAGTGAGAACGTCGAGAAAATCCTCCCAGATGAAATGCGGCAGCATGAAGCGGTCGTGCAGCGCCGTGCCCCAGCGCACGAACTTGCCGGCCTGCGGCTCGCGCCAGAACTTTGCGATCAACGCGCGGATCAAGAGCTGCTGCGCCAGCGACATGCGCGGATCGGGCGGCATTTCGAGCGCGCGGAATTCGACGAGGCCGAGCCGGCCGGTCGAGCCCTCCGGGGAATAGAGCTTGTCGATGCAGATCTCGGCGCGGTGGGTATTGCCGGTGATGTCGACGAGCAGATGCCGGAACAGCCGGTCGACCAGCCACAGCGGCGTCTGGTAGCCCGGCGGCGGCACGTGCGAGAGCGCGATTTCGAGCTCGTAGATGCTGTCGTGGCGGGCTTCGTCGATGCGCGGCGCCTGGCTGGTCGGGCCGATGAACAGGCCGGAGAAGAAATAGGACAGCGACGGATGCCGCTGCCAGTACAAGACCAGACTCTTGAGCAGGTCGGGCCGGCGCAGGAACGGCGAGTCCTGCGGCGAGGAGCCGCCTACCACGACGTGGTTGCCGCCGCCGGTGCCGGTGTGGCGGCCGTCGACCAGGAAGCGGTTGGCGCCGAGGCGAACTTTCCCCGCGTCCTCATAGAGGCCGGCGGTGATGTCGACCGCCTCGCGCCAGCTCTTCGCCGGCTGGATGTTGATCTCGATGACACCGGGATCCGGCGTCACCTTGATGACCTCGATGCGCGGATCGAACGGCGGCGGATAGCCCTCGACATGGACGGGGAGCTGCATCTCCTCGGCCGTGGCTTCGAGCGCCGCGATCAGCTCGAGATAGTCTTCGATGCGCTCGACCGGCGGCATGAAGGCGCAGAGCACGCCATCGCGGATCTCGACCGACATCGCGGTGCGGACCGGGACCGACGTGTTGAGCTGCTCCGGCGCGATCCGCGGCGGCGACTGCGGGCGCGCCGCAAGCGTGAACACCGGGAGCTTGCCCCGCGGCTCCATCGGGTCCTGCTCGACGATGTACGGATATTGGTTCGGCGGGACGTGGCCCAGCGAGCCGATCGGCAAGCGCAGGCCGAGCGGGGAATCGCCGGGCATCAGGAACAGGTGATTGCGCCGGAGAGCCCAACGCTCGCTGCGCCAGCGCGGCGGCGCGTTCCAGCGCTGCACCGGCAGCACGAAGCCGCGCGGCGTGTTGAGGCCCTCGTCGAACACGCGCGCCATCCGCGCGCGCGCTTCCGGATCGGACAATTTGGAGTCGGAGGGATCGACGTTGACGGGGAGCTCGGCTTCCTTCTGGAGCCAGTAGGCGGTGTCCTCGTAAGCCGGGATGATGTAGCCGGGATCGAGCCCGAGCCGCGCCACCGTGCCCTCCATGAAGGCCTCGGCATCCTTCGTCTCGGCGCGCCGCGGATTCCCGATCCTGGAGATGAGGTCGGCATTTTTCCAGATCGGCACCCCGTCCTTGCGCCAGTACAGGCCAAACGCCCAGCGCGGCAGGCTCTCGCCCGGATACCATTTGCCCTGGCCATAATGCAGCAGGCCGCCGGACGCGAAGCGCGTGCGCAGGCGGCGGATCAAATCGTCGCCCAGCGCGCGCTTGGTCGGGCCGACGGCCTCCGTATTCCACTCCGCAGCTTCGAGATCGTCGACCGAGACGAAGGTGGGCTCGCCGCCCATGGTGAGCCGCACGTCCTGCGCGGCGAGATCGCCGTCGACCTGCTCGCCGAGATCGTTGAGCCGCGCCCAGGATTCGTGGGAGAACGGCTTGGTGATGCGCGGCGCCTCGCGGATGCGGCGGACGCTCATATCGAAGGCGAACTCGACCTCGGCAAAGCCGGCGCTGCCGGAAATCGGCGCAGCCGAGCGATAATGCGGCGTGGCGGCGACCGGGATGTGGCCCTCGCCCGCGAGCATGCCGGAGGTCGCATCGAAACCGATCCAGCCGGCGCCGGGCAGATAAACCTCGGCCCAGGCGTGCAGGTCGGTGAAGTCGTTCTCCACTTCCGGCGGTCCCTCGATCGGATCGATGTCGGGACGGATCTGGATGAGGTAGCCGGAGACGAAACGTGCGGCGAGGCCGAGATGACGGAAGGTCTGGATCAGGAGCCAGGCGGAGTCGCGGCATGACCCGGCACCCGACGCGAGCGTCTCCTCCGGCGTTTGCACGCCGGGTTCCATGCGGATGATGTAGCGGATCTTCTTCTGCAGCTCGCGATTGAGCTCAACCAGGAAGTTGACCGTGTTCGGAGCGTCCTGCGGGATCGTATCGAGATATTTCGCAAACAGGCGATCGGGCTTGATGGTCTCCAGATAAGGCGCCAGTTCGGTCTTCAGGCCGTTCGGATAGTCGAACGGAAAACTGTCGGCATAGGGTTCGACAAAGAAGTCGAACGGGTTGACCACGGTCATCTGCGCCGTGAAGTCGACCTCGATCTTCAATTCGGTCGTCTTCTCCGGGAAGACGTAGCGGGCGAGCCAGTTGCCCTGCGGATCCTGCTGCCAGTTCACGAAATGGTTGGATGGCGTGACCTTGAGCGAATAGCTCATGATCGGCGTGCGCGTATGCGGCGCCGGCCGCAGGCGGATGGTCTGCGGGCCGACATCGATCGGGCGATCGTATTTGTAGTGCGTGACGTGGTGTAATGCGACGTAGATCGACACGGGGTGCGATGCTCCAGCAGCTTTTTTGAGCAGAACACCTGAGGTGGACGCGATCAAGCACTAACAACGGGCAGCGAGTGCCTAGGAAGTATCCCGGTCACACCGAGGGCCGAATAGAGCGCCACAAGCGCAGTCTCGTAGGGTGGGCAAAGGCGCGCGCTTGCGCGCCGTGCCCACGGCTTCCGTTGCGTGGGCACGGCGCAAGTGCGCCTTTGCCCACCCTACGATTCCGAGCCAACCGATAAAGCTCACCCGCGGCCATCGCGCCATGTGCGCAGCCCTACGCCGCCGACGTCAGCCGCTGCAGGAACTGCGTCACTTCGCGCCTGAGTGTCTCGACTTCGCCGTGGACGCGTTCGGAGGCGCTGTTGACGCGGGCAGCGACGCGGCCGGTGTCGGCGGCGGCTTCGCTGATGCCTGACACGTTGGAGGACACCTGCGAGGTGCCGACTGATGCTTCCTGGACGTTGCGGGCGATCTCGCGGGTCGCGGAGCCCTGCTGCTCGATCGAGGCAGCGATGCTGGCGGTGATGCCGTCGATCTCCGCGATGGTCTGCGCGATCGCCTCGACGGCCGCGACCGAATTGGTGGTCGATTGCTGCATCTCGCCGACCTTGGCGCTGATCTCCTCGGTCGCCTTGGCGGTCTGGTTGGCGAGGCTCTTGACCTCGGAGGCCACGACGGCGAAGCCGCGGCCGGCCTCGCCTGCCCGCGCCGCCTCGATCGTGGCGTTGAGCGCCAGCAGGTTGGTCTGCTCGGCAATTTCGCTGATCAGCTTGACGACGTCGCCGATCCGCAGCGCCGCATCCGCGAGGCTACGAATCTCGCTGCCGGCACGATTGGCTTCGTCGACGGCGCGGCCGGTGCTCGTGGTCGAGCCGGCCACCTGGCGGCTGATCTCTGCGATCGAGGATGCGAGCTGTTCCGCGGCGCTCGCCACCGTCGCAACGTTGCTCGAGGCCTGATCGGACGCACTGCGCATGCCGGAGGTCTGGCGGTTCGTCGTCTCCGCCGCCGCCGCCATCTGGCCGGCATCGGCTTCGAGGTCGGTCGCGGCGCTCATCAGGCTGCCCGCAACTTCGTCGAGATGCGTGCCGAACTGCTTTGCAAGGCCGGCGATCTCGACCACGCGGCGGCCGAGGCCGTCGGTGCCGGCATTGATGACGGTTGCCGAGCGGCGGAACGAGCCGGGCAATCCGCGCGCGAGGATCTTGCGGAAATACTTGCCGCGGCTGGCATAGTCCATCGATGCCGAAGCCTCGCGCACGAAGGCATCTGTGATGTCGAGCATGTCGTTGACCGACTTCTGGATGGCGCCGATCCGCCCGGCCTGGCGCTCGCTCAGGATCCGCGCTTCGAGATCGCCGCGCGCCGCCTTTCGGCAGACATCGGCGACCTCATCGACTGCCACCGCCGTGCGGTGCTGACACCAGACGGCGTAGCCGAGCAGCAGGATCGCCGCGCCGAGCGGCGCTGCGCCGACAATTCCGGTCCAGCCGAGCAGCGAGGCGACGAACGCGATGCTGGCGAGAAGGCACGCGACTGCGGTCGCTCCCTGCGCCTTAGAGAGAGAGCACAAATTCATCGTAACCGACACCGTTTTGCTTGAGCAGACCGACCATCATTTCGAAGCTCGCACGCATGCCGTCCTTGGCATTGGCGTGGCGCGCCTCTTCCGCGCAGAGCGCTTTGTAGATCGGCTTGATGCGCTCGACCGGCGCCGGATCGGGCCTGCGTCGATTGGAATGATAGCCGATGATGTTGCCGTGATCGTCGAGCGTCGGGGTGACATGGGCGAACACCCAATAATGGCTGCCATCTCCCGCGAGATTGACGACGTAGGCGAAGATTTCCTGCTTGGCCTGGAGCGTATCCCACAACAGCTTGAAGACGCAGCGTGGCATATCGGGATGGCGGATCAGGCTGTGGGGCGCGCCCATCAGCTGCTTCCAGGGGTATTTCGCCATGCGGAGAAAGACGTCATTGGCGTAGGTGATGCGGCCTTTGAGATCGGTCTTCGATACAATCAGCTCCTCCTCACCGAGGAGATTTTCCACCCCAGTAGGACGTATCGCTTGCATCGGTTCGATCCTCAAAAGGCCGGCCCCACCACGCTGTGGAACGCATCATCCGCCTGTCTAGGACAACATTGTTAATCAGGTGTAAGCCGCAGATCCCCGGCGAGAGGAGCGTGCCTCCGTATCATTACGTAGCGAACGATCGGTGCATTTCGCGCGACCACACGCGCTGCCCATCGCCCGCGCGTTACCCCCAATGACACGCAATTGCATCTATGCTGCGCGACGCGCGATTACATCGTCGCGCCGAGCACCCAGGGCGCGAACTCGGCGCCGCCAAAATCGAAGCTCTCGCTCTTGGTCGGCTGGCCGGAGGCGGTCTTCAGAATGAGCTCGAAGATGCGCTGGCCGCATTGCTCGACGCTCTCCTCGCCTTCGAGGATGGTGCCGCAATTGACGTCCATGTCCTCTTCCATGCGCTTGTACATGGGCGTGTTGGTGGCGAGCTTGATCGAGGGCGCCGGCTTGCAGCCGAACACGCTGCCACGTCCCGTGGTGAAGCAGACGAGATTGGCACCGCCCGCGACCTGCCCGGTTGCCGCAACAGGGTCGTAGCCGGGCGTGTCCATGAAGACGAAACCCTTCTTGGTGATGGGCTCGGCGTAACGCAGTACCTCGACGAGATTGGTGGTGCCGGCCTTCGCCATCGCGCCGAGCGATTTTTCAAGAATGGTGGTGAGGCCGCCGGCCTTGTTGCCGGGGCTCGGATTGGCGTTCATCTCGGCGCCTTCGCGCTCCGTGTATTCGTCCCACCAGCGCATCAGGTCGACCAGCTTCTCGCCGACCTCGCGGCTGACGGCGCGGCGCGTCAAGAGATGCTCGGCGCCGTAGGTCTCCGGCGTCTCCGACAGGATCACGGTGCCGCCGTGACGCACGATGAGATCGCTGGCCGCACCGAGCGCGGGATTGGCGGACACGCCGGAATAGCCGTCGGAGCCGCCGCATTGCAGGGCGACAGTCAGCTCGCTCGCCGGCACCGTCTCGCGCTTGACCTTGTTGGCGTCAGCCAGCGCCTCGCGCACGAAGGCGATTCCTGCCTCCACGGTCTTGCGGGTGCCGCCGACCTCCTGGATGTCCATCGCGCGCAGGCGTCCAGCGAGCTTCTGCTCCTCCATCAGGCCGCCAATCTGGTTCACCTCGCAGCCGAGGCCGAGCACGATGACGTGGGAGAAATTGACGTGGCGCGCATAGCCGCCGAGCGTGCGGCGGAGCAGCGCCAAGGGCTCGTTCTGCGTCATGCCGCAGCCGGTTTTGTGGGTCAGCGCGACCACGCCGTCGACATTGGGGAAATCGGCCAGCGGATTGTCGCCGGTGAAGGGATTCTTCTTGAAGACGTCGGCGACGAGGCTTGCGACATGGGCACTGCAATTCACCGAGGTGAGGATGCCGATATAGTTGCGCGTGGCGACGCGGCCGTCCGGACGGCGGATGCCCTCGAAGGTCGCCGGCAGGTCGAAATTCGGCGTCGGCTTGACGTCGGCGCAATAGGCATAGTCTTTTGAGAAGTCGCCCATGCCGATATTCTGCACGTGCACGTGCTGGCCCGGCGCGATCGGAATGGTCGCGAAGCCGATGATCTGGCCGTAGCGGATGACAGGCTCGCCCACAGCGATCGGCTTGATCGCGACCTTGTGGCCGGAGGGAATGCGCTCGACCGTGGTCACGCCGTCAGCAACGACAGTGCCGGGCGGCAGGCTGGCGCGCGCGATCAGCACGCCATCATCGGGATGCAGGCGGATGACGGGGCTGATGGTCATGGCAGGTCTCCTTGAGCGAATAGTGAGTAGCGGGTGGCGAATGGAAAAAGGGGAGCAGCACTATTCGCTACCCCCCATGCGCCATTCGCGAGGTCTTAGGCCTTCCCGCCCGAATCCTTGCGGGTGGCATTGACCTGCATCTTGGCGTAGGTCGTCATCAGGCCGACCTCGTTCGAGAGCGTCACCAGCTTGAAGCCCATGTTGATGGCGCGCGCTGCGCCTTCGGCGCCGCTGCAATGGATGCCCGGGTTGAGGCCGCGCTTGCCGCATTCCTTGATGATCTTCTCGTAGATCGCGAGGATCTCGGGCTCGCTGCGGTCGAGCTTGGGCTCGAGGCCGTAGGAGAAGCCGAGGTCGGACGGGCCGATATAGACGCCGTCGATACCTTCGACGTCGAGGATCGCTTCCATGTTCTCGACCGCGGTCTTGGTCTCCATCATCGGCAGCAGGATGGTGTCGGCATTCGCGGTCTTCTGATACGAGCCCGCGGTGCCGTACATGCCGGCGCGGATCGGGCCGTTGGAGCGCACGCCCTGCGGCGGATATTTGGAATAGGAGACCAGGTTCCTGGCTTCCTGCGGCGTGTTGACCATCGGGCAGATCACGCCATAGGCGCCGCCGTCGAGCACCTTGCCGATGATGCCGGGCTCGTTCCAGGGCACGCGGACCATCGGGGTCACGGGGTGCTTGTCCATGGCCTGGAAGCACTGCACCATCGACAGATAGTCCTGCACGCCATGCTGCATGTCGACGGTGACGCTGTCGAAGCCGCATTGCGCGATCATCTCGGCCGAGAAGCCTGAGGGTATAGCGAGCCACGCGTTGACCACGGCCTTGCCCGACTTCCAGATTTCCTTGACCTTGTTCGCCACGTTGCCTTCCTTCTTTGTTGTTTGAACCTTCGTCACCATGACGAGCGCCGCGACAGCACGACCCGCTGTTAGCGCGAACCGGAGCGCCGCGCTACGCTCGCAATGACGCAACGCCTATGCGCTCGCGCGCTGGATACCGACTTCGCTGACACTGACCTCGCGGGCGGCGCCCACTATTGCCGCCTGGGGTGTCATCCGGCAAGGGATCGGGCCGCTCTGTCACGATTTTCCGCCCCGGATCGCCCGGAATCGGCGCCCCCCGATCCCCCGCATCGGCTCGGCGGCGTGCATGGGCAGTTTAGCCCCTGGCATCGACACGGCCAGCGTCGCCCACCTTCGAATCGACGTCAAACCATCGCCGACGCCCAGGTTCCGGCCATCACGTGCTCACTCCTCGGCACTTGCCTCCTCGCTTGCGCCAAGCTCTGCAAGACTCTGTTCGAGCGCGCCGAGCATCTCCTGCAATTCGGCGAGCTTGCGTGCGCCGAACCGTCGCGTGATCTCGGCATAGATCGCTTCCGACGTCGGCGCCACCGAGGCCATCAGCTTCACGCCCTCTTTCGAGATCGAGACCATGCTGCGGCGCTGGTCCGCCTTCGCCGTCTTTCGTTCGATCAGATTGCGCGCCTCGAGATCGCGCAGGATGCGCGACAGGCTCGGGCCGAGCAGGAACGCCGTGCGCGCGAGTTCCGTGACCTCGACCGTTTCGATCGCCGCCAGTGCACGCAGGATGCGCCATTGCTGCTCGGTCAAGCCGTGCTCGCGCAGCGAGGGACGAAACTGCCGCATCACCGCTTCGCGGGCTCGCAACAGCGACATCGGCAGAGAGCGGGAGAAATCGCGCATCGGCACCTGCCGTGCGGCAGGCGCGCTTCCGTTGGCTGGATCAGCCGGTCTCTTCACCATGATGCCCTTTCAAACCGCAAAACGTTTGCAGTGCAGCAAGCCGAAATTGTGTTTGACGCATTCACTTAACATGTTAAGTATCTCCCGGCACCTCAGTTTGTAAGATCACAAATGGCGCTTTCCAACGACGATATCCAAGCTTGCGCACGGCGTCTGCATCAGGCGGAGAAGACCCGCGTGCAGATCCGGCAGCTGTCGCAGGATTTCCCCGGCATCACCATCACCGATGCCTACGCGATTCAGAAAGCCTGGGTCGACGTCAAGATCGCCGAGGGCCGCATCGTCAAGGGCCACAAGATCGGCCTGACCTCGAAGGCGATGCAGAACGCGCTCAATATCGACGAGCCCGATTCCGGCGTGCTGCTCGACGACATGTTCTTCGCCGATGGCGGGATCGTTCCGACCGAGCGCTTCATCGCCACGCGCGTCGAGGCCGAGCTCGCCTTCGTCATGAGCAAGCGGCTCGCAGGGCCGGACTGCACGCTGTTCGACGTCCTCAACGCCACCGACTTCGTGGTGCCGGCATTGGAGATTCTGGATACGCGGATCGAGCGCGTCGATCCCCAGACCAAAGCGACGCGAAAGATTTTCGACACCGTCGCCGACAATGCGGCGAATGCCGGCATCGTGCTCGGCGGGCGGCCGATCCGCCCGCTCGACGCAGACCTGCGCTGGATCGGCTCGCTGTGCTTTCGAAACGGCCAGCTCGAAGAGACCGGCCTTGCCGCCGGCGTGCTCAATCATCCGGCGACCGCCGTCGCCTGGCTCGCCAACAAGATCGCGCCGCTCGGCCTTGCGCTGGAGCCTGGACAGGTCGTGCTTGCCGGCTCCTTCATCCGCCCGATCGAGACCCGCAAGGGCGACACAATTCAAGCCGATTATGGCGCCTACGGATCGGTCAGCTGCTACTTCGCTTAAGGCGCATAAGAATACAGGGAGTGAAACCGCGATGCCGCATTTCACGATTGAATATTCGGCCAATCTCGATGGCCGCCTCGATATCGCGGCGGTGTGCGAGATCGTGCGCAAAGCGGCGGTCGAGACCGGCATCTTCCCGCTCGGTGGCATCCGCGTCCGCGCCATCAGGTGCGAGCACTATGCGATCGCCGATGACAGGCAAGACTATGGCTTTCTCGACATGGTGCTGCGCATCGGCGAAGGCCGCGACCTTCCCACGCGCCAGAAAGCCGGCGAGCACGTCTTCCAAGCACTCTCCCGCCATCTCGATCCCGTCTTCGCTGCCAGCAAATTCGCTTTGTCGTTCGACATGCAGATCAACGACAAGGACACCAGCTGGAAGCGCAACAACATCCACGACGCCCTGAAAGTGGAAGCCGCCCATGGATAAGCCCAGCCCGAAAGCCGATGTATTCCAGGCCAACCGCGACCGCGCCGCACCGCTGCTGAAGAAGCTGCGTGCCGACGGCATCGGTCACATGATCGACGGCAAGACCGTTGCCTCGATTTCCGGCGAGACGTTCGAGACGAAGTCACCGGTCGACGGCACAACGCTCGCAAGCGTCGCGCGCGGCACTGCCGAGGACATCGACCGCGCCGCAACGGCCGCTTCGCTTGCCTTCAAGTCCTGGCGCGACATGGGCCCGGCGATGCGGAAGAAGCTGCTGCATCGCGTGGCCGACGCGATCGAGGACAACGCCGACGACATCGCGGTGCTCGAATGCATCGACACCGGCCAGGCCTATCGCTTCATGGCCAAGGCCGCGATCCGCGCCGCCGAGAATTTCCGCTTCTTCGCCGACAAATGCGCCGAGGCGCGCGACGGCCTCAACACGCCGAGCGACGAGCACTGGAATATCTCGACGCGCGTGCCGATCGGCCCGGTCGGTGTGATCACGCCGTGGAATACGCCGTTCATGCTCTCGACCTGGAAGATCGCCCCTGCCCTCGCTGCCGGCTGCACCGTCGTGCACAAGCCGGCCGAATGGTCGCCGGTCACTGCGGACATGCTCAGCAAGCTCGTCAAGCAGGCCGGCGTTCCCGACGGCGTGCTCAACACAGTCCACGGCTTCGGTGAGGAGGCCGGCAAGGCGCTGACCGAGCATCCCGCGATCAAGGCGATCGGCTTCGTCGGCGAGAGCGCGACGGGCTCGGCGATCATGGTGCAGGGTGCGCCGACCTTGAAGCGCGTGCATTTCGAGCTCGGCGGCAAGAACCCCGTGATCGTGTTCGACGATGCCGATCTCGACCGCGCGCTCGATGCCGTCGTGTTCATGATCTACTCGCTCAACGGCGAACGCTGCACGTCATCGAGCCGCCTCCTGGTTCAGGCCGGCATTGCCGACAAGTTCACGGAGAAGCTCACCGCGCGCGTGAAGGCCCTGAAGGTCGGCCATCCCCTCGATCCCGCCACCGAGATCGGCCCGCTGATCCACGAACGGCATCTGGCAAAAGTGTGCTCCTATTTCGACGTCGCGCGCCAGGACGGGGCTGTGATCGCCGTCGGCGGCAAGGCCCATGACGGCCCGGGCGGCGGACATTATGTCGAGCCTACCTTGGTCACCGGCGCACACGGCAAGATGCGCGTGGCGCAGGAGGAGGTGTTCGGCCCGTTCCTCACGGTGCTGCCCTTCAAGGACGAAGCCGAAGCCATCGAGATCGCCAACGACATCCGCTATGGCCTGACCGGCTATGTCTGGACCAACGATGTCGGCCGCGCACTACGTGTCGCCGACGCGCTGGAGGCCGGCATGATCTGGCTCAACTCGGAAAATGTCCGCCATTTGCCGACGCCGTTCGGCGGCATGAAAGCCTCCGGCATCGGCCGCGACGGCGGCGATTACTCGTTCGATTTCTACATGGAAACCAAGCATGTCTCGCTGGCGCGGGGCACGCACAAGATTCAGAAACTGGGAATTTAACGCTTCGTCGTTCCGGAGCGCGAAGCGAATCCGGAACCTCGAGATTCTCAGGTGCGCAATTGCGCGCCATAGTTCGGCTCTTCGAGCCGCCCGGAATGACGACCGAGCCGAGGGGAAACGCAAATGCCCGTACCGCAACACATCTTCGAGCCGCCGTTCAACATCATCCGCTCCAGCCACGTCGTGCTTGACGTCACCGACTTGAAGCTGAGCCGCGAGTTCTACGAGACCATCGTCGGCCTGCATGTCGAGGACGCCGACGACAAGGTCGTGTACTTGCGCGCCGCGGAGGAGCATCAGCATCACTCCCTGGTGCTGCGGAAAGCAGCAGTCCCGGCGTGCGCGCGCCTCGGCTTCAAGGTCGGCAACGACGGGGATCTCGACAAGGCCGCCGCTTTCCTCTCCGAGAACGGCCTCGCCTACGCCTTCGTCGACCAGCCGTTCCAGGGCCGGACCCTGCAGTTCACCGACCCCTTCGGCTTCCAGATCGAGCTCTATGCGTCGATGGATCGCCGGCCGCATCTGCTGCGCCGCTATGATCTCTACCGGGGCTGCCACCCGCAGCGGCTCGACCATTTCAACGTCTTCGCCGCCGAGGTGCAGGACACCGTGGAGTTCTACGCCCGGCTCGGCTTCCGCCTCACTGAATATGCCGAGGAGGATGGACCGAACGGCCGCATCGCCGCGGCCTGGATGCATCGCAAGGGCAATGTCCACGACTTCGCCATCACCAACGGCAAGGGCCCTCGCCTGCACCATTTCGCCTACTGGACGCCGACGGCGATGAACATCATCCATCTCTGCGACGTCATGGCGTCCCAAGGCTTTGTGAAGAACATCGAGCGCGGCCCCGGACGGCACGGCATCTCCAACGCATTCTTCCTCTATGTGCGCGATCCCGACGGACACCGGCTCGAGCTCTACACCAGCGACTATTTCACCGGGGATCACGACCACGAGCCGCTGCGCTGGTCGCTGCGCGATCCGCGCCGCCAGACGCTGTGGGGCGCACCCGCCCCGCGTTCCTGGTTCGAGCAGGGCTCGCCGTTTAGCGGCCAAGCCTTGCGCGAGCCAAAATTCGTGGCCGACGTGCTGGTGGCGGATTGATGAAACTCCCTCGCCTCGCCACCTATTCCGTCAAGGGTGATGTCAGCTACGGTGCCGTCCTCGAGGGCGGCATCGTCGACCTCTCCGCGCGCTATGCAAAACACTATCCGACGCTGCGCGAGGTGATCGCGGCCGGCAAGCTCGTGAGCCTTGCCGAGGAAGCCGCCGGTCGCACGCCCGATCAACCGATCGCCGATATCACCTGGCTGCCGCCAGTGCCCGCGCCGGAGAAGATCATCTGCATCGGCGTCAACTATCCCGACCGTAACGCCGAATACAAGGACGGTCAGGACGCGCCGAAATATCCGAGCATGTTCATGCGCTCGCCCCGCTCCTTCGTCGGCCACGACACGCCGCTGGTGCGCCCGCGTGCGTCCGCACAGCTCGACTATGAGGGCGAGATCGTGCTGGTGATCGGCAAGCAAGGCCGCCACATCCCGGAAAGCAGCGCGCTCGATCACATCGCGGCGCTCACGCTGTGCAACGAAGGCTCGGTGCGCGACTGGCTGCGCCACGCCAAGTTCAACGTCACGCAAGGCAAGAACTTTGATTCCAGCGGCAGCCTCGGCCCATGGCTCGTGCCCTACGTCCAGGAATCGCAGATCGCCGATGTCAGGCTCACCACGCATGTCAACGGCGAGCTCAGGCAGGACGATCGCACCAGCCGGCTGATGTTCTCCTTCCGCTATCTCATCAACTATATCTCCACCTTCGCAACGCTCGTCCCCGGCGATATCATCGTCACGGGCACGCCGACCGGCGCTGGTGCCCGGTTCGATCCGCCGCGTTACCTGAAGCCCGGCGACGTCATCGAGGTCACGGCCGAAGGCATCGGCAGCTTGCGCAACGGTGTCGTCGACGAAGCCTGAACAAGATTGGAATGATGCAATGACCACCCTCACCGGCGGCGAAGCGATCGTAAGCGGCCTGGTCGCCCATGGCGTCGACACCGTGTTCGGCCTGCCGGGCGCGCAGGTCTACGGCCTGTTCGACGCCTTCCATCAGGCCCAGCTCAAGGTGATCGGCGCGCGGCACGAGCAGGCCTGCGGCTACATGGCATTCGGCTATGCGCGCTCCAGCGGCAAGCCCGGCGTGTTCAGCGTGGTGCCCGGCCCCGGCGTGCTCAATGCGAGCGCCGCACTGCTCACCGCGTTCGGCTGCAACGAGCCGGTGCTGTGCGTCACCGGCCAGGTGCCGACGCAGTTTTTGGGCAAGGGCCGCGGCCATCTGCACGAGATGCCGGACCAGCTCGCGACCTTGCGCACCTATGTGAAATGGGCCGACCGGATCGAATATCCCGGCAATGCGCCGACGGTCGTCGCGCGCGCCTTCCAGGAGATGATGTCGGGACGGCGTGGCCCGGCCTCGGTCGAGATGCCCTGGGACGTCTTCACCCAGCGCGCGGACACCGCCGCTTCCCGGGTGCTGGAGCCGCTGCCCGCACCGCAGCCCGATCCGGATCTCGCCAAGCAGGCCGCCGCGTTGATCAAGGCCAGCAAGGCACCGATGATTTTTGTCGGCAGCGGCGCGATCGAGGCAGGCGAGGAGATCCTCGAGCTCGCCGAGATGATCGATGCGCCTGTGGTCGCCTTCCGCAGCGGCCGCGGCATCGTCTCCAATGCGCATGAGCTGGGCCTCACAATGGCCGCGGCCTACAAGCTGTGGCCGACAACCGATGTGATGATCGCAATCGGCACCCGCGCAGAGCTGCCGGCATCCGGCTTCCGCTGGCCCTATCAGCCGAAGGGGCTGAAATCGGTTCGGATCGACATCGACCCGACCGAGATGCGCCGGGTCGTCGTCGATGCCGCCATCGTCGCCGATGCCAAGGCCGGAACGGCCGATCTCGTCGCGGCCGTGAAGAAAGCCGGCTTTACGCGGACCCGTGGCCGGCGGGAGGACATCCGCGAGGCGACCGCGGCCGCGCAAGCCGAGATCCAGCGCATCCAGCCGCAGATGGCGTATCTCAACATCCTGCGCGAGGTGCTGCCGGCGAACGCGATCGTCACCGATGAACTATCGCAGGTCGGCTTTGCCTCCTGGTACGGCTTTCCGATCTACCAGCCGCGCACCTTCATCACGTCAGGCTATCAGGGCACGCTCGGCTCGGGCTTCCCGACCGCGTTAGGTGCCAAGGTCGCCAACCCCGACAAGCCGGTGGTGGCGATCACCGGCGACGGCGGCTTCATGTTCGGCGTGCAGGAGCTTTCCACCGCCGTGCAGTTCAACATCGGCGTGGTGACGCTGGTGTTCAACAACAACGCCTATGGCAACGTTCGCCGCGACCAGCGCGAACGTTTCGACGGCCGCGTGGTGGCGTCCGACCTCGTCAATCCGGATTTCGTCAAGCTCGCGGAGTCCTTTGGCGTTGCGGCTGCGCGTGTCACGGCGCCGGATCAGTTCAAGGCCGTGCTGGAAAAGGCGCTCGCGCATAGCGGGCCGTATCTGATTTCGGTGGAAGTGACGCGCGATTCGGAGGTCAGCCCCTGGGCGTTCATTCACCCGCCGAAGCCTTAGTCGGAGCATCGTCGTTCCAGGGTTCTTCCCTTCTTCCCTTGTGGGAGAAGGTGGATCGCTGACGCGAAGCGGCAGCGAGACGGATGAGGGGTCTGTCTTGGCGGATAAAGACCCCTCATCCGCCTTCCCTTCGGGAAGGCACCTTCTCCCACAAGGGGAGAAGGAAGGTCACCGCGTCCTGCGAAACGTCAGATTGATCCGCTTGCGCCCGAGCAGCGCATGCTCAGCTTCCGCGAGCGGCGCGACGCCGTGATAGGCAAGCCGGCTAGGTCCGCCCCAGACCACGACATCGCCATGCACCAGGCGGAAGCGGCGCGACTTGTCGGCGCGCGCCAGGCCGCCGAACAGGAAGGTCGCGGGCAATCCGAGCGAGACCGAGACGATCGGCGCCGAATAATCCAGCTCGTCCTTGTCCTGATGTAGCGACAGCCGCGTGCCGGGCTCGTAGCGGTTGACGAGGCAGGCATCGGGCGCGAAGTTTTGGAAGCCGCCCTGCTCCGCGGCGTGGCGGGCGAGATCGCGGAGCACCGGCGGCATTTCGGGCCATGGCGCACCGGTGCGCGGATCGATGGGGTCGTAGCGATAGCCGGTGTGATCGGTGATCCAGCCACGCTCGCCGCAATTGGTCATCGCCACCGACATCAGATGACCACCGGGCGTGGTCATGCGACGGAACGGCGACTGCGCCACGATCGCGCGCACGGCGGCGATCAGCTCGGTCTCGATCGGCTTGACGAAGCCGCGCAGCAGCACGGCACCATCGGCGATCTCCTCGCGCGACGGCTGCGCCTCGGCAACGCTGTCGAACAGATCAGCCGTCAATCGCAGCACTCATTTGGCATCGTGGAAAATTACACCCAACGTGTGGCGCTGGCCGGACCTGATGCGGCTGACGCCATGGCGCAGATTAACGCGGTAAGTGCCGCGTGTCCCCTGCACCGGGCGGTGATGCACAGCGAAGGCGACGGCGTCGCCCCGCGCGAGTGGAACCACCTCGGCGCGGGACTGCATGCGCGGCCGTTGCTCGGTCAGCACGAATTCGCCGCCGGTGAAGTCGCGGCCCGGCTCGGAGAGCAGGATCGCGACCTGGAGCGGGAACACGTGCTCGCCATAGAGGTCCTGGTGCAGGCAATTGTAGTCGCCGGCCTCATATTGCAGCAGCAGCGGCGTCGGCCGCGCCTGCCCCGCCTCGTGGCAGCGTTTCAGGAACGCCGCATGCGCGGCGGGATAGCGAATGTCGATCCCCATCGCCTCGTTCCAGCGATTGGCGACGCCTTGCAGATGCGTGTAGAGCGCCGGGCGCAGCTGCGCGATCAGATCGGGCAGCGGATAGGAGAAATATTTGTACTCGCCGCGGCCGAAGCCGTGGCGGCCCATGACGATGCGGCTGCGAAACTGCGTGTCGTCGGGGTAGAGCGCGGCAACGGCGCGGCACTGGTCCGGCGTCAACAGGCCCTTCAGGACGGCGCAGCCCTGGGCCTCCAGTTCGGCCGTGATCTGAGGCCAGTCGAGGGCGTCGACGTGGGCGGTGAGATCGGGAGCGGATCGTTGGTCTGATTTTCGTGCGGTCATTGTCATAACAATCACCTTCGCAGCCGGACGTTCACCCCGCCACCCGATTTCCGACGACTGTCTCCCCGTCATTGCAAGGGAAGAGCGACAGCGGAAATCAAGCAGACCAGTTTCGTAGGGTGGGCAAAGGCGCCCTTGCGCCGTGCCCACGTCTTCGCAAGACGTGGGCACGCTTCCGCCGTCGCTCTTCGAGCTATGGCGGACAAGTCGCTTTGCCCACCCTACGGGACCATCGCTTGTGGAGCTAGCCCCTCACCGGCAACGTCGCCACGTCATAGCCATGCTTGATCGTCCGCTTCAGCACGGGGTCTTCCAGCTCGAAATCGAAGCGCTCCGCCGGGCGGATGCCGCCCTTGGCTGCAAACGTGCCGCCGAACATGGCGCAACCGTCGGGGAATTTTCCTCCTTCGAAGCCGCGTGCGATCAGGTCGTTCACCGGCAGCATCGCGTCCAGCGTGCCCTCCTGGTAGAGCACGCGCTCGCCCTTGATCGTGGCGTAGGAGCGCAGGATCATCTTGTCCCAATGGCCGATGACGTCTTCGAGCTCCCACAGCGTGGAGGCGATCGGCTTGTCGCACATCTGCTTGGACACGGTGACGTTGTAGGCCTCGACCTTGCGGTCGGTGTGGTCGGAGCCGCAGCCGACGAAGATGCGGCCCTGCCAGCCGATCAGCACGAACTCGACCTCGCCGGAGGAATCCCCGCCGGTGCATTCGATGCTGTCTTCCTGGGTCAGCCGCCGCGCCGAGGCACGGTAGTAGATCGGCGTCGAGGCCGGCGGGGCGATGCCCATCTCCTTCAGCTCGGCGATGTGTTTGTCGCGCGCAACGGGGTCGCGGCCGGTCCAGCCGGCGATGACCATTTGGTCGATCGCGAGCGTCAGCGGCGTGGTGGTGTCCTGGGCATCAACGGTGAAAGTCAGGTCAAACACGAATGACGGCCTCCATGCCGGCAGCAAGTTCGAAAATACGATGGTCCGTTCCGCCCGCGCCCGCCAGCATCAGGCCGACCGGGACGTCGCCCTGGCGATGCGCCGGCAGCGAGATGGCGCAGCCGTCGATCATGTTGATCAGGCTGCAGTTGCGCAGTGCGCGGATGTTCTCGCGCGTGAACGCCTTGTCATCGGCAAGGTCGGCGATCTTCGGCGGTGTGTTGGGCGTGGTCGGTAGCACCAGCGCATCATAGGGCGCAATGCGCGCGTTGACGCGGGCGATCAGCGAGCGACGCTCGTTGAGGAGATCGATGTAGTCGGCCGCGCTCTGCGCCTCGCCGCGCATGATGCGGACAGAGACACGGGGATCATAAACATCGCCCTTGGAGGTGATGAGATAGCGGTGCCAGGCGTAGCTCTCGGACGCGGCAAAGCCGCCCTTGGCGTTCATCGGGCCGATGTCATGAAACTCCGCCATCTCGATGCGCTCGATGATGGCGCCGTGATCGGAAAGCGTTTTCAGGGCGCGTTCGAACGTCTCGGCCACTTCGGCGTCGAGGTCGTCGAGCGCGATCGTGGTCGGCACCGCCAGTCGCATGCCCTGGATCGGACGCGGCTTCAGCGGGGCGATCGGCTCGTTCGCGAGCACGGCGTCGAGTATGGCACAGCAACTGACCGATCGTGCCAGCGGCCCGATGCTGTCGAGCGAGAACGACAGCGGCACCGAGCCATCGAGCGGCACGCGCCGCTGCGTCGGCTTGTAGCCGACGATGCCGTTGAAGGCGGCCGGAATCCGGCAGGAGCCGCCGGTGTCGGTGCCGAGCGCGCCGTGTGCCATGCCGTCGAGCACGGACACCGCCGCGCCCGCGGAGGAGCCGCCCGGCACGTGGCCTTCGGCCCTGTTCCAGGCCCCCTTCGGCGTGCCGTAATGCGGATTGATGCCGATGCCGGAATAGGCGAACTCGGTCATGTTGGTGCGCCCGATCACGACGAAGCCGGCCCTGCGCAGCCGCGCCACCGTCGCCGCATCCTGCTCGGCCGGCGGCGAATCGTCGAGCGCGCGCGACCCGGCGCGCGTCACCTGGCCCTTGATGTCGAACAGATCCTTGATCGAGATCGGGATGCCGGCATAGCGCGATGGCGCCGCCTTGGCCTTGCGCAAGCCGTCCATCGCGTCGGCCGCGGCGAGCGCGGCGTCTTTGTCGACATAGAGGAAAGTGCGCTGGCCCTCCCCGGCGGGATCGGCGATCCTGGCGATGCAGGCTTCGACCAGCTTGCGGGCGGTGGTGCGGCCGCTTTCGAGGTCTTCGGCGAGCTTCGCCAGCGTCGGAAATTCGGGCATGTCTGTCTCACGGAATATTGTCGCGCGCAATCTATAGCGCTGGCTCAGTTCGACACAAGCATTGTGCGCATGATGGCATGCATGCGTATTGCTGGACCGTTGACGCACCATGGTCGATTGTCGCATCAAGCTCGAAACGGGCGGGCGTGAAAGCCTGCCTATCAAGATTTGCTTTCTGGGAGGGCGTTCCCACATGGCCGAACCGCAACGGGCGCGACCGAAACCGACGCCGGAGACCCAGCATTTCTGGGACGGCACGAAGGCGGGCGAATTGCGCCTGCAGCGCTGCGACGCCTGCGCGCATGTCTACTTCCCGCCGCGCCCGTTCTGCCCGTCCTGCGCCTCGCGCAAGGTCAGCATCTTCAAGGCGAGCGGCAAAGGCTTCCTCTACAGCTACGTGATCAACCACCGCCCAGCCGCGCCCGGCTTCACGCCGCCTTATGCGATCGCGGTGGTGGAGCTTGCCGAGGGACCGCGGATGATGAGCAACATCATCGACTGTCCGCAGACGCCCGAGGCGCTCGAGCTCGACATGAAGCTCGAGGTCGCCTTCCAGGCACTCGACGACAAGATCACCCTCCCCGTGTTTCGTCCGGCGAAGGGGTAGACCATGCGCAGAAACCAGGTTGCCATCGTCGGCGCGGCCGAGACCACCGAGCTTGGCGTCATCCCGAACGCCTCGCAGCTCCAGCTGCACGCGGATGCGGCGCTCAACGCCATCGCCGATGCCGGACTGAAGCTCTCCGACATCGACGGCTTTGCCACCGCGGTCGAGACGCCGCAGCAGGTCTGCCACTATCTCGGCATCAAGCCGACCTGGGTGGACGGCACCTCGGTCGGCGGCTGCTCCTTCATGCTGCACGTTCGGCATGCCGCGGCGGCGATCGAGGCGGGCCTGTGCAAGACCGTGCTGATCACGCACGCCGAGAGCGGCAAGTCGATGATCGGCAAGGCGCCGCGCTCGATCCCCGCCGACAGCCTGCAAGGCCAGTTCGAGGCGCCCTACGGCGTCTACGGTCCGCCCAGCATGTTTCCGATCCCCGTGCTGCGCTTCATGAAGACCTACGGCATCACGCATGAGCAGCTCGCCGCCGTCGCGGTGGTGCAGCGGGAATGGGCGGCGAAGAATCCGCGCGCGATGATGAAGGATCCGATCACGGTCGCCGACGTGCTCAATTCGCGCATGATCGCCTATCCGTTCCGCCTGCTGCAATGCTGCCTCGTCACCGACGGCGGCGGCGCGCTGATCCTGACCTCGGCCGATCGCGCCAGGGATTTTCCGCGCAAGCCCGTCTACATCATGGGCACCGGCGAGAGCGTGGAGACGCCGATGGTCAGCCAGATGGAGACCTTCAACTCCTCGCGCGCGTTCAAGACCGCAGGCCCCCTCGCGTTCAAGGAAGCCGGCATCGCCCACAAGGACGTCGACCACCTCATGATCTACGATGCGTTCGCGCATCTGCCGCTGTTCGGCCTCGGCGACCTCGGCTTCATGCCGCATGAGGAGACCGGCAAGTTCATTGCCGACGGCAACACTCGGCCCGGCGGGAAGCTGCCGCTCAACACCAATGGCGGCGGATTGAGCTACATGCATTCGGGCATGTACGGCATGTACGCGCTGCAGGAGAGCGTGCGCCAGATGCGCGGCATCGCGCCGGCGCAGGTGCCGAACGCGAAGATTTCGGTGTGCCACGGCGTCGGCGGCATGTTCGCGGCAAGTGGCACGATCGTGTTTACGAACGAGAGGTAAGGCACCGTCATTCCGGGCGCGCGCAGCGCGACCCGGAATCTCGAGATTCCGGGTCTGGTGCTTCGCACCATCCCGGAATGACGGGCACAACAGGAGGCATCCCATGACTAAATCACTGCAGGACAAGGTCATCATCGTCACCGGCGCTGGCCGCGGCATCGGTCGCGAGATCGCGCTGCTTTGTGCGGCGGAAGGCGCCAAGGTCGTGGTCAACGATCCCGGTGGAGCCTCGGATGGCGCCGGTTCGAACGCGGCGCCCGCCGAGGAGGTGGTCGAGGAGATCAAGAAGCGCGGCGGCACCGCGGTTGCCAATTTCGAGTCGGTCGCCGAAGCCATCCCCGCCAGCAAGATCGTGAAGACCGCGACCGATCATTTCGGCCGGCTCGACGGCGTCGTCAACAATGCCGGCATCTTGCGCGACATGATCTTCCACAAGATGAGCGTGGAGGCGTTCGAGGCCGTCATCAAGGTGCATCTGATGGGCTCGTTCTACGTCAGCCACGCCGCCGCGCGAATCTTCCGCGAGCAGGAGTCGGGCTCCTTCGTGCACTTCACCTCGACCTCCGGCCTGATCGGCAATTTCGGCCAGGCCAACTACGCCGCCGCCAAGCTCGGCATCGTCGGCCTCTCCAAATCCATCGCGCTCGACATGGGCCGTTTCAATGTCCGCTCCAACTGCGTCTCGCCGTTCGCCTGGACGCGCATGATCGGCACCATTCCGACCGAGACTGAGGCCGAGAAGGCGCGGGTCGAGAAGATCAAGCAGATGGGTCCGGAGAAAATCGCCCCGCTCTGCGGCTATCTGATCTCCGATGCCGCCAAGGACGTCACCGGGCAGATCTTTGGCGTGCGCATGAACGAGATATTCCTGTTCAGCCAGAACCGTCCGATCCGCTCGGTGCAGCGGAGCGAAGGCTGGACGCCGCAGTCGATCGCGGAACATGGCATGCCGGCGCTGAAGGGCTCGTTCTACGAGCTGGACCGCTCCGCCGACATCTTCACCTGGGATCCCGTCTAGCCGCATTTCCGGCATCCCTGCCCTGCGATCTCCGGTTGTCTCGGCCGGAGATCGCCCCGGTTTACGCCCGATTGCGGGCGAATGGTGTCCTCCCAACGAAACTTTGGGAGGAAACCATGACAAGAACACTGACCAACTCCGACGACACCTCTGTAACGGGCGGCCTCGGCCGCCGCACGCTGCTCAAAGGCACGGCGGCTCTCGCCGCATCCACTGTCCTCGCCTCGCGAGCCGACGCCCGCGACTTCGGCGCCAATGCCGAGCCGCAGCGCTATCCCGACCCCGACATCATCGCCATCGACCCCAAGCGCTTCAAGGCCAAGGTCGGCAACACCGCGATCAAGCGGCTCTACACCGGTTGCCTGTGGGCGGAGGGGCCGGCGTGGAATGCGCAGGGACAATATCTAGTCTGGAGCGATATCCCCGCCAACCGGCAGCTGCGCTACCTCGACGACGATGGCCACATCTCCGAGCAGTTCCACAAGCCGTCGAACGAGGCCAATGGCAATTCGTTCGACACAGAGGGACGCCAGCTCAGCGCCGAGCGCACGCGCCTCATCCGCTATGAGCACGACGGCTCGGTGACGGCGCTGGCCGAGCAGGCCGGTGGCAAGCCGCTTAACGGCCCCAACGACATGGTGGTGCATCCCAACGACAAGTCGATCTGGTTCACCGATCCCGGCTACGGCGCGATCAGCATCTACGAGGGCAAGCTGGCCAATACCGGTTCGCTGCAGCCGCACCAGAAGGAAGCCGTCTATCGCATAGATGCCCAGACCGGACAGGTGGCCAAGGTCGCGGACGAGCCGTTCAAGCCGAACGGCATCGCCTTCAGCCACGACTACAAGAAGCTCTATGTCTGCGACACCGGCATCACGCATTACCCTGAGGCCAAGAACGTGGTGTGGTCCTACGACATCGACGGCGCCAAACTGTCGAACCCGAAGAAGCTGATCGACATGACGCTCGACGGCAAGTCGGGCTTCCCCGACGGATTACGCGTCGACACCGAGGGCAACATCTGGGTCGGCGCCGGCTGGGTCGGTCCCGGCTATGACGGCGTGCAGGTGTTCGCGCCGAACGACGGCGCGCGCATCGGACAGATCCTGCTGCCCGAGACCTGCGCCAATGTCTGCTTCGGCGGCAAGAAGCGCAACCGCCTGTTCATGACCGCGAGCCAGTCGCTGTACGCGGTCTATGTGGAGACGCAGGGCGCGCATTTCTGTTGAGATAGGCGAATGGTGGGTGGCGAATGGCGAATAGAATCCATTCGCTACTCCCTATTCGCCATTCGCATTTACCCCGTATTCCGCAGCCCCGCCGAAATCCCATTGATGGTCAGCTGAATCCCGCGCAGGACCTGCTCGTCCGGGTTCTGCGCGCGGTGCTCCTTCAACAGCTCGACCTGCACGTGGTTGAGCGGATCGAGATAGGGGAAGCGGTGGCGCACGGAGCGCTCCAGCAGCGGATTGCCCTGCAGCAAGCGGTCCTGCCCCATGATGTCGAGCAGCGTCTCGATGCAGGAATGCCACTCGCGGCGAATGCGGCCGAAAATCTTCTCCCGCAAGGCTTCGTCGGGCACGAGTTCGGCATAGCGCGAGGCGATTGCGATCGAGCTTTTCGCGAGCACCATGTCCATGTTCGAGAGCAGCATGCGGAAGAACGGCCATTCCCTGTAGAGCTCTTTCAGGAACGGCATGCCCTGTTGCGGATGCTCCGCGATCCACTGCTCGACCGCGCTGCCAAAGCCGTACCAGCCCGGCAACATCAAGCGGCATTGCGCCCAGGAGAACACCCAGGGAATCGCGCGCAGATCCTCGATCGCGCGCGTCTTCTTGCGCGAGGCCGGACGGCTGCCGATGTTCAGCGTCGCGATCTCGTTGATGACGGTGGACGCCCAGAAATAGTCGACGAAACCGTCGGTCTCATAGACCAGGCCGCGATAAGCTCTAAACGCGAGGTTCGACAATTCATCCATCGCGGTCAGATATTCGCGGCGCGGCGCGCTCTGGCGCGGATTGAGCAGGCTCGCCTCCAGCGTTGCGGCGGCGAGGATCTCCAGATTGTTGCGGCCGACCTCGGCGTTGGAATATTTCGACGAGATGATCTCGCCCTGCTCGGTGATGCGGATCTGGCCGTTCACCGCGCCGCCGGGCTGCGCGATGATGGCGTCATAGCTGGGACCGCCGCCGCGGCCAACCGAGCCGCCGCGGCCGTGGAACAGGCGCAGCCGAACGTGATGCCGCTCGAACACGTCGACGAGACCGATCTCGGCCTTGTAGAGCTCCCAGCCCGAGGTGACGAAGCCGCCGTCCTTGTTGCTGTCGGAATAGCCGAGCATGACCTCCTGCACGCTGCCGCGGCTGTCGACGAGGCGGCGGTAATCGTGCAGCGACAGCATGCGATCCATGATGCCGCTGGAGGCCTGCAGATCCTCGATGGTCTCGAACAGCGGCACGATGTTGATGGCGCTGCGCCCGGAGGGATGGACGAGGCCGACCTCTTTTAGCAGCACCGCGACCTCGAGCATGTCGGACATGCCCTTGCACATCGAGATGATGCATTGGGGAATGGCGTCCGAACCGAACATCGCATGCGCTTCAGCGGCGGCATGGAAGACGTTGAGCTCGCCCATGGTCTCGTCGCTGTACTTGACGAAGGGCGAGACCAGCGCGCGCGTCGAGCGCAATTCATTGGTGAGCAGCGAGATGCGCGCCTCTTCGCCGAGCGCGAGATAGGACATGCCGGGATTGGCGGCGTCCATCAGCTCGGCGATGGTGCGTTCGTGTACCGCCGAGTTCTGGCGGATGTCGAGCCGCGCCAGGTGGAAGCCGAAGCAGTCCACCGCGCGCCGCAGCAGCCGCAGCCGGCCGCGGGCGATGACGCGGGCATTGTTGGAGATCAGCGAGCGGTGCAGCACGTCGAGATCGGCCTGCAGCTCCTTCACGCTCGCATATGGCGCACCCTTGCCGACCGGCCGGCGCGTGATCTCGACTGCGAGCTTTTCGGCCGTCGCGGTCAGGCGCGCGTAGATGCCGGAGACCGCCAGACGATAAGGCTCGCCACTCCGGTGCGGCGAGGTATCCGGCGAGCGCTCCGCCAGGTTGCGCAGCTCTTCCGAGACGTCGGCAAGATGCGCCGCGATCGACAATTCCGAGCCGAGCACGTGCAGCTCGTTCAGATAAAACTGCATCACCCGGCTCGACTGCAGACGCAGCGTGCCGCGCATCACGTCGGCAGTGACGAAGGGATTGCCGTCGCGGTCGCCGCCGATCCAGCTGCCCATGCGCAGGAACGAGGCGAGCTCGGAGGCGGCCTGCTCGCCGCCCTCCTCCAGCCGGTCCTCCAGCGCGTTGACCAGCCGCGGCACCTCACGCAGGAAGGTGTAATCATAGAACGACAGGCCGTTGGCGACCTCGTCGAGCACGTTGAGCTTGGTCCGGCGGAGCAGGTTGGTCTGCCACAGCGTCAGCACCTCGCGGCGCAGCTGCTCATCGCTGGCATCGGCCTCCTCCGCGGTCAGCGCCACGCGCTCGCGGCGGTCGAGCAGGCCTGCGACCTCCATCTCGCGGTCCATCGTGCTCTTGCGGCGCACCTCGGTCGGATGCGCGGTCAGGACCGGGCTCACCAGCGCGGACTTGAAGAAGCTGCGGAGTTGATCGGGCTTGATGCCGGCGTCCCGGGCATGGGCGAGCGTTTCCGCCAGCACGCCGGAGCCGCCGTTCTTCGCAGCGCTGCGGGCGCGCATCTGGCGGATGTTGTTCTGATCCTCGGCGATGTTGGCGAGGTGGGAGAAATAGCTGAAGGCGCGGACGATCCGCACCGTCTCGGAGGTCGACATGCTGTCGAGGATCTGCTCGAGCTCGCGGCGGGCGAGCCGGTCCTCGTCGCGGTGGAACCGGATCGAGGTCTGCCGGATGCGCTCGACCAGATCGAACACATCGGCGCCCTCCTGATCGCGCACGGTGTCGCCGAGGATGCGCCCGAGCAGGCGGATGTCGTCCCGCAGCCGCGCATCGGCCTCCAGCGCCTGGGCGTCCTCAGGGCGATTGGCGCGATGTTCAGCGCCGTCGGATGATATGGTCTGGAGGGACATGGCTCGCTCCTCTTCAAGAGCTCCCTTGAAGAGCTTCCTGGGCTCCTCGGCCCAGCGGAGTGTGCGATATTTTTCTACCGCAGTGCAAGACGAAGTTGGAGGCGGTGCAAACTGGCGGCCACGCTCGTGTCCCGGACGCGCCTGCAACGCTCAAGCGTTGCTGCGCAGAGCCGGGACCCCAAAAGCCACACCGTCCCTGCCGCCTTCTGGGCCCCGGCTCAGCAGCGCACCACGCCGCGAAGACGCGTCGCGCTCGCTGCGTCCGGGGCACGAGGCTTTCTCTTTGTACCGATAAGCACGCCTTCGCCTTCTCGCGGCGTATTCCGCCCGAGCTTTGCTGTCCGTTTCGCCCTCATCGAGAACAGAGGGCGCAGGGAAGGCCAGGCGCCGGCTGGCACCCGAAGGTCCGCACGCGACAAGACGCACGCGGGGTGACCACAGGTGACGCCGGGACATCCCGGCCTTCCCTGCGCAATGGTTTTACGGCTTATGGCGCGCTCTCCCCGGGGAGCGATGCACTATTGCCCCCGTCGCCTTGCGGATCACTGATGCGCGCACCCGGTCGGGGCGCCTCACCACCGCAAGCCTTGACGCCAGACTGCGGGCGTCAGGACCACACGCTTTTGCCGTCCGCGGACGTCCCTCCCCGGACAGCCGGAAGCTCGCGCGTGCTCGCCCCCGACGCCGAAAAGAAACGCTGTGACCGCGCCGTGTCGTGCCGCGGATCGCAATGGCTCACGGGATTTGCCCGCCCTGCCATCACCTCACGCGCCGGCGCTGCCGCGTCCATCGCATCCCGGCCTACGTATCGTGACGATCGCGAAACGCCCCTTTGACGGGCCGGGATGGAATGCGGTTTAGCCGAAATAACGAATTCGGTCAATCAGAATATTTTGCAGCGCCAGCGCTTGACCTGCATGTGGTGTGTTTTGCCCGACGGGCACCCCGAGGAATATGATAAGGATAGTCAATTGAACGGCCGTCATGAACGTAAAGACGCAGATAACAACGACATGGCACGCCATTCACATTCACAATGTGCAGTTCGGCTAATGGCGGACTTCTTCTTGATGATCTTCGGTTGGAGCTGGCTAGCCCCCATTTTCGTGACAATTGTGGGTGGAGTATTTGCCCTGCGGGCGCAAGGCAGGCGATGGATCATCCACCTCTGCGTTTTCGGATGTTTGTTAGCGGCCTTGCCCACGTTCATTAGTCTATGGGGCAGAATAGACCCGGACGCAGCGAGCGAGCCGACAAACGCCTTCACGGCGCTGCTTTATTTCATTGTAATGGCGGGGTTTGGTCTTGCGTACTCAATCTTCGCCTTGGTACTTTTCTACACGCGAAGGCGTATTGCCTAAGCTTTGATGATCGGCTTCGCGTCTGCTAGCGCGTAGGACGGGTTGAGCCTTGCGAAACCCATCATGTTGCGTCGTCGGCGGAGCTCGATGGGTTTCGCTTACGCTCTGAACCAGGCCATGCCGAAGTATTCTCCCATCGATGCAGGCGTAACGTTTGACTGCGACGAGAGCGACCTTCTCTCCATCAGGTGGGAGGCAGAATGCCTGGTGGCGGACTTTCTACTGCCTGCGACTGAAAAGCGAAGCCTTCGCGTTCGCTTCGATGGCGCGACCATCGTGCGTCTTTTGGACGAGATGCCGCTCAGTACTGAAGAACAGCCCACGAGAAACGAAGGTCTCGTTCCCCGACATTTCGCCTACCGCGTCGACGGTGCCGCGTTCGCCGATGCGCAGTCGGCGACATGGAAGAAGGTTCATCGTCCTGTGCAACATTACCAGTTTATCACCGGGTGGGGCTGCATGGACGTACTTTCCGGCGTTGAGCCGTCCTTCGAAATCGTCGAACTCGAAAAGTGACGTCGGCACCTAGGATGGGTTGAGCACTTGCGAAAGCCATCCTGCTTCGTCACAGGCGGAGCGATTGATGGGTTTCGCTGGCGCCTACCCATCCTACGGGCTGAGTCCGTCTGCATTGCGCAATGTGGCGACGATACCCTCGTGATCACAAGGTATCGTGCGGCCGGAAGGCCGCCCGTTGCCATCGACCGCCAGGAATTCCGGGCAGCAACTGCCTGGACGCCGAGCTGGGCCTGGATAGGGTTGTCAGCTCTGGCAATCTGTTCGCCGTCTCAATGGCCCTTGGTACAGCCGAATTTTGCAATCTTGGTACTGGTCTCATCACCAGGCGTGACGCATCTAACTGCTAGTACCACGAACGAAGCGATCCCGATCGGCAGTCTCAGTGGGAGCCCGTGTCAATGCAGACCGCGGACACTTCCACACTGTCTGGCAGTTTGTGGATAGCCGTCGCGGCTCACACTGACTGCAACCGTTGGGTCAAGAGACAATGACTGAGGAGACAATCCAATGAAGGCGATCGTTGTAACGGAACAGGCCGCGGGAACGGCGGGGATGAAGCTGGTGGACCGGCCCGAGCCGCAGGCTGCGATAAACGACGTCGTGGTTCAGGTTCATGCGTCGGGATTTGTCCCGACTGAGCTGACGTGGCCTTCGACCTGGACTGATCGCCTCGATCGCGACCGAACACCATCGATCCCTGGACACGAGCTGGCCGGAGTGGTCACTGCTCTTGGCTATGGAACGACAGGGCTGGTGTTAGGACAGCGGGTGTTCGGCCTGGCGGACTGGTATCGCGACGGCACGCTGGCCGAGTATGTGGCGATCGAGGCGCGCAATCTTGCGCCGCTGCCGGGCGACGTCGAGTTCACAGTGGGGGCGAGCCTGCCGATCTCGGGGCTGACCGCATGGCAAGGGCTGTTCCAGCATGGCCGTCTCAAATCGGGGCAGAGCATCCTGGCACACGGCGCGGCCGGCGCAGTCGGGTCGATGGTGACGCAACTCGCACGAGAGGCCGGCGCCTACGTCATCGGCACCGGACGCGCCGCTGACCGTCAGACGGTGCTCGATTTGGGCGCAAACGAGTTCGTCGACCTCGACAAAGACTCGCTGCAAGACGTCGGCAAGGTCGATCTGGTGTTCGATGTCATCGGCGGTGACATACAGAAGCGGTCGGTAGAACGCATTCGAGCCGGAGGAACATTGGTGACCATCGTCGGGCCGGCCGAGGCGCGGCCCTCCGATGGATTGGCGGTCGACTTCGTCGTCGAGGCGGATCGCGCCCAACTCAGTGAGATCGTCCAGCGGGCGCGGGACGGACGACTGCGGACGAACATCGGCAAGGTCTCGACCTTCGACGATGCGGTCGCCGCCTTAAATCCGACCGGGCGACGCAAGGGAAATACGATCATTCGCGTTCGTCCCTGAGCGAGCATGCTCATTGATGTCCGCAGCGCGCAGGATGGGGTGCACTTGCGAAACCCATCCTACGCCTCAAGCCGGCACGATTACCTTGCCGATCGGCCACAGCGCGATGCCTGCGAGCTTGAGATGGGCCCAGGCGAAGGGGATGCCGATGATGGTGATCGCGAGCGCCAGTGCGGTCAATAAGTGGCCGAGCGCCAGCCACCAGCCGGCGAGCACGAACCAGATGATGTTGCCGATCACGCCGAGCGGGCCGGTGCCGATATCCTCGACACCGGTCACGTCGTAGCGGCTGACCGCCCGCGAGCCGAACGGCAACAGCGTGTAGACGGCGATGTTGAACGCTGCCCGCGCCCAGGGCAGGCCGATGATGGTGATCGCCATGATGACCGCGGCGATCACCCAGCCGAACGCCATCCAGGCGCCGCCGAAGAGGATCCAGAGGATGTTGAGCAGCATGGAAACGGGGGTCATGGGATGATCCGGAGGTGGATGATCCCGTGCATATAGGCATGAAATCTGTCTCTGCTAAGACGGCCCCGATGTCCCCCTCCCCTCCAAGCTCATAATCCGTGACGCCGGCTGCGTTCGGCGCGCAGCGATGTGCCGACAAACCCAACATCCTCGATCCCGCGCGAGATCTCCTTTGAGCAGAGCCAAAGCGTCAGCGCGGCGGCGCCGATCGCGGCCAGCCCCGAGATGACAACAGGACTAGGGCAGAATGTGGCGAGTAAGTTGTCGAGCGGGACAGACCCGGTGGGCCAGCGCGGGCTGCAAGACGATGCCAGGGCCCAACCGGACAGCATCACGGCGGCCGCGTTCACACCGGCCAAAATCGCCACGACGATCGCAAGGCCCTTCTTGACGGAGAGTGCGAGATCAATCGTCTTCACGACGGCGCAATACGCGACCACGGCGACGAGAGCCGGGACCCATCCAGAACCCCCGGCTGCGATCGCCTGGGCCTGACCGCTCCAGGCCCACAGCGCAACGACGCACCCGAGCAGTGTCAGATTGACCTTCACGGCTTCGGGAAATTTGCAGCGAAGCACCCACACATTCGCTTTCTCGATCAGGTCCAGCACCGCGCAGGCGATCAGCCCGGCCGCAAAACCACCGAGATGCACGCCCCAGTCGATCCGCGAATTGCCGAGCGCAAACGCGATGTTCAATCCGATATTGATCGCGAAGAAGTCGAACCTGAGGTCGAGCTTGCCGAGGATCCACAGGCAGAGCAGCGCTCCGAGGATGCCCGAGGTGGCGCCGGACGCGCCGACCGTCAAATACGGCGTCGAATGGATGCCATTGCCGATGACGGCGCCGAACACCATCGCGCACAGGTAGATGACAAGGAAATAGGCCGGCCCGACCCGCCGCTCGAGATGTGCGCCCCACAGCACCAGGCACAGCATGTTCATGGTGAGGTGGACGAAATTGACGTGCAGGAAGCCATAGGCGACGAGGCGCCAGTATTCGTGCCGCGCGATCGCGGTCGCATACATGCCGCCGTAGCGATACAGCAGCTCCGCCGGCGCCGCCGGACCGCCCGCCTGGATGAAACAGAACCCCGATGCGAGGACCGTCACCGTCATCAGCACGTAGACGGCGGCATGGGGGACTTCGAAGAAACCGGCACGGTATGAGGGCATGGATGATCGCAGGGGATTGGCGTGGGAACGCCAACCTAGCCGAGCCGCTCGATGATTGCTACTCCAACGCGTACCAGACGCCCCCGGCTACCGCCCCTCGAATTTCGGCTCGCGCTTCTCCATGAACGCCTTCATGCCCTCGGCCATGTCCTGGGTTTTGAACAGCGGCAGGAGCTGGAGATAGACGTGGTGGACGTGGTCGTGGAAATTCTCGTTCAGACCCATCCGCATCATGCGCTTGGAGGCCTGCACCGCCAGCGGCGCGTTGGCGGCGATCTCACGGGCGATGGCCGTGGCGCGGGTCATCAGCTCGGCATCCGGCACGACCTCATTCGCAAGGCCCCATTCCAGGCACTCGCGCGCGCTCAGCGTGCGACCGGTGAAGATCAGCTCGGCCGCCTTGGCCCAGCCGAGCATGCGCGGCAGCAGCCATGTGCCGCCGGATTCCGGCACCACGCCGCGCTTGACGAAGGCGGCCGCGAGCTTCGAGGACTCAGCCATGATGCGGATGTCGCACCCAAGCGCGGTGTCCATGCCATAGCCGGCCGCGCCGCCGTTGACGGCGCAGATGGTCGGCTTGTCCATCGCCTGCAATACCGTCGGCGGCGTGTTGCGGAGGTTGATCGTGGTCGGAGAGGACGCCGCGCTGAGGCCGTTGCCGTCGCGCTCCTTGCGCAGATCAAGGCCGGCGCAGAACGCCTTGCCCTTGCCGGTGAGGATGACGACGCGGACATTCTTGTCCTCGTTGGCCTCGGTCAAAAGGCGCGCGAGGTCGTTCAGCATCGGACCGGAGATGGTGTTCATGCGCTCCGGCGCGTTCAGGGTGATGGTCGCGATGTGGTCGGCGACGGTGTAGAGGACTTCGTTGGCGGCGTCGGTCATGACAGATGTTTCCTTGTCCCTGATCTCGTAGGGTGGGCAAAGGCGCGTTTGCGCCGTGCCCACCAATCTTTCCGGATCACATTCAGAACGTGGGCACGCTTCCGCCTTCGCTCTTCGAGCTACGGCGGACCAGTCGCTTTGCCCACCCTACGGCACCGCCTCAGATCTTCCGCCCCGCCTGCTCCCAATAGGGATCGCGGAGGCGGCGCTTGAAGATCTTGCCGGAATCTTCGCGCGGCAGGCCGCTGCGGATCTCGATGTGTTTTGGAACTTTGTAATCGGCCAGATGCGCCTTCAGCGCGGCGCGGACGTCGGCGGCTGCGAGCGCGACGCCGGCTTGCGGCTCCACCACGGCCATCAGCGCCTCGCCGAATTCGGCGTCAGGGATGCCGAACACCGCGCAATCATGCACGCCGGGGACAGCGTGCAGCACCGATTCGATCTCGGCCGGGTAGATGTTGACGCCGCCCGAGATCACCATGTCGCGCTTGCGGTCGCAGATGAAGACGTAGCCGTCCTCGTCGATGTAACCGACGTCGCCTGAGGTGATGAAGCCGTCGCGGTCGATCTCCGAGCGCTTCTCCGGCTTGTTGTGGTAGGTGAAATCGGCAAGCGCGGCCATGCGGGAATAGATCTCGCCGATCTCGCCCACCCCGAGCACGCGGCCGTCCTCACCGAGGAAGCGCAGCTCCGCACCGGGCGAGATTTTGCCGACCGTGCCGGGCTTCTTCAGCGCGTCCTGGGAGGTCGCGAACGTCACCGCGCTGGACTCGGTCGAGCCGTAGAATTCGTAGATCACCGGCCCCCACCATTCGATCATGGCGCGCTTGACGTCGGCCGGACATGGCGCGGCGGCGTGGATGACGTGGCGCAGCGAGGAGACGTCGTACTTCTTGCGCACCGCCTCCGGCAGCTTCATCAGGCGGATGAACATGGTCGGTACCATGAAGATGGTGTCGATTTTGTAGTGGTCAATCAGTTCAAGGAATTCTTCGGCCTCGAAGCGCGGCATCAGCACCAGCGCGCCGCCGAGCTTGCCGGCGCGGATGCCGAACGAGTTCGGCGCGGAATGATACAGCGGGCCCGGCAGGATCGCGCGGGCGCCGGGCTTGAGCCCATAAATCATCGCGCGCATGCGCTCGCCCGCCGCCTGCTGCTCCGGCGTCGGAGCGTTGCGGCGTACGCCCTTGGGGTGGCCTGTCGTGCCCGAGGTATAGATCATGTTCATCGGCTGCGGCACAACGGGGCCGTCATAGGGCTGGAATTGCGCGAGCCAGGGTTCGAAATCGATGGCGAAGTCCGGCGTCTTCAGATGATCGGGATTGATCCTGTAGTTGGACAGGATCTCCGGCGGCGTCGGCACGCTGAGCACGGTGACGCCCTCAGGGATCGCATCGCGCAGGGCATGCAGCATGTCGGCGTGCCCGATCAGCACGGACGTGCCGGTGTCGTTCAGGATGTAGGTGATCTCTTCCGGCTTGAAGTGCCAGTTGATCGGAACGCCATAGGCCCCGAGGCGCATCGCGGCGTAGGCGGCCTCCAGAAAGGCGATGTCGTTGCGCATCAGCATGCAGACGCAATCGCCTTGGCGGACGCCGATTCTGGCGAGGCCGGAGGCGATGCGGTCTGCGCGGGCTCCGACCTCAGTGTGGCTGCGGCGCCGGTCGCCGGAGACGATGCCGAGGAAGTCAGACGTTTCGCTCATTGTTGTTTTTCTTTTTGCTGGAGTTGCCCCTCATGGTGAGGAGGCGCGAAGCGCCGTCTCGAACCATGAGAGCCCGTGGCCCATCCCTCGAGACGCCGCTGCGCGGCTCCTCGGGATGAGGACCGAGCTAATCCGCATACTTCGCCGCGCGCTTCTCCAGATTGGAGCGCACCGCTTCGGTCTGGTTCGCGCTGCCGATCAGCTTCTGCTGCTCGACCGACTCCGCCAGCAGTGCCGGACCTGGATCGACCGAGAGATTGTTCAGCAGCCGCTTGGCCGCGCGGATCGCATCGGGGCTTTTTCCCGCGATCTCGCGCGCGACTTCGAGCGCCGCCGCGCGCGGGTCGTCGCAGATGCGCGTGGCGAGGCCGTATGTCATCGCCTCCTGCGCGGAGAAGATGCGGCCGGTATAAGTGAGGTCGCGCAGGATGTCGTCGCGCACGAGGCTCGCAAGGATCGGCGTGCCCGCCATGTCAGGCACAAGACCCCATTTGATCTCCATGATCGACATCCGCGCGTCCGCGGAGAGGAAGCGCATGTCGGCGCCGAGTGACAGCTGGAAGCCGCCGCCGAAGGCGACGCCGTGCACGGCCGCGATCACGGGAACCGGAAGCTGGCGCCAGCCCCACACCGCCTGCTGCGGAAAATTCGCCTGGCCGTGGGTCCGCTTGGTGAGATCGCGATTTTCGCCACCCGGAATTCCATTGCCGCCCTTCTCCTTCATGGCGGCAAAACGCCCCATGTCGAGACCGGCACAGAAGGCGCGGCCCTCGCCGGAAAGGACCACAGCGCGCACGCTCTTGTCCTTCGAAAGCCGGTCGGTTGCGGCGACAAGGGCCTCGAACATCGCCTGATCCAGCGCATTCATCTTGTCGGCGCGCACCAAGCGCACGTCGGCGACGCCTTCCGAGATCGAGATCGAGACGCGCTCTTCCATGGATCAATTCTCCCCTGGTTCTTGCCTGTTCTTGTTCAGTGCCGCTTTACAGGACGCCGGCGGCCGGATTTAGTCAATCGACCAATTAACTGACATTCCGTACGGGAGAAACAGCCATGTTCAAGGAAAATCTTCTGGCCGGACGGCGCATTCTCGTGACCGGCGGCGGCACTGGACTCGGCAAGTCGATGGCGGCCCGCTTCCTCCAGCTCGGCGCCGAGGTGCATATCTGCGGCCGGCGCAAGATCGTATGCGACGAGACCGCGACCGAGCTGATGGCCGAGTATGGCGGCCGCGTCACCAGTCACGGCGTCGACATCCGCAACGCACTCGCGGTCGAGGAGATGGTGGAGACCATCTTCCGCGACGCGCCGCTGACCGATCTCATCAACAACGCCGCCGGCAATTTCATCTCGCGCAGCGAGGAGCTGTCGCCGCGCGGCTTCGACGCAGTCGCCAACATCGTCATGCACGGCACGTTCTACGTGACGCAGGCGATCGGCAAGCGCTGGATCGCGGCCAAGCAGCCCGGCAACGTGGTGTCGATTACCACGACCTGGGTGCGCAACGGCTCGCCCTACGTGGTGCCGTCGGCGATGAGCAAGTCGGCGATCCATGCCATGACGATGTCGCTCGCGGCCGAATGGGGCCGCTACGGCATCCGCCTCAACACCATCGCGCCCGGCGAGATCCCGACCGAGGGCATGAGCAAGCGCATCAAGCCGGGTGACGAGGCCGGCGCGCGCACCAAGGCGATGAACCCGATGGGCCGCGTCGGCACCATGGAGGAACTGCAGAACGTCGCGGTGTTCCTGATCTCCGGCGGCTGCGACTGGATCAACGGCGAGACCATCGCCATGGATGGCGCGCAGGCGCTCGCCATGGGCGGCAATTTCTACCAGCTCCGCGACTGGAGCGACGACGACTGGAAAACCGCGCGGGAGAGCATCATGGCGCAGAACGAGAAGGACCGGGCGAAGCGGGGGTAGTTGTCTGGCGCGAATGCGGAGGCATGTAAGGGGCTGACGTCTTCGCCCCACCCTCACCTGTCGTCCCCGCGACCGCGGGGACCCATAACCACAGGGAGGAGTTGTGGCGCGAGACGGTAACTCCGAGTCTTCGCAAAACTTCTCCCTGTGGCTATGGATCCCGGATCTGCGCGCGCTTGAAGCGCGCTTGTCCGGGACGACAGCCGGGCCCCATCTTGTCTTCACCCGCGGATGACGCCAAACTCCGCGGCATAAGAACAAGACTCCACGGGAGAAACATGTCCACACAGCCATTGACAACTCTCGCCGACATGGTGCGCGAGCGCGCTAAAAGCCGCGGCAACGCCATCGCCTACGAGTTCGAGGGCCGCACCACCAGCTTTGCCGAATTCGACGCGAGGACCAACAAGGTCGCCAACGCGCTGATTGCGGTGGGCGTCAACAAGGGCGACCGCATCGCCTATCTCGGCAAGAACAGCGACCTCTATTTCGAGCTGCTGATGGGCGCGATGAAGGCGGGCGTGGTGATGGCGCCGGTGAACTGGCGTCTCGCGGGGCCCGAGGTCGCCTTCATCGTCGACGATTGCAAGGCCGCGGTGCTGTTCGTCGGGCCGGAGTTCATCACGCAGGTCCGCCAGATCAGGGACCAGCTGCCGGGCGTGCGCACTGTCATCACCACCGAAGGCGGCGCGCCGGAATGGCAGGATTTTCCGGCCTGGCGCGATGCGCAGAGCGGCGACGATCCCGGGGTGCCGATCGCGACGCGCGACATCGCGATCCAGCTCTACACCTCGGGCACCACGGGCAAGCCGAAGGGCGCGATGCTGAGCCACGCCAACTTCCTCAACCTGGTGCAATCGGGCAATGCCGAGGACAAGCCGGAGTGGAACCGGTGGTCGACCGACGACGTCTCGCTGGTGGCGATGCCGGTCTTCCACATCGGCGGTTCCGGCTGGGGTGTGATGGGCCTATATCACGGCGCCCGCGGCGTGATCGCGCGCGAATTCGATCCGACCAAGATTCTGGATTTCTTCGAGCAGTCGGGCATCACAAAGCTGTTCATGGTGCCGGCGGCGATGCAATTCGTGGTGCGGCAGCCACGCGCCAGGACGGTCGATTTCTCGCGGCTGAAATACATGCTCTATGGCGCCTCGCCCATACCGGCGGCGCTGCTGAAGGAGTGCATCGAGGTTTTCAAATGCGGCTTCGTGCAGCTGTATGGGATGACCGAGACCACCGGCACCATCGTCGCGCTGCCGCCGGAGGATCACGTCGAAGGGCTGGAGCGGATGCGCTCGGCGGGCAAGGCGCTGCCGGGTATCGAAATCGCAATCCTCGACCTCGACGGCAAGCCGTTGCCGCCACGAGAGGTCGGCGAGATCGCGACGCGCTCGGGCTCCAACATGGCGGGCTACTGGAATTTACCGGAGGCGACCGCCGCGACGCTTCGTTCCGACGGCTGGCTGCGCACCGGCGATGCCGGCTATATGGACGAGGACGGCTATCTCTACATCCACGACCGCATCAAGGACATGATCATCTCGGGCGGCGAGAACATCTACCCCGCCGAGGTCGAGAGCGCGCTGTGCGATCACCCGGATGTGGCCGAAGCCGCGGTGATCGGCGTGCCCGACGACAAATGGGGCGAGGCGGTGAAGGCCGTCGTGGTGATGAAGCCGGGCAAAGAGGCGAGCGTCACCGACATCATCAACTTCACCCGGACGCGCATCGCCGGCTACAAGACGCCGAAGAGCGTTGAGTTCCTGCCGGCCCTGCCGCGGAATCCGAGCGGCAAGATCCTGCGGCGGCAGTTGCGCGAGCCGTATTGGGCGGGGAAGAATCGACGGGTGAATTGATCCGCGGTGCCGTAGGGTGGGCAAAGGCGCAAAGCGCCGTGCCCACGATCTCGTTCCGTATTCAAGGTGTGGTGGGCACGCTTCCGCTTTGCCCACCCTACGATTGCAGTGCAAGCCTCAATGCTTCCCCGGCCCCATATAACCGAACAGGAATCCCGCCACCTTGCGCATCTGGATCTCTTCGCTGCCCTCCGTGATACGATACCTGCGGTGGTGGCGGTAGATGTGCTCGAACGGCTTGTGGCGTGAGTAGCCCATGCCGCCGTGGACCTGCATGGCGCGGTCGGCGGATTCGCAAGCGAGGCGGTTTGCCCAGTAGTTGCACATCGAGACGCGATCCGAGAGCGTGCGCTCGATCTGCTCCTCGGTGAGCTGGTCCATCTCCCAGGCGGTCTTGCGGATCAGAAGGCGCAGCATCTCGGCCTGCGTCGCAAGCTCGACCAGCGGGAACTGGATCGCCTGGTTCTCGGCGAGCGCCCGTCCGAACGGCTTGCGCTCGCGCGCGTATTTCACACTCTCGTTGATGCAATAGACCGCCGCGCCCAGCGAGCTCGCAGCTTGGCGGATACGGTTCTGATGCACGAAACACTGCGCCAGCGACAGGCCGCGGCCGACCTCGCCGAACAGCGCATCCTCAGGCACGAACACGTCGGTAAAGCTGACGCGGGGGTGGTCGGTCGGCATGTTGAAGGTCCACATATATTCCTCGACCTTGACGCCAGGGCTCTTGGCCGGCACCAGGAAGCAGGTGATGCCGCGGGCGTCGCCGTCATTGCCGCCAGTGCGCGCAAACAGCGCACAATGCGTCGCGACGTGCATGCCTGTGGTCCACATCTTCTCGCCGTTGATGATCCAGCCCTTGACGTTGTCGCGGGTGGCGGGCACCGCGCGCGTCTCCATGTGGGTGGCGTCGGAGCCGTGATGCGGCTCGGTCAGGCCGAACGTGATGCGGTACTTGCCCCTGATCGAGCCGTCGATCATCGCCTTCTGATCGTCGCGGCCATAGCGATCGAGCATGGTGACGACGGGGAAGTTGCCGACGATGGAATGCTCGTTCTGCAGATCGTTGTGCAGGCCGAGACCCTTTGCGGCAAAATGCTCGCGGATCACGGCCATCCAGAGATTGGAGCCATCCTTGCCGCCATATTGCCTCGGCACCGGAAAGCGCAGATGACCGGCCGCGTCGGCGAGATCTTTCGCCTTGCGCAGCAAAGCCTCCCATTCATGCCGCGGCAGGCCGCCATTCTCGAAATCGGTGCGCGCCCATTCGCGGCGATGATCGAAGAAGCGGATGTTGTCGTCGGCCTCTTCCAGCGGCTTGATCTCGTGTTCGATGAAACGATCGAGCTCTCCGAGATAGGCGACGAGATCGGCTGGCAATGAGAAATCCACAGGTTCTCTCCCGGATTGATTTTATCGTTTTGCGTTAAGGCGCTAGGCGCATTTCCGCTTCGTGCGATTAAGCTGAGAAGAGCGCGTGCAAGTCAAGCAAAGCGAGGCGTGTGACGCGCGCAAGGCGCACCAGCGCAATTCGATGGTGCCCCAGCGCCCACGCGCGGTAATATGCCGGCAATATTCCTTCGGAAGAAAATGCGGGAGCGCGCGATGGAGCTGAAATTCTCAAAGGTGGAACGCAAGGGGCCGATCACGATCGTCACGCTGTCGCGTCCCGAGGTCTACAACGCGCTGCACACCGATGCGCATTTCGAGCTGCAGAAGGTGTTCGACGATTTCTCCGCGGATGCCGAGCAGTGGGTCGCGATCGTCACCGGCGCCGGCGACAAGGCGTTCTGCGCCGGCAACGATCTGAAATGGCAGGCAGCGGGAGGAAAACGCGGCTGGGACAAGGGCGGCTTTGCCGGCCTCACCGCGCGCTTCGACTGCGACAAGCCGATCATCGCCGCGGTGAATGGCGTCGCGATGGGCGGCGGCTTCGAGATCGCGCTGGCGTGCGACCTCATCATCGCCTCGGAGAATGCGACCTTCGCCCTGCCCGAGCCGCGCGTCGGCCTTGCCGCGCTCGCCGGCGGCCTGCACCGGCTGCCGCGGCAGATCGGGCTGAAGCGCGCCATGGGCATGATCCTCACCGCACGCCATGTCAGCGCCAAGGAAGGTTTTGAGCTCGGCTTCGTCAACGAGGTGGTGCCGCAGGGCGAGGCGCTGTCGGGCGCGCTGCGCTGGGCGGACATGATCACCAAGAACTCGCCCATGTCGATCCGCGCCTCCAAGCAGGCGATCCAGAAGGGACTCGGCGTCTCGCTGGAGCAGGCGATCGAGGAGCAGCGGGAGTATCCGGCGGTGAAGGCGATGGTGGCCTCGCAGGATTACATCGAGGGCCCGAAGGCGTTTTCCGAGAAGCGGCCGCCGAAATGGGTGGGGAAGTAGGACCGTCCCTCCCGTCACGACAACGGATTTCGCCAACATAACCGCTGTCATGCCCCGGCTTGACCGGGGCATCCAGCACGCCGCGGCATCTCAGTATATCGCTGCCCTCTCTGGAATACTGGATCGCCCGGTCAAGCCGGGCGATGACAGCGGAGAATGTGGCGCTGCCTACCCGCCTCGCCCCAGCTCCCGCTTGTACGACGCGTAGTTCGGCTGATCGACGGCGAGCTTGTCCATGGTGGTCGCCCACAGATGCTCGGCGAGGCCCGGCGTTGCGAGGCCAACCTCGCCGTTGGCGATGCGCTCGGCGAGCGTGTGGTTGAGTTCCGCCACCGATCCATCCGTGCCGAGCAGCGCGCGCAGGCGCTCGACCTCCGCAGCATCACTCCCCTCTTCCCGCGTCAGCTGGCGCGTCACGAGATCGAGGATGTTGATGGCGACGCGCAGCTTGAAGGCCTGGTGGCCGGAGATCAGCGGGGTGATGTCGTTGCGCAAGAAATCGGCGACTGACTTGGTCAGCTCGATCGGGGTTGGTTCGTCCTGCATGCGTCAGCTCCCGCGCGGCGCCAAGAGCCGCAACAGATCGATCTCGGTTTCGCTCGCGCGGCGGCCGATCATGGCGCGTTCCATGGAATGGTCAGGCCCCTCGCGAAAGCGCTGCATCATGCCGCCGCACATGATGCCCCAGCGCAGCGTGCCCATCACTTCCCAGAATTTCACGCGCACCGGATCGACTTGGCGGCCCGCAGCCTCATAGCCCGCGAACAGCTCCTCGCGCGAGCCAAAGCCGCCGACGGGCTTGTCGATCTCGCCGAAACGCCAGGAGTTGACGCAGACCCAGCCGAGATCCTCCATGGGATCGCCGAGATGGGCGAGCTCCCAGTCGAGCACCGCGCGCACGCCATTGCGGCCGATGATGAGATTGCCGTTGCGGAAATCGCCGTGCACCAGCGTCTCCTCAGCCGACGGACCCGGATCGTTGTCGCGCAGCCAGCGCAGCGCCAGCTCGAACACCGGCTTGGGCCAGTTCAGGCTGCGATAATCGCGCTGGAACTCGGAAATCTCCTGCGTCGCCGACCTGCTGCGAAGCTCGGGCAGCTTGTCCTTTGGCAGCCGATGAAGGCCAGCAAGAATGCCGCCGATCTGCCGCGCCAGATGCGGCCGCGCCGCCGCATATTCGTCATCGCGAAGAATCTTGCGCGCGATGGTCTCGCCCTCGACCCTTTGCATGATGAAGCCGGTGCCGAGATCATCCTCCGGCACGAGCACATGCATCACGCGCGGCGACGGCACGCCGGCCTCATAAGCGAGCTGCATCAGCTGCGCTTCAGCCGCAAGACCCGCCGCGCGCGTCGGCGCTGCGCCATAACCCTTCGGCGAGCGGCGCAGGATCGCGCCGATCCCGCCATCGGGATGCGTGATGTCGAAGCGCCAGGTTTCCTGACTGGCGCCGCCCGACAATCTGGCCGCGCCGGTGATGCCGGTCGCGCCCTTGCACCAGCGCCGGACGCTGCGTGAAAGCTCGGCTTCGATCATTTGCCTTTGAACTGCGCGGGACGCTTCTCCAGGAACGCGCCGACGCCCTCGCGGAAATCCTGGGTGTCGCCGGCCCGAAGCTGGCACTGGAATTCGAGATTGAGCTGATCCTCGAAGGAGTTTTCGGGGCTGTCCCAATAGAGCTTGCGGATCAGCGACAGCGCCACCGTCGGGCCGCTGGCAAGATCGCGCGCGAGCTTCATGGCCTCCTCCATCAGCACGCCGTCGTCATAGACGCGGTTGACGAGGCCCCATTCCAGCGCCTTCTCCGCCGGCAGCCGTTCGCCCATCAGAGACAATTCGATCGAGCGCGCCCGGCCGACGAGGCGCGGCAACAGCCAGGTCGAGCCGCAATCCGGTACGAGGCCGATGCGGCGGAAGGCCTGCAGGAAGTAGGAGGACCGCGCGCATAAAATCATGTCGCCGAGCAGCGCGAAGCTCATGCCGGCGCCTGCCGCCGGGCCGTTGACCGCGGTCACGATCGGGCAGTGCAGATTGCGGATGCGGCGCAGGAACGGATGAAAGCCGGTCTCCAGCGTCAGGCCGGCCTTGGTCTTCTTCGACTGGTTGTTGCGGCCTTGCAGATTGGCGCCGGTGCAGAACGCGCGGCCCGCGCCGGTCAGCACCACGCAGCGCACCTCGTCCTTCTTCTCCTCAATTGCATCGAGCGCCTCGGCGAGACCACCCAGCATGTCCACGGAGACCGCGTTCATCACCTCCTGATGGTCGAGCCTGAGGATCGCGACCGAGCCATCGAAATCGAGCGTGACGTGTTTGAACTGCATGGTTTCCTCGTCAGTTGCAGCCTGCGTCAGTTTCGCAGACCGGAATTACTTTTGCCGGGGCGCATATTTGATTTTTGGCGCGGTCTTGTCCATGGTGATCAGAGCATAGCAAGCAATCTTGCGCGCAGCGGCTGATGCGCCGCATACCCAAAAACAGGAAACGCGCCATGAACCTTTTCGACCTCTCCGGCCGCGTCGCCGTGATCACCGGCGGCAATGGCGGCATCGGCCTCGGCATCGCGCAGGCGCTCGCCAGCCAGGGCTGCAACGTCTCGATCTGGGGCCGCAACGCCGACAAGAACAAGGCTGCTGCCGCGAGCATGGCGGGGCTATCAGGCAAGGTCGATACCCGGGTCTGCGACGTTACCGATCCGGCTTCGGTCAATGCCGCGATGAAGGCGACGCTCGACATTTTCGGCCGGGTCGACGGCTGCTTCGCCAATGCCGGCATCGGCGGCGGTGGCCGGCGTTCCTTCATCGAGCGCACCGAGGAGGAATGGCGCACGATGTTTGCGACCAATCTCGACGGCGTGTTCCACGCGTTCCAGGCCGCGGCGAGACACATGACCGACCGCGCCAATGCCGGCGATCCCTTCGGCCGGCTGGTGGCAACCTCCAGCCTCGCCTCGATCTTCGGCACCGCGCGCAACGAGCATTATGCCGCAACCAAGGCCGCGATCAACGCGCTGGTGCGCGCGCTCGGCGTCGAGCTCGCCCGCCACGGCGTCACCGCCAACGCGATCCTGCCGGGCTGGATCAAGAGCGACATGACGTCCGGTCTCATGGCCAACGAAAAATTCGTCGCCAACGTCATGCCCCGCATTCCGGTGCGCCGCTTCGGCGAGGCATCCGATTTCGGCGGCATTGCGGTGTATCTGATGAGCAAGGCGTCGTCGTATCATACGGCCGACACGTTCGTGATCGACGGCGGCTACACCGCGTTTTGATTTTCGTAGCCCGGATGGAGCGCAGCGCAATCCGGGACAGCCAAAAGCAAGCAAGACCCGGATTTCGCTGCGCTCCATCCGGGCTACAACATTGAGGGAATGGGCAAATGTTCTCACACATCATGATCGGCACCAACGACCTCGACAAGGCCAAGTCGTTCTACGACGACCTGCTGAGCACGCTCGAAGTGCGGCCGGCCAGGGTCGACGGCCACCGCATCTTCTACATCACCAAGACCGGCGTGTTCTCGGTGTCGAAGCCGATCAACGGCGAGCCGGCGACTTGCGCGAATGGCGGCACGATCGGCTTTGCCTGCAATTCGCCTGAGCAGGTCGATGCGTGGCACGCGGCTGGCGTCGCAGCCGGCGCAAAATCAATCGAGGATCCGCCGGGCATCCGCCAGGGCCCGGGCGGCAAACTGTATCTCGCCTATTTGCGCGACCTCGACGGCAACAAGATCTGCGCGATGCATCGGATGCCGAGCTGACGTAACCGGCGCTGTCATTCCCCGCGAAAGCGGGGAATCCAGTACGCCGCGGCTTCTCGATTCAATCACTGCCGCCTCTGGGATACTGGATCGCCCGATCAAGTCGGGCGATGACGGCGGAGAGTGAGGCTCGCGCCTGCCGCCTCACTCCACCCCATTCAAACAACATTTCAAACGCCCTCGCGATATTCCATCGCGTGGCATGGCTGCGCGTGAAAAATGCGCGCTCGCACTTTGGCCGCGCTGCGACTATTCTTGCGCCCAGAACGATCTCAGCGTCCCCGGGAGGAACAATGACAAAACACACCTACATTCCCCGCACCACCAACTACACCCTCAATCCCGGCGACGAGCTCAACGACCTCCGGATGTCGGACCAGGTCCGGCCGCTCTACGATCACGTCAAGAAGTTCATCCGCGACACCGTCGAGCCGATGTCGATCGAGTTCGCCAAGGCCGGCGAAGGCAAGGAGGACCGCTGGAGCTTCACGCCGAAGCAGCTCGAGGTGCTGGAGAAGGCCAAGAACAAGGCCAAGCAGGAGGGCCTCTGGAACTTCTTCCTGCCCGACGACGAGACCGGCCAGGGCCTGAAGAATCTCGACTACGCCTATATCGCCTCCGAGCTCGGCAAGAGCCCGCTGGCGTCCGAGAGCATGAACTGCTCGGCGCCGGACACCGGCAACATGGAGGTGCTGGAGCGCGTCGGCACCAAGGAGCAGAAGGAGAAGTGGCTGAAGCCGCTGCTCAACGGCGAGATCCGCTCGGCCTATGTCATGACCGAGCCGAACGTCGCCTCCTCCGATGCCAAGAACATCTCGACGACGGCAAAGCTCGTCGGCGACGAATGGGTGATCAACGGCGAGAAGTATTACATTTCCGGCGTCGGCGACCCCCGCTGCAAGATCCTCATCGTGATGGTGAAGACCAATTCGGATGCAGCGCCCAGCAAGCAGCAGTCGCAGATCCTGGTGCCGCGCGACACGCCCGGCGTCGAGGTGCTCGGGCCGATGTACGTGTTCGGCCAGGACCACGCCCCGCGCGGCCACATGCACATGCGCTTCAACAATGTGCGGGTGCCGAAGGAGAACATGCTGCTCGGCGAAGGCCGCGGCTTCGAGATCTCGCAGCTCCGCCTTGGCCCCGGCCGCATCCATCACTGCATGCGCACCATCGGCAAGGCCGAGAAGGCGCTCGATCTCATGGTGCAGCGTGGCCTCACCCGCGAAGCCTTCGGCAAGAAGATCGCCCATCTCGGTGGCAACATGCAGATCATCGCCCAGGCGCGCTGCGAGATCGAGGCGATGCGGCTGATGGTGCTGAAGGCGGCCAAGGCGATGGACGTGCTCGGCAACAAGGAGGCCCGCGTCTGGGTCTCCATGGTCAAGGCCATGGTGCCCGAGCGCGCCTGCAAGATCATCGACCAGGCGATCCAGATGCACGGCGCTACCGGCATCTCGCACTGGACCCCGCTCGCCGAGATGTATCAGGACGTCCGCCATCTGCGCTTTGCCGACGGCCCGGACGAGGTGCACTGGATGGTGGTCGGACGCCACGAGCTAAGCATGGCGTAAAAGGTCTCTCCTCTTCCCGCTCGGGAAGAGCCGTAGGGTGGGCAAAGGCGCGCACTTCGCGCGCCGTGCCCACCGTCGCGACCTCGCAAGGAATGGTGGGCACGCTTTCGCTTTGCCCACCCTACGAAGATCGTAGGGCGGATTAGCGAAGCGTAATCCGCCGAACTTTCATGTGACGAAGATGGCGGATTACGCCTGCGGCTAATCCGCCCTACGCGCCTTGATCAGCCTTCGTAGGGTGGGCAAAGGAGCGTCAGCGACGTGCCCACCATCCCTCCATGTTGCGCTGGAAACCGTGGGCGCGCTTCGCTTTGCCCACCCTACGAAGATCGTAGGGCGGATTAGCGAAGCGTAATCCGCCGTCTTTCTTGCGAGATGGCGGATTACGCCTTCGGCTAATCCGCCCTACGAGACCTACGTCGCCGCTTCGACCTTGTCCTGCGTCTTCGTCTCGAAATCGCTCGCATCGTGCCGCTCGTGCAGCTGGCTGGCGGGATCGCCGGAGACGCGGTTGACCATGCGCCCGCGTTTCACGGCGGGGCGCTGCGCGATCTGGTCGGTCCAGCGCTGCACGTTCTTGTAGTCCTGCACCGAGAGGAATTCGCCGGCGCCATAGACCAGCCCCTTGGCGAGCGCGCCGTACCAGGGCCACACCGCCATGTCGGCGATGGTATACTCCTTGCCGCCGAGATATTCGTTGTCGGCAAGGCGCCGGTCGAGCACGTCGAGCTGGCGCTTGGTCTCCATCGCGAAACGGTCGATGGCGTATTCGATCTTGAACGGCGCATAGGCGTAGAAATGGCCAAAGCCGCCGCCGAGATAGGGCGCGCTGCCCATCTGCCAGAACAGCCAGGACATCGCCTCGGTGCGGCTCTTGATGTCCTTCGGCAGGAAGGCGCCGAACTTCTCGGCGAGATAAAGCAGGATCGAGCCGGACTCGAACACCCGGATCGGCTCCGGTCCGGAGCGGTCCATCAGCGCGGGGATCTTGGAGTTCGGGTTGATGTCGACGAAGCCGCTGCCGAACTGGTCGCCGTTGCCTATTCTGATCAGCCAGGCGTCGTATTCGGCCCCCTTATGGCCGAGCGCCAGAAGCTCCTCCAGCATCACCGTGACCTTCACCCCGTTCGGCGTCGCCAGCGAATAGAGCTGGAAGGGATGCTTGCCGATAGGCAGCTCCTTGTCGTGGGTGGGACCGGCGATCGGGCGGTTGATGCTGGCGAACTGCCCGCCATTTTCCTTGTTCCAGGTCCAGACTTTGGGCGGCACGTAGGCGGGGGTATCGGTCATGCGAGGAGCTCCGGCGGAAAGATGCGCCTGCATTAATTAGCCCGCGAATGGCCGATGACAAGCCCTCCGAGTTGCATTGCCGGGCGGGGCATCTCACCGTTTCGTCATGGCAGGCTCCGCCCGTCATCCGGCCGCCCGCAGGGCGAGCTCGGAATGACGGGCGTCAACTGGGACGCAGCGGCCTTCGGGTAGAGCGCGACGCCTACACACAAGATGCCTCGCCGAATCCGGCCTGTCATCGCCAGTGACGATCGGCTAGCGTCACCTTGCTTCGCGCGCGAAAGCAACGAGAACGCGAAGACCGCCGGGAGAGAGAGCCATGAAATCGCCGATCTGCGACATGCTGGGCATCGAGTTCCCGCTGCTGGCCTTCAGCCATTGCCGCGACGTCGTCGCCGCCGTCAGCCGCGCCGGCGGCTTCGGCGTACTTGGTGCCACCGTGCACACGCCCGATACGCTCGAACGCGAGCTGAAATGGATCGACGATCACGTCGACGGCAAGCCCTACGGCATCGACGTGCTGATCCCCGAAAACATCTCGACCTCGGGCGAGAAGGACGTCACCTGGAAGAGCCTGGAAGCGCGCGTGCCGCAGGAGCACCGCACCTACACGCACGAGCTCCTGAAGAAATACGACATCGAGCTGACGACCACCGAGGTCGCAGCCGATCAGCCGCAGCCGTTCGACGGAAAGACGGCGCTGCAATTGCTCGAGGTGTCCTTCAATCATCCGATCCGCCTGATTGCCAATGCGCTGGGCGTGCCGCCGAAGGCGATGATCGAGATGGGCAAGAAACACGGCGTGCCGGTCGCAGCGCTGGTCGGCGCCAAGGAGCACGCGCTGCGCCAGGTCGCGGCCGGCGTCGACATCCTCGTCGTGCAGGGCACCGAGGCTGGCGGGCATTGCGGCGAGGTCTCGACCATGGTGCTGGTGCCCGAGGTGATCAAGGCGATCAAGCCCATCCGCGACGTGCCGGTGCTGGCGGCCGGCGGCATCATGACGGGACGGCAGATGGCGGCGTGCATGGCGATGGGCGCGGCCGGCGCCTGGACCGGCTCGGTGTGGCTCGCGACGGTGGAAGCCGAGACCACCGAGATCTTTCGCGAGAAGATGATCGCGGCCTCTTCCCGTGATGCAGTCCGCTCGAAAGGCCGCACCGGCAAGCCGGCGCGGCAGCTCCGCTCGGTCTGGACCGATGCCTGGGACCGCGCGCCGGACAGCCCCGGCGCACTGCCGATGCCGCTGCAGAGCATCGTCAGCCGCGATGCCTTCAATTCGATCGACCGCGCGGCGGCGAGCGGCAACGCCAAGGCGCGCGATCTCGTCAGCTATTTCGTCGGCCAGGGTGTCGGGCTCATCGACAGCGTGAAGTCGGCGGGCGCGGTGGTGCAGGAGTTCAAGGAAGATTTCGCCGAAGCCGTCGAGCACATGAATGCGCTGGTGGCGGAGTGATGGAGTGTGTAGCCCGAGTGTCGCCCGCAGCCCATCCTTCGAGGCTCGCCAAGCGCCGCAAGCGTCGCTCGGCCCGCACCTCCAGCGACAATGGCTTCGCCATTGCGCGGGGATGACGCTTCCTCCGTAGCCGTCACCCTGAGGTGGCCGCTTCTTCAGCGGCCCTCGAAGGGCGACGGCGTGCCAAGAATCTGAAACGTGAAGCAAGAAGAAATGACCAATTCCCCTACCTCCGAAGACCGCATCCCCGTCATCGTCGGCATCGGCGAGATTGTCGATCGCCCGAAAGACATCACTGACGGCCTCGAGCCGCTCGACTTGCTGGAGCAGGCACTGCGGCGCGCGGAAACAGATGCCGGCGCAAAGTTGCTCGGCGAGGTGCAGTCGCTCGACGTCGTCAACTTCCTGAGCTGGCGCTACCGCGATCCGGAGCAGCTGTTGGCGCAGCGCCTCGGCATCACGCCTGCGCATTGCTATTACGGCCCGGTCGGCGGCGAGAGCCCGATCCGCTATATCCACGAAGCCGCCAAGCGCATCGCACGCGGCGAATGCAGCGTGGCGGCGGTGTGCGGCGCGGAAGCGCAATCGACCGCGACCAAAGCGGAACGCACTGGGGCAAAGCTCCCGTGGACACCGTTTGCCCATGATGTCGAGGAGCCCAAGCGCGGCGCGGCATTCCAGAAGCCGTTGGCGGTGAAGCTCGGCGTGTTTCGTCCCGTCACCGTCTATCCGTTCTACGAGGCCGCCTCAGCCGCGCATTGGGACCAGACGCCGCGCGAGGCGATGGCGGAGTCCGGCACGCTGTGGTCGCGCTATTCGGAAGCCGCCGCGCAAAATCCCAATGCCTGGCTGAAGCGGCGTTATGCGCCCGAGGAGATCACGACGCCGACCGCGGACAACCGGCTGATCGCCTGGCCCTACAACAAGCTGATGGTCGCCAACCCCAGCGTCAACATGGGCGGTGCGCTGCTGCTCACCAGCCTCGCCAAGGCGCGTGCGCTCGGCATCGCGGAAGACAGGCTGGTCTATCCGCTCGGCGGCGCCTCGGCGGAGGAGCCACGCGACTATCTGTTGCGCGACCAGTTCTACGAGAGCCATCCGCAGAACGCGGTGCTGAAAGCGGTGATGGACCTTGCCGGCGGCAACGGCAAAAACTTCGACGCCATCGAGCTCTATAGCTGCTTCCCCTGCGTACCCAAGATGGCGCGGCGAACGCTCGGCCTCGGCGCCGACGTGCAACCGACCGTGACCGGCGGCCTCACCTTCTTCGGCGCCCCGCTCAACACCTACATGACGCATGCGGCCTGCGCGATGGTGCGGCGTGTGCGCGAGGGCGCAAAACTTGGCCTGCTCTACGGCCAGGGCGGCTTCGTTACCAAGCATCACGCGCTGGTAGTGGCGAAGGCGGGGCCGCGCCAGGCGCTGGCGCAGGAGACGAGTGTGCAGGGCGAGGCCGACCGCAACAAGCGCGCGGTGCCGGAGTTCGTGACTGAGGCAAGCGGCAAGGGCAAGGTCGAGAGCTTCACGGTGCTCTACGGCCGCGGCGGCGAGGTCGAGCATGGCGTGGTGATGGTGCGGACGGAAGATGACAGGCGCACGCTGGCGCGGATTCCGGCGGGCGATAGCGCCACGCTGGCGCATCTACTCAACATGGACCGCACGCCGGTTGGCTCGCTCGGCGAGATCGCAATGGCGGCGGATGGCGTGCCGGAGTGGAAGGTTTCGTAGGGTGGGCAAAGCGGAGCGTGCCCACCGTCTTCACGTGATCAGGAAAGATTGGTGGGCACGGCGTAAGAGCGCCTTTGCCCACCCTACGAGAGCTGCGTCCGGGGCACGAGACCGCCCTACCCCTTCGGCGCCTGCTTCTCCGACGCGGTCGTCGGCTTGCCCTTCGCACCCGCACCGACGACACGCACTGCATCGCCGTCCGACAACCCGTCCGGCGGTGCCGTGATGACGCGGTCGTCCGCGGTGATCCCCGAGGCCAGCTCGATCTCGCGGCCGAGATCGCGGGCGATGGTCACGGGTTTGAACAGAACCTTGTCGTCCGCACCGACGGTGGCAACGCGCAGGCCGCTGCTGTTGAAGATCAGCGCGCTGGCGGGGATGCTGAGCGGCGCGGTATCGCGCTGGAGGTTGAGCTTGACGCTGGCATAGCCGCCGGGCATCAGCTCGCCTGAGGAATTGTCGAGCCCGAGCTGCATGCGCGTGGTGCCGGAGGCGACGTCGACGGCCTGCGAGGACGCCTCCACCGTCGCCTGGAAAGTCCGGTTCGGATACTCGGGCAGCGTGATCGTCGCCTTGGCGCCGATCTTGATCGCCGGCACGTAATTCTGGGGCACGTTGACGTAGACGCGCAGCTTGGTGATGTCGGAGATCACGAACATCGCCGGGCCCGAGCCGCCGCCGGCATTGATCAACGCGCCGACATCGGTGTCGCGCGCGGTGACGACGCCGTCGAACGGCGCGGTGATCTTCTTGTAGCCGGCCAGCGCTTCCAGCCGCTCGACATTGGCCTTGCCCGAATTGACGGCGGCATTCTTGTTGGAGAGATCGGCGGTGCGCTCGTCGATCTCCTGCGCGGAGACGAAGTTGGAGGCGACCAGCGTCTTGCGCCGGTTCAGCGTTGCTTCCGACAGCCTGGCGCTGGCCTGCTGGCTGGCGAGGTCGGCTCTAGCCTGAAGCAGTTGCTGATCGAGGTCCGGCGCCTCGATCTCGGCGATCACCTGCCCGGCCTTGACGCGGGCGCCGATGTCAGCGCTCCAGCTCTTCAGATAGCCCGACACGCGCGCGAAGATCGGCGCGCGATAATAGGCTTCCAGCCGGCCGGGCAGATCGATGGTGGCGTTGAGCGCCTTGGCGCTGGGCTGCGCCACCGCGACGCTGGGAACGGCCTGATCGTCGGTCCATTCCTTTAGCCTGGAGCCCTGCTCCTCGCGCGCGCGGATGCCGGTGCCGACGACGAGGCCGGCCGCGATCAGCGCCACCACGCCGAAGATGCCCAGTTTCCGGTGCGAAACCGGGGAGCGGGGTTCAGTGGGCGACATGCGGGGTCTCCAATGGGGCGGCGGCTTTGGCGCCTTGCTTTTTGTGGACCATACTGAACACCACGGGAACAAACATCAGCGTGGCGAAGGTTGCAAAGATCAGGCCGCCGATCACGGCGCGGCCGAGCGGCGCATTCTGCTCGCCGCCCTCGCCCAGACCCAGCGCCATCGGCGCCATGCCGATGATCATGGCAAGCGCGGTCATCAGCACGGGGCGGAACCGGACGAAGCCGGCTTCGAGCGCCGCGGCGACGGGATCGCCAAGCTCCTCGTAGCGCTCGCGTGCGAAGGAGATCACCAGCACGCTGTTGGCGGTCGCTACGCCCATGCACATGATGGCGCCGGTGAGCGCGGGGACCGACAGCGTGGTCCCGGTCGCGAACAGCATCCAGACGATGCCGGCGAGCGCGGCCGGCAGCGCCGTGATGATCACGAACGGATCGGACCAGGACTGGAAGTTCACCACGATCAGGAAATAGATCAGCACGACGGCGCCTAGCAGGCCGAACAACAAGCCGGTGAAGGCGCTGTTCATGGTCTGCACCTGTCCGAGCAGCACCACGGAGGAACCCTTCGGCACCTCCTTGGCGGTCTCGGCAATCACCTTGCGGATATCGGCGGAGACCGCGCCGAGATCGCGGCCCGAGGTCGTCGCAAAGATCTGCACCATCGACTGGATGTCGTATTGCGAGACAACCGCGCTCGAGCTCGAACGCTTGATGTCGGCGATGCCGCCGAGGATTGGTGACTGCGCATTGCCGGCCGCGGTGATCGGCAGCGTCTGCAGCGCGCTCAGCGAATCGATCTGGTACTGCGGCGTCTGCATCACGATCGAGTAGGACACGCCGTTCTCGGGGTTGAGATAGTAGGTCGGCGCCACCTGCGAGGAGCCCGCGAGATTGACCACGAGGCTGTTGGTGACGTCGCGCTCGGTCAGGCCGACATATTGCGCGCGGGTGCGGTCGACATCGATGTTGAAGGTCGGAGCGTTCGGCGATTGCTGGATGCGCGCATCTGCAACGCCGGGGATCCTGCGGACTTTTGCCAGCAGATTGTTGGCGTAAGCGAAATTGGCACTGAGATTGGCGCCGCGGATCTGCAGGTCGATCGGCGCCGGCGCGCCGAAGTTCAGGATCTGGCTGACGATGTCTGCGGGGAGGAACGCGAAGCTGACGCCGGGGAATAGCCGCGGCAATTGCTCACGCAGCACGCGTACGTGTTCTTCGGTCGGCTTGTGGCCCTCCTTTAGCTTGATCTGGATGTCGCCGTCCTGCGGGCCGATCACGCCGGTGTTGTTGTAGGTCATGTTGATTCCGGAGATCGGCATGCCGATGTTGTCGGTCATGGTCTCGATCTCGCCGGGGATCAGCTTGCGGACCGCCTTCTGCACGTCGGCGAGCTGGTTGGCGGTCTCCTCGACGCGGGTGCCGACCTGGGTGCGGACATGCATCAGGATGTTGCCGGCGTCGACCGCGGGAAAGAAATTGCGGCCGAGGAACGGCACCAGCGCGAAGGAGGCGCCGACCACACAGAGGAAGCCGATCACGAACACCGCGCGGTGCGCCAACGCGAGCCCGAGGAAGCCATGGTAACCGCCGCGGATGCGCTCGAACCGTGCCTCGAAGCCACGCTGGAACCAGACGAGCGGATTGCGCGATTTCGGCGGCCCGCCTTCATGATGGACATGCGCCTGCAACAAATAGTTCGCCATGGTCGGCACCAGCGTGCGCGACAGGATGAACGACCAGATCATCGCGAACATCACGGCTTCCGCCATCGGCACGAACAGGAAGCGCGCGACGCCCGAGAGGAAGAACATCGGCACGAACACGATGCAGATGCAGAGCAGCGACACGAAGGGCCGGCGTCACGATCTGGTTGGCGCCGTCGAGGATCGACTGCTCGACCGGCTTGCCCTGCTCCAGATGGTAATTGATGTTCTCGATCGTGACGGTGGCGTCGTCGACGAGGATGCCGACGGCGAGCGCGAGCCCGCCGAGCGTCATGATATTGAGCGTCTCGCCGATCGCCGACAGCATGATGATGGCGCCCAGCACCGACAGCGGGATTGAGACCGCGATAATGATGGTCGAGCGCCAGCTGCCGAGGAACAACAGGATCATGACGCTGGTGAGCAGCGCCGCGATCACGCCCTCGACCGCGACGCCCTGAATCGCGCCGCGCACGAACACCGACTGGTCGCCGATGAAGCCGATCTTGAGCGCGTCGGGGAGCTGGTCCTTGACCTCGATCACCTTCTGCTTGATGCCGGCGATGATATCGAGCGTCGAGGTCGCGCCCGCCTTCAGCACCATCATCAGCACCGAGCGGTTGCCGTCGACGTGGACGATGTTGGTCTGCGGCGGATTGCCGTCGCGCACGGTCGCGACGTCGCGCACATAGACCATGGCGCCGTTGACCGTCTTGATCGGGAGGTTGCCGAGCTCGTCGATCCTGAGCGGCGAGTTGTTGAGCTGGATGTTGTACTCGAACTGGCCGATCTTCTGGGTGCCGACCGGCGTGATCAGGTTTTGCGCGGCGAGCGCATTGGCGACGTCCTGGCCGGACAGGCCGCGGGCCTGCAGCGCGGTGGGATCGAGGTCGATCTGGACCTGGCGCTGCTTGCCGCCGAACGGGTACGGGATCGCCGCGCCGGGCACGGTGACCAGCGGCGTGCGGAGCTGATTGATGCCGATGTCGGCGAGGTTCTGCTCGGTCAGGCCGTCGCCCGACAGCGCCACCTGGATGATCGGGACGGTGGAGGCCGAGTAGTTCAGGATCAAGGGCGGCGTCGCGCCCGGCGGCATCTGCTTGATCAGCGTCTGCGAGATCGCGGTGACCTGCGCGTTGGCGGTGCGGATGTCGACGTTCGGCTGGAAGAAGATCTTGATGATACCAAAGCCGTTATAGGAATTGGCGGTGATGTGCTCGATGTCGTTGACCGTGGTCGTCAGCGCACGCTGGAACGGCGTCGTGATGCGGCCGGACATCTGGTCGGGCGGCAGGCCGGTGTACTGCCAGACCACGCCGATCACGGGAATGCGGATGTCCGGAAAGATGTCGGTCGGGGTCCGCAGCGCCGCGAGCGGTCCGATGATCAGCAGCAGGAGTGCCAGCACGACGAACGTATAGGGCCGGCTCAGGGCAATACGGACCAGAGCAATCATGCGCCAGGCAAATCCGGGTCAAGCGAGGATACGGAATCTGCCCCCACGGCGATCCCCATTCCCCTTTACCCGAGCACCGCCGGAAACGCTAATAACCAGAACTATCCTGCATTCACTTCCCTGCTACCGCACTGCGAAATCGACATCGCAGCTATGCGGCGGCCTGTCTCAGGCGGCGCGGACGGAGTTCAGGAACTTGCCGACCTCAAGCTTGAGACGGTTGGAATCGCGGGACAGCATCTGCGCCGCCGACAGCACTTGCGAGGATGCCGAGCCGGTTTCGGAGGCGTCGCGCTGGACGTCGCCGACATTGGACGAGACCTGCTGGGTGCCCTGGGCGGCCTGCTGAACGTTGCGGGCAATCTCCTGTGTGGCCGCGCCCTGTTGCTCCACGGCCGCGGCGATCGCTGCAGCAATCTCCGACAGGCGCGCGATGGTGCCGCTGATCTCGCCGATGGCACTAACCGAATCCTGCGTCGCCGCCTGAATGCCGCCGACCTGCTGGCCGATCTCGCCGGTGGCCTTGGCCGTCTGCTCGGCGAGCGCCTTGACCTCGGAGGCCACAACGGCGAAGCCGCGACCCGCCTCGCCGGCCCGCGCCGCCTCGATCGTGGCGTTGAGCGCCAGCAGATTGGTCTGGCCGGCGATCGCATTGATGAGCTCGACGACGTCGCCGATCCGCGATGCGGCCCGCGACAATTCGCTGACACGTTCGGTGGTGGCATGCGCCTGGCTGACCGCCTCGCTCGCGATCCGGGAGGAGTCCTGCACCTGGCGGCCGATCTCGCGCACCGAGGACGACATCTCCTCGGCCGCCGAGGCGACCGAATGAACGTTGCTGGAGGCGGCTTCCGAGCCGGATGCGACCACTGTCGCCAACTCCTGCGCGCGGCCCGCGGTCGAGGACAGCGTCGAGGCGGACGCCTGGAGCTCGGTTGCGGCCGACGACACGGTCTCGACGATCTCGCCGATCGCGGCCTCGAAGCCGTCGGCGAGCTTGGTCATGTCGGCCTTGCGCTGGGTCTCGGCACGGCGCTGCACCGCCTGCACCTCGTCGCGGCTGAAGCTGATGATGGTCTGCACGGTCTGGAGGTTGCGCAGCGCCTCGCCGATCTCGTCGTCGCGCTCGATCACGATGCGGTTGTCGAGCTTGTCCTGCACGAGGTTGACCAGAGTGCCGTTGAGCTGCTGCATCGGCCCCTGGATCGCGCGCATGGTTGCAAGTCCCGCGAAACCGACGACGAGGGCGCCAACGACGGCCAGCGCGGACAGCATCAGGCTGGCCGAACCGCCGGAGGCGAGCGCGCCGCCGATGCCGAGCGCGAGCATGAACAACGTCTGGAGCGCCATCGTCGTGACGAGGCGCGCCCTCAGCGTGCCGGTGAAGACGCTGAAGCGGTCGAGCCACGAGCGGCGACGGATGATGCCGGCGTCGACGCGATAACCGTGCGGCTTCTTCTCGCGGATCGCGCCGTAGACCTCCTCGGCGAGCTTGCGCTGATCGGCCGGCAGTTTTGTGCGGATCGAGGTGTAACCCTTGACCTGGCCATTCTCCCGGATCGGCGAGGCAGTCGCCAGCACCCAATAGAAGTCGCCGTTCTTGCGGCGGTTCTTCACCGCGCCGAGCCACGGCTTGCCGGCCTTCAGCGTGTCCCAGAGATTGTCGAACGCCTCCGGCGGCATGTCGGGGTGGCGAACGATATTGTGCGGCTGGCCCATTAGCTCGGCCGATGTGAAGCCGGCGGCCGCGATGAAGTCCTCGTTGAAGTAGCTGAGCTTGCCTTTGAGATCGGTGCGCGAAACGATCAGCGTCTCGTCGCTGACCGGATATTCGACATCGGTGACGGGAAAATTCTTGCGCATCGGAGCCCCAAATGAATTGATTATTTGTTCATTCCAATTCGGACGGCCGCTGTTCGAGTCGTCTTTGCGTTATTCTCATAAAGCGAATTTAACCAACCATGAAAGGGGAACCCCGTGCGCCTACGGGTGCTTCCCCATGATGCTACCTCTAGGCGAGATCATGCTACCGGCAGAAAAAGAAAACGAGCGGCGCTTTTGGCGCCGCTCGTTCCTGGAGGGATAGCTGTGTGCGAGAACTTACGCCGCGCGGACGTTGGTCAGGAACTTGCTGACCTCATTCTTCAGCCGCCCCGAATCGTTCGACAGCATTTGCGCCGCCGACAGCACCTGCGAGGAGGCCGTGCCGGTCTCGGTCGCGCCGCGCTGCACGTCGGTGATGTTGGAGGAGACCTGCTGGGTGCCCTGCGCGGCCTGCTGCACATTGCGGGCGATCTCCTGCGTCGCTGCGCCCTGCTCTTCCACCGCCGCTGCAATCGCCGACGAGATCTCCGAGAGGCGCTCGATGGTCGAGGAGATTTCCTTGATGGCGCCGACGGAGTCGTTGGTCGCCGCCTGGATGCCGGAGATCTGCTGACCGATCTCGCCGGTCGCCTTGGCGGTCTGCTCGGCGAGCGCCTTCACCTCGGAGGCCACCACGGCGAAGCCGCGGCCAGCCTCACCGGCACGTGCGGCTTCGATGGTGGCGTTCAGCGCCAGCAGGTTGGTCTGGCCGGCGATGGTGTTGATCAGCTCGACCACATCGCCGATGCGGGACGCCGCCTTGGACAACTCGCTGACGCGCTCGGTGGTGGCGCGCGCCTGACCGACGGCGTCGCCCGCCATCCGCGCCGATTCCTGCACCTGACGGCTGATCTCGCCGACCGACGAAGCCATCTCCTCGGTCGCCGAGGCCACCGACTGCACGTTGGTCGAGGCTTCCTCCGAAGCGCCGGCGACGGTGGTCGCCAGCCGCTGCGAACGGTCGGCGGTCGAAGTCAGCGTCGAGGCGGAGGCCTCTAACTGGGTCGAGGCCGACGACACGGTCTGGACGATCTCGCCGATCATGGTTTCGAATTCGCGGGTGATGTTGTCGACGCGGCGGCCGCGCTCGATCTTGGCTTCGGCATCCGCGGCCGCAGCCTCGTCGGCGGCCTTCTTGGCGATCAGCGCCTCCTTGAAGATCTGAAGCACGTCGGCCATGGCGCCGATCTCGGTCTTATCGCCCCGGTGCGGGACCTCGGCGGACAGGTCGCCCCTGCCCAGCGCCTGCATCGGCTCGATGATCGAGTTGATGCCCTTCGAGACGTCCTGGACGAGATAGAAGCCGACGCCGATGCCGATGATGATTGCGGCGCCGAGAATGATCGAGACCAGCATGAAAGCATAAGAATAACTGTCCGCAGCATCCTGTGCCGCCTGATCGCCGCCCTTGGTGTTGAGGTCGATGTCCTTCATCAGGACCTCATCCGACGCAAGACCGATCTTGTTGACGGTCTTGGTATTCAGCTCCTGCGCTTCGTGCGGGACCTTGCCGGCCTCCTTGCGCGAGAGCGCCATCACCTCCTCGGTGCCCTTCTTGTAGTCGTCCCAGAGTTTTGACCACTGGTTGTAGAGCGCCCGCTCCTCCGGCGAGGTGATCATTGCCTCGTACCGGCTGCGGATCTTGGCCAGCGCCTCGATCACTGTCACAGCCGTCTTTTCGTTAGCGAGCTTCTCGTCCAGGGTTTCGGACAGCATGTGCTGGCGGACCACGTTGCGATAGGTGATGACGCTCGCCCGAAGCTCGCCAAGCACCCGCACACTGGGCATCCAGTTCGTGGTGATGTCGATGGTGTTGGCGTTCATCGACCGCATTTTCATGACGGCCAGGAGACCCATGCCGGCCATTGCGACAAGCAGGAACGCCACGACACTGATGATCTTGGCGCGGATGGAAATGGTGGCGAGCATAATCGGGTCTCTTTGTGCTGGCGCGGTGCGCGTCCGGAAGTTTTACGAATCAACCAAAGGGAGCAGCACCAACATCCAACACCAGAGCACCTGCGCAGATGTTAACTACGACTCCGTACGAGTACGGAGCCTCAAAGAGATGAACACGTCGCTAAAAATGCTCTGCGCTCAGCGCATGAGCCTAAGCGCGTCGGAGAAAAATTCAGCGCCGCCGAAGTTTCCGGACTTCAGAGCGAGCAGCATGTCAGCTTGCGCGCCCACCGCATGCAGCACCGGGACACCTGCCGCGATTTCCACTCCCACGAGAAATCCGGGGATCTTCAACCGATCGACCACCGCACCGGAAGTCTCGCCGCCGGCAACGATCAGTCGCCGCACCCCTGATTTCACGAGGCTTTCCGCGATGTCGGCCATGGTCTGCTCGATCGCATGGCCGGCTGCGTCGCGACCGTGACGCGCCTGCAATGCGGCGACCTGATCGGGCGTCGCGCTCGAGGCGATCAGCACCGGGCCCTCCGCCAGCCGCGGCCTCGCCCAGTCCAACGCGCGCTGCGCTTCGCCGGCCCCCGTAATGATACGGTCAGGATCGAGATGAAGCACCGGCATGACGCGCTCGGCGTTGGCGATCTGCTGAAGCGTCGCCTGAGAGCAGCTCCCGGCGAGGCAGGCCGCCGGTCCACCGACGGCAGCGCCGGTCTCGCCGTTCGCCCTGGCCGATTTGACTTTACCCGTCGACACCAGCGCACGCGCGAGCCCGAGGCCGATGCCGGAGGCGCCGACCGACAGCCGATGTTCGGCGGCGACGAGGCCGATGGTTTCGAGGTCGCGATCGAAGACCGCGTCGATGATGGCCGCGCCGATGCCCTTGCCCGCCAGCTCGGCCAGCCGTGCCCGCACGGCATCTGCGCCGCGCGTGACGTTGGCGAGGTCGACGAGACCGATCTGCGTCCTACTCTGGCGCGCCAGCACGCGCACCAGGTTGGAATCGTGCATCGGGTTGAGCGGATGGTCCTTCAGCGGGCTCTCGTTGAGCGGCACGGCGCCGACGAAAAGGTTGCCCTGGTAGACGGTGCGGCCGGTCTCCGGGAAGGCTGGCGTCACCAGCACGGCACCTTCGCCGCTATCGGCACGCAGCGCGTCCATCACCGGACCGATATTGCCGGCGTCGGTGGAATCGAAGGTCGAGCAGATCTTGAACAGCACGTGGCCGGCGCCGCGGCCGCGCAGCCACTGATCCGCCGCACGCGAACGCGACACGGCAAGGCCGGCCTCGATCGAGCGGCTCTTCAGCGACACCACGACGGCATCGACCTCGGGCAGTGCGAGATCGTCCGCGGGCACGCCGATGGTCTGCACGGTGCGCAGGCCCGCGCGTGTCAGCGTGTTGGCGAGATCGGAAGCGCCGGTGTAGTCGTCGGCGATGCAGCCCAACGCAAGTGTCACGGCTTCACTCCTGCATAGGGCTTGAACCAGGCAAGGCCATCGGTGGTCTTGCCGCGCGGATTGTACTCGCAGCCGACGAAGCCGGCATAGCCGAGCCGGTCGAGCTCTTCGAACAGGAACGGATAGTTCAGCTCCTCCCCGTCAGGCTCGTTACGCGAGGGGATGCTGGCGATCTGGATATGGCCGATGATCGGCATCATCTCGCGCAGCCGCATCGTGACGTCGCCATGGATGATCTGGCAGTGATAGATGTCGAACTGGAGCTTGAGGTTCGGAAGCCTCAGCTCCTGGATCAGATCGCGCGCGAAGCCGAAATCGTTGAGGAAGTAGCCGGGCACGTTGCGCGCATTGATCGGCTCGAGCACGATGTCGATGCCGTGCGGGGCGAAGAACTCCGCAGCCCATGCCACCGATTTGTAGAACGCCTCGATCGCGACGCGCTCGCCGCGGTTGGCGATGCCGGCCATCAGGTGCAGGCGCTTGACGCCGGTCGCCTTGGCGTAAGGCAGCGCCGTCTCCAGGCCCGTCTTGAGATCGGAGAAGCGCGAGGGGAGCGCCGCAAAACCCTTCTCGCCGGCGTTCCAGTCGCCCGGCGGCAGATTGAACAGCGCCTGGGTCAGGCCGTTGCGCTTGAGGCGCTCGCCGACCGCCTCGGCGGGATGCTCATAGGGAAAGAGAAACTCGACCGCGGTGAAGCCGGCCTGGGCGGCGGCATCGAAGCGATCGAGGAACGGCACCTCGGTGAACATCATCGAGAGATTGGCGGCGAAACGGGGCATTGGAGTCCTCTTCGTTACTTGTCGCCGGGCAGCTTGACGCCTGTGACCTGCGCATACATCCGCGCCACCGAGGCGTCGTCGTCCCGGCCCATGCCGGCGGCTGATGTCATCAGAAACATCTGGAGTGCGGCAGCGGAGACCGGCACCGGGAACCTGGCACTGCGCGCCATGTCCTGGATGATGCCGAGATCCTTGACGAAAATCTCGACCGCGCTGCGCGGTGTGTAGTCGCCGTCCAGCACGTGCGGCATGCGGTTCTCGAACATCCAGGAATTGCCGGCGGAGGCCGTGATCACCTCATAGACCTTGCGGATGTCGAGACCCTGCTTGGCGGCGAATGCCATCGCCTCCGAGGCGGCGGCGATGTGCACGCCGGCGAGCAGCTGGTTAATCATCTTGAAGGCGGCACCTTGGCCTGCGGCATCGCCGAGCTCGTAGAGCTTCGCGGCCATGGCATCGAGCGCGGGCCGTGCCTTCGCGAACGCTGTGGGACTGCCGGAGGCGAGGATCGTCAGCTCGCCTTGCGCGGCGCGCTGCGCTCCGCCGGAAATCGGAGCATCCAGATAATGCCGGCCGGTTGCCTCCAGCTGCTTGGCAAGACGTCGCGCCACGTCCGGGTCCATCGTGGCGGAGGATACGAAGACGCTGCCTTCGGGCGTGGTCTCGGCGGCCCCATCCTTGCCGAACAGGACGGCTTCGGTCTGCGCGGCATTGACGACGACGCTGACGACGATGTCCGCGCCCTTGGCCGCCTCGGCCGGCGTTTTGGCACCCGCACCGCCATCCTTCACGAAACGCGCCACCGCCTCGGCCGAAACGTCGCAGCCGGTGACGGCGTGACCGGCGCGCTTCAGCGAGGTCGCCATGCCAAAACCCATCGAGCCGAGCCCGATGACCGCGATGCGCTGATTTTGTGACGTGGAGGCGGACATGCAACTAACCCTTGCGAACGTTTCCCGGACGGCCGGCTTTTGCGGCGGCTCGGCGAACCGATATCACGGCTTGGCCGCGCTGCCAAAGCGTGAGACAAGCGGGCATGACGGCCATGAGAACCGAAACCAGCAACGAGACAAGGCTGCGCGAGGATATCTGCCGCTTCGGACGGTCCCTGTTCGAGCGCGGGCTGACGCCCGGCTCCTCCGGCAATATCAGCGTCCGGCTGGACGGCGGCGGCTGGCTGGTGACGCCGACCAATGCCTCGCTCGGCTTCCTCGATCCTGCGAAGCTGTCGCGGCTCGACGAGAAGGGCCAGCTGGTGTCGGGCGATGCCCCGACCAAGGAAGTTCCACTGCACACCGCGCTCTATGACACGCGCGGCAGTGCACGCGCGATCGTTCATCTGCATTCGACACACTCGGTCGCGCTCTCGATGCTGCCCGAGATCGACCCGCGCGCCGCGCTGCCGCCGATGACGGCCTATTATCTGATGAAATGCGGCGCCACCGCACTCGTGCCGTACTACCGCCCCGGCGATCCCGCGGTCGCCGATGCGATCAAGGGGCTGGCGGGGAAATATTCATCGGTGCTGCTCGCCAATCACGGCCCGGTGGTTGCCGGCGACACGCTGGAGGCCGCGGTGTTCGCGACGGAGGAGCTGGAGGAGACGGCGAAGCTGTACCTGCTGCTGCGCGGGATGAACCCGCGCTATCTGTCGCCGGAGCAGGTGGCCGATCTGGTGAAGGTGTTCGGGGTGACGCTGCCGGAGCATGGGCACGGGCATTAGCCCGGCTCTCACCTCGTCATTGCGGAGAATATGGCGACGGCCGCCCGCCACACCCACCGACGTCATCCTGAGGTGCGAGCCTTGCGATGCATTCGCATCGCAAGGTGAAGCCTCGAAGGATGGGCTACAGGCGCTCGCGGCCCATCCTTCGAGGCGCGCAAGAGCGCGCACCTCAGGATGACGGCAGAGATCGTGGAACGAGACGATCGTAGCCCGCATGAGCAAAGCGATATGCGGGACCAGGGCCTTGGATATCGCTTTGCTCATCCGGGCTACGACACCGTCTGACACTGCCGGAATTGATTTGCATCACCGCGATCGCGAGCACATGATCCCCCTGTAATTGACTGAAGGAGTTGTTTCATCGATCCAGGAGAACTGTCATGGATTTCAAAGTATCCTGCGCCCTCCTCGCTGTGGCCTGCTTTATTGTCTTGTCACTTTCCGCAAACGCCCAGACGTCCGGGCGCGGCGGCGTCCCCGATCTCAAGGTCGAGGCCAACTGCAAGGCAACTCAGGAGATCGACAAGTCGCTGACCGAGCCGCAGTCCTACGAGGCCTGCATGAGCGACGAGCAGACCGCACAGCAACAGCTCGGGTCCATCTGGACGACAACGCCGGAGACAATTCGCATCCAATGCTACACCGAGGCCTCCGCCGGTGGTATCGAAAGCTATGTCGACCTGCTCTCTTGCATTCAGATGAATGGCTTCGGGCAACCCTCGGCACCAGCGCCGACGCTGCGTGGCGCAAGCAAGAACCGGAACAAGAAACAATCAGGATAGGGATCGTAGCGAGCGGCTACAATCCGAGATACGCCTTCCTCACGTCGGGATTGCCCCTGATCTCAGCCGCGGGGCCCTGCATCAGCACGCGGCCGGTTTGCAGGATGTAGGCGCGGTCGGCGATCTCCAGACACTCGGCCATGCGCTGCTCGACGATCAGAACGGTCATGCCCGCATCGCGGATGCGCTTTACGGCCTGAAAAATCTCGTCGACCAGTTTCGGCATGATGCCCTGCGAGGGCTCGTCCAGCATCAACAGGCGCGGGCGCGTCATCAGCGCGCGGCCGATCGCCAGCATCTGCTGCTCGCCGCCGCTGAGCGTTTCGGCGCGCTGCTCCAGGCGTTCAGCCAGGCGTGGAAACAGCTGGAAGACGAGATCGAGCGGTCCTTCGCGGTTCGCCTCGCCACGGTAGAGATAGCTGCCGAGACGCAGATTGTCGCGCACCGACAGGCGCGGGAACAGGCGGCGATTCTCCGGCACATAGGCAATGCCGGTCGCGGTGATGTGGTGCTGCGCCATGCCGTCGAGGCGCTTGCCGTCGAACGTCACGGTGCCCGAACGCGGACGCTCGGCACCGGCGATGGATTTGAGCAGCGTCGACTTGCCCGCGCCATTGGCGCCGGCGACGCAGACGATCTCGCCCTTCTGAACCTCGATCGAGATCGAGGAGATCGCGACCAGGCCCTGATAGGCGGTCGTGACTTCACGCACCGACAGCATGACGATCTCCCAGATATGCGCTGATCACCTTGGGATCGCGAACGACATCGGCGGGCTTGCCCTCGACCAGCACCTTGCCGAGATCGAGCACGATGGCGCGGTCGACCAGCGGCATCACGATTTCCATGACATGCTCGACCATCAACACGGTGATGCCGGCATCGCGCACCTTGCGCACCAGCGCGACACCGGTCTGCGCCTCGGTCGGCGTCAGGCCGGTGAGGACTTCGTCGAGCAGCAGCAGTTTCGGCTCGGTCGCGAGCGCACGGGCGACTTCGAGCCGGCGTTTCTCGGCCGGCACGAGGTCGCTCGCGAGCACGTCGGCACGCGCGGCAAGGCCGGTGAATTCCAACACCTCATGCGCCTTGCGACGGGCCTCGCGCATTACCGTGTTGCGCACGAGCGCACCGACGATGACGTTGTCGATGACGGTCATGGTCTCGAAGCTCTTGACCACCTGGAAGGTGCGGCCGACACCGCGCTGGCAGCGCTCGGCCGCCGGCATGTGGGTGACGTCCTCGCCGTCGAATAGAATCGAGCCTTGCGTCGGCGGCAGAACGCCGGCGATGAGATTGAACAGCGTCGACTTGCCGGCGCCGTTCGGGCCGATCAGGCCGACGATCTCACCGCGGCCGACCGAGATCGAGACGTCGCTGTTGGCGACGAGGCCGCCGAACCGCTGCCAGACGCCGCGGGTTTCAAGAAGCGCGGTCATCGTGCGGCCCCCGTCTTCTTCGGGCGTGAGAACAGGCTGAGCAGTCCCCGCGGCAAGGCCAGCGAGATGAGGACGATCAGCGTGCCATAGACGATGAGGTCGACACCGCGCCCGGAGCCGCCGAACTTGAAGCGGGTCAGCTCCGTCAGCGGGATCAGAATGGCGGCGCCGAGCACCGGGCCCCACAGGGTGCCGATGCCGCCGAGCACGGCGGGCAGCGCCATCAAGAGCGAAAACTGGAAGCCCATGACGCTTTCAGGATCGATGTAGGAGACGAACTGGGCATAGAAGCTGCCACCCACCGCGACCAGGAAGGCGGAGACGGCGGCCGCGCCCATCTTGGAATTGAAGACGTCGACACCGAGGCTTTCGGCCGCCTCCGGATTGTCCTTCACCGCACGCCACCAGAATCCCCATTTGGAGTTCTCCAGCCACCAGGTGACGAACCAGGCGAGGCAGCACAGCGCCAGCGCGAAATAGAAGTACGGCAGCTTGGTGCGCAGGAACTGGAATTTCAGCCAGCTGTCGCCGCGGATCGGGATGGTGATGCCCATCGCGGCGCCGGCCCATTCCCAGTTGTGGAACAGAAGCAAGCCGATCTCGGCGATGACGATGGTGGCGATCACGAAGTAATGGCCGCGCAGGCGGAAGAAGGGATAACCGAGCCCCATCGCGATCAGCGCCGACACCACGCCGCCCGCCAGCATGCCGAACCAAGGCAGCACGCCGAACTTCGTGAACAGCAGCTCGGTGGTGTAGGCACCCAGGCCGAAATACAGCGCGTGCCCGAGCGAGATCTGCCCGCAATAGCCGGACAGGATGTTCCAGCTCTGCGACAGTCCCGCATACATCAGGGTCAGGATCAGGATGTTCTGGACGACGACGTCCTTCACGAACAATGGCGTCAGCGCGGCAATCACGGCGAGCACCGCGGCGATGATGAGGTCGCGGCGGCGCCGCGCTGCAAAATCCTTGTCCATCAGATCGATCCGAACAGGCCGCGCGGCCGGATGAAGACGACCAGCAGGTAAACCGCGTAGATGCCGACCGATTTCAGCGACGGCGGCAGCACCAGCGCGGTGACCGCCTCGACGAGGCCGACGATGATGCCGCCGGCAAAGGCGCCGAACACGCTGCCGAAGCCGCCGAGCGCCACCGTGACATAGGCGATCAGCGCAAAGGACGCGCCGACATCGGGATAGATATAGAAGAAGCTTGCCATGATCGCTCCGGCGAGACCGACCAGCGCGGCACCAAGGCCCCAGCCGAACGCGAACACGCGGTTCTTGTCGATGCCGACCAGCGCGACCGCACCGGGATCTTCACGGGTGGCTTCCAGCGCGCGGCCGAAATCGGTGCGGTGGATGAAGAAGTAGAGGCCGGCAAAAGCGAGGATCGAGACCAGCGCGCCGACCAGCTGCGGCTCCGGCAGGAAGATGCCGGCGACCGAGATGGTTTTGCCGCCGAGCCAGGATTGCGGAATGCTGCGATAATCCGGCGTGAAGAAGAACTGCGCCAGGCCCCGCATCACGATGGCAAGGCCGAAGGTGGTGAAGATCTGCACCATGCCGGCGTTGGCCTTGGCCCGCATGGCAAAGCGAACAATGAGCAGGTAGATCACCGCTCCGAAGATAAAGAGCGCCGCGGCGACCAACGGCGCCGACAGCAAGGGGTCGATCGCGAAGAACGCGAACAGGAAGAAGGACAGATACATCGCGATCATCAGGAACTCGCCATGGGCGAAGTTCGTGACGTCCATCAGGCCGAAGATCAGCGCGAGGCCGACCGCGATCAGTCCGTACAGCAGGCCCATCAGGAGGCCGCTGGCAAGACTCTGGATAATGGCTTGGGCTGTCAAAAGTCTGTCCCCCGAAATAGATCCTCATCCCGAGGAGCGCGCACAAGCGCGCGTCTCGAAGGATGGCCCAGCCCTCGTCCTTCGAGACGCGGGCTACGCCCGCTTCTCAGGATGAGGGCGGGAGCTGCATCTGAGCTCCCGCGTCCAGTCTTACTTCATCGGCCAGACCGCTTCCGCGATCGCGGCCTGCGGCGGGAAGATGGTGACGAACTTGCCGCCGATATACTGCAGCAGAACCGGGTCGGCGTCGTTGTTCTGGCCCATCTCGTCGAACTTGACGCGCTTCCAGGGCATGATGGTCTGCTCGCCCGGGATGTCGGTCGCGGCCAGCGCATCACGGATCTTCTCGCCGTCGGTCGACTTGGCGCGGCTGATGGCGTCGGCAAGGATGATCAGGCCCATGAACTGGCGCGAGGTGAGGTCGTTGAAGTCCTTGCCCGACCGCGTCTTGAACATCTCGTTGATCTTGCCGACCATCGGGCGCTTCTGCGCGAGGTCGAGCGAGAAGGTGCCGCGCGAAATCACGCCTTCGAGCTTGTCGCCGACGGCATCGTACAGCGCCTTCTCGGAGAAGCCGGCGTCCTGCGCCACGATCGCGTTCGGCTTGTAGCCGAGCTCGGCCATGGTCTTGACCAGGAGGATGCCGTCGGTGGTGTAGCTCGAGGGCATCAGCACGTCGGCATTCGCAGACTTGAGCTGCTGCACTTCGGCCGAGAGCGAGGGCGAGTTGGCGCGATACTTGATGTCGGTGACGATCTTGTAGGCGCGCTCGCCGGCGATCTTGGCCTGGGCGTTGCCGGAATCGGTGCCGAAGATGGTGTCCTCGTGGAACAGCGACAGCGTCTCGATCTTGGTGCCCTTCTTCTTCATGGCATCGAAGAAGTCGAACATCGCGGCCGAATACATCTCATCATGCGGCGCGGCGCGGAAATAATACTTCAGGCCGCGGCGATGCAGGCTCGGCGAGGAGTTGTCGGCGGACACGAAGGGGACCTGGTAGCGCTCGCAGATCTGGCTGACGGTGACGGCGACGGCGCTCTGATAGGTGCCGATGATGGCGGAGACCTTCTCCTGCGTGATCAGGCGCTCGGCTTCGGCGCGGCCCTTCTGCGGATCGGCCTGGTGATCGGCGAACACGAGGCGGACTTTGGCGCCGCCGAGGCCCGGCAGGCCCTCGCCCTTCGCCAGCGGCAGGTCGAAATCGGTGTCCTTATTGATGACCTCGAGCGCGGTCTCATAGGCCTTCTGCGCGTCGACGCCCTGCTGCGCGCTACCGCCGGAGAACGGATAGATGACGCCGATCACGACTTCCGAAGTCTGTGCGCGCGCCGCCAGCGGCACAAGTGCAGCGGTCGCGGTGGCTCCCAACAACACGTCGCGGCGAGTGATCGTCATGGCAAAGTCCCCTGTTACTGTATTTCGTCTGATCGGATGAAGCGATTGATGGATGCGGTAAAGCCCGAAGAAGCAGCAAACGCTGCCCACTAAATCACGGCCATGGTCCTGTTCTTGAGATCCGTCACCAGCATCAGGCCGGGCGAATGCGTGATCGCGAACGGAAGCTTGGCGGCGTTGATCACCGATTGCGGCGTCACGCCGCAGGCCCAGAACACCGGAATCTCGTCGTCGGCGACCGGCACCGGATCGCCGTAGTCCGGCTTGGCGATGTCCTTGATGCCGATCAGATGCGGATGGCCGAGATGGACGGGCGCGCCGTGCACGGCGGGATAGCGCGAGGTGATCTGCACCGCGCGGATCGCATCCGCCGGCTTGAACGGACGCATCGAGACCACCATGGGACCGGCGAACGGACCGGCCTCGCCGCAGGCGATGTTGGTACGATACATCGGCACGCGCACATTGCGCTCGATGTGCCGGATCGGCATGCCCTCGTCGAGCAAGGCTTCCTCGAACGAGAAGGAGCAGCCGAGCACGAAGGTCACGAGATCATCGCGCCAATGCTTCGTCACATCGGTCGGCTCGTCGACGACCTCGCCGTCGCGCCAGACCCGGTAGCGCGGCACGTCGGTACGGATGTCCAGATCGACGCCGAGCGAAGGGACGAAAGGACTGCCGACATCGGACATGCCGATGATCGGGCACGGCTTCGGATTGAGCTGGCAAAAGCGATGAAAGGCGCTGGCATATTCCGCCGGCAGGATCGCCAGATTGCCCTGGACGAAGCCGGGGGCGACGCCGGCGGTGGAGGCGACCAGCCCTTGCCGATAGGCAAGCCGCGCCTTGCGGCTCGGAAGGGCGTCGGGCGTTTCAGTTTGCTGCACTGCCACCAAAACAGTCATGTAATCGACCTGCCTATAAACTCGACAAAGACAGCCAACACCAAGCGTGCTATAAAGTCTAATCGTCCTTTCTAATCGATATCGATAAATTCATTTTATCGACGAGGAAAATCCTTCCAATGCTGGACTTCAGGTCGATCGAGACTTTTCTCTGGGTCGTAAAGCTCGGCAGCTTCCGCGGCGCCGCAGCACGGCTCAACACGACTCAGCCGGCGATCTCCCAGCGCATTGCCCAGCTCGAGCGCGAGATGGGCGTGAAGCTCCTCAACCGCGACCACCGCGTCGCCTCGCCGACACCGAGCGGCCGGCAGATGATGGTCTATGCCGAGAAGCTGATCGGCCTGCGCGCCCAGATGATGGCGGAGATCGGCGATCGTTCGGCGATGCGGGGCGTGATGCGGCTCGGCGTCGCCGAGACCATCGTGCACACCTGGCTGCCGCGCCTCGTGAAGAGCGTGAACCAGGTCTATCCGAACCTGTCGCTGGAGATCGAGGTCGACATCACGCCCAACCTCACCGCGCGCCTGCTCGCGCAGGAGATCGAGCTTGCCTTCGTGGTCGGACCGCTGTCGGCGTCCGGCGTGCATAATCGCGTGCTCGCCGATTACCCGATCGGCTTCCTCGCAAGCCCTTCGCTCGGCCTCGGCAAAGGCCGGGTGACACCAGCGGAGCTTGCGCGGTTTCCGATCATCACCTTCCCGCGCAAGACCAAGCCTTACGAGGTCGTGCGCGAGGTGTTCGACCGGCCGGAGCTGCCGCCGATCCGGCTGCACGCGTCCGCATCGCTCGCGACCGTCATCCACATGGCGGTCGAAGGCCTCGGCGTCGCCGTGATCCCCGACGCGATCGTCGAGAACGAGCTCGCCGACGGGCGGCTGCAGCTGCTCGACACCGATCTTGCGATCGCACCGCTGACGTTCACCGCGAGCTGGCTCGCCTCGCCCGACGTCGTCGCCGTGGAGCGCGTCGCCGAGCTTGCACGGCAGATTGCGCAGAGCAGCCTCGCAGTTGACGCGCCCGCGCTGGCGCGTCATTGAAAAAGGCGCCGGACAATCGAGAGACCCCACCGCATGAGCCGAGCCGCCACCAATCTGCAAATCGATTCCGCCCGCCTCTGGGGCTCCATCCACGAGACCGCGCAATTCGGCGCGACGGCCAAAGGCGGCGTGCGGCGGCTGACACTGAGCAGCGAAGACAAGCTGGTGCGCGACTGGTTCCGCAAGGCATGCGAGGACGCCGGGCTCGAAGTGCACACCGACGCGCTCGGCTCACAGTTCGGCCTGCGCAAGGGCCGCGACATGTCGAAGCCGCCCGTCGGCATCGGCTCGCATCTCGACACCCAGCCGACCGGCGGCAAGTATGACGGCATTCTGGGCACGCTCGGCGCACTTGAAGTGATCCGCACGCTGAACGATGCCGGCATCGAGACCGAAGCGCCGATCTGCGTCGTCAACTGGACCAACGAGGAAGGCTCGCGCTTCGCACCCGCGATGATGGCCTCCGCCGCCTATGTCGGCGACTTCACCACCGACGACATTTTGTCGCGCAAGGACGCCGAGGGCACGACCGTCGGCCAGGCGCTGGACAGCATCGGCTATCGCGGCGACAAGCCGGTCGGCTTCCAGAAGCTCGGCTGTTTCGTCGAGCTGCATATCGAGCAGGGCCCGATTTTGGAGGCCGAAGGCAAGACCATCGGCGTGGTCGATTCCGGCCAGGGCGTGCTGTGGTACGACGGCAAGATCTCCGGTTTCGAGAGCCATGCCGGATCGACGCCGATGCCGCTGCGGCGCGACGCGCTGGCGACGTTGTCGGAGATCGTGCTGGCGATGGAATCCATCGCGAAGAAGCACGGCCCGAACGCGGTCGGCACCATCGGCGAAGCCGTGATCGCAAATCCCTCGCGCAACGTCATTCCCGGCGAGATCGCCTTCACCATGGATTGCCGCAGCGCGGACGGCGCCATCATGGACGCGCTCGATCGCGATCTGCGCGCCGCGATTGCCGAAATCGCCGCGCGCCGCAAGGTCGAGGTCAAGATCGACCTGGTCTGGCGCAAGCCGCCGACGCATTTCGATCCCAAGCTGATCTCGGCAGTCGAGAACGCGGCAAAGACGCTCGGTTATTCCTCGCGCCGCATCACCTCCGGCGCCGGCCACGACGCCTGCAACCTCAACACGATCATGCCGGCGGCGATGGTGTTCGTGCCCTGCAAGGACGGCATCAGCCACAACGAGCTGGAGGATGCCACGCAGGGCGACTGCACTGCCGGCACCAACGTTCTCATGCATACCGTGCTGGCGATCGCCGGCGTCGCGTCCTGACCGGAGAGAGCCATGCGCGGAGTTTTCGTCGACGCCAATGAAGCGCTTGCCGTGATCATGGAACGGCTGGAGAAGCCCGGGGATCCCAAGGTACGGATCCACAGGGATCCCGATATCAAGCCCGAGCAATACCCTGAAATCCTCGACGGCGCCGAGATCGCCATCGTCGATCACACCGCGCTGCCGACCGAGGTGGCGAAGAAATGTGCGGGGCTGAAGCACGTCGTGTTCCTCGGCACCGGCGCGCGCAGCTACATGAACCCGGAGGAGCTGTCAGAACTCGGCATCTCCGTGCACCTGATCAAGGGCTATGGCGACACCGCGGTCGCTGAATCCGCAATCGCGCTGATGTGGGCCTCGGCCCGCGTCATCGCGATGATGGATCGCGAGATGCGCGGCGGCAACTGGCTGCGCGAAGACGGTATGCAGCTCACCGGCAAGACGCTCGGCCTGATCGGCTTCGGCGGCATCGCCGCCGAGGTCGCGCGCATTGCGTCCGGCAGCGGCATGAAGGTGATCGCCTGGAATCGCTCGCCGAAGAGCCATCCGGGCGTGGAATTCACCGATCTCGAGAGCCTGCTGGCAAGGAGCGACGTCGTGTCGCTGCACCTGCTGCTCAACGACGAGACGCGCGGCATGATCACGCGCGACAAGATCGCAAAGATGAAGCCGGGCGTCATCTTCGTCAACACCGCCCGCGCCGCGATCGTCGACGAGCAGGCGATGATCGACGCGCTGAAATCCGGCCACATCCGCCATGCCGGCCTCGACGTCTTCAACACCGAGCCTCTGCCCGGCGATCATCCGCTGACAAAACTGCCGAACGTGACGCTGTCGGCGCATTCCGCCTTCCGCACGCCGGAGGCGAGCGAGAACCTGATTGAAGCCGCATTGGTTCATTGCCGCCGCATCGTGAATTCGTAGGGTGGGTTAGCCTTGCAGGTGCGCAAAGCGCATCTGCGAGGCGTAACCCACCTCTTTAGTTTCCGCGGAGACAGAAGTGGTGGGTTACGCCTTCGGCTAACCCACCCTACGCTCCCCGCCAAATTGTGAAAGGATAAGAGCAATAACAATGGCCGACTATCGCACCATCAAGGCAGAGCCGCTCACCAACGCCATCCGCGCCATCGTCAAGGCGGGCGGGTCTTCGGACCGCGAAGCCGAGCTCGTGGCCACCAATCTGGTCGAGGCCAACCTCAAGGGCCATGACTCCCACGGCGTCGGCATGATCCCGCGCTATGTCCAGAGCGTCACCAATGGTGGCCTCGCCGTGAACGCGCACGTCAAGATCGTGCTCGACACGGGGCCGCTCCTCACCCTCGACGGCCTCACCGGCTACGGCCAGGTGATCGGTCATGAAGCCATGGAGCTGGCAGCCGAACGCGCTAAGCGAAACGGCGTGTGCCTCGTCGGCCTCTCCAATTCGCATCACATCGGTCGCATCGGCCACTGGGCTGAGCAGTGCATCGACCACGGATTGGTCTCGATCCACTTCGTCAACGTCATTTCCCGCCCGATCGTGGCGCCCTGGGGCGGCAGCGATGCGCGCCACGGCACCAACCCGTTCTGCGTCGGCATCCCGCGCGCCGGCAAGGACCCGATCGTGCTCGACTTCGCCACCAGCCGGATCGCGCAGGGCAAAACCCGCGTCGCCCACAACAAGGGCGTCGCGCTGGAGCCAGGCACCATCATCGACAATGAAGGCAAGCCCACCACCAACCCGCGCTACACCGTGATCCCGCCGCATGGCGCGATCCTGCCGTTCGGCGAGCACAAGGGCTCGGGGCTCGCGCTCGTGTGCGAAATCCTCGGCGGCGCGCTCTCCGGCGGGCAGGTGGTCAAGGGCCCCTCCGACGGCAAGTACAACGTCCTCAACGGCATGCTCTCGATCGTCATCGATCCCGGCAAGCTCGGCACCGGCGAAAACCTCTCGCGCGAAGTCGAGAGTTTTGTTGCCTGGCAAACCGGCTCGCCGCCTGCCCCCGGCGTCGACAAGGTCAGAATCGCCGGCGAGCCCGAGCGCGAGACCAAGGAGAAGCGCCTTGCCGAAGGCATTCCGGTCGATCCGACCACCTGGCAGGAGATCATCGAGGCCGGGAAGAAGTTCGGGCTGGATCAGGCCGCGATCGAGAACATCGCTGGCTGAAAGGCGCGGGGCACGCCTCTCTTCCCTTCTCCCCTTGTGGGAGAAGGTGGCGCGAAGCGCCGGATGAGGGGTTCGTGCCGCGAAAAATTTTTGAGAGGTTTAACTCCGCGGAGAGATACCCCTCACCCGTCTCGCCGCTACGCGGCGAGCCACCCTCTCCCACAAGGGAGAGGGTAAAGAGCCTCAATCCACCATATCCGCGACAGCCTTGCCGCAGGCCGTGGTGTCGGCGTTGCCGCCGAGGTCCTTGGTGCGGAGCGTCCGTTCGGCCAGCGTGCGCTCGATCGCCTCGACGATCGATTGGCCGGCTTCCTTCTCGCCGAGATGCTCGAGCATCATGGCGCCCGACCAGATCGCGCCGATCGGGTTGGCGATGCCTTGGCCGGCGATATCAGGCGCCGAGCCGTGCACCGGCTCGAACACCGAGGGGAAATCGCCCTCGGGGTTGATATTGCCTGACGGCGCGATGCCGATCGTCCCGGTGCAGGCCGGGCCGAGGTCGGAGAGGATGTCGCCGAACAAATTGGAGCCGACCACGACGTCGAACCAATCCGGATGCAGCACGAAATTCGCGGTGAGAATGTCGATGTGGTACTTGTCCCACTTCACGCCCGGAAACTTCTTCGCCATCGCTTCAACGCGCTCGTCCCAATAGGGCATGGTGATGGAGATGCCGTTGGACTTGGTCGCCGAGGTCAAATGCTTCTTCGGCCGCGACTGCGCGAGCTCGAAGGCGAACTTCAGGATGCGGTCGACGCCGGTGCGGGTCATCACCGTCTGCTGGGTGACGAACTCGCGGTCGGTGTCGGGGAACATGCGGCCGCCGACGGAGGAATATTCACCTTCGGTGTTCTCGCGCACCACCCAGAAATCGATATCGCCGGGCTTGCGGCCCGCCAGCGGCGACGGCACGCCAGGCATCAGCCGCACCGGGCGCAAATTCACGTACTGGTCGAACTCCCTGCGGAACTTGATCAGCGAGCCCCATAGCGAGACGTGGTCCGGGATCTTGGCCGGCCAGCCGACCGCGCCGAAATAGATCGCATCGTGCTTGCCGATCTTCTCCTTCCAGTCGTCAGGCATCATCTGGCCGTGCTTCTCGTAATAGTCCCAGGACGAGAAGTCGAAATGGTCGAATTGCAGGGAGATCCCATGCTTCTTCGCCGCGGCCTCCAGGACGCGCAGGCCCTCGGGCATCACTTCCTTGCCGATGCCGTCGCCGGGAATGACCGCGATCCGGTATTGTTTCTTGCTCATCGAGAACGTCCTTGGTTGGTCCGGCAGTCGCCGCCTTTTGACCGCATTGCAATGGACCAAACGCAGCGGCAGTGCAACGCTGCACTGCAATGTTGACCATGGCGCGGCCAAGCGCCTACTGATTTCATCCTGTTCCTATCCTGCGAGTACCCTCATGGATCTGCATCTGCGCGGCAAGCGCGTCCTGATCACCGGCGCGTCCAAGGGCATTGGCGCCGCCGCCGCCGAAGCGTTTGCCGAGGAAGGCGCGCACCTCCTGCTCGCCGCCCGCAACGGCGACCAGCTCAAGACGCTGGCCGAGCGCCTGCGTTCCGCCCACCAGATCGATGCCGCAACGAGCATCGTCGATCTTCGCAAGGCCGAGGATCTGGCGCGGCTTGCGAAGAAAGCCGCCGACATCGACGTGCTCGTCAACAATGCGGGCGACATCCCCGGCGGCTCGATCGACAAGATCGACGAGGCGACCTGGCGTCACGCCTGGGAATTGAAGGTGTTCGGCTATATCAACCTGACGCGGCAGATCTACGCGCAGATGAAGGCGAAGGGCGGCGGCGTGATCGTCAACGATATCGGCGCAGCCGGCGAAAAGTTTGACGCCAATTACATCTGCGGCAGCGCCGGCAATGCCGCGTTGATGGCCTTCACCCGCGCGCTCGGCGGAAAAAGTCTCGCCGACAACATCCGCGTGGTCGGCATCAATCCCGGCCCCGTCGGCACCGATCGCCACGTCACCCTGCTCAAGACGCGGGCCAAGCACCAGTTCGGCGACGAGAGCCGCTACAAGGAATTCCAGAAGAGCCTGCCGCTCGGCCGTCCCGCGCATGCGCGCGAGATCGGCGATCTCATGGCGTTCCTGGCATCGGACCGCGCCGGCTATACGTCGGGCGTGATCTACACGGTGGACGGCGGCATCAGCGCTGGCTGGGGCTAACTCTATCCGCATCATTGCGAGCGAAGCGAAGCAATCCAGATTGTTGCCGCGGAGGGACTCTGGACTGCTTCGTCGCTTCGCTCCTCGCAATGACGAACACAATAAGCACAGGAGTAAAGTAATTGTCTCAAGACCTGATCCGTGAAACCGCCTGCGCCGTCGTCGACAAGCTGCGGTCCGGCGATGTATCGCCGCTCGAGCTGCTGGATGTTGCGGAGAAGCGCATCAGTGAGGTCGACGGCAAGGTCAATGCACTGCCGACCCTGTGTTTCGATCGGGCGCGGGACAACGCCAAGGCCTTGATGCGGAAACCCGCCGGCGCGCGGGGGCTGCTCGCGGGCCTGCCGGTGCCGATCAAGGATCTGACCGACGTTGCGGGCGTGTTGAACACGCAGGGCTCGCCGATCTTCAAGGACAATATCCCCGCCAAGTCCGACCTCATGGTCGAGAATCTCGAGGCCAACGGCGCGGTGGTCTACGCCAAATCCAACACGCCGGAATTCGGCGCTGGCGCCAACACCTTCAACGAGGTGTTCGGCGCGACCCTCAACCCCTGGGATACTTCAAAATCCGCGGCGGGCTCTTCCGGCGGCGCGGCCGTGGCGCTCGCCACCGGCATGGCCTGGCTGGCGCAGGGCTCCGACATGGGCGGCAGCTTGCGCAGCCCCGCGGCTTTCTGCGGCGTCGTCGGCATGCGCCCGAGCATCGGCCGCGTCGCACATACCCCCAAATCCGGCATCGATCGCAATCTCGGCGTGGTCGGCCCGATGGCGCGCAGCGTCGAGGACCTCGCGCTGCTTCTGGATGCGATGAGCGGCGATTATGCGGACGATCCGCTGTCGCTGCCGGCGCCCACGACCTCGTTCCTGTCGGCGGCTCAGTCCGGCAAGAAGCCGAAGCGCATCGCCTATTCGCCCGATCTCGGCATCACGCCTGTCGATCCCGAGGTGAAGGCGATCACGCGCAAGGCGGCGGAACGCTTTGCCGAGGCTGGCGCCATCGTCGAGGAGGCGCATCCGGACTGGCGCGAGGCGCATGAATGCTTCCACGTTCTGCGCGCCTTCGATTTCGCGATCACCAAGGCCAATCTGCTGCGCACCAAGCGCGACCTGCTCAAGCCCGAGGTGATCTGGAACATCGAGGAAGGCCTCAAGCTGACGGTCGAGCAGCTCGAACGCGCCGAGGCCCAGCGCGTCGGCATGACGGCGCGCGCGGTCGAGTTCTTCAAGACCTACGATTTGCTGCTGACGCCGACCACGATCGTGCCGCCCTTCCCGATCGAACACCGCTATGTCGCCGAATGCGCCGGCAAAAGGTTCGACAATTACGTCGAGTGGCTCGGCATCGTCTACGCCATCACGCTCGCCTGCTGCCCCTCGCTGTCGCTGCCATGCGGCTTCACGGCGTCGGGCCTGCCGGTCGGGGTGCAGGTGGTCGGTGCACCAAGGGGCGATGCGCAGGTGCTCGCGGGCGCGAAGGTGCTGGAGGATATTCTGGGTCTGCGCGGCACCACGCCAATCGATCCGAAGGTGAGGAAGTAATTCCACTCTACACCGCGCGCTCCGTAGCACTCCTCTCCCCTTGTTGTGCAGGACTATCGCATATGGCTGAGGGTGGCCAAGAGGAATGCGTTGTCCCAGCCAGCGCGCTTGATTTTACGCCGTAGGGAAGCGCGATCCGGGTGGGTTCGCAGAACATTGAGGGCGAGTCTGCGCAGAATGGCGAGATTCTCGGGGGCGTGGTCACAGCGCGAGCGGTTGCCATCCTCAGCGAAATGGACGTCGAGAACCCAATGGAGCTGATT
>NZ_JACIHF010000010.1:0-293639 GCF_014198295.1 Bradyrhizobium sp. CIR18 | reverse complement strand
AAAGCTCGGCTGTCCTGTCCGCTTCACCGCCATCGTCATTCCCCCAAGGCTTTGCCCTAGGGAATCACAACTGGCGAATTACGCAACAGGCCCACAAGGGGAGAAGGAAGAAAGAGAGCGTCGCCCGGTGAGCTAGCCGTCTTTTTTCACGCGTTCGAATATTTCTTCAGCTCGAACCGGGCGATCTGGTTCCGGTGGACCTCATCCGGTCCATCGGCAAGCCGCAGCAAACGCGCGGTGGCATAGGCCTGGGTCAAGCCGAAATCGTTCGAGGTGCCGCCGCCGCCATGGGCCTGGATCGCCCAGTCGATGATCTGGCAGGCCATGTTGGGCACCGCGACCTTGATCATCGCGATCTCGGCCTTCGCAACCTTGTTGCCGACCGTGTCCATCGCGCAGGCCGCGTTCAGCGTGAGCAGCCGGGCCTGCTCGATCATGATGCGGGATTCTGCAATGCGCTCTTGCGTCACCGTCTGTTCGGAGACCGGCTTGCCGAAGGCGACGCGGCTGCGCACGCGGCGGCACATCTTCTCCAGCGTGCGTTCGGCAAGGCCGATCAGCCGCATGCAGTGATGGATGCGGCCGGGCCCCAGGCGGCCCTGTGCGATCTCGAAGCCACGGCCTTCGCCGAGCAGCATGTTCTCCTTGGGGACCCGCACATTGGTGAAGACGACTTCCGACGCCCGGTCAGGCACGCCGTAGAAGCCGAACACGGGCAGGGGACGTTTCACCTCGATGCCAGGCGTGTCCATCGGCACCAGGATCATCGATTGCTGCTTGTGGCGGTCCGGATTGTCAGGATCGGTCTTCCCCATGAAGATGCAGATCTTGCAGCGCGGGTCGGTCGCATTGGTCGTATACCATTTACGGCCGTTGATGACGTAATGGTCGCCATCGCGCAGGATCGAACTCTCGATGTTGGTCGCGTCGGATGAGGCGACCGCAGGCTCCGTCATGGCGAAGCAGGAGCGGATTTCACCTGCCAGCAGCGGCTTCAGCCAACGCTCCTTGTCCTTCTCCGAACCGTAGCGCTCCAGCACCTCCATGTTGCCGGTATCGGGCGCCGAGCAGTTGAATACTTCGGGCGCCAGATGCGATCGGCCCATCACCTCGCAGAGCGGGGCATATTCGAGATTGGTCAGGCCTGCGCCATGGCCGGACTCCGGCAGGAACAGATTCCAGAGGCCTTCCGCACGTGCCAGCGGCTTCAACTCCTCGACGACAGGATAGACCTTCCAGGGTCCCAGCTCTTCCGCCTCGCGATAGAAACGCTCCTCGTTCGGGTAGATGTGCCGGTCCATGAAGCTCTCGAGCTTGCGCTTGAGCTCGACGACTTTTGGCGACATCGGGTAAAGCATCTGTGGGCTCCTTGATCGATCGGCGGTGCCGACTTCAGCGCGCTCGCGTGCCGTTCATGCGACGCGATACTCCCTGAACTTCTCGCGCAGAGCCGATTTCAACACCTTGCCGGTCCCCGTCATCGGGAATTCGTCGAGGAATTCGACGGCGTCCGGCATCCACCAGCTCGCGACCTTCGGGCGCATGTGGTCGAGCAGCGTCTTGCCGTCGATCGTCGCGCCCTTCCTGCGGACGACGAGGAGCAGGGGACGCTCCTGCCATTTCTCATGGTTGATCGCGACCACGGCTGCCTGAAGCACATCGGGGTGAGACAAGGCAACGTCCTCGAGTTGGATCGAGGAGATCCATTCGCCGCCGGACTTGATCACGTCCTTGGAGCGGTCGGTGAGCGTGACGTGGCCCTGCTGGTCGATCACCGCCATGTCGCCGGTGATCAGCCACCCGTCGCGGTCGAGGCCTTCCTCCAACTTCATGTAGCCGGAGGCGACCCAGGGACCGCGGGCGCGCAAATGGCCGACGGACTTGCCGTCGCGTGGCAGCTCGACGCCGCTGTCGTCGACGATGCGAAGAGTTGTACCGAAACAGGCGCGGCCGGACACCTGGCGCCGGTCGAACTTCTCCTTGTCGGTGAGGTGCTCCGAGCCCGGTCGCAAGCCCGGCATGGAGCAGCCCAGGGCCTCGGTCATGCCCCAGGCCTGGATGTAGTCGATATTGTAGTCGCGCTTCAGCTTCTCGACCATCGCGCGCGGCGGCGCCGAGCCCGACGACAGCGTTGCCCGCAGCGTGGAGAATTTGTTGCCGGTGCGCCCGAGCCAGTCGAGCAGGATCAGCCAGAAGCTCGGCACGCCCGCCGACAGCGTCACCTTCTCGCCTTCGAGCAATTCGTAGAGCTTGTCGGGCTCGTAATTGCGGCCTGGCAGCACCAGCTTCGAGCCGGTATAGGGCGCTGTGAACGGCATGTTCCAGCCATTGCCGTGGAAGAGCGGCGCCATTGGCATCATCACCTCGCGCACGCCTTCGACATGCCCCGGCAGGAAGTCGAAATTGCAGCACGTCATGGTCTGCAGGATTGCGGCGCGGTGCGAATAGATCACGCCCTTGGGATTGCCGGTCGTGCCCGACGTATAGCAGATGGTAGAGGCGGACTTTTCGTCGAACTCCGGCCAGGTGAAGCCGGCCTCGTTTTCCTTGTCGAGAAGCTCCTCGTAGCAATGAACGTTGGCGAGCTTGGTCTCGGGCATCCGCTCGCGCGACGACATCACGACATAGGCTTCGATCGTCTTGAGCTGCGGCGCGATCGCCTCGACCAGCGGCAGCGTGGCGCGGTCGATGAACAGCAGGCGGTCTTCGGCGTGATTGATGATGTAGATGAGCTGCTCGGGAAACAGACGCGGATTGACGGTGTGCAGCACATAGCCCATGCCCGGCGCGGCATAGAACATCTCGAAATGACGATGCGTATTCCAGGCCAGCGTGCCGACGCGATCGCCGGGATTCATGCCGAGCCGCTTCAGCGCCAGCGCCATGCGCTTGATGCGCGGATGGGCGTCGGCATAAGTGTAGCGATGGATATCGCCCTCGATCTCGCGCGCGACGATGTCGGCTTCGCCGTGATAGTCCGCGGCATATTGGATCAGGCCGCTGATCAGAAGCGGCATGTCCATCATCAATCCCTGCATGGTCTCCTCCACGGCCACGTCGTTGCGTGGCGTTGCGCTTGTGATTTGCGCGTGAGGTTAGCGGAACGTCACGCGGCGTTCACGCAAAAAACATTGGACGCGATTGCATGCGTCACTTTTTCAGGGCTAACTGATCCGAGCTGCCGGCGAAGCAGCGTTCTCCTTGGAGGAAATGCATGTCAGCGGAAAGACACAAGACCGGTGCAGCCGGCGAACCTACCGTCGATATTGCAGCCCTCCGCGCGCGCTATCGCGACGAGCGCGACCGCCGTCTGCGTGCCGAAGGCAAGGCCCAGTATGTCGAGGTAACAGGGGAATTCGGCCGCTACCTCGACGACCCCTGGGCCGATCCCGGATTTGCGCGCGCAGCTGTCAGTGAAGAGACTGAAGTGCTCGTCGTTGGTGGCGGCTTTGGCGGGCTGCTCTGTGCCGCGCGTTTGCGCGAAGCCGGCATCGATGATTTCCGCATCGTGGAAAAGGCGGCCGACTTCGGCGGCACCTGGTACTGGAATCGCTATCCTGGCGCCGCCTGCGATACCGAAAGCTACATCTATCTGCCGCTGCTGGAAGAGACCGGCTACATGCCGGTGCGCAAATATGCGCGCGCGCCGGAGATCTACGAGCACTCCCGCCGCATCGGCCGCCATTTCGATCTCTACGATCGCGTGCTGTTTCAGACCGTCATCTCGCGGATGGCATGGCAGGAGCAGGAGGCGCGTTGGCTGGTCGAGACCGATCGGGGCGATCGCATCCGTGCGCGCTTCGTCATTCTCGCCGGAGGTCCGCTCAGCAGACCGAAGCTGCCGGGCATTCCCGGCATCGCGACCTTCAAGGGCCACAGCTTCCATACCAGTCGGTGGGACTACGGCTACACCGGCGGCAATGCGGATGGTGGTCTGACCGGACTTGCCGACAAGCGCGTCGGCATCATCGGCACCGGCGCCACCGCCGTGCAATGCGTGCCGCATCTCGGACGCGCTGCGGAGGAGCTTTATGTCTTGCAGCGCACACCGTCAGCGATCGGCGTGCGGGACGACCGGTCGACGGATCAAAACTGGGCGCAGAGCCTCAGGCCCGGCTGGCAGCGCGAGCGCATGGACAATTTCACCGCCGTGATCTCCGGCGAGCCGGTCGAACGGGACCTGGTGCAGGACGGCTGGACCGGCCTGCTCGGCGAGATCCTGCTGGCGCCGCGCCGTCAACCGCAGCCGGTGACCTCGATGGAAGAGGCGCTGAAAGTCATCGAGCAGGCCGATTACCGCAAGATGGAGGAGATCCGCGCCCGCGTCGATGCGGTGGTCAAGGACACGGCGACCGCGGACGCGCTCAAGCCCTGGTACAAGGCGTTCTGCAAGCGGCCGTGCTTCCACGACGAATATCTCGATGCCTTCAATCGTCCCAACGTGCATCTCGTCGACACCAAAGGGCAGGGCGTCGAGCGCATCACCGAGAACGCCGTCGTGGCTGGCGGCAAGGCTTACGAGCTCGACTGCCTGATCTATGCCAGCGGCTTCGAGGTCGGCACCGATTACGCCCGCCGCATGGGCTTCGAGGTCTACGGCCGCGACGGCATGAGCCTGACCGAGCGCTGGCAGGGCGGCGTCAAGACGATGCATGGGTTCTACAGCCGCGGCTTTCCGAACTGCTTCCTGATCGTCACGGTACAGGCTGGCCAGAGCGCCAACTTCCCGCACATCATCGACGAGCAGTCGCAGCACATCGCCTATGTGATCGCCGAAGCGCGCAGGCGCAAAGTCCGAACGCTGGAGCCGACGCTGGCCGCCGAAAACGCCTGGGTCGAGGAGGTCGTCAAGGCCGCGCTCGGCCGCCAGACCTATCTCGCCGAATGCACGCCCGGTTACTACAACAACGAGGGCGTGTTCGATCCGATCGCGGCGAGAAACAGCCAATATTGGCGCGGGCCGGTGGCGTTCCTGCGGCTGCTCGACAAATGGCGGAAGGAAGGCAATCTGGACGGCCTGGAGTTGACCTATGGGACCGCGGCGGAGGCAGGCGGCTCTGCGTTGTCGGCTTAAGCGGCATGATCCCGCCACCCACGGGCGCCACGCGCCTCTATGTCATCGTCGGCGATCCCATCGCCCAGGTGCGCTCGCCCGCAGGCGTGACCGCAGCCTTCGCGGCCCGCGGCCATGACGGCATTCTCGTTCCGGCTCAGGTCTCGGTCGCGGATCTGCCGGATTTCCTCTCATTGGCACCGCGCCTGAAGAATCTCGACGGCCTCGTCGTGACCATCCCGCACAAATTCACCTGCTACCAGGCTTGCACGAGTGCGACGGAGCGCGCTCACTTCCTGCGCAGCGTCAACCTCATGCGCCGACGCGCCGACGGCGCATGGCATGGCGACATGGTCGACGGCCTTGGCTTCGTCGGTGCGGCGCGGGCGAAAGGGGTCAACCCTGCGGGCCTGCGGGCGCTGCTCATCGGCGCTGGCGGCGCGGGCTCGGCCATCGCGCTCGCGCTGGTGGAGGCCGGCGTGAGCGAGCTCGCCATTCACGATAGCGCAACTGAGCGCCGCGACGCGCTGATCGGGCAACTCAACGGGCTCGGCAAGGCGCTAGTGCGGGCCGGCAGCACGGATCCCACCGGCTTTGAATTTGTCGCCAATGCGACACCGGCAGGGATGAAAGAAGGCGATCCGCTGCCGGTCGATGTGGCGCGGCTTGCGCCCTTGGCCTATTGCGGCTGTGTCATCACCAAGCCCGAAATCTCGCCCTTCATCGCGGCGGCCCGAAAGGCCGGCTGCGTGACCGGGACCGGCACGGACATGTACGAGCAGCACCAGGGGATCATGGTGGATTTCCTGCTCGGCCGTGGCGAAGGGCGGTGATCCGCCCGGATGTCAAGGCGCCCGTTGCGCTCCGCGGGGCTTGAGCGATCAAAGCCGACGTAGGATCATGCGCTCGCGCGAGCCGGTCGCGTATTTGAGGAGAGGATAAGAGGAATGACCAAGGGCAGGACCGTTGCGACGGCCATGATCGGCGCCACAGCGCTGGTGCTCTCTCTGGCGCCCCGCGCCGAGGCCGCCACCTGCGGCAACGGGCCGGGCGGGTTCGAGGCCTGGAAGCGCGAGTTCAGCGCGGAGGCGCAAGGCAAGGGCATCGGCCAGACCGCGCTCTCGGCGCTGATGCAGACCAACTACGCCAGTGCCACCATCGCGGCCGACCGCGGCCAGCGCAGCTTTTCGCTGACGCTCGACCAGTTTCTCGCCAAGCGCGGCGCCACCACCATCGTCGCCAAGGGGCGGCAGCTCAAGCAGTCTCAGGCTGCCTTGTTCGCCTCCATCCAGCAGCGCTATGGCGTCCCGCCTGGCCCGCTGATCGCGATCTGGGGCATGGAGACCGGTTTCGGCAGCCAGCGCGGCAACCAGAACATGCTGTCGTCGATCGCAACCCTGGCCTATGACTGCCGGCGTCCTGAATTCTTCACCGACCAGCTCTACGCGGCCTTGAAGCTGGTCGACCGCGGCACGCTGACGGGGGCAACCCGTGGCTCCATGCACGGGGAGGTCGGCCAGACCCAGTTCATGCCCAAGAACATCCTGGCCTATGGTACCGGCAATCTCGAGGTGGCCGCCAACGCGCTGAACTCGACGGCGAATTTCCTCAAAGGTCATGGCTGGAAAGCAGGAGCCGGTTACCAGCCGGGCGAGCCTAATTTCGCCGCCATCGAGGCCTGGAATGCGGCCGGCGTTTATCAGAAGGCGATCGCGCTGATGGGCCGGCAGATCGACGAGGGCGGCGGGGCGGCGGCCTCGCGCTGACGAAAACCCCGTCCACTTCGCTCGAAAACGCTCTTGCTCAGCAAGGCGTGATGGGCCGGCATGAGAAAGTTGTTGCCATCAGGAACCGAGGGCACGAGGTTTGCTTTGATCAGATTCAGGGCTGGGCATGAGGAGACTCAACATGGCAACCCAGATCGTGATGGACCAGACTGGCGATACGCGCCACGAGTTTGATCCTGGCAATGCCGAAGCGCTGGCGCGAGCCGAACGGCGCTTTCGGGAGCTGACCGGAGCCGGCTTCACCGCGGCCCTTCGCAACGGACCCGGCGAAGTCACTCGTATCAGATCGTTCGACCCGACCGCGCAGGAAACGCTGTTCTATCCCCGCCTGGTCGGCGGTTGATCTGAGCTGCTCATGATTACGGCGGTTTGGCTCCGCGCGCCGGCGCGTGCGCGTCTGCATGCGCTGCGTGAACTGTACCGGCGCTTCTTCGGCGAGAACACGCCGGATGCCCGTGGTCGCCGGCTGCTCTTCGATTGGCTCTCGCCCGCACAGCGCGCCCAATTCGAAGAGCACCGGTATTTCGACGTCATCGGATGCGACACCGGCAAGACCTACCGCATTCACTACGGCACCGCCGCCAATGTCCACGAAATCGACGGCGAAGGCCGCGCGACGATGGGATGGTGCTTCGTCCCGTCAGGCTTCCTGGTGCCGGGCGACGTCATGCTGGCGCAGAAGATCGCGCTCGAGACGGATGAGACAGGCGCGCTCTCTCTCGCCAACCGGTTTCCGCCGGCAACGCATTCGGAGCACTTCTACCGGCGGCCTTTCTAGCGGCTGAAACAGCGAAGCGGTCGGTGGTTAGTGGTGCGTGGTGCGGTAGGCGTCCAGCGCGTGCGCCGCGAAGACACCGGCGCTGCAAAGGGCGAGCAGGCCCGAGATCAGCTCGATCATAGCTCGTCCTCCCGTAGTGAATGGGCAACGAGGTTGCGACAGCAGGAATAGTCGTAGATCAGGTCGAGAAGGAATTGCATGGTAGCCGTCCCTGTATTTATTTTGACAACGACTTAAGCGGCGATCTGTTTCAGCGGTGTTTCGTCGCCTCGGGAAAGGGGTTTCGCGGGGAACCTCGGGGCTGGTTTTGTGCGCTGCGGTCCCGCTATTGCTGGAGCCCTTTGGCCGCCTCTTCGAAGGCGGCGCAAGACATTGCGAGGCAAAATCATGGCGCAGGTCGAATGGTTCGATGATCTGGCGATCGGAATGCGGTTTAGGTCCCCCGAGGTCGTGGTCACCGAAGCCGACATCAAGCGCTTCGCGGCCGAGTTCGATCCCCAGCCGATGCATCTCGACCACGAGGCGGCCAAGGCGACCCTGTTCAAGGGCCTTGCTGCATCGGGATGGCACACCGCGGCGATTGCCATGAACCTCGCGATCCAGACCCGCCCATTCGGCCCGCACCCGCTGATCGGCGCCGGCGTCGACGGCCTGCGCTGGACGATGCCGGTACGGCCCAATGATCGCCTGCATCTGGTCGGGGAGGTCATGAGCCTGACACCCTCGAAGTCGAAGCCGCAGGGTATTGCGCTGGTGAAATGGACCATGTTCAACCAGAGCGGCGAGGAGGTTTACACCTTCACCCCCATCGCGATCGTGCCGCGGCGAGGATAGGCACAAGCGCCGCCGTTCTGCCGGGGTAAGCCCTTGCGGCCCTCCCGCGGAGGTGGTCATCTCGGCCCGGGGAACGCGCTGGAGGCTGACATGAAACGATTCCTTCTTGCCGCTTTGCTGATCGCGACGGGCGCCTTAAGCGCCGGGCCGGCGCATGCGCAACAATCCAGGGTCGGCGACTGGACCATCGAAAAGCGCACGCAGGACACGCATTGCAATGCAAGCCGCGGCTACAAGGACAAGGATGACGAGAACCGCGACTACGTCATCGTGATCACCTATTCCGAGAAGGCGATCGTGATCGTGATGATCTACGATGGCTGGGAATGGGAGAATGTCGGCGAGATCCTTCGGGCCGATGTCGGCACTGATGATGCGGACATCATGAAGAAGGCGAAGTGGGAGGTCATGGACAAGACCACCGTGCGCGGCATCTTCGAGTACGACCAGTCGATGATGGACCGCCTGTCGAAGGCGAGGCGCCTGACGCTCGATTTCGAGGACGATGACGACGACAGTATCGAGATGCAGGTACCGCGTGCCGGCGAAGCGCTGGCGGCGTTGAAGTTCTGCGAGGAGAACCGGAAATAAGTTGCCGCTGCCGGCCGTGAAAGCGGCAGGACGTCGGCAACGAAGTAGGTGGCAGCGAACCGGCGCGTGACTCGTCGCACACAGTCCGCGCGCTGTTCGCATTTATCCTAGTCTTTGGCGAAACAGTCCAAGCCGCACCCTGCGGTTGACGTTACGCAAGGACGATGTTCGATATTCCAGCATCTGGCTGCAACGTTTTTTCCTCGTCGAAGGCGGCAATTGACCGGCCCGTCTTCTCCGTCAGTTCCCGGATCGTGGGCTCTCCGTCTCGGACGGGCCGCACGCAGATGGCGTCGTCCGTCCGATGACGACCCACCAGGCAAATCGGTTCTCGTCTCTGATCGGCGAGATCTACGACGCGGCGGTTGACCCCGCCTTGCGCAGCGGCGCGTTGGAGCAGGTTTCGCAGTTCGTCGGTGGTTGCGCCGCGATGATCCTGTCCAGGGATTCAGCGCGGCTTTCGATCGAGATTCACCAGCATTTTGGAACCGACGCCCGCTTCCGTCAGCTTTATCGCGACCGGTATGTGGAGCTCGATCCTCTGCTCGACCGTCATCTCACCCTCGCGCCCGAACAGACGATCGGCGTGACCGACATCATGCCCCATGCGGACTTCCTCGAGACGAGCTTCCATCGCGAGTGGGTGGAGCCGCAAGGGGCGATAGACCTTGCGACAGTCGCGCTCGAGAAGACGGCCGCGCGCACCACGATCCTGCAGGTGCTGCGCCATCGCTCCCGCGGAACCGTTGACGAGGCGATGCGCGAGCGCATGCGGCTGCTCGCTCCGCACATCCATCGGTCGCAGATCATGGGCCGGCAGATCAGGGCACGCTCGCATACGGTGGACGACCTTGCCGACGTCCTCGACGGATTGAACACGGCGATCTGCCTGCTCGACGCGGACGGCCGGGTCGTCCATGCCAATGCGGCATGCCGTCAGTTGTTCGCCGATGCCAATCTGCTTGCGATCGTCGGCGACCGGATCGTGGCCCGCAACACCCGAACCGACAAAATATTCCGCGGCCTGTGCGAATTCGATGAAGGCACACATTCCGCGGCTCGTCGTCAGATCGAACTTGCGACGTCGGCCGATGGGCAGCATTATCTGCTCCATGCTTTTCCGCTGAAGCGGGATCGCAGCCTGCCAAGGGACGTTGCAGCTACGATGCTCTTCGTTCAAAGAGCTTCCATGCTGCCGCTGCTCGCAGCCGACGCGATCGCCGCAGCCTTCAGGCTGACGCCGTCCGAATTGCGCGTGCTGATGGCGATCATCGAGATCGGCGGTGTCCCCGACATCGCCGCAAAACTCGGCATCGCCGAGACGACGGTGAAGACGCATCTCGGTCGCCTGTTCGAGAAGACGGGCGCCGGCAGGCAGGCTGATCTGGTGAAGATCGCCGCCGGCTTTGCCGTGCCGTTCGCGCGGCGAACGAGCGGCGATGACGGCGCCGCGTGATTCATTTCATATGCCTCGATGTTACGTGCCGCGTTCTCAATCCATTGTGATGATCGGCGCTCGCGGGTCATCCGAATGCAGGACGCGAGTCATTCAGGACTTTCGTATATCGCGCTTCTGATAATTGAAGAGCAGCGAGCGCCGCGAAGCTTGCCACAACGGCACCGAACGCGCGTCTGAGGAAACGACAGCGTGTGGCCGGTCTGCTCGTCGGCTGGAGAGATTGCAGTGAGCAGCATGGTTGATTTTTCCGTTCTCAATGTTTCAACGAACGAAATTCCCGAAAACGAGCGCATCCCGTTGCTCCGCGATTTCTACTGCCGCGGGGTGCTGAAGGCGGAGGTCGAGGCAAGGGAAGGAAAGCCGGCCGCGGCGAGCTTCACCTCTCATGTCTTGCCGGAAGCCCAGTTGTTGATCGGGGGCCTGTGCGGCGCGCGGGTCCTTCGCACCAAGCAACTGGTGGCCGATGGCGACGACAGCCTCGCCCTGATCGTGAACAGGTCCGGCGTTCTCGGCATATCCGAGCGGGGGCACGATCTGAGGCTTCATGCAGGGGAGGCGGTGTTGACGAGCGCGGAGGACGTCACGACGTTCGAGCGGCTGTCGCTGGGAAGCTGCTTCTCGCTGCGCGTGCCGAGGCGCGTGCTGGCGCCGATGATCGTGGACGTCGATGATGCCGTGATGCGCGTCATGCCGGAAAGCTCCGCCGGACTGAGGCTGCTGGTCGACTACGCGGTGACGCTGGTGCGGGAGAACGCGTTCGCGACGCCTTTGCTGCGGCAGCTCGGGGTCGGGCATCTGCACGATCTACTGGCGCTCGTCCTCGGTGCCACCGGTGAAGCGCGGGAGCTGGCCGGACGGCGTGGCGTCAAGGCGGCGCGGCTCCAGAAGGCGAAAGTCTCCATCGCCAACAATTGCTGGCGGCAGGATCTGTCGGTGGCCTCGGTCGCCCAGGAACTCGGCGTGACGCCGCGCTATCTCCAGCGCCTGTTCGAGGCCGACGGCAAGACGTTCTCCTCATTCCTGATCGAGCAGCGCGTCAAGCGCGCGCATCGCATGCTGCGGGAGCCCGGATACGCCGAGCGAACGGTGAGCTCGATCGCCTACGATGTCGGCTTCGGCGATCTCTCATATTTCAACCGCTGTTTCCGGCGGACCTATAACGCGACGCCGAGCGACATCAGGAGCGGCGAAATGCCGTGACCACGCGCGACTGAATTGCAGCCAACTGCCGATTTCAGCCAGCAGACAGGGGTCCGTGATCCTTGATTGCGAAGCCATGACCCAAGCGTTGCGTGCGGCATCCGCAGCCGGAGTATTGAATGCGCCGTTTCTTTTTCGACCTCCTGGTCGGCAACATCGTGAAGATCGACCCGGGCGGCATGGTGTTCGAATGTGCGGAAGCGACATTCGTGGTGGCCAACGAGATGGCAAGCCATCTCTTCGTCTGGCGTGATGATCTGCGTGACCGCGACGCCTGGATCCGCGTCAGGGACAACAGCGGCCGCGAAATCTATCGCGCCCCGGTCTGGTCGGAATGCGCGGAGAAGCAGGGCTGGGACCAGGCGTGAGCGCCGCTTCGGTGCAGCAACTCTGCACCAGTTCGACGCGGGGCGCATTCATCGGCGCGGTGGCCGGCCTCGGCTTCGACTACCGCACCGGGGCCAATTTGTCCGTGTTCGGCGCGGTCGAGGGCATGATGATGTCCGACCAGAGCCGCACCGGCACGGCCAAGGGTGGCGTTCGCGTCGCGTTCTGAGCCGGCATCAGCCCTGGCGGCTCGAACGCGATGCCCGCCGGCCGGGCTCCATCCGCCCGGCCGGCGCCTCCTCCGATCGGAGGATGTCGCATGCTACGGTTGTGTTAGGCTCGCCGGCATTGATCATTCAGTGCCATTTTGAGCCATGCACGGATCGCAAAAGCTGCCAGATCTCGTCGAGTCCATCTACGATGCCGGGCTCGATCCCTCGCTGTGGAATAACGCGGTGGCCGGCATCCGGGATTTCGTCGGCGGCCAGGCCTGCGGGCTGTTCTCGAAGGATTCGATCAGCAAATCCGGTGTCACGCATTACTATTGCGGAGCGGACCCGCACTACATCCAGCTCTATGCCGAGACCCATTCGAAGTTCGATCCGTTGACGGTGCTGCCGCCACACGGCAAGATTGTGAGCATTCCGGATCTCGTCAATTTCGAAGAATACCGGCGCGGGCGCTTCTACCAGGAATGGATGCAGCCGCAGGGGTGCAGCGATGCGGCCAATGTCGTGCTCGAGATATCGAATGCGAGCTGCCCGGTGATGATGACCGTGCTATCGGGCCGCCGCATGGTCGATCGGGGCATGAAGCAGCGCCTCTCGCTGCTGGTGCCGCACGCCAGCCGCGCGCTGCTGATCAACCGCGCCATGACCGCGCAACTGACGCTGGCGACGGCACTGGCTGATGTCCTCGACAGTTTGACGGTCGGGATCTTCCTGCTCGATGGCTTCTGCCGTCTGGTGCATGCGAATTCGGCCGGTCAGGTCCTGCTCGCGGCCGATGACGTGGTCCGGTCCGTTGCCGGGCAACTCGTGACCGGCAGCGCTGAAGCCAATCAGACCCTGCGCAAGGCGTTTGCGGACCATCGCGACGGTGCAATGCTTGCGGCGAGCGGTCATGCGATTCCGCTGTCGTCCGCCACCGGCGAGCGTTATGTCGCTCACATGCTGCCGTTGTCGTCCCTGCTGCGCAACGGCAGCGAGCGCGTGGCCGACGCCGCCGGTGCGCTGCTTGTGCGCAAGGTCTCGCTCGGCGGACAGTCCTGTGGCGAATTGATCGCGCGGACTTTCGAGCTGACGCCGGCGGAGCTCCGCGTGTTCCTGTCGATCGTCGAGGTCGGCGGCATCCCCGAGACGGCGGCAGCGCTCGGTATCGCAGAGACGACTGCGAAAACGCATCTGCATCGCGTCTTTGCCAAGACCGGCGTGTCCCGGCAGGCCGATCTCGTCAAGCTCGCCGCGGGTTTTGCCAATCCGCTCGTCCACTGAAGCTCGCCGTCGGCGTTGAACCTTTTTCTCCCGCGACAGACTCACAGGAGCCGCCGGGCACGAAGAAATCCGCAAATCTTCGAATTTGACCATTGGCTCTTCCGATGCCCCGACTTCCAAGACATTCCGAGCTGATCGAGAGCATCTATGATGCCGGGCTCCACCCTGAGTTGTGGACCGAGGTCGTCGTCATGCTCAATGCCTTCATCGGCAGCCAGGCCTGCGGCCTGATTTCGAAGGATACGGTCAGCAAGTCCGGGGCGACCCATTATTATTGCGGGGTCGATCCGCACTACATCCAGCTCTATTCAGAAACCTACTCCCGGTACGATCCACTCGCCCGGCTTCCTGGGTATGGCGAGGTGCGCAACATCCCGGACCTCGTGAATTTCGACCAGTACCGCCGCGGGCGATTCTACCAGGAATGGCTGCAGCCCCAGGGCTGCGTCGACGTCGCCAACGTGGTGCTGGAGCAATCGAAGTCGCCGTGCCCGATGTTGCTGACCGTCATCCCGGGCAGGGAGATGCTCGATGCCGAGCAGCGCGCGCGAATGCAGTTCCTGGTCCCGCATGCGAGCCGGGCGCTGATGATCAACCGCGCGATCGAGCGGAAGCAGCAACGCGCGACCGCACTGGCCGACGTCGTGGATCGCCTGAATGCCGGCGTCATCCTGCTCGATGCAGCCTGTCGGATCGTCCACAGCAATCCGGCGGCCGAGACGATCCTGGCCGCAGACGATGTCCTGCGCTCCATCTCGGGCCGGCTGGTGACGAGATCCTCCGAGGCCAATCTGGCCCTCCGCAATATCTTCCGCGATCCGGGAGAGGTGGCTCTGGCTGCGGCCGAAGGTCGAAAGATCCCTCTGACGTCGCACGACGGTTCGCACTACGTCGCGCACGTGATTGCGCTGCCCTCGCTGCTGCGTGATGGCGCGACCGAGCGCACCTCGGCCGTTGGAGCCTTGCTGGTCTGGAAGGCGGAACTCGACAGCCGCTCATGTGCCGGCCTGATCGACCGCACGTTCGAACTGACGCCCGCGGAACTGAGGGTTCTGCAATCGATCGTCGAGGTCGGCGGTGTGCCGGAGGCGGCGGCCGCCCTCGGGATCGCCGAGACCACGGTGAAGACGCATCTGCATCGTGTCTTTGCCAAGACCGGTGTGTCCCGTCAGGCCGATCTGGTCAAGCTTGCGGCGGGATTTTCCAATCCGCTTCTGCACTGACGCGCACGCGCCTCGCGTCGCTCTTCGCGGCAGCACGGGGATAGGTTCAAACAGAGACATCATTAGAAAGTTATCGCGCGTCATTCGATCGAATGACGCGTTTTTTTGCGTTTCCTTCTACAGACGCGTCACACGATTTCTTGTTCGACGTATCAGGCTTCTTTGTGAAGCAACTCACAGCAGGCTGGAGTGAATCTCACCATTCTCGCGCACAGGTTGAGAGGAGGTCGTTATGCGAAGGACGTCACTTGCGATGGCCGATAGGTTCCGCGATATCGTCGCTCGCGTCGGCGCCGTGTTTCGCGAGCAGCGCAAGATCGACGCGCAACGCGCATTGCAACGCTATCACCACTTGCTGTCCCAGCCCGGCGAAGCATTGCCTTTGAACGATATCATTCCGGTCAGCAAGCAAGAGGATGTTTCAGGAAATGCCCACGGATTTGATGCGCGCGAGCGCGCCGCCAGCGAGCCCGCCTACGAGCGCGCGTAATTTCAACATCGTCGCGATCGCGCTGACCGGGGCGCTCGTCACTCTTCAACTGGTCGGGCTGGCGGTTCTGGAACGATCCCACGCCCATGCGATGCAAATGTCGTTTCCGCGCGAGGCGGCCGCCTGCACCGAGCGCCCGGATGCTGTCGTTCCGCAGATCCCCTATGATTGACGGGAGGACGGTCCGTGCCTGACGTCACGACTCTGATTCTGCTTAGCGTTGCCGTCTTCGCCGGCGCCTTCGTATCAGGACTCTCGGGTTTCGCGTTTTCGGCCGTCGCGGGCGCGATCCTGCTGCGGGTGTTTCAGCCGCTCGAAGCCGTGCCGCTGATGATGGCGTGCAGCATCGGCGTGCAGGCGACCAATCTGTGGGCGCTCCGGCGCAGCATCCGCTGGGAAGGCAGTCTGCTGCTGATCGTCGGCGGATTGATCGGTGTGCCCATCGCGGTGTCGCTGTTGCAGAGCGCGGATACGCATCTGCTCAGGCGCGGCTTCGGTATCATCGTCGCGCTCTATGCGGCCTATATGCTGCTGCGGCCGACGCTGGTGACGGCAGGCGAGGCGGTCGGCCGGCACTGGGTGGCGCTGATCGGATTCGGAGGAGGGCTCGTCGGCGGGCTCACCGCGATGCCGGGCGCGATCCCGACGATCTGGTGCGACATGCGCGGCATGCCCAAGAGCGAGCAGCGCGGCCTGGTGCAGCCCTTCATCGCGGCAATGCAGCTGTTTGCCATCGCGCTGCTGGTCGGGCATCAGGACCTGTCGTCAAAGGTCTTCGTCGACCTTGCCGTCAGCCTGCCGGCGTTGTTCGCCGGCTCGGCGCTCGGCGTGATCGCCTTCCACCGGGTCAACGAGACGGTCTTTCGCAAGACCGTGCTCGTTCTGTTGCTCGTGTCGGGGATATCCCTGATCTAGTGTCCTTGGACTTCGTGAAGTCCCTGGACCGGCGCCGCGCTGATGTCGCTGCCGTGATGCACCAGCGGCTTGTTACCGGTCACGGTCCGCAGCAGCACATAGAACACCGGCGTCAGGAACAGGCCGAAAACGGTGACGCCGATCATGCCGGAGAACACGGCAACGCCCATGGCTCGCCGCATCTCCGAGCCCGCGCCGGTCGACAGCACCAGCGGCAGCACGCCCATGATGAAGGCCATCGACGTCATCAGGATCGGGCGAAGCCTTAAGCGGCTCGCCTCGATCGCGGCGCGGATCGGCGTGCGCCCGGCGAATTCGAGCTCACGCGCGAACTCGACGATCAGGATCGCGTTCTTGGCCGAGAGTCCCACGAGAACGATCAGGCCGATCTGGGTGAAGACGTTGTTGTCGCCCTTGGAGATCCAGACGCCGAACATGGCGGCGAGCAGGCCCATCGGCACGATCATGATGATCGAAAGCGGCAGGGTCAGGCTCTCGTAGAGCGCGGCCAGCACCAGAAACACCAGCAGGATCGCCAGCGGAAACACCCAGAGACCGGAATTGCCCGCGATGAACTCCTGATAGGTCAGGTCGGTCCACTCGAAGGCAAAGCCGGGTGGCAACGTCTCCGCCGCGATCCGGGTTGCCGCCTCCTGCGCCTGGCCCGACGAGAAGCCGGGCGCGGCGGCGGCGTTGATGTCGGACGACAGAAAACCGTTGTAGCGGATCGCGCGCTCCGGTCCCGCGCTCTGGCGGATATTGAGCAGCGCCGACAATGGCACCATGTCGCCCGAGGACGAACGCACCTTCAACTGCCTGATGTCGTCGGCGCGTGCACGGAACGGCGCGTCGGCCTGGACATAGACCGAATAGGTGCGGCCGAACTTGTTGAAGTCGTTGACGTAGTAGGATCCGAGATAGATCTGGAGCGTGTTGAAGACTTCTGTGACGGGCACGCCAAGCTGCAGCGCCTTGGTGCGGTCGATGTCGGCGAAAAGCTGGGGCACGTTGACCTGGAAGCTCGAGAACACGCCCGCGATCTCCGGCGCCTTCTGCATCGCCGCCATGAACGCTTTCGTCGCTTCGTTCAGCGCCTCATAGCCGAGGCCGGCACGGTCCTCGATCTGGAGCTTGAAGCCGCCGATGGTGCCTAGGCCGTTGACCGGCGGCGGCGGGAACATGGCGATGAAGGCCTCCTGGATGCCCGCGTATTTCTTGTTCAGGTCGGTCGCGATGGCATTCCCGCTCAGGGCCGGGCCCTTGCGCTCGTCGAATGGCTTCAGCGTCGAGAACACGATGCCGGCATTGGACGAGTTGGTGAATCCGGAGATCGACAGGCCGGGGAAGGCCACGGAGCTCTCGACGCCAGGCTGGGTCAGCGCGACGTCGCTCATCTTGCGGATGACCTCTTCGGTGCGGTCGAGCGTTGCGCCATCGGGCAGGCGCGCAAAGCCGACCAGATATTGCTTGTCCTGGCCCGGCACGAAGCCGCTCGGCACCTGCTGGAACAAGAGGGCGGTGAGGCCGACCAGGACCACGTAGAGCCCCATCACCGCGGCCTTGCCCGAGATCACCTTGGTGACGGTGCCGCTGTAATTGTCCGAGGAGCGCGTGAAGGCCTTGTTGAAGCCGCGGAAGAACCAGCCAAGGCTCTTTTCCATGATAAGCGTCAGCCGGTCCTTCGGCTCGTTGTGGCCCTTGAGCAGCAGCGCCGACAGCGCCGGCGACAGTGTCAGCGAGTTGACCGCCGAGATCACGGTCGAGATCGCGATTGTCAGTGCGAACTGCTTGTAGAACTGCCCGGTGAGGCCGGAGATGAACGCCAGCGGCACGAACACCGCGATCAGCACCATGGCGATGGCGATGATCGGGCCCGACACCTCGCGCATCGCCTGATAGGTGGCGTCGCGCGGCGACAGCCCGGCTTCGATGTTGCGCTCGACATTCTCGACCACGACGATGGCGTCGTCGACGACGATGCCGATCGCGAGCACGAGACCGAACAGGCTAAGCGCGTTGATGGAGAAGCCGAACACGTGCATCACCGCGAACGTGCCGACGATCGACACCGGCACGGCCAGCAGCGGGATAATCGAGGCCCGCCAGGTCTGGAGGAACAGGATCACCACCAGCACCACCAGCGCGATCGCTTCGAGCAGCGTGTGGATGACGGCCTCGATCGAGGAGCGTACGAACTGGGTGGGGTCGTAGACGATCTGGTAGGACACGCCTTCCGGCATGTTCTTCTTGATCTCGGCCATGGTGGCGCGGACGTTGTCGGAAATCTGCAGCGCATTGGAGCCCGGCGCCTGGAAGATCGGAATCGCGACCGCCTGCTTGTTGTCGAGCAGCGAGCGCAGGCCATATTGCGAGGCTCCGAGCTCGATCCGCGCGACGTCGCGCAGCCGAACGACCTCGCCGCGCGTGCCGGTCTTGACCACGATGTCGCCGAACTGCTCTTCGCTGGACAGCCGGCCTTCCGCATTGACGGACAGTTGCAGGTCGATGCCCTGCACGTTCGGGGAGGAGCCGACGACTCCGGCGGCGGCCTCGACGTTCTGCGCCTGGATCGATTTGACGATGTCGCTCGCAGTCAGGCCGTGCTCGGCCGCCTTCTGCGGATCGACCCAGACCCGCATCGAATAGTCGCCGGCGCCGTAGAGCTGGACGTCGCCGACGCCGTCGATCCGCGCCAGCCGGTCCTTGACGTTGAGCACCGCGTAGTTGCGCAAGTACGTCATGTCGTAGCGGCCGTTTGGTGACAACAGATGCACGACCATGGTGAGGTCGGGCGAGGACTTCTTGGTGACGATGCCGAGCTGGCGCACCACGGCCGGGAGGCGCGGCTCGGCCTGCTGCACGCGGTTCTGCACCAGCTGTGTCGCCTTGTCGGGGTCGGTGCCGAGCCGGAACGTCACCGTCAGCGTCATCGCGCCGTCGGTGGTCGCCTGGCTCGACATGTAGAGCATGTTCTCGACGCCGTTGATCTGCTCCTCGATCGGGGTCGCGACCGTCTCCGCGATCACCTTGGGATTGGCGCCGGGATAGGTGGCGCGCACCAGGACCGATGGCGGCACCACGTCCGGATATTCCGAGATCGGCATTGCGAACAGCGAGATCAGGCCGGCAAGGAAAATCAGGACCGACAGCACGCCGGCAAAAATCGGACGATCGATGAAGAACTTTGAGAGATTCATGGCTTTGCCCTGGGCAATATCCTGCGTGTCTCCGCCAACTCATCCCGTCATTCCGGGGCGCGCACTCAGCGCGCGAACCCGGAATTCGGAGGTGAGATGGATCGGAGTTTCCAAACTGCTGGATTCCGGGTTCGCGCTACGCGCGCCGCGGGATGACGGAAAACATTAGCGTTGCACCACGTCTTGGTTGCTGTGGTTCGATGCCTGTTGCGGTCCACGCGCGCCCATCGCTGCGACCTCCGTCTTGAGGAGGGCGCCGGGACGCACGCGCTGCAGGCCGTTGACGACGATACGATCGCCGGACTTCAGGCCCGAGGTGACGATGCGAAGCCCGTCGACGGCGCTGCCGAGCGTGATCGGACGGTAGACCGCGCGGCTGTCGGCGCCGACCGCCATCACGAACTTCTTGTCCTGATCGGTGCCGATCGCGCGCTCATCGATCATGACCAGCGTCTGCTGCTTCGGCTGGCCCATGCGCACGCGGGCGAACTGGCCGGGGATCAGACGCCCGTCCTCGTTCCGGAACACCGCGCGCACCCGGATGGTGCCGCTCTGGCCGTTGACCTGGTTGTCGATGAGCTGGATGTGGCCTTTCGCCGAGAGGCCGCCGGAGGTCGCCATCTCCACGGGGATCTGGTCGAGCTTGCCGCGTCCGCCCTTGGCGTCCGCGATCGAGTTCAGCGCACGCAGCACGACCTCTTCGTCCGCATCGAACGACGCATAGATCGGATTGACCGAGACCAGCGAGGTCAGCACCGGGGAGGCGGTGCCGGCAGCGACGAGATTGCCGACGGTGATCTCGATCTTGCCGACGCGGCCGTCCACGGGCGCGCGCACCTCGGTGTAGTCGAGATTGAGCTTTGCGGTCTGGAGCGTTGCCTCGGCCGCCTTCACGCTGGCGATCGCTTCGCGGTTGGCGTTCTCGCGCTGGTCGAAATCGCGGCGTGTCACGACGGCGTTGCCGACCAGCTGCGCGCCGCGTTCGACCTCGCTGGTGGTGAACACCACGCGCGCCTTTGCGGCCTCGAGTTGGGCGTTGGCCTTGTCGACCTCGGCGGCGTAAGGCGCCGGATCGATCTTGAACAGCACGTCGCCAGCCTTAACCAGCGCGCCTTCGGTGAAGTTGGTGGAAAGGATCGCACCGGCAACGCGCGGGCGAAGCTCGACACGGTTGATGGCTTCCAACCGGCCGGAGAAGTCGTCCCACAGCGCCGTCTGCCGCGGCTCGATCATGGCGACGGTGACGGGCACCGCCTGTTCAGCCGCGGCGGCGGTTGCGGTTGCCTGGGCGGAACGAAGATAGTGGCCGGTCGCGATCGTACCGGCTACGGCGAGGGCGCCCACGATGGCGACGCCGCCAAGAAGGCGGCCAAGGCGGCCGGCGCGGGAGGTATTTTGGGAGGGGGGCATTTGCGCGCTCCAGATATGTAGTGTTCACTACAGATGTGGAGCTGGATGTCGCGGTGCAAGATACTTATGTACCATTCACTAAGAAAAATGTACGTCAATACCGCGACGATTGGAAGACACAAGAAAAAGAAAGCCAGAACAAATAGATAGGACCGGCGTTAAGCTGACACAGGCCGCCGATTCCGAGGAGACAGGCACATGCGCATGGGACGCCCCCGCGAATTCAACGCCGAAACGGCGTTGGACCAGGCGATGGAAGTGTTTTGGCGCCATGGCTATGAGGGCGCCACGATCGCGCAGCTGACCGAGGCCATGGGCATCAATCCGCCGAGCCTCTACGCCTGTTTCGGCAACAAGGAAGGTCTGCTGAAGGCTGCGCTCGACCGCTACACCAAGCTGCGCGGCGTCTGGATGGACGAGGTGGTGGCCGCATCCACCGCCCGCGACGTCGCCGAACGGATGCTGATGGGCATCGCCGAGAAGCAGACCGATCCCGCCAATCCGCCCGGCTGCCTGCTCGTGCAGGGCGGCATCGCCTGCGGCACTGGCTCCGAAAACGTCCCCTTCGAGCTCGCCGCCCGCCGCGCCCAGAACGAGGACCAGCTCCGCGACCGCTTTGTCCGTGCCAAGGCCGATGGCGATCTCAAGGAGAGCGCCGATCCCGCCGCGCTCGCGCGCTACGTCTCGGCCGTCGCGGTCGGCATGGGCGTGATGGCATCCTCGGGCGCAGATCGCGAAGCGCTGCGGCAGGTGGCGAGCGTCGCCGTGCAGGCGGTCGAGGCGCAGTCGGCCGACCGAACGTGATGGCCGTAAGCGCCGCCCGCGTCATCCCGCAGCTTATGCAGACAGCGCCGGCGGCGGCACGAAGCCGCCGAACTCGCGTTCGATCAGGTCGGCCAGCGCGATCGTCGTACGATCCTCCAGATAGGGCCCGATGATCTGGACGCCGACCGGCAGGCCCGACGACGTACGCTCGATCGGAACGGCGGTCGCAGGTAACCCGCAGGTGGACGCGGGGTCGGCCCAGATGAAGCACGCATCGGAGTAATTATAGAGCTTGCCATCGATGTCGAGCTGCCGTGCGTCGAACGGTTCGGAATGGTCATGCGGAAAGGCCGGCACGGCGGCGGCCGGGTAGATCACGGCGTCGAACTCACGGAATAGCTGCTGCCACCGTCGTTGCAGCTGCAAGCGCGCCGCATCGGTCGCAAGCCATTCGCGATGGATCATGCCCCAGCCGCGGGCGCGCTCGGCCTGCAGGCTGCGGTCGTCGGGGGAGAGTGCGGCGGCAGCTTCTTGCGCCTCGGCGAGGGCGGCCGGTGTCAGGCGCGGGCTTCGCGCGGCGTTGAGCAGCTTCATGTAGAGCCGCGCAGACTCGGCGAGATCGGGCAGCAGCGTGCTCGAGCGCGCCACCTGTGCGCCCGATCTGCCGAACCGCTCGGCCAATCGTCCAATGGCTGAACGCACGGCCTCGCCCGTCGGCATCAACGGGTGCGTGTCGACCACGAGGATCCTGAAATCCCCAAGATGATCATGGCGCGGGGCGGGCAGCGCAAGCCGATAGCCGATCCCGTCGCGCGTCTCGTCCGGGCCGGCGATCACGTCGAGCGCCAGTGCAAGGTCCGAAGCTGTACGCGCCATTGGCCCAACGACCGCGAGGTCGCCCTGGCTGGGGACGGGCGGTGCCGGCGGCAGGCCGTATCCGCGGAGCGGGACCAGGCCGAGGCTCGGCTTGTGGCCGAACACGCCGCAGAAATGCGAGGGGACCCGGATCGAGCCGCCGATATCCGACCCGATCGAGAGTGGACCGAAGCCTGCGGCCAGCGCCGCGCCGCATCCGCCGGAGGAGCCGCCGGGCGACCGGCCGAGGTCCCACGGGTTGTTAGTCGTCCCGTAGATCTCGTTGTAGCTCTGGAAATCCCTGAGGCCGATCGGAATGTTGGTCTTGCCGATGACGATGGCGCCGGCCGCCTTCAACCGCGAGACGACGAGGGCATCCTCTGCCGGCTGGAAATCCCTGAAATGCGGAAAGCCCCAATTCGTCGGCAGGCCCGCGACGTTGAAGGGCTCTTTCAAGGTCACGGGGATGCCGAGCAATGGCCGTTGCTCGCCGCCGCCAAGCGCGGCATCGGCGGCGCGCGCCGCCGCTCTCGCGCGGTCGAAATCGCGCACGATGACCGCGTTGATCCGCCCGTCCAGTTCCTCGATGCGCGCGATGGTGTGCTCGAGCAATTCCGACGCAGATATCTTGCGGGCGTGCAGGGCGCTCGCCAGTGCTCTGATCGAGCCGTAGTTCAAGTCAGCAGCATCTGCGGTCATCACGAACTCCAATGTATCTCATCGCGGTGTCGACGCTACCCCGCTGCAGATCGCTCGGGGCACCGAACATGCGATTTTGAAAGGGGGATGAGGAGGCGGCGCAACGGACATCAGATCTGCTTGCCGGGGGCACCGATGCGGAGGCTGGGCTTCGAAGCAGCTATGCCTTCCGACCCGTTAACGGACCGGCGCGCTGGCGGGATTCGCAATCGGCCATCAGGCGAGTCAGCGCCTTCTTTGCCCGACGTGTCAAACGTCCGCGGCGGCAGGCCTTGGCGGCGTGCGGCGCGAAATTCTTCAATGATTTGTACTTTGCATGGGGTTGTTTTCGCGTTTTTTGTTTGGGCGTCCCCCGGGCCAGGGCATCAGCCGTCAAAGGCCGTATCGATACGGGCGCTCCTAAGAATTCTTACACACAGTTCTGGCACGCTCCCGCGCGTCAAGTTCCGCAACCTGCATCGTCGCGTCTCATTGCGCGCACGAAAAGATGGGGCCCGCGGAAATCAAAGGGGCGTTGCTCATGACCGCATTTGCTTCGGACGCCGGTTGCGCGAAGCGGGGGATCGTGCCGATCCTGCTGTGCGTCGTGCCGTTCAGCCAGATCCCGCTCGATGCCTATACGCCCGGCCTGCCGCAGATGGTGGTGGATCTGGCCGCCGATCCCGCGGCGATGCAGAACACCGTCACCGCCTACATGCTCGGCATGAGTCTGGCGCTGGTGCCGGTCGGCATCGCCTCCGACACGCTGGGCCGCCGCAACGTCCTCCTCGCGGGCCTTTCGGTGCTGATCGCGATGAGCATCGCCTGCGCGCTCGCCACCAGCGCCTCGCTGCTGCTCGGCTTGCGTTTCCTGCAAGGGATCGGCGGCTGCACCTGCCTCGTCGTCGCCTATGCGGTTGCGGCCGATTGCTATCGCGGCCGTGAGCTCACGGCGATCTCCGGCCTGCTGGGCGCTGCCTGGGGACTCGCGCCGGTGCTTGCGCCCGCGGCCGGCGGCTTCATCGTCGAGCTGACGTCATGGCGTGGTGTCTTCGTCATCATTGCGATCGCCGCGGCCATCGTCGCTGCGATCGTCGTGTTTCTTCTGCCCGAGACATTGCCGGCCGAGCGGCGCGCGCCGTTCGATCCGCGCCGCACCGCCGGCATCTTGCGCGAGGCGGTGGTCCGCCCGGGCTTCCTGGCTTTCGTGCTGGTGTTCGCTGCGGCCGCGAGCGCGCAGCTGGCATTCGGCGTCGTCGCACCGTTCTTCTACCAGACCGGCCTCGGTTACTCGGCGGCGATCTACGGCCTCGTCGCGCTCGGCCTCGGCGGGGTCAACCTCGCCGGCGAGCTCGGCTGCGCGCATTTTGCGCGCGTCATGCCGGCCCGCATGCTGGGCTTCGGCGCCTTCGCGCTGTTTCTCGCAGGCTCCGCGGTGCTGACCGTGACAGGCATGGTCGTCGGTCTCGATTTCGCGTCGATCACGATCGGCGGCGCGCTGGTGCTCGGCGGCTGCGGCGTGCTGTGTCCGATGATGTACGGCATGGCGCTCGGCCTGTTCGAACGCGACCACGGCCTGATCGGCGGCCTCATCAGCGCGCTCTGCTATCTCGCCGTGAGCGGCGCCATGGCGATCGCGGCGGTGTTGCCTGAAGCAACGCAGGCGCCGATCGGATGGCTCTATCTCGGCCTCTGCGCCATCGCGGGCACGCTGCTCGCGATCTCCTTGCCGTCAGTGCGCCAGCCAAACAGTCTTAAGGAAGGGACCCAATCATGACCACGGTCGGTATTCGCGGCACGTTCTTCGACTTCGTCGACGATCCCTGGAAGCATGTCGGCGACGAGCAGGCCGCCGCGCGCTTTCATCAGGACGGCCTCATGATCGTCACGGACGGCGTCATCAAGGCGTTCGGTCCTTACGAGACGATCGCCGCCCGCCATCCGGGCGTTGAGATCACCCGTATCAAGGACCGCATCATCGTCCCCGGCTTCATCGACGGCCACATCCATCTGCCGCAGACCCGCGTGCTCGGGGCCTATGGCGAGCAGCTGTTGCCGTGGCTGCAGAAATGGGTCTATCCGGAAGAGCTCAAATACCGGGATCGCAACTACGCGCGCGAGGGCGTCAAGCGTTTCCTCGACGCGCTGCTGGCCTCCGGCACCACCACCTGCCAGGCCTTCACGAGCTCATCGCCTGTTTCAACCGAGGAACTGTTCGAGGAAGCGGCCCGCCGCAACATGCGCGTCATCGCGGGCCTCACCGGCATCGATCGCAACGCGCCGGCGGACTTCATCGATACCCCGGAGAATTTCTATCGCGACAGCAAGCGGCTGATCGCAGAGTATCACAACAAGGGCCGTAACCTCTACGCCATCACGCCGCGCTTCGCCTTCGGCGCCTCACCGGAATTGCTCAAGGCGTGCCAGCGCCTCAAGCACGAGCACCCGGATTGCTGGGTCAACACCCACATCTCCGAGAACCCGGCTGAATGCAGTGGCGTGCTGGTCGAGCACCCGGACTGCCAGGACTATCTTGGCGTCTACGAGAAGTTCGACCTGGTCGGGCCGAAGTTCTCAGGCGGTCACGGCGTCTATCTCTCGAACAACGAATTCCGGCGCATGTCGAAGAAGGGCGCGGCAGTGGTGTTCTGCCCGTGCTCCAACCTGTTCCTCGGCAGTGGCCTGTTCCGCCTCGGCCGCGCCACCGATCCGGAGCATCGCGTGAAGATGTCGTTCGGCACCGATGTCGGCGGCGGCAACCGCTTCTCGATGATCTCCGTGCTCGACGACGCCTACAAGGTCGGCATGTGCAACAACACGCTGCTCGACGGCAGCATCGATCCCACGCGGAAGGACCTCGCGGAGGCCGAGCGCAACAAGCTCTCGCCCTATCGCGGCTTCTGGTCGATCACGCTCGGCGGCGCCGAGGGCCTCTACATCGACGACAAGCTCGGCAATTTCGAGCCCGGCAAGGAAGCTGATTTCGTCGCGCTTGATCCGAACGGCGGGCAGATCGCCCAAGCGTGGCACCAATCGCTGATCGCCGAGGGCGCCGGCCCGCGCACGATGGACGAGGCCGCGAGCATGCTGTTCGCGGTGATGATGGTCGGCGACGATCGCTGCGTCGACGAGACCTGGGTGATGGGCAAGCGGCTCTACAAGAAGAGCTGAAGCGGACCGCGACGATGAGCACGTCTCCGGATACAGCCGGCAAGCCGGTCGCCCTCGTCATCCAGCGCCGCATCGCTGACGAGGGCTTTGCCGCGTTCGCGCGATGGAACGGCGAGGTGGGCGAGGCGCTCAAGGCCTGGCCCGGTTTCCTGGGGCAGGAGGTGGTGCCGCCGCAGCCGCCGGCGCATGTCGACTGGGTGACGATTTTGCGTTTCGCCAGCCCGGCCGCGGCGCGCGCCTGGCTCCAGAGCGAGGTGCGGGCGCGGCTGATTGGGGAGGTGCAGCGCTTCTTCGTCGGTTCGGAGGATGTTCATATCCTGCCCGACACCGGCGTTCAGCGTGACAGCGCGGTGTCGGCCGTCATCTCCTTCAAGGTGCCGGATGGACTCGAGGACGCGTTTCTGAAATGGCAGCAGCGCATCCAGGCTGCCGAGGCCGAGTTCAAGGGGTTCTTGCGCCACAAGATCGAGCGGCCGATTCCGGGCTTGCGCGACGAATGGATCGTCATCCTGTCGTTCGACAGCGATGCCAACCTCAATGCATGGCTGGGCTCGCCCGTCCGGCAGACCCTGCTGAAGGAGGGCGAGCGCTTCAACGCCGGCATGAACGTGAAGCGCGCGAGCTACGGCTTCAATTTCTGGTTCCCGGCCGGCAAGACCGGGGCTCCTGAGCAGGGCCCGGCCCTGATCTGGAAGAGCAACCTCATCGTCCTCCTGGTGCTCTATCCCGTGGTCTATCTCTGGGGCACTTTCGTCAGCCGGCCGCTGATCGACAGTCATGGCGTGCCGATCTGGCTGTCGCTGTTCGTCGGCAATCTCGTCAGCACCCAGTTGCTCGGCTGGTGGCTCGTGCCCGCCGCCTTCAAGGCACTCGACTGGTGGGTCACGCCGAAGGCCGCGATCAGTCGCCAGATCGCGGGCTACGCACTTCTTGCCGCGCTCTACGCCGCGTCGATGGGGCTGTACGCGCTGTTGCTCGCGTGGCATTGGGGACGGTGAGACCGTTCACCGTACCGTCGCGGAGAGGGGGCGGTCGCTGGACATCGACGACCATGTTTGCCCTGACATTCCTCGGCACCTCGGCGAGCGTTCCTTCCGCGGAGCGCAACCATCCGGCCCTGCTGATCGAGGCCGCCGGACAGCGCATGCTGGTCGATTGCGGCGAGGGCACGCAGCGCCAGTTGCTGCGCAGTGGCGCAGGTTTTCGACGGCTCGACCGCATTCTGCTGACGCATGCGCATCTCGATCATGTGCTCGGCATCCCCGGCCTGTTCTCGACGCTGCGCTTGCGGCAGAGCGCCGAGGTGATGATGGTTCATGGCGGTCCAGCGACGCTCGAGACGGTCATCCAGATGCTGGCCGGGTTGTGGGGTGCGGGCAGGGCGCCGCTTCCGGTGGAATTCGCTCCCTTGGCCGCAGGACGGTTCGTCGACGCCGGCGACTTCACCATCGACTGTTTTCCGGTCCGCCATCGCGACACCGACAGTTTTGGATTCGTCTTCCAAAGCCCCGCTCGCCGCCACCTTCAGCCAAATCTGCTGGCGGCGCTGGGCGTTCCCGACGGTCCCTTGCGCGGCGAGTTGGCCGCAGGCCGGGCGGTCGTGATCGACGGCGATCGAACGATCGATCCGGAAGATGTCCTGGGACCGCCGAGCGGCGGCAGGAAACTTGTCGTGATCGGCGACACCGAAACCACCGAGGGGCTGGCGCAACACGTCGTTGATGCCGACATGTTGGTGATCGAGGCAACGTTCCTCGATCGTGACGCCTCGACCGCGCGGGATTACGGCCATCTCACCGCGGCAGAAGCGGCGTCGTTTGCGGCAGCGAGCAATGTGAAGCAGCTCGTGCTGACCCATATGTCGGGACGCTATGAGGACGAAGAGATTCTCGCCGAGGCGGCGAGGATCTTTCCGAACACCCGGATCGCCGCCGACTTCGATCACATCGTGGTCTAGCCGTCGCGACGAAACATCGCCAGTCGCGGTCTCGTCCGGCTCTACAGACCGGCGGCAACACCGAGGCGGCCGATGCCCGGCAGCTTGACGGCGGGCCGGCGGATGTCGAGGCCGAGCACGGCGCCGAAGAAGTTGATCTCGAGGCCTTCGACCCAGCCAAGGGTCAGGCCGAGATAGCCGAAGAGCGAGGCATAGAAGCCGGTGCGCGAGGCGGTCAGCCCAATCCATTCCCCGGAATAGGGATAATCCTTGCCGATCGCGGTCGGTGGCAGAACCGCGCGAAGTTCCGGCACGGCATCAAGAGCGGCTTGAACGAAGGTGTTTGAATTCGGTCCCGGCCAGGCGCTGTAGTCGCCGTAGGTTCGAAACTTGTAAGTCTCGATCACAGTCCTAATCCTGGGAATGAGGAGCTCGGCCCGTGACCCATCTACGGCGACGACGGTTTCCGGCAGGGCGCCGAACCACCTTCCATCGGGAGCGAAGCCGTTGCTCCGGATCGGTTCGCCCCACGCGGTGTAGTCGTATCGGCTGTAGCTGGTCGCATCCTTTTCCTTGACGACGATCCACGTGTGGACGGCGAAGATGCTTCGCCACCGGACCGTTCGGGCCGCATAAACCCGGATCAGGGCATCGGGATGGGAAGAAGCCGGCGGCAGCAGGCCTGCGCTGGAACGGTCAGCCGTCTGCCAATTGCCGCGGCCATCTCCAAGCCAATAGTACCGCGCGGCCGATAGGCCGATCGGCACGAACAGGAGCAGGAAGAAAACGAGCACGGCTCTTCGCAAGGGGAAATCGGGTTTCGGAAGGAAGCCTTGACGATATAGGTCGCGAAAGCGTTTTCACAATGATCTTCGAATGCAGATCGTCAGCTGTGACGTCGCACGGGACACGTCCGCGAAGAGATCGCTCAGCTCGTCAATCCCGACTTGATCGCGAGATCCTGTACCTGGCTGGTCAGCTCCATCAGCCGCGGCAGTGCCTGGTCGCGGAAGGCCGCCATGTCCATGCGCATGGCATCGACCGTGATGCTCAATCCCCCGATCACCGAGCCCTGGGCGTCGAAGATCGGCGTTGCCAGCGTGCGCAGGCCGTAGGCGTTCTCGCCGTCGGAGACGGCATGGCCTTTTCTCTTCACCAGATCGAGCCGGGCGAGCAAGGCATCGAGATCGGTCAGCGTCCGCTCCGACAGTTTGACGCGAGGGCGCGATTCCAGTCGCTCGATCTGCTCGTCCCGCGCCAGATGCGCCAGCATGACGTGACCGAGCGCGGCGCTGTAGGCGGGAATGCGCGTGCCCGGCCGGCGATCCATCTTGTGGCGGTCGAGGCCCGCGCCGACGCGCGCGAGATAGACCACGTCGCCGCCGTCGAGGATGCCGAGCGAAGCCGCATCGCCGACATCGGGCACGAGATCGCGCAGCAACGGCTCGACCATTGGGCGCAACGATCCATGCGATAGCACGGTGTAACCGAGGTCGAGGCAGGCAACACCGAGGCGGAACCGGCGGCTCTGCGGCACGGTCTGGAGATAGCCGATCTCGGTCAGGGTCTGAATCAACCGGAACGCCGTTCCGCGATCGAGATCGGCCCGTGCGGCAATCTCACTCAGGGTGAGCTCGAAGGCCTCGCTGCTGAAGCTCTTGAGCACGGCAAAGGCCTTGCCGACGGACGCCACATGATTCTTGGGGTTTTTCGGGGGCGATTCCGATTTGCGCTTTGTGGCCTTCTTTTCGACCTTGGCCATGCCCGAATGCCTTGCCATGACAGCCACCGCCCTTGACGCGGCGGCAAGCTGATTTTACGACTGGTCAAGCCAATAACAAATGTTCGCATTCCGAACAACTGATTTGACGATCGGAGGAAGTTTGTCGACACCATCGCTGCACCCTCATGGCGTGTTTTCCGCCGCGCTGACCCCGCTCGACGCCCAGCTCGCTCCCGATCATGCGCGCTTCATCGCGCATTGCCGCTATCTCCTCGATGAGGGCTGCGACGGTATCGCGCTGCTCGGCACGACGGGCGAGGCGAACTCCTTCTCCGCGGCGGAGCGCATGGCGCTGCTCGAGGCGGTGGTGGCTGCCGGCATCGCGCCGCAACGTCTTCTGCCGGGCACCGGCGTGGCCGCGCTCAGCGAGACCATCGCCCTGACGCGCCACGCACTCTCGGTCGGCGTCGACACCGTGGTGATGCTGCCGCCGTTCTATTACAAGGGTGTCACGGACGACGGCGTTTACGCGTCCTATAGCGAAATCGTGCAGCGCATTGGCGATGCCAGGCTCAAGGTCGTGCTCTATCACATCCCGCAGATGTCGGCGCAGCCGATCTCGCATGCGCTGATCGAGCGGCTGCGAACGGCTTATCCGGCAACGTTCGTGGGTATCAAGGATTCCTCCGGCGACTTCGCGAACATGACCGCGATGGTCGAGCGCTTCCCCGGCTTTTCGGTTCTGGTCGGAGCCGATCCGTTGCTGCTGCCGCTGCTGCGCAAGGGCGGCGCCGGCTGCATCACGGCGACCTCCAATCTGGTCGCGCGGGACCTTGCCTATGTCTACAAGCATTTTCGCGATAGCGACGACGACGCGGCGCTCAAGACGGCGCAGGCGCGCATCGTGAAAGCGCGCGAGCTGGTCTCGCGCTTCCCGCAGATGGCCTCGCTGAAGACATTGGTGGCAGAGCGCACTGGCCACGCCGGATGGCAGCGCCTGCGACCGCCGCTGGAGTCGTTGCCGCCCGAGCAGGTGAAAGAGCTGCTCGCGAATGCTGCGGCATTCGCAGCCGCTTTGTAGCCGGCGCGACGACGAGGCGATCCGATGTCGGACTCCTTCCAGGACGCGCTTTCCGGGCTTGCCGCGATCGTCGGCGACAAGCAAATCATCGCGTCCGGACCCGACCAGGAGCCTTATGTGGTGGACTGGCGCGGGCGTTATCACGGCCGCGCGGTTGCGGTGGTGAAGCCCGGCTCCACCGCCGAGGTCGCCGCCGTCGTCAAATTCTGTGCGGCACGGCAACTCGCGATCGTGCCGCAGGGCGGCAACACCGGCATGTGCGGGGCGGCAACGCCGGACGATCGGGCCGGCAATGTGGTGATCCGGCTCGACCGGATGCGCGCCGTGCGCGATGTCAGCCCGCTCGCGAACACGATCATAGTCGAGGCCGGCTGCATCCTCGCGGAGGTGCAGAATGCGGCGCGCGAGGTCGATCGCTACTTTCCCTTGAGCCTGGGCGCCGAAGGCTCCTGCCAGATCGGCGGCAATATCTCGACGAATGCCGGCGGCACGGCGGTGCTGCGTTACGGTCCGACGCGCGATCTCGTGCTCGGGCTGGAGGTCGTGCTGCCCGACGGGCGAATCTTCAACGGCCTGCGCGCATTGCGTAAGGACAACACGGGTTATGGGCTGAAGCAGCTCTTCATCGGGGCAGAGGGCACGCTCGGCATCATCACCGCGGCGGTGTTGAAGCTGTTCGCGCCGCCGCGCAGCTCGGCGCTGGCGCTGCTGAAATTGCAGGGCGTGGAGCAGGCGCTTGAGATCATGCAGCGCCTGCGCGGCGCGGTCGGCGACCGGCTCGGCAGCCTCGAGATCATGTCGCGCGCGCAGATCGAGGCGATCGCAGAGTCCGTGCCGCATGTCACGATCCCCTTCGAGCTGACGACGCCGTGGTATCTGATCGTCGAACTGACCGACACGCTCGCCGGCGTCGACCTTGATGAGCCGCTCGCCACGGTGCTGGCGGATGCGATGGAAGCCCACCTTGCCGAGGACGTGATCCTGGCCTCCAACCTCGCGCAGGCGAAGGCGATCTGGGCTGTCAGGCACAGCGTGTCCGAAGGCAACAAGCGTAGCGGCTATGTCGTCTCGCACGACAGTGTCGTTCCGCTGGAGCGCCAGGCCGCCTTCGTCACCAATGTCGAGGCCCGGATCAACGCCGCGGTACCGCACGCGCGGGTCGTGATGCATGGCCATATCGGCGACGGCAACATCCACGTCATCGCCCTGATCGACCGCGCGCGTTGCCAGGACCCGGCGGCGACCGCTGCGCTCGTGGCTGAAATCAACGAGATCGTTGACGACGAGACCGCAGCGCAGGGCGGTGCGATCAGTGCCGAGCACGGCATCGGCATCACCAATCGCGGCCGGCTTGCCCGTGTGGCCGATCCTCTCGACATCGAGCTGATGCGCGATATCAAGAAATTGCTCGATCCGAAGGGCTTGATGAATCCCGGCAAGATTTTTGGTGCGGGAGCGGCATAACCATGACGAGCGTCTGCCTGCTTGCCGACGATCTCACCGGTGCGCTCGACACCGCGGCGGAGTTCGTCGGCCTGTGCGGTCCGTTCGATGTCGTCTGGTCGGGCGCGCTTGCGCCGCTGGAGTCCGGGAGCCTGGCGATCGATAGCGGCACCCGCGAGCGGTCGAAGGCCGAGAGCGTCGAGATCGTGGGGCGACTGGCGCCGCAGCTTCAGGACGGGACGATCGCCTACAAGAAGGTCGATAGCCTCCTTCGAGGCGCGTGGGCGGCCGAGCTCGACGCCTGCCTGCGCAGCGGCCATTGGGCCTCTTGCGTGGTCGCGCCGGCGTTCGATTATCAGGGACGTCGCACTGTCGGTGGCCAGCAATTCGCCCGCACCGTGCATGGCGATTGGCACAGGGTCGGCGACAATTTGCTGGATCAGTTGCGGCAAGACGGCATCGAAGCACGACAGGGCACGGCCGAAACGCTCTCGCAAGGCGGCGTTCAGGTGTTCGATGCCGAGAGCGACCTCGACCTCGATCGCGTCGTCGAAATGGCGCAGCGCATGCCGGGGCCCGTGTTGTGGTGTGGCAGCGGCGGCCTCGCCGGTGCGCTTGCCCGGGGTCAAGGCTCCTCTGCGTCCTCGCAACTGAAGCGGCCGGTGCTGGGGCTGTTCGGCTCCGACCAGGCCGCCACCGCATCCCAGCTGGCGGCATGTGGTCACGCCACCATCGCGCTGGCCGAGGGGGAGGGCGGCGCGGGCGTTCGACGCAAGCTGGCCGACGAGGGCGTGGCGCTGGTCAAATTCGCCCTCGCTGACGGCTTGACGCGAGCCGAGGCGGCGCGGCGGATCGCGCACGAGATGACCCGGCTGATCACAGCACTCGAACCACCGGGCACGCTGGTTGTTGCCGGTGGAGAAACACTGAAGGCCGCATGCCTTGCCCTTGGCGCGCATGCGCTCGAGGTGACAGGACGTATCGTACCGGGATTGCCGCGCTCGACCTTGCAGGGCGGCCGCTGGGCCGGCGTCGATGTCATCTCGAAGTCCGGCGCGTTCGGTCCCAGCGAGCTGTGGCGCGACCTGCTTCGGGATAATCATTTGCTCAGCAAGGGGAGTCCGACATGACCTCTCGTCATCTTGCCATCACCATGGGCGATCCCGCCGGGATCGGGCCGGAGATCATCGTCAAGGCCTGCGTCGGGCTGAAGGACCGGATCGCGAAAGGCGATCTGCGGATCCTGATCATCGGCAACGGCGCGGCGCTCGATGGCGCGAAAGCCGCGCTCGGTGCCGGCATTGCGATTCCCGAAGTGCGCGCCGAGGATCGCGACTGGCCGAACCTCTGCTTCCTCCAGGCCGACATCGAGGGCGACCCGATCAAGCCCGGAGTGCTCAGCGCCGATGGCGGCCGCTTTGCCTACAAGGCGATCGAGCAGGGCGTGCGTCTGACGCAGGCGGGCCGGACCGCGGCGATCGTCACGGCGCCGCTCAACAAGGAAGCGCTCAACAAGGCCGGCTATCATTTCCCTGGTCATACCGAGATGCTGGCGCATCTCACCGGCGTGCGCGGCTCGGTGATGCTGCTCGCCCATGGCAACATGCGCGTCAGCCATGTCTCGACCCATGTGGCGCTGGAGGACGTGCCGAAGCGCCTGACGCCGGAGCGTCTGCGCATGGTGATCGACCTCACCAACGATGCCCTGCTGCGGCTCGGAATCGCCAAACCGAAGATCGCGATCGCGGCGCTCAATCCGCATGCCGGCGAGGGCGGCCTGTTCGGCCGGCAGGACATCGACGTCTCGGCACCGACGATTGCGAAAGCCGTTGCCGACGGCCTCGACGTCGTCGGGCCCGTGCCCGGCGATACCATCTTCGTCAAGCTGCGCGCCGGCCAGTACGATGCCGCGGTCGCGATGTATCACGACCAGGGGCACATTCCGGTCAAGCTGCTCGGCTTCCAGGTCGATCCCGCGACCGGCCGCTGGCAGGAGCTGTCCGGCGTCAACATCACGCTGGGCCTGCCGATCATCCGCACCTCCGTCGATCACGGCACCGCCTTCGACATCGCCGGCAAGGGCATCGCCAACGAGCACAGCCTGATCGAGGCCATCGACTATGCCGAGCGGCTCGCCGCTGGCGCCTCCGTATCCAAATCATGAGTTCGAACGCACGATGACCAACGCCTTCACGCCCATCGAAATCCAGCGTCCCACCGTCCTCGAGTTCGGCAACGGCACGATCGGCGCGGCAGCGCGCTACGCCGAGCGGATCGGCGCCAGGCGGCCGCTGGTGATCTCGGATCCGTTCAACGCACGCCGCGTCGACATGCTGGCGCTGCCGGGTGCGGTGAAGGTGTTCGGCGACGTCAAGCCCGAGCCGGACCTGCCTAATCTCGAGAAGGCGGTGGCGATGGCGAAGGACGTCAAGCCCGATCTCGTCGTCGGCTTCGGCGGCGGCAGCGCGATGGATCTCGCCAAGCTGGTCGCGGTGATGTGCACGAGCGACGTGCCCTTTGCCGACATCGTCGGGCCGGAGAAGGTGGCCGGCCGCAGCGTCGCGCTGATGCAGATTCCGACCACGTCGGGCACCGGCAGCGAGGCCGGCACCCGCGCGCTCGTGACCGATCCCGTCAGCCAGAACAAGCAGGCGGTGCAGAGCCGCTTCATGCTGGCCGACATCGCCATCGTCGATCCGGATCTGACGATGACCGTGCCGAAGGAGGTCACCGCGGCGACCGGGGTCGATGCGCTGGCGCATTGCGTCGAGGCCTATACCAGCCGCAAGGCGCATCCGGCGATCGACCTCTACGCGCTCGAAGGCGCGCGGCTCGTCGGCCGCTATCTCAAGCGCGCGGTGGCCGATGGCGGCGATCGCGAGGCGCGCGCGGGCCTCGCGCTGGCCTCGCTCTATGGCGGCTATTGCCTGGGACCGGTGAACACGACAGCCGGCCACGCGGTGGCGTATCCGCTCGGCACGCGGCACCACGTGGCACATGGCCTCGCCTGCGCGGTGATCTTCCCGCATACGCTGGCATTCAACATGCCGGCGGTGGAAGCGAAGACGATCGCGGTGCTCCAGGCGCTCGGCCTGCCGGAGCAGGGCGATCCAAAGCTCGCGTTCGAGGCAAGCTACAAGTTCTGCAGCGATCTCGGCATCGAGATGCGGCTGTCCCCGCTCGGCGTGCCTCGGGACGATTTCGGCGTGATGGCCGACGAGGCGCACGCCATTCGCCGCCTGCTCGACAACAATCCGCGCGACCTCGGCCGGGATGCGATCCTGAACATGTACGAGGTCGCGTTCTAACCGTCTCCGCGGCTCGCGCGCGGCAGCCAATCAACAACACGGAAAACAGAGGAAACTTCTATGAGATCGATGTGGCTTGTCCTTGCCTCAGCCTTGGTGCTGGCGGCCTCACCCGCAAAGGCGCAGGACGGCTATCCGTCCAAGCAGGTGACGGTGGTAGTTCCCTTCGCCGCCGGCGGCACCGCGGACATCTTCGCGCGCATGGTCTCCAACCATTTGCAGGCGAAGTTCGGCAAGCCCTTCGTGGTCGAGAATGTCGGCGGTGCCGGCTCGATCCTCGGCGTGACGCGGGTGGCGAAATCGGCGCCGGATGGCATCACGCTCGGCCTTGCCAGCACGTCCGCGCTTGCGATCAACCCGTCGCTCTACGGGCCGAAGCTCAGCTACCAGCCGGACAAGGATCTGGTGCCGGTCGCCCAGATCAGCGTCGTGCCCAATGTTCTCGTCGTCAATCCCAACAAGATCAAGGCGCGTACCGTGCCGGAGTTGATTGCCTATCTGAAGGCGAATCCGGACAAGGTCTCGTTCGGCTCGGCCGGCGTCGGCACCTCGCAGCACCTTGCCAGCGAGCTATTCCAGCAGATGACGGGCACCAAGATGGTGCACGTGCCCTACAAGGGCTCCAGCCAGATGCTGACGGATCTGCTGAGCGGACAGATTGATCTCGCCTTCGACAACGTCCCGCTGCTGCTGCCGCAGGTGAAGACCGGCCAGCTCGCGCTGCTCGCGACCGCAACGCCGAAGCGCGCCGCCTTCGATCCCGAAGCTCCGGCCGTGGCCGAATTCCTGCCCGGCTTCGAGGCGGTGGCCTGGCACGGTTTCATTGTGCCCGCGGGCACGCCCAAGCCGATCGTCGAAAAGCTCTCGGCCGAGATTCGCGCCTTCATGGCGCAGCCGGAGACGGTGCAGAAGATGGCCGAACTCGGTGCCACCGCTGTCGCCGTGGATTCCGAACCGTTCGCGGCCTACATCAACGCCGAGACGGCGCGCTGGAAGAAGGTGATCGAGGCCGCCAATATCAAGCTGGAGTAGGGCGGCACGCGAAGAGATGAGCCGGCCGCCGCATGCAGATGGGGCGGCCGCTTGTTCAGCGCCGGTCGTCGGTCTAAGTTCGCATCAGCCAACGGGTGCGGGGCTGATGGGGACTGTTCGTTTTCTGCTGGCGGCGATCGTCGTTGGATTTCATTGCCAATTTGGCGTCATTCACCAGACGATCGGAGGTTTGGCCGCTGTAGAAGTCTTCTACATCATCAGTGGCTTCTACATGGCCGCCGCCTATGAGCGGCACTATCCGGGACGGCCTGCTGCATTCTTCGCCAGCCGCTTCGCGAGGCTTTATCCGTTCTACCTAGCTGTCCTGGTAGCTACGTTCGCGCTACACCTGTGGAACTCGGCGAACGAGAGCGGCATCTTCAATTCCCTCCGAACGGAAGAGCGGCCCTATGTGATCAACCTGTCGCTGCTGGGTCTCGATCTCTATTCGGCCATGCACAGCACCACGTATCTCCTGGTTCCGCAGGCGTGGTCGATCAGCGCGGAGATCGTCTTCTACGCGTTGCTGCCTGCCTTGCTTCTCCTGAACAGAAAATGGCTCGCCGGGTTGGTGGTCGCCGCCTTCGCGATCAAGATGACCATTCTGCACGTCTACGAATGGAAATGGGCTTACTTCCCGTTTTACAGCCAGATCGGCTATTTCGGCACCGGCGTTGTGCTCTTCTCGTTGCGAGATCGCCTGACATGGTCGACGCGTGCGGGCTACTGGCTCGCGGCCCTCTACTGCCTCTATCTCCTCGCCGACGTCTATGCCGACGTCGACTATCACGGGGGCATCGTTCAGGGCGTGCCGCTGGTTATCGCAACCTGCATCGTTATTCCGACGCTCTTCTCAAGGATCAACGGACCGCTGTCGACCACGTTGGGCGACGCCTCCTATGGCGTCTATCTCTCGCATTTTCTCTTCATCCAGATCGCGATCAATCTGCAGGTCTTTGATCCGATCACGCTGACCAATCCGCACATTGTGAGCCATTGGCGAATTCTGTTTCAGACCTTGGGCATCCTGCTCGCATCCACGGTCGTCGCGCTCGCCTTCGAGTTCACGGTGCAGCGATGGATCGATCGGGCGCGCCGATCGCTGTTCTACAACCGCAAAGGGCCGCAGGATTCCTTCGGGAAGGCTTGAGATAGTCCGTCCTGTCGGTGCGAACGCAGCCAGAACAAGCCGAGATGTTCACAGAAGGGCTGGACCGCGAAGGTCAGCGCGGCTATATGAGCGGCCTGCGAGCCGCTGATTTGCAAAGCTGTCAGCCCGCCCTCGCAGAACTTCCGAAGAAAGCTTAGCGATTTCAAGCGCTTCGGTGGGGAATGGTGTAACGGTAGCACAACAGACTCTGACTCTGTTTGTCTTGGTTCGAATCCAGGTTCCCCAGCCAGTTCCGGGCACGCCCAAAGTCCAGATCTTCAGGTCCTTCGGTGCCAGTGAACGGTCCATGGGCCGCGCCGCTGGTCGCGACCGTTTGCCTCATCTGAAATCGCATTTCCCCGGTCGGATCGCCGTGCTCTGCATCGTCCTTGGGTCACACAACTCAAGGAGATTCCTGATGCCCTATGTCGATGGTTTCGTTCTGGCCGTGCCGAAGGACAAGATCGAGGCCTACAAGACGCTGTCGACGACCGCCTGCGCGCTCTGGATGGAGCACGGCGCGCTCGATTATGTCGAATGCGTCGCTGACGATGTCCCCTATGGCGAGCTCACCTCGTTTCCGCGCGCGGTGATGGCGAAGGAGGACGAGGTCGTGGTGTTCGCCTGGATCGTCTACCGCGACCGGGAGACCCGCGATGCCGTCAACAAGAAGGTGATGGAGGACCCGCGGCTGAAGATGGAGGGCATGCCGTTCGACGGCAAGCGCATGATCTATGGCGGGTTCACGACCTTGCTCCGGGCGAGCGACGTCGTCAGCTGACAGGCGGGGGAGAAAGGCTATCTCGGAGGCGCGCGGTCGACTTCGGCCTGCAGCAGCAGCAACAGGCAGCCGGCGAGCCGCGCCTCCATCACCGAATACACGCTGCTGATCGACGGGGCTGCTGCACGCCGTCACCATCACAATGACCAGCGGCTCGACGGCGATGCCGTCGGCAACGCGCAGATGGCGCGGCAGTAACGGGGACTTGCGTTACTTGATCTTGTCGTAGGCGGAAGCGAAATCGCCCAGCGGCATCGGAATCGCGATCGTCTCCTTGGCCATGTTCTGGAAGGAGACCTTGAGCTGCTTGCCCGACCGCAACGCGGCGAGCAGATCCGGCGCGATCGGCGCCGAGGCGTAGCAGCCGCGGTTCTCGCAGGTCTGGATCTGGAGATCGACCGTCTTGCCCTCGTCGACCTGGAGCTTGGCGCCGATGGGAAGGTTGAGGCCGAGCGGCAATTGCAGCAGCGCCACCGGCGTGCGGGTGTCGGGCGCGATGCGGATGTTGATCAGCACGATGGTCTGGCCGGTCTTGGTCAGCACCGCGTTCTGCTCCATCGCACATTCGAGCGGCGCGTCACGGCTGGCGCTGGTGCAGCGCACGATCCAGCCGGGCTGTTGCGCCGGCGCGCCGTCAGCCTGTGGCTGCGTCGGAGCCGGTGCCGGCTGCGCCGCCGGAGCGGGGGCGTTCTTCTTGGCGGCTTGTTGGGCATACGCGGCGCCCAAGGGCAACAGGACAGCTGCGGCGAGGGCGACAAGTCTGGATTGCATGAGCATGGCGAAACCGCGTTGGCGTGAACCGGGGCCTCGCTGTAGCGTCGCCGGAAGCGCCGTGCAAGCCGCTACTCGGCAGCTTCCTTAACGGTGCCGTGCTCCACCGCCTCGCCGCCTTCGCCGTCACCCGAACGGCCCCAGCCCGAGAACCAGTTGTTGAGCTCGTCGAGATAGAGATAGACCACCGGCGTGGTGAACAGCGTCAGCGCCTGGCTGACGATCAGGCCGCCGACCATGGCGTAGCCGAGCGGCTGGCGGATCTCGGCGCCGGTGCCGTGACCGAGCATCAGCGGCACGCCGCCGAGCAGCGCGGCCATCGTCGTCATCATGATCGGGCGGAAGCGGAGCAGGGCGGCCTGGCGGATCGATTCCGCCGGCGTCTTGTGCTCGTCGCGCTCGGCGGCGATGGCGAAGTCGACCATCATGATGCCGTTCTTCTTCACGATGCCGATCAGGAGAATGATTCCGATCAAGGCAATGAGGCTGAAGTCGAACCCGGCCGCCATCAGGATCGCGAGCGCGCCGACGCCGGCCGAGGGCAGCGTCGACAGAATCGTGATCGGATGGATATAGCTCTCGTAGAGGATGCCGAGGATCAGGTAGACCACGACCAGCGCCGCAAGGATCAGCAGCGGCACGGTGCCGAGCGATTGCTGGAACGCCTGCGCCGTGCCCTGGAAGCTCGAGTTCAGCGTCGGCGGCGCGCCGAGCTCGGCCATCGCCTTCTGCACGGCTTCCGTCGCCTGGCCGAGCGCGACGCCCTGGCCGAGGTTGAAGCTGATGGTGATCGCCGGGAATTGGCCCTGGTGGCTGATCGAAAGCGGACGGACCGGATCAGTGGTCCAGGTCGCGAAGGTCGACAGCGGCACCTGGTCGCCGGTCAGCGGCGACTTCAGATAGAGCTTGTTCAGGCTGTCGAGATTGCCCTGCATCTCCGGCAGGATCTCCAGGATCACCTTGTAGGTGTTGAGCTGGGTGAAATACTGCGTGACCTGTCGTTGTCCGAAGGCATCATACAGCGTGTCGTCGATCAGCTGCGGCTGGATGCCGTAGCGCGCGGCGGTGTCGCGGTTGATCTTGAGCTGGACCGTGGTGCCCTGGGTCTGCTGGTCGGTCGCGACGTCGCGCAGCTCCGGCAGCGTCTGCATCTTGGCGAGGATTTTCGGCGCCCACTCGTTGAGCTCGGCGAGGTCGGCGTCCTGCAAGGTGAACTCGAATTGGGTGCGCGTCGGCCGGCCGCCGAGCCGGACGTCCTGGGCCGCCTGCATGTAGACGCGGGCGCCCTCGACCTTGTCGAACTGCGGACGCAGTCGCGCGATGATCTGCTGAGCCGAGGCATCGCGCTTGTCGCGAGCCTTCAGCGTGATGAATATGTTGCCGTTGTTGCCGGCGCGGCCGCTGCCGCCGATCGACATGGCGACGCTGGCGACGTCGGGATCGGCGAGGATGATCTTGCCGAGCTGTTCCTGACGCCGGGTCATCTCCTTGAACGAAATGTCCTGCGAGGCTTCCGAAGTCGCCGTGATCAGGCCGACATCCTGCTGCGGGAAGAATCCCTTCGGGATCAGGACGAACAAATAGATCGACAGTCCGAGCGTGGCGAAGAAGATCGCCAGCGTGGTGCGCCGCCAGGCCAGGGCGTGATCGAGAACGTATTCGTAGCCGCGCAGCATCGCATCGAAGGCGCGCTCGCTCCATTGATAGAAGCGACCGTGGCGCACCTCGCCATGGGCGCGCAGGAAGCGCGAGGCCATCATCGGCGTCAGGGTCAGCGACACGAACATCGAGACGAAGATGGTCATCGCCAGCACGACGGCGAATTCGCGGAACAGGCGCCCGATGATGCCGCCCATCAAGAGCAGCGGAATCAGCACCGCGACCAGCGAGATGCTGATCGACACGATGGTGAAGCCGATTTCCTTCGAGCCGCGGAAGGCGGCCGCCATCGGCGATTCGCCTTCCTCGATGTATCGCGTGATGTTCTCGAGCATCACGATGGCATCGTCGACGACGAATCCGACCGCGATGGTGAGCGCCATCAGCGATAGATTGTCGAGTGAATAGCCGACGACCCACATCAGCGCGCAGGCGCCGAGCAGCGCCAGTGGAACCGTGATGGCGGGAATGACGGTGGCCCAGAAGCTGCGCAGGAAGATGAAGATGACCATGACCACGAGCGCGATGGTCAGCAGCAACGTGAACTGGACGTCCTCGACCGCGGCGCGGATGGTCGTGGTACGGTCGCTGATGAGCTCGATCTTGATGGCGGGCGGGATCGCCGCCACGAGGCGGGGCAAGGTCGCCTTGATCCGATCGACGGTCTCGATGACGTTGGCGCCCGGCTGCTTGAAGATCACCAGGAACACGCCGCGCTTGCCGTTGGCCCAGGCCGCCTGCTTGGCGTCTTCAGCGGCGCTGACCGCCTGGCCGATGTCGCGGATTCGCAACGGAGCGCCGTTGCGATAGGCGATGATGACGTCGTTCCAGTCCTTCGCGTGCGTGAGCTGGTCGTTGGCGTAGATCGTGTAGGCGCGCTTCTCGCCGTCGATATTGCCCTTCGGACTGTCGACCGTGGTGATCGCGATCTGGCTGCGTACGTCCTCCATCGACAGGCCCTTGGCGACCAGCTTCGCGGGATCGACCTGGACGCGGATGGAGGGTTTCTGCTGGCCGCCGATGAAGACCTGGGCGACGCCGGAGAGCTGGCTGATCTGCTGGGCGAGCTGGGCGTCGACCGCGTCGCTGACGCTGGTCAGAGGCAACGTCTCCGATGTCGCCGACAGCAGCAGGATCGGCGCATCGGCCGGGTTGACCTTGCGGTAGGTCGGCGGCGAGGGAAGATTCTTCGGCAACTGGCCGCTGGCGGCGTTGATGGCACCCTGCACGTCATTGGCAGCACCGTCGATGCTGCGGTTGAGATCGAACTGGATGGTGATCGACGCGGTGCCCAGATAGCTCGTCGAGGTCATCTGCGCGATGCCGGGAATCTGGGCGAACTGCCGCTCCAACGGCTGCGCCACCGACGAAGCCATCGTCTCGGGACTGCCGCCCGGCAAATTGGCGGTGATCTGGATGGTCGGGAAGTCGACCTGCGGCAGCGGTGCGACCGGGAGCAGGGGATAGGCGACGAGACCGACGAAGAGGATGCCGGCCATCAGCAGCGAGGTGCCGATGGGATAACGGATGAAAGGTGCCGAAATCCCGCCCTCGGTCATTCCTGTCGTACCTTGTTCTGGGCGTTCTGGGCCGGGTTCGAACTCGCCACCGCCGTCGAGACGAGGCTTCCGGGCTGCACCTTGAACTGGCCGCCGGTGATCACCTGCTGACCGGGGCTCAGCCCTTCTTCGATGACCGAATGTCCATCGATAGCGTAGGTGACCTTGACCTTGTGCACCTCGGCCTTGTTGTCCTGATTGACGGTATAAGCGTAGAGACCGTTGGTCGAATGCTGAACCGCGTCATCCGGAACCACGGTCGCATCCTTCAGCGTCCGCACCAGAAGCCGCGTCGAAACCGACTGGCCCGGCCACAGCGTGTGGTCCTTGTTGTCGAACACCGCCTTGAGCCGGATCGTTCCGCTGCTGGTGTCGACCTGGTTGTTGATGACCGCAAGCTTGCCCTCGGCCAGCGTCTTCTTGCCGTCGGTGGTGAAGGCGATCACCTTGAGCGCGCCGCTCTTCTGGCCTTCGGTGATATAGGGCAGCTGGTCTTCCGGCGCGGTGAAGATCACGGAGATCGGTTCGACCTGCGAGATCGTGACGATGCCCGTTTGCGTCGAGGCGTTGACGATGTTGCCGATGTCGACCTGGCGCAGGCCGGCGACGCCGGTGATCGGCGCCTTGACCTGGGTGTAGTCGAGCTGGGTCTGGGCGTTGGCGATCGCGGCTTCGTCGGCGGCGATCTGGGCGGTGAGCTGGGCGACGGTCGTGCGCTGGGTGTCGACCCGCTGGGCGGTCGCGAATTCGCCGAGCTTCATGGCGCGCTGAAGTTCGAGATTGGCGTTGGCCAGACTAGCCTCGTCCTGCGCCTTCTTGGCCTTGGCCTGGTCGAGCGTGGCTTGATAGGGACGGGGATCAATCGAGACCAGAAGCTCGCCCTGCTGGACGATCTGGCCTTCGCGGAAGGCGAGCTTGTCGATCTGGCCATCCACGCGGGTGCGGACTTGCACGGTGTTGAACCCCTGAACCGTGCCGAGACCGGTCAGATAGACCGGGAAATCGACCTTCTGAACCGGGGCAACGCTGACGGGGACGGCAGGCGGGCGGGGTGGACCCTTCTGGGCGGTCTGGGTTTTTCCAGCCTGGGAGGCGTCGAATTTCTGCCAACCATAGTAACCCGCGGAGGCCACGGCCGCGATGATCAGAATCCAGAGGATCGGCCGGGACTTTTTCATATCGTCTCGTGTCGGCTCTTGTGCCCTCAGCTACGAATTATGGGGCAATCGTAGGGTTCCAGAGCGTTTGTATAATACACGCCAAGTTCCAGTGTAAACAGCACTATCAGTTGAGAATCCTAAACAATTGGAAAGCTTTGCACCGTCTGGGCAGTGGTCTGGCGCGGCGGTGTGCAGTGCTGCATTTTCCCGGCAGGCGCGATCGGCGAACGCACCTCAAGCAGCACTCCCGGACGGTGCTCGGGCCGAATGGCGCCGGGTCGAGCCGCCGGTCGGTATCGGTAACAAGAATGGTTCTAAGTCGGGCGGAAGCCGTTTCGGTTGTCAGGGATTTCAGCATCGTCCATATCGGCGCCGCCACAACGGGAGCGCAGGATGGACGAGCTGAACGGCAAGCTGATCGCGTGTCAGATTCTGATCACGGGATTGATCGCGCGTGTCGCCAATGAGCAGCGTGATCCCTTGCGCTTCCTCACCGACTTCCGGGACGAGATCAAAGCCGTCGTGAACGGCGTCAACATCGCCGGCATGGACTCAACCGATCGCGTGCGCGCTGTTGCGCTGAAAACCGTCGACGAATTGTTTTCGCTGATGAAGCCGCCGAGCAGCGATTGATGCTGTGAGCGAGCCATCGATTGCCCGGCATTCGGCGCGCTGTCTTTTAGAACGAGTCCAATATCTGTTTAGAACGATTTCAAACTGTAGTTTAGAATTGTTTTGAACTGGACTGATTCAAGGGTTCTTGCGAGGCGCTCGCATTGACCCGCTATTTTGCGGCCGATACCAACAACTCATCGTTCGTCAAAGTGAGTGAGCGAACAGGAAGATGGGGCGTTTGGTAATGGGGCAGGTGGTCGCACCGAAGTCGTTGCGTTCGGTCGCAGCATTCGGTCTGGTGGATGAAAAGTTCGCAGGTGTTTCCGGCAAGAAGGTCTCGGCAGTTGCGAGCTTGATCGCGGTGGCGTCGGTGTCGAGTGGCGCGCAGGCGCAGCAGTCCAACCTGCCGCCGGTAACGGTCGATGCTCCCGTCGAACGTCCGCGTCCAACGTCGTCGAAGCCTTCGCCGGAGCAGGTCCGCGCCCGCAATGCGATTCGTCGCGCCGCGCAGCGCGAGCAGGCGGCACAGCAGACGGCGCCGACCACGCCGTCAGGCGCTCCCGACGGCAATCCCTATGCCGATCCGGCCGCGCCCTACAAGGTCGACCACGTCCAGGCCAGCGGCAAGTTTCCCGAGAAGATGCTGAACACGCCCAAGTCGATCACGGTGCTCAGCAAGGAAGTGCTCGAAGACAAGAACGCGACGACGCTGAAGGAGATCGGGCGCTCGACCGCGGGCGTGACGCTCGGCTCGGGCGAGGGCGGCAACGCGTTCGGCGACCGTTTCTTCATCCGCGGCTTCGATGCGCGCAACGACGTGTTCATCGACGGCATCCGTGATCCCGCGGTTTCCATCCGCGAGAACTTCTTCACCGAGCAGATCGAGATCCTGCGCGGGCCGGCATCCTCCTACGCCGGCCGCGGCACTGCCGGCGGTGCCATCAACATCGTCACCAAGCAGGCTGGCGACGTCAACTTCAAGCGCATGGACTCCGAGTTCGGCACCGATCAGACCAAGCGCGTCACGCTCGACGTCAACCAGGTCATCGACCCGACCTTCTCGGTGCGCACCGGCGGCCTGTTCCAGGATGCCAACGTCGCCGGCCGCGACTACGTGACCGACAATCGCTGGGGCACCTTCATCTCGACCAAGTACACCCCGACCAACGACATCAAGATCACCACGAACTACGTCCACACCGACCTCAGCGGCCTACCGGATTTCGGCGTGCCCTATTACAAGCAGGGCAATGTGCCGGTGACCTCGGCCGGCATTCCGCGCGGCAATTGGTACGGCTTCCTTAATCGCGACTTCCAGACGGCGCGGCAGGATTTCGGTACCGGCACGATCGAGTACAAGGTCAACGAGGCCATCACGCTGACCAGCAAGGTGCGCGGCGAGCACTCGGTGCTCAACTATATCGGCACGCTGCCGCAGAATCCGAATACGACCAGCCCCAATCCGCTGCTCTGGACCACGACGGCGAGCGCGCAGAGCCGCTACCAGACCGTGGACGTGTGGGCCAACCAGAACGAGGCCACGTTCAAGCTCGACACCGGCGGGGTCAAGCACACCGCGGTGTTCGGCGTCGAATATTCGAACGAGAACATCTCGATCGACCGCTACGCCGGCCTCGCGTCGGAGCTGTCCGGCTCGCCCTTCACGAGCAACGGTGCCGTGACAGGGGTCAATCTCTACTCCCCGCAATACACCAACATTCCCTTCGGCATTCCGTCACTCCTCGGAAACCCGACGCGCTACGGCGTCAACACCAGCAGCGTCTATGTCATGGACACCGCGAACTGGCAGGACACGATCATCGTCAATGGCGGCGTGCGCTACGACGGCTACAGCCAGAGCGCGTCGAACAATTCGAGCTTCGTGAAGCAGAACGCGGATCTCGTGAACTACAACGTCGGCCTGGTCTACAAGCCGATGTCGATCGGCAGCATCTATGCAGCCTATGCGACCTCGGCCAATCCGTTCGGCTCGGAGCTTGACGCGACCGGCACCGATTACGGCGGCGTTCCGCCCAACTCGACCCTGTTGCTCGGGCCCGAGCGCAACAAGGCGATCGAGGTCGGCACCAAATGGGAACTCGCCGACCGCCACCTGCTGGTGACCGGCGCGCTGTTCCAGACCACCAAGGACAACGCGCGCGAGACCGTCAACGGCCTGCTGACCTCGGGCGCTGCCTACAGGATCCAGGGCATCGACATCGAAGCCGAGGGCAAGATCACCGATCGCTGGAGCATCTTCGGCGGCCTGGTCCTGATGCAGTCCAAGGTCACCCAGAGCGGGGTTGCCTCCAATCTCGGCCTGCAGCTCGCCAACATTGCCCACCAGTCGTTCAGCATGCTGACCAAGTACAAGTTCGATGACGGCTGGGAGCTCGGCGGGCAGGCGGTGTACCGCTCGAAGGTTTACGGCGGCACGTTCGCGGCCAACACCAACGAGCTGCCGAGCTATTGGCGCTTCGATGCCTTCGTCGAGAAGAAGATCGACAAGAACTGGACTATGAAGTTCTACGCGCAGAACCTGACCAACAAGCTCTATTACGACTCGTTCTATCGCAGCAACGTACCGTTCGTGGCGGTCGCGCCCGGGCGCGCGTTCTATGTCGTGACGACAGCGAAGTTCTGATCATGTTGACGTGCCTGCCAGGCGTTCTCAGCAAGGATGATGTGGCGGATTTCCGCCGCATCATGGACGCCAGCGAATGGGAGGATGGCCGGTCCACCGCCGGCGCGCAGTCGGCGATGGTCAAGCGCAACGAGCAATTGCCGCCCGATAGCGAAGTCGCGCGCAAGCTCGGCAACCGCATCATCTCGGCGCTGACATCGAACCCGCGCTTCATCGCGGCGGCTATACCGCTCCAGATCTTCCCGCCGCTGTTCAACCGCTATGCGGCGGATAGCGGCCACCATTTCGGCCTGCATGTCGACAATGCGATCCGCGGCGACCGTCTGACCGGCCTTCGCATCCGCACGGACCTCTCGGTGACGCTGTTCCTCGCCGAGCCGGAAGAGTACGACGGTGGCGAACTTGTGATCGAGGACACTTACGGCTCGCACGAAGTCAAGTTGCCAGCCGGCGACTGCGTGCTCTACCCCTCGACCAGCCTCCACCTCGTCACGCCCGTGACCAGGGGAACACGGGTTGCGTCTTTCTTCTGGCTTCAGAGCATGATACGGGACGATCAAGCCCGGAGCATGATCTTCGACCTCGACACCGCGATTCAGGCGCTGGTGGACCGGCTCGGGCGTGACGATCCCGAAACGGTCAAATTGACGGGTATCTATCACAATCTCATTCGCTACTGGGCCGAAGTATGAAGACCATGACCTTCCAAGCAAGCCTTGCCGCAGCCTTGATGCTGGCGGCCGCCTGGCTCGCATCCCCCGTTTCCGCCCAGACACAACCCCCCTCGGCACCGGCGCAGTCGACGGCTCAGCCGGCCCCGGTCGCTCCGGCTCCGGCGGTGCCCGCGGCGACCACGCCTGCGGTCCCGGCGCCTTCGGCTTCGACGGCAGCCACCCCGGTCGCTCCGACGGCGCCCTCCGCGGCCGCCGTTTCGACCACCGCCAAGCCTGATGCCAAGTCCGATGCCAGGTCCGATGCCGCGGCTGGCATCGCGCCGGCGATGAAGGAATTGTCGCCCTGGGTGATGTTCATGTCGGCGGACGTCATCGTGAAGGCGGTGATGATCGGGCTCGCCTTCGCATCGCTGATGACCTGGACCGTCTTCATCGCCAAGTCGATCGAGCTGTCGGTCGCATCCTCCAAGCTTGGTTCGGCGCTGAAGAAGGTTGCGGAGACGCGCTCCCTCGCCGAAGCGCAGATGGCGCTCGGAGCCAAGGAGGGTATCCTGCCGTCGTTCCTGACGGCGGCCCTGCGTGAGGCGCGGATGTCGGCCGGCCTGTCCAGCGACGCCGGTATCAAGGAGCGCGCAGCCTCCAGCTTTTCCGAGATCGTGCGCGCCGAGGCGCGGCGCATCCGCATCGGCATGGGCGTGCTCGCGACCATCGGCTCGACCTCGCCCTTCGTCGGCCTGTTCGGCACGGTCTGGGGCATCATGAACAGCTTCATCGGCATCTCGAAGTCGCAGACCACGAACCTCGCCGTCGTCGCGCCCGGCATCGCCGAAGCGCTGCTCGCCACCGCGATCGGCCTCGTCGCCGCCATTCCCGCCGTCATCATCTACAATCACTTCTCGCGCGTGACGAAGGGCTATCTCGAGCTCGTCAGCCGCGCCTCGGGTGCAGCGGCGCGGCTGCTCTCGCGCGATCTCGACCGCAGCCACGGCAGCGTGCATTCGCGCGCAGCGGAGTGAGCCATGGGCGTTTCGCTCGCAGACAACGACGGCGACGACGACGATTTCTCGGAAACGCATGACATCAACGTCACGCCGTTCATCGACGTCATCCTGGTGCTGCTGATCATCTTCATGGTCGCAGCGCCGCTCTCCACGGTCGACCTGCCGATCGATTTGCCGACGTCGAGCGCGACGCCGCAGAAGAAGCCGGACAAGCCGACCTATCTCAGCATCAAGCCCGATCTGACGCTTGCCCTCGGGGAGAACCCCGTTCACCGGGCCGAGCTGATCGGGACGCTCGACGGACTGTCCGACATGAGCAAGGACAAGTACGTCTTCCTGCGCGCCGATCGTTCGGTGCCGTACGGGGAGTTGATGGGCGTCATGGAGCTCCTGCGCTCAGGCGGCTATACGCGGGTGAAACTGGTGGCGCTGGAAGGCGCACCGGGAGCGCCTGCGGCAGGCGCCGCTCAGCCTTAGAGGCCCGCTATGTCGGACGAACACAGACCATCCCGGAAGCTCTGGATCCTGGCGGCGGTGGCCGCGCTCGTGCTCCATCTGGGCGGTGCTGCGCTCGCGCTGGCTCATTTGCGTGCTGACGAGGACGGCGACGGCCTAGGTGCGAACGGTGCGGAATTCGCCGTGGAGATGGCATCGCCCAAGGCGCCCGAAACCGATCTGCCGCCCGGGCCCGACAGCGAAGCGATGCAGGAGCAGCAGGCGCTTCCCGAGCAAAAGGCCGAGACCAAGGAGACGGAGCTTCCAAAGGACCAGTCGCAGCAGGTCGAGGATCCCGATCGCGTCGTGACCGAGAACAACGCGAAGAAGCCGACGGAAGACGATCCGAAGATTCAGGCGGTCGAAACGCCGGCCGCCGAGGCCTCGCCGAAATCGGTTGCGACGGCACGGCAGACGCTCGAGGAGGACGCGCGCGAGGCCGAGAAGGCGCTGGCGCCCGTCATCGGCATCGGCAAGGACATCCTGAGGCTGACCGCCGACTGGAACCGCAAGATCAGCGCGCATTTGTCGCTGCACAAGATCAATCCGGAAGGCAAGCAGCCCAATAACCAGAAGGTCAAGGTGAGCTTCGCGATCAACCGGAAGGGCAACGTGCTGTCGGTGGATGTCGTGGAGTCATCCGGGGATTCAGCCTACGACGCGGCCGCGGTCTCGATTGTCCGCAAGTCCGATCCGATCCCGCAGCCGCCTGCCGGGCTGACCGAGGATCGGTTCGAGCGGACCGTCGATATCATCTTCACGCCGGCCGACGCGAAAAAGAAGAAGACGGCTCAGCGCCAGTAGAGCCGGATCCCGATATAGACGACGACGAGGCAGGCGAAGATCAGCGCCACCGGGAGCGGCCGTTTCTGGGTTCCAGCTGCCGCGCCAGCCCCGAAAAAGCTGGTCGTCTTTGGCTTCGGCGCCGGGCGGCGGAAAGCGGTAACATTGTCCGCCGCTGCTTCAGGCGGGCGAGGGCGGACGTCGGGTGCCGTTCCCGCGCCGCCCATCTCGGCATAATAGGCCTTGTAGATCGCACCGATGGTCGCCTCGGTGGCCTCGCCCTCGCTCATCTGCGCCAGCAGGTTCTGGTAGCTCGCCAGAAACTCCTGGGCCTCCGGTGGGAGCGCGGACGCCCCATTGAGCTTGGCCATCATCTTCCAGGTGGCAAAATCGGCGCGGGCGCGGGTGTCCGCGCGTCGCGCGATCAGCATATCGGCAGCTTTGACCAAGTCGGCCTCTGGCCCTTCGGCTTAAAGTTCGGGTGCGGTTGCTCAACTACGCATTGCCGGTCAGGAAGAGAACAGCCTGAATCACATAACCGGTCAACGTTCGCAGTATTACTGAAATAACATCAAGATTTAGACCGAACTGGGAACCTGCAAGGGGCAGCAGGATCAACAGGCCGATCAGGATCAGCATCCCGAACGGCTCGAGCCGGGCCAGCGGCATGGCGAGCGGGCGCGGCAACAGCCCGACCGCAACGCGCCCGCCATCGAGCGGCGGGATCGGCATCATGTTGAATACCGCGAGGATGGCGTTGATGATGAGCGCATTCTTGAGGTTGTCGGCGACCCATTTCGCCGAGCTTGCGGGGGCAAGGGGCAGGGCGTGGAAGGCGAGGGCCACTGCAAGCGCCAGCAGGATGTTGGTGACAGGCCCCGCCAATGCCACCCAGACCATGTCCAGCTTGGGGTTGTTCAGCTTGCGGAAGTTGACCGGCACCGGCTTGGCGTAGCCGAACAGGAACGGCGAGTGCGCGAACAGCAGCATCGCCGGTAGGATCAGGGTGCCGAACGGGTCAATATGCCTGATGGGGTTGAAGCTGACGCGGCCGAGCTGTGCGGCTGTGTTGTCGCCAAGCCGGTCGGCGACGAAGGCGTGCGCGGCCTCGTGGAAGGTGATGGCGAGCACCAGCGGCAGCACCCAGACGGAAAGGTCATAAAAAGAAATGTTCACGGCTCGTCCGTCCTGGTTTGCCTGCGCGCTTCGCAAAGCAGGCCGTATAGGGCCACAATCCATCACGATCTAGCGTTATATGGCGCCCAATTCCGAAATTGCCCGTTGCAAATGATCCGCCAGGTGGGCGCCTGCGGTCGACAGGTCGTTCGCGCGGTGGAGGCGGATCTCCGCCGCCGGCAACGGCGGCATGCCGTCACGATCGGACAGCGCACGAAGGCTCGGCGGCAAGGTCCCGGCCTTTACCACCGTCACTGCGAGCCCTTGAGCCGCGATCGTCTCGACCGCAGCGAGCGTCCGGCTGACATAGGCGAGACGCCAGGGCAGGTCCGCGGCGTCGAGCGCTTCCGCAGCCCACTGGCGAAACAGACAGCCCGGCGGGTAGAGCGCCATGGGAAGGGGACACTGCGCCGCGGTCCGATAGGATGGGGCGGCGGCCCAGACCGCCTGTTCGCGCCTCAATAACTCGCCATCGCCGCATCCTTGCGGATGCATGGCGATGACGAGGTCGTAGGCATCGCCGAGCCGCGCCGGCATCGTCGCGGTCAGTCCCGTCTCGATCTCGACCCGGACCAGAGGATGGTGCCTGGCAAAGCTCGCCAGCAGCGGCGGAATGACGATGGTGCCGTAATCGTCCATCACGCCGAGACGAACGACGGCGTCGGCCTTGCGTGCGCGGAGCGCCCCGACGGCCTCCGCGTTGAGTGCGAGAATGCGCCGCGCATAAGCGCGCAACGCTTCACCCGTCGCGGTCGGCACGACGCCAGCCCTGGTGCGCTGAAACAGCTTGGTGCCAAGCCGCTCCTCCAGCCGCCTGATCTGGACGCTCACCGCCGATTGCGTGCGATTGAGCACATCGGCCGCGCGCGTGAACGAACGATGCTCGTCGACCGCGAGAAACGCCTTCAGCAGGTCGGGATCGAGATCGGGGGCGCTCATGACGAAAACTTATCCCAGCATCACGGAAATTCCATTCCTTGTTTCGGCGTGCCTCGTATGCTGCCTTCGAAGTATCGACGGGAGGAAGCGTGGGCGAAATCTCCGGCGTTCTGGCGGCCGTGCTGTCGAGCGGTCTTGGCGGCACCTCGATCGGCGCCACGCGCTATCTCGTGAGCAACCTCGATCCGCTGGCGATCGGTTCGTTCCGCTTCGGCATCGGCTTCCTCCTGCTGCTGCCCCTGACGCTGTTGCGCGGCGATCGCTGGCCACCGCGAGCGGACTGGGCCGCCGCGACCGGGCTCGGCATGCTGTTCTTCGCTTTGTTTCCGATCCTGTTCAATGCATCGTTGATCTTCACCACTGCCGCGCGCGGGGCGCTCGCCTTATCCACGCTGCCGCTGTTATCCCTCGTGATCGGCGCCGCGCTCGGTGCCGAAGCGCTGACCTGGCGCAAATCGATCGGCGTGGTGATTGCGACATTGGGTGTTGCTGTAGCGCTTCTCTCCGACCTGACCTCGGCACCGCCGGGCGCCTGGCGCGGTGACCTCCTGATGATGGCGGCCGCACTGTGCATGGCACTGTATGGTATCTGGTCGAAGCCACTGATCCGGCGCTCCAGCCCGATCGCCTTCACCACCATGAGCATGGCGGCGGGCGCTGCCTGCCTCATCCTGCTCTCCTGGATCCGCGGCAGCTTTGCGCCGGTCGCGGGCTTCGGCGCGCCGCAATGGCTGGCGGCTCTCTATCTCGGTGCATTCGGCGCGGCGCTGACCTTCTATCTCTGGGCTTTCGCGCTGGAGCGGACGACGCCGACGCGTGTCGCGATCTCGGTGACGGTCAACCCGATCACGGCGTCCCTGGTCGGCGCTTGGCTGCTGAACGAGCCGTTGCGCTGGAATCTGGCGGCCGGCATCGTCGCGGTGTTTGGCGGGATCTGGATCGCGACGACAACGGGCCGGCGGGCGCCGGCGGCAAGCGCGTCTGCGTCAGGCCAAGCCTGACATCACGCCGGGATCGTTCCCGGATATTGCACCAGGCCGTCGTCGAGCTTGAGCCAGGCGGGCTTTTCCGAGACCCAGATGTGCTCGGTCGGCGCGAAGGCATTGCGATCGTCGAACACGGAGAGGGACACGCCCGCGAGCGTGCCGTTGCGCCGCCAGGCGAACAGGCGCGTGCCGCAGCGTTTGCAGAACACGCGGTCGATCGCCTCGGACGATGCATAGCGCTCGGTCTCGCCTTCGACGCTCAGCGCGCGCTGGTCGAACTGCGCGCGGGCGAAGAAGGGCGAGCCCATCGCCTTCTGACAGTTGCGGCAATGGCAGACGCGAACGTTGAGCGGCTCGCCCTCCGCCTTGAACCGGACCGCGCCGCACAGGCATCCGCCTTCCCGGATCATGCTGCCCTCAATAGGTTGCGCGTCCGCCCGAGATGTCGAACACCGCGCCGGTCGAGAAGGCGCAGTCCTCGGACGCGAGCCAGGCCACCATCGCGGCGAGCTCTTCGACCAGCACGAAGCGTCCCTTTGGAATTTTCGACAGCATGAAGTCGATATGCTGCTGCGTCATCTGGTCGAAGATCGCGGTCTTGGCCGCGGCCGGCGTCACAGCATTGACGAGGATGTCATGCGCGGCGAGCTCCTTGCCGAGCGACTTTGTCAGCGCGATCAGGCCGGCCTTGGACGCCGAATAGTGCGAGGCGTTCGGGTTGCCTTCCTTGCCGGCGATCGAGGCGATGTTCACGATGCGCCCGTATTTCTGCTTGAGCATCGCGGGCACGATGGCCTTGCAGACGATGAAGGGACCGTCGAGGTTGATGCGCAGCACCTTGCGCCATTCATCGAGGTCGGTTTCCCAGACCGGCTTGTTGACGCCGGCGATGCCGGCATTGTTGACGAGGATGTCGATCTTGCCGAACGCGGCGAGCGTCGCATCGCGCGCCTGCTCGACGGCCGCGGTGTCGGTGACGTCGACCTTGAAGACCTTGGTCTCGCCGCCGATCTCTTTCGCCGTCTTCTCGGCCAGCGCGGAGTCAAAATCCCAGATCGCGACCTTGGCGCCGGAGGCGGTGAGGCGCTCGGTGATGGCGCGGCCAAAACCCTGCGCGCCGCCGGTGACGATGGCGACGCGGCCGTTGAGGTCGATCTTGTTCATGCCGGTGCCCCTTGGATCAGAGCATGTAGCCGCCGTCGACGACGAGGTCGACGCCGGTGGTGAAGGCGCTCTCGTCGCTGCCGAGATAGACCGCCATCGATGCGATCTCCTCGGCGGTGCCGAGCCGGCCCATCTTCTGGCGGGAGATGAACATCTCCTTGCCTTGCGGTCCCTGCGCGGCGGCGCGGTCGAGCATCGAGGGCGTCTCGACGGTGCCGGGGCAGATCGAGTTGCAGCGGATGCCCTTGGTGATGAAATCGAGCGCGACCGCACGCGATAGCAGCGACACTGCCGCCTTCGACGAGCTGTAGACGTAGCGGTTCGCCGGCGGCCTCAAGGCCGCGCAGGAGGAGATGTTGACGATGCTGCCGCCGCCGCCCGCGATCATGTCGGGCAGGAAGGCCCTGATGGTCCGGTGCATCGACTTGACGTTGAGGTCGAACGAGAAATCGAAATCCTCTTCCGAGCATTCCAGGATGGTGCCGTGGTGCACGAAGCCGGCCGCGTTGAGCAGGATGTCGATGTTGCCGATACGCTTGGCGAAGGCGTTGACGTCGGCGGTGTTGCGGACGTCGAGCTTTGCGACCTCGGCGATGCCTTCCTTGGTCAGGCCGGCGATGCCGGCTTCATTGATGTCGGTGGCGATGACGGTTGCGCCTTCACGCGCGAATGCGAGGGCGCATGCGCGCCCGATGCCGGCGGCTGCAGCCGTGACGACGGCGCGTTTGCCCTTGAGGCGGTCTGCCATTTTCTTGTTCTCCTCGATTTCCTCATTGCCGTGACGCCGTAGCCCGGATGGAGCGCCAGCGTAATCCGGGATCCTGCGTTCGCGGATGGTGAACCCGGATTTCGCTACGCTCCATCCGGGCTACGGGTGCCCAGTTCAGTGATTATCCCGCGCCACGCCAAACGTGCCGGCGACGTTCTGGTAGCGCGTGGCGAGCTCCATGCAGGCGCCGGTCGATTGCTGGCCGACGGTGTTGCGATAGATCTCCTGCCACGGCGTCTGGTTCTGCGGATGCTTGAAGCCGCCATTGGCCTTGAGCTCGGCGTGACGCTTCTTCAGCTCCTCGTCCGAGATCAGGATGTTGGCGCTGCCCTTGTTGAGGTCGACGCGGACCTTGTCGCCGGTCTTGAGGATCGCAAGCCCGCCATTGGCGGCAGCTTCCGGCGAGGCGTTCAGGATCGAGGGCGAGCCCGAGGTGCCGGACTGGCGGCCGTCGCCGATGCAGGGCAGGGACAGGATGCCGCGTTTGATCAGCGCTGCCGGCGGCTGCATGTTCACGACCTCGGCTCCGCCAGGGTAGCCGATCGGCCCGGTGCCGCGGATGAACAGCACGCAGCGCTCGTCGATATCGAGCGAGGCGTCGTCGATCCGCTCGTGATAGTCCTCCGGACCCTCGAACACGATGGCGCGGCCCTCGAATGCGTTGGGGTCTTTCGGATTGCTGAGATAGCGGTCGCGGAATTCCTTGGAGATCACTGAGGTCTTCATGATCGCGGAATCGAACAGATTGCCCTTCAGCACCAGGAAGCCGGCGTCCTTCACCAGCGGCTTGTCGTAAGCCCAGATCACGTCGTTGTCGGGGACCGGCGCGTCCTTGCAGTTCTCGCCGATGCCGCGGCCGTTGACGGTGACGGCGTCCTCATGGATGCGCTTGTGCTTCATCAACTCGCGCACCACCGCAGGTACGCCGCCGGCACGGTGGAATTCCTCGCCGAGATAGAAGCCGGCCGGCTGCATGTTGACCAGGAGCGGCACGTCATGGCCGACCTTCTGCCAGTCCTCGATGGTGAGCTCGACGCCGATGTGGCGGGCCAGCGCGTTGATGTGGATCGGCGCGTTGGTCGAGCCGCCGATCGCCGAATTGATCACGATGCAGTTCTCGAACGCCTTGCGGGTCAGGATGTCCGAGGGCTTGAGGTCTTCCCAGACCATCTCGACGGCGCGCTTGCCGGTCTCGTAGGCGATCTGGCCGCGCTCGCGATAGGGCGCGGGGATCGCCGCGCAGCCCGGCAGCGAGAAGCCGAGCGCTTCGGCAAGACCGTTCATGGTCGAGGCGGTGCCCATGGTGTTGCAATGGCCGACCGAGGGTGCCGACGAGGCCACGATCTCCATGAACTCTTCATAGTCGATCTCGCCCGCGGCGAGCCGCTCGCGCGACTTCCAGACGATGGTGCCCGAGCCGGTGCGTTCGCCGGCATGCCAGCCGTTGAGCATCGGGCCGCCCGACAGCACGATCGCGGGCAGGTTGACGGTCGCCGCCGCCATCATGCAGGCCGGCGTGGTCTTGTCGCAGCCGGTGGTGAGCACGACGCCGTCGAGCGGATAGCCGTAGAGGATCTCTACCAGGCCGAGATAGGCGAGGTTGCGGTCGAGCGCGGCGGTCGGGCGCTTGCCGGTCTCCTGGATCGGATGGGTCGGGAATTCCATCGCAATGCCGCCGGCCTCACGGATGCCCTCGCGGACGCGATGGGCAAGCTCGATATGGTGGCGGTTGCAGGGAGAGAGGTCGTTGCCGGTCTGGGCGATGCCGATGATCGGCTTGCCGGACTGCAACTCGGCACGGGTGAGGCCGTAATTGAGGTATCGCTCCATGTAGAGCGCCGTCATGCCCGGATTATGCGGGTTGTTGAACCATTCCTGGGAGCGAAGGTGGCGTCGGGAGCCGTTGCCGGCGGGCGCATGCCCATTGGTCGGTTTTTTTGTCATTGGTTTCTCCTGCAATGCAAACGCACTGGCGTCCGTCCTAGGGTGTCGGCTTGTGCGATGCCCAACGGCGCGAATGACGGATCGCTGGCCCGCTGGCGGGTCGTTTCCTCACAAATGCGATACTAGTCATGGCTACTTGGTAACGCTACCATTTTGTTCGCCGCGCCCACGCCCGAGACGGTCGGCCGGCTGTCTGAATGGCGCGGCGACGAGCTTTGCCGCTCGATCACCCGGAAGCCGAGATCGAGCACCGGCTGCTCCGGGCGCCGTCCGTCGATCGCCTCGATCAGCATGGTGGCGGCCGTTTTGCCCATCTCGTAGCGGTTGGTGCGCACGCTGGTAAGGGTGGGGACGGCGGAGGCCATGAATTCGAGGTCGTTGAAGCCGACGATCGCGATCTGCTCGGGGACGGCGATCTCCCGGCGCCGGCATTCGAACAGCACGCCGAGCGCAAGGTCGTCATTGGCACAGAACACCGCATCGAGATTCGGCTCGCGCGCCAGGAGATCGGTGAACAGGGCGCCGCCCAGCGTCACCGAGGTCGGTGTCGCCGTGGTGACGATGAGGCGCTGCTCGAACAGTGCGGCATCCTTCATCGCCGAGACATATCCGTCCAGCCGCCGCTGCACCCGCGGGTCCATGCGCGCGCCGACGAAGCCGATCTTGCGGCGGCCCTGCTCGAACAGGTGCGCAACCGCTGCGCGGGCTGCATCATAGTGCGAAAAGCCGATCATCATGTCGACCGGGTCGGGGCCGATCTCCATGATCTGCACGATCGGGCAATCGGCGGCCTCCAGCATGGCGCGCGATTCCGTGGTCTGGTCGATGCCGGTGACGATCAGCCCGGCCGGCTTCTGCGCCAGAAACAGTCGCAGCAGCTTCTCTTCCTGGAGGATGCTGTAGCGCGTGTTGGACAGCTGGATCGAGTAACGGCTGCCTTCGGACGCGTCGTAGATGCCGCGCAGCACGTCCGAGAACACGTTGTTGGTGAGGGAGGGGATCAAGACACCGATCACCTCGGTGCGTTGCGAGGCCAGCGCGCGGGCCGCAAGGTTCGGCACATAGCCGAGCTCCTTGGCGGCGCTCTCGACCCGTGTCCGCTTGGCAACCGAGAGGGCCTCCGGATTACGGAAGAAGCGGGACGCCGTAATCGGGCTGACGCCGGCAAGCTCGGCGACTTCCGCCAGCCGGATCTTGCCTGACTTGGTGCGTTTTCGACCCATTTGCTGCTCTTAACACAGTCAGTCCCGCAAACAAAGGAACGTTGACAGCGCTACCAGCAACGACTAACCAAAGACAAATTGCCAAAACCGCACAAACTGCCGACAATGTTGCCCGCTAAGATCGGGCCGAGTTCGGTGAAGTCTGAAAAAACAAGACGGTCGCGGCGCTAGAGGCGCCGTGGACTTTCGAGGAGGGAGCTAGATGTCGTCTGTGCAAATCCGCGACGTGCGGAAATCGTTCGGCAATTTTGAAGTCCTGCACGGCGTGACTGTACCGATTGAGGACGGCCAGTTCGTCGTTCTGGTCGGCCCCTCCGGCTGCGGCAAGTCGACGCTTCTGCGCATGCTCGCCGGTCTCGAGAACATCACCTCCGGCACGATCTCGATCGGCGACCGCGTCGTCAACAATGTCCAGCCCAAGGAGCGGGACATTGCGATGGTGTTCCAGAACTACGCGCTCTATCCGCACATGACGGTCGCCGACAACATGGGCTTCTCGCTGAAGCTGCGGAATGCGGGCGCCGACGAGATCAACAAGCGCGTCAAGCGCGCCGCCGAGATCCTCGCGCTGTCGCCGCTGCTCGATCGCTATCCGCGCCAGCTCTCCGGCGGCCAGCGCCAGCGCGTCGCGATGGGCCGCGCCATCGTGCGCGACCCGCAGGTCTTCCTGTTCGACGAGCCCTTGTCCAACCTCGACGCCAAGCTGCGCGTCGCCATGCGCACCGAGATCAAGGAGCTGCACCAGCGGCTGAAGACGACGACCGTCTACGTCACCCACGACCAGATCGAAGCCATGACCATGGCCGACAAGATCGTCGTCATGCATGACGGCATCGTCGAGCAGATGGGCACGCCGCTCGAGCTCTATGACAAGCCCGACAACCAGTTCGTTGCCGGCTTCATCGGCTCGCCCGCGATGAACTTCCTGAAGGGGCATGTGCGCGTCAACGGCGTTGCGACCTTCGAGGGACCGAACGGCGTCAAGCTGCCGCTCAAGACCGCGCCCGCGGCGTCCGACGGCCGTCCCGCGGTCTACGGCGTGCGGCCCGAACATTTCACCATTGCCGACGACGGCGCCGAAGCCGAGATCATCGTGGTCGAGCCGACCGGCTCGGAGACGCAGGTGTTCGCCAAGATCGGCGGCGAGCAGGTCGTCGCGGTCTTCCGCGAACGCCACCAGTTCAACCCGGGCGACAAGGTCCGGCTGAAGCCGGACCCGTCACTGGTGCATCTGTTCGACGAGGCGACGGGAAAGCGCCTGAACGCGTAGCGTAAGTTTAAGTCAAGACAATAAAAAGCATCACAGGGAGGACGACATGCAAGACTTTACCCGCCGGACTCTGCTTCAAGGCGGAACGGCACTGGCTGCGACCGGCATGCTGACCGGGCCGGCACTGTTCGATTTCGCCAAGGCCTGGGCGCAGAGCGCGCCCTGGAAGGCGGAGCCTGGCGCCAAGCTGACCGTGATGCGGTGGAAGCGCTTCGTGCCGGCTGAGGACGATGCGTTCAACGCGATGGTCGCGGCGTTCAAGGCTGCCACCGGCACCGAGATGAACGTGTTCAGCGAATCCTTCGAGGACGTGCAGCCGAAGGCTTCGGTTGCGGCCAATACCGGCTCCGGGCTCGATCTCGCCTGGGGCCTGCACACGCTGCCGCAGCTGTTCCCCACCAAAGTGCTGAAGATGAACGACGTCGCCGATTATCTCGGCAAGAAATACGGCGGCTGGACCGATGCGGCCGCCAAGACCTGCAAGCAGGGCAACGACTGGCTCGGTATTCCCGTCGCCACCAACGGCGGTTACATGACGTACCGCAAGTCGGCGCTCGACAAGGCGGGGTTCAAGGAATTCCCGAAGGACTTCCCCAGCTTCCTCGAGATGTGCAAGGCGCTGAAGGCGAACAACACGCCGGCCGGCTTCGCTCTCGGGCACGCCTCGGGCGACGGCAATTCGTGGCTGCACTGGGTGCTGTGGGGCCACGGCGCCTACACGGTCGACCAGAACGACAAGATCATCATCAATTCGCCGGAGACGGCAAAGGCGCTTGAATATTGCAAGTCGCTGTACGATGCCTTCATCCCGGGCACCGCGTCCTGGAACGATTCCTCCAACAACAAGGCGTTCCTCGCCGGCGAGCTCTATTGCACGGCGAACGGCATCTCGATCTACGTCGCCGCCAAGACCGATGCGAGCAAGAAGGAGCTCGCCGAGGACACCTATCACGCGCTCTGGCCGGTCGGACCGGTCGGCAAGCCGACCGAGCTGCAGCTTGCGCTGCCGATCCTCGCCTTCAATTTCACCAAATATCCGAATGCGGCGAAGGCCTTCGTCGCCTTCATGCTGGAGAAGGAGAATTACGAGAAGTGGCTGGACGGCGCGCAGGGCTATCTCACGCAGACCTTGAACGCTTATGAGTCGGCGCCGATCTGGACGGCGGATCCCAAGAATGCCGTGTTCTCGCAGGCGTCCAAGCGCACTTTGCCGGCGGCCGGTATCGGTTCGGTCGGCGAAAAGGCGGCGACGGCCATCGCCGACTTCATCGTCGTCGACATGTTCGCCAACTACTGCACCGGCACCAAGGATGCGAAGGGCGCGATGGCGGAAGCCGAGCGCCAGCTGAAGCGCATCTACCGCTGAGCGTCACGGGGCGGGCGGCCATTCGGCCGCCCGCTCGTCAACATTTCGATCAGGGATATCGGGCATGGCTGATGTCGCAATTCCCCGGGCCAAGCCTCAGATGAGCGAGGACAGCGCCTGGACCCAGCTCAAACACAATCGCAACTGGCTCGGCTTCTGGTTCATGGTGCCGGCCATGGCCTTCCTGATCTTTTTCCTGGCTTATCCGCTGGGCCTAGGCATCTGGTTGTCCTTCACCGACACCCGCATCGGCAGGGTCGGGCATTTCGTCGCCACCGAGAACTATGAGTGGCTGTGGGACGATTCCATCTTTTGGCTGTCGGTGTTCAACACGCTGCTCTACACCTTCGTCGCCAGCGCCCTCAAATTCGCGATCGGGCTTTATCTCGCGTTGCTGCTGAACGAGAACATGCCGTTCAAGGCGATGCTGCGCGCGATGGTCCTGATCCCCTTCATCGTGCCGACGGTGCTCTCGGCGCTGGCGTTCTGGTGGATCTTCGATTCGCAATTCTCCATCATCTCCTGGTCGCTGAGGCATCTCGGCCTGATCGACCAGAACATCAACTTCCTCGGCGACACGACCTGGGCACGCATTTGCGTGATATTCGCCAATATCTGGCGCGGCGTGCCGTTCGTCGCGATCACGCTGCTGGCCGGCCTGCAGACGGTGTCGCCCTCGCTCTATGAAGCCGCAACGCTCGACGGCGCCACGCGCTGGCAGAATTTCCGCTTCATCACCTATCCGCTGCTGACGCCGATCATCGCCGTCGTGATGACCTTCTCGGTGCTGTTCACCTTCACCGACTTCCAGCTGATCTGGGCGATGACGCGCGGCGGACCGGTTAACGCCACCCATCTGATGGCGACGCTGTCCTACCAGCGCGCGATCATCGCCGGGCAGCTGGGCGAGGGCGCCGCGATCTCGAGCGCCATGATCCCGTTCCTGCTCGCCGCAATCATGGTCTCGTGGTTCGGCCTCCAGCGCAGGAAATGGCAGCAGGGAGAGAACAATGACTGATCTGCCCACCAGGTCCGTTGATCTCAAGGCCGTGCTATCGGGATCCTCTCCGACGGTGGCGAAGGACGATCACAGCGAGGGCATGAGCTATCTGCAGTCGGTGCCGCGCCGGATGGTGACGCTGTACCTGCCGCTCGCGATCATCGTCATCGTTCTGCTGTTCCCGTTCTACTGGATGGCGCTGACCTCGGTGAAGCCGGACGAGCAATTGCTCGATCTCGACAGGTACAACCCGTTCTGGACCTGGAATCCGACCTTCAAGCATTTCCACAAGCTGCTGTTCGAGAGCTACTACCCGTACTGGCTCTGGAACACGATGTACGTGGCCGTCTGCGCGACGGTGCTCTCGATCATCGCGTCGGTGCTGGCTGCCTACGCCATCGTGCGCTTGCGCTACAAGGGCGCCAATCTCGTCGGCGGGCTGATCTTCCTCGCTTATCTGGTGCCGCCGTCGATCCTGTTCATCCCGCTCGCCACCGTCGTGTTCCAGTACGGGCTGTTCGACTCGCCGCTGGCGTTGATCCTGACCTATCCGACCATCCTGATCCCGTTCTCGACCTGGCTGCTGATGGGCTATTTCAAGACCATCCCGTTCGAGCTCGAGGAATGCGCGCTGATCGACGGTGCGAGCCGCTGGCAGATCCTGGTCAAGATCGTTCTGCCGCTCGCAATCCCCGGCCTGATCTCGGCCTTCATCTTCTGCTTCACGCTGTGCTGGAACGAGTTCATCTACGCGTTGACCTTCCTGCAGTCGACCAGCAACAAGACGGTGCCGGTCGCGATCGTCAACGAGTTCGTGGACGGTGACATCTACCGCTGGGGTTCGCTGATGGCCGGAGCCTTGGCCGGCTCGCTGCCGCTCGTCATCCTTTACGCCTTCTTCGTGGAGCATTATGTGTCCGCGATGACCGGCGCCGTGAAGGAATAATCGCGGGGTCTGCCACGGAGCGCGCCGGAGGCTGCGCGCTCCGGCCAATAACCAAGGAGTTAAGCTCTTGCACGTTCTGGTTCTGGGCGCCGCCGGCATGGTCGGCCGCAAATTGTGTGAACGGCTGTTGCGTGACGGCCGGCTCGGCAAGAGCGACATCACCAAGCTCACCATGCATGACGTGGTCGAGCCGAAGAAGCCCGAGAAGGCTGGTTTCCCCGTCGAGACGGTGTCGGGCGATTTCGCCGTGCCGGGCGCTGCCGAAAAGCTGATCGCCGGCCGCCCGGACGTGATCTTCCATCTCGCCGCGATCGTCTCGGGCGAGGCCGAGCTCGATTTCGACAAGGGTTACCGCATCAATCTCGATGGCACGCGAATGCTGCTCGATGCCATTCGGTTGGTCGGTGGCGGCTACAAGCCGCGCGTGGTGTTCACGTCCTCGATCGCGGTGTTCGGCGCGCCGTTCCCGGATGCGATCGGCGACGAGTTCTTCCACACCCCGCTGCTCAGCTACGGCGCTCAGAAGGCGATCGGCGAATTGCTGCTGGCCGACTATTCGCGCCGCGGCTTCCTCGACGGCATCGGCATCCGGCTGCCGACCATCTGCATCCGGCCCGGCCTGCCCAACAAGGCGGCATCCGGCTTCTTCTCCAATATCCTGCGCGAGCCGCTGGCCGGCAAGGAAGCGGTGCTCCCGGTTTCCGAGGATGTCCGCCACTGGCACGCCACGCCGCGCTCGGCGGTCGGATTCCTGCTGCACGCCGGCACCATGGATCTCGCCGCGGTGGGCCCGCGCCGCAATTTGACCATGCCGGGCCTGTCGGCGACGGTCGGCGAGCAGATCGCTGCCCTGAAGCGGGTTGCGGGCGAGAAGGTCGCCGCGCGCATCAAGCGCGAGCCCGATCCCTTCATCGTCGGCATCGTCGGCGGCTGGCCGCGCAATTTCAATGCGAAGCGGTCGCTCGAGCTCGGCTTCACCACTGCCGAGAAGACCTTCGACGACATCATCCGCATTCACATCGAAGACGAGCTCGGCGGCAACTTCGTCGCATGATCTCCGACTGAGCGGGCCCTGGTGATGGCGAGCGTTGCTTGCATCGGCGAATGCATGGTCGAGCTCAGGCAGGCGCAAGGCGGCGCGTCTGCCGGGCAAGGGCAGGGCGGCGGGCTGTATTCGCGCGGCTTCGGCGGTGACACCCTCAACACCGCCGTCTATCTGGCGCGGCTCGAGGTCAAGGTCGATTATTTCACCGCGCTCGGCGATGACGGCCTCAGCGACGAGATGATCGCGGCCTGGAACGCGGAGAATGTCGGCACAAGGCGCGTCGCGCGGCTGGCCGGCAAGCTGCCCGGCCTCTACATGATCCAGCTGGATGCGAAGGGCGAGCGCCAGTTCTTTCACTGGCGCGACAGCGCGGCGGCGCGGCAGCTGATGAGCCTGCCAGAGACCGATGAGCTCCTCAACTCGCTGATGAGCTACGACATCGTCTATCTCTCCGCGATCACGCTCTCGATCTACGATGCGCCCGGCCGCGAGCGCCTGTTCGCGGCAATCAAGCGCGCACGCCTGCTCGGCACCCGCTTCGTGTTCGACACCAATTTTCGCGCGCGGGGGTGGCCGGACCGCGACGTCGCGCGCGAGGTATTTGCGGCTGCTTTCACCGCCGCCGACATCGTGCTGACCTCCACCGAAGATCTGCTCGCGCTCTATCCCGGCGAGAGCAACGATCAGCTGATGGCACGTATCCCGACGCCCGAGCTGGTGTTCCGTCTCGCCGAGCCCGTGAGCCTGCTGCGCTTCCCCGGCGGAACGAGCGAGGTCCGTGCCGAACCCATGACCAGCCCCGTCGTCGACACCACGGCGGCCGGAGACAGCTTTGCCGCGGCCTATATCGCGGCCCGGCTCGCCGGTTCCGATCCGGTCGAGGCCGCCCAGGCCGGGCATCGCCTCGCCAGCCTCGTGATCTGCTATTCCGGCGCCATTATTCCGGGCTATGCCATGCCGCCGAAGAAACGACACCGGCCGGCGACCTCCCGCCAGGCGACCAAGTAGAAGCGACCAAGTAAAGATCGAGACCTATGACCACGACTGCCCAACAGAACCATCTCGCCGCGCTGTTCAAGGCAGCGACCGTCATTCCCGTGCTCACCATCGAGCGCATCCAGGATGCCGTGCCGTTGGCGCGCGCGCTGGTCGCCGGCGGCGTCCGCACGCTGGAGGTGACCATGCGCACCCCGGTTGCGATCGAGGCGGCGCGGGCGATGATGGCCGAAGTGCCGGAGGCGGTCGTCGGCATCGGCACGATCCTCAATCCCACCGACTTCACCCGTGTCGAGAAGCTCGGCGTCGCCTTCGGCATCAGCCCGGGCCTGACCCCCGATCTCCTGAAGGCCGCAGCCCACAGCTCGCTGCCGTTCGCGCCGGGCATCGCCACGGCGTCCGAACTGATGCTGGCGCTTTCGCACGGCCTCGACGTTGCAAAATTCTTCCCGGCCGAGCAAGCCGGCGGCATCAAGGGCCTGCGTTCGCTCGCCGGCCCGTTCCCGAACGTGCGGTTCTGCCCGACGGGCGGCATCGGTGAGGCCAATGCGGCGAGCTGGCTCGCCGAGCCCAACGTGGTCGCAGTCGGCGGTTCCTGGCTGTGCCCGACGGCCGAGATCAAGGCCGGGAACTGGGCCGGCATAACTGCCATCTGCCAGCGCACGCTCAAGGCCCTGAAACCCGCGTGAAGTCTTGCCATCCCTGCGCTAAGACTTAGCTCAGGAAGAGAGACCCCAGGGAGACATGACCATGACCGCCAGCATCGTCGGATGGGCGCATACGCCGTTCGGCAAGTTCGACACCGAAACCGTCGAAAGCCTCGTCACCCGCGTCGCCAATGAGGCGATGGCCGATGCCGGCATTTCGGCCGGCGATGTCGACGAGATCGTGCTCGGCCATTTCAACGCGGGCTTCTCGCCGCAGGATTTTACCGCCTCGTTGGTGCTCCAGGCCGACCCGAAGCTGCGCTTCAAGCCGGCGACCCGGGTCGAGAACGCCTGCGCCACCGGTTCTGCCGCCGTGCACCAGGGCCTGCGCGCGATTGCCGCAGGCGCCGCCAAGATTGTCCTGGTCGTCGGCGTCGAGCAGATGACGCGCACCCCGGGGCCCGAGATCGGCAAGAACCTGCTGAAGGCATCCTACCTGCCCGAGGACGGTGACACCGTCGGCGGCTTTGCCGGCGTGTTCGGCAAGATCGCCAGCTCCTACTTCCAGAAATACGGCGACCAGTCCGACGCGCTGGCGCTGATCGCGGCCAAGAACCACAAGAACGGCGTCGCCAATCCCTTCGCCCAGATGCGCAAGGATTTCGGCTTCGACTTCTGCCGCGCCGAGAGCGAGAAGAATCCCTACGTCGCCGGCCCCCTGAAGCGCACCGACTGCTCGCTGGTCTCCGACGGCGCCGCCGCGCTGGTGCTGGCCGACGCCGAGACCGCCAAGGGCATGGCCAAGTCGATCGGCTTCCGCGCCACCGCGCACGCCCAGGACTTCCTGCCCATGAGCAAGCGCGACATCCTCCAGTTCGAGGGCTGCACCGTCGCCTGGCAGCGCGCGCTGGAAAAGGCGGGGGTCACGCTGTCCGATCTCTCCTTCGTCGAGACCCATGACTGCTTCACCGTGGCCGAGCTGATCGAATACGAAGCGATGGGCCTGACGCCGCGGGGGCAGGGCGCCCGCGCCATCAAGGAAGGCTGGACGCTGAAGGACGGCAAGCTGCCGGTCAATCCGTCCGGCGGCCTCAAGGCCAAGGGCCATCCGATCGGCGCCACCGGCGTCTCCATGCACGTGATGACCGCGATGCAGCTCGCAGGCCAGGCGCCCGAGGGCATGCAGCTCAAGAACGCCAAGCTCGGCGGCATCTTCAACATGGGCGGCGCCGCTGTCGCCAACTACGTCTCGGTGCTGGAGCCGCTGAAGTAGGCTCTCGTAGGGTGGGCAAAGGCGCGAAGGCGCCGTGCCCATCATCTTCCTTGCGTTAGATCATGGTGGGCCCGCTTCGCCTGGCCCACCCTATGGCTCCTGATTGATTGGCGGAAGAGCATCATGAGCACTGACTACGAAGACTCGCTGTCGATGGACGCACTCAACGGTCGAATTGCGATCCTCGAGGACAATATAAGGCAGCTCATCGAGCAGGCCGCGGCCGCTTCAGGCGAGCAGAACGAGTCGCGCATCGCCGACCGGATCAACCAGCAGAACGAAGAGCTCGACCGGCTCCTCAAGATCCGCGAATCCCGCCAGAAGAAATAGCCGCCGATATCACCGCGCGGCGCATGCGGCCATACGCCGGCCGCCCTTGTGCGCGCGGCTTTGCTGCCTTTAGCTGGACCGAAATCGCGGGGCCGCGCCTGGCCCCCGCGCAATCGGGAGCGAATGATGGGGCCGCTGAAGGGCATCAAGGTCATCGACATGACCACCGTGCTGATGGGGCCTTATGCGACCCAGATGCTCGGCGATTACGGCGCCGACGTCATCAAGGTGGAATCGCTCGATGGCGACGTCACCCGCCTGATCGGCCCGATGCGCCACGCCGGCATGGGCCCGGTGTTCCTCAACACCAACCGCAGCAAGCGCTCGATCTGCCTCGATCTGAAAAAGCCGGCGGGCCGCGAGGCCGTGTTGCGACTGCTGAAGGACGCCGACGTTCTCGTCTACAACGTCCGCCCGCAGGCGATGGCGCGGCTTCAGCTCGGCTACGACGTCGTCTCGAAAATCAACCCGCGCCTCGTCTATGCCGGCGTGTTCGGCTTTGGCCAGGATGGCCCGTATGCCGCAAAGCCCGCCTATGACGATCTGATCCAGGGCGCCACCGCGCTGCCGGCGCTGATGGCGCAGACCGGGGACGGCGTGCCGCGCTATGTGCCGAACGCGCTGGTCGACCGTATCGTCGGCCTTACCGCCGTCGGCGCGATCTGCGCCAGTCTCGTGCATCGCGACCGCACCGGACGCGGCCAGCGGGTCGATATCCCGATGTTCGAGACCATGGCCGGCTTCGTCATGGGCGATCACATGGGCGGTCTCACCTATGAGCCGCCGCTCGACAAGGGCGGCTATGCCCGCCACCTCTCGCGCGACCGCAGGCCCTACAAGACCTCGGACGGCTATCTCAGCGTCATCGTCTACAACGACAAGCAGTGGGACAATTTCTTCAAGGCGACCGCGCGCGACGACCTCCGCGCCGATCCCAGATTTGCGACCTTCGCCGGCCGTGCCGCCAATATCGATGTGGTCTATGCCGAGCTCGCGCGCATCTTCGAGACGCGCACGACCGCCGAATGGATCGAGCTGCTGACCAAGGCCGATGTCCCCGTGATGCCGATGCACGACCTCGCCTCGATCCTGCACGACGAGCATCTGGCGGCGACGAATTTCTTCCCCGTCGTGACCCATCCGACCGAGGGCCCGATCCGCAGCATGAAGGTGACGGCGACCTGGTCGGAGACGGAGGCCGAGCCGGTGCGGCTGGCCCCGCGGCTCAACGAGCACGGCGCGGAGATTCTTCGCGAGATCGGATACTCCGCCGACGAGATCGCCGCCATGGTCCGCGACGGCATCACGCGCTCGCCGCCGGAGTAGGGGAGGCACCATGAGCTTCATCACCGGCGTCGGCCTCACATCCTTCGGCAAACATGAAGGTTCATCCTCGCTCGACCTGATGAGCCAGGCGGCACAAGCCGCGCTCGACGATGCCGGGCTGACGCGTGCGGACATCGACGGCATCCTCTGCGGCTATTCCACCGTCTCGCCGCACATCATGCTGGCGACCGTGTTCGCCGAGCACTTTGGCATCCGCCCCGCTTACGCCCACGCCGTGCAGGTCGGCGGCGCCACGGGGCTGGCGATGACGATGCTGGCGCATCACCTCGTCACCTCGGGCGTCGCGCGCAACGTGCTCGTCGTCGCCGGCGAGAACCGGCTCACCGGGCAGAGCCGTGATGCCTCGATCCAGGCGCTGGCGCAGGTCGGCCATCCCGACTACGAGGTGCCGCTGGGGCCGACCATTCCCGCCTATTACGGCCTCGTCGCCAGCAGGTACATGCACGAATATGGCGTGACCGAAGAGGATCTCGCCGAATTCGCGGTGCTGATGCGCGCCCACGCCTGCACCCATCCCGGTGCGCAATTCCACGACCCCATTACCGTCGCCGACGTCATGGCCTCGAAGCCGGTGGCGATGCCGCTCAAGCTGCTCGACTGCTGTCCGGTCTCCGACGGCGGCGCTGCCTTCGTGATCAGCCGCGAGCGGACCGGCGAGGCGGGCGTGCGCATCCGCGGCTGCGCGCAGGCGCATACCCATCAGCATGTCACGGCCGCGCCCGCGCTCAGTGAACTCGGCGCCGAGATCTCCATCGCCCGCGCCAAGAAGGCCACGAGCCTTGCGATCTCCGACGTGCGCTACGCCGCGATCTACGACAGTTTTACCATCACACTCGCGATGCTGCTGGAAGACCTCGGTCTTGCCGGCCGCGGTGAGGCCGCAGCCCGCGTGCGATCAGGCCATTTCAGCCGCGACGGCGCGATGCCGCTGAACACACATGGCGGCCTGCTCAGTTACGGCCATTGCGGCGTCGGCGGCGCCATGGCGCATCTGGTCGAGGCGCATTTGCAGATGACGGGGCGGGCGGCGAGCCGCCAGGTGCGCGACGCCTCGATTGCGTTGCTGCATGGCGACGGCGGCGTGCTGTCATCGCATGTGAGCATGTTCCTGGAGCGAGTGCGATGAGTGGGCGTCTGGCAGACTGGACCAAGGGCGAAGCGGCCATCACCTACCAGACCTGCAACTCATGCGGGCATGTGCAGTATTTCCACCGCGCCTTCTGCGCGGCTTGTGGCGAATCGGATCCGCACGAGCAGCGCGCCAGCGGCAAGGGCAGGGTCTACGCCACCTCGCTGGTCTGCCGCGCCGCGACGCCCGAGACGCGCGCGCACGTGCCCTACAACATCTTGCTGGTCGATTGCGCCGAGGGCTTTCGCATGATGGCGCATGGCGACAACGGACTCGCGATCGGCGATTCGGTCGTCGGGAGCTTCAAACCGTTCGCCGGGGAGCTCGTGCCGTTCTTCACGAAGGAAACGTAACGGGATTCGTCATTCGGGGGCGGTCATGGACCGAGCCTGGAACGGGTATTCTGGGCCTGGCCTGTGCGAGGGGCCACCCCGGAATGACGAAAACTCTAGAACTCCAACTAACGCCCGTAGAACAAGATGCTGGCGATGACGAGCATCGCCGTCACCGCCAGCATATGCGCGAGCGCTCCCGAGGCCGCCCCCTTGGTGGCTTCCTTCATGCCTTTTTCTCCCTAGACTTGGGCGTGACTCATCGTTGTGCGGCTAGCGCACCCGATGGCCAATTGTTTTACTCGGAACACCCCATTTGCGAGTACTCACCGCGATTTGTCCCCACGCGGCGAATATCGACTGTGTCAGGGTCAATCAGCAATGCGGCGGCAATTTGACTCGATAATGTTGCTCCTGCGTCCTCGCGCGAATAGAGTCTTTGGGAACTTGCGCGGACGACGACAAAAAGCATCAAAAAATCAGGGAAAACTTCAGGAAAATCATGGCCCGCATCAGCTACAGCGACCCGTCCAAGGCATCCGACCGCACCCGCGAAATTCTCGACAAGAACCGCAACGCCAACATCTTCCGCATGATGGCGCACTCGCCCAGCTATTTCGAGCAGTACTGCCGCTTGGGGGGCGCCATCCGTCACAAGGGCGAGCTCGATCCGGTCGTGCGCGAGCTTGCGATCACCCGCACCGGAATCTTGTGCGAGGCGCCGTACGAGATCGTCGCGCACAAGCGGATCGGCAAGAATGTCGGCGTCACCGACGCGCAGAACGAGGCGCTCGAAAACTGGCAGGCGGCGACGTGCTTCAACGAGGTGCAGCGCGCCGCGCTCGCCTTCACCGACGAGATCGTGAAGCTCAGGAAGCCGACGGATGCGACCTTCAAGGCGATCGCAGCGAAGCTGACGCCGGCCGCGCTGGTCGAGCTCCAGCTCTCGGTCGGCTTCTACATCATGACTTCGAAATTCCTGGAGACGTTCGAGATCGATCTCCAGCCCGTCACCGAAGTGGTGGGCTGATCGAAGCACCGCGGCGAGGGATGCCAATGACGATCGATGAATATGCGGCCTGGGCTGCGAGCGTTGCGAAAGTCGATGAACATCCGTCCAACGAGCGGCTGTCCTATCTCGGTCTCGGCCTCGCGGGCGAGGCCGGCGAGGTGGCCGAGCACATCAAGAAGCTGCTGCGCGATGACTGGCTCGACAAGGCGGGCCTCGTCGATGAGCTCGGCGACGTCATCTACTACTGGGCCTGCCTCTGCGCGACGACCGGCCAGAAACCGTCCGAGCTGCTCGACAAGAGTGCAGCGAAGATCAAGCGGCGGCTGAGCGAGGCGGCGAGCCGGTAGGCTCGCTCACGTCGACGTCAAAATATCCACCTTCGCGTTCGCCACGATCAGGCGATCGGCGAGGAGCTGGGCGAGATTGCGCATGATGCGCTCGCTGGCGTGCGGGTGCTGCTGGCGGAAGCGTTCGAATTCCTGCAGCGGAGCCTCATAGGCGGTCGCCGCCATGTCGGCGAAGACGTCGGCCGAGCGCGTGGACTCCAGCAGCGCCATCTCGCCGAACGCCATGCCCGCGGTCAGCGTCGCGAGCCGCACGCCGTCGGGCAGCGTGACGTGCACGGCGCCGCTGCGCAGGAAGAACAGGGAATCGGCGCGATCGCCGGTGGTGAGAATCTTGGCGCCGGACTGATAGGTGCGGATGGTGCAGATCGAGGCGAGATCCGCCAGCTCGTCCTCGCCGAGGCCCTCGAGCAGCGGCTGCTCGGCAAGCTCGGTGGTCTCATGAAAGTCGATCGAGCCGCCGTAGCGGTAGACGATCTGGTCTTCGGCCCATTCGATCGCGGTGTCGAGCAGGTAGAAGTCGCGGACGTTCTTCAGCTCGGCCGTCCATTCCCGCAACGTGTCCCACTCCCTGGATGCGCGCCTGACGCCCGACAGCACCACCGTGACATTCAGTGCGGCGAGCTCCGCGAACGCTTCGGCGACAAGCCGCGCGCCGGCGCGCGTGGTGGAGGTGACGCGGTGCAGATCGAAGATCACGAATTGGGGGCGGGGCCGGGCAGCGAGCCGCCGGGAGACGTAGTCGACCGCGGACAGCGACAGCGTGCCGACCAGCTCGATGATCCGCACTTCCTGCTCATGCGCGGCGAGAATCTCGCGCTCCTGCGGCCGGCGCACGCGGCGCGACGGGCTCTTGCCGATATCGTAGTCGGCGATGACGGCGTTGCGCGCATCGTCGCTGCGGTTGAGCATGTGCAGATCGTAATGCGAAGACAGCGCCTCGCAGACCTTGATGCCGCGCACGCTGTTGCCATGCTTGTCGAGCTTCGGCGAATAGCTGCCGAGCCCGAGGCGGGCGGGGAGGGCGGCGAGGATGCCGCCTCCGACGCCGCTCTTGGCGGGAATGCCGATCCGGTAGATCCATTCGCCGGCATAGTCGTACATGCCCGAGGACGTCATCACCGACAGCGTGCGGGAGATGGCGTAAGGCGTCAGCACCTGCTCGCCCGTGACCGGATTGACGCCGCGATTGGCAAGGGTCGCCGCCATCACCGCGATGTCGCGCGCGGTGACCAGCACCGCGCATTGCCGGAAATAGACGTCGAGCACGGCTGCAACGTTGTCGGAGATCACCGCGTTGGTCTTGAGCAGATAACCGATCGCGCGGTTGCGGTCGCCGGTCTGGCTCTCCGAGCCGTAGACGGCCTCGTCGACGGCGAGATCGCGGCCCGCGAAGCGGCTCAGCGCGAGCCGAATCTGCTCGAAGGCATCTGCGCCCTTGCTGTCGTAAATCAGCCCGGTGCAGGCGATCGCGCCGGCATTGACCATCGGGTTGAACGGGTGGTTCTCGGAATTAAGCCGGATCGAGTTGAAGGGATCGCCCGACGGTTCGACGCCGATCGCGCTCTCGACCCGGCCTGCGCCCAGAAGGTCCAGCGCCAGCGCGAACACGAACGGTTTTGACATCGACTGGATGGTGAAGGGCACCCTGGAGTCGCCGACCTCGTAGACGTGGCCATCCAGTGTCGCGAGGCTGATGCCAAAATAGGCAGGATCAGCCTTGCTCAGCTCGGGAATGTAGTCGGCGACGCTGCCCGAGGTTTCGGCGGAGAATTCGTTGAGGCAATTGTCCAGAAACCGCAGCAAGGGCGGCTTCGAGCGGGTCCAGGCGGCGGCGAGAGGCGAGAGCGGGGTCATCGCCTCTCTTGTGCAACGCAATCAGGGCACGCGCAACCCGTTCGGAACCACGGTCTGCCGCCGGACCAGCAGCAGGGCGAGCAAAGCCGTGGGCACAAGGATGGCAAGGCCCAGCAGCGTCACCTGCATCTGCGACAGCGGCATGATCCCGCCGCCCGGTGTCGCCACCACGAAGCCGCCGATCACCAGAAGCACGCGGATCGGCCATTCCAGCGCGCCGGCGCGGCGGAGGTCACCGACAAAGGGCTGATAGCCCTGGATGCCGCCGCAGATGAACAGCGTGCCGAACGCCGCAAGTCCCATCAGGCCGAGACCGGCGAGATACGGGCTCGGCCCTTGCAGCACCAGCGCCGGATTGAGCACGAAGAAGAACGGGATGAAATAGATGATGCTGCCGACCCACATCGATTCCCAGCCCGTCTTCATCGCCGGCGAGCCGGCAATGCCTGCGGCTGCGAAGGACGCGATCGCGACCGGCGGGGTGATCGAGGACAGCATGCCCCAATAGAAGATGAACATGTGCACGGCCATCTTGTTCAGCCCGAGCTTCTCCAGCGCTGGCGCGACCAGGATGGCGAGGAAGATGTAGCAGGCCGTCGTCGTCAGCCCGAGGCCGAGGATGAGGCTGGTGAGCGCACACATGCCGAGCAGCAGGAAGGGATTGTCGCCGGCAATATGCAGGAGGTCGTTGGCGAGGCTCGACACCACGCCTGTCATCGAGAACGCGCCGATCAGGAGACCGCAGCCGGCGAGGATGCCGACCAGCTCGACGAAGGTGCGGCCGTTGACCTCCAGGAATTTGCCGATCGTCGCAAAGGTCCAGCGCGTGTCCTTGGAGAAGAACTGGTTGAGCACCAGCAGCAGCGCGGTCGCGTAGAACGGCGCATGGCTTTCGCGCTTGAAGTAGAGCAGCATCACGATCAGCAGGGCGATGACGAAGACGTAGTACCAGCCGTCCTTGATCGTATCCATGATCCGCGGTAGCTCGGCGCGCGGAATCCCCTTCAGCCCGTGGCGCGCGGCGTAGGAGTCGACCTGCATGAACAGGCCGACATAATAGAGCGCGGCCGGGATGATGGCGGCGACCGCGACCTCGGCGTAGCTGACATTGAGGAACTGCGCGATCACGAAGGCGGTCGCGCCCATCACCGGCGGCGCCAGCACCGCACCGGTCGAGGCGCAGGCCTCGATCGCGCCGGCATAGGAGGCGCGAAAGCCGCTCTTCTTCATCACGGGAATGGTCATGGTGCCGGCGGTCAGCACGTTGGAGATAATCGAGCCCGACATCATGCCGAGCAGGCCGCTGGCGAAGATGCAGACCTTGGCCGCGCCGCCGCGGAAGGTGCCGCACAGCGCGAAGGCAAGGTTGATGAAGAATTTTCCGGCGCCGGTCATCATCAGCGCGGTGCCGAACACGAGGAAGCCGATCACGGTGTCGGCGAAGGCCTGGATCGGAATGCCGAGCAGGCTCTCGCCCGACAGCACGTGATAGGCGGTCGCCTGCTCCAGCGTCGATTGCGTGCCGCGGAACGGGCCGAGCCAGCTGGATTCGGCAAATAGCGGATAGACCGTGAAGGGGAGCACGCTCAACAGCAGGCTCCAGCCGCCGGTGCGCCGCAACGCCTCCATCAGCATCGCCCACATCACGAGCCCCGCCGCGATCACGTTGTTCGGCGCGCCGCCGAACTCCCAGCCGGCCTCCGCCGCCTTGCGCACGTTCGACATCAGCAGCAGCGCTGCGGCGAAAGTCGCGACGAACAAGACGAGGTCGTACCAGGGGATCCGGTCGAGCGGCGCGCGCTCGGTGCCGGGAAAGATCAGGAAGGTGAAGGGCAGCATCAACGCGATCAGGAGATAGAAATACTCCGTGTTGAGCTGGGTGTAGCCGATGAAGAAGCGCAGCGAGAACTGCTGGTTGATGCAGAGCAGGATCGTTGCCGCGGTCGCTGCGACCAGCGTCCAGCGCCAGGCGCCGCGCAAGGTGCGCACGCGCGTGACTTCGGCCTCCTGCATGTTGCCGGCCGCGCCATGGGGGTCGTCGAACACGATCCGCTTGGTCTCGTCTTGCGGGGCAGTGGAGGTAAAAAAAGAAGACATCGTCGACCCCGCGCGTGGGCTGGTAACTAACTAAGCGAATGGCCGTTGGTTGAATCGATCAAGCCGCGGGCTCCTCAACCTCTCCCGCTTGCGGGAGAGGTCGGCGCGCAGCGCCGGGTGAGGGCTGTCTCCTCTGGGGGAATCCCACTGCGGAGATACCCTCTCCCCAACCCTCTCCCGCAAGCGGGAGAGGGAGCGCACTTCTCGCGCGGCGGCCATCAAGCCCAACAACATCGTGCTCTAATCCTCGAACCCGTTCGGCATGTCGGCTTTCGCAAGCGCTGTTGCGCGCGCCTTCATCCAGCCATCGAGGAACGCCTTGTCGTCCGACGGCGGGTTGGACTTGCCGTAATCGGCCCACGCGACTGCCAGCACCTCCTGCCGCTTGATCAGCTTGTTGTTGTGCGCCTCCTGCGCGTCGCTCCACTGTCCGGCTTCCTTCAGTGCCTTCACCGAGCCGGGATGCACCGGCACCACCCAGTTCTTGGTCTGGCGGTCGGCCGCGAGGCCGCCGGCACCGGGCGCCGAATCCTTGTAAGCGTCGTAGTTCGTGATCATCGCCTTGGTGATCGCATAGACCTGGTCGGCCGGCTGCGAGGCATAGGCGACGAAGATCGGGTAGGGGTAGTTGCCGAGCTCGACCGGCTTGTCCGGCGAGATGCCGGCCCCGCAGGTCGCCACTTGTGGGAAGAAGAACGATCCGACCTTCTGCATTCGCGCCCAGCCTTCCTTGTCCTTGGCAGGCAGCGGCGGCCAGATCAGGCCGCGCGGCGAGGTCTCGGCTTCCTTGGCGGGGCCGGTGATGGTGGTGCCGAATGCGGCATCGACGTCGTTGTTGATCAGCCCTTTCCACATCGCGCCGTAGCTTGCGAATTCGACGGCCTTGATGTCTTTTTGCGTCAGCCCGGCGAAAGCGAGCACGGCGAGCGAGTTCTGGTTCAGCGCGGGTGAGCCGACCACGAAGCCGACACGCTTGCCCTTGAGGTCCTTCAGCTCCTTCACGCCGGTGTCGGCGGCGACGCCGAGCGATCCGCAATTGCAGTCGACGCTCGAAAGCAGGATCTGAAGCGGCTGCGGACCCCATTCCTTCGCGCCGAACTCGAACATGCCTTCCTGCGCGAAGTAGGTGCCGGATCCCATCGCCGAGGATGCCGCGCGCTTGGCGCGCAGCGGCGCGAGACGGGCAACGTCGTTGCCTGCGGGCAGCACGCGCACGTCGGTGCCGTATTTGTCCTTCATCATCTTGCCGACGCCGACCGCGATGTTGAAGCCGGCGGTTCCGGTGTCATAGGCGGTGAACGTCAACGTCGCCGGCAGCTTGATGTCTTCGGCGAACGAATAGCGTGTAGACGCAAAAGAGATGCCCGCCACCAAGGCAGGCGCGAGCACGAGCAGCCCACGAAGCATGTTTCCCTCCAATGATCTTTCGCGTTTGCCGCGAAGATTTTCGTTCTTTGTTTGAAACAGAGTTTTGTTTGCGACGGATCATGTCACCCGCGTCAGGCGATGGCAACGCCGTACCGCGCATGCGGGAACGAGACTGACAGATTGCCGCGGAAGCGACGGATAACGCCGTCAGCACGCGACAATCGCGACCGCCTGTCCCTCCGCAACGACGTCGTCGAGCTTGACGAGAAGCGATGTGATCGTGCCGCTTGCAGGCGAGAGCACCGGTATTTCCATCTTCATGGCTTCGACGATTACAATTTCATCGCCATCCGCAATGGTTCCTCCAACTTGCACGGGAGTTGCGCAGACGCGCCCGGCGACCTCCGTGACGATCTTAATTTCTGGCATGCCATCCCTTTTTGTTGTCGTCGCAAAATGCCTGAGGTAGCGTCGTCTGCAAGTGGAATTTAATTCCGCAGAGCGGAACAACGGTAGGGAACACATGGGACGACGATCGGAGCGGTTGAGTAGGCAAGGCGTGCTCGCTGGCGATGCCGGTGAGGGTGATGTCATCCAGGTGGTCTCGCGCGCGTTCGACGTGTTGCGATGCTTCGAGGGCCACGAGGCAAGGCTCGGCAATCTCGAGATTTCAAATCGCTGCGGCCTGCCGCGCTCGACGGTGTCGCGGCTCACGCATACGCTGACGCGGATGGGCCAGCTCGTCTATCTGCCGCGCGATCAGAAATATCGCATCGGCCCGAGCGCGGTTGCGATGAGCGCTTCGATGATGAAGGGCGCGCAGCTGCGCAGCATGATCCGCCAGCGGCTCCAGGAAGTCGCCGAGCAGCTGCCGGGCACGGTGGGGTTCGTCGTGCCCGACCGCTTTCATCTGGTCTATCTCCAGTTCGCACGCTCACCCTCTGCGCTGGGCCTGCATGAGGGCACCGGCAGTCGCATCTCGATGGCCTCGACCGCCGCGGGCGCGGCCTACACCGCAGCGCTCGCGCCGGAGATCGGCGATGCCTTCATCGCGGACTTCGAACGGGAGGCGCCCGAGGCCGCGAAGATCCTGAAGCCCCGCATCGAGGCCAACCGGCAGATGTTGCGAGAGCGCGGCTATGTCGTGGCCTGCGGCTTGTGGAGCCCGCACATCAACGGCCTCGCGGTGCCGATCTGGTCGCCGCAGTACCAGACCTTCGTGGTCATCACGATCGGCCTGCTCTCGGCGATGTATGACGAGCAGCGTCTGCATGACGAAGTCGCGCCGCTGATGCTTACGCTCGGTCGCTCGCTCGGCAGCCTGATGGAAGGCTCCGAGGGCGATGCCTTCGCCAACCGTATCTCACGTAAACCGGTCGCAATGGCCGTGCATAACAATAACAAGCCGATCCATTCGGAGGGAGTGAATGAACTGGAAGCCGGAACTCGACGAGCTCGCCCGGCGCGAAGCCTTCGCGCGGGAGATGGGCGGCGTTGACAAGGTCAAGCGACAGCATGACCAGGGCCGGCTGACTGTTCGGGAGCGTATCGACAAGCTGATCGACAAAGGCAGCTTTCACGAGATCGGTGCCGTCTCCGGCATCGGCGAGTACGATTCCAGCGGCGATTTGAAAAAGCTCACGCCGGCGAATTGCGTGTTCGGCCGTGCGCGCGTCGACGGCCGCACCGTGGTCGTGGTCGGCGATGATTTCACGGTGCGCGGCGGTTCGGCTGATGCGTCGATCTCGGCAAAGCCGTTGATGGCGGAGGAGATGGCGCACGATTTCCGTCTGCCCATCGTCCGCATCATCGAGGGCTCCGGCGGCGGCGGCTCGGTCAAGACCATCGAGACCAAGGGCGCGGCGAATCTGCCTGGAGGCATCGGCGGCACGCGCTGGTATCGGTTCACGACGGAGAATTTGTCGCGCGTGCCGGTGGTCGCACTCGGCCTCGGCTCGGTCGCAGGCCTTGGCGCCGCGCGGCTTGCCGCCAGCCACTATTCCATCATGACCCGGAAGTCCGCGATGTTCGTCGCGGGGCCGCCGGTGGTGAAGGCGCTCGGGCAGGACCTCTCGAAGGACGAGCTCGGCGGCGCCGACATCCAGACCCGCGCCGGCGCGGTCGATCATGCCGTCGACACGGAAGAAGAGGCCTTTGCCTGCGCGCGGCGTTTCCTGTCTTATCTGCCGTCGTCGGTCTACGAGCTGCCGCCGACCTTGCCCTGCACCGACAATCCGGAGCGGAGCGAAGAGGCGCTGATGAATGCGGTGCCGCGCAACCGCAAGCAGGTCTACAAGATGCGCCCCATTATCGAGTCCGTCGTGGACAAGGGCTCGTTCTTTGAGATCGGCAAGAATTTCGGCAAGCCTGTCATCGTCGGCCTTGCGCGGCTGGAGGGCAGGGCGGTGCTGCTGCTTGCCAGCGACAGCTTTCACTATGGCGGCTCCTGGACGGCGGATGCCTGCCAGAAGGTGGTGCGCTGGGTCGACTTCGCCGAGACCTTCCATCTGCCGGTCGTCTATCTCATGGATTGCCCGGGCTTCATGATCGGTCTCGATGCCGAGAAGGCGGCCACGATCCGCCATGGCGTTCGCGCCATGGCTGCGGTGAACCAGACCACCGTGCCCTGGTGTACCGTGATCCTGCGCAACGCGTTTGGTGTTGCGGGTGTCGTGCATCAGCCGGCCGACCGCTTCTCGATCCGCTACGCTTGGCCGTCGGCCTATTGGGGCTCGCTGCCGCTCGAAGGCGGCATCGAGGCCGCCTATCGCGCCGACATCGACGCGGCCGAGGACAAGGCGGAGAAGCTGAAGGAGATCGAGGCGCGCCTCAACAAGCTGCGCTCTCCGTTCCGCTCGGCCGAAAAGTTCTGGGTCGAGGAGATCATCGATCCCCGGAAGACGAGGTCGCTGCTGTGCGAGTTCGCGCGCCTCGCCGAGCCGCTGCGAAAGCCGGGGCCGCCGGAGAACTTTTCGATCAGGCCTTGATATTGGCCATCGCTGCCGCGCGACAATCTTGTCGCGGCTGCGATGGCGTGACCTCAAAACAATTACGCGCTACGTTCCCCGAACAAGAACAAGAGGACGCGCCAATCGTGTATGACTTCATTATCGTGGGCGGCGGCTCGGCGGGGTCCGTGCTGGCCCACCGGCTCTCCGCGAAGAGTGCCAACAAGGTCCTGCTGTGCGAAGCCGGCCAGGACACGCCGCCCGGTAACGAGCCGGCCGAGATCAGGGACAGCTATCCGGGCACGGCCTATTTCGATCCGCGCTTCCACTGGACCGAGCTCAAGGTCACGACGCAGGTCGTCAGCCACAACAACCCACACGTGGGCCGGCCTCCCTTGCGCAAATACGAGCAGGCGCGCGTGCTCGGTGGCGGCTCGTCGATCAACGGCCAGATGGCCAACCGCGGCGCCCCCACCGATTACGACGAATGGGACGCGCGCGGCGCCGAAGGGTGGACCTGGAACGACGTGCTGCCCTTCTTCAAGAAAGTCGAGCGCGACCTTGATTTCGACGGACCGTACCATGGCAAGGATGGCCGGATCCCGGTCCGCCGCATCCCCAGGGAGCACTGGACGCGGCATTCGCAGGCCTTCGCCGATGCTTTCCAGCAGGCCGGCCACCGATTCCTGCCGGACCAGAACGGCGAGTTCGTCGACGGCTTCTTCCCGGTGACGCATTCGAACCAGGCCGAACAACGCGTCTCCGCCGCGATGGGCTATCTCGATCGCGACACCCGCCAGCGCGCCAATCTCACCATCTCCACCAACATGCAAGTGCGCGAGCTGCTGTTCGAGGGCACGCGCTGCGTCGGCGTCAAAGCGATGGTTGACGGACGCGAGCAGGAATTCCGCGGACGCGAGATCATTCTGTCCAGCGGCGCCATCCATTCGCCGGCGCATCTGTTGCGCGCCGGGATCGGGCCGGTCGGCCACCTCAAGGATCTCGGCATTCCTGTGCTGATGGGACTGCCGGGCGTCGGCCAGCGCCTGATGGATCATCCCTCGATCTCGCTGTCGTCCTTTGTCCGCCGCGGCGCGCGCATGAACGAGCACACCAGGCGCCACATGCAGCTGGGCCTGCGCTATTCCTCCGATCTCGCAGGCGTGCCGAAGGGCGACATGTTCGTCGTCCTGCTCTCCAAGTCGGCCTGGCATGCGGTCGGCGAGCAGATCGGCTCGCTGCTGACCTTCGTCAACAAGACCTATTCCGAGACCGGACAGGTCAAGCTCGCCTCGCGCGATCCGTCGGCAGAGCCGATCGTCGAGTTCAACCTGTTGTCCGACCGGCGCGATCTCGATCGCCTGATGAGCGGCTTCCGCAAGATGGCGGCGGTGCAGATGAGCGACGTGGTCAAGGCGGTGACGGACAAGCCGTTCCCGGCCGCCTATACGGACAAGGTCCGCAAGATCGGCGTGGTCAACACCAAGAACAGGATATTGACCAAGATCGCCGCGACGCTGATGGATGGGCCGGCGGCGCTGCGCCACTACATGATCGACAATTTCGTGGTCGAAGGTTTCACCTTCGATCAAGTGATGAACGACGACGAGGCGCTGGAGGCTTTCGTGCGTAAGGCGACGATCGGCGTGTGGCACGCCTCCTGCTCATGCCGCATGGGCCGCGCCGACGATCCGATGGCGGTGGTCGACAATCAGGGCCGCGTCAAGGGCATCCAGGGCCTGCGCGTCGTCGACGCCTCGATCTTTCCGGTGGTGCCATGCGCCAACACCAACTTTCCCGTGTTGATGTCGGCGGAGAAGATCGCAGCAGCGATGATGCAGTGAATAGCGGCGTCGCGCCGATCAGGGGCAGCGCAGTGACGAGGAGAGCTTGCCGCAAAATCCACGACGAATACGAACCGGACTTGATTGCATGCGGTGCGTTGGACCCGCCGAGCGTTCATTCGTTCTCTGCGAGTTAATCATTTCGGGCGCTATTTGTAGGCTATGATGATTGCAGACAGTTCGCGCAGATGCAGCCATTTTCAGCCGCTCTTTAGGCCCATTTCAGCCAAACTGTTATTGGTTTCTCGTTGCCTGGGGCAGGACCACTCTATTTTGGAGTCCTGCAATGTACAGGCTAGTAATTTCTGCGTACCTCTTCGTTGCCTTGAGCTCTATCCCTTCGGAAGCGCGACCTTATCGCATTCATCATGCTTCCGAATGCAATGTCACCATGCCCTGCGACTTCTCGTATTCGCAGATGCAGCGCGAGCGGACTTCCAGGTCCTCACTAACTTCCAGATACTCACTAGCTTCCAGATCCTCACTGAATTCCACGCCGTCACTGCAAGCGTACCGCTCGACGCAGCTGACGGTGACTGACGCAGGGGGCGCCGCCACGCCGGCGACCGTCTCCGGTGTTTCCGGGGCTCGCGTTGTCGGCGGTCGTCCGGCAGGCTGCCCTTCGTCCTTCTGCGGCTGCGGCGCGGCTCTGCGCGTGTTCGGTCGTATCGTGCCGGAATTGAATCTTGCGGCCAATTGGCTGCGCTTTCCGCGGACATCACCCGCGCCGGGAATGGTTGCTGCGCGCCGAGGACACGTTTTCGTTCTGGAGCAGCACCTCGGAGGCGATGTCTGGATGGCCTATGACGCCAACTCGGGCGGACACGCTACGCGAATCCACGCACGTTCATTGCGAGGGTACGCGATCGTGAATCCGCGCGGCGGTTCGGCGGCTTGAGGGTCGCGGACACCACTCTCGACAAGACCGCGGACAGGTCGCAACTTCGTTGCGACCTGCCCACGCTCGATCGATCGTTGACGCGGGGCGCAGCCTCGGTCACAGCCGCAGCACCTTGCCGGGATTCATGATGTTCTGCGGATCGAGCGCGCGCTTGATGGTTCGCATGATGTCGAGTTCGGTCTTCGAGCGGTAATGGCTGAGCTCGTCGAGCTTGTCGATGCCGATGCCGTGTTCCGCCGAGATCGAGCCGCCCATCGAGGTGACGAGATCGTTCACGGCCCGAGTGATGGCGCCCTTGTATTGGGTCAGCGTCTGCTGATCCATGCCGGTCGGCCCCATGAACGAAAAATGCAGATTGCCATCGCCGATGTGCCCCAAAGGATAGGGCCGGATGGTCGGGAGAATGTCGAGCACCGCCGTGGTGCCCTTGGCGATGAACTCCGGAATCCCTGAGATCGCCACCGACACATCGAAGCTGAGCCCCGGACCTTCGGCCCGGGAGGCCTCGGCGACACTTTCGCGGATGCGCCACATGTTGCGCGATTGACTGACCGTGTGGGCGATCACCGCATCGAGCACGCGGCCGGCCTCGAGTTGATCGGCGAGAAACTGCTCCATTTTCCCGGACATGCCCTCAGTGCCGTCCTGGCGCGCCCGCGAGGACGACCATTCCAGCAGCAGGTACCACGGCGTGTCGGCCTTGAGAGGATCCTGGGTGCCGGGAATATGGCGCAGCACCATGTCGATGGCGGCGCGGCTCATCAATTCGCAAGAGCCGACATTGTCTCCGGATGCCGCGTGCGCTTCCGACAGGATCTCCAGGGCCGCGCGTGGATCGCGGATCGCCAGCCATGATGTAGAGACGTCCTTCGGCGCCGGCCACAGCTTGAGCACGGCCTTGGTGATGATGCCCAGCGTGCCTTCGGCGCCCATGAAAAGGTGCTTGAGGTCATAGCCGGTGTTGTCCTTCTTGAGCGCGCGCAATCCGTCCCAGACCTCGCCGTTTGCCAGGACGACTTCAAGCCCCAACACGAGATTGCGGGCATTGCCATAGCGCAGCACCTGCACGCCGCCGGCGTTGGTCGACAGATTGCCGCCGATCATGCACGAGCCCTGGGCGCCGAGGCTGAGCGGCAAGAACCTGTCGTGCCGGCTTGCCGTCTCCTGAAGCGTCTGCAGCACGCAGCCGGCCTCGACCGTCATCGCGTAGCCGACGGGATCGACGTCCAGCACGCGGTTCATGCGGCCGAGCGACAACACGATGCCGGTGTGCGCAGGCCAGGGCGTCGCCCCACCCATCAGGCCGGTGTTGCCGCCCTGCGGCACGATGGCGACGCCGTGCTCATGGCAAAGCCGGACCACTTTCGAAACTTCCGCGGTGCTGCCAGGACGGACGACGGCGCCGGCACCGCCAACCAGCAATCCCCGCCAATCCGTGACGAACGGTTGCTTGCCGTGCTCATCTTCGATGAGGCCCTTGTCACCCACGATCGCGCGCAACGCATCGCGCATCTCGGCAGTCAAGGGAGCGGTTGGAATAGCGGGTTCGGACGACGGGAAGGCAGCCGGCATTTTCGTTTCCCCTGGCGCATCTTGGTGTGCACTGCGCACGTGACGTGCCCGGGTATTGTCCACGTTTGGCGCAGGGAGTCTAACGGCAAGATGTCTCGAACTGCAGCCGGTGACGAAGGCGGTCCGCGGGAGATCTGAGCCTTGCGAGGAAGAGGGGTTGATTTGACAAGACGATCGGTCTAATAAACCTTCATGAACAGAGCAGCCTCGGTATCAGAGCCGCGCCGACGGGGCCGTCCTCCCAGGGACCAGTCGCAGCCGAACGCGCCGCGCGCGCGTCTGTTGCGCACGGGCGTTGCGATTCTGACCGAGAAGGGATTCAGCGCCGTCGGCGTCGAGGAGATCCTGGACTCCGCCGACGTGCCGAAGGGATCGTTCTATCACTACTTCGGCAGCAAGGAGGCTTTCGGCCTCGAGCTGATCGATGCCTACGCCGCCTATTTCGCCCGCAAGCTGGATCGATGGTTCGACGATGCAGCGCGGGCTCCGCTGGACCGCCTGCGCGATTTCATCGCGGACGCGCGGTCGGGCATGGCTCGCTACGGCTATCGGCGTGGCTGTCTCGTCGGCAATCTCGGGCAGGAGATGGGGGCGCTGCCGGAGCCGTTCCGAAAGCGCCTCGCTGCCGTTCTCAGGGATTGGGAAGCCCGGACCGCCCGCTGCCTCCAAGCGGCGCAGCAGGCAGGCCACATTCCGGAAGACGCCGATTGCGACAGCCTCGCGCATTTCTTCTGGATCGGCTGGGAGGGCGCGGTGCTGCGGGCGAAGCTGGAAAGACGCCCCGACGCACTCGACGTCTTCGCGCGAGGATTTCTCGCGATGATCCAGGCCAAGGAACGCGTGATCGTACCAACTTCCATCGACGAGTACCGAGGATAACGCCATGACCCAGGCACTTGCAGTCAGCCGCTTCCCTGTCCCTGATCTGGCCGACATGCCAAACGACATCCGCGCCCGCATCGTCGCCGTCCAGGAGAAGTCCGGCTTCATTCCGAACGTCTTTCTCGTGCTGGCGCACCGGCCGGACGAGTTTCGCGCGTTCTTTGCCTATCACGACGCGCTGATGGACAAGCCCGGCAACCTCAGCAAGGCCGAGCGGGAAATGATCGTGGTTGCGACCAGCAACCTCAATCAATGCCAGTATTGCGTCATCGCGCATGGCGCGATCCTGCGCATCCGCGCCAAGGATCCGCTGATTGCCGATCAGGTCGCGGTCAATTACCGCAAGGCTGATATCACGGATCGGCAGAAGGCGATGCTCGACTTCGCCGTGCGCGTCTCGACCGAGGCCTACAAGGTTTCCGAATCCGATTTCGCCACGCTGAAATCGCACGGGTTCACGGAAGACGACATCTGGGACATCGCCGCGATCTCGGCCTTCTTCGGCCTCTCCAACCGGCTTGCCAACGTCACCAGCATGCGTCCGAACCCGGAATTCTATAACATGGGACGCGGCTGATCGGGCTGACTGACCTGTTCGGCAAGCACGCTCGTCCGCGGACATGGAGAACGGACATGGAGCTCTCATCCCAGCAGCTGGCGCTGAAGGAGAGGGCTGCTGCGCTCTCCAACGAGACGATCCGCAAACGTGCCGCCGACATCGACCGGTCGCGTGAATATCCATGGGACGTCGTCGAGGCGCTGAAGGCCGAGCGCTTCATGGGAATGACCATTCCGGTCGAATATGGCGGCCAGGGTCGGAGCTTCCTCGACACGGTGCTGGTCATCGAGGAGATCGCCCGGTCCTGCACCGTGTCTGCGCGCATCGTGGTCGAGGCCAACATGGGCGCCATCTCGACCGTGATGGCCTACGGCACCGACGCGCAGAAAAAGCGCGCGGCCGATCTCGTCCTGGATGGCGACAAGCCGGCCATCTGCATCACCGAGCCCGACGCGGGGAGCGACGCGAGCGGAATGACGACGCGAGCCGACAAGCGCGGCAACCGCTATGTGCTCAACGGCAAGAAGCACTGGATCACCGGCGCCGGAGTGTCTCGTCTCCATTTGATCTTTGCGCGCGTGTTCGACGAGAGCGGCGAGGAGCTGGGCGTCGGCGGCTTCCTGGCGGTGCGCGGCGAGGCGGGAGGGCTCCGCGTCAGCAAGCGCGAGACGACGATGGGGCTGTGCGGCATGCCCGAGGGCGAGCTCGTGTTCGAGGACCTCGAGATCACGCCGGACATGGTGCTGCTGCCGCCCTCAGGCTTCAAGCGCGGCTTCGCCGACCTCATCAATGCCTACAACAGCCAGCGCGTCGGCGCCGGCACGGTTGCCATGGGGATTGCGGCCGGCGCACTGGAGCACGCCATCGCATGGGCCAAGACGCGCGAGCAGTTCGGCCGGCCGATCGGCGAATTTCAGGGGCTGCACTGGATGCTCGCCGATATGCAGACGCAACTGACCGCATCGCGCCTGATGCTGCACGCGGCGGCGGCTTCACGGGGGCCGGGCGGCAGCGCATTCCCCGATCCCATGCTTGCCGCTCAGGCGAAGATCTTCGCCTCGGAAGCCGCCATCAAGATCGTCAACGACGCCCTGCAGGTGTTCGGAGCCCGCGGCTATTCGCGCGACTTTCCGCTCGAACGGATGGCGCGCGATGTCCGCATGTTCACGATCGGCGGCGGCACGGCCCAGGTGCTGCGCACATTGGTTGCCAGCAAGGTCCTGGGCTGGAAGCTGCCGCAGACGCGCGATGGCTACGTCGTATCAAGGGACCTTGCGGCAAAGGACTAGGGCGCTATCGTGCGCGACGCGGCGTGTTGATGGGAACCCGAGGAAGAGGTGAATACATGACAGACTTCGTAACGCCGCGAGAGATGGCGGAGATGATACCCTCCGGGTGCAAGCTCGGCCTGGCGCCGGACGATTACGCCGCGGCCCCCGGATTGGTTCGGATGCTGATCGATCGCGGCATTCGCGATCTCCATGTGGTCTGCGCACCGATCGGCGGCATGCAGGTCGATATGCTCATCGGCGCCGGCGCCGTGGCGACGCTGGAGACGAGCGCCGTCAGTCTCGGCGAAGCGGGCGGCGCGCCTTGTTTCAGCCGGGCTGTGCGCGACGGATCCATTCGCCTGCGTGATGCCACTTGTCCGGCGGTGTTCGCAGGGTTAACGGCCGCGGAGAAGGGGGTGCCGTTCATGCCGATCCGCGGCATTATCGGCAGCGACGTCCTGGAGAAGCGCGACGACTGGAAGGTGACGTCCAATCCGTTCGATGACGCTGAGAAGATCGTCGTGGTCTCGGCGATCCAGCCCGACATCGCCTTGTTTCACGCGCCTGAAGCGGACCGGTTCGGCAACGTCAGGCTTGGGCGCCGGCGCGAAACAATGCTGCTGGCCCACGCGTCGAAGAAGGCCTTCGTGACCGTCGAGCGCATCTCCGAGGTATCGCTGCTCGACGACGAGAACATGGCCGCGGGCGTGCTGCCCGCAATCTACGTGAGCGCGGTGGCCCAGCTCGAGAAGGGTGGTTGGCCGACGGGGCTTTACGCCGAATATCCCAGGGACGGGCAGGAAATCGAGAAATACGCGCGCGCAGCGCGCTCGCCGGAAGGCTTCCAGGCCTACGTTCGGGGCCTGGGGAGCGCGGCATGAGCGAGGCGTGCACCAGCCGTGAGTTGATGATCTACACGATCTCGCGGCTGCTGAAAGGCGTGCGGCATGTTGCGGTCGGTCAATCCTCGCCGATGCCGGCGGCGGGAGCGATGCTGTTGCGTGCGCTCAACCAGCGTGACGGGCTGGAGCGCGTGCAGGTCTCGATCCTCGGGTCGGTCAAGCACAATTCCTTCACCGGCGGTGCCGAGGAGCTGTTCGATTGCGCCGCGCAGGGACGCCTCGACGCCTTCTTTCTCGGCGGTGGCCAGATCGACGGCCAGGGCAACGTCAATCTCGTTGGCACCGGCGACTATCCGAACAATCCGGTCAGATGGCCCGGCTCGTTCGGTTCCGCCTATCTGTATTTCCTGGTGCCGCGGGTCATTCTGTTCCGTGAAGAGCACAGCCTGCGATCCCTGGTGGAGCGCGTGGACTTCGTCTCCGCACCTGGAGTTACCGACGAGACGGTCTATCGGCGAGGCGGCCCTCATGCGCTGCTGACCAATGCGGCGTTGTTTTCCTTTGACCGGGAGGCGGGACGTTTTCGCCTCGAGAGCACGCATCCGGGATATGGTTGGCGCGACATTCGAGGCACGACGGGCTTCTCGTATGACAACGAGCAATGCGAGGTCACGACGCCCTTGCCGGACGAGGCAACGTTGTCCTTGATCCGGGGCCGAATTCGCGAGGAGCTGCGCGAGTGCTATCCGCAGTTCGCGGGCAATATGCCCGGTCCGGGGTGAGGCGGGTTTCGTTCCGATCTGCCGCGACTCTCTCCCGCTTGCAGGCAGGGCAAGCGCCTTTGGCGACTTCTCTGTGGCCATCCTTCGAGACGCCCGCCGTTGGCGGGCCCTCAGGATGAGGACGGAGTGTGCGGCAGCACTCTCAACGAGCTCCGATGCCGCTTAGCCTCATCCTGAGGAGACCGCTGAAAGCGGTCGTCTCGAAGGGAGAGGCGCGCGCTCAAGTCGCCAAGTACCAAAATGCGATTGCGGCAACGTTCGGACAATCTCTGCAACGTTTCTAAACATCTTCGACAACTTCCCGCGACTGTTCGGGCGTAGAACGCGCTCGGACTTTTCAGATCGGGATTGATGGAATGTCATTGAAGATTTCGGCGGCGCGCATGGGCATCGGCGCGGTCTGCCTCGTGCTTGGCGGCGTCAGCCCATTGTGCGCAGAGCCGGTGTTCGACAGCTTGGCCGGTGCCTGGTCGGGCATCGGCACCATGAAGCCGTCGGACGGTCCGCGTGAGAAGGTTCGCTGCAAGGTGGCGTACAACGTGACCAGGCCGGGGCGGTCGTTGACACTCGACCTGCGCTGCGCGAGCGATGCGTACAAGATGGTCCTGTCCGCGAACATCGAGCAGAGCGGGACGGAGCTTTCCGGCAACTGGTTCGAGAGCGAGTACCGGCAGGGCGGCAAGGTCTACGGCACCAACAAGGACGGCCTCATCGAGGCGCGAATAGAGGGAAATACGGTGGCCGCGCTGGTGACGATCCAGACCAGGAGCAACCATCAGTCCTTCCTGATGGAGGCACCGGGCTCCTGGATGGCGGAAGTCGCGATCGAATTGAACAAGGATGTGAAGTAGCCAAACACTAAATCAAAGCGCGATGACGATTCATCCTGATCTCATCGCGCCTTTAGTGGATGATCTGGTTCAGAAAGCCCTTCGCTCGTTCCGTGCGAGGGGCCCGAAAGAAGGTTTCCGGATCTGCCTCCTCGACGATGCTTCCGCGATCCATGAAGACCACACGGTCGGCAACCTCGCGGGCGAAGCCCATCTCGTGTGTCACGCAGACCATGGTCATTCCGTCCCGCGCCAACTCGACCATGGTGTCCAGCACTTCCTTGACCATCTCGGGATCGAGCGCGGATGTCGGTTCGTCGAACAGCATGATCTTGGGCTGCATGCACAGCGCTCGGGCGATGGCAACGCGTTGCTGCTGGCCGCCTGACAATTGTGCAGGATATTTGTCCGCCTGATCCTGAATGCGAACCTTCCGCAGCAAGCCCAGTGCGCGATCGCGGGCTTCTGCTTGCGAAACGCCGCGAACCTTTATCGGGGCCAGCATGCAGTTCTCGGCGACCGTGAGGTGCGGAAACAGGTTGAAACTCTGAAACACCATCCCGGTTTCGCAGCGCACGCTGTTGATGTCGGCGAGGCGGTTGCTCAGTTCGGTGCCGTCCACGATGATCCGGCCTCCGTCGTGCTTCTCGATATGGTTGATGCAGCGGATCAGCGTCGACTTGCCGGAGCCCGAAGGTCCGCACAGCACGATCTTCTCGCCTTTGCCGACCCTGAGATTGACGTCGTTCAGCGCGGTGAATGCGCCGAACCGCTTCACCAAGCTCTCGACGACGACGATCGCACCGGGCTGTGCGGCATTGCTGGAGGTCTCTCGATGCATGTTCGTCTCCCGGATTCGAGGCGTTATCGCGATGTGGCGAGCGCGTATCGTTTGCGAAGGACAGCGACACACTGGGAAGCTGCCGAGCTGATGGCGAGATAGGCCACTGCGACGACGAGGTACATTTCGACGAGGCGGCCGTTGAGCTGTGCAAGCTTGGAAGCGGCGCCCAGAAGATCCGTCAGGGAAAGGACGTAAACGAGTGAGGTGTCCTGAAAGAGGATGATCGTCTGGCTGAGGATGATCGGACTGGCCACGCGCAGGACCTGCGGGAGAACGATATGGCGGTAGATGTCGTAGGTGGACAGCGCGAGCGCCTGGCAGGCCTCGAACTGGCCCTTGTTCACCGCTCGCAGCCCGACACGGATGATCTCGGAGTAGTAGGCGGCCTCGAACAGGCCGAAGGTGATGAAGGCCGTATAGGTGGCGCCGATCGGAATCGGGCGGCCGTTGCCGCTGAGATGCCCAAGCACGATCGGCACCAGGAAGAAGAACCAGAACAGGACGAGGATCAGCGGAATCGATCGGATGACCGCAACGTAGCCGCGGATGATCTGGGCGAACACTGGAATCTCGAAATGCTGAACGAGCGCCAGGCAGGTTCCGAGAACCATGCCGATGACGAATGCGGCGGCCGTGAGCGCAAGCGAGAAGAGCAGGCCCGACCAGAGATAGGGCCACGATTGCGTTACGATCGAGAAATCGAGGGTGTTCATTTCACGACCTCCATCGCGTTGGGCAGGGCGACGCCTTGCCGCATCTCAGTGGCCAGATCCTCGTCAGTCCCGGGCTTGACGGGAGCGCTGCCCGGAAGGCGGACGGCTTTGTCGATGAGGGTCATGGCCTGATAGGCGACCAGCGCCAGACAAAGGTAGATGATCGTCGCTGCGCCAAATGCCGTAAATGTCTGGAACGTGGCCTCGCTGATCTGGCGCGCCTGGGCGGTCAGCTCCATCAAGCCGATCGTGAGGGCGACGGAGGTGTTCTTGTAGATGCCCATCACCTCGCTGGTGAGGCTCGGCACGATGAGGCGCAAGGCCTGCGGCACGATGACGTATCGATAAGTGAGATAGCCATTGAGGCCGAGAGCGTTGGCCGCTTCGATCTGTCCCCTTGGGAGCGCTTCGATGCCCGCCCGGACCTGCTCGGCTATTCGGGACGCGGTGTAGAGTCCCAGGCAGAGGAGCGCCGGGAAAAACGACGCCCAGGGTGGCGGGATCTGCTTGATGGCATCGCCCAGCGCGCTGGGCACGACCTCCGGGAAGACGAAGTACCAGAGGAACATCTGCACCAGGACAGGGATGTTCCGGAATATCTCGACATAGAGCCGGGCCGGGACGGAGAAGAAGCGATTCTGGACCGTGCGGCCTACGCCGACGACCACACCGATGCCGAAGGCGATCCACCAACCGAAGAAGGCCAGGGCCAACGTCCAACCGAGACCCGACAGAAGCCAGTCGATATAGCGCTGGCCGTCCGCCGTCTGTTCAAAAAGCACTCCGAACATCGCGAGCCCTCAGGTTGCAGGTGCGAACGAGGATTTCCGTGCGGGACGGTCAGCTCCGTCAATCAGTCGACAGCATCGCTGGGATGCGCGATCCGCGCCATCAACTCGTCCGTGAGCGGGAATGCGAGGTTCTCACCCTTGGGCGGAATCGGCTTGGTGAACCATTTCGCGTAGGTCTTCTCGAACTGGCCGGATGCCATTTGCTTGGAGAGGACGTCGTCGACGAGGCCCTTGAAGCCGGCATCACCCTTCGTGAACATCAATCCATAGTAGATCTTCGCGTAGCCCTCGGGAAGGAACAGGAGCGCGTCCGGATTTGGCGCGGCAGCCTTGAGCCCGGCGAGGAGGATATCGTCCTCCATGAAGGCGGCCGCACGGCCGGTGTTCAACATCAGGAAGGATTCCGCATGGTCCTTGGCCTGGACGATGTTGAGGCCGAGTTGCTCCCTAGCGTTGACGCTCTGCGCGAAACCGACTGCGTTGGAGCCTTGGGTGACGACAATCGTCTTGCCTTTCAGGTCGCCGGCGGTCTTCACGCCGCTGGTGGCCTTGACGAGCCATCGCGGTTGACTGACGAACGTCGCGACCGAAAACGAGACTTGTTCCTGCCGCTTCTTGTCGTTCGCGGTGCCGCCGCACTCGATGTCGACGGTCCCGCTCTGGATCAGCGGAATCCGGTTCGAGGAGTTCACTGGCGTGTAGTTGACTTTGAGGTTGGGCAACTTCAGCTCCTCCTTGATGCGATCGACGATCGCCGCGCAGAGATCGAGCGAGAAGCCGATGGGCTTCTGATCGGGCCCGAGGTACGAGAACGGTATGGAAGCCTCGCGGTGGCCGACTGCGATTGCGCCGTTGGATTTGATCTTATCGAGCGTCGGGCTGTCGGCTGCCGCGGAGGGACTTGGGCTGGCGGCCAGGAGTACGGCCAGGAGTCCTGAGAGGCGTCCGAGCATCTGAACAAGCGTCTTCATGGTTTTTCCCTTCCCATCGGTTCTCGAGGTCAAGCTGCGGCGGACGGGCGTCCGAGCCCTCGCCGGCGGATGACGTCGATCAGGCGATCGATGTCGGTTGCGGTGTTGAACATGCCGAGTGAGACGCGAATGCCATCCCGTTCGGGCGACACGCGCACACCGTTCTCCTCGAAATGGCCAAGCCAGTCCGATGCCGGCAGGGCGATGACGTAGATGTGCGGAGCGCGATGCTTGCGCTCGCGCGGGCCAACGAGACGGACGCCCAGCTCGTCCAGGCGCGTGATCAGGTGATCGCCGAGGTCGAAGCAGTGGTTCTGGATGTTCTGGACCCCGATCTGCTCGATCATGTCGAGCGAAGCACTCAGCGCATGGACCGCGGGCAGATTGAAGTTGCCGAGCTCAAAGCGCTTGGCGGCGGGCGAGGGCGCCATTCTGTCGGCACGCGCGATGAGATCATCAGGGACCTCGGCGAGGCTCGCGGCCGCCAGATAGGCCGGCTCCAGCTCTTTGAGCGTCTTGTCCCAATAGAGAAGCCCGAGTCCTTGCGGAACCAGCAATCCCTTATGGCTGCCGGAGCCGATGAAGCTGGCGCCAATCGCCGTCGCGTTGACCGGCACCACGCCGATTGCCTGCATCACGTCCACCACGAAGTAGAGCTTCTTCCTGGTGCACATCGCGCCGACGCTCTCGATGTCAAAGCGGTGACCGGCGTGGAAGGTCACGTGCGACATCGAGATCGCACGCGTGTTCTCGTCGATGAAAGACGCAAAGCTGTCGGCATCGACGACGTCAGTCATCGGGATGAAGCGGACCTCGACGCCCTTCCGTTGCAGATGGAGGAATGCGTAGGCGTTGTTCGGATGATCGCCGTGGATCATCAGGACATTGTCACCGGCCCGGAGCGGCAGTGCGTTTGCCGCGACGTTCATGCTTTCCGACGTGTTTTTCGTGAAGGCGATTTCATCCGCCGTCACGCCGAGGAAGCGAGCGACCTTGGCGCGGGTCTGCTCCACCCGGTCGAGCCAGACGCTCTTCGGTCCGGCCGTCTCGAAGCCCTCGCGAAGGAAGAGCTCGATCGCGGCCTTCACCGGGCGTGCAAGCGGGGTTTGAAACCCGGAGTCCAGATAGACCATCCGCTCGACAGCGGGGAATTCCTTCCTCACGGCGTCCACGTCGTAGTGACGAGACATGCACATCTCCTGTTGGCGCCCCGCCAGCGACTTGGCTCTCGACCAAGCGGCGGAGCGAGATTCTGGGAACGGCGAGACTGCGTTGCACAATTTCTGGTCAGTCACCGGCCGCGCCGAGAATATGAGCTTTCGGAGTTTCGATAAACATATTTGTCGTTTTTCAATATGTTTTATTCCGAAAAATGATAATATATGGCGTTGATCTTGATCTCGCAAGCGAATTTGGCCGGGAGGGGAGAATGACGAAGCGCATTCAGAAGGACGGGCCATTGGATCGTGCCTTCGCGATCGTTCGGCACGTTGCCGACCAACGCAAAGCCGTCTCGGCGGCAGAGATCGCAAAGGCTCTCTCGCTGCCGCTGCCGACGGCGCACAGGTTGATCGGAAATCTCGAGGACCGCGGACTGCTTCAGAAGGCGTTGGGGACCAAGCGTTACGTTGTCGGAAACCAGCTCGTCACACTGTCCGCGACCGTCATCGGAGCGGCCTTCCGCACCGCGCGACGGCACGCGGTGCTTCGGGCGGTTGCGGGAGAGATCGGCGAACAGTGCGAGATTGGCGTCGTCCGCGACAATGTCGTTGCCTATGTCGACAGCGTTCGCGTTTCGGAGCCGCAAGGCCTTCAGTTCAATCCGGGAGAAGCGGCGCCGCTACACTGCACGTCGACCGGAAAGATCTACATGAGCAGACTGCCTGAGCGGACGAGGGCGAATTTGTGCCGCGCGCTCCCTCTGACCAGATACACGGACACGACGATCGTCGATGTCCACGGACTGATGAAGACCCTCGAGGACACGCGGCAGAAGGGCTGGGCCAAGACAAACGAAGAATACGTCAAGGGCGTTGTGGGGTGCGCCGTCCCCATTCTGTCACCCGATCGAGAATTGATCGCTTGCCTGGGCGTCTCAGTGCCGGTGGCGCGCGTGAGCTTCGTCGAACTGGACCGGTTCATCGCGCCGCTTCAAAAGGCAGCCGCCCTGCTGTCGGAGACCATTCTGCAGGTTGAGGACGATGATGGCGCAAGTGCCCAATGATGGTATCAGCGGTCTCGCTGGCGCGCTGGTTCTCCTCATGATCTGGCTGGGCCAGCACGAACGGCCGCGCGCCAATCGACCGCCTCGAGCAACGGGAAATTCGGCCCCTGTCTGAGCGCTAAAGCATGAGCCGGAAAAGTGCGCAGCGGTTTTCCGAAAAGATCATGCTCAAACAACAACCCAAAGCGCGATGACGATTCATCCTAATCGCATCGCGCTTTAGCGGCGACATCACCACGGTCGAGCACGTCACCACCGCCGGTTTCAGCGGCGGCAGCGACGTAGTATTGATGATCAACGCTTGGGGAGCGACGCCATCACCTCGCCCGCGTCTCCGTCCTCGAGGCAGGGCGTGACGGTCAACGGGAGCAGGTCAGACCATTGCGCGAGCCAACGATACATGGCTTTTGGATCACTCGATTCAGAGATCGCAAATCCCTGTCCATTCATGCCATGCCAGCGACCCAGCATCTTGACGCCCTCGGGTGGTGCGCCACCGGTCTCGAGAAAGCGGGCGACGGCTGCATTGAAGGTGCCTTGAGGTACGCTCCAGGTGGTTATGAATTTCATGCGATTCTCCCATGACTAGAATTATCGGATGAATGTCGCGGCTGCGCCGCATGCGCACGATAGCGCCTGCGTATCGAATGACAACGCCGAATGAACACGCGCGTCGGTTTGATTGCTCCTGCTTCCTGCCCAAGCGCTGGTTTGGAGGTAAGACGGCTACTTGCCGTCGTTCCAGATGTCGGTAGCGAGCTTCCAGTCGTTTCCGACCTTCTCCCAGACAACGACATACTTTCCGGTCACTTCCTGCGGTGTCGATCCCTTGGTCCTCAGGACGAACGTGCCGATCTCGCGGGCCGCGGAAGAACCGAGTGGCTTGACATCCACCGTTGTGAGCTTCGGATCGGTCACTTGTTCAGCCATGCTTTTCCACATGACCTCGATGGCTGGTCGGCCCTGCACCATCGCGGAGCCGGGCGGGAGCGCGGTCGCATCGGCACTGTAGAGGGACGCAATCCCGGAAAAATCTCCCTTGTTGAACATCTCTATCCATTTCGCGTTGTTTGCTTCGATCTCGGCCTTCTGAGCCAAAGCCGGCGCGCTCAACGCGATCACGATTGCAATCGCCGATGCAATGTTGCGCATGATCATCTCCAGACTCAATGTACGATACAGATACAGGGGCAGTCGTGTTGTCTCGAAGTGGATGCATTGAATGGCCCATCCCAGACCGGGGAAGGCGCAACGGCAATTCCGGAGAATTACCGTCAGCCCCATTGACGAAGCTGCGCAGTGGAAATTGACGGGCAATTGACCTGACGAGCACTCCATGTCGCGGCTCGAACGCTTGACCAGGCGCGCGCCCGCCGCCCGTCGGGCAAAACACCCTGTCAATCCCTCGACGCAAAAACATTCCTATTTACCGAATTTCGGATATGTCGTATCAATGGCCCATCCCGCCCGCCACAAGGGGCGTTTCGCGATCGTCACGAGACGCGGGCCGGGAGGCGGTGGCCGCGACGGCGTCGGCGCGCTGGGCTGGCTGCAGGGCGGGAATCCCGTGAGCAGCAGCACGCGCGATACGACACGGCGCTGACGGCGTCCTCGGTTCGGCCTCGATGGTGAGCGCACGCAAGCCATCGGGGACAGGAACGGGGATGTGCGCGGACGGCAAAATCGTGTGGTCCTGACGCCCGGGGTCTGTGCGTCAAGTGTTGCGGTGATGTTGCGGCCCAACCGGGTTCGTACATCAGTCATCCGCAAGGCGACGGGGGCAATAGTGCATCGCTCCCCGGGGAGAGCGCGACATAAGCCGTAAAGCCATTCGCGCAGGGAAGGCCGGTGGCCCGGCTACACCTGTAGTCCACCCCGTGCGCGTCTTGCTTGCACACGGGACCGCGGGTGCCAGCCGGCGCCCGGCCTTCCCTGCGCCCTTTCTGAACAAGAAGGGCAACAAAGAGAGTCAAAGCTCGGGCGAAATGAGCCGCGAGAATGCGACGGTGTGTCTTCTGAATGGATCATGTTTCATGGGCAGTCTCGTGCCCCGGACGTAGCGCGGCGTCCCCCTGGCGATGCAAAGCATCGTCCAGAAGGACGATGCGGCTGCAGAGCCGAGGCCTATGTTGCGACGGACCGCGCAGTGTCTGGGTCCCGGCTCTGCGCAGCAATGCTACGCATTGCAGCGCGTCCGGGACACGAGCGCTCCTACGCGCTCTCCGTCTCCCGGTGCACGTCGTGCACCACGAGGCCCATGCCTTCCTCCGGCATCTTGATCCAGTCGCGGCGCTTCAGGGTGCGCTTGGTGTCCTCATAGCCGCTGGTCCAGTGCTCTCGCATCGAGGTGCCCGAGAATTCGTGGTCCTTGGCGTCGCCCTCATAGGCCTTCTGCTGGTAGATCAGATGCAGGATCGCGATCTCCGGCATGTGGCACAGGCTCGCCTTCAGCTTGCGCTCCTCGTCGGACAGCTGCTCGTCCGGCAGCTTCGCCAGCGCCTTGTGGAGCAGGACCTTGAGATTGTGGGTGCGGCGATAGACGTCCGTGTTGTGGCGCGTGCGCGAGGAATACATGATGTCCTTGTGGCGGGCCATCACGTCCTGGATCGAGCGCGGCAGCACGCCGCGCGCGCTGAACAGGTCGACCTGGAACACCAGCGAGTTGAGCGCATCCTCCTGGTCGAGCAGATGCTGCAGCGGTGTGTTGGAGACGATGCCGCCGTCCCAGAAATGATCGGTGCCGATCCGCACCATCGGCAGCGCCGGGGGCAGGGCGCCGGAGGCCATGATGTGCTCCGGCTCGATCTCGTCATGGGAATTGTCGAAATAGATGAAATTGCCCGAGAGCACGTTGACTGCGCCGACCGCGAAGCGAACCCTTTTCTCGTTGATGAGATCGAAGTCGATCAGCTCGAGCAAGCTCTCCTTCAGCGGCATCGTGTCGTAATAGCTGGTCGCGGTGCGCGCGCCGACCGGACTGAACCAGGGATTGACCTGGTGCGGGGTGAAGAAGCCGGGCTGGCCCATCGCCGAGGTCATCCAGGCGCTCGTGAGATTGCGCCACTGGCGGAAGACGTCGCCGTCAGGGGTGTAGTGCCAGATCTTGCGGTTGGTGATGCGCTCCCAGAAGATGCGCAGCGCCTCGAGCCGCTTCTCCGGCTTGTTGCCGGCGATGATGGCGGAGTTGATCGCGCCGATCGAGACGCCGCAGACCCAGTCGGGCTCGATGCCCGCCTCGTGCAGCGCCTGATAGACGCCGGCCTGGTAGGCGCCGAGCGCGCCGCCGCCCTGCAGCACCAGCGCGACGCGATCGCAGCGCTCGGGCCGCCAGCCCCGCGAGGGCGCCTGATGTGTCTGATATGTCGGTTGCGACGTGCGGGCGTCCATGGCGATGCCTCCTGCTTGCGCCAGACGATTGCGTCCCGTGGTGACGGCGTGATGACAAGGCGGCACCGATGCAGCGCCGGCAACGCAGACCGACCACGCTGCAACGGCAGGGGTCGTGCGGATGACGGAAAAGCTTCACATCGCAGTCAATGAGGATCGCTAGCAATTGCCGCCGATCAGGATCACAGGAGACCTGCGATGCGTAGCGAAGACGTGCTGAGACTTCCGTCAATGCCTGCGGCGGGGCCGAGCTATCCGGCCGGGCCGTATCGGTTCGTCAACCGCGAATTCCTTGTCATCACCTACGAGACCGATCCGGAGCTGATCCGCGCCGGCCTGCCCGAGCCGCTGCAGCCGATCGACCAGCCGATCGTGCATTACGAATGGATCAAAATGCCTGACTCCTCCGGCTTCGGCAGCTACACCGAATCCGGCCTCGTCATCCCCGCGCGCCTCAATGGCGAGGAGGTCAATTTCGTCTCGCAGATGTATCTGGACGACGATCCGCCGATCGCCGCCGGCCGTGAGATCTGGGGCTTTCCCAAGAAGTACGCCCATCCCAAGCTCGAGATCGTCAAGGACACGCTGACGGGCACGCTGGAATATGCCGGCCAGCTCGTCGCCATGGGCACCATGGGCTACAAGCACGAGAGCATGGCCGGCAACGGCGATCTCACGCGCGCCACGCTGTCGAAGACGCAGATCAATCTGAAGATGATCCCGGGCGTCGACGGCCGTCTCGAGGTCTGCCAGCTGGTCGCGATCAACCTCGTCGACATCGTGCCGAAGGGCTCCTGGATGGGGCCGGGCCGGCTGCATCTGGTGCCGCATGTCAACGCGCCGGTCGCGGATTTCCCGGTGCGCCGCTGCCTCGGCGCGCATCACTACATCGCCGATCTGACGCTGCCGTTCGGCCGCGTCGTGCACGACTACATCAGGCAAGCCGAGGCGGCCGCGACTGGGCTGGCGGCGGAATAGGGCGGCATCATCAAACTGTAACACTGGCGTAATTGAGTACCGCCTGGGTCCGGAAGATGCCGTCAGCCATCGTCCGGAATGGGGCAGTTGCTGATGGTTGGGGTTGGCCATGGCTGAGCCGGCAAAGCTTGTCAGCGCCTTATCGAGCACTGATCCCGCCATTCCCGGCCTGGTATGGGCCTTCCGCCTGCACAGCGACGGCAGTGCCGAGGCACTGCCGATCGACCAGCCGATCGAGTTCAGCCATGACGGCCGGCTCTGGCTGCATTTCAACCTGACTGACGCGCGGGCACGGCCCTGGATCGGAGCGTCGCAGCTGCCGCCGCTGGCGCGCGAGCTGCTGCTGTCGAGCGACACCTTCCAGCAGCTTCACGTCATCGACCACTGCGTCTACGGCGTATTCTCCGATCTCGTGCGCGAGATCGACAGCGCGACGGAGGAGACCGCGTTCCTCCGCTTTGCCATGACCGAGCGGCTGCTGGTCTCCGGCCGCCACCAGGCGCTGTGCTCGGCGGACGCCACGCGGCGGGTGCTCGAAGGCGGCTACCGCGTCGACAACGTCGCCCATCTGCTCGAAAAGATCGTCGACGAGGTCGCGGACACGCTGGACAGGATGGCCGACAAGCTCGGCCAGGAGATCGACGATATAGAGGAGCGCATCCTCGCCGATGACGCCAAGCCCGAGATGCGCCGCAACCTCGGCCGGCTCCGCCGCACCTGCGTGCGGCTGCATCGGCAGCTCACGGGATTGCGCACGCTGTTTCACCGTCTCGATCAGAAGAACACCGATCATTTGTCGCCGGCGTTGCGGATCCAGGCCGGCAAGCTCGCGCAGCGGCTCGATGGCCTCGACCACGACATCGTGGAGCTCCGCGAACGCAGCCGCCTGCTCGAGGAGGAGCTGCGGTTCAAGAACGAGGAGGAGAGCAACCGCCATCTCCATACCCTCTCGATCGTGACCTCGCTGTTGCTGCCGCCGACGCTGATCACCGGCATCTTCGGCATGAACACCAAGGGCCTGCCGTTGACCGACGTCGAGAGCGGATTCATCTGGGCAGCGGTGCTGATGGCCTCCTCGGTTGCTGCGGCCTATCTCTTCATGAGGCGCACTGGTATCTTCAAGTAGCGTGTGTCGATCGTGAGTTGGGCGACCCAAATATCCGTAGCGGCCGCGATTGCGATGGCCTGCACGGCGACGAGCGCGCGCGCCGGCGCCAAGGACGAGAGCGCGGCCGCATGGCTGTTTCCCAAATGGTTCAACGCGTGGCATGACGGCCTTGCCGGCAAGGGCCTGAATTTCGGCGCCACCTATATCGCAGACAATATCGCCAATGCCGCCGGCGGCGTGAAGCGCGGCGCCATCCATTTCGGCCGGCTCGATCTGTCGGTCGATGCCGACCTCGACAAGCTGGTCGGCTGGACCGGTGGCCGCTTTTACGCCAATGCCTTCATCATCTACGGCCAGGGCCTTTCCCGCAACTACGTGATGAACCTCGCCACCATCAGCGAGATCGAGGCGCTGCCGGACCAGCGGCTCTACAATGCCTATTTCGAGCAGAGCTTTTTCAATGACCGCCTGAACATCCGGGCCGGCCAGCAGGCCGCCGATGTCGAGTTCTTCGACAGCCAGACCGACGACCTCTTCGTCAACGGCACCTTCGGCTGGCCGGCGATCAAGGCCAGCAACCTTCCGGCCGGCGGCCCGGCGCCGCCGATCGCGGTGCCCGGCATTCGCATCAAGGCCGCGCTGACCGACAAGATCACCGCTTATGGTGCGGTGTTCAACGGCGATCCGTCAGGGCCCGGCGATGTCGATCCGCAACTGCGCGACCATCATGGCCTGGCATTTCGCATCAACGATCCGCCGTGGGTGATCGGGCAGGTCCGCTTCAACTACGCCATCGATATCGGCGGCCGCCCGCTCGCCGGCAATTTCACGCCGGGCGCGTGGAAGCATTACGGCTCGTTCGACAGCCAGCGCTTGACGGCGGAGGGGATGTCGATCGCCGATGCCGGCGGCAGCGGTATTCCTGCAAGGCTCAAAGGCAATTACGGCATCTTCGCCGTGATCGAACAGGTGCTCTATCGCCCGCCCGAGGTCACCGAGACCAGCATGTCGGCCTCGCTCCCCGGCATCACCGCGTTCGGCCGCATCGCCTACAGCCCGCCGGATCGCAATCTGATCGATCTCTATATGGACGGCGGTATCGGCTTCGTCGGCTTCACGCCGGCCCGTCCGCTCGACCGCTTCGGCGTGGCGATGGCCTACATGCGGATCTCGAACACCGCGCGCAATCTCGACGTCGATACGCAGGCCGTCACCGGCATCCGCAGTCCGGTGCGCAGCAACGAGACGCTGATCGAGATGATCTACGAGGCGCACGTCAAGCCGGGCTGGCTGATCGCGCCATATTTCCAATATGTGTTCCGCCCCTCGGGCGGAATTCAGAACCCGAACGATCCCAGCGGCGTTTCGCGGATCGGTGACGCCGCGGTGTTCGGCGTCACCTCCACGCTCCGGTACTAGGCCGAGGCCGCCGCCGGCTGTAGTTTCGGCTGCCGCGACAGCGCCAGCACGATCAGCGAGGCGAACACGCAGAGCGCGCCGGCGATGAAGAACGCGGGGAGGTAGCTCTCATAGACCGTCCGCGAGAGACCAGCGCCGAAGGCGGCGGTCCCGGCGCCGAGCTGGTGGCCTGCAAAGATCCAGCCGAACACCAGATTGGCGCGCTCGGGGCCGAACTTTTGCGCGGTGAGGCGCACCGTCGGCGGCACGGTCGCGATCCAGTCGAGACCGTAGAACATCGCGAAGATCGACAGGCCGTAGAACGAGAAATCGCTGAAGGGCAGGAAGATCAGCGAGAGCCCGCGCAGGCCGTAATACCAGAACAGGAGATAGCGATTGTCATAGCGGTCCGACAGCCAGCCCGACATGATGGTGCCGAAGAAGTCGAAGATGCCCATGGCCGCAAGCAGGCTCGCGGCCTGCACTTGCGGGATGCCGAAATCGAGGCACATCGGGATCAAGTGCACCTGGACGAGGCCATTGGTCGAGGCGCCGCAGACGAAGAAGGTCGCAAACAGGATCCAGAATGCAGTCGACTTCGAGGCGTCGCGCAGCGTGCCGAGCGCCACGCCCGTGATCGAGCCGTGGCTCACGGGCGGGGCGGGCAGGGGCTCGGTGCCCTCATCGCCGAACGGACGCAGACCGACATCGCTCGGCCGGTCGCGCATCGCGAGCAGGACGGCCAGCGCGGAGACGGCGAGCATGATGCAGACGAAGCCGAGCGCGAGCCGCCAGCCATAGCGTTCGGTGAGGCTTGCGAGCAGCGGCAGGAACACGAGCTGGCCGGTGGCGACGCTCGCGGTCATGATGCCGACGACGAGGCCGCGCCGTGCCGCGAACCAGCGCGTGGCAATGGTTGCTCCGAGCACCAGCGCGGTCATGCCGGTGCCGATGCCGATCACCACGCCCCACAGCGCGACGAGCTGCCAGACCTCGGTCATGCCGAGCGAGAGCACGAGCGCCGAGACAACGATGAGCTGTGCCGCCAGCGTGACGTTGCGCAGGCCGTAGCGGTTGAGCAGGGCGGCCGCGAATGGCGCCATCAGTCCGAACAGGATGAAACGGATCGACAGTGCGGAGGAGATCTGCGCCGTGCTCCAGCCGAACTCCTTTTGAAGCGGAACGATGAACACCCCGGGCGCGCCGACCGTGCCGGCGCTGATCAGCGCAGCGAGGAAGGTTACGCCTACCATCACCCAGCCGTAATGAATGTTGCGGCGGGACAATGCTGCCGCGAGCCAGTTCGAGATCATTGGGCCTCAATGTGGTTTGGCGAGCCCGGTGGGACTCGCGTCATGGTTCCAGTCTGGCACGGGGAAGGGAAGTCTGAAATGACAGACTTCCCTCTATTTCGGACACCCGCGCGTCAGCGCGCCAGCCGCTCCACCGCGATCGCCGTGGCTTCGCCTCCACCGATGCAGAGCGCAGCGATACCGCGCTTGAGGTTGTTCGCCTCGAGCGCATGCAGCAGGGTCACGATCAGCCGCGCGCCGGTGGCGCCAATGGGATGCCCGAGCGCGCAGGCGCCGCCATTGATGTTCAGCTTGTCGCGGGGAATGCCGAGGTCACGCTGCGCCGCCATCGCCACCACGGCAAAGGCCTCGTTGATCTCGAACAGATCGACGTCGGAGGCAGCCCAGCCGACCTTGTCGAGCAGCTTGCGGATCGCGGGGATCGGCGCCGTGGTGAACCATTGCGGCTCCTGGCTGTGGGTGGCGTGGCCCTTGATCTCCGCGAGAACGGGAAGGCCGCCCCGATCGGCGAGCGAGCGCTTCGCCAGCACCAGCGCCGCGGCGCCGTCAGCATTGGCGGAGGAGGCGGCCGGCGTGATGGTGCCGTTGGCGCGGAACGCCGGCTTCAGGCCCGGGATCTTGGCCGGATCGACCTTCAGCGGATGCTCATCATTGGCGACGATGCGGGGACCGGCCTTTTCCGCGAGCGTGATCGGCGCAATCTCAGCCTTGAACGCGCCGCCCTCGACCGCCTTGCGGGCGCGGCTCAGCGTCTCCATCGCATAGGCGTCCTGGTCCTTGCGGGTGAACTGGTACGTCTCCGCGGTGGCCTCGCCGAAATCGCCCATGGAACGGCCGGTTTCGTAGGCGTCCTCAAGGCCATCCATCATCATGTGGTCGATGATGCGGTCGTGGCCGACGCGGTAGCCGCCGCGCGCCTTGGCGAGGAGATAGGGCGCGTTGCTCATGCTCTCCATGCCGCCGGAGACGACGATGTCGGCCGAGCCGGCGCGAATGATGTCGTGCGCCAGCATGGTTGCCTTCATGCCGGAACCGCAGACCTTGTTGACCGTGGTCGCGCCGGTGGCGTCGGGCAGCCCGGCCGCGCGCGCCGCCTGCCGCGCGGGTGCCTGGCCCTGTCCGGCCGGCAGCACGCAGCCCATGAAGACCTCGTCGACTTTCTCGGGCGCGAGTCTTGCGCGCTCCAGCGCCGCGCCGATCACGTGTGACCCGAGCTTGTGCGCGGGAAGAGGCGAGAGCTCGCCCATGAAGCGGCCGAGCGGGGTGCGGGCGGCGGAGACGATGACGACGGGATCGGCGGCTTCGGCCATGATGGGACTCCCTGGCGATGATGTGTAGGATTATGATCATCATATGATGCGCCGCAAAAAATGCAACCGCGACAGGGATGAGAAAATCTTGCGGTTCGCATGAGATTTGGTCGTGTGAGACGGGCAGGGAGGCTGGGCCGGGTGGGGATGAAGCTTGGTCGTTCCACACACACCGCTGTCATCGCCCGGCTTGACCGGGCGATCCAGTATTCCAGAGGCGGCTATGATTGAGCCGAGAGGCTGCGGCGTACTGGATGCCCCGGTCAAAGCCGGGGCATGACGCCTTTAAAATGGAGAGAGTCTAACCCATCACAGCGCGCCTACCGCTTCCTGTTGACGAACGCCTGCATCAGCCGCGTCGGCTCGTCCGTGAGGAACGACTCGCCGAACACCTTCACGCTCAAATTCACCGACTCCGTTAGCGGCAGCTCCTCCCATTGCCGAAGCAGCGCCTTCTGCGACCGCAGTGCCTCGGGGCCGCATGCGAGCAGTGCGTTCACGAGATGCTCGATCTCGGCATCCAGTCCGCCCTCAAGTGCCACCTTGTCGACCAGCCCCCAGGCGAGCGCCGTCGGCGCGTCGATGTTCTCCGCCGTCATCACCAGCCAGCGCGCCCGGGCCCAGCCGATCAGGCGCGGCAAGAGCGCTGCGTGGATCACCGAGGGGATGCCGACGCGTACCTCCGGCATGCCGAAATGCGCATCATGCGCGGCAATTCGGAAATCGCAGGCGGCCGCCACTTCGAGGCCGCCGCCGAGGCACCAGCCGGGCATGCGGGCGATCACCGGTGCCGGGAATTGGCGCACCGCTTCGCAGAGATCGCGCAGGCGGCTGATGAAAGCCTCCGCCGATTTCTGCTCGAGCTTGGCCATCTCCTTGATGTCGGCGCCGCCGATCATGCTCTTCTCGCTCTGGCCGCGCAGCACCACGACGCGGATGCTGCGGTCGGATGCAAGCCGCTGCAGGCCTTCGCGCAGGGCGTCGGTCACCGGCGAGCCGAGAATATTGAGCGGGCCGGCGTTGCAGATCGCGACATGAACGACCCCGCGCGTATCGCGCGTCACGCCGCAGTGGTGGTTGAGCATTTCCATCGTGGCATCTCGAAGGTTTCGTGGACCGGCGCGAGGCGCGCGGGTCGGTGCCACTTCCGGGCCGAAACGTCCTTGTTGTCAAGCGGGGGTGGGGGCGAGTTGCAAGTGCGAAGTCCGTCGCATAGTATGACATATATCATACAAAAGGGATCCCATGACTGAAGCCGACCAACTCGAACTGTTTTCGCCCGCGCAGCGGCGCGAGCGCGTGGTGGACTGGCAGGTGCCGGCGCCGGTCGCGAAAGTCGCGATGGGCCTGTCGGGCATGGACGCCATGCTGGGCATTCGCGACGGCCGGCTGCCGCCGCCGCCTTTTGCAAAACTGATCGGCTTCAATGTGGGGGTGGTCGAGCCGGGTCGGATCGTCATGGAACTGGAGCCGCGCGAGGATCTCGAAAACACCATCGGACTGATCCACGGCGCGACCGCAGCTGCGCTGCTCGATACCGCGATGGGATGCGCGATCTCGACCCGGTTGGAAGCCGGGCAGAGTTCCGTGACGCTCGACCTGAAAATGACCTTCCTGCGTCCGCTCTCGGTTCGCTCGGGCCTGATCTCGGCCGAAGGCAGGGTGATCAAGCTGGGGCGGCAGACGAGCTACACCGAAGGCTTCGTCCGGGACGGCAAGGGCGCCCTTGCGGTGCACGCAACTGCAACGTTTTCCATGATCGGAAGCAACTTAACATGAATTAATGCACCCTTTTCGTCATTTGCGTGTTATGAGATGACCCTCGACATTCAATGAGAACCGCATGCGCTACTCCCGGGAACACAAGCAGGAAACCCACGACCGCATCGTGAGGAAGGCCTCCGTGCGGCTGCGCGAAAAGGGCGCCCATGGCATCGGCGTCGCCGACCTCATGAAGGAGGCGGGCCTGACCCATGGCGGCTTCTACGCGCATTTCGATTCCCGCGAGGCGCTGGTGATCGAGGCGTTCGGTTATGCGATGGACCGCTCGATGGAGCACTGGCGCAAGATCACCGACGAGGTTTCGCCGGACAAGCGGCTGGCGATAATCGCGGAGGCCTACCTGTCGGCGCTGCATCGCGACAATCCCGGCCATGGCTGCTCGATTCCCGCTCTCGGTGCCGAGATCGCCCGCGAGAGCCCGAAGGCGCGAAAGGCATTTGCCGGCAAGCTCGACGAGATGATCGATCAGCTGGCGGACAACATTCCGAACATGCCGCGCAAGGCCGCGCGCAAGCAGGCGGTCGCGACGCTGGCGACGATGGCCGGCACCATGCTGCTGGCCCGCATTGCCGGGTCGAGCGAGCTGTCCGACGAGGTGTTGAAGGTAGGCCGGGACAGTGCGCTGGAGGGCACGAAGCGCGAGCCGAAGGCGGCGGCGGTGAAGAAGGCGAAGACCTAGGCGAGGTGCCGTAGGGTGGGCAAAGCGAAGCGTCCCCACGACTTCGTCGCTATCGAAGAGAGATGGTGGGCACGGCGCTTTGCGCCTTTGCCCACCCTACGGGACCGTCGCTACCGCCCCGCAAACAGCGCCCGTTCGCGCTCGACGATCTCGCCGATGTAGTCCGCCACCGCTCTGATCCGCGCCAGATCCTTGCTGTCGGCGTGCATCAGCATCCAGAACGTCCGCGTGATCGAGATCTCCTCGGGCAGCACCGGCACGAGTTGCGGATAATCGCTCGCCATGAAGTGCGGCAGCACTGCGATGCCGAAGCCAGAGAGCGTGGCGTTGAGCTGCGCGATCAGATTGGCGCTGCGGAAGCGCGCGGAGATCCGTGGCGACACCTGCGGCAGATAATCGAGTTCCGGCGTGAACAAGAGCTCTTCGATGTAGCCGACGAAGCGGTGCTGCGGCAGATCCTGCCGCGAGGTGATCGCGGGGAAGCGGTCGAGATAGCCAGGTGCGGCGTAGAGGCCGAGGCGGTAGTCGAGCAGCTTGCGGCCGACGATGCGGCCTTCCTTCGGCATCGTCAGGCTGATGGCGATGTCGGCCTCGCGCTTGGAGAGACTGAACAGCCGCGCGGTGGCCACAAGTTGCAGATCGAGATCGGGATACCGGTCGGCGAAGGGGGCCAGCCGCGGTGCCAGGAAGGCCGTGCCGAACCCGTCGGGCGCGCCGATCCGCACCGTCCCCGTCAGACGCGCCACGGAGCCGCCGACCTGCTCCTGGTTGGCGACGATGGTCGATTCCATCGCTTCCGCGCTGTCGGCGACGCGCTGGCCGGCCTCGGTGAGGAGGTAGCCGGTCTTGCGCCGGTCGAACAGCTTGGCCGACAGGTGCTTTTCCAGCCGGTCGACGCGGCGGATCACCGTGGCATGGTCCACTCCGAGCTGTTTTGCCGCAGCCGAGACCGAGCCGCCCCGCACGATGGCCAGCACGAAGCGAAAGTCGTCCCAATCGATAGCGCCTTGATCCAGCATTTTCGCACATCTATGGTGCATTATCTCAGACTTGAATCCTATAAAATGCAGGTCGATAGGATTTGTCAAAGCGTTCAAGCTCGGCCTCAAGGAGATCATTCCATGCGTTCAGTCGGACATTTCATCGGTGGCAAGGAAGTAAAGGGCACCTCTGGCCGCACCGCCGACGTTTTCGAGCCGATGACCGGTGACGTCCAGGCCAAGGTGGCGCTGGCGTCCAAGGCGGAGGTCCGCGCCGCCGTCGAGAACGCCCGCGCGGCACAGCCCGAATGGGCTGCGACCAACCCGCAGCGCCGCGCCCGCGTCATGATGAGATTCGTCGAGCTGGTGCAGCGCGACTACGACAAGCTGGCCGAGCTGCTGGCCCGCGAGCACGGCAAGACCGTTCCCGATGCGAAAGGCGATATCCAGCGCGGCCTCGAGGTCGCCGAGTTCGCGTGCGGCATCCCGCATCTGATGAAGGGCGAATACACCGAAGGCGCCGGCCCCGGCATCGACATCTATTCGATGCGCCAGGCACTCGGTGTCGTCGCCGGCATCACGCCGTTCAACTTCCCGGCAATGATCCCGATGTGGAAGTTCGCGCCCGCGATCGCCTGCGGCAACGCCTTCATCCTCAAGCCCTCCGAGCGCGATCCCGGCGTGCCGATGCTGCTCGCCGAGCTCATGATCGAGGCAGGCCTGCCGGCCGGCATCCTCAACGTCGTCAACGGCGACAAGGAGGCAGTCGACGCCATCCTGGACGATCCCGATATCAAAGCCGTCGGCTTCGTCGGCTCCACGCCGATCGCGCAGTACATCTACGAGCGTGCCGCCCAAACCGGCAAGCGCTGCCAGTGCTTTGGCGGCGCCAAGAACCACGCCATCATCATGCCGGATGCCGACATGGACCAGGCGGTCGACGCCCTGATCGGTGCGGGCTATGGCTCGGCGGGCGAGCGCTGCATGGCCGTCTCGGTCGCGGTCCCCGTCGGCAAGTCCACCGCCGACCGTCTCATGGAAAAGCTGATCCCGCGGGTCGAGAGCCTCAAGATCGGCACCTCGATCGATCCGTCCGCCGATTACGGCCCGCTGGTCACGCGTGAGGCGGTCGAGAAGGTCAAGGGCTACATCGACATCGGCATCAAGGAAGGCGCGACGCTCGCAGTCGATGGCCGCGGCTTCAAGATGCAGGGCTACGAGAACGGCTTTTATCTCGGCGGCTCGCTGTTCGACAACGTCACCAAGGACATGCGGATCTACAAGGAAGAGATCTTCGGCCCCGTGCTCTCGGTCGTGCGTGCGCACGACTACAAGGAGGCGCTGGCGCTGCCTTCGGATCACGACTACGGCAACGGCGTTGCGATCTTCACCCGCGACGGCGACGCCGCCCGCGACTTCGCGGCCAAGGTCAATGTCGGCATGGTCGGCATCAACGTGCCGATCCCGGTGCCGATCGCCTATTACACCTTTGGTGGCTGGAAGAAGTCGGGTTTTGGCGATCTCAACCAGCACGGTCCGGACTCGGTCCGCTTCTACACCAAGACCAAGACGGTGACCTCGCGCTGGCCGTCCGGCGTCAAGGAAGGCGCGGAGTTCTCGATCCCGCTGATGAAGTGATCCCCTTGAGAGCGAGGCTCATATGCAGTTCGCTCTGAACGAGGATCAGATCGCGGTTCGCGACATGGCGTTGGCGTTTGCGGCGGAGAAGATCGCGCCGCACGCGCTGCGCTGGGACGAGGAGAAGCATTTCCCCGTCGACGTGATGCGCGAGGCCGCGACGCTGGGCATGGGCGGCATCTACATCCGCGAGGATGTCGGGGGATCCGCGATGACACGGTTCGACGCGGCGCTGATCTTCGAGGCGCTGGCGACGGGCTGTCCGACCACCTCCGCCTTCATCTCGATCCACAACATGGCGAGCTGGATGATCGATGCCTTCGGCAGCGACACCCAGCGCCACACATGGCTGCCAAAACTCTGCACCATGGAGCTGATCGCCAGCTACTGCCTGACCGAGCCGGGCGCGGGCTCGGATGCCGCGGCGCTGCGTACGCGCGCCGTGCGCGATGGCGATCATTACGTTCTCAACGGCCAGAAGCAGTTCATCTCCGGCGCCGGCGGCACCGATCTCCTGGTCGCGATGGTGCGCACCGGCGGCGATGGCCCGGGCGGCATCTCGACCCTCGTCATCGACGGCAAGACGCCGGGCGTCTCCTTCGGCGCCAATGAGCGCAAGATGGGGTGGAACGCGCAGCCGACCCGCGCCGTGATGTTCGAGAACGCGCGCGTGCCTGTTACCAATCGCCTCGGCGAGGAGGGCATCGGCTTCAAGATCGCGATGGCGGGCCTCGATGGCGGCCGCCTCAACATCACCGCGTGCTCGCTGGGTGGTGCGCAGACCGCGCTCGACAAGGCGCGGGCCTACATGAAGGAGCGCAAGGCGTTCGGAAAGCGTCTCGACGAATTCCAGGCGCTGCAGTTTCGCCTTGCCGACATGGCGATCGAGCTGGAAGCCGCGCGTACCTTCCTGTGGCGCGCCGCTGCGGCGCTGGACCGCAAGGACCCTGATGCCACCATGCTGTGTGCGATGGCAAAACGCTTCGGCACCGACGTCGGCTTCGAGGTCGCCAACCATGCGCTGCAGCTTCACGGTGGCTACGGGTACCTCAGCGAATACGGCATTGAGAAGATCGTGCGCGATTTGCGTGTGCATCAGATCCTCGAAGGCACCAATGAAATCATGCGGCTCATCGTGGCGCGCAAACTGATCGAGGGCGCGCGATGAGTTCAGTGGAAGAGGGCGATCTCGTTGCCCGCGTCGAGGGCGCGGCCGGAATCATCAGGCTCAATCGTCCCAAGGCCATCAACGCCGTCACGCTGGAGATGTTTCGCGACATCGACAAGGCGCTCGACCGCTTCGAGGCTGATCCCGCCGTTGCCGTGATCGTGCTGGAAGGCTCCGGTGAGCGCGGCCTCTGTGCCGGCGGCGACATCCGCACGCTCTGGGAGAGCTCGAAGGTCAACGGCGACCTCGGCAAGATCCTCTGGCGCGAGGAATACATCCTCAACGCCCGGATCAAGAAATTCCCAAAGCCGTATATCGCTTTCATGGACGGCATCGTGATGGGGGGCGGCGTCGGACTCTCCGCCCATGCCAGCCATCGCATCGTCACCGATCGCACGAAGCTGGCGATGCCCGAAGTCGGGCTCGGCTTCTTCCCCGACGTTGGCGGCACCTATCTGTTGTCGCGCTCGCCGGGCGAGGTCGGCACTTACTTCGGCCTGACCGGCCAGACCATGAACGGGCCCGACGCGATCCACGCGAAATTCGCCGACGCCGTGGTGCCGGCGGCCAAATGGCCGGCGCTGCGCGAGACGCTGACCATGCTCCGTCAGGGCGTGACCGCGGCTGAGGTGACCGTGATCATCAACAGTTTTGCGACCGGTGGGAGTGCGGGCCCGGTCGCTGCAAAAGAGCCTGCTATCGACGCATTGTTCGGCTTCGACCGGATGGAAGATATCTTTGCTGCCCTGAAACGGGACGGCTCCGAATTCGCGCTGGCGACGTTGAAGACGCTCAACGAGAAATCGCCGCGCGGCATGGTGGTGACGCTGAAACTGTTGAGACTGGCGCGCACCGCGTCGAGCCTGGAGGAATGCCTGGTGCGGGAATACCGTGCCGCGCTGGAGGTGTTTCGCAGCGATGATTTTCGCGAGGGCGTGCGCGCGGCCGTGATCGACAAAGACCGCAACCCGATCTGGTCGCCGCCACGAATTGAGGATGTGACGCCGCAAATGCTTGCACCGTATCTCGCCGAGATCGGCGCCGACGAGCTGAAGTTCAACTAATCAACGATTGAAGCGGAGGAAACGACAATGGCCACGATCGCATTCATCGGTCTCGGCAACATGGGCGGCCCGATGGCGGCCAACCTCGTCAAGGCCGGCCACAAGGTCGTCGCGTTCGATCTCGTCGAAGCCTCGCGCAATCAGGCCAAGGCCGACGGCGCCGGCATCGCCGACAGCGCCGCGGGCGCGGTGAAGGGCGCCGATGTCGTCGTCACCATGCTGCCGGCCGGCAAGCATGTGCTCGGCGTCTGGAACGAAGTCCTTCCCGCGATGACCAAGGGCGCGCTGGTCATCGACAGCTCCACCATCGACGTCGAGAGTGCGCGGCAGGCGCATGCGCTCGCCGGCAAGCACGGCGTGCTCTCGGTGGATGCGCCGGTCTCCGGCGGCACCGGCGGCGCCAAGGGCGCGACGCTCACCTTCATGTGCGGCGGCGAGGAGAGCGCATTCGCGGCGGCAAAGCCCGTGCTGGAGAACATGGGCAAGAAGATCGTGCATTGCGGCGGCGCCGGCGCAGGGCAGGCGGCCAAGATCTGCAACAACATGATCCTCGGCATTTCCATGATCGCGGTGAGCGAGGCCTTCGCGCTCGGCGAGAAGCTCGGCCTCTCGCACCAGGCGCTGTTCGACGTCGCCTCGACCTCGTCGGGCCAGTGCTGGTCGCTGACGACCTATTGCCCGGTGCCGGGTCCGGTGCCGACCTCGCCGGCCAACAACGACTACAAGCCGGGATTCGCCTCGGCGCTGATGGTGAAGGATCTGACGCTGGCGCAGGACGCCGCGAAGGCGGCCGGCGCGGCGACGCCGCTCGGCAAGCATGCGCAGGAGATCTATCAGTCTTTCGACGCAGCCGGGCAAGGCGGGGTGGATTTTTCCGGAATTATCAAGCACGTTCGCAGCCTCGCTGGAAAATAGCGAGGCTTCGTAGCCCGGATGGAGCGAAGCGAAATCCGGGACAGCTGCCTCCAATGGCGTAGCCGGCCCCGGATTGCGCTTCGCTCCATCCGGGCTACGTTCGAAGATCAATTCGACGGGCCCGGAACATGACGACATTTCAGGACGCGCGCGCGTTTCTGCTCAAGCACCGCACGGATTACGAGGCCGCGGTCAAAGGCTTCCGTTGGCCGGATCCGGTTCCCTTCAACTGGGCGCTCGACTGGTTCGACGAGCTGGCGAAGGACGCCGAAGCCAAGGACCGGCCCGCGCTCTGGATCGTCGATGCCGCGCAGGACCGGCAGACAAAGCTGTCCTTTGCGGCGCTCTCCAAGCGCTCCAATCAGGTCGCGAACTTTCTCCGCGCGCAGGGTCTGAAGCGCGGCGATCATCTCCTGTTGCTGCTCGGCAATGTGGTTCCGCTGTGGGAGACGATGCTGGCGGCGATGAAGCTCGGCGTCGTCGTAATCCCCGCGACCACACTGCTCACCGCGGATGAGCTGCGCGATCGCCTCGATCGCGGCAAGGCGAGGGCGGTGGTGGCCGCCGAGGACCAAGTCGCGAAGTTCGCAAGTCTTGGTGCCGAGAACATCGTTCGCATCGTGGTCGGCACGGCTCACGACGGATGGCTCTCCTATGATGAGGCCGCAAAGGCCCCGGAGAGTTTTAGCGCCGATGGGCCGACTAATGCCGACGACCCGATGCTGCTCTATTTCACCTCGGGGACCACTGCAAAACCAAAACTTGTCCGGCACAGCCAGCGCAGCTATCCGGTCGGGCATCTGTCGACCATGTACTGGATCGGGCTGCAGCCCGGTGACGTCCATCTCAACATCTCCTCGCCCGGCTGGGCCAAGCATGCCTGGAGCTGTTTCTTCGCGCCGTGGAACGCGGGCGCCACCGTGTTCGTGGTCAACCAGCCGCGCTTCGACGCCAAGAGCCTGCTTGCCACCATCGGCCGCTGCGGCGTCACCACGCTGTGCGCGCCGCCGACGGTGTGGCGCCTGTTCATCCAGGAGGACCTGGCGTCCTTCAAGGTGAGCTTGCGCGAGGTCTGCGGCGCCGGCGAGCCGCTCAATCCTGAAGTGATCGACCAGGTGCGGGCGGCCTGGGGTCTCACCATCCGTGACGGATACGGCCAGACCGAAACCACGGCGCTCGCCGGCAACTCGCCGGGCCAGAACATCAAGATCGGCTCGATGGGCCGGCCGCTGCCTGGCTATCGCGTGCAGATCAGCGATGCCGACGGCAACAAGGCGAAGGAAGGCGAGGTCACGCTGGTGCTCGGCGCCGAGCGGCCCGCCGGCCTGATGCAGGGTTATCAGAGCGACGACGGCAAGCTAGCCGGTGCCGAAGGCGAGCTCTATCGCAGCGGCGATGTCGTGTTCGAAGACGACGAGGGCTATCTTACCTTTGTCGGTCGCTCCGACGACGTGTTCAAGTCGTCGGACTACCGAATCAGCCCGTTCGAGCTGGAGAGCGTTCTGCTCGAGCACGAGCTGGTGGCCGAAGCCGCGGTGGTGCCGAGCCCGGACCCGATCCGGCTCGCGGTCCCCAAGGCGTTCGTCCTGCTGACCTCGGGCGCGGAGCGGACGCCGGAGACCGCGCTGTCGATCTTCCAGCACCTGCACACGCGGCTCGCCCCGTTCAAGCGAATCCGTCGCCTCGAAATCGTCACCGAGCTGCCGAAGACGATCTCTGGCAAAATCCGCCGGGTGCAGCTACGCAGGCTGGAGCGGGACGATGATCGCAACGATCCGCTGCGCGGCCGGGAATTCCGTGAGGAGGATTTTCCGGAACTGCCGAAAACACGGAGTGAGACCTAAGTGAACGAAGTCTGGAAGAAGCCGCCGATTTCCTTGGAAGCCTATCAGGCCATGGTCGGCAAGGAGATCGGCGTGTCGTCGTGGCACCTGATCGATCAGCCGCGCATCGACACCTATGCCGATGTGATCGAGGATCACCAGTTCATCCACGTCGACCCTGAACGTGCCAAGAAGGAGACCGCGTTCGGCACCACCATCGCGCACGGCTTCCTGACGATGTCGCTGCTGTCGATCATGTCCTATGAGGTGATGCCCGTGATCGCGGGGACCACGATGGGCGTCAATTATGGCTTCGACAAGCTGCGCTTCATCTCGCCGGTCCGCTCGGGCAAGCGCGTTCGCGGCCGTTTCGTGCTGGCCGAAGCCAAGCTCCGTAAGGCCAATGAATTGCAGTCCCGCACCAATGTCACCGTGGAGATCGAGGGCGAGGACAAGCCGGCGCTGGTCGCGGAGTGGCTGGGTCTGATCTATTTCGCGTAGACTCCGCCGTCGTTGCCGGGCTTGACCCGGCCAGCCATCGCTGCTCAAAAAGGCAACCCAGAGCGGGGTTTTACCCTCTCCCCTTGTGGGAGAGGGTGCCTCGCGGAACGCGAGGCGGGTGAGGGGTCTCTCTCCGCGAGCGCATATGTCGAGAGAGACCCCTCATCCGGCGCTGCGCGCCACCTTCTCCCACAAGGGGAGAAGGGAAGAAGAAATAGAGACCTTCACTCATGGCAATCAGGTTCGACGGACGCGTCGCCATCGTCACCGGCGCGGGCAATGGTCTGGGGCGCGCGCATGCGCTGGGGCTGGCCAGCCGCGGCGCGAAAGTGGTCGTCAACGATTTCGGCGGCGCGCGTGACGGCACCGGTGGCTCGCTGTCGCCGGCCGAGACCGTGGTCGAGGAAATCCGCAAGGCCGGCGGCACCGCGATGGCGGATGGAGCCGACGTCTCCAATTTCGAGCAGGTCACCGCCATGGTCGAGCGCGCCACCAAGGAGTGGGGCAGCGTCGACCTCTTGTGCGCCAATGCGGGCATTTTGCGCGACAAGTCGTTCGGCAAGATGGAAGCGGCCGACTTCCAAAAGGTGCTCGACGTGCATCTCGTCGGCACCTTCTATTGCTGCAAGGCGGCCTGGGCCGGCATGCGCGACCGCAACTATGGCCGCATCGTGCTGACGACGTCGTCCTCCGGCCTTTACGGTAATTTCGGCCAGGCCAATTACGGCGCGGCCAAGTCCGGCATGGTCGGCCTGATGAACGTGCTCGCCGAAGAAGGCCGCAAGACCGACATCCGCGTCAACATCATCTCGCCGACGGCCGCTACCCGCATGACGGAAGAGCTGTTGCCGCCGCAGGCGCTGCAACTGATGAAGCCGAACGCGATCACGCCCGCGGTCGAGTACATGCTCAGCGAGGACGCGCCGACCCGCACCATCATGGGCGCCGGTGCAGGATCGTTCGCCGTGATCAAGATCGTGGAGAGCGAGGGCATCAACCTGCCGGAATCCGAATGGACGCCGGACGCCGTCGCCGCGCATTTCGCCGAGATCAGCGACATGTCGAAAGCCAAGGCGCTGACCGGGGCGTTCGAGCAGACTCAGAAATACGTGGCGCAGGCGGCGGCACGGGCGGGGATCAAGCTCTGACTGACATCGCCGTCATCGGGGCCGGTCCCGCCGGGCTGATGGCGGCGGAGATGCTGGCGCGGGGCGGCGCGCGCGTCACCGTGTACGACGCGATGCCGTCCGCGGGCCGAAAATTCCTGATGGCCGGCCGCGGCGGGCTCAACCTCACCCACAGCGAGCCGCTGCTGGATTTCATGGCGCGCTATCGCGAGGCCGCACCGAAGCTGCAGGCGGCGGTCGAGGCGTTTTCGCCTGAGGCGTTGCGCGCGTGGAGCGAAGCGCTGGGCGAGCCGACCTTCGTCGGCAGCAGCGGGCGCGTCTTTCCGAAGGCGTTCAAGGCCTCGCCCTTGCTGCGCGCCTGGCTCCGGCGGCTCGATGCCAGCGGCGTGCGGTTTGCGTTTCGTCATCGCTGGACCGGCTGGGACGGTGAGGGGCGGCTGGTGTTTCGAGCGCCCGATGGCGCAGCGGCCGTCACTGCCAGCGCCACCGTGCTCGCGCTTGGCGGCGCCAGCTGGCCGCGGCTGGGGTCGGATGGCAGCTGGGCCGACATCCTTGCCGCGAAGGGCGTTGCCATCTCAAAGCTGCGGCCAGCCAATTCCGGCTTCACGGTCGCCTGGTCTGATGTGTTCCGCGATCGTTTCGAGGGCCAGCCGCTCAAGGGCGTGGCGCTGACGATCGGCGCGCATACGGTGCGCGGCGAAGCCATGATCACCCGTATCGGCATCGAAGGCGGCGCGATCTACGCGCTGTCGGCGGAGTTACGGGAGGAGGTGCTCAGTCTCGGGCAGGCGACGCTTTCGATCGCATTGCGGCCCGACCTCGACGCCGCCGCTCTGACCACGCGGCTGTCAGGGACACGCGGCAAGCAATCGCTCGCGAACTTCCTGCGCAAGGCGGCGCAATTGTCGCCGGTCGGAATCGGCCTGATGCAGGAGGCCGCCATCGTGTCCGGCCGGCCACTGGCCTCGTTCTCGCCGGCCGAGCTTGCGCATCTGATCAACGCAATCCCGGTGCAGCTAAGCGGCGTTGCCCCGATCGATCGCGCGATCTCGACTGCGGGCGGAATCACCTTCGACGAGATCGACAACCACTTCATGCTGCGCAAGCTGCCGGGCGTGTTTGCCGCGGGCGAGATGCTGGATTGGGAGGCGCCCACGGGCGGATATCTGCTGCAGGCGTCGTTTGCCACCGGCGCTGCGGCGGGCAGGGGCGTGCTGAGCTGGCTCAAGAAATCGTAGGGTGGGCAAAGGCGCGAAGAGCCGTGCCCACGATCTTTCGCAGTTACGACGAGAAGTCGTGGGCACGCTTCGCTTTGCCCACCTTACGGCAGCTCGTCTACCGCAGCTTGCCCCGTGCCGCCACCGGCAGCGTGCCGATGATCTCCTCGCCGCGGACCATCACCACCTCGTCCATCATGTTGACGACGACGCAAACGTGGTTCGGCACGATGCGGACGACGTCGCCGACATTGGGCCGCGTGTTGCTGCGGGAGAGATCGAGGAAGCCGTGCTCCTCGGCGAATTTTGCGATCTTGGCTTCGGGATGCTCCAGGATCAGGCCGTGTCCGTCGAGACCGCCGGTATCAGTGGTGAGCGTCTTCGAGCCGGCATCGAGGATGCCGCGCTCGGGCGCGGCGCGGCTCACCACGGTCGAATAGATGTGCAGCGCGCAGTCGTCCCAGGTGGCGGAGCCCGCCGCGACCTGCATGCGGTCGTTGTAGATGTAGGTGCCGAAGCGATGCTCGGTGCCGCCCTTGAGCTTGCCGATATTCTTCAGGTTCGGCGTGCCGCCGGTCGAGACGATTTTTGCGTCCAGCCCGTGCGCGCGCACGCCGACCAGCGCCTCGTCGTAGAATTTCTGCGCGTCCGCCCAGCCGGTCTCGGTCGGATACAGCATGAAGCCGGCGAACTGCAGCCCCTTGGATGCGGCGATCTCGCGCGCCAGCGCGATCGCCTCCGCCGGGGTCTCGACGCCGGCGCGCTTGCGCCCCGTATCGCATTCGACCACGACCGAGAGCGGACGGCCCGACGCCGCAGCAGCCTTGGGCAGGCCGGCGACGACGGTCGAATTGTCGGCGGCCACCGTCATGTTGGCCTTCGCCTGCAGCGCGCCGAGCCGCGCCAACTTCTCTTCGCCGAGGAGGTTGTAGCTGATCAGGATGTCGTCGATGCCGGCGTTGGCCATGATCTCGGCTTCGCCGAGCTTCTGGCAGGTGATGCCTTTGGCGCCGGCCGCAACCTGCATCTTGGCGATGGTCGGGTTCTTGTGGGTCTTGATGTGCGGACGGTTGGCGACACCGGCCTCGTCGCAGGCTTTCTGGATCCGCGCGATGTTGCGCTCGACCCTGTCCATGTCGATGACGGCGCAGGGCGTGCCGTATTCGCGGGCGATTTTTGCAGCGAGGGGAGTTGTCATGGGAGTCGTCTCTTAGTTGGCGCGCATTCTGGTCGCAAAACTGGTGCCCACTTTTGCGGAATGCGCGCTAGGCCTGCTCAATTTCTTCCCGAAGCATTTCAAGTTCGAGCCAGCGCTCTTCAGCGGCAGACAGTTCATCATGCGCCTTGGCGATAGCGGCGGAGGTGTCGTCGAATTTCTTGCGATCTTTCGCATAGAGATTTGGATCGTCGAGCACGCGCTGCAGTTTTGCAATGTCGGCCTGCAGCGTCTCCATTTTCTTCGGCAGCGTTTCCAGCGCATGCTTCTCGTTGAAGCTCAGCTTGCGCTTCGGTGCGGAGGCGGGAGCAGCGGCGCGCTCCTCTCTCTTCTCCGCAACCGGCTGGGCCTTCGCCGTCTCGCGCTTCAGGTCCGCACCGCGCTGGGTCAGCATGTCGCTGTAGCCACCGGCATATTCGGTCCACTTGCCGTTGCCCTCAGGTGCGATCACGGAGGTGACGACGCGGTCGAGGAAGTCGCGGTCATGGCTGATCAGGATGACGGTGCCCTCGTAGTCGCCGAGCATGTCTTCGAGGACGTCGAGCGTTTCGAGATCGAGGTCGTTGGTCGGCTCGTCCAGCACCAGCAGGTTCGAGGGTTTTGCCAGCGCGCGCGCCAGCATCAGCCGACCGCGCTCACCGCCCGAGAGCACTTCCACCGGCGTGCCGCGCTGCTCCTGCGCGAACAGAAAGTCCTTCATGTAGCCGACGACGTGCTTCGGCTTGCCGCCGACCATGATCTGGTCGCCACGACCGCCGGTCAGTGCTTCGGCCAGCGTCGATTTGGGATCGAGGCTTTCGCGGTGCTGATCGAGCGTCGCTATCTCCAAATTGGCCCCGAGGCGCACCGTTCCGGAATCCGGCTCTGCGCCGCCGGTGAGCAGATTGACCAGCGTGGTCTTGCCGGCGCCATTGGGGCCGATGATGCCGAGCCGGTCGCCGCGCTGGATGCGGGTCGAGAAATTCTCGACGATCTTGCGCTCGCCATAGGCCTTGGTGACGCCCTTGGCCTCGATCACCAGCTTGCCCGACTGCTCCGCTTCGGCCGCCGCGAGGCTGGCGGTGCCGGCCGTGCCGCGGTAGTTGCGGCGCTGGTCGCGCAGCGTGTGCAGATTGGCGAGGCGCTTGACGTTGCGCTTGCGGCGGCCCGAGACGCCGTGGCGCAGCCAGTGCTCTTCGTCGACGATCTTGCGGTCGAGCTTGTGCTGGTCGCGCTCTTCTTCCGCCAGCACCTCGTCGCGCCAGCTCTCGAACGAGGCAAAGCCGCGGTCGATCTGCTTGATCTTGCCGCGGTCGAGCCACGCGGTGGCGCGCGAGAGATTGGTGAGGAAGCGGCGGTCGTGGCTGATGATCACCAGTGCGCCGCGCCTGGAGTCGAGCTCCTGCTCCAGCCATTCGATGGTGGCGAGATCGAGATGGTTGGTCGGCTCGTCCAGCAGCAAAATGTCCGGCGAGGGCGCCAGCACATACGCCAGCGCCGCGCGGCGGGCCTCGCCGCCGGAGAGATTATGCGGGTTGTCGTCACCGGTCAGTCCGAGTTGCTCCAGCAGGTAGCGCGCCTGGTGCTGATCGTCGCCGGGCGCGAGACCGGACTCGACATAGGCCAGCGTGGTCTTGTGCTCGCCGAAGTCGGGCTCCTGCGGCAGGTAACGCACGGTGGCGCCGGGCTGCACGAAGCGCGTGCCGCCGTCGGGCTCCACCAGGCCGGCCGCGATCTTCAGCAGCGTCGACTTGCCCGAGCCGTTGCGGCCGATCAGGCAGACGCGCTCGGATGGCGCGACATTGAGCTCGACGCCCGAGAGCAGTGGCGTGCCGCCAAAGGTCAGCCTGATGTCTTTCAGTTGGATCAGCGGCGGCGCCATGTCAGCCCTGACTCAAATTCTGGCTCGTTGCGGCCTGATCGGCGCGGCGGCGCTGGATCCGGCGCAGCGTCTGGTCGAGCGCCGAGAGGAAGGCGGAGCGGTCGCGCGGCGCGAATGATCGCGGGCCGCCGGTGACTTCGCCGGCCGAGCGCAGATCCGTCATCAGATTGCGCACCGCCAGCGTCATCCCGATCGACTCCTCCGTGAACGGCTTGCCGTTCGGCGCGATCACGTCGGCGCCGGCCTTGACGCAGCGGCTCGCCAGCGGAATGTCGGAGGTCACGACGACGTCGCCGGGCTTGACGCGTTCGACGATCCAGTCGTCGGCGGCGTCCATGCCGGCGCCTGCGGCGATGCGCTCGATCAGCGGATCGTGCGGCACGCGGATGAAATTGCCGGCGACCACGCTCACGGGCACGCCGTGCCGGAGCGCGACGCGATAGATCTCGTCCTTTACCGGGCAGGCGTCGGCGTCGACATAGATGCGGGTGGGGGTTTCAGTCATTCGCCGCGTGGTACCCCATTCGGGCCGCAAAGGCGAGGGGATTGACCGGTGTTCCCTGGGGCCTACGATCCGTCCGAAACAACAAGAACAGGGAAGATGACCCCATGCCGAACCGGCTCGAAACCTGGCGCGTCGAGGCCTACAACACCGCCAAGCAATCCGAAAACAAGATGCATGACGACACGGTGGCGCGCCGCTTCGGCTTTTCCGGCGGGCTGGTCCCGGGCGTCGATGTCTTCGCCTACATGATGCACGTGCCGGTGGCGCGCTGGGGCCGCGATTTCCTGTCCCGCGGGCTGGTCGAGGCCCGCTTCATCAAGCCGGTCTATGATGGCGAGACCGCCGATGTCGATGCGACCGAGCACAACGGCTTGCTGACGATCGAGGTGTTCAGCCGTACCGAGCTCTGCGCGACAGGCACGGCCTCGCTGCCGGCGGCCGCGCCTGTGGTGTCGCCGAGCGACTATGTCGCGATGCCCGTGGTGGCCGAGCGCAAGCCGGTCAGTCCCGCGACGTTCGAGACCGGCAAATGGCTGGGCACGACGCCCCGGCGCTGGGCAGGGCAGGATGCGGCTGACTATCTCGCCGACATCAGGGAAACCGATCCGATCTTTGCGCGCGAAGGACTCGGCCATCCCGGCCTGATCCAGCGCGTCATGAACCGCGTGCTGGTCGACAACACCATTCTCGGCCCGTGGATCCATGTCGGCAGCCGCATGCAATTGCTGTCGGCGGTACGCACCGGCGACGAGATCACCGCGCGGGCGAAGGTCACGGCCAATTACGAGAAGAAGGGCCACCGCTTCGTCGAGCTTGACGCGCTCGTCGTCGCCAACGGCACCACGCCGCTCGCCCACTGCCAGCACATTGCGATCTACCAGCCGCGCGAGCAGGCGGCGTAGGGTCTTCGCCTCGCCCCGCTTGCGGGGAGAGGCCGACGCGCGGCGGGTGAGGGGGAGTCTCCGCAAGGACGATGAAAGTTGGACTCGCGGAGAGTCCGCCTCACCCGAAGCCTTGCTGCGCTCCGGCTTCGACCTCTCCCCGCAAGCGGGGAGAGGTGAACGACGACTACGCCGCCTTCGCCTTACCATCCTGGATTGCCCGCCACACACGCTCCGGGGTCAGCGGCATGTCGATGTGCTTGACGCCGTAATCCGAGAGCGCGTCGAGCACCGCGTTCACCACCGTCGACAGGCTGCCGGCGCATCCCGCTTCGCCGCAGCCCTTGCTGCCGAGCGGATTGGTCGTGGCCGGCACCGGGTGATCGCCGACCGTCATGTTGGGAACGTCCTCGGCGCGGGGCAGGGCGTAGTCCATCAGCGAGCCCGTGATCGGCTGGCCGCTCTCGTCGTAGCGGATGTGCTCCATCAGGGCTTGCCCGATGCCCTGGACGACGCCGCCATGGAGCTGGCCTGCGACCAGCAGCGGGTTGATCACCGTGCCGAAATCGTTGACCGCGCTGTAGCGCACGATCTGCACCACGCCAGTCTCAGGATCGATCTCGACCTCGGCGACGTGACAGCCGTTCGGAAACGCCGAGGCGACCGGTTCGCTGGTGTGATCGACGTCGAGGCTATCGGGCACGCCTTCCGGCGTCTTGCCGTCGTGCAGCTTCTTGGCGAGCTCCATGATGTCGATGCTGCGGTCGGTGCCGGCGATGGTGAAGCTGCCGCCTTCGAATTCGATGTCGGCTTCGGACGCCTCCAGCATATGCGCCGCTGCGCGCTTGCCTTTCTCGATGACGAGCTTGGCAGCCCCCACGATGGCTTGGCCGGTTGCCGTGATCGAGCGCGAGCCGCCGGTGCCGTTGCCGGTATGGACGATATCGCTGTCGCCCTGCACCAGCTTGATGCTCTCGAAGGGAACCCCAAGCTGCTCGCTCAGCACCTGCGCGAACGGCGTGGCATGGCCCTGGCCGTAATCGAGCGTGCCGGTGATGAGCTGCACGGAGCCGTCAGCGTCGAACACGATCTTGCCGAGCTCGGGGCTCGGCGGCGCGGTGACCTCGAGATAGGAGCCGACCGCGATGCCGCGCAGCTTGCCGGTCTTCTTGCTCTCCTTCTTGCGCTTGGCGAAATTCTCGTGGTCGGAGATCTCGAGCGCCTTGTTGAACACGGCCTGGAAGTCGCCGCTGTCATAGGTGACGCCGGAGGAGGCCGCGAACGGGATCTGGTTCGGCTTGATGAAGTTGCGCTTGCGCAAGGTCAGCCGGTTGACGCCCATCTCGTCGGCGGCGCGATCGATCAACCGCTCCATGTAATAGTTCGCCTCCGGCCGGCCGGCGCCGCGATAGGCGCCCATCAGCGTGGTGTTGGTCAGCACCACCTTGATGTCGACGGCCATCAGCGGCGTGCGGTAGACGCTGGAGAAATTCTTGCCGGTGTTGAGCGAGAGCGGTCCCGGCGCGACGCCGGTGATGTAGGCGCCGAGATTGCCGTAGCCGGACAGCTTGGCCGCGAGGAAATGCCCCTCGGCGTCGAGCGCGAGCTCGGCATGGATCTTCTGGGCGCGGCCGTGGCTGTCGGAGAGGAAGGCGGTCGAGCGCTCGTCGAGCCATTTCACCGGGCGGCCCAGCACTTTCGCCGCGTACAGGATGCACATGTACTCGGGATAGTTGATGTTCTTCATGCCGAAGGAGCCGCCGACATTGGCGGTGAGGATGCGCACCTTCTCGTTCGGCACTTTCAGGTTCTTGGCGAGGTTGGCGCGGTTGCCGGCGACGCCCTGCGTCGGCACCTGAAGCGTGTAGCGCTCGGTTGTCTTGTCGTAGGAGGCAAGGCCGACGCGCGGCTCCATCGAGACCACGGCGACGCGGGTGTTCTCGATGTCCATCCTGGTGACATGGGCGGCGCTGGCAAAGGCCGCGTTGACCTTGTCCATGTCGCCGTAATGGTAGTCGAGCGCGATGTTGTGGGGAATGTGCTCATAGAGCTGCGGCGCGCCGGGCTTGGCAGCTTCTTCAGGGTCGGTCACAGCCGGCAGCGGCTCGATATCGAGCTCGACCGCCTCGGCCGCGTCGCGCGCCTGCGCCAGCGTCTCGGCCACGACGAAGGCGACGGGATCGCCGACGAAGCGGACCTTGTCGGTCGCCAGCGGCTGGCGGTTGGTCTGGAGCAAAGGCGAGCCGTCGCGGCTCTTCAGCGGCAGGCCGCAGGTGAAGGGGCCATAGCCGGCGGCATCGAGATCCCTGCCGGTCCACACGCCGAGCACGCCCGGCATCGCCTTGGCGGCATCAATGCCGATGCCGCGGATGGTGCCATGGGCGTGGGTGGAACGGATGACCACGGCATAGGCCTGGCCGGGCAGGTTGAAATCGTCGGTATAGCGGCCCTTGCCGCGCACCAGCGTGTCGTCCTCCTTGCGGCGGACGGGCTGCCCGACGCCATATTTTTGCAGTGCAATAGCGTTTTCGAGCGTGGACGATTTGGTGTGTTCTTGCATGGGAAATGACCTGAAAAGCCGGCATTTGCGCATTTTCGCGGCAGCGGGGCACCGGACCCCATTGAGATAACCCACCACCCCGTTCACGACAACGCACGAATGGGCATGGTCCCATGTGATGCGTTGTTGCGCAGGCCGGCTGCGCTGCTAATGTTTCAGGCGAAAAATCAATTCCAGACCGGCCCGACCGGCCGCGGAAAGACAGTTTGTATGAATGACCACACGCGGCTCCGCGACGGCCATGTGCCGCACGGTGAGCTGGAGGGGTCGATGGCGGCGGTGGCATTGGCCACTGATCCGGCTGTCGGCGCGCAGGCGTCGGGAACCGGCGTCTATGCGGCGCTGGACCTCGGCACCAACAATTGCAGGCTGCTGATCGCCTGTCCGACCCAGGACGGCTTTCGCGTCGTCGATTCCTTCTCGCGCATCATCCGGCTCGGGGAGGGGGTCTCGGCGACCGGCTGTATCAGCGAGGCCGCGATCGAGCGTGCCATCGCCGCGCTCAGCATCTGCCGTGACAAGATCAATTTGCGCAAAGCGCGCCGGTTGCGGCTGATCGCGACCGAAGCCTGCCGAGCCGCGTCGAATGCGGAGGGGTTCCGCAGCCGCGTCGCGGCCGAAACTGGCATCGAGCTCGAAGTGATCGACCGCGAGACCGAGGCCGCGCTCGCCGTGCTCGGCTGCTCGCCGCTGGTCGATCCGCGGGGACGCGGCGCGATCCTGTTCGACATCGGCGGCGGCTCGACCGAGCTGGTGCGGATCGAGCGCGACGCGGACAATCCGGAGCCGCGGATCAAGGCCTGGATGTCGATCCCGTACGGTGTGGTCACGCTCGCCGAGCAGTTCGGCGGCCGCGACGTGACGCCGGAGATCTACGCCGCCATGGAGCAGGAGGTCGCGAACCACGTCGCGCCGTTCGCCGAGGTCCACGGCGGTGATCTCGCCGACATGCACCTGCTCGGCACCTCAGGCACGGTGACGACGCTCGCCGGCATCCATCTCAACCTCGCGCGCTATGACCGCCGCCGCATCGACAGCATCTGGATGAACGATTCCGACATCACCGCGACGATCAACAAGCTGCTCGGCATGAGCTATGAGGAGCGCGCCGGCAACAGCTGCATCAGCGTCGAGCGCGCCGATCTCGTGCTCGCCGGCTGCGCCATCCTCGATGCTATCAGGCGCGCCTTTCCGCTGCCGCGCCTGCGCGTTGCCGACCGTGGCCTGCGCGAGGGCATGCTGGTCGAGATGATGCGCGAGGACGGCGCGCTCAGGAGCTGGTGAGATGGCCAAGGACACCACCGGCCGCTTGCACGTCCAGGTCAAGACCGGCGGCAAGCGCAAATTGTCGTCGAAGCTGTGGCTGGAGCGTCAGCTCAACGATCCCTATGTCGTGAAGGCCAAGGCGGCGGGCTATCGCTCGCGCGCCGCGTTCAAGCTTCTGGAGATCGACGACAAATTCCGGCTCTTGAAACCCGGCATGGCCGTGGTCGACCTTGGCGCGGCGCCCGGCGGCTGGAGCCAGATCGCGGCCAAGCGCGTCGGATCGGTAGAGGGCAAGGGCAAGGTCGTCGCCATCGATCTGTTGGAAATGCCCGAGATTCCCGGCGTGGATTTCGCGCAGCTCGACTTCATGGCCAACGATGCGCCGGACAAGCTGACCGCGATGCTGGGCGGCGGCGCCGATTTCGTGATGTCCGACATGGCCGCCAACACCACCGGCCACCGCAAGACTGACCAGCTCCGTATCGTCGGCCTGGTCGAGACGGCGGCCGCGTTTGCCTGCGACGTGCTCAAGCCCGGCGGTGCGTTTCTCGCAAAAACGTTCCAGAGCGGCGCCGACGCCGATCTGCTCGCCCAGCTCAAGCGCGATTTCGCGATGGTGCGTCACGTCAAACCGGCGGCGAGCCGGCAGGATTCCTCGGAACGCTACGTGCTGGCGACGGGATTTCGGGGCGGGTTGTAGCGGGTTGCAACGTCCCGTTTTGCACTAGTGCTGCAACGCATTGTTCGGCTAGTTTCATCGCGGGATTCCCGGGGTGAGGCCAAAATGAAGTTTCGAGCATTTTCGAGCGTTGCGGCAGCAGCTTTCACACTGATGGTGGCGCAGCCGGCCGCAGCGCAGTCCGGCGGCATCAGCATCTATCAGGAAATCAACAACAACGTAGTGCAGAACATTCTGCAGAACGTTCGTGACCAGTTGCGCCGGCGAGACATTGTTCTGCCGTCCTCCGGCAGACTCGCGTTCGGTGTAGGCGGATCGGATTTCGACAACCGTGATCCGTTCGCTGCCCGTGGTGTCGACGATCCCTTCCGGGCTCTTGCTTACGCGAAAGCGCCGGGCGCGATCCCTGCTGTCGCTTCAGGCTGGCTCTACAGCGGCAATTTGATCGGCGGCGTAGACCGCTCCATGACCGCTGGCATCGTGACCGACACCTCGTCAGTCACCGGAGCATTCGATGTGACGAAGATCGGGATTTTCGCCGGTGACGACGCGCTTACGTTCATCGGGACGGGGGGTGGCTCCTGGTCCCACCAGGGCGGTCTGTTGACGGTCGACACCACCGCACCTTCGACCTCGGTCACGGTCGCATATCTGAGGGGAGGCCTTTCCGCCGATCTGACCAGCTTCGTCGGCTGGACTAGAAGCACGCTGTCAGGCTCCGGATTCGCCCCAGCGGTCATTGAGGGCAACTCGCTCGGCTTCACCGGAAACGTGCAATACCGGTTTGATTTTCCCTTTTCGGTGTTCATCGAGCCCGGGATCGGAATGACCTACTCCGAAGGCTACTCGGAGAACTTCGGGACCAAAATTTCCGATACGACGGAGGTGCACGGCGGGGCCCGGTTCGGTACCCAAATGAGATGGATGGATTACACGGTTCAGCCATCCGTCTCCTTGTTCGCCTATCAGATCACCGACTCGAGCGCGCTCGGAGTTGTCGGGCCAATCATTCCCACAAGTGCAATCGGCTATCGCGGGTCCGGCAAGATTGCCGTTGTCTGGAGCCCGAGTTTCACCTCCTATATCGAGGTGCACGCGATCGGACCGGCCGGCGGTCCCAGCAAGCCGCTCGCAGGATACAGCCCGACCCAGACCACGGGAGTTCAAGCCGGCCTCCGCTACACGTGGAATTGAGCAGCCATCGCGTCTGGAGCACGGCCCCAAGCCCTTGATCGGCCTCGAGGGGTGTGCTCCACTTTAGGTCGAATATTTTGAGGATAGCCACAATGCATATCGGAACGCTTTCCGGCGTAGCTGCGACGCTTGTACTCGGCACCGTCCTGATGCCCGCCTTGGCAAATGCCCAGAATGTACAGAGGCCCAACGTCGGGACCGGCGTGACGTCCCGCACATTGCCCAACCCCAATACGCCAAGGGTTCAGCCTCAGGGATTGCAGACCGGAAGCTACGCCAATCCTGCCGCAAACCGTTTCAACACTCCTCCGTCGCAACCGGACTTTGCCTTGTCCGGTCCTTATGTGGGAATGAAGTATATCGGGAATGTCCGGTAGAGGTTTGTTCTCCGGCTTCTGAACCTGGCGTCCGCGCTGTTCTCGCCGCCGCGGCGAATGCTGACGCGCGGGCGCAGTTTGAAGTCACGATGCTGTGCATGACATCGCGAGCCTCTGATTATCCAAGCCGCTGATCCCGCACGTCCTGCGTATCCTCGCTCGCCGCCTTGACCGCCGCCTTCTCCGCACCCTTGCCGGCGCCCTTGCGGCTTGCGATCTCAACCGCCTTGCGGCCGGAGATCTCGTGGCCGGCGTCAACGGGCATCTGCCAGAAGAACCAGCTCGACGCCGCCGAGGTCAGCGCGACCACGAGGAAGGCGGGGGCGAACACGGTGGCGTCGATCTCGCTGACATGGTTGAACCACATCGTCGTTTCCACGCAAGCCGCGCCGACGGCGACGCCGGCGGAGACGGCGAGCTGCTGGTTGACGCTGACGAGGGTGGTGGCGCGGCTCATCTGCGCGGTCTCGACGTCGGCATAGGCGACGGTGTTGATCGCGGTGAATTCGAGCGAGCGGAAGAAGCCGCCGACGACCAGGATGACCATGATGATGAGCAGCGGCGTCGTCACCGTGAACAGCGCGCAGACGGCGAGGAAGAACGCGCTGACGATCGCGTTCACCGTCATCAGGTTGCGAAAGCCGAAGGTGCGGATGATGCGCGCGGCAAGCGTCTTCATGCCCATGGCGCCGAGCGAGGAGGCGAAGGTGACGAGGCCGGAATGGAACGGCGACAGGCCGAAGCCGATCTGCATCAGGAGCGGCAGCAGGAACGGCAGCGCGCCGATGCCGAGCCGGAACAGGAAGCCGCCGAACACGGCCGCGCGCAGCGTCGGCAGCTTCAGGAGCGAGAAATCGAGCACCGGCGAGCCCGTGCGCCGGGCGTGAATGACGTAGAGCGTCATCGAGATCGCGCCGCCCGCGATCAGTGCGGCGACGGTGCTCCACGGCAGCAGGTTGAGACCGGCAACCGACAGGCCGAAGGCGATGCCGGCAAGGCCAATGCCCGCCAGCACCATGCCGTAGAGGTCGAACGGCTCGCGTTCCTCGCTCTTGATCGGGTCGATGAACTTCAGCGCCATGAAGATGCCGAGCAGCCCGATCGGAATGTTGATCAGGAAGATCCAGTGCCACGACACGTAGGTGGTGATGAAGCCGCCGAGCGGTGGTCCGATCACAGGACCTATGAGGGCAGGGACCGTTACCCACGCCATGGCGTTGACCAGAGCGCTCTTGTCCACTGACCGCAGCAGCACGAGGCGCCCGACCGGTGTCATCATCGCGCCGCCCATGCCTTGCAGGATACGCGCGAACACGAAATCGGTGACGGAGGAAGAGAGCGCGCAGCCGACCGATCCCACCATGAACACGCCGACCGCGATCGCAAACACCATTCGCGCGCCGAACCGGTCGGCGGTCCAGCCGCTCGCCGGGATGAACACCGCGAGCGACAGCAGGTAGGACGTGATCGCGAGCTTCAGCGTCAGCGGGCTGGTGCCGATGTCGGCCGCGATCGCCGGCAGCGAGGTGGCGATCACCGTCGAGTCCATGTTCTCCATGAAGAGAGCAGTGGCCACGATCAGCGGAATGATGCGTTGCTTGTCGACCATGACGGATTGGTAATGAAAATCGGAAGTGGGGTGGAGTTGCGGCTTATCACCGCCACTGGTCCCCGACCATTGCGGATCGACGCATAGCACCTAAGTCCCGCGTAACAACGGTGTGACCCTCCGCCACCGTCATTCCGCGGCGCGCCCCTTGGCGCGAACCCGAGATCCATTGGGCCGCAGGGCCGGCTGCGTGATGGATTCCGGGTTCGCGACTTTGTCGCGCCCCGGAATGACAGTGGGAGGGTGGGCCACCGCTCGGCTGAATCGGCCAAAAAAGCCTGTGCATGGCTGGCCAGCGGTCCGAATTACTTTGATTCGTCACGCGGCCGTGCTATCGACCCGCGTCAACCCCACCGATGGGCTCCGATTCTCAAGGCGATGCCGCAAGGTACGCCGAGGGCGGCGCTCATCCATTAGCATTTGCGGCAAGGCCGCAGGAAGGAGTTGGCAAATGGCCACGGTGCAACTTCAGGGCATCCGCGAAGCCTTTACGTTCGACGACGTGTTGCTGAAGCCGGGCCTGTCGGACGTCATGCCGGGCGAGGTCGACATCCGCTCGCGCGTCACCCGCGCCATTCCGCTCAACATCCCGATCATGGCCTCCGCCATGGACACCGTCACCGAGGCCCGCATGGCGATCGCCATGGCGCAGGCCGGCGGCCTCGGCGTCATCCACCGTAATTTCGACCCCGAAGGGCAGGCCGCCCAGGTGCGGCAGGTCAAGCGCTACGAGTCGGGCATGGTGGTGAACCCGCTCACCATCAGCCCCGAGGCCACGCTCGACGACGCGCTCAAGCTGATGAGCGATCACGGCATCTCCGGCATTCCCGTCGTCACCGGCGCCGGCAAGAATACGCCGGGCAAGCTGGTCGGCATCCTCACCAACCGCGACGTGCGCTTTGCCACCGACCGCCGGCAAAAAGTCTCCGAGCTGATGACGCATGAAGGCCTCGTCACGGTGCGCGAGAATGTCAGCCAGGACGAGGCGCGGCGGATGCTGCATCAGCATCGCATCGAGAAGCTGCTCGTGGTCGACGAGCAATATCGCTGCGTCGGCCTCATCACCGTCAAGGACATGGAGAAGGCGGTCGCCCATCCGCTCGCCTGCAAGGATGCGCAGGGGCGCCTGCGCGTTGCCGCCGCCACCACGGTCGGCGACACCGGCTTCGAGCGCACCGAGCGGCTGATCGATGCTGGCGTCGATCTCGTCGTCGTCGATACCGCGCACGGCCATTCCCGTCACGTGCTGCACGCCGTCAACCGCATCAAGCGACTGTCCAACTCCGTGCAGGTCGTCGCGGGCAACGTCGCCACTACCGAGGGCACGCAGGCGCTGATCGACGCGGGCGCTGACTGCATCAAGGTCGGCATCGGTCCGGGCTCGATCTGCACCACGCGCATCGTCGCCGGCGTCGGCGTGCCCCAGCTCACCGCGATCATGGATGCGGTGGAAGCTGCAAAGAAGGCCGACATCCCCGTCATCGCCGACGGCGGCATCAAGTTCTCCGGCGACCTCGCCAAGGCGCTCGCCGCCGGCGCCGACATCGCGATGGTCGGCTCGCTGCTCGCCGGCACCGACGAGACACCAGGCGAAGTGTTCCTGTGGCAGGGCCGTTCCTACAAGGCCTATCGCGGCATGGGCTCGGTCGGCGCGATGGCGCGCGGCTCGGCCGATCGCTACTTCCAGCAGGACATCAAGGACACGCTCAAGCTCGTGCCTGAGGGCATCGAGGGCCAGGTGCCCTACAAGGGCCCGGTCGGCAACGTCATGCACCAGCTCGCCGGCGGCTTGCGCGCCGCGATGGGCTATGTCGGCGCACGCGACATGAAGGAACTGCACGACAAGGCCCAGTTCGTCCGCATCACCGGTGCAGGCCTGCGCGAAAGCCACGTCCACGACGTCACCATTACGCGCGAGAGCCCGAACTATCCGGGCGGGGGTTAGTCCCGCTCCGATCTCGCGAGCGCGTGAGTTTCGACGCGCTTGCCTCAACGACGGTGTCATGCCCCGGCTTGACCGGGGCATCCAGTACGCCGCGGCTTCTCGGCTCAATTACGACCGTCTCTAGAATACTGGATCGCCCGATCAAGTCGGGCGATGACAGCGAGTGTGTGGCTCCGCCGCTTTTGTATTGACGCGCCTCGCTCCCTCCGCTTCCGTTCATGTCGAAAAACAATCGGAGGAAGCCATGTCCCAAGCCAAGCGCATCGTTCTCGCCGCGCGTCCCGTCGGCGAACCCAAAGCATCTGATTTTCGCCTGGAGGAATTCGCGGTCCCGACGCCTGCGGCAGGCGAGGTCCTGCTGCGCACGATCTGGCTGTCGCTCGATCCCTATATGCGCGGGCGCATGAGTGATGGTCCGTCTTATGCCGCGCCGGTGCCGGTTGGCGGCGTGATGGAAGGCGAGGCGGTTAGCGAGGTCGCGGTCTCTAACAATCCGGATTTCGCCAAGGGCGACATCGTCCGTGCACGAACCGGTTGGCAGTCTCACGCGATCTCGAACGGCAAGGGCCTGATCAAGGTCGATCCGAAGCTCGGTCCGATCTCGACCTCGATCGGCGTGCTCGGCATGCCCGGCATGACGGCGTATACGGGCCTCCTCGACATCGGCAAGCCGCAAGCAGGCGAGACCGTCGTCGTTGCCGGCGCCTCCGGTGCGGTCGGCTCGGCGGTGGGGCAGATCGCCAAGATCAAGGGCGCACGCGCGGTCGGCATCGCCGGAGGCAAGGACAAGTGCGCCTACGTGGTGAAGGAGCTCGGCTTTGACGAGTGTCTCGATCATCGCGAAACTGATTTTCCGGCCAAGCTAAAATTCGCCTGCCCGAAGGGAATCGACGTGTATTTCGAGAATGTCGGCGGCGCCGTGTTCGAGGCGGTGTTCCCGTTGCTCAATCCGTTCGCGCGCGTGCCGGTCTGCGGCCTGATCGCGCACTACAACGACACCGAAGCCAAGGCGCCGAAATGGGCGGCCAGCATGATGCGCGCGACCCTGACCAAGCGGCTGACCTTCCGCGGCTTCATCGTCTCCGACTTCGCCTCCCGCCATGGCGACTTCCTGCGCGACATGTCGGGATGGGTCCGCGACGGCAAGGTCAAGTACAAGGAGTTCGTCACCGAAGGCCTGGACAGCGCGCCCGGCGCCTTCATGGGCCTCTTGAAGGGCGCCAATTTCGGCAAGCAGCTGGTCCGCGTCGGGCCGGACAAGGCCTAGCGCGACAGAGTCTTGGACTCACGTGGCTACAGAGCCACAGGCCTCGTGGGGATAGTTAAGAAAGAGTCACCAAATGGTCACACCTGCCCGCAAAAGCCGCAGGTGTGACCGGCTGTTCATTGACGGGATCGCGAAGGCATTGAATCATCGGGCATATTTTAGGTGCTGCGATGTTAGAGATCAGTGTTTTCTGCGTTATCCTGCTTGCTGCCGGCTATTGGCTGGCCATGTTCGTCATGGGCCGCCACGACGACGTCATCCATGGCAAGTTCGTCCATGTCGACGAGGAGGGCGATCTTGCTCGCCCCTCGATGCCGGCGCCGCCCCCGCCGTTCCCGAAGCGCCCGGTCAAGGCCGCGCAGCCTGTCAGGCAGCCGCCTGCCAATGATCTCGCGGCCAAGCCGGTGAACAGCGAGGCGCTGCAATCCTTGCTCGCCGCGATCCAGCAGGACCTCAAGAGCGTCGCCTGATCGGCGCGCCTTAATGCTCGCCGCCCATCTGGGCGAGCAACTCCTCAATGTCGACATCGACCTGGCCCGCGGCCCTGACGTGGCGGACTTCAAAACTGTCGGGCCGGAAGCGGTATTCCAACAGCCCGACCTCCTTGATCGCGATCCGGTCCTGGCGCTGATCGTTGATGACGAAGCCGGCCGACGGCGCCCAGACATGGCGGGTATGGCAATAGGTGAAGTCGCGCCGCTGGTGCACGTGGCCACTGGCGATGAGGCGCAGATCGATCGTCCCGAGCATCTCGATCAGCCGGGCCCGGGCCGGCTGCGGCACGTAGCGGATCGCGGTCTCCGGCGTTTCGGGATCGTCAGGCAGGTTAAGAAATAGCGGCTTGTGCAGGAACAGCGCGACCGGCCTGTCGTTCGTGCGCGATATCTCCTGCGACAGCCAGTCGAACTGCTCGGCCTCGAAGGCGAGCCCCGAGTTCATCACCAGCGAGTTGAGGCCAATGAAGCGCCAGCCTCCGGCCTCGAACGCCCAATGGTCTTCGCCGATCAGGTCGCAGAATTGCCGGCGGTGCGCTTCCGTGACCGGCGGCTTCGGCGCGGGGCCGACCGCGGTCGGATTGTCGCCGATGTCGTGATTGCCGGGGAGGTAGCGGCAGGCGACGGGCAGGGCGTCGTGCAGGTCTTTTGCGAAGACGACATCGTCGCGGCCGGTCGGCCCGTCGAAGGCGACGTCGCCGGTGTTGATCACGAGATCGGGCCGGTTGCCGGCGATATGCTCGCTGATCGCCTGGAAGTTGGCGATCAGGCCGGGGAAGCGTCGGCCGAGATGGGTGTCGGAAATCTGCGTCAGGCGAAATTCGGACATGCGATCATCGTACCCGTGCTCGCGCGTCGGAACGATGACGGCGCGGGCATGGATCGCAACGAACAAAGTTTAAAGCACGCGGTAGCGGATCGTGTAGGCGTCCTGCGGCGCGACGGTGTCGGCGAGCGGCGAGGCGATGCGGTCGGCGAGGTGCCAGGGGCCAAACTGCTCGGAGCGATGCGGCTCGACGGGCAGACGGAGACGGAACTCGAAAATGCCCTTGCCCGGCAGGTTCACGACCAGCACGCGGTCCGCGGTGCGGTGGTTGAGCGCGACCGCGCCGCGCAGCAGCGCGCGGCCGTCCGAGAGGTCGCGCACGCCCTCGACCAGCGCCAGCGTCTGGTTGCGGTCGGTATGCAGCTCGATCTGGCTGTCGGTCACCGCCGTCAGCATCGCCCGGGGCATGCGGATTTCGAACTCGACGGCGGGCTTGGACGGGTTGAGGCCGAGATAGGCGAGCGCGGCGTGGCGCATGTCGTAGGCGGCAAAGGCGAACAAAGCCGTCGCGGCCAGAGCGGCGAGACCATGCCTGACGACATCGCGCCAGGTTCGGTAGCTCAGGCGAAAGTAAACCGTCATCGCCAGCGCGACCGCAAGCGCCATCGCGATACCTGACAGCGCCGACATCAGGATACCAAGCCGGCCGTCGGCGGATTCGGTCCAAAGGCTGGACAGGGTGGTCATGGCGCCATCTCGCCTCGATCTCGCCTTAGGCCCCGAAAACGGGCCGAAATCGCTTTAACTATCGGTGGTTGGTCGCGAGAGCGGGAACGCCGGTTCAACTCGTTGATTGTCAGGACGAGGAGCGGCAGCTAATGGACGGTCCGGCGCCGCCCGCCGGATGGGAAAGTTCCGATGTCCGTTCAAATGGTCTTGCTGCCGGTCTTCGTCCAGATCGGCCTCACCTTCGCGCTGCTGATCGGCATGGTTTTCGCGCGCCGCAAGACGCTGGTCTCCGGCGAGACCAAGATCCGCGACATTGCGCTCGGCGAGCCGAACTGGCCGAAGGGCGCCACGCAGATCGCCAATTGCTACCGCAACCAGTTCGAGCTGCCGGTCCTGCTCTACGTCCTGATCGCGCTGGCGCTGCCACTGCGCCATGCCGATCTCTTCATCGTGCTGATGTCCTGGGTGTTCGTGGTGACGCGCTTTGTCCATGCCGGCGTGTTCGTCTCCTCGAACGATCTCGGCCGGCGCTCCACGGTCTGGCTCGCCGGCGCGCTGGTGCTGCTGGCGATGTGGATCTACTTCGCGCTGAAAATGCTGTTGCTGATCTAGGCGCATCCGCCAATGCCATCTGAAAGATTCAAATGACTCCCGCTGCCCGGCTCTCCGCAGCCATCGAACTGATCGACACCATCGAGAAAGACCGCGTGCCCGCGGCCAAGGCGCTGAAGGAGTGGGGTACCGCGCACCGCTTTGCCGGCTCGGGCGACCGCGCCGCCATCGCCGGCCTCGTCTGGGACGTGCTGCGCCGCTACGCTTCGAGCGCGTTCCTGATGGATTCCGATACCGCGCGTGCCAGGCTGATCGGCATGCTCCGGCTCGAACGCGACATGGACACGGCCACCATGGGCGCCTTGTTCGACGGCAGCCGCTTTGCGCCGGCGCCGCTGACCGAGGCTGAGCAGGCGGCGCTCAGCCAGCGGTCCCTGAAGGACGCGCCGGCCGCGATCGCCGGCGACTATCCCGAATGGCTGGATCCGCACCTGGCCAAAGTGTTCGGCGAGGACCGCGCCGCGGAGGCCGCCGCAATGGCGAGCCGGGCGCCGCTCGACCTGCGCGTCAACACGCTAAAGTCCAATCGCGACAAGGCGCTGCAGTCGCTTGCTCATCTTCATGCGAAACCGACGCCTTGGTCGGCAACCGGCCTGCGCATCGCGCTTTCGGCCGATGCGCGCAACCCCGGGATCCAGGCCGAAGAGGATTTCATCAAGGGCGGGATTGAAGTGCAGGATGAGGGATCGCAGCTGGCGGCCCAATTCACCGCGGCAAAACCCGGCGAGCAGGTGATCGACCTCTGCGCCGGCGCCGGCGGCAAGACCCTGGCGCTCGCCGCCCTGATGCAGGGCAAGGGCCGGCTGATCGCGACCGACAGCGACAAGCGCCAGCTCGCGCCGATCCACGAACGGCTGTCGCGCGCGGGCGTGCACAATGCCGATGTCCGCACGCCCAAGGGCGAGGCCGATCCGCTGGCCGATATCCGCAGCACCGCCGACCTCGTCGTGATCGATGCGCCCTGCACGGGAACCGGAACCTGGCGCCGTAACCCCGACGCGAAATGGCGCATGCGTCCGGGCGCGCTGGAGATTCGCCTGCGCGACCAGGCCGAGGTGCTGGAGCGCGCGGTGCCGCTGGTGAAGCCGGGCGGCCGCATCGCCTACATCACCTGCTCGGTGCTGTCGGAAGAAAACGGCGAACAGGTGAGGGCGTTCGTCGCGCGCCACCCCGAGTTCGCGCCCGTGCCACCCGAGCAGACCGCGAGCGTGCTGTGGGACAAGGCGGAGGCGTTTGGCGAGGCCGCGCTGCAATCGCCCGAGGGCTTGCTGATGACGCCGCGGCGGACCGGGACGGATGGGTTCTTCGTCTCGATCCTGAAAAAGGTCTCGTAGGGTGGGCAAAGCGAAGCGTGCCCACCATTTGCCGTTGTTGGAAGGCGTGGGCACGGCGCGCGAAGTGCGCTCACCCTACGGAATCATGCTAGCCGACGGGGTTCCACCCCCCAAAACAAAAACCCCGCAGACCGGATCCCGGTCGCGGGGTTTTCTAACTTGACGTTCTGCCGGTACGTCCGTGGTCAGAACGGTGCGCGGGCGTTAGCCGACGCGGAGATTGTCAGCCGAGGACTTGCCGCTGCGACGATCGGCGACGATGTCGAACGAGACCTTCTGACCCTCGTTGAGGGAAGAGAGGCCAGCGCGCTCGACGGCGCTGATGTGCACGAACACGTCCTTCTGGCCGTCATCCGGCTGGATGAAACCATAACCCTTTTGGGTGTTGAACCACTTCACGGTGCCCATAGCCATGGGAATTTCCTTTAGTTAGTTAGATTGAGTACGCACGCGGACCGGTACGCAGCATTGCGCCCATAGTCCCTGATGAGTCGATGTTTGGAGAATTCATCTGAAGCGTGCGCGCCCGTCAGCAACGAAGCGAAGCGGCCCAGTCGTTCGGCCAAGTATCGATGATCACAATATAGCGAGAATTTGGGGCCAGTTCAAGGCACCACCCGTGACCCGGCGCGTCGCGCGACTTTGCTATTTTGCGGTGCAAATTAACCGCCCGGCCGATCTCAGTCCACGATGAAAAGCGTCGCCCCGGTCGCGGTCGAGGACCGGTGCGCGGCGTCGCCGTAGTCCGAGACCTGGTAGCTCATCCCCGCCGTGAGCTTGAATTTGCGCCCGTCGCGCAGCTCGCTGTCGAGCTCGCCCTTGAGCACGTAGAGCACGTGGCCGCGATCGCACCAATGGTCGGCCAAATAGCCCGGCGAATACTCGACCATCCGCACCCGGAGATCGCCGATGTTGAGCGTGCGCCACTTGGCTTGGCCGGTCTCGCCGGGATGCGTGGTGGCCTCGACCTTGCTCCAGTCGGTGACGGTAAAGGGGGAGGCGGGGAGTTTCATGGGGGAGGTCCTGTTTCAGAGCCGGCAGTCTCGTAGGGTGGGCAAAGCTTCCGGTGCGCTCGAAGAGCGAAGCGGATGCGTGCCCACCATATCTCGGGATCTTGAAAGAGATCATGGGCACGGCGCAAGCGCGCCTTTGCCCACCCTACGAGAGCTGCGCTCGCAATGACGAGGATGGGCTAGTGGGGCAAATGGTTCGCCGAGCCCTGCACGATCAGGCCCGCGTCATTCACCCGCAGATATTCGCAGATCTTCTTGCCGCGCTCGTTCGCATAGAACACCACGACGCTATCAGGGCTGACGAACAATTCGATCAGCGAAAAATGCAGCTCCGGCACCAGCCCGAGCGCCTTCCCCCAATAGGCGCGCAAAGCGTTCTTGCCCCGTACGGTGCCGCTGGCATCGAACCCCAGCGCCGGAATGCGGTCCGAGGTCATCACGGCGGCCTCGTCATAGAGCGCGAGCACGCGCTCGAGATCGCGCGCGTTCCAGGCCTCGACCCAGGTCCGGCCGAGGGCGGCAAGTGATGATGGCTGATGATGCTGTGACATGGCGTTCTCCCTGATCGGGCCCCGTTTGAGGATTGGGGCAAATTAGGTCAATGATACTTACCTATATCCGTCTTGTCCATGCCCAAAGAAGAATGTGGGCGCGCGGCCCGCGTGGTTGCGGGAAAAGCCCCCGTCGCGTATCTGCTGGCCATGACAGCAGCACAGAACGACCGCTCCGCGTCGACGCCCTCGGTGGCCTCGGCGCACGACAAGATTCTCATCGTCGACTTCGGCAGCCAGGTGACGCAGCTGATCGCGCGTCGCGTGCGCGAGGACGGCGTCTATTGCGAGATCGTCCCTTTCAACAAGGCCGAAGCCGCCTTCAATGAGATGAAGCCGAAGGCGGTGATCCTCTCGGGCGGCCCCGAGTCGGTCCACGAGGCCGGCTCGCCTCGCGCCCCGCAAGCGATCTTCGATTCCGGCGTGCCCGTGATGGGCATCTGCTACGGCCAGATGACCATGGCGGCGCAGCTCGGGGGTGAGGTCGAGGGCGGCCATCACCGCGAATTCGGCCGCGCCGATGTCGAGGTGAAGGCGCCGAGCAAGCTGTTCGAGGACGTCTGGTCATCGGGCGGCAAGAACCAGGTCTGGATGAGCCACGGCGACCGCATCACCAAGATGCCGCCGGGCTTCTCGGTCGCGGGCACCTCGCCGAACGCGCCGTTCGCGATCATCCAGGACGAGAAGCGCAAATATTACGGCCTGATGTTCCACCCCGAAGTGGTGCACACGCCCGACGGCGCAAAACTCATCCGCAACTTCGTGCGCAAGATCGCCGGGCTCACCGGCGACTGGACCATGCGCGCCTTCCGCGAGGAGGAGATTGCCAAGATCCGCCAGCAGGTCGGCAAGGGCAAGGTGATCTGCGGCCTCTCCGGCGGCGTCGATTCCGCCGTCGCGGCCGTGCTGATCCATGAGGCGATCGGCGACCAGCTGACGTGCGTGTTCGTCGATCATGGCCTGCTGCGCCTCGACGAAGCCAAGACGGTGGTCGACCTGTTCCGCCACCACTACAACATCCCGCTCGTGCACGTGGACGCCTCGAAGCAATTCCTCGGCGAGCTCGAAGGCGTCACCGATCCCGAAACCAAGCGCAAGACCATCGGCCGCCTCTTCATCGAGGTGTTCGAGCAGGAAGCCAAGAAGATCGGCGGCGCCGACTTCCTGGCGCAGGGCACGCTCTATCCCGACGTGATCGAGAGCGTGTCCTTCACCGGCGGACCTTCAGTCACCATCAAGTCGCACCACAATGTCGGCGGTCTGCCCGAGCGCATGAACATGAAGCTCGTCGAGCCGCTGCGTGAGCTTTTCAAGGACGAGGTGCGCAAGCTCGGCCGCGAGCTCGGCCTGCCCGAAATCTTCGTCGGCCGCCACCCGTTCCCGGGCCCGGGCCTCGCCATCCGCTGCCCCGGCGACATCACCAGGGACAAGCTCGACATCCTGCGCAAAGCCGATGCCGTCTACATCGACCAGATCCGCAAGCACGGCCTCTACGACGAGATCTGGCAGGCTTTTGCCGTGCTGCTCCCGGTCAAGACGGTGGGCGTCATGGGCGACGGCCGCACCTATGATTACGTGGTTGGCCTCCGCGCCGTCACCTCCACCGACGGCATGACCGCGGACTTCTACCAGTTCGACATGAAGTTCTTAGGGGAGACCGCCACGCGCATCATCAACGAGGTGAAGGGCGTGAACCGGGTGGTGTACGATGTGACGAGCAAGCCGCCTGGGACGATTGAGTGGGAGTAGGGGGTGCCCTTTCAATCTCAAGCGCTTCGGGGAGGCGGCGTCGCTTAGATCATGGGATTTGGGGTATTCATCCATCGATCGGACTCGATCTACGATGACAGCCCCGCTGAACAGTATCAATTTCCTAGCCAGTATCTTCGCCGCGTTGAAGCCTGCGTCGGTGATTGGATAATCTACTACGAACCGAGCAAGGTCGCTGAGACGCGGGGCTACTTCGCGATTGCGCGGGTTCAGCAGGTTATTCCCGACCCAGGTACTTCGGGAATGTATTTGGCTCTGATCGAACCCGGAAGTTACCTCGATTTCGCCAATCCGGTCCCCTTCAACGGGCCAACTGGTCCCGTAGAGCGCGGCGTCCTGAATGAGCAAGGACGAATTTCAGGACGCGCTCAGTCTGCAGTCCGTCCAATCTCCCCCGGCGACTTCAACAGAATATGTGAACTTGGTTTGGCGGAGAATGCGCTGCTGTTGCCGCGACGCGATGACGATGTCCGTCCACTCGACCTTAACGAGGAGGCGGTGCCGTTCAGGTTCGAACAGCAGCGCGAGCGCATCAACGTGACGGTATCTAGGATTTTGCGCGATCGAGTCTTCCGTCGCGTCGTGCTTCGCGCCTACGATGAGCGTTGTGCCATCACCGGGCTAAAGCTTATCAATGGAATGGGGCGTGCCGAGGTCGCAGCCGCTCACATACGACCGGTCGAGGCGCGTGGACCTGACATCATCAGCAATGGCATCGCAGTTTGTGGTACCGCGCATTGGATGTTCGATCGCGGCCTCATTAGCCTGGCGGACGATTTGAAGATATTGATCTCGCGCCAGACAAACGACCCGGACGGCGCGCGATCAATCATCAATAAGACGGGGCACGCACTTGCGCCGCGGCGAATATCAGATCGCCCACACCCGCACTTCCTGAAATGGCATCGCGAACATTGCTTCAAGCAATAGGGAAAGCGAGCGAGGTCAACGCGTAGGATGGGCACCTATCTTGGCGCCAACCCCGCGCCGTTCTGGAACGCCAGCAGCCCGACACAGAAAATCGCTGCACCGACCAACAGCACCACCGGGACCAGGTATGGCGACGAGATGACTTCGAGCGCCGGAAATGCCTTGTCCGAAACGAACCGCCTGTAAGCCACCCATGCGGTTGCGATGAGGGGCGTCAGGGCGACGATGATGTAGAGAGCCCCGAGGATCCAGCCGAAGGCCGTCAGGTCCCTGGATCGGGTGGCCTCTCCTGCAAAGCCAAGCGCGGCAATTGAGATGAAGGCACTCAGCGCGCTGACGACAAGCTCGGCAGCGAGGACGACGATCGACACCGTTACATTCATTCCTGGATTCCGTTCGAGAATGGACTTCCATGAGAAGTCATCCGTGATTCATCCTGTGCGTGCAGCCTCGTAGCATCGGTACTGAGGTAACGCCAGCGCAAGCGCGCTTTGCCGCCGGGGGCGCATCAACCACGGTTGAAGTCCACGAGGTCGAGGATGAAGCGCTCGAAGTTCGGCGCGCTCGCGCTCAAACTGCGCAGCGGAACCCTGCGCGCTAACCGAGACGCGATCTTAATATAAGTATTGACTTATATAAGCATATGCCGATATTCCTTCCCCGAAACCAAACGGGAGGTCCGGGATGGAGATCGACGTTGCCAGGGTGTTGGGACTTGTCACGCGTTCGGTGCGCAATTTCGAGAAGGACGGGAAGGCGGCCAGTGCGGTCACCTTGACGCGGCTCTACGACACCAGCGTCGACGACCTCTGGGATGCGGTGACGAGCAGGGAACGCATCCCGCGCTGGTTTCTGCCGGTGGGGGAGATCTCCAGCTCGGCGGAAGATATCAGCTCAAGGGCAATGCGGGCGGCACCATCACGGCCTGTGCGCCGCCAACTCATTTCGCGGCGACGTGGGAGTTTGCAGGCGCGGTCAGCTGGATCGACGTCACGCTGGCGGCAGAACGGAGCCAGGCGCGCTTGACGCTTGAGCACAGCGCGATCATTGAGGATCATTGGAATCAGTTCGGTCCGGGTGCGGTCGGCATCGGTTGGGACCTCGCCATTGCCGGGCTCGAGCGATACGTTGCGACGGGGGCATCGGTCGACCACGAGACGGCCGAGGCGTGGATGGGCTCGGCCGAGGGCAAGGAATTCATGACCGGGAGCGGTGAGTTGTGGCGCGCTGCGCATGTCGCCAGCGGGGTCGATGCGGCCTCGGCGAAGGAGCGCTCGGACCGCACCATTGCCTTTTATCGCGGCGAGATGCCGCCTGACACCGCTCACCCCGGCACAGGAAGCTGATGCACGTCTTCGAAGTCCTCGCCGATCCCGTGCGCCGACGCATCCTCGAACTGCTCGCCCCGAGAGAGATGGCCTCCGGGGAGGTCGTGGAGGCGATCGGCGCCGAATTCGGCATCACGCAAGCCGCCGTGTCGCAGCATCTGAAGGTGCTGCGCGAGAGCGGCTTTGCGACCGTTCGGGCGGACGCGCAACGACGCCTCTACTCGGTCGACGTGGCCGGACTTCAGGCGGTGGATGTGTGGGTCGGTCGGTTCAGGACTTTCTGGGAGCCGAAGCTGGACGCGCTGGCGACGGAGATCGCGCGCGGCAAGCGGGAGCGGCGCAATGCACCGCTGACAAAGCGGAGCGGCAAGAGGGCCTGAGAGCTGTACCGATCCCGAAACGTCTCACTCATGCGCCTCCTGCCAATGTGGATAGGTGACATAGGCCGTGACGGCGCCTTGCTCGTGCGAGCGGATGGTGACCTTCTCGCCCTTGGGCATGTAGACGATCTCGCCGGGGCCGGCGGTGACGGTGCCGGCTGCACTCGACACCGACAGCTCGCCCTCCAGCACGAGCATGACATCGTCCACAGCGAGCTTTTCATCGAGGTTCTGGTTCGGCGCATAGCGGCCGAATCCGATGGTGATCGGGCCGCCGTGGCGTTGGTCGATCACATTGCCTGCGAAAATGTCTCCGTCCTGCCCGGGCGAGCGTTCGAACGACGCATCCGCCACGGCAAACTTGCGAACCTTCATGGGATCCTTCCGTTCTGCGCCTGACTTGACAGGGTGGGACGGTAGACGCCTGAAGCCGGTGTTTGTTCAACACCGCCGCGGGGCGGTTTGACGCAGCGCCATGCATCAGGAGATCTTTGCCGCACCTCTGGCGATGAACGATTGCCCGATCGGCGCGCAGGGACCCGGCGCAAACGTCGGATCTCCGTCACGTTCTGCCGTGATACGACATCCGCATCGTCCTCTCCGGAGCCAGCTTGCATGTCCACTGCGATCGCCCCCAGCCAACAGCCCGCAACCGCCGCCGAGACCGACCCCGAAACCCTCGGCTGGATGAAGGGTTTCCCGCCGGCGCCGGACCGCACCATCACCTTCCAGAACGGCTCGTTCCGCAGCTTTCCCGAGCTGCGCTGGGCGTGGAGCAATGTCCGGCAGCTGGTACCGACGGTGAACGTCTGGCGCGGGGTAGGGCCGGCCTCGCCGCTGCCGCGCGAGGACCACGACATCGGCGCGGTCGCATCCACCACGATGGATGGCCGCCCGATGACCTTCGCAAAGATGCTGGAGGAGACCTACACCGACGGCATCGCGGTGCTGCATCGGGGCAAGCTGATCTATGAGCGCTATTTTGGCGCGTTGAAACCGCACAAGCCGCACATCGGAATGTCGGTGACGAAGTCGTTTACCGGCGTGCTTGCCGGCATCCTGGTGGCCGATGGCAGGATCGATCCGCAGGCGCCTGTCACGGAGTACGTGCCGGAGCTGAAGGCCAGCGCGTTAGGAGATGCGCGCGTGCACGAGGTCATGGATATGACCACGGGGCTCGCATACACCGAAGTCTACACCGACAAGAATTCCGCCGTGTGGGGCTTGCGGCGTGCCAACGGCATGGCGCCGATCGAGCCCGATTATGATGGCCCGACCACCATCTTCGATTTCCTCGTGGCGCAGAAGAAGCAGGGCGAGCACGGCAAGGTCTTTGCGTACAAGACCGTCAACACCGACGTGCTGGCCTGGATCATCAGGCGCGCCAGCGGCATGACGCTGTCCGATTTTCTGTCCGAGCGCATCTGGCAGCCGATGGGTGCGGAGGAGGATGCATATTATCACGTCGACCGCATCGGCACCGAAAGCGGCGGCGGCGGTCTTTCCACGACACTGCGCGATCTTGCCCGCTTCGGCGAGACCATGCGCAACCATGGCCGCTTCAACGGCCGGCAGATCGTGCCTTCATCCGTGGTCGAGGACATCGCGCGCGGCGGCGATCCCGAAAAATTCAAGCCCGCCGGCTACATCACCTTGCCCGGCGCCTCCTACCGCAACCAATGGTGGGTCAGCCACAACGCCCACGGCGCCTACATGGCGCGCGGCGTTTACGGCCAGAGCATCTATGTCGATCCCAAGGCCGAGATGGTGATCGCACGCTACGCATCGCACCCCGTCGCGGGCAACGCCGCCAACGATCCCGTGACGTTGCCGGCTTATATGGCGTTGGCGAAGGCGCTGATGGCGGGATAGGTGCGTAGGGCGGATTAGCCGCAAGGCGTAATCCGCCGCTCTCGTTCAGATCGCGGATTACGCTTCGTAATCCGCCCTACGGGGCCGGCGAATGCCGCGATATCCTCTCAAACCGCAAGATCGGTCGAGCGCGTTATCGCCGTCTGCGACTAGATGGAGCCGCCACGGAGGAGGGACGATGAAGGCGGCGCTGCAAAACTATCAGGACCGGATGCGACGGGTGCTGGATCATATCGACCGGCATCTCGACGATGATCTGGACCTCGACGCGTTAAGCGCTGTTGCCGCGTTCTCGAAGTTTCATTTCCACCGGCAATTCACCGCGACCTTCGGGTTGTCAGTGCATCGCTATGTCCAGTTGGCCCGCATGAAGCGCGCTTCGCATCAGCTGGCCTACGGCAAAGCCCAAAGCGTCACTGATATTGCGATGGATGCCGGTTACGACACGCCAGACGCCTTCGCCCGCGCCTTTCGGCAACGGTTCGGGCAATCGCCGTCGTCGTTCCGGAAGTCTCCCGACTGGGAGCCGTGGCTTGCGGCCTTCGGGCCTCTCGATAACGCGAGGAACAAGCTCATGAAGACTTTTAGCAGTGACGATGTGACGATACGCGACGTGCCCACCACGCGGGTGGCGATCATGGAGCATCGGGGCGACCCGGCGACGCTCGGCGCCACCATCCAGCGGTTCATCGCTTGGCGCAGGGCCGCCGGCCTGCACCCCAGGACAAGCCCGACCTTCAACGTCTGGCGATCCGAGCGGCGTCCTGCGTCGTCGGCCGACTATAGCACGGACCTTTGTGTCGGGACCGATCAGCCGATTGAGGCGAATGGCGAAGAGATCAAGGCTGGCGAGATCCCCGGCGGACGCTGCGCCGTGCTGCGGATCGTCGGCTACACCGACAATCTGGAGCCCGCCGCGCTCTATCTCTATCGCGACTGGCTTCCGGCCAGCGGCGAGGAGGCACGCGACTTCCCGATCTATTGCCAGCGGCTGAGCTTCTTCCCGGAAGTGCCCGAGCATGAAACGGTCGCGGATTTGTTTTTGCCGCTGAAATAGCGCTGCTAGGACCCCAGCGTGCCTCGACAGCCGCTGGATCCAGCAACGACCGTCAGTCGTCGCCTTCGTGATCCAGATCAGAAGACCGCGCCGGCGGAGGAGGTCACGCAGGGGGCCGAGCGGGCTCACAATACTCGATCAGCAATTCTGTGAGCACCCGTATCTTCCGCGCGGGATGCTGGCCCGGCGGGCGGATCACATATGCACCCGCGGGAGGCGGGGGATATCGTGTCATTACGGGCACAAGCCCTCCGGAAGAGACATATTCATGGGTGAGACTGTCGGGAAGATAGGCGATCCCGAGTCCTGCCGTTGCTGCGAAGAGGAGAGCTGTGCCGTTGTCGGCCTTGAAGCGCCCCTGCGGACGAACCGTGATGATCTTGTCGCCATCCATGAGCTGCCACGCTTCGGTACTTTGCATGAGGGCCTCGTGGGCGAGGAGTTCCTCCGGCGACTTGGGCGACCCATGGGCCTTGATGTAGTCCGGGCTCGCGACAAGCTTTCCATAGACGGCGCCGACGCGTCTTGCGATCAAATTGGAGTCCTGAAGATAACCAACTCGTATCGCACAATCATATCCTTCTGCGATGAGATCGACGAAGCGATCACTATAGCAGGTGTGGATCTGGAGCTGGGGATGGCGCCGAGCCATTTCCGCCAGGATGGGAGCGAAGTGGGTCGGGCCGAAGGAAAACGGCACTGCAACCCGCAAGCGGCCGCGCAGCTCTCCAGCGGGTAGGATCGCCTCCCTCGCTGCATCGATCTCGGCGCTGACTCTGGCTGCATAATCGCGGAAGGTAACGCCAGCTTCCGTGAGCGCAGCCCCACGGGTCGTTCGTGCAAGGAGCTGGACGCCAAGTTCCTCTTCAAGCCGGAGGAGCCGACGACTGACGATCGATTTGGCGACGCCCAGCCGAAGCGCGGCGGATGAAATTCCCCCGGCATCAGCGACTTCGACGAACGTCTGTATCTCTTCGATATCCAATTCAGCGTTCCTCATTCGGCGACACAGCGTTCGCAATGCGACACTACCGCATCGCATTCGGGAACACCAATCTCGGCGTTGGCTACGTCGCTGCTGGCGTACGTCTTTAAAAAACCAGTGCCGCTCACAACGGCAATAGAGGATGCAACGATGAACTTTCGTAACGGCCTTGCTTCGCTTCTTCGTCCCGAAGACTCGGTACTCGTTCTGATTGACCACCAGCCTTACCAGCTCGCGAACGTGAACAGCCACGAACCGCAGATGGTGATCAACAATACGACGGGTCTGGCCAAGGCCGCGAAGGCCTTCGGTGTCCCCACGATCCTGACCACGGTGATCGCTGAGCGGGGTGGTCTTCTGTTCCCTCAGATCACGGATGTCTTTCCTGGCCAGGACGTGATCGACCGGACGTTCATCAACACCTGGCAGGACCGAAAGGTGGTGGACGCGGTCAAGGCCACGGGCCGCAAGCAGCTCATCATCGCCGGCCTGTGGACCGAAATTTGCGTTGCGATGCCGGCGATTCAGGCCCTCGGCGAAGGTTGGGATGTAACGGTGATCACTGATGCCTCTGGCGCCGTGTCAGTGGAGGCCCACGAGGTCGCAATCCAGCGGATGATTGCGGCGGGGGCGAATATGATGACCTGGTTGGCGCTGGCTGCCGAATGGCAGCGCGACTGGGCTCGGACCGATCAAGCTGCCGCGCTGACGGAGGTGATCACGCAGCATGCCGGCGGTAGCGGCATTGCGTACCTGTGGGAGCAGCAGCTGCTCAACACGCCGGTACCCGGCAACGCAGGATGATCTGAGCGAGGGTGCGAAGGACTCGCCAGCGGCTGCGCGAAAGCAAAGGCCGCTGGCGTCATCCAGCAGCTCTTGCCCGTCGCGCCGGGGCAGGACAATTGCATATGACCGCGATTTCGCCTGTGGCCATCCTTCGAGACGCCCGCCGTTGGCGGGCCCTCAGGATGAGGACCGGACGTTCGGCACTCGCTTCAACGAGCACCGATGCTGCTTAGCCTCATCCTGAGGAGACCGCTCAGCGGTCGTCTCGAAGGACGAGGCGTGCGCTCAGCTCGCTCAAAGCGCCATATGCGATTACCCTGGCGGTAGGGCGGGTGGATTGCGCTTCCGCCAGTCCTCTACGAGCCGCGCGACATCTTCTCGAACTTCTTCACCAGCCGCTCGCGCTTCAGCCGCGACAGCCGCTGGATCCAGAACATGCCGTCGAGCTGGTCGATCTCGTGCTGGTGGCAGACGGCGCGCAGGCCGTCCGACTCCTCGCTCTGCGAATTGCCGTCGAGATCGTGGTAGCTGATCCGCACCCGGGCGTGGCGCTGTACCTCGTCATTGACGCCGGGCATCGAGACGCTGCCTTCGCGGTGCAGGATCATCTCGGGTGACGTCCATTCAATAACCGGATTGACGTAGGTGAGGGGGCCATCCTTGGCGTCGAGCTCGAGCACGACGACGCGCAAGGGCACGCCGATATGCGGCGCGGTGATGCCGATGCCGGGCGCGGCGCGCATGGTGTCGAGCAGGTCCTGCGCGAGCTCACGCAAACCGTCGTCGAATGCGGTAACCGGTCGTGCCGGCATCGCGAGCCGGCGATCGGGGTAGCGGACGATGGGGCGGATGGTCATGCAGGGCTCCTACCACTCACGGAGGGTTGAAGCACGCCGTTCTTGACGACCTACCAACTGGAAGGTAGTTAACCTGCCATGACCAAGATTTCCTCGACCGCCGACGACATTCTGGACTGCGCCCGTACGCTGATCATTGCAGGCGGCTACAACGGCTTCAGTTACGCCGATGTGGCCGAGATCGTCGGCATCCGCAAACCGAGCATTCATCACCATTTCGCCAGCAAGGTCGATCTGGTCCGCACCCTCGTGTCGCGATATCGCGAGGAGGCCCAGGCGGGGCTGGCGGCCATGGAGCGCAACGTCCCGGACCCCGGCGAGCAGCTCAAGAGCTATGTCGCGTATTGGGAAGCGTGCATCAAGGACGCGACGGCTCCGTTCTGCGTTTGCGCGCTGCTCGCCAGCGAGCTTCCGATCCTGCCTGAGGAGGTCGCGCTCGAGGTCCGGGCTCACTTCCGCTCGCTGGCGTCGTGGCTGACATCGGTGATGGAGCGCGGCAAGCGGCAGGGGCGGCTCCAGCTCTCCGGTACGGCTCGGGTCGAGGCTGAAGGATTCATGGCGACCGTTCACGGCGCGATGCTGTCGACGCGGGCCTATGGCGATCCGAAGATGTTCGGGATCATCTCCCGGCCGCTGCTGGATCGGCTTTCCCCCAGGCACTGACGCAACCGGCACCGCTGCAATCAACCCGAATGGAGAGGCGATCTCGTTTCGCAAGCAAACTACCAACTAGTAGGTAAGGAAGAGAAGATGAGAAATCTTGAGATGGCTTCGGATACGTCCGAGCGTGCGCAATGGCTGAAGCAATACTATTTCCTTCGCGCCGCGTTTTCCGTTGCCTGGGTCATTGCCGCCTTTGCCGTCGCGCCGTCGTCTGCGGCAATCGCGGCAACTTTGCTCGTCGCCTATCCGGCATGGGACGCCGCGGCCAATTATCTCGACGCGTTCTGCAGCGGCGGATTGAATCAAAACCGTACCCAAGTCCTGAACGTGCTGGTCAGCCTGGCGACCACCCTTGCGGTCATCCTCGCCTTGCGTGTGAGCATGAACTGGGTGCTCGGGATCTTCGGTGCGTGGGCGATCCTTGCCGGATTGCTTCAGCTCGGCACGGCGGTCCGGCGCTGGAGGAGCTACGGCGCGCAATGGGCCATGGTGCTCAGCGGAGGCCAGTCGGCGCTGGCGGGCGGCTTCTTCATCTTTCAGGCTACGATGCCCGCAATCCCGTCGATCGCGAACGTCGCGGGCTACGCTGCGGTCGGCGCACTGTACTTCCTTGTCTCGGCGGTCTGGCTCACCGTCAGCACGTGGCGCCGTGGCGTGGCGCTGTGAGACGTCACGCCGGATAGGGCGTGCCGTCCTTGTGCAGGAAGCGGCCGTCGGACGCCGGGCTCATCATGTCGACGTCGGAGCAAGTGATGAGGTCGTCGGGTGAGCGCGAGCCGATTTCGAGATAGACGGCCGTTGCATCCGACCGGTTGACCATGTGATGGCCGTTGCCGCTAGCCTTGGGGAAGGCGGCGCAGTCGCCCGCACGCAGCACGGTTTCGCCGCCGTCCTCGATCAGCGTCAGTTCGCCTTCGAGCACATAGACGAACTCGTCCTCGTGCGAATGCCAGTGTTGCTGGCTCGACCAATTGCCCGGCGGCAGGCGCATCAGGTTGATCCCGAAATCCCTCAGGCCCCCGGCATCGCCGAGCCGCTGGCGGATGCGATCAGTGCAAGGCACATTGAAGGGCGCCGGATAACCGGAGCCTTTGCGCGTTGGCACGGCGGCGATGTCGATCTTCGGCATGGATGCGTCCCTGGAGTTGGCGATATGGGATGGGGCGTGCGCGCTGCGATGAAGAGGGAATACGGCCGCAGACCTCGCCGCTATCGCGCGGCGAGCCTGGGATCGCGGACGTCACGATCGCAGGGGTACACGGGAGCTGGAAGAGCGGGATGATGGCATGGTGCCGGTGTTTTGCCCGACGAGTCAAATGGCGGCATGGTTGTCGCACATCATCTGCCTCGTAAGTCATTGATTCGACAGCCGCCAGCTACTGTGCATGGGGTTGTTTTTCGACTTTCTGTTGGCAGCTCACAAAAGCGTGCGTCAAAAATGACGTTCGATGTCGGCCGGCACTGTTCCCATTCGTCTTCCACGTGAGACAGACCTGACGGGAGACCGAAATGACTTCTTCCCACTATCGCTGGGTGATCGTCGCCGCCGGCGGCCTGCTCGGCTGCGTCGCGATCGGCGGCATGTTCTCGCTGCCGGTGTTCCTGCAGCCGATCGCCAAGGACACCGGCTGGTCGGTGACCGGCATCTCCAGCGCGATGACGATCGGCTTTCTGGCAATGGCCTTCACCAGCATGGTCTGGGGCACGCTGTCCGACAGGTTCGGGCCGCTGCCGGTGGTGCTGACGGGATCGACGGTGCTGGCGCTCAGCCTGTTCGCGGCGAGCCATGCGACCTCCCTGATCGTGTTCCAGTTCGTGTTCGGCCTTCTGGTCGGCGCCTCATGTGCGGCGATCTTCGCGCCGATGATGGCGACCGTCACCGGCTGGTTCGATACCCATCGCAGCCTTGCCGTCTCGTTGGTGTCGGCCGGCATGGGCGTGGCGCCGATGACGATGGCGCCGCTCGCCGCCTGGCTCGTCTCGAACCAAGACTGGCGCACCTCGATGCAGATCATCGCGCTCGTCGTCGGCGCCATCATGATTCCGGTCTCGTTCCTGGTGCGCCGCCCGCCGGCGCTCACCAATGCGGCGGTCGCACCGACAGGCGAGGGCGCCGCGCAGAGCGAGATGTCGATGGGCGAGGCGCTGCGCTCGCCGCAATTCCTGATCCTGCTCGCGACCAACTTCTTCTGCTGCGCCACCCATTCCGGTCCGATTATCCACACCGTCAGCTATGCCGTGAGCTGCGGCATCCCGCTGGTCGCGGCGGTGACGATCTACAGCATCGAGGGTTTTGCCGGTCTCGGCGGGCGCATCGCGTTCGGCCTGATGGGCGACCGCTTCGGGGCCAAGCGCGTGCTGGTCTCGGGGCTGCTGCTCCAGTCGTTCGGCGCGCTCGCCTACGTCTTCGCCCATCAGCTCGCGACCTTCTACGCCGTCGGCGCCGTGTTCGGCTTCATCTATGCCGGCACCATGCCGCTCTATGCCGTGCTGATCCGCGAAAACTTTCCGCTGCGGATGATGGGCACGGTGATCGGCGGCACGGCGATGGCCGGCAGCCTCGGCATGGCGACGGGCCCGCTCGCCGGCGGCCTGATCTACGACGCCTTCTCCAGCTACGCCTGGCTCTACATCGCTTCCTGGGCGATGGGCCTGGGTGCCTTCCTGATGGCGATGAATTTCAGGCCGTTTGCGAAGCCGCAAGGCGAGGTGGCGCCGGCGGCAGCGTAGGTTCGGCATCGAGGCGCAAGGTCAGAGCTGCGCCTCGATCGCGGTCTTGTCGATCACCGACCAGACCTGCCGGATCTTGTCGTTGTCGAATTCGTAGAACACGTTCTCGCAAAACGACACGCGCCTTCCGTTGACGGCTAGCCCAAGGAACGTCCCGACCGGCGTGCAATCGAACTTCAATCGTGCCGCGATGCGGGGTGGATCGATGATGAGCATCTCGATGTGGAATTGCAGGTCGGGTATCTCCCGAAAATCCTGCTCCAGCATCGCGCGATAGCCGGAGAGCCCGAGCGGCCGCGCATTGTGGGCGACCTCATCATGCACGAACTGGCCGAGCGCCGGCCAATCCTGCCGGTTCAGGCAGGCGATGTAGGCACGGTAGATGCCGGCGAGCTCTTCTCTCTCCATGCGGGCTCCTTCCGGTTCACGCGCGCCGCCGCAGATGCTCGATCAGCGCACGCAGCTTCGGTGCGACGTTGCGGCGGCTCGGGTAGTAGAGATAGAATCCGGCGAAGCGGGGGCAATAGTCCTCCAGGATCGGCACCAGCTCGCCGCGCGCGATCGCGGGGCGAAAGCTCGCCTCCATGCCGAAGGTGATGCCGGCGCCGGCCGCCGCCAGCTTGATCATCAGCGCCATGTCGTTGGTCGTGATCTCGGGCGCGACCGCGACGCTGAACTCCTTGCCGCCGTCGGCAAACTCCCAGCGATAGGGCGGGGCGTTTGGCGCCGGACGCCAGCCGATACAGCGAAAGGACGCCAACTCGGACGGATGCGCGGGCACGCCGAAGCGGTCGCGGAAGTCCGGCGCGCAGACGGCGAGCTGGCGTTCCTCGCCGGCGATCGGCACCGCAATCATGTCCTGCTCGATGACCTCGCCAAGGCGGACGCCGGCGTCATAGCCGGCGGCGACGATGTCGAATTCCGCATCCGTCACGGTGATGTCGAGCTGCACTTCCGGGTTGGCGTCGGTGAAGGCCGCAAGAAAGCGCCCCGAGAGAAAATGCTCGGCGATCGAGGAGACGGCGAGGCGCAGCAATCCGCGCGGCCGCCCGCGCAGCGCCTCGGTGCCGTCGAGCGCGGCGCGCATGTCCGCGATCGCGGGCGCGACCTCCGCATGCAGCCGCTCGCCGGCTTCGGTCAGGCTGACGCTGCGCGTCGTGCGCTGGACCAGCGCGATGCCGAGCGTTTCCTCCAGCCGCCGGATCGTCTGGCTCACCGCCGAGCGTGTCACGCCGAGACGGTCGGCGGCGGCGCGGAAATTCCGCTCTTCGGCGACCAGCGCGAAGACCGCGAGGGCGTTGAGGTCTGGTTCCATCGGTTAGCGTAGCTTGTCAGTGTGGTTAGGTATCGTCGTCTTATCACAGCGATGGCGCCGGTCCATCTTTCCGCAATCACGCCGAAAGCAACGGGAAGAATCTCATGCCAATCGACAAAGTCATTCTCATCACCGGTGCCTCCAGCGGAATCGGCGCAGGCATTGCCCGCGAGCTGGCCGCGGCCGGCGCGAAGATTCTGCTCGGCGCGCGGCGTACCGACCATTTGAACGCGCTCGCGGCCGAGTTGAACGGTCGGGGCGGAACGGCGCTCGCGCATCCGCTCGACGTCACCGACCGCGCCAGCGTTGCCGCCTTTGCGGACGCCGCGCGTGGCCTGTGGGGCCGCTTCGACGTCATCGTCAACAATGCCGGCGTGATGCCGCTGTCGCTGATGGCCTCGCTCAAGGTCGAGGAGTGGGACCGGATGGTCGACGTCAACATCAAGGGCGTGCTCTACGGCATCGCCGCCGTGCTGCCGGAGATGGTGGCGCGCGGCTCCGGCCAGATCATCAACATCGCCTCGGTCGGAGCGCTGAGCGTGTCGCCGACGGCTGCGGTCTACTGCGCCACCAAATATGCTGTGCGGGCGATCTCGGATGGCCTGCGCCAGGAGCACGACAATATCCGCGTCACCTGCATCCATCCCGGCGTGGTCGAAAGCGAGCTTGCCGGCACTATCACCGATCCCGTGGCCGCCGAGGCGATGAAGACGTATCGGGCGATTGCGCTTCAGCCAGACGCCATTGCCCGCGCGGTGCGATTCGCCATCGAGCAGCCCGATGACGTCGACGTCAACGAGATCGTAGTGCGCCCGACGCGGACGAGGTGACGATACCCGTCCGCATCAGATGCGCTTCTCGAAAAACAGGTCCGGATAGGGATCGTCATTGTAGCGACGGATCTCGCGCCAGCCCGTGGTGCGGTAGAGCTGGCCGGCCTCGGGCAGCGCGCTGTTGGTGTCGAGCCGCAGCAGCGTGATGCCGAGCTCGCGCGCGGCGTTCTCGGCCGCGTCCATCAGGCGCCGGCCGAGCCGCAACCCGCGCGCGGCGGGCGCCACCCACAGCCGCTTGATCTCGGCGTAACCGTGATCGGTTCCCTTCAGGCCCACGCAGCCGATCGGCAGCGTGTCCGACATCGCGACGATGAAGCTGCCGCGCGGGCGGCGCATGTCCTTGGCGTCAGGGTCGCGCGACAGCGAGACGTCGAAGCCTTGGCTGAAGCGGCGGCCGAGCTCGGCATAATACTCGCCGAGGCAGTAGCGCGCTTGTTCGCTTCGGGGATCCATCTCCTCCAGCGCAACACGCTCGCGCGTCAATGCGGACGCGATCAGGTCCATCGCCGCCAGCAGGACGTCAGCCTGCGAATGCTGTGCGAGCAAGCCCTCGGCCTGCGTGTTCGACAGCGCCTCATAGGCCGCGAACTCGCGCCGGCCCGCACGCGTCAATGTCGCGACCCGGCGGCGGGCATCGTCCTCATGCGCGGCGGTCTCGACCAGACCGTCCTCTTCCAGGCTGCGGAGCAGCCGGCTCATCAGACCGGAATCCAGGCCGAGATAGTCGCGGATATCGGCCACGTCCGAACGCCCGTGCCCGATCGCATTGAGCACACGCGCCGCGCCGAGCGGGCGGCCGCGCCCAAGAAACGAGGTATCGAGCGCGCCGACGGCGGAGGTGACGGCACGGTTGAAGCGGCGAACGCGGGAAACGGGGTCGAGCATGATGTCTGACTTTAGTCAGATATCATGCTCTGTCAATCGGGCGGGGAGCTGATAGGGCCTGGATGCTAGGTTTCCGGCCGGATCAGCTTGATGTCCTGGTCGGCGGCCCAACCAGCAACATCCTCGCGCTTCAGCGCGGTTGCCATCAGATCCGGAAACTGATCCGGCGTGCAGGCGAACACGGGAATGCCGAGACTTGCGACCTTCGCAGACAGCGCGGGATTGTATGAGGGGTGGCCGGTGTCGGTCAGCGCCAGCAGCACGATCACGTTGATGCCGCGCGTTGCGAGCCGCGCCAGCCGGTCGACCAGCGCGTCTGCATCGCCGCCCTCATAGAGGTCGGTGATCAGGATCAGATGCGCTTTCGCCGGCCGTTCGATGCGCTCCTCGCAATAGGCGACGGCGCGGTTGATGTCGGTGCCACCGCCGAGCTGGACGCCGAACAGCACCTCGACGGGATCGGCGAGCTCTTCGGTGAGGTCGACGATCGCGGTGTCGAAACAGACGAGCTTGGTCGCGACCACCGGCAGCGAGGCCATCACCGCCGCGAAGATCGAGGCATAGACGACCGAGGTTGCCATCGAGCCCGACTGGTCGACGCACAGGGTGACCTCGTCGAGATCAACGATGCGACGCTGCTGGCGCAGGAAGCCGATCAGTCGCTCGGGCACGACCGTGCGATGTTCCGCCTGATAATGGCGCAGATTGGCCTTGATGGTGCGCGGCCAGTCGATGTCGGCAAAGCGCGGGCGATGGGTGCGCAGCGAGCGATTCAACGCGCCGCGGACCGCGTCCGCGGTGCGTCGCTCGAGCCGTTCCATCAGCTCGGCCACCACCTTGGCGATCACGATGCGGGCGGTGTCCTTGGTCTTCTCCGGCATCACGCCGCGCAGCGCGACCAGATCGGCGATCAGGCCCACATCCGCCTCGACGGTCGCGAGGAATTCGGGCTCGAGCAGCATCTGGCGCAGGCCCTTGCGCTCGAAGGCGTCTTTCTGGATCACCTGCACCACGGGCGCGGGGAAGAACTCCCTGATGTCGCCGAGCCATTTTGCGACACGCGGCGCCGAGCCTCCGAGCCCGCCGCGGCCCTTCTTCGGTGCCTCCTCGCCGTCGCCATAGAGCGCCGTCAACGCCTCGGACATGCGGCGGTCGCTGGCGGACAGGGCAGGGCCGCCCTCGGCGCCTTCGGCGTCAACGCCGAGCGCGAGCGTCCAGCGGCGGCTGCGTTCATCGGCTTCACTCATCGCGCAGCTCCCGGGATAAGAAGCTCGAGCACGCGGGCCTGATGCGCGGGCCAGATATCGCCTGCGCCGGCGAGCAGCCGATATCCCTTGGCGGCATCAGTGCGGCGCGCGAACAGCGCGTCCATCAATCGCCTGCGCTCGGTCCGGTCCAGCGCCGAGAACACGCGGCGGAACAGCGGCAGGCTGGCGGCGAAGGCTTCCTCGTCCAGCGCCATCAACCAGGCGTCGACGGCGCCGCGCAGCGTGGCATCGTGGATCAGCCGCTGGCCGGCCCCCTCGAAAAAGCCCTCGAAGAACCCGGCGGCTTCCGCGACGGGCGTGCCGGGCGAGAGCATCCGCGTCAGCAGGTCGGCCGCGCGATCGGCCGTCAAGAGCTCGGCCTCGTAGAGCAGCCGTGCCGCGGTGCCGGCGATCAACCGGGTCGCCTGATCGTCGTTCAGCAGCGCGCTCAGCGCGTCGCGCCAGCTGGCTACGATTTCGGGCTCGATCTGGGCAAGCTGGATCGCGGCGTCGGCTGCGAGCAGCGCGCCGCGCAGCTTGGCCGCCGCGGGCCCGTCCAGATTGCGCGCCGCATAGGGCAAAGCGAGCGCGGCCTGCACCACAATGCGCGGCATCAGCACCGCCAGATGCTCCGCCGTGCCGGCGCGTGCCTCGCCATAGCGCAGGATGTCGGCCATCGGCGGCAGCGCACCGAGCAGAGACTGTCCGTCGCTGGTCAGCGCCGCCTTGGTCTCCAGGGCCGCGATGCCGAACGCGGTGGCACGGGACAGATCGGCGATCATGGCGTTGCGCACCAGCGTCGCGAGCGGAACAAGCTCGGCCTCCTTGCCCATCGCTTCGATCAGGCGTCCCCCGGCAGCCTCGGCGATGGTCGATCCATAGAGCAGATTCTCCACGAGCCTGACTGCGAATTCCGGCTCCCAGCGCAGCTGCCAGTTCTCGCGAAACGTACCGCGGCTGCGGCCCGCATCGGACAGCCGTCCCCAGGGCACGTCGAGCGCGTTCAGCCGGTGCAGCAGCGTGGAGCGCATCAGCCCGCTTTCGCTGCGCAGATCGAGCGTCAGCGGTCGATCGAGCGCCTCCGGCTTGAGCCGCGTCGCCTTCTGCTGGCGCTGGAGATCTTCGAGCAGCGGCGCGAGCGGTGTCGCCGCCGGGATCGCGCCGACACCTGCGCCGATCAGCAGCTCGGCCGAAATGTCGTCCCACATGGCGCGTTCGCCGTTGCACAGGCAGGCGATCGCTGCCTCGCGCAGCTCCGCGAAACCCGCTGCCGGGCGGCCGCGCAACGCCGCAAGCGCCGTGCCCAGCCGCTGCGCCTCGATCACCGAAGCGGTCGAGACGAAGTGACCGCGATCGCGCAGCACGCGCGTCGCCTTGGCAAGCCACTCCGCGGCACGATCGCGCTCGCGCGTGTCCCAGACATGTGCGCACCATCCCGGCGCCACCACGCCCGCGCCATAGCCGCTCGCGCGCGCCAGGCGCGGCGCGGTCCAAGGCGCCCAGGTCGCCTTGATCTTCGTCTTGGGCCGGCCCTTGAGCAATTCGCGATCCGCGGCGAGGCTGCGACGTTCGGCGAGCGCCGGCACGTGCCAGGCGCCGCAGACGACCGCGATGGCGCCGTCGTATTCCTTTGCCGCCTTCGCGATCTCGATCCGCATATGCGCCTCGCGCGCGGCCTCGCGGGCCGACAGCGATTTTTCGTCCGCGCGCAGCGCCGTCATCGCGTCGGCGACGGCTGCGAACACCGGCCCCGTCGCGGGGTTCTCCTCGATGACGTCGGACCACCAGGACTCGCCGTCATCATAGCCTGCGGCGGTCGCGAGCGCCCCGATCGGGTCGTGGCTGATTGGATCGGCCTCGGCCCTTGCCGCAATTTCCTCCGCAATGTCACCGTCGGTGGCACCCAGCCGGTCCGACGCCGGCAGGTCGATGAAGCGCAGGGTCGCGCCGTGGCGCACTGCCCAGCGTGCGGCCTGGTATTCCGGTGAATAGTCGGCAAAGGGAAAGAAGCTGGCGTTGGCCGGATTGTCCTCGGCGTAGGTGAGCAAGGCCACCGGCGTCACCATGTCAGGGTCGGCGAGCATCGGCAGCAGCTCGGATGCATCCGCCGGGCCCTCGATCAGCACTGCGGCGGGCTTCAGCGCGTCGAGCGCTTCCACCAGCCGCCGCGCAGATCCGGGGCCGTGATGCCGGATGCCGAACAGAGAGACCTGGCCTGCCATCGGGCGCCGTGCCGTCAGATCAGGTCGGTCAGCGAAGCATAATAGCCTTCGAAACCGCGCCGCTTCTTCAGCACGGTTTCGAGATATTCGCCGAGCACGGCCGTATCCTGCACCGGATCCTTCACGACCGCGCCGATCATGTTGCTGGCGAGCGTTTCCGGTGTCAGCTTGCCGTCGTTGAAGAAGGTCGCCTGGCTGATGCCGCCGACCATCACCGCGATCGCTTCGGCTGTCGACAGCCCGCCCGAGGGCGACTTCAGCGCGACCTTGCCGTCCTCGGTCGAACCCGAACGCAGCTCACGGAAGATCGAGACCACGCGCGCGACCTCGTCGGCGACGTTCTTCGGTGCCGGCAAATCGAGGTTCTGCGCCATCTCGCCGACCCGCTTGATGATGATCGCCACTTCCTCCTCGGCGCTGTCGGGCAGGGGCAGCACGACGACGTTGAAGCGGCGCTTGAGCGCGGAGGACAATTCGTTGACGCCCTTGTCGCGGTTATTGGCGGTGGCGATGATGTTGAAGCCGCGCTGGGCATAGACGGCAGTGTTGAGCTCCGGGACCGGCATCATCTTTTCGGACAGCACGGTGATCAGCGTGTCCTGCACGTCGCTGCCCATCCGCGTCAGTTCCTCGAAACGGCAGAGCTTGCCGCTCTCCATGGCACGCATCAGCGGGGTGGGGACCAGCGCCTCGCGGCTCGGCCCGTGTGCGAGCAATTGGGCATAGTTCCAGCCGTAGCGGATCTGGTTCTCGTCGGTCCCCGCGGTGCACTGGATCACGAGTGTGGAGTCGCCGGTGATGCCCGCGGCGAGATGCTCGGACACCCACGATTTGGCGGTGCCGGGCACACCCAGCAGCAATAATGCGCGATCGGTCGCAAGGGTCGCAACCGCGGTCTCGATCAGCCGCTTGTCTCCGACATATTTCGGCGTGATCACCGTCCCGTCGGTTGCCTTGCCGCCCATGAGGTAGGTCGCGACCTGCCGCGGCGAGAGTGCCCAGCCCGGCGGACGATGCCCGTCGCCCGCGGCAAGCGCCTTCAACTCGGCGGCATAGCTGTCCTCGGCGGGCAAGCGCAGTTTCTCGCTCATGGTTTCGCTCCGTTATCGTCCAACGCGGCGTTGAGCCGCAGCATGTCGAGGCGCGGGTCACCCTGCAGCAGGCCCGCAGCCGTCAGTCGTTGCAGTGATCGTTGCGCGCCGTCGCGCGAGGCGATGAGGCCCAGCGCGTGAAGCTCCGAGACCTGATCGCCGGGCCTCGCGTCATCGCGCTGAAGCGCGGCGAGCAGGGTCTTGCCGGCGGGCGCGGAGAGCGGATCGTCCAGCCGTGCCGCTGCGCCTGCTAGTTGTTGGGCCAGTTCGAAGCTGATGCCGTGGGTGCGCAGCGCCGCCTCGGCATGCCCTGTGCGTGCGGCGGGCGCAAGGCGCGGCGCGAGCGCGGTAACGAGGCCGGCGGCATCGCGTTCGCCGATGGTATCCGCCGCTTGCGTGACCAGCGCATCCGTCCCGGTCGCGACGATCAGGTTGATCAGTGACACGTCGGCAGCATGGTCCGCGTTCCAGTCCCAGGCGGCGATCAGCTCCTGCGGCGCAAGCCCCAGCGCTGCGGAAAACGAGGCGAGGTTGGCGCCGTCGAACAGCGCCTTGCGGCGTTGCACTTGCGCTGGTGTCTTGAGTGGTTCGGCCTGGATCACGCGCGAGCGACGCAGAATCCCCTTGGTCTTGACCGAAAAGAAGCGGGCAAGTTCGGCGACGTCCTCGCCGGCCGCAGGGCCTCGGCCAAGACGCGCGAGCAGCGAGGCCGCAAGCGCCTTGACCTTGGGGGCGCGATCATCAGTCGCGATGCGTTCGAGAAAGGCGACGTCGTCGTCGGATAGCCGCTCCGACAGCAGCAATAAGAGGCGCAAGCGTGCGTCGGCAGTCTCGCTCGCGAGCTTGGCCTCGAGCACCGCGCGTGCAGCGGACGGGTCGCGCCGCCTAAGTTCGGCCAGTGCCGCCTTTCGCGCAGCGGGCCAGAAATCGTCCCAGTTCTCGGCGGTGAGATCGTCACCGGTTTGCTGCCGCCCGGCGCCGCCGGAGTTTGCAAGCGCCGCCCAGTCGCGCCAGACGGCATAGACGTCCGGCGCGTCGTCATCATCGGCTCCGGGCATCCAGTCGGCCGGATGCGTTGTCCAGCCGCGCGCCGCGAGGAAGTGGACGAGTTCGGTCCCGGCCTGCGCCTGCTTCTTCGCCGCGAGGATCCGGCGCACGAGCGGACGCAGCTGTTCGGGCACCGTCGGCAATGCAAGCGTCGGGATATCGGGCAGGACGCGGAGCACCGAGGCCGGCTCCATTGTCACCGAGGTGCCGAGAAACTGGCCTGAAAGCGCAAGCAGCCGCAATTCCGCTTCGGCGGGATCATTGCCGAGTTCGGTACGCCAGAAATTGGCTGCGGGCGCGGCCGCCGATCCCATGGTCCAGCGCGTCAGGACTGCGCTCATGGCATCAAAGATTGCTTCGGCCCCTGTCGCCTCAGTCATGGCCGCCGATCCGCCCCCAAGGGGTCTGCGCGGCGAGGATCGCGAGCCGATTGCCCGACCAGATTGCAGCGGTGCGCGTGAGATCGGTGCCGCACAGAATGCCGTTGACTTCGGAGGCGACCGGCAGCGTCGCAAGGCCATCGGCCGATCGCCACCATGTGTGTCCGGCAGCGTCGCGCGCGATGCGCCCCTGCGGCAGCAGCAGCGGAATGTCGATCATCCAGGGCTCTGCCAGCAACGGTCGCGTCAACGCCTCGGAGAGTGTGTCATCCGGCGCGGGCCATGCCGGCGCCGGCATCTCGTGCGCGGCGTCGCGCCGGACGAGCAAAGCGCGAAGCGGCTGCGCCGACGGATAGAAGACGAGCTCGCCGTGAAAGCGCTCGCCGGGCGTGAAGACTGAACCGCGCCTTCCCGCGCTGGCCGGGAAAAAATCCAGCAGCATTGCGAAGCGTGGACCGGCCGCGGCGAGGTTGAGCAGCCATGTGGTCTGCGATACCAAGCCGTCGCGGCGCGTCTGCACCTGCTCGGCAAGAACCTCCCAGTCCGCATCGACCCGTAGCGCATCTGGATCGACCAGCACCGTCTCGCGGGTCTCCGAGGCGGCGACCGCGCGCCGGATCTCTGTATTGCGCGGGGTGGCGCGGAAGGCGCGCGCGAGCAGAACAAGTTTGCCGAGCTCGACCACGGCGCCGCGCGGACGGTCGCCTGCGGAGAGCGCGAGGAGGCGGGACGGCAGCTCGTCGATCCGGCCGGCGAGCACCGCGGCCTTGCCATCGACAAGCCGCGCCGCGATCCGCCGGCATCGCGCCGTGGCATCATCGATGAAGCCTGACAATCCCATGCGAAGCTGGTCGCCGATCCATTGCTCGAGTGCATCCAGCGCATCGAGAATGGCGCGCTCGGTCTCATCATTACGTTTGGCTGCCTGGGCTTCGCGCCGCGCCACGTCCTTCGGGTCGTCTGCGACCTCAGGCTCGGCGGCGCGCGCGGCACCCAGATCCTTGTCGCCGCCGGGCGGCGCATTGGTCGCAGGCTTTGCCGCGGACGGGCCGCGCCGGCGGCCGAGCCAATCGCTGACCCAGGCCGGCGTGTCGGCGGGTGTGAACGGCACGACCGCTTCCGCATTCAGCCACAACAGGCCGAGCACGTGCTTGCAGGGGAATTTGCGTGAGGGGCAGGTGCACTTGTTGCCGAGGTCGCGCAGATCGGCCATCACGCGGTACGGATTGGCGCCGGAGCCCGCGCATTCGCCCCAGATCAGCGCGGCATCACGGCTCGTGCCGACACCGGACCATTTGGCGGGCTTGGCAAGGCCGGCGGCGGCCTTGAGCGAGGATTGATCGGTAGCGAGTTGCTCGACCGCCTTCAGATCAATCGCCACGCCGATGTCCTAAATCGAATCCAGAACCGGCAGTATAACGGGGAACAATGAAAGCTCAATGTCGCCGCGAGCGATCCGTGTGCTGCACGCGGGAATGGTCATCATTGCCCTGGTGAGGCGAGGCCGAGTTCCTTGCGTGCCTTCCGCGTCAGCTTTGCCGCGATCAGCGCGTGCGCCTGCGCCAGATACAGAGTGAGCTCAGCATCGGGTAGGGCGTTGTTGCTGACGAGTTGCACCCATTTGGCGCGCGCCAAATACGGCGCAGGCCGGGCCAGGCCGTGCTCGATCAGCATGGCGTAGGCCATGTTCGCGGTCTTGAACATGTAGCCGCCGGAGCGCGCAGCAAAGCCGCCGCCGAGCGCGAACATCTTGCCGCCGACCTTGAAGACGGAGGTGCCCTCCCACTGCACCACCTTGGTGACGGCGGGCAGGCGCAGGCAGCGGGTTTCGAAGGATTTGGGTGTCATTGCCGGAGCGATAGCAGGTTGCGCGCGGCTTGCAACGTGCGTGCCGGCGGCCGCGCGGCGAGACGTTCGATTGTTTCGCTCGGTTCGCACGGTGATGGCGAAGTTGATGCCGTGTGCCGCCCTTTGTGAGTTGTGCCGGCGCCGCAGGCCGCTACCATGTGCCAACTGCCGTGGAACACGGGAGCGAGCACAAGCGGAGGCGACATGAGCGGACAGGAGCGCAAGGTGAAGGGATCGGATCTGTTTGTCGCGGCGCTTGAGAACGAAGGCGTCGACCGCATCTTCGGCGTTCCCGGCGAGGAGAATCTCGATCTCGTGGAATCGCTCCGCACCTCCAAGATCGAGCTGGTCCTGACCCGTCACGAGCAGGCCGCCGCCTTCATGGCGGCCACGCATGGGCGGTTGACCGGCAAGCCCGGCGTTTGCCTCTCGACGCTCGGCCCCGGCGCGCTCAATCTGTCAACGGGCGCGGCCTATGCACATCTCGGCGCGATGCCGATGATCCTGATCACCGGCCAGAAGCCGATCATGAGCAGCCGTCAGGCGCGCTTCCAGATTGTGGACGTGGTCGCGACCATGAAGCCGCTGACCAAACTGTCGCGGCAGATCGTCAGCGCCTCCAGCATTCCGACCGTGGTGCGCGATGCCTTTCGCGTCGCGATGGAGGAGCGGCCGGGGCCGGTGCATCTCGAATTGCCCGAGGACATCGCGGGTGACGAAGTGCCTGATGTCCCCGTGATCCCGGTCCATCCGATCGAAATCCCGGTCGCCCATCGCGCCGCGCTCGACCGTGCCGCCGAGATGATTCTGTCGGCGAGACATCCGCTGGTCATGATGGGCGCTGCGACCAGCCGGCCGCGCGCGACCCACGGTATCGCGAGCTTCGTGCGGCGGACCGGCATTCCGTTCTTCACCACGCAGATGGGCAAGGGCACCGTGCCCGGTGGCACCAATCTCTACATGGGGACCGCCGCGCTGTCCGAACGCGACTACGTTCATGACGCGATCGATGCCGCCGACCTGATCATTGCGATCGGTCACGACCCCGTCGAGAAGCCGCCTTTCATCATGGGGCCGTCAGGGCCGATGGTCATTCACGTCAGCTACACATCGGCCAGCGTCGAGCTGGTCTATTTTCCCGACGCGGAGGTCATTGGCGACGTCGGCCCCAGCCTGGAGCTGCTCGCAGACCGGCTCGAAGGCAAGCTGCCGCAGGCTGCGGCGCTGCTGCCGTTGCGTGAGCAGATTCTTGGCCACATCGCCGACCGCGCCACCGAGGCGCGCTGGCCGCCGACGCCGCAGCGGATCGTACACGACATCCGGCAGGTGATACCGGAGAACGGCATCGTCGCGCTGGACAACGGCATGTACAAGATCTGGTTCGCGCGCAACTACCGCACCCGCGTCGCCAACACGCTGCTGCTCGACAATGCGCTGGCGACCATGGGCGCCGGGCTGCCGTCTGCGATGATGGCCGCGATGCTCTATCCCGACCGCCGCGTGCTCGCGGTCGCCGGCGACGGCGGCTTCATGATGAACAGCCAGGAAATGGAGACTGCGGTCCGCCTCAAGCTCAATCTCGTCGTGCTGGTGCTGGAGGACAAGGCCTACGGCATGATCCGCTGGAAGCAGGCCGTCGACCATTTCGCCGACTACGGCATGACCTTTGGCAATCCCGATTTCGTCCTCTACGCGAAGGCATACGGGGCGAAGGGGCATCGGATCGAGAGCATCGACAGCTTTGTCCCGACGCTGGATGCAGCTTTCAAAGAGGGCGGCGTGCATCTGGTCGTGGTCCCGATCGACTATTCGGAGAACGTGCGGGTGCTCGTGGACGAGCTGCGGGCGCGGGAGAGGTAGCGCTCCGGCCGGCGTTTGCCCGGAGGATCATACCAGCCATTCCTTGATATATATCGTGACACGATATATTGGCAGGCGCCAAGAACCCTCCCGTCAAATTCTCCCGACAAGAGCTATCCATGCGCCAGACCCTGGACATCACCGGCGGCCTCCCGCGTCCTCGCGGCAAGCCCGGAGACTTCACCGCCGACCGCCGCGTATTGATCCTGATCGGCATGGCCCTGCTGGTCGGCAGCCTCGGGGCGGGCGCCGCATGGGTGCTGCTGAAGCTCATCGTGCTCGTCACCAATCTGGTCTGGTTCGGTCATTTCAGCACCGAGAACGTTTCGCTGGCGAATGCCCGTCCCGGGATCTGGATGGTGCTGGCGCCGGCGCTCGGTGGTCTCGTGATCGGGCTGATGGCGCGCTTCGGATCGGAGAAGATCCGGGGACACGGTATCCCCGAGGCGATCGAGGCGATCCTGATCGGCGGCAGCCGCATACAGCCGAAGGTCGCGGTCCTGAAGCCGCTGTCCTCGGCGGTGTCGATCGGCAGCGGCGGTCCGTTCGGCGCCGAGGGGCCGATCATCATGACCGGCGGCGCGATCGGGTCGATCTTCGCCCAGTGCTTTCATCTCACCGCCGCCGAGCGCAAGACCCTGCTGGTTGCCGGGGCTGCCGCCGGCATGACCGCGATCTTCGGCACGCCGATCGCGGCCGTCCTGCTCGCGATCGAACTGCTGCTGTTCGAATGGAAACCGCGCAGCTTCCTGCCCGTGGTGACCGGGGCGGTGATCTCGGCGGCGTGGCGGCCGCTGCTGTTCGGGACGGGACCCTTGTTTCCGTTTGCCGAGCGGCCAGACCTGCCGTGGTGGGGGCTGGCGGCAGCGATCGGCGTCGGCATCGTCGCCGGCCTGCAATCCGGGCTGATGACGCGGCTGCTCTACGCGATCGAAGACCTGTTCGACCGCTTGCCGGTGCACTGGATGTGGTGGCCGATGCTTGGCGGTCTGATTGTCGGCCTCGGCGGCCTCGTCGATCCGCGCGCGCTTGGCGTCGGCTACGACGTCATCGCCGATCTCTTGTCCGGCCACATGGCGCGCGATGAGGCGATCCGGCTGCTGCTGGTGAAGTCCGCGGTCTGGGTGATTGCGCTCGGCTCAGGCACGTCGGGCGGCGTGCTGGCGCCGCTGCTGATCCTCGGCGGCACGGCCGGCTGGATGGAGGGGCTGGCGCTGCCCGGTGGCGCGTCATTCTGGGCGCTGGTCGGCATGGCCGCGATGATGGGCGGCACGATGCGCTCGCCGCTGACAGGCGTGATGTTCGCCATCGAGCTGACCGGCAATATCGACATGTTGCTGCCGCTGCTGGCGGCGACCGGCGCAGCGCATGCCGTCACTGTGCTGCTGCTGAAGCGCTCGATCCTGACCGAGAAGATCGCGCGCCGCGGCCAGCATATCACGCGCGAATACGCGATCGATCCGTTCGAGCTGCTCCGCGCCGCCGATGTCATGGTCACTGATGTCGACACGCTGCCGGTCGACATGCCCATCGACGAAGCGGTCGCTTTCTTCACCTCGGACCAGCGCCGTCACAAATCCTATCCCGTCGTCACCGCCGATGGACGGCTGGCCGGCATGGTCACGCGCGCCGATGTGCTGCGCTGGCGCACCGAGGGCGATCATCAGGCCGCAACGCTGGACGACGTGGTCTCGGACTCATCGGCCTTGATGGCGCATCCCGACGACGTGCTGGGGCGTGTCGCCGATCTCATGGTCGCCTCCGATCTCGGGCGCCTGCCGGTGGTCGAACGCAGCACTCATCGCGTGGTGGGCCTGGTTGCGCGCAAGGATTTGCTGCGAATTCGCGCGGTCGTGAACGCGCAGGAGGAGGACCGCAACGCATATTTCCTGCGCGAAAAGGCGCTTGTGCCGGAGGCGTAGATCGCGGAAGGTCGGGCCTCTAGAACTCCAGCACTGATGGGAATGAACATGACTCGTGTTCGCTGCGTCACCGAAATGGGTATGGGCGTCGATGTCCACGGCCGGGACGCCACCAAGGCGGCCAGGCGCGCGGTGGCGGATGCCATCAGGCATTCGAGCCTCGGCTTCTTCCGGATGATCGGCAAGACTGCGAACGACATGTTCGTCGATGTCACGATCGCGGTGCCCAATCCGGAAGCCGTCGACAAGGAGGCTGTGGCCAAGGAGCTTCCTTACGGCACCGTGACCGTCACCGCCGTCAAGGGCGGGTTGGAGATTCCATCGGCGACCGAAGTGGCCAACGATCCCATCCTCATCGCCAATGCTGCTGTCATCGTCAGCTTCGACAAGGACTAGGCCGGTGTCAGAGAGCGATGAGGCGCTGCTGGATCGTCCGATCTGGAGCGCGCTGACGACCAGCCACAAGCATCTGGCCGAAGGCGGCCCGCGGGCGCTGCGCTATCCCGTCGACATGACGCCGTTCGCCGACATGGTCGACATGTCCGCGGCGAGCTTTGCCGCGCTCCGCGATCTGCTGTCGGGCTCGCAGGTCGCCGCATTATTCACGCCGGATCCTGTCGACGTACCCGCCGGTTTCAAGGTCGTGATCGCCGGGCCCTGCGAGCAGATGATTGGCTCGCCCGCCGACAGTCCGCTCCGCGATGCCGAGATCGTCACTCTGGGTGCCAACGACGTTCCCGCGATGATGGCGCTGACGGAGCTGACGAAGCCCGGTCCGTTCGCGCGGCGGACCCATGAGCTCGGCACGTTCCTCGGCATCCGCGCCGGGGACCAATTGGTCGCGATGACGGGCGAGCGCATGAAGCCGGGTAAGTTCGTGGAAATGACGGCCGTGTGCGTGCATCCCGACTATCGCGGCCGCGGCTATGCGCAGGCGCTGCTTGCGGCCGTCGCCCGCGGGATCGAGGCGCGCGGGGAAATTCCGTTCCTGCACGTGTTTTCCAGCAACGTGTCGGCGATCGCGCTGTACCAGCGGCAGGGCATGCGCATCCGGCGCTGCTTGCACGTCACCGCGTTCATGAAGCAGCAATAGGCGCTGCGGCCTTCATTTCCCGCGAAAGCGCGCTATATCCGTCCGAACCACAATTGGGGGAGACTCATGGACGCCAAGGTTACGGAATTTTCCGCCGCACGGACGGCGATGCAGCGCTACGTCGATCAGGAGATCATTCCGGGCGCATCCTGGGCCGTGCTGCGCGGGGGCGAGGTGGTCGACCAGCAATGCGTCGGCTTTGCCGACCGCGAAGCCAAGTCCGCGCTTCGTCCCGACCATATCTTCCGCGCGTTCTCCAACACCAAGATCTTCGTCACTTGCGCGATCATGCTGCTGGTCGAGGAGGGCCGCATCGGGCTCGACGAGCCGATCGAGAAATTCCTGCCGCAGCTCGCTGGTCGCAAGGTGCTGAAGCCGGACGCTTCGAGCCTTGCCGATGTCGAGCCGGCGAAGAACCCGATCACGATCCGCCAGCTCCTGACCCACACCTCCGGCCTCAGCTATGGCATCTTCGATCCCGGCACGGTGCTGTTCAAAGCCTACAATGAGGCGCGCGTGCTCAATCCGCTGACGCCGCTCGCCGACATGATCGACCAGCTCGCCAGCCTGCCGCTGTCCTATCACCCGGGGACGTCCTGGGAATATTCGGTGGCCACCGACGTGCTCGGCCGTATCGTGGAGGTCGTCTCCGGCCAGGCGCTCGACGCTTTTCTGAAGGCGCGCATCTTCGATCCGCTCGGCATGACCGATACCGGCTTCCATGTTCCGGAAGCGCAGCAGGGCAGGCTGGTTGCGCTCTACAATGGCGCTGATGTGCTCGATCCGATGAAGCCCGGCCTCACGCGGGCCGACAATCTGCCGTTTCCGCAAGCCTATCGGCGGCCGTTCCCGCGGCTCTCGGGCGGTGGTGGTCTGGTCTCGACCCTGCCAGACATGCTCGCACTGGTCCGCGCGCTGCTGCCCGGTTCGGATGCGCTGCTGAAGCCGGAGACGCTGCGGCAGATGATGACGAACCAGCTCCCGGCAGGGCAGACCATCCGCTTCGCCAATCTCGGTCCGATCCCGGGCAAGGGCTTTGGCCTCGGCGGCGCCGTCACCTTCGCGCCGACGCCGTTCGATCCGCCGAACTCCACCGGGGAATTCCAGTGGGGCGGGCTCGCCGGCACCCATTGGTGGATCTGCCCTGAGGCCAATACCGCGGGAGTCCTGATGGCCCAGCGTTACATGGGCTTCTGGAATCCATACTTCTTCGAGTTCAAGCGCCTGGCCTATCTGGCCGTCGGAGGCTGACCCGCGAAAAAATTGCACGCGCCCGCGAATCCTTTTCGGCCGGGGCGTCCTCTTAGTGGTCGAGGCATTTTGCCTCGGCCTAACTCGGAGGATGAGATGGCGTTTTACAGGAAGAACATCGGCGGCCTGCATCAGGCAGTGCGGATCGCCTTGGGCGTCGCGGTGATGGTCGCGGCATTCGTCTCTCTGGCGGGTACGACGGCGTGGCTGGTCGCGCTGGGCGGCGCCGGCTTCGCGCTGACCGGCTTCGTCGGCTATTGCCCGATGTGCGCGATGGCGGGGATCGGGCGAGGGGGCGTCTCGTGAGTGCGGCTGCGATCTCGCCAAACCTGTTCGAAGCCGCTCGGCTCGGCGATCCCCACGCGATCGCCTCGCTGCTCGAGACGGCGCAGCCGGATATCCGCCGCTACGCGCGCGCCACCTGTCGCAGCTCGGCGGATGCCGAGGATGCGACGCAGGAGGCGCTGTGGATCCTGTTCCGCCATGTCGGCACGATCCGCTCGCTGCTGGCGTTTTCGGCCTGGCTGTTCAGCGTCGTTCGCCGCGAATGCCTGCGGCTGGCGCGTCGGGCCGGTGTCGTCGCCGCCATCGACGACGGCGAGGCGGAGGCGCTGCTGCTGGCTCGCCCCGAAGCCGATCTGCGGCTCGATGTGGCCGCGGCGTTCGAGGCGCTGCCGCCGCACTACCGCGATGTCGCCCTGATGCGCGACGTCAAGGAAATGACCATCGACGAAATCTCCACCGCGCTCGGCGCGTCCCGGCAGACTGTGAAGGCGCGACTGCACCGCGCCCGCGCCTTGATGCGCGAGTATCTGACGAGATGAGACATGAGTGAATACCGGAGGAGGAGAATCGAATGATGGGGGCGGGAGGTGGTGCCTCCCGCCCGCTGCTTGCGTCAGTCCTTCCACGGATCGAACTCGCCTTCGCCGGCCATGGCGACGGCGAACGGCCGCAGAGTGTGCAGCACGCGCACGGTGCCGGCGTGTTGCGCCAGCACGTCCGGCAGGCGGCGATAGGCCATCGGGCTCTCGTCGAGGTCGGCACCGATCAAGGTGACGCCGCGCTCGTTGAGCCAATGGTCCATCTCCGCGCGCGAGAAGCGCCGCTTCGCCTCCTTGCGTCCGAACAGGCGGCCGGCGCCGTGCACGGTCGAATAGAGCGAAGCCTTGGCTTCCGGACTGTCGACGCCTTCGAGAATGACGGCGTCGTCGCCCATGGAGCCACCGACGAATCCCTTCTGGCCGGGAAACGCCGGCGTCGCGCCCTTGCGCACCACCCACAGATCCTTGCCGTCGTGGGTCTCACGCCAGGCATAGTTGTGGTGGTTGTGCACGCTCTCGGTCACGCTGCCGCCGATGATCTGGCGGACGCGCTCGACGACCCACTCGCGGCCCGCATAGGCATAACGCCCGGCGAGCTGCATCGCCGCGATGTAGCGGCGGCCGAGCTCGGAATCCTCGTCGACGACCGCGGGCGGGACGTTCATACCGTCCTTGCCCCCGGCGGCCTTGAGGTAGCGCGTCGCGGAGGTGTGCCCGAGACCGCGGCTTCCGAAGTGGACGCCGATCCAGACAAAGCCTTCCTCGTCGCGCATGAGGTCGACATAGTGGTTGCCCGATCCGACCGTGCCGAGCTGACTCACCGCCTTCTGACGGTAGGCCTCCATGCCGCTTTCGCGCCAGGCATCTGCGTCGTCGAACAGGTCGTGCTCGGCCCGCTCGGCATTGGCGCGGCCGACCCCGAACGAGATCACCTTGGCGACGTCGCGGATGATCGTGGGGACGAGGCCAGCAATGTCGTCGAAGCGCGTGTCGAGCCGGGCGGCCATGTTGCCGCAGCCGATGTCGAAGCCGACGCCGGAGATGCTGATCTGCTTCTCATAGGCGATGACACCGCCGACCGGCTGGGCGTAGCCGAGATGGCCGTCGGCGCAGATCACGCCGGATACGACGTTGCCGACCGCCATGCAGTTGCGCATCTGCGCGATCGTCGCGTCCTCGTGCGGGCCGAAAACCTTCAGCGGCGCATTCTGGAAGCGGGCGTCCTGCATCCGGAACTCGGCGATCGAGTTCGCGGTCGCATTGGCCTCGCGGGCAAGATGCTCCTTGCGAGCGGCGTCCTTGTACAAGCACCAGGCCGGCTGGCCGCGTCCTTCGCCGACGCGCGAGTCGGGATCGATGCCGGCGGCGAGGCAAAGCTCGCGGGCGCGTTCCATGTAGGGATCGGATCGTCGCATGGTCGTGTGTCCTGCTTTGCATTCCGCACGCACCATAGCCGGGCGGACGGATCATTTCAGAGATTTTGAAAACCCCGGGCGCAGTACCCTGCGTCCGGGGCCGTTGTCGTTGCGCATCAGTTCAACGCCGTTTCCGACGCCGCGATCCACGCGACCACGGCCTCAGAGAAGCCGTTGACGCGGGTCCAGGCGCCGTGACCGACACCGTGCTGATACGAGGCCACGTTCACGATGGTGCCGCGCGCCCTGGGCTCGGGCACCTGGTCGTGGCTCTGCTCGTCGGTGAAGACGATGAGGCGATCGCCCTTGCGGTCGATCTCCGCCACCGCCTTGCCGAGCCAGGTTCCGCTATGCGGCTGCGAGTTGATGATCGCATCTCGAAGCGTGAAGCCGCGGCGGGGAGGGACCTTCACCACCCTGTCGGAGAAGGTGAAGATCTCGACCTCGTCGCAGATCTCGCGGGCGAGGATGGCCAGGCCGCACGCCGCCTCCGCGCGCGTCATATCCGACTGCGCGGAGAGCGTCGCGAACATCGAGCCCGACACGTCGATCAGGAGCCGGGTGCGGCCCGGGAGCCGCACATGATCCTTGACCGACTTGAGCATCGCAGCCTCGAGCTCGGGCTCGAAGTCCGGCGCATAGCGCGCCGCCGTGATGAAGCGATAGGGAAGGATGCGATCCGTCCGCATCGCGTCGATCGCGCCTGCGATGGTCTCGCGCGGGACCTGCGCGTTCTGCATCAGCCGCAGATTGCGCATGAGCGCCAGCCCGCCGAGCTTGCGCTCGGCGATCAACCGCTCGAAGGTCTCGCGCTTGTTCTTGCCGGCCGAGAGCGAAACCTCCCAGGTGTCGGGGGAGGCGAGCTCGCCATCGACGAGCTGCTTCCACACCTTGGCCTGGTCGGCGTCCTTCGGCTTGGCGTGCACCAGGAACAGCACGTCCCTGATCCGCACCGCGCCGTCGCGGTCCCACTTGGCGAGCTGGTACGCGTCGAACTTGGTCAGCGCGCGGGCAAGGCCCTTCTTGACCTGCGCCGAGACCGGCTGACGCTTGCGCTGCTGCTGAGGGCCGAGCGCATCCGCCCAGTAGATCGCAAGCAGCTCCGTCATCTCGTCGGGACGCTGGATCACCCGGTGAAGTGTGTCGGCCACGAGGGCGCGGTGCTTCTCGCTCCGCGCCATCTCCCGGATGACGAGCAGCGGCGCGTGCCGCAGCTTCATCACCTCGCGCGCCTCGATTGCAAGCTGTGCCACGCGCGCCGGAGCAACCTTCGGCACCAGGGCCCTGATACGATCGGCGATCGCGACGCCGTCCTCGTAGAACTGGTCCTCCCACAGGAGGCAGTTCATCAGCGCGCGCTTCAGCTCCATCTCGGGCGTGAAGCGCACGGCACGGACGCGCTGACGCGTGAAGGCGCGAACGATCTTGTTGAGCCTGACCATGACGGCCTCCTCTTGGGTTGATGATGGAATGGAAGCGGGTGCCGGGGAACAAGCGAGGCTGAACGTGCTCTACCAACTGAGCTACGGACTGATGTCCGGGAGGGCTCGAACCTCCGACCGCGAAGTAACAGCGCTCTTCACCACCGGCGGTGGCGACGAAGGGACACGATCCGGGAACAGGCGATTCTGTGACCCGGCGAGCGAAAGCCCGCCGGAAAGCGCTCTGGCCACTGAGCTACCGGTGCATCGTACACCGGGCGGGATTCGAACCCGCGACCTCTCGCGTGATAGGCGAAGTAACAGAAATCTTCACCACGGACCGTGATGGTTTGGCGGGGAACGAGCGATGCTGTTGCTGCCCTTGCGGGCGATCCGCCCCTTGCTCTTGCAGGAGTCGAACCTGCGCGGTCCGAAGTAACAGACATCTTCACCACCGCCAGGCCGACGCTCTCGCGTCGGCCGTTGATGGGTACGCTGGGGAACGGGCGATCTCGGCTTTCAGTGACGACAACACAGGACCCTTCTTGCGAACGGATCCTGCGCCGGGCCGCGTGCGAACCTTTTCCGAGGCCGCATCCCGGTGCGTGTGTCAAAGGCGGGAGGCATACCCGCTTTGCCGTGTGGAGAAGTATCCGAGATCTTCACCACCAGCGTCGGTTGAGCCGCGACGACAGCGGCAAACCGAACTACAAAAATTCTATCGCGGCGCTGTCGACGCGCCGCATGTTGCGAACCATCAGGGTTCGCTCTGCCATCGGTGTCCGGCTCATCGCCTCGTTCCCTCCGGGAGGCCCCGCGCGCTTGGGCGCGCGCCTCTCCAGCGCGAGCCCCGAGATCCGGGTCTCTCGTTCCGGCGATTGCCGGGATGTTCGGTTGGGCCGCGCGGCGAGCAATAAAAAACCCTCCGGAGCGGCAGGCTCGGGAGGGTCCGTGAGAAGCGGACTGTCGATCTTGCGGTCAGGCAAGATCGCTCCCATGAGCCGGGCATGCGACGTCGAATAGCTTTGAGCTATTCGGCATGCGGACAATTCTTTCGTAGCGGTGTGACATCGCTCGGTTCATGGTGTGCTTGTCGCAAACGGAAGTGTTCTGCGAGGGCGCGGGACATACGCCCGCAACTTGCGGATGTCAAGCGACGCGCGCGTGGAAAAATGAAAATGACGGACGGATGACGTGCCAAACTATCTCGGCCTCGACGGATTTCGTTTCGGCTGGGTCGCGGCCTGGATCGACGAGCGCGACAATCATGGCTTCGATTATTCGCCGGGCCTGATACGCTTGCTCGCGTTGCCGCATGCGCGCGCGATGATCGACATGCCGATCGGATTGAATCCGGCCGGCTATCGCCTGTGCGACCTGCATGCGCGCGAGCTGATTGGCCCCGCCGTGTTTCTCGGTGCGCGCCGCGATCTCTGGACATTTCCCGATATGGCGGCGGCCAATCGTCACTACTGGACGCATGAAGGCAAGGGCAGGGGCGTGTCGGCGCAGCTCTGGAATATCAGGGAGAAGATCAGGGACGTCGATGAGATCATGACTCCGGCACGGCAGTCGACGATCGGCGAAGCGCATCCGGAATTGGTGTTCTGGAATCTCGCAGGGCGAGTGCGGCTTGAACCGAAGACGTCGGCGCAAGGCCGCGAGCAGCGCGTCGCGCTGCTGAGAGCTCGGGGTTTTACCAAGGTCGAAAGATGGCTGACGCTTCGCCACGGTACCGGCATCGGTCGCGACGATCTCATCGACGCCTGTGCCTGCGCGGTGGCGGCGCGTGACAGCACGCAGCGTGTCGGGGGCGAAGAGATCGATCCGCGCGGACTGCGGATGGAGATCAACTACTGACCAGATCAACTCTGCCGATCGCTTGTACCGGCAAGGTGACCACGATCACAACGGCTCGGCTTCAAGGAGCCACCCTCATCGCCCAGCCTTGCTGCTCGCGCTTCGTACACATCGGCCATTGCTCGCAGCCTTCGTGCGGCTTCGCGATGGGCGAGATCGTCCGCGACGCGGCGACAGCGCTGAGCGTGATCGAGCAGGGCGCGCTTCTCAATGTTCATCCCGTCACAACGCGCAAGTTGCTCGATGGTCCCTCGAAACAACGCAACGTCTCGTCTGAGAAAACGGGAAAAACCGGCAAAATTTTCCTGCCGAGTTGGAACACGGCATGTCAGCGGGCGTTTAAGCCACAGGAGTTGAGGGACAAATACCATGCACGATGTCTGCCAATGGGCGACCGCGACCCTCGCGATTGCCTTCACGGCTGCGCTGCTGATCACGGGTCAATGGTTCATCCAGTATCGACTGCAGCATGAAACCATGACGCCGGTCGTCAAGATCGCGACGCTGCCGCTCTAGTCCCTTCAAGGGCGTCAATTGCTAATCCACGCCTTCCCCTGATCTTCCAGATAATCGGCTGGCCTTGCGCCGTTCGCTTGCTCGCCTAGATTAGGCGGCATCTCACCAACGCAGCCGGAGTGCCGATGTCTGATCTGTCCGCCTTTCCCATCACCAAACGCTGGCCGGCCAAGCATCCCGAACTGCTTCAGCTCTATTCGCTGCCGACGCCGAACGGCGTCAAGGTCTCGATCATGCTGGAGGAGATCGGACTTCCCTACGAGGTCCATCTCGTCGATTTCGGCAAGGACGATCAGAAGACGGCTGAATTCCTCTCGCTCAATCCGAACGGCAAGATCCCGGCGATCCTCGATCCCAATGGTCCGGGCGGCAGGCCGCTGCCGCTGTTCGAGTCCGGGGCGATCCTGCAATACCTCGCCGAGAAGACAGGCAAGCTGCTGCCCGAGGATGCCGCGCGCCGCTACCAGACCATCCAGTGGGTGCACTTCCAGATGGGCGGCATCGGACCGATGTTCGGCCAGGTCGGCTTCTTCCATAAATTCGCCGGCAAGGATTTTGAGGACAAGCGGCCCCGTGAGCGCTACGTCGCCGAGGCCAAGCGCCTGCTCGGCGTGATGGAGACGCATCTTTCGGGGCGGCAATGGTTCATGGATGACGACTACACCATCGCCGACATCTCGATGCTCGGCTGGGTGCGCAATCTCATCGGCTTCTACGGTGCCGGCGATCTCGTCGAATTCACCCAGTTCAAATCGGTCGGTACCTGGCTCGAACGCGGCCTCGCGCGTCCGGCGGTGCAGCGCGGGCTGAACATTCCGCCGCGGCCGTAAGATCAGGTTAGCGCCTTGTGGGTCATGTAGAGCGCCATCAGGGAGACGAAGGCGATCATGACCCGGCGCAGCACCGATTTGCTGACGCCATTGGCCAGGCGTGCGCCGAGATCGGTGCCGATCCAGAGGCCGGCCAGAATGCCTGTGATGGCCGGCCATCCGACCAGCAGGCCCTTGCTCCAGTAGATCCAGGCCGCTGGAAGGTTGGTCGGGAGGATCGAGAAGACGAGGCTGACAAGCTGCGCCTGATGCTGCGGCACGCGCAGGCCTGCAGCAAGGCCGACGGTGATTGCAAGGCCGCCGCCGATGCCCATGAAGCCGGAGGAAAATCCGGCAAGCAGGCCGATGAGCAGCAGCGGTAACCGGGGCAGTTGGTCCTGGTCGCCGGGCTCACGGCCGCCGTCCTTGCGATCGCGACGCAGGATCAGCAGGACGATCAGCGCGAGGAGATAGACGACATAAGTCCATTGCAAGACCTGGTCGGAAACCGCCGCCGCGGCGTAGCCGCCACCAGCGCCGCCGACGAGAAATCCGATGCCGATCCAGATAATCCACGGCAAGGGGCTGCGATTGCCGCTCTGCCAATAGCGGCGCGCGCCGGCAAGGCCCGTCGGCGGGACCTGTGTGATCAGTGACGTCCCTTGTGCGACGTGTTGTTCCGCGCCGAGCAGCAGCACGCTGAAGATCACGAGCCCGCCCCCCGGGCTCGTCCCCGTGAAGCCCGATGCCAGGCCGCTGATCAGGCCGACGCCGGCGCCAGCAAGCAGGTCGTGGATCCCTGACATCGCTTACGTCCTGGTTCGCCGCTTGATGTCGGGCCTGGTCGTGCGAAAGCCGTCGATCACCCCGGCCACGGCCGCCATGCAGGCCTCGACGTCGAATGCGTCGCCCCAGCATTTTTGCAGCACAAAACCCTGGAAGATCGCGATCAGCACGCGTGCGATCGCTTCCGCACCGAGGTCGCGTCTGATCAGGCCGTCATGCTGGCCGCGCTCGATCAGCGCCACGATCAAGGCGCGCGGCATGTCGATGCCCTCGACGACGCTGGCGCGGACGCGGCGGTTGCGCAGGGCTTCGGCCCAGCCGTGAATGCCGACACGGCGGCGCGCTTCGCCGGCGGGGTCGGTCAGCCATTGCGCGTAAACGCGGATCAGCGCGTGAAGCCCTTCGATCGGATCGCCGGATCCTTGCGCGACCGAATTGAGCACGGCTTCGCGGCGATGCCGGTCGTCGGCGAGCGCCTCGATCAGATCGTCCTTGCTCTGGAAGTAGAGATAGACCGCGCCGTGGCTCAGTCCGGACCGTTTCACGATGTCGGCCATGCCGGTCTGGTGAAAACCGTCTTCGGAGAAGCAGGCGAGGGCAGCTTCGAGAATTTGCTGCCGCCGGCTTTCGCGCTGCTTGTCGCTGATCTTGGGCATCTCGCCGTCCTTAAATAACTGACAGGTCGATCGTTTTATCCTCGATCCATATTGGGCCGAGAACCAACCGATCGCGATAAAAAACGATCAGTCAGTCATTTTTATTGTAGAAGAGGATTTTGGTCAAGTCTGGCCGGTCTCGGGCCGGGAAGGAGGAGATGATGTCCGTTGCGAATGCGTCGACAGAGGCGACGCTGCACTCGATCGCGCCCGGCTAGAACAGCCGTCCGCCGTTCGGCACTGGCCTGCTCGGCTGCACCAGCACGACCTTGCCGTCGGCATCGGGGAAGCCGAGCGTCAGCACCTCCGAGATGACGGGTCCGATCTGGCGCGGCGGGAAATTGACGACGGCCGCGACCTGTTGTCCCACCAAAGTCTCGAGCGGATGGTTTTCGGTGATCTGGGCCGAGCTCTTCCGCACGCCGATCACCGGGCCGAAGTCGATCCACAGTCGAAAGGCCGGCTTGCGCGCTTCCGGAAACGGTTTTGCCTCGACGATGGTCCCGACACGGATATCGACCGCGAGGAAGCTGTTGAAGTCGATGGTCGGCGTGGCGGTGGCTGCGGGATCGTGAGTGACGTGCATAAAGTGTCCGTTCGGAGAGTTGGCTTCGTTCGCAATATTGTCGCGCGAAGCGGAGTTTCGTACAACGCTGCGAACATCACGATACGCCATGCGCGAGGAACATCTTGCCCAACACCATCTACGGCATCAAGAACTGCGACACCATGAAGAAGGCGCGCGCCTGGCTCGATACCCATGGCGTCGCGTATGAATTCCACGACTACAAGGCGGCGGGCGTCGAGAAGGACAAGCTCAAGCAGTGGAGCGACAAGGTCGGCTGGGAGACGCTGCTCAATCGCGCCGGCACGACATTCAAGAAACTGCCCGATTCCGACAAGGAAGGCGTCACCGAGAAGAAGGCGCTGGCGCTGATGCTAGCGCAACCATCGATGATCAAGCGGCCGGTGCTGGAAATCGGCGGCAAGCTGCTGGTCGGCTTCAAGCCGGACATCTATGCCAAGGAAGTCGGCGCCAAGACGCGTTAGAGATTAGTTCAGCTCGATGATCTCGTTGGTGACGCCGGGAGCCGGCTGGTCCGCGAATTCGACCACGTCGGCCGTCGCGATGCGGCCAGGCGCGCGATGGAAGAGATCGCGATCGATCACGGCGCGCAGTTTCGGGCGCGGCAGCGCGTCATTTCCGCGCATCAGATTCTTGATCTCAAAGCCGCCGTCCTCGCAGAAGGTCTTGACCGAGGCGATGACGTGGCAGACTTGGCCGCCGGTCTGGAAAGGCAGCAGCAGCCGTTCATACGCGACGATGCGTCCGTAGATGTCGTCGACATCGGCAACGCTGTAGACGGGAAGCCCGCGTGCCACGCATTCATAGTAAACTGGCATCACGAAGGGGGCGAGCCGCGGCCCGAGATAATCGTCGAGCAGAACACCCTTGCCGGTATGCCCATAAGCACGGGAGATGCGCGTGCCTTCGCTTTGGATGGTGAGGCGTGGCGCCGGCGTCGAAGCGTCCACCGTATAATAGATGAGATCGGACAGCTCTTCCTCGAGCCGCGCAGGCTGATATTCCCAAACCGCCGGCGCGATCTGCTGGCTCGCGTAAAGTCGCAGCCACGTGTTCAGGAGATCACGCTGCCTGATCGACTTGACGACGGACGGAGCGGCGCTGGCGAAATCCAAAACGATAATCCCGGAACGTCAAAACCCGCACATGATGCCGTGTGCGGGAAAATTTTCTATGAAGGCTGGCGTGCCGGACGAAAGACCGTTAACGACGGCTTGATGACCGGTGCCTTGCGAACCGGGAGGCCGGGCAGGCACGACATCAAAACATCTCCGACTAAGGGAGCATTTGTATCCCAGCCGGAGACCTGATCTGCTCAGCTTTCCGCCTTGCCTAACCCCCGTCACCTCCGGCATATTCCGCGCCCGGAGGCGGCGTTCCGGATGGGCTCCAAGGATAGGCTCCAAGGCCCCCGGAAAGCCGAAGCAACAAGGATAGCCACGCGGCTCGCGCGGGCAGGGGGAAATCTGTTTGGCCGATGAGTTTATTCTCGAAACGGAAGGCTTGACCAAGGAGTTCGCGGGCTTCTTCGCCGTCCGCGACGTTGCGCTCAAGGTTCGCCGTGGGAGCATTCATGCGTTGATCGGCCCGAACGGGGCCGGCAAGACGACCTGCTTCAATCTTCTGACCAAGTTCCTGAAACCGTCCGCCGGAAAAATCCTCTACAAGGGGCAGGACATCACCGCGATGGCGCCGGCCGACGTGGCCCGCATGGGGCTGGTTCGCTCGTTCCAGATTTCGGCGGTGTTTCCGCATCTCACGGCGCTGGAAAACGTCCGTGTCGCGCTTCAGCGCCAGCACGGCTCTTCGTTCGATTTCTGGCGCTCCAAGTCGGTGCTCAACCGTTTCAACGATCGCGCGCGCGAATTGTTGAACGATGTCGGCCTGAACGAGTTTGCCAACACGCCCGCGGTCGAGATGCCCTACGGGCGCAAGCGTGCACTGGAGATCGCAACCACGCTCGCGCTCGACCCGGAGATGATGCTGCTGGACGAGCCGATGGCCGGCATGGGCCACGAGGACATCGACAAGATCGCGGCGCTGATCAAGCGCATCTCGGCGAAATACACCATCCTGATGGTGGAGCATAATTTAAGCGTCGTGGCCAACCTGTCCGACATCATCACCGTGCTGACGCGCGGCCAGGTGCTCGCGCAGGGCCATTACTCGGAGCTCACCAAGGACGAGCGCGTCAAGGAAGCCTATCTGGGAGCCGGTCATGCCTGACACTGCGATCGCCGAGGCTCCGGCCAAGGCTGCGACCGGCGGAAACATCCTTCAAATCCGCAACCTGGAAGCCTGGTACGGCGAGTCTCACATCCTGCACGGGATCAACTTCGACGTGAACGCGGGCGAGGTCGTCACCCTGCTCGGGCGTAACGGCGCCGGCAAGACGACCACGCTGAAGTCGATCATGGGCATCATCGGCAAGCGTACCGGCTCGGTGAAGTTCAACAACCAGGAGATCATCCGCGCGACCTCCGACAAGATCGCGCGCATGGGCATCGCATTCTGCCCGGAAGAGCGGGGCATATTCTCCAGTCTCGACGTGCGGGAGAATTTGATGCTGCCGCCGGTGGTCCGCGAAGGCGGGCTGCCGCTCGATCAGATCTTCGAGCTGTTTCCGAACCTGAAGGAGCGGCTCAACAGCCAGGGCACCAAGCTGTCCGGTGGCGAGCAGCAAATGCTCGCGATCGCGCGCATCCTGCGCACCGGTGCGAGCTTCCTGATGCTGGACGAGCCGACCGAGGGCCTTGCGCCGGTCATCATCCAGCAGATCGGCCACACCATTGCGCGGCTCAAGAAGGAGGGTTTCACGATCCTCCTGGTCGAGCAGAATTTCCGCTTCGCATCCACCGTCGCCGACCGTTACTACGTGGTCGAGCACGGCAAGATCATTGACGGATTTTCCAATGCGGATCTTGCCGCCAACATGGACAAGCTCCACACCTATCTCGGTGTGTAGCCGAGCAGACCGGACGTGCAAGAGTAACTATCAAAGGAATATTGGGAGGCGGATTATGAAGCACAGCATTTCGGCAATGTTGCTCGGGACGGCCCTGGCGCTCGGCGCGGCAGGTGGCGCGGTTGCGCAGGACAAGAACATCAAGATCGGCGTGCTGACCGACAATTCGGGACTCTATGCCGATCTCGGTGGCTCTGGCTCGACCGTCGCCGCACAGATGGCGATCGAGGATTCCGGGCTCGCTGCCAAGGGCTGGAAGCTCGACCTGATCTCCGCCGACCATCAGAACAAGCCCGACATCGGCTCCACGATTGCTCGGCAATGGATCGACGTCGAGAAGGTCGACATCTTCATGGATGTCCTGAACTCCGGCGTTGCGCTGGCGGTCAACAATGTCGTCAAGGAGAAGAATTCGATCCTGATCGACACGGGTGCGGCGACGTCGGATCTCACCAACGCGCAATGCTCACCGAACACGATCCACTGGGTCTATGATACCTATATGCTGGCCAACAGTACCGGGCAGGCGCTGGTGAAGGCGGGCGGCGACACATGGTATTTTCTCACCGCGGACTACGCCTTTGGCCATGCCCTCGAACGCGACACCGCCGCGGTTGTGGTGAAGTCGGGCGGCAAGGTGATCGGCAATGTCAAGCATCCCCTGAATACTGCCGACTTCTCGTCGTTCCTGCTTCAGGCGCAGGCCTCCAAAGCCAAGATCATCGGCATGGCGAATGCCGGCGGCGACACCACCAACACCATCAAGCAGGCGGCGGAGTTCGGCATCGTCTCGGGCGGCCAGAAGCTTGCGGGCCTGCTGCTCTTCATCACCGACGTGCACTCGCTCGGTCTGAAGGTGGCGCAGGGCCTGAACTTCACCGAGACCTTCTATTGGGACATGAACGACGGTACGCGCGCGTTCTCCAAGCGCTTCTCCGAGCGCATGAAGAACAAGGCGATGCCCTCGATGGTGCAGGCCGGCGTCTACTCGGGTCTGCTGCACTATTTCAAGGCGCTGGAGGCGATGGGCGGCAATCCGCATGACGGGGCCAAGGTGGTCGCCAAGATGAAGGAGATGCCGACGGACGATCCGCTGTTCGGCAAGGGGACGATCCGCGGGGACGGTCGCAAGCTGCATCCCGCCTATCTGTTCGAGGTCAAGAAGCCCGAGGAATCCAAAGGGCCCTGGGACTATTACAAGCTGATCGGCACGACGGCCGCGGATCAGGCGTTCCGGCCGCTGTCCGAGAGCGTCTGTCCGCTCGTGAAGAAGTAAGTGTGACGATGCGAGCCGGCGCAACGGCGCCGGCTTGCTCTTGGGGAACGACGAGAAGGGACCGGGTGCGGGATCGATGCAGGCTCTATACGCTCAGCTACTGGTGGGATTGATCAACGGCTCGTTCTACGCGCTGCTCAGTCTCGGGCTTGCCGTGATTTTCGGCATGCTCAACATCATCAATTTCGCCCATGGCGCGCTCTACATGATGGGCGCCTTCGTTGCCTATTTCCTGTTGAGCCTCGGTGGCATCAACTACTGGTGGGCACTGCTGATCGCACCCGTGATCGTCGGCATCTTCGGCATGATCCTGGAAAGGACCATGCTGCAATGGCTGACCGGGCTCGACCATCTCTACGGCCTGCTCCTGACCTTCGGCATCGCGCTGATCGTGCAGGGCGTGTTCCAGAACTATTTCGGCTCCTCCGGTCTGCCTTACGCCATTCCGGACCAGCTCAAGGGCGGCATGAATCTGGGCTTCATGTTCTTGCCGATCTATCGCGGCTGGGTGGTCGTGTTCTCGCTGGTCGTATGTCTGGCGACATGGTTCCTGATCGAGAAGACCCAGCTCGGCGCTTACCTGCGCGCCGCCACCGAAAATCCGACGCTGGTGCGCGCCTTCGGCATCAACGTGCCGCGCATGATCACGCTGACCTATGGCCTCGGCGTCGGCCTTGCCGCGCTCGCGGGCGTGCTGTCGGCGCCGATCAACCAGGTGCGACCGCTGATGGGCGCCGACCTGATTATCGTGGTGTTCGCGGTGGTCGTGATCGGCGGCATGGGTTCGATCATGGGCTCCATCATCACCGGCTTCGCGCTCGGCGTGATCGAGGGTCTGACCAAGTATTTCTATCCCGAGGCCTCCAACACCGTCGTGTTCGTGCTGATGGTGCTGGTGCTCTTGGTGAAGCCAACGGGATTGACGGGAAGGGCGGCCTGATATGACAACCCTGACGGACGACACGCTGCCGGTGACCCCTCGCGCGATGCGCGACGAGATGATCGCTTTCGTAGTGATGGCGCTGCTGCTGGCGTCGGTACCATTCACGGGCGTCTACCCGTTCTTCGTGATGCAGGCGCTGTGCTTTGCGCTGCTCGCCTGCGCCTTCAATCTGCTGGTCGGCTATGGCGGCCTGCTGTCGTTCGGCCACGCCATGTTCCTGGGGACCGCCGGCTATTGCTGCGCGCATGCGCTGAAAGTGTGGGCGTTGCCGCCTGAGCTCGGCATCCTCGTCGGCATCGCCGCGGCTTTCGTGCTCTCGATCATCACCGGCTACATCTCGATCCGCCGCCAGGGCATCTATTTCTCGATGATCACCCTGGCTCTGTCACAACTCCTGTACTTCATCTACCTCCAGGCCCCGTTCACCCACGGTGAGGACGGCATCCAGGGCATCCCGCAGGGACGCATGTTCGGCGTCTTCGATCTCTCCAAGCCGACGGTGCTCTATTACGTCGTGCTGGTCGGGTTCCTTGCCGGCTTCCTGTTGATCTACCGCATCATCAACTCGCCGTTCGGCGAGGTGCTGAAGTCGATCCGGGAGAACGAGCAGCGCGCGATTTCGCTGGGCTACCGCACCGACCAGTACAAGTTCCTGGCCTTCGTGCTGTCGGGAACGCTGGCCGGTTTTGCCGGTGCGCTGAAGGTCTTTGTGGCGCAGAACGCCTCGCTCACCGACGTCCATTGGTCGATGTCGGGCGAGGTCGTGCTGATGACGCTGGTTGGCGGCCTCGGAACCATCTTCGGCCCCGTGGTCGGTGCCTTCGCGATCATCGCCATGCAGCAATATCTCGCCGGCTTCGGCCAATGGGTGACGGTGATCCAGGGCTCGATCTTCGTGGTCTGCGTGCTCACCTTCCGCCGCGGCGTCATCGGCGAAATCGCGCATTACTTCCGGAGATCGCTCTAACTGGTTGATTTGAAATCGGTTTGCCGGCCGCTTGAAAGCGGTGGATGATCCGGCTCCGCGGGCGTGAGATGACACGCGCGCGGATCGAAAATGGTCTATGACAGTTTCATGACGGCCTGACAGGGCCGGGCCATTTCCAACCGGTAGCCTACCCCCATGATGCGATGGTTTCGTGCTTTCCTGCCCAAGGAAGAACGGTTCTTTGACCTGTTCGACCGGCATGCCCAGACGGTGATCCAGGGCTCCATCGCGCTCCAGGGCATGCTGAACGGGGGCGAGGAGACGCCGGTCTATTGCCAGCGCGTCAACCAGTTCGAGAATGATGCCGACAACATCACCCGCGAGGTGCTGACGGCGGTGCGCCGCACCTTCATCACCCCGTTCGACCGCGGCGACATCAAGAACCTGATCACGTCGATGGACGACGCCATCGACCAGATGCAGCAGACCGCCAAGGCGGTGATGCTGTTCGAGGTCCGCACCTTCGAGCCGCCCATGCGCGAGATCGGCGGGCTTCTGATCGAGTGCGCCAATCTGGTCGGCCGCGCGCTGCCGCTCATGCAGTCGATCGGCCCGAACGTCGCCATGCTGACCGCGATCACGGAGGAGCTCGGCAAGCTCGAGGGCCGCGTCGACGATCTCCACGACATCGGCCTGAAGGAGCTGTTCCTCAAGCATCGCGACGGCAATGCGATGGACTTCATCGTCGGCGTCGAGATCTACGACCACCTCGAGAAGGTGGCGGATCGCTTCGACGACGTCGCGAACGAGATCAACAGCATCGTCATCGAGCAAGTTTAGGGCAGGCCGCTGTGGATGCCGCGTTGGGTCTTCCCGTCCTGGTCGGCTTGATCGCCGTCGCGCTGCTGTTCGATTTCCTGAACGGCCTGCACGACGCCGCCAATTCGATCGCGACCATCGTCTCGACCCGCGTGCTGCGGCCGCAATTCGCGGTGTTCTGGGCCGCGTTCTTCAATTTCGTCGCCTTCATGGTGTTCGGCCTGCACGTCGCCCAGACCATCGGCACCGGTATCATCGATCCCTCGATCGTCGATGCCCAGGTGATCTTCGCGGCCCTGGTCGGCGCCATCGTCTGGAACCTCGTGACCTGGGCGCTCGGCATCCCGTCCTCGTCGTCGCATGCGCTGATCGGCGGGCTCGTCGGCGGCGGCATGGCCAAAGCCGGGATCTCGGCTGCGGTGTGGAGCGGATTGAGCAAGACGGTGCTGGCGATCGTGCTGTCGCCGCTGATCGGCTTCCTGCTCGCGATGATGCTGGTGGCGATCGTGTCCTGGGCCTCGGTGCGCTCGACGCCGTTCGCGGTCGATCGCGCCTTCCGCATCCTGCAATTCGCCTCCGCCTCGCTCTATTCGCTCGGCCATGGCGGCAACGACGCGCAGAAGACCATGGGCATCATCGCGGTGCTGCTCTATTCGCAGGGCCATCTCGGCAGCGACTTCTCGGTGCCGTTCTGGGTGGTGCTGTCCTGCCAGGCGGCGATGGCGCTGGGCACGCTGATGGGCGGCTGGCGCATCGTCCGCACCATGGGCCTGCGCATCACCAAATTGACTCCCATGCAGGGCTTTTGCGCCGAGACCGGCGGGGCCGCGACTTTGTTCATGGCGACCTATCTCGGGGTTCCGGTCTCCACCACGCACACCATCACCGGCGCCATCGTCGGCGTCGGCGCCGCCCGCCGCGTCTCGGCGGTGCGCTGGAACGTTGCCAGCTCGATCGTCTACGCCTGGGTGATCACGATCCCGGCCTCGGCCATCGTGGCGGCGCTGACCTGGTGGGCGGTCAAGATCTTTGTCAAGTAACCAGCTTCAGCCCGACGATCCCGGCGACGATCAGGGCGATGCTGGCAAGACGAAGGGCGGTGGCCGGCTCCCCGAACAGGACAATGCCCAGCGTTGCGGTGCCGACCGCGCCGATGCCGGTCCACACCGCATAGGCGGTTCCGACGGGCAGCGATTTGAGGGCGAGGCCGAGCAGGATGACGCTGCCCGCCATGGCCGCGAGCGTGACGACGGACGGAACAAGTCTGCTAAAACCCTCGGTGTATTTCAGGCCGATCGCCCAGGTGATCTCGAGAAGACCCGCGACGAACAGGATGCTCCAGGCCATGACGACCCTCCCTTCAAGGCAGGGTCGTCCCCGCGGCTGATGGGCGGGGAGGCCGTCCTCCCCCCAAGGCCAGTATGGCCAAGGCCGATATGGGGCTGGCCGGAAGGCTCCGCAATCACCAAATGAGGCTTGATCAGGCCCGTTTTCCCTGCCACACGCTCCCGCCATGTCCGACATCGCCACCACCACAGCCGAATCGCCGGCCCGTTCCCCGCTTGCCGCTGAAGTGGCGCGGCGGCGCACGTTTGCGATCATCTCCCATCCCGACGCCGGCAAGACCACGCTGACCGAAAAGCTGCTGCTGTTCGGCGGCGCCATCAACCTGGCCGGCCAGGTCAAGGCCAAGGGCGAGCGGCGCAACACGCGCTCGGACTGGATGAAGATCGAGCGCGAGCGCGGTATCTCTGTCGTGACCTCGGTGATGACCTTCGAGTTCGAAGGGCTCGTGTTCAACCTGCTGGACACGCCGGGCCACGAGGACTTTTCGGAAGACACCTATCGCACGCTGACCGCGGTCGATTCCGCCGTGATGGTGATCGACGCCGCCAAGGGCATCGAGGCGCGCACCCGAAAGCTGTTCGAGGTGTGTCGTCTTCGTGATATCCCGATCATCACCTTCATCAACAAGATGGATCGCGAGAGCCGCGACGTGTTCGAGCTGCTCGACGAGATCGAGAAGACGCTGGCGCTCGACACCACGCCGATGACCTGGCCGGTCGGCCGCGGCCGCGACTTCCTCGGCACTTACGACGTCGCCAATGGCGGCGTGCGCCTGCTCGAAGGCGGCGGTGCCAAGACCGGCGCGGCGCAGCAGATCGAGATCGCCGAGCTCGCCAAGCTCAATGCCAATCTCGATGTCTCCGCGGTCAAGGACGAGCTCGAGCTCGTCACCGAAGCGTCAAAACCGTTCGAGCTCGACGCGTTCCGCGAGGGCCATCTGACGCCGGTCTATTTCGGCAGCGCGCTGCGCAATTTCGGCGTCGGCGACCTGCTGGAAGGCCTCGGCAAGTTCGCGCCCGAGCCGCGCGCGCAGGACAGCGACCAGCGCAAGGTCGAGGCCACCGATCCGCGCATGAGCGCCTTCGTGTTCAAGATCCAGGCCAACATGGATCCCAACCACCGCGACCGCATCGCGTTTGCGCGTCTCTGCTCGGGCAAGCTCAGCCGCGGCATGAAGGCCAAGCTGGTGCGCACCGGCAAGAGCATGCCGCTGTCGAGCCCGCAATTCTTCTTCGCCCAGGACCGTTCGGTCGCGGATGAAGCCTTCGCCGGCGACGTCGTCGGCATTCCCAATCACGGCACGCTGCGCATCGGCGACACGCTGACCGAGGGCGAGGATTTCAACTTCGTCGGCGTGCCGAGTTTCGCGCCGGAAATCGTCCGCCGCGTCCGTCTCACCGACGCAATGAAGGCCAAGAAGCTGAAGGAAGCGCTGCAGCAGATGTCGGAAGAGGGCGTGGTGCAGGTGTTCCGCCCGCGCGACGGAGCGCCGGCGCTGGTGGGTGTCGTCGGCGCGCTCCAGCTCGACGTGCTGAAGGCACGGCTGGAGGCGGAATATTCACTGCCGGTCGAGTTCGAGGTCAGCGAATTCCAGCTCGCGCGCTGGGTCTCCTCGGAGGACCGCAAGAAGCTCGACACCTTCATCGCCGCCAACACCTCCAGCATCGCCGACGACGTCGACGGCGATCCCGTGTATCTGGCGCGGAACGAATTCTATCTCGGCTACACCAAAGAACGCGCCGAGGGCATCGAATTCACCAACGTCAAGGACGTCAAGAAGAAGGGGTAGGGTGGGCGCTCCGCCAGCTTTGCAGGCGCCCTCCGCTGTCATTCCCCGCGAAGGCGGGGAATCCAGTACGCCGCAGCCTCTCGATTCCATCACCGCCGTCACGGAGTACTGGGTCGCCCGGTCAAGCCGGACGACGACCCCGGTGTTGAACGCGCGCATGTGAACGCGCGCGGACTTGACGCATTCATGGACAATGCCACCTTTTCCGGTGTCATTGCGAGCTTACTCCATGTGGCGCGGCTTCCTTGTTTTTCTCCTGCTGACGATCTCGACGATCGCCGCCGACGCGCAGCGACGCCAGATCAATCCAATCCCGTTTGCGCACGAGCCGTGCAGCGTGCTCGACTATCGGCCCTGCACGCCGTCCTATTGCAGTCCCCTCGAGCCCGGCCCCTGCATTCCCGAGATCGACTATCCCTATGGGCAAAATCTTCAGCTGACGATCGAGAGCGTGCCCTCCGAAGCCGATCGCGCCAAGTATCGGAAGCCGGATCACGATCTCGACACGATCGGCGATCTCTTCGCCGAGCTACGCACCTGCTGGTCGCCGCCATCAAACGGTGCGCGCGCGGGCATGCAGATGTCGGTGCGTTTCAGTTTCAACAAGGCGGGCGGCCTGATCGGTCCGCCGCGCCTGACATTCGCAACCACCGGCGTTCCGGCCGACACCCGCGCGACCTATCTGAAGGCGATCAACGCCTCGCTGAACGCCTGCCTGCCGCTGAAATTCACTGGCGGACTCGCCGGTGCCCTGGCCGGGCGGCCGATCGCGATCCGATATGTCGACAATCGGCAGATCGGCCAGTAGCGCACGAGTTGCGAGCAGCCGCCAATCGATGATACCTCAGAGGCGGGGGCTGCATTGCGGGGAGGATGTCGTGGGTCTGCTGGTCATGATCCTGGGGCTGGTGCTGTTCTTCGCCACCCATGTTTTCACCACCAAACGTGAGGCGCGTGCGCAGGCAATCGCAAGGCTGGGCGAGGGGACCTACAAGATCCTCTATACCGTGGTCTCGCTCGCGGGTCTCGCGTTGATCATCTGGGGCTTTGCGCATTACCGCAGCTCCGGCTGGATCGACGTCTGGTATCCGCCGAAGGCGATGAAGCACATCACGCTCGCGCTGATGCTGCCCGCGGTCATCCTGGTGGTCGCCTCTTATCTGCGCGGCCGCATCTACGCGACGCTGAAGCATCCGATGCTGGCCGGCATCAAGCTGTGGGCGGCGGCGCATCTTTTGGCCAACGGCGATCTCGGCTCCATCATTCTGTTCGGCTCGTTCCTGGGCTGGGCGGTGTATGACCGCATTTCGCTCAAGCATCGCACCGACGCCGGCGGCCCCCCGATCCCGGTGGGCGGCGTCAGCAATGATCTGATTGCGGTCGTCGTCGGCGTCGTCGCCTATCTCGCGCTGGCCTTCGCGTTCCATCCGGTCGTGATCGGTGTTCCCGTGATCGGGGTCTAGCCGGTCAGCACAAGACCAAACCCCGATGTCCATGCGCGGAAGCTGATAAGAGCAACAAACCGAGGGCCCTTCGATGGACTGGTCGCAATCTCAGATCCCGCCGATGCGGTTCGAGGCGCGCTTCGGCGATCGGGTGGTGCCGGCATTTTCGGATCGGCCGGCGAGCGTGTGGGCGATGATCGCAGATGCGCGCGATCGCAATGCCGAAGGCGAGGCACTGATCGCAGGCAATGTCCGGCTGAGCTGGCGGCAGGCCGTGGAGCAGGCTGCGCGGATCGCCGCGGGCTTCCGCAAGCTTGGCCTGCAACGGGGCGACCGCGTCGCGATCCTGCTCGGCAACCGCATCGAATTCCCGCTGCTGCTGTTTGCCGCCGCGCATGAGGGGCTGGTGACGGTGCTGCTCAGCACGCGCCAGCAGAAGCCGGAGATCGCCTATGTCCTCGCCGATTGCGGCGCCAAGATCCTGATCCACGAAGCAGGCCTCGCAGAGCGGCTGCCCGATGCGGAGGAGGTGCCCGATGTGATCCACCGCATCGCCGTCGGCGACGATCCGGCTCGCTCGCGTTTCGCCGCGCTCGCCGACAACCTGTCGGCGCCTGCGCCGATCGCGGTGAGCGAAGAGGACACCGCGATGATCCTCTACACCTCGGGCACGACAGGCAGGCCGAAGGGCGCGATGCTGGCCCATTGCAACATCGTCCATTCCTCGATGGTGTTCGTGTCCTGCCTGCAATTGACGCAAACCGATCGCTCGATCGCGGCGGTGCCGCTCGGTCATGTCACGGGTGTCGTCGCCAACATCACGACGATGATCCGCTGCGGCGGGGCGCTGATCATCATGCCCGAGTTCAAGGCCGCCGAATACCTCAAGCTCGCCGCGCGCGAGCGCGTCACCTACACAGTGATGGTGCCGGCGATGTACAATCTCTGCCTGCTGCAGCCGGATTTCGACAGCTACGATCTGTCGAGCTGGCGCATCGGCGGCTTTGGCGGGGCGCCGATGCCGGTCGCGACCATCGAGAAGCTCAAGGCGACAATTCCCGGCCTGAAGCTGATGAACTGCTACGGCGCGACCGAGACGACGTCGCCCTCGACGATCATGCCGGGCGAGCTGACCGAGAGCCATATCGACAGCGTCGGCCTGCCCTGTCCCGGCGCGCGCATCGTCGCGATGGATCTGAGCGGGCGCGAGCTGCCGCACGGGGAGATCGGCGAGCTCTGGATCCAGAGCGCCTCCGTCATCAAGGGCTATTGGAATAACCCCAAAGCCACCGCCGAGAGCTTCACCAGCGGGTTCTGGCACTCCGGCGATCTCGGCTCGGTCGATGCGGAAGGCTTCGTCCGCGTGTTCGACCGGCAGAAGGACATGATCAATCGCGGCGGCCTGAAGATCTATTCAGCCGAGGTGGAATCCGTGCTGGCCGGCCATCCCGCCGTGATCGAGAGCGCGATCATCGCCAAGGCGTGCCCGGTGCTGGGCGAGCGCGTCCACGCCGTGGTGGTGACGCGCGCGCCGGTCGCAGGCGAGGCCCTGCGCGCCTGGTGCGCGGAGCGTCTGTCCGACTACAAGGTTCCCGAGACCCTGGCGATCACATCTGAGCCGCTGCCGCGCAATGCCAACGGCAAGGTGCTGAAGCGGCAGCTCCGTGAGCTCCTGGGCCCTTGAGCCGGGCAGGGCCATCCGGGCTCTCCCGGGTGGTTAACGCCTTGATCGGGCTCGCTTTGCCTTGCCACCGCCATATCGTTAGGGTACCTCGCCGCCACGTGGGGGACGGGATTCCTGACGCGAACGCTTCGGCGCGCGTACCCGGACGGGCATGGGATTAGCATAAGTGTCTGAATTATTTGACGAAGTCGACGAGGAAGTACGTCGCGAACAGCTTAAGAAGCTGTGGGATAGATATTCGGTTTACTTCATCGCCCTGATGGTGCTGGTCGTTGCCGGCGTCGGCGGCTGGCGCGGTTATCAATATCTGGAGGCCAAGAAGGCCGCCGAGGCCGGCGCCGCCTTCGAGAAGGCGGCGGAGCTGTCCGACCAGGACAAGCATGCCGAAGCCGAGGCCGCCTTCACCGAGCTCGCCGCCAAGGCGCCCTCGGGTTATCGCACCCTGGCGCGGCTGCGCGCCGCAGCCGAGGCGGCGCCCCGCGACGCCAAGGCTGCTGCCAAGATGTACGACGACATCGCTGCCGACCGCAGCGTCGGTGGTGAATGGCAGGATCTGGCCAAGATCCGCGCCGCCGGCCTGTTGCTCGACAGCGCCAGCTATGCCGACATGCAGCAGCGGCTGGAGCCTTCCGCCGCCCCCAAATCGACCTTCCGCCACACCGCCCGCGAGATGCTGGCGCTGTCGGCCTGGCGCAACAACGACATGACGGCGGCCCGCAAATGGCTCGACGCGATTGGTGAAGACGGCGAAACGCCGCCCGGCCTGCGCTCGCGCGCCGAGGCGCTCCAGGCCCTGCTGCCGCCCGTCGCCAAGAGCTGAGCAAAAAGAGCTGAGCAAGAAGAGCTGACGACGGCTCCCTGACCTAGACGAGACACGATATGCGCCGCACGCCACGCTTGATCGCAGCCGCCGTCCTGATCGCCTTCACGGGCGTCCTGGGCGGCTGCTCCAGCTTCGATCCAAGCGACATGCTCGACTTCCTCGACACCAAGAAGAAGCTGCCGGGCGACCGCAAGCCGGTCTTCCCGGAGGGTGTGCCGGGCCTCGAGCAGGGCGTTCCGAAGGACCTGTACAAGGGCGCGCAGCAGCAGCCCGATCCGAACGCGCCCGCCGTCGCGGCTCTGCCCGCCGAACCGCCGCCCGAGGCCAAGCCGGCGAAGGGTGCCAAGGCGAAGCACACGAGGCAGCCGGCCGCCGCAGCCGCAGCGCCGCCTGAAGCGCCCGCTGGCGAAGTCGACGGCGAGGCCCAGCCGGAGGCTGCGCCGGCCACGGCCGCTCCGCCGCCCAAGCACAAGATTGTCCGCAAGCGCACCACTGCGCCGCCGCCGGATCAGCCGGTTCAGCAGGCGCAACCGACCCAGACCACGCAGCAGCAGACGCAGGGCGGCTTCCCGGCGCCGCTGCCGAGCGGCAGCTTCTCGCGCTAATTTTTTCCTTTGATTGACAGGCGCAGCCCCGGCAGCGCACGAATGACCGATGTCCTTCACGATCGCCATCATCGGCCGGCCCAATGTCGGCAAATCGACGCTGTTCAACCGCCTGGTCGGACAGAAGCTCGCGCTCGTCGACGATCTGCCGGGCGTCACCCGCGACCGCCGCGAGGGTGAGGCGAGGCTCGGCGATCTCGAATTCACCATCATCGATACCGCAGGCCTCGACGAGGGCGCCAAGGGCTCGCTGACCGCGCGCATGCAGGAGCAGACCGAGACCGCGATCGCGCAGGCCGACGCGCTGTTCTTCGTCATCGATGCCCGCGTCGGCCTCACGCCCACCGACCGCGCCTTCGCCGATTTCGCCCGCAAGGCCAACAAGCCCGTGCTGCTGGTCGCCAACAAGAGCGAGGGCAAGCACGGCGATGCCGGCGCGATGGAATCCTTCGCGCTCGGCCTTGGCGATCCCATCCAGATCTCGGCCGAGCATGGCGAGGGCATGGGCGAGCTCTACGATGAGCTCGCCAAGCTGATGCCGGAGCCCGTCGACGACGACGAGACCGAGGACGACGAGCCGCTCACCGAGGAAGAGGCCGCCACGCGCCCGATCCGGGTCGCCATCGTCGGCCGGCCCAATGCCGGCAAGTCGACGCTGATCAACCATCTGCTCGGCGAGGAACGCCTGCTGACGAGCCCGGAGGCCGGCACCACGCGCGATTCCATCGCGGTCGAGATCAACTGGAAGGGCCGTGAGTTTCGCGTGTTCGACACAGCAGGTCTCCGCCGGCGCTCCCGCATCGAGGAGAAGCTGGAAAAGCTCTCGGTCGCCGACGCCCTGCGCGCGGTCCGTTTTGCCGAAGTCGTCGTGATGATGATGGATTCGCAGAACCGCTTCGAGGAGCAGGATTTGCGCATCGCCGATCTGATCGAGCGCGAGGGCCGCGCGGTGGTGCTCGCCGTCAACAAATGGGACCTGATGGAGAGCAAGGGGGGCGGTGCGATCTCGGGTCTGCGTCGCGATGCCGACCATTGGCTGCCGCAGATCAAGGGCGTGCCGATCGTCGCGGTCTCGGGCCTGATGGGCGAGGGCATCGATCGGCTGATGCAGGCGATCCAGGACGCCTACGCGCTTTGGAACCGGCGCGTGTCGACGTCGGCATTGAACCGCTGGTTCGAGCAGGCGGTTCAGGCCAATCCGCCGCCGGCCGTGTCCGGCCGTCGGCTCAAGCTCAATTACATCACGCAGACCAAGGCGCGCCCGCCGAGCTTCGTGCTGTTCTGCTCGCGCGCTGACGCGGTGCCGCAGTCCTATTTGCGCTACCTCATCAATTCCATGCGCGAGACCTTCGAGTTGCCGGGCACGCCGGTGCGCATCACCTTGCGCGAGAAGGCCAATCCCTTCGCGCACAAGCGCAAGCGGCCGTCGTGAGTGACGGCGCGGGCCAGGCAACGGCGCAAGGCTCTGTGCCGGTCCGGCGCGGCGCGGTCGCCTTCATCTTCGTCACCATCCTCCTGGACATGCTCGCGCTCGGCGTGATCATGCCGATCCTGCCGAAGCTGATCGAGAGCTTCGTCGACAACGATACCGCCCACGCCGCCCGCATCTTCGGCCTGTTCGGCACCGCCTGGGCGCTGATGCAATTCGTGTTCTCGCCGTTGCTCGGCGCGCTGTCGGATCGTTTCGGGCGGCGGCCGGTGGTCCTGCTGTCGAATTTCGGGCTCGCGGCCGACTACGTGCTGATGGCGCTGGCGCCGTCCCTGGTGTGGTTGTTCGTCGGCCGGGTTATCTCGGGGATCACTTCGGCCAGCATCTCGACGGCGTTTGCCTATATCGCCGACATCACGCCGCCGGAGCGGCGCGCGGCGGTCTTCGGCCGGATTGGAGCGGCGTTCGGCGCCGGCTTCATCCTGGGGCCAGCGCTCGGCGGTCTGCTCGGCGACATCGATCCGCGCCTGCCGTTCTGGGCGTCGGCGGCCCTCAGCTTCGCCAATGCCCTCTACGGTCTGTTCGTCCTGCCGGAATCGCTCGCGCCCGACAAGCGCGCGCCGTTCCGCTGGCGAAGTGCCAGTCCGCTCGGCGCGCTCCGCCTGTTGCGCTCCAATGCGGTGCTCGCTGCGTTGTCCGTCGTCAATTTCATCGCGCAGGTCGCGCATGTCGTGTTGCCCTCGACCTTCGTGCTCTATGCGACCTATCGCTACGGCTGGGATTCCAAGACCGTGGGACTGACGCTGGCGATGGTCGGCATCTGCGCCATGGTGGTGCAGGGGCTTGCGATCGGCCCGATCGTGCGCGTGCTCGGCGAGCGGAACGCGCTGTTGCTGGGCCTGTGTTGTGGCGCGCTCGGCTTCGTCGTCCTGGGCGCTGCGCCGACCGGGCCGCTGTCCTGGATCGGGATTCCCATTCTGGCGCTGTGGGGCATCTCGGGTGCCGCCTCGCAAGCATTGATGACGCGGCTGGTCGCGGCCGAGCAGCAGGGCCAGCTCCAGGGCGCAACCGCGAGCGTGCAGAGCGTGTCGCAGCTCGTCGGCCCGTTCCTGTTCACGCTGACCTTTTCCTATTTCATCAGCGCCGGCGCGCCGCTGCATCTGCCCGGCGCACCGTTCCTGCTCGCGGCAGCGCTCATGGTGGTCTGCGTAGCGATCGCGGTGCGGACGTTGGGGGCGGCGAAGACGGGATCGTAGGGTGGGCAAAGGCGCGCAGCGCCGTGCCCACCATCTGTTCGTGATAGCAAGAAGTCGTGGGCACGCTTCGCTTTGCCCACCCTACGGCAGCGGAGAATGCCGCGCGAGATCCCGGGTTCGATGCTTCGCATCGCCCCGGGATGACCGCTACGCGGTCACTTTTTCACCAGCGGACAATCGCTGTCCTTGAGCGGCTTGGCGGCGTCTTCCGCCGAGATCGTGGCGATCTGCTTGTAATAGTCCCACGGTCCCTTCGACTCTTCCGGCTTCTTCACCTCGAACAGGTAGGCCGGGATGAGGCGGCGGCCGTCCTGGCGCAGCGGGCCGTTGCCGAACAGCGGATCGTCGGTCGGCAGCTCCTTCATCTTGGCGACGACCTTGGCGCCGTCATGCGGATTGCCGCCGAGCGCGTCCATCGCCTTGAGATAGTGCAGCACCATCGCGTAGTTGCCGGCCTGCGTCATCGACGGCATCGCGTTCTTGCTGGCCAGCGCCGAGAAGCGCTTGGACCATTCGCGGGTCTTGTCGTTCAGGTCCCAGTAGAACGATTCGGTGAAGGTCAGGCCCTGCGCGGTCTTGAGCCCCAGCGAGTGCACGTCGTTGATGAACAGCAGCAGCGCCGCAAGCTTCTGGCCGCCCTGGACGATGCCGAACTCGGCCGCCTGCTTGATGGCATTGGTGGTGTCGCCGCCGGCGTTGGCGAGGCCGATGATCTTGGCCTTCGACGATTGCGCCTGGAGCAGGAAGGAGGAGAAGTCCGCGGTGTTGAGCGGGTGCTTGACGCCGCCGAGCAGCTTGCCGCCATTGGCGGTGACGACGGCGCTGGTATCGCGCTCCAGCGCATGACCGAACGCGTAGTCGGCGGTGAGGAAGAACCAGCTGTCGCCGCCGGCCTTGGTCAGCGCTTTGCCGGTGCCGTTGGCGAGCATGTAGGTGTCATAGGTGTAGGAGACCGTGTTGGGCGTGCAGGCCTTGCCGGTGAGATCCGCGGTGGCAGCGCCCGAATTGAGCAGCACCGCATTCTTTTCCTTGACGAGGTTGCTGACCGCCAGCGCGACGCCGGAGCTCGGCGTGTCCGCGATCGCATCGACCTTGTCGTTGTCGATCCACTGCCGGGCGATGTTGACGCCGACGTCGGGCTTGTTCTGGTGATCGCCGCTCAGCACCTCGATCTTCCAGCCCTTCTTGAGTAAGCCGGAATCCTCGACCGCCATCTTGATCGCAACCACGGAGTTGGGGCCGCCGATGTCGGCATAGAGGCTCGACATGTCGTTGAGCACGCCGATCTTGACGGTCTTGTCCTGCGCGTAGGCGGATGTTGCAAAACCGAAGGCGGCACAGGCCAGAAGGGCGGCGGAGCGGCGCGCGAACGTCGTCGTCATAAAAGGTTTCCTCCATTGTCAAATATGCGGACGGCTCTCTTGCGGAGCCTTGTTCCGGCTGATTGGCTCTAGCCTGTCCCAGGGCCGGCGGCAATGCGCCTAAAGCCGGATGACGCTGCGTCGTAGCGTCATCCGTCGGTTAACTTTTTGGGAAAAATGCGTTGAGACGCTATTTGAGCGCGTCCGATGTCAGCTTGAATTTCTGGATGCGCTTTCCGGTATCGACCTCGGCGGTATAGACGTTACCCCCGGCGTCGATCGCCATGGCGTGCACCCAGTGGAATTGACCGGCGTTGCGGCCGTTATGCCCGAAGCTGCCGACCACGCTGCCGTCCTCGCGCTTGATGACCCGGATCTCGTTGTTCTCGCCGTCGGCGCTGAGCAGATAGGTTTGCTTCGGATCGGGCCAGATCGCGATGTCCCAAACCGCGCCGTTGCCGAGCGTGTTCTTCTCGAAGAAGAACTCTTTCACGAAGCTGCCGTCCTTCTTGAACACCTGGATACGGTTGTTGATGCGATCGCAGACATAGACGAGGCCGTCATTGGCGAGCTTCACGCAGTGGACGGGGTTGCCGAATTGCTGCGACGCCGGCGTCTTGGGATCGTAGGGCGCCTGCTTGGCGTCGTCGGGCTTGTTGCCGTAGGCCCCCCAGTGCCGCTTGTAGGCGAGCGTCGTCGCATCGAACACGATGACGCGGCGGTTGCCATAGCCGTCGGCGACGTAGATTTCGTTGGCCTCCTTGTCGAGCGCGGTCTCGGCGGGTTTGCCGAGCTGCGTCGTATCGTTGCTGCCGAGGCTCGGGGCGAACTTGCCGATCTGGGCGACGAATTTGCCGTCGAGCGTGAACTTCACGATGGCGTTGTCGTTGTCGGCATTGCCGCCGACCCAGACGAAGCCGCGCTCGTCGACTTCGATGCCGTGCTCGCGGCCGACCCATTCATAGTCCTGCCCGGGACCGCCCCATGAGCGCAGCAGATTGCCGTCGACGTCGAATTCGAGCACGGGCGGCGCCGACACGCAGCATTTCGAGCGCGGCGGATTGAGGCTTGCGCCTTTCTCGTCGTCGGTAAGCGAGCGCGGGCGATGGATCACCCAGATATGGCCCTGCCAGTCGACGGTGATGCCGCCGACCTGGCCGAGGATCCAGTTGTTCGGCAGCTGCTTTGGCCAGGAGGGATCGACCGCAAAAGTCGGGACGTCGCCGGCATTCGACGCAACCGGAAGAGCGAAGGCGACGGCTGCGATCAGAATGGAGAGAGCGTGACGTGCGAGCGCGGACGTAGGGCCGGCGCGATCATGCCATGGCGCCATGGCAACCTCCCTTTTTTGGCGTGCGGCTTGCTGCCGCTTGCGCGCGGGCAGTCAATCGCGGGGAGGCAGTCGAGTCAATCAGGCTGGGGAGCGGAAGCTCATCAGGCTGCGGGTCTTGTAATCGTAGAACTTGCCGGTCTCGGTCCAGTCAGGCGCGCACATCGGCACGATGAATTCGGCGACCTGCTCGGGTGTGTCGAGCGTCGCCGGGTCTTCGCCCGGCATCAGCGTCGCGCGCATGCGGGTGCGGACCGGTCCCGGGTTGAACAGATTGACGCGCAGCTTCGTGTTCGCGGTCTCCTGCGCCCAGGCGCGGGCCAGTGTTTCCAGCGCGGCCTTGGACGCCGCGTAGGGGCTGACATAGGCGGTCGCCTTGTTGGCGGCGCCCGAGGTGATGAACACGGCGCGGCCGGCATCGGATTGCCTGAGCAGCGGCTCCATGCAGCGGATCAGCTGGAAGTTCGCGGAGACGTTGAGGGCCATCACGTCGGTGAAGGTCTTCAGCTCGATATGGCCGATCGGCGAGGAGGGGCCGAGCACGCCGGCATTGCCGACGAGGATGTCGAGTTTGCCGTAGCGTTCGTGCAGGCCGGCGCCCAGCCGCGCGATGCCGTCGGAATCGGTGAGATTGAGCGGCACCAAGGTGGCGCTGCCGCCGAGTTTCCGGATCTCGTCGTCGAGCTCTTCCAACCCGCCCTGCGTGCGCGCCACCGCCACGATATGCGCGCCGGCCTTGGCGAGTGCGATGGCGGTGGCATAGCCGATGCCGCGCGAGGCGCCGGTGACGAGAGCGATGCAGTCAGCGAGAGGATTGGTCATGGCGGGGTTTTACAGGGGTGGATGGCCGGGACAAGCCCCCATCACGCCGTCATTCCGGGGCGATGCGAAGCATCGAACCCGGAATCCAGAGCTTACAGGACTACGTCGAGATTCCGGGATCGCGCTGCGCACGCCCCGGAATGACAGCCGAGGGTCAGCTCGCCTCCGCCAGCAGAGACAGCTGCCGGGGCTGCTGCTCGGTCTGGGTCTGGTCGGTGAGGTGGGTCGGATAGGCCCCGGTAAAGCAGTGATCCGAGAATTTTGGATTGGCAGGATCGCGGCCGGGTTCGCCCATGGCGCGGTACATGCCGTCGATCGACAGGAAGGCGAGCGAGTCGGCGCCGATGATCTCGCGCATCTCCTCCAGCGAATGCGTCGCCGCGAGAAGACCGCCGCGATCGGGCAGGTCGATGCCGTAATAATCGGGATAGAGGATCGGCGGTGAGGCGAGACGGAAGTGCACTTCCTTGGCGCCGGCATCGCGCATCATGCGCACGATCTTCTTCGAGGTGGTGCCGCGCACCAGCGAGTCGTCGATCAGGATGATGCGCTTGCCTTCGATCGCGGCACGGTTGGCCGAATGCTTCATGCGCACGCCGGATTCGCGGATCGCCTGCGTCGGCTGGATGAAGGTGCGGCCGACATAATGGTTGCGGATGATGCCGAGCTCGAACGGCACACCGGAATACTGGCTGTAGCCGACCGCGGCGGGGACGCCGGAATCCGGCACCGGCACGACGACGTCGATCGGCACGTGGCTCTCGCGCGCGAGCTGCGCACCGAAGGCCTTGCGCACCTCGTAGACCGAACGGCCGTGGACGATGGAATCCGGGCGGGCGAAATAGATGTATTCGAAGATGCAGGGACGCGGCGCCATCGGCGGGAACGGCTTGTGGATGTCCTGGCCGTTCTCGTCGAACACGATGACTTCGCCCGGCTCGATGTCGCGGATGAAGCGCGCGCCGATGATGTCGAGCGCGCAGGTCTCCGAGGTCAGGATCGGGCAGCCGTCGAGCTCGCCGAGCACCAGGGGACGGATGCCGCGCGGATCGCGCGCGCCGACCAGCTTCTTGTTGGTCAGCGAGACCAGCGCATAGGCGCCCTCGATCTCGCGCAGCGCGTCGATATAGCGCTCGATGAAGCGGGCGCGCCTGGAGCGCGCGACCAGATGCAGGATCACCTCGGTGTCGGTGGTCGACTGCATCATCGCGCCGTGCTTCACGAGCTCGCGGCGCAGCGTCAGGCCGTTGGTGAGATTGCCGTTATGGGCGACCGCGAGACCGCCAGCATTGAGCTCGGCGAACAGCGGCTGCACGTTGCGCAGGATGGTGGCGCCGGTGGTGGAGTAGCGGACATGGCCGACGGCCATATTGCCGGGGAGGCGGTCGATCACCTCGCGGCGGGAGAAGGTGTCGCCGACGAGGCCGAGGCGGCGTTCACTGTGGAAGCGGCTGCCGTCGTAGGAGACGATGCCGGCGGCTTCCTGGCCGCGGTGCTGAAGGGCGTGGAGACCGAGCGCGGTGATGGCGGCGGCGTCGGGGTGGCCATAGATGCCGAAGACGCCGCATTCCTCGCGCAGCGTATCTCCTTCCAGGTCGTCCTGAACCTCTAGTGCGGCCGGGCCCGGACCGGCGTTTGGATCGAGATCAAGTTGGGCGTCCTGGTCAGGGTGTCGCATCTCGTCCGCGCCTCTCTTTAAGGGCAATCAACGCGCCGCAGGTTTCTCGATCAGTTTCTTCAAACTGTCACGAGCAGGTTTACTGTATCCGTCACCACTGCCCGAAGGCTGCTGCTCGGATTCAGCTTGATCATCATCTGGTTTGTTTTTCTTGAATCTCTTCAAGATGGTGTTCTCGGGGTCGTCAGGCAAGAGGGCCATCAGCCAATCCCCGGTTCCCTGGAGCACGACGCGGGATTTGGCCCCCGTCACCCAGTCCGGGCGCTGCTTGTCCGGAACCAGCCAGGTGAAGAACAGGAAGGCGACCACGACGATCAAAAGCCCGCGAGCCAGGCCAAACAGGAAGCCGAGGGTGCGGTCCAGCGCGCCGATCCTGGAATCCAGGATCATGTCGGAGATCCGGACCGTGATCACGGAAACCACGACCAGGGTGCCCACGAACACGCCGGCGACCACGACCACGCTCGCGACGGTGTCGTTGTTGAAATAGGTCTTGGCGGTCGGCAGCAGCTTCGAGAACGAGTACAGCGTCACGATCGCCGCGGCGCCCCAGGCCGCGATCGACAGGATTTCGCGCATGAAGCCGCGGACCATGGCAAGCAGGCCCGAGATCAGCATCACACCGAGCAGGATCAGGTCGAGGAGTGTTACTGGCATCGGCTGGTCTGGTCCGCTCGTACGTCGAAGGTGCTCTAGCGAATCGGTGTTTGGCCGCTGCCCTAAAAGAGGGGCAGACGGCGTTCCCGGCAAGGCCGCAACCACGCAATCCCATGCTGCTTTTGTGACGGCTGTATAGCGGCGGGGGCCTCCGACGTCACCTCCACCTAACCCTCTCCACGGCGGAATCTTGCCGGTGTGGCATTTTTCTCTGCCGGCGCGTTCGATTCGCCCCGGCGGGAGCCCTTGGCGGCAATCTCTGCGACCAATGTCGTCAGGCTGTTGACCGCGTTCAGGGCCAGTCCGGCGTCACCGCCGGCATCCCCGCCTCGGGCCGATTCGGGCAGCACGGCGCGCTTGAAGCCCAGCTTGACCGCCTCCTTGAGCCGGGCCGGGGTCTGCGCCACCGGCCGGATCACGCCAGAAAGTGAAATCTCGCCGAAATAGACCGCATCGGTGGGTAACTGCGCATTAACCAGGGAGGACACCAGCGCGGCCGCGGCGGCCATGTCGGCCGCGGGCTCGTGGATGCGCAGACCTCCCGCCACGTTCAGATAGACGTCGTGGCCCGACAGCTTGACCCCGCAATGGGCCTCCAGCACCGCCAGCACCATCGAGAGCCGACTCTGATCCCAGCCCACCACGGCCCGTCGCGGCGTGCCGAGCGAGGTCGGCGCCACCAGTGCCTGCAATTCGACCAGGACGGGCCGCGTGCCCTCGATTCCTGCGAACACTGCGGTGCCGGGCGTGCCGAGATCGCGCTCGGACAGGAACAGCTCGGAGGGATTGGTGACCTCGCGCAGGCCAAGGCCCGTCATCTCGAACACGCCGATCTCGTCGGTCGGGCCGAAACGGTTCTTCACGGCGCGCAGGATGCGGAATTGCTGCGAGCCTTCGCCCTCGAACGACAGCACGGCATCGACCATGTGCTCGACCACGCGGGGGCCGGCGATCTGGCCGTCCTTGGTGACATGGCCAACCAGGATGATGGCAGCGCCCGTCTTCTTGGCGAAACGTATCAGCGCCTGTGCCGAGGCGCGCACCTGGGTCACCGTGCCGGGCGCGGATTCCACCGTGTCGGTCCACATCGTCTGGATCGAATCGATCACGATCAGCCGCGGGACCGCGCCCTCCGACAGCGTCGAGACGATGTCCTCGACCGAGGTTTCGGCGGCGAGCTGCACCGGCGCATCCGACAGCCCCAGCCGTTCGGCGCGCAACCGCACCTGCGCGACCGCCTCTTCGCCGGAGATGTAGACGATGCGGTGGCCGGCGCGCGCCATCATGCTGGTGGCCTGCGTCAGCAATGTCGACTTGCCGATGCCGGGATCGCCGCCGACCAGCAGCACCGAGCCGCGGACGAAGCCGCCGCCGGTGACACGGTCGAGCTCGGTCATCCCGGAGGACAGGCGAGGCGCATCCTGGGTTTTCCCCGACAGGCTCTCCAACGCAAACGTTCGTCCCTTGCGCTTGGAGCGGATCGACACCGGCACGCTGCCGCTGGTGTCTTCTTCCGCGAGCGTATTCCACTCGCCGCAGGATTCGCACTTGCCCTGCCAGCGGTTATAGGCCGCGCCGCAGTTCTGGCAGACGAAGGAAAGGGTGTTCTTGGCCATGGGGCGTCAATCGTGCTCACGGAGATTGCGTCGCGTTCCATAGCATGGAGAGCCCGGCCGCGACCATGATCGCGTCCATCAGCAGGCGGAACATGTCCGGCTTCAGGTGCAGCACGAAGCGTTTTGCGATGAAGGCGCCCGACATCAGTGAGGCGCCCGCGATCAGCCCCTTGATGAAGACATCGCCGGTCAACGCGCCGAAGCGCTCGAAGGTCACGGATTTCGCGAAGTAGAGGCCGAGCGAGGAGGCCGCCTCGGTGGCGAGGAAAGCGCCCTTGCTGAGTCCGTAGAACAGGAACAGCGGCACGCTGAGCGGGCCGGTCGAGACCACGATGCCGGTGAGATAGCCGATCACGGCGCCGCCGACGGCGAGATGCCAGAGATTGGCCTTGAGGTCGTGCCGCGCCAGCCAGTGCCGCACCGGCACCATCGCGATCAGAAAGATGCCGATGGCGAGGTCCACCGCATGCGAAGGCAGCGCCAGCAGCGTCCGTGCGCCGAGCACGGCCGCCGGAATGCCCGTGACCGAGTAGGCCGCACAGGCCCGCCAGTCGACCTCGCGCCACCAGGCCAGGATCCGCGAAAAGTTCGCCATCACGGACGCCACCGCCATGATCGGCACCGCCTCCTTCGGCCCATAGGCGTAAACCAGCACCGGCATCAGCATGATCGACGAGCCGGTGCCGACGATGCCTGAGATGGTGCCGGCGACGAGGCCGACGGTGAGGACGAAGAGGAAGGCCAAAACGCTCTCCACGAATCGGGAGAGTTTAGCCGCGGGCAGCGATATGGGCGATTCGTGCTAGGCGAGGGAACCTATTGCGCTGCGCATCGGCATGCCGGTCTGGGCGCCGGCTTTGAGGCATTTCAATGCGGCCGCTTCGCAGCTCACATCGAGCGCAATCTGCAGCGACACGCCTTCGCTCAGCATGGCCGCAAACGCGCCGACAAAGGTGTCGCCGGCGCCGGTCGTGTCCACCGGCGTGATGCGCGGGGCGGGCGCACGCAGGCGGGTGCCGTCGGCCGTTACGGCCAGCGCGCCTTGCGCACCGGCGGTCACGATGCAGGTGAGGTCGCCGGCCCTGGCGAGGTCCGCGGCAGCGGCCTCGTAGCTGGACGTAGCGAGGTCGATGGCTGCGGCGGCGTCCAGCGCCTCGTGCTCGTTGACGAGGAGATGGTCGGTCACGGCAAGAAGCTTTGTCACCATCTCGCGGGTCATCCTCTCCGGGACGGGCGCGAGATTCCAGACGACGGTGCCGGCGGCCAATGTCGTCCTGCGCGCAGCCTCGAGCGCCTGCGCGAAGGGCACTTCCATCTGAAGCACCAGCACCGTGTCGGGCGTGAAGAGTGCGGCACCAAGATCTCCGGCACTCGCGGCCATGTTGGCGCCGCTCGCCACCGTGATCGCGTTCTCGCCGGCCTGATCGACCGTGATGAAGGCGCAGCCGGTCGGCTCGTCGGCCGCGACGACGAGACCGGTGTCGACACCGTTTGTCCGGAGGTTCTCGATCGCGCTGTCGCCAAACCCGTCCCGGCCGACGCGGCCCGCCATCCGGACTTGTCCCGGTCGCGCGATCCGCGCGGCGGCAACGGCCTGGTTGGCACCCTTGCCGCCGAAATGAATCTGGTAGGACGGCGCGAGCACCGTCCGGCCGGGGCCGGGAATGATCGGGACCTTCGCGACGAGATCGATGTTGAGCGATCCGAACACCAGGATCATGGCGGAGAGGCCTTCAGCCTTGCTCGTCCATGACGCGCAGTTTCTCGACCCGGCGGCGGAAATCCTCGTCGGTCGAGAATTCCGCGGAGAGGTAGGACGAGACGAGATCCACGGCGAGCCAGGCGCCGACGATCTGCGCGCCGATGCACATGACGTTGACGTCGTCGTGCTCGACGCTCTGATGGGCGGAATGAACGTCGTGGCAGACCGCGGCGCGGATGCCCTTCATCTTGTTGGCCGCGATCGAGGCTCCGACCCCGGTGCCGCAGACCATGATGCCCCGCGCGGCTTCGCCCGACGTCACCTTCTGCGCCACGGCCCGCGCGATGTCGGGGAAGTCCACCGGCTTGTCGTCATGGGAGCCGACATCGACGATGTCGTGGCCGAGCTTGCGGATGTGGTCGATGACGGTCTGCTTGAGCGGCCAGCCGGCGTGGTCGGATCCGATGACGAGACGCATGTGGTGTCCTTCTTGATTTTGCATTGACCGTGACAGCCGGAAAGCGGCTGTCACGGCTTCCCTTCGTTCAGCTACGCATGTCGGGCGGCAGCTCGACCCCGTGGAATTTCTTGTAGATCGCGTTGAGCTTGCCGTTCTTGACGTTCTCGGTGATCCAGCCGTTGAGCTTGTCCATCAGGCGCTGCTCGCCCTTCTTCAGGCCGATGGCGAGGTCGAAGGTTGCGAGCGGAATCTTCGACTCGAAGATGCGGGCGGGATTCTTGACGCCGATCTGGTTGATGATCGTGGCCGATGTGCCGACGCAATCGACCTGACCGGAGACGGCCGCAGTGACTTCCGTGGCGTCGTCGTCATAGCGGGCGATCGTCAGCTCCTTGTCCTTCATGTTGGACAGGGTGGTATCCTGCGTGGTCCCGCGCGAAACGCCGATGGTCTTGCCTTTCAGGTCGGGCCAGTCCTTGACGTTCATCGACTTCAGGCAGCCGACGTCGGATTGCAGCGTCGCATAGCGCTTGGTGAAGTCGATGACCTTGGCGCGCTCGGGCGTCACCGACAGGGTCGAGATGATGATGTCGGCCTTGCCGGTCAGGACGTTCGGGATGCGGGTCGCGCCGGTGGTCTGGATGAATTCGAGCTCGAGGCCCCAGTCCTTGGCGAGCAGCTGGGCCACCTCGACGTCGGAGCCGGTCGGCTTCATGCTGGAATCCATCATGCCCGAGGGCGGAATCGCAAGGTCGGTTGAAATGCGAATCTTCTTGGCCTTCATCACGTCGTCGAGCAGGTCGGCCGATGCCGGCGTGGTGGACAAAATGACGAGGCCGAGTAGCGCGGCGGCGGTCCCAAGCAGTGTCTTGTTGGTCATCCCTAGTTCTCCTCTCCCTGTTATGATTTTAGATTTCCGGTGCCCACGAATTGCGTGAGTTCCGGCGTCGTCGGCGATATCAGGATCGAGGCGGGGCCGGTTTCGTGAACCTTGCCGCGGTGCATGAACACGATCCGGTCGGCGATCCCTTTGGCAAAGCCCATCTCGTGCGTGACCATCACCATGGTCATGCCGTCCGCCGCCAGCTGCTCGATCACCTTCAGCACTTCGGCGGTGAGCTCGGGGTCGAGCGCAGAGGTGACCTCGTCGAACAGCATCACCTTCGGCTGCATGGCGAGCGAGCGCGCGATCGCGGCGCGCTGCTGCTGGCCGCCCGACAATTGCTCGGGATAGGCGTGCAGCTTCTCTTCGAGCCCGACCTGCGCCAGCACCTTTCGTGCGAGGTCCTTGGCCTGCGAGTTCGCCAGGCCCTTCACGGCGCAGGGCGCCAGCGTGATGTTCTGCTCGATTGTCAGGTGTGGAAACAGGTTATAGCTCTGGAACACGATGCCGACGTCCTGGCGTAGCGCGCGCAGATCGACGTCGGGACGGTCGACCCGATGCCCGCAAACGACGATCTCGCCGCCGTCGACCTTCTCGAAACGGTCGATGCAGCGCAGCGCTGTGCTTTTGCCGGAGCCTGAGCGGCCGATCAGCGCCAGCACTTCGCCGCGCTCGACTGCGAAGCTGACGCCATCGAGGACCCGGAGCGAGCCAAAGCTCTTTTGCACGTCGCGGAGCGACACGATTGAATCAGAGGAGGGGTTCTGTTGCATGTCAGGCTGGCGCGAGGTTGGATCTACCACGCCCCATCCGCCGTTCCAGCCTCTGGCTGAACAGCGACAGCGGATAGCACATGGCGAAATAGATGACGGCGATGATGGCGTAGATGGCGAACGGCTCGAACAGCGAGTTGTTGACGATCTGGCCGGAGCGCATCAGCTCGACGAAGCCAACGACGGAGGCGAGCGAGGTGTTCTTGACGATCTGCACCATGAAGCCGACGGTGGGCGGCGTCGCGATGCGAATGGCTTGTGGCAGGATAACTTTCATCATGCGCTGGGTCCGGCTCAGCGCCAGGCCTTCGGCGGCCTCCCATTGCGGCTTCGGCACCGACTGAATGCAGCCGCGCCAGATCTCGCCGAGATAAGCGGCGACGTACAGCGTCAGCGAGGCGCCGGCAGCAGCGAGCGGCGAGACCTTGAGGCCGATCGCGGCGAGGCCGAAATAGCCGAGGAACAGGATGACGAGCAGCGGTGTGCCCTGGATGAGCTGGACATAGACGGCGCTGGCAATCCGCACCGATTTCAGCGGCGATATCCGCGCGAGCGCGATCACGAAGCCGACAATTCCGCCGCCGATCAGCGCGATCACCGACAGGCCAATGGTCCACAGCGCGCCCTGGCCGAGGAACATCAGATGATTGATGTTGAGATGTCCGCCCATGATCATCTCACAATGGCGTGCCGAGCCGGCGACGGCGCGGAAACAGCACGAGGCCGAGGCCCCAGAAGCCGGCGCGCATCACCAGCGACAGGATGACGTAGAGCACGGCGACGATGATGTAGGTCTCGAACGCGCGATAGGTATCCGACTGGATGTAGTTGGCGACGGCGGTGAGCTCCTCGGCCGAGATTTGCGAGCAGACCGAAGAGGCCAGCATCAGCAGCACGAACTGGCTGGTCAGCGCCGGATAGACCTTCTCGATCGCCGGCAGCAGGATGATGTGCCAGTAGATCTGGAGGCGCGACAGCGCCAGGCCCTCGGCCGCCTCGATCTGTCCGCGCGGGATCGCCTCGAAGCCGGCGCGCATGATCTCGGCGGTGTAGGCGCCGACATTGATCGTCAGCGCGGCCACGGCCACTGCGAAAGCGGAGAATTTCAGCCCCAGACTGGCAAGACCGAAATAGACCAGGAAGATCTGCACCAAGAGCGGCGTGTTGCGGATGGTCTCGACATAGACCTTGCAGGCGCTTGATATCAGCGCGTTGTGCGTTCCGCGCCCGACCGCCGCGAGCGTGCCGAGGAGGGCGCCGAGCACCGTCGCGAAGGCGGCAAGCTCCAGCGTGAGGACGGCGCCGGCGAGAAAGCTCGGCCAACGCTCCAGCACTGCGGGAAAGTCGAGTTGAAGGCTCATCGGCGCCCGTTCAGCCGGTTGTCTGGTTGGTCATGCGGTCGTAGACGCGGAACAGCGCCTGGTTGCCGTTGCTTCCTTCGCCATGCGCGCGCGCATCGACATACTGGCTGGTCACGAGCGCGGTGCCGGGGAGCGGCACGCTGAGCGCCTGCGCATGCTCCTGGACCAGACGAAGGTCCTTGAGCTGGAGATCGATCCGGAAGCCGGCGGAGACGTCGCCGGCGATCATCTGGGGGCCGAGCTTGTCGAGCATCCAGGAGGCGGCGGAGCCACCGAGCAGCACCCGGCGCAGCAGATTGAGATCGAGGCCCGAGGCGCGGCCAAGCGCCAGCGCCTCGCAGATCGCCTGGATGTTGATGCCGCAGATCAGCTGGTTGCAGAGCTTGACGGTCTGGCCGGCGCCCGATGCGCCGACATGCGTGATGGTGGTGCCTATCGCACGAAAGAACGGCTCGGCCTTGGCGAACGCGTCGGCGTCGCCGCCGGCCATGATCGAGAGCGCGGCATTCTTGGCGCCCACCGGCCCGCCCGAGACCGGCGCGTCGACGAAGCTGACGCCGCCCTTTTGCAGGTCGGCGTGGATCTTGCGGACCGCGACCGGCGAAATCGTGCTCATATCGATGATGAGCTTGCCTGATGGCGGCGACTTCAGCAGGCCGTGCTCGCCGTAGATGGTCGCCTCGACATGGGGCGTGTCGGGCAGCATGGTGATGACGATGTCGGCGCCTTGCGCGGCATCGGCAGGGCTGTTGGCGCGAGTCGCGCCTTCCCTGGCGCTGTCGGCAAGTGCCGCCTCATTGAGATCGAACACGCGAACTGCGTGGCCGGCCCTCAGCAAGTTGCGCACCATCTCTCGGCCCATCGTGCCGATGCCGATGAAGCCGACATTGCCCTTGTCGTTCCGTCCCATGTGATCAGTCCGTTTCTTGGTTGATTGGCTTCTTGGTTGACCGCGCTGCCGCGATCATCCCGAGGCGCTGGTCTTGTCGATGTCGCCGACGATGGCGCGCCGCCGGTACTCGTCGCCGATGGCAAAATGCTTGCGCAAGGTCGCGTCCGCCCGCTCCGGGTCGCGCGCAATCACGGCCTCGAAGATGCGGCGGTGATCGTCGATCAGATAGGTCTTCATCGACGGGAAGGCCTGCACCAGCTCACGGCGGCTGCGATGCGAATGGGTCAACAGGCCGGCCAACGAACCATGCAGGACCGTCAGCGTCTCCGAATGCGAGGCGACGACGATGGCACGGTGGAAGTCGAAGTCGGCCATGCCGCCGGCATCGGCCTCGTCGATCGTCTCGCCGATCCTCGCGAGCGCACGCTGCAGGCGTTCGAAATCGGCAATGTTGGCACGCTCGCAGGCGAGGCGGATCGCCTGGCATTCGATCGCGACGCGCGCCTGCATGACGTCGTCGAGCATGTCGGCCTGCTGGGCCAGCGCGAAGGTGAAGAAGTCGTTCAGCACCGAGACATCGGGCCGGGTCACCACTGTGCCGATGCGGTCGCGGATCTCGACGATGCCGAGCACCGTGAGGGCGCGCAGCGCCTCGCGCACGATCGGCCGGCTGACGCCCAGGAGCGTTGCCAGCTCGCGTTCCGAGATGAGGCGGTCGCCGGGCTTGAGCGAGCCCGCAAGCAGGCGTTCGCGCAGGAAGGCGAACACCTTCTCGAACCCTTTTTCGCCTTCGGTGGCCCGCTTCAGCTCCATTCCCGTCCCACTGGTCTGATCTTGGTCAGACCAGTATGCTGACCAATGGGCTGAGGTCAAGAGGTTCAGCTCTCAAGCCGGCCTCGGTTCCGGCCTTGGTCCACCGGCGGAGCGGCTTTTTGGCCGTCGATGTCGACATCGCCCAGTCCGTGATCGGGTCGTCGGGGCGGCATCGAGGCGGCGCTCGCGGCAAACTGGACGGCGAAGCTCGACTATCTCCACATCGACCTTGGCAGCACCTATTCGACGAAGACGTTCATTCTCGACAACGACGAGTTACCGATCTGACACCCGCAACAATGTCGATCGCGTCGGCTTCAATTCAGCGGACGATCCTCGCAGCGATACTGACACCCATTGCGGGGCGGAGTTTCGGAAAACGCATCTTGAAGAAATGGTCATTGGTCACGTTGCGGCGCGCTCTCCGAGTTGCCATCATCCGTGCAAACCGCGATCATGATGCCGTGACTCTCAATTCTCTCAGAAGCAATGTCCGTCGCCTCTACGAGGGCGCAACGCCGAGCGGCGTGCGCTTCCGCTACGCGCTGCTCGCCTTCGACATCGTGACGGTGCTGTTCATCATCGCGACCTCGTTCCTGCCGCCCAGCGAGATCGTTGAAACGCTCGATGTCCTGTTCGGCGTCACGTTACTTGCCGACTTCTCGGCGCGGCTTCTGGTCGATCGGCATCCGTTTCGAAAATTCAGTCAACTCGCGACTTGGGCTGACATGGTTGCGATCGTATCGTTCCTGGCACCGCTTGCCGGCGAGGCGGGCGGCTTTTTCCGGATCCTGCGAACGTTGGGCCTGCTTCGCGACTACCAGATGCTGGTGAGATTGCGCATCGATTCTCCGTTCTTCCGCCGCAACGAAGACGTCATCTTCGCCGTCACGAACCTGGCCGTTTTCATCTTCGTCATGACCGGGATCGTTTACGAGACTCAGAAGTTTCGCAACGATGAGATCCGGAACTATGCCGATGCGCTGTATTTCACCGTCACGGCGCTGACAACGACCGGCTTTGGCGACATTACCCTGCCGGGCACGCTCGGTCGTCTCATCACCGTCGTGATCATGATCTTCGGCGTGACGCTGTTCTTCAATCTCGCACGCGCTCTCCTCAGTCCCCACAAGGTGCGATTTCCGTGCCCGGCTTGCGGGCTCCAGAGGCACGATGCCGACGCCGTGCATTGCAAGGCCTGTGGCGTTGTTCTCAATATTCCCGACGAAGGCGCCACCTGAATCCCCGACGGAGGCATCGTGCCGGTGTTTTGCCCGACGGCAGGCAGGTCGAATTGCGGAATCAGTAACTCATTGATCCGACAGCGGTCGGCTACTGTGCATGGGGTTGTTTTTCATATTTTGGTTGAGGCGTCCTGCTGCTGACAGCATGTTGGCAGCAGGAGCTGGCTATGCCCCAGCTCTGACACAACGGGGAGCGGGTCATGCCGATCGAGGCAAGTTGTCATTGCGGTGAGACGGTGTTCGAGGTGACGGAGGTGCCTTCGAGCGTGACGCGCTGCACCTGCTCGCTCTGTGCCAAGCGCGGCGCGCTGTGGGCCTATTACACGCCGGCGCAGTTTCGTCTGCTGTCACCGCCGGACAATGTCGCGACCTATCTTTGGGGTAGCCGCACCGTCAAACATCATTTCTGTGCAAGCTGCGGCTGCGGCACCTATTCGGAGTCGCCGGACTGGTCGACCGGCAAGCCGGATTTCGACAATCCCAAGGTCGCGGTGAACGCGCGTCTGTTCGACGATTTCGATCTGGAGGCGGTGCCGGTCAACATGATCGACGGCAAGAACTTGTGGTGAGCATGCATGCGTGCCGATGTCCGCAGCACGTTCGTGCTCTTGTCGACAGTTCCTACACCATGGGGCTGGATGCGGGGACGGCGCAGCTTCTGCAAAAGGCGGCGTGGGAGACGGTGCAGGACTATTACGGGCGCTGAACTCGCGTGATCTCGTAGGGTGGGCAAAGGCGCACTTGCGCCGTGCCCACCATCTGTCTCCGTAAGCCGGGATTGCGCGGGCACGCTTCCGCGTTCGCTCGTCGAGCTACGGCGGACAAGTCGCTTTGCCCACCCTACGGCACCTCACGTTGAGGCTATTTCAACACCACCCACGCCGGCGCGTGATCGCTGGCGCCATCCTCGCCACGGACCTTCTTGTCGACGCCGGACTTGGCCAGGCGCGGGGCGAGGGCAGGGCTGAGCAGGAGATGATCGAGCCGCAGCCCCGCATCGCGCGGCCAGCGGTTCCGCTTGTAGTCCCAGAACGTGTAGATGCGTTGCTCCGGATGCAGCTCGCGGATCGCATCGCACCAGCCTTGCTCGACCAGCGAAGCAAAGGCTGCGCGGCTCTTTGGCTGGATCAGCGCATCCTTGTCCCATGAGCGCGTCGGATAGATGTCGATCTCTGTAGGCGCGACGTTGTAGTCGCCGGCGAGCACGACCGGCAGATCCTGCTTGATGAAGCTCTTGGCGTGGCGCCTGAGGCGCGCGAACCAGTCCAGCTTGTAGTCGAATTTCGGTCCCGGCTGCGGATTGCCGTTCGGCAAATAGATGCTGGTGACGATGATCCCGCGCACGGCGGCTTCGATGTAGCGGGCTTCGAGATCGCTCGGTTTTCCAGGCAGGCGGTCGTGGGTGAGAATGGGCTCTGCATTGCGGGCGAGGATGGCGACACCATTCCAGGCCTTCTGTCCGCGCCACACCGCGCCATAGCCGGCCTTTTCGATCGCGGCCGCCGGAAATTCGCCATCACTTGCCTTCAATTCCTGAAGCGCGACGACATCGGGCTTTGCGGCGCGCAGCCATGCCAACAGATTGGGCAGGCGGCGGTTGACGTTGTTGATGTTGAATGTCGCGATCTTCATGTAGAGCTACCGGCTCCTGCCTTCCGTACCCGGAGATACAATGTCCAAGTTGAACTTTGCCGCCATCATCGTCGCCCTCGCGTTCTCCGGGGCCGCGTCGGCACAATCGTCCGACCCGCGCGGCGCGTGCAAGGCAGACTATGACAAATTCTGCGCCGGCATCGCGCCGGGTGGAGGGCGCGTCGTCGCCTGCCTCACCGACAAGCACGACCAGCTCAGCGCGACCTGCAAGGCGGCGCTGGACAACAGGAAGAAGAAGTAAGCGATCCCTTCCGTGTCCCGGACGCGCGCAGCGCGAGCCGGGACACGGAAGGCGACACGGTCAGATGTAGAGAGATGGGCCCCGGCTCTGCAGCGCATTACGCCGTGAAGTGCGGCGCGCTGCGCCACGTCCGAAGCAAGAGAGTTCAGCCCGGCAGCGGCGGCGGGGCCGCCGGCTGCTCGAGCGGCGGCGGGGAGGGCGGCTGCTCGGCGGTCTGCGCGGCCGCCGGCTTCACCAGCGGCTCCTCCACATTGCCGCCCTTGTAGAGGCGGGCGTAGCGGTGGCCGAGGCTGGTCAGCACCTCATAACCGATGGTGCCGAAATGATGCGCGAGCTCGTCGACGGTGATGCCCTCGCCGAGCAGCGTCACCATGTGGCCGCGCCGCGCTGCATTCGGCGGCAGATCGGTGATGTCGATCGCGATCAGATCCATGGAGACGCGGCCGGCGACCGGGCAGCGCTTGCCGGCGACGATAACCTCGGCGCCGCGGGTGCCGTCATTGGAGCTGGCGGCGCGGAAATAGCCGTCGGCATAACCGACCGCGATGATCGCCAGTTTCGTCGGCCGCCGCGCGGTCCAAGTGCCGCCATAGCCGACGGTTTCGCCGCGTTCGATGGTGCGGATCTGCACGATGCGCGCCTTGAGGTCGACCACCGGCTGCATCGGATTGTCGGCCTCCGGCGTCGGGTTGACGCCGTAGAGCGCAGCGCCCGGCCGCACCATATCGAACTGGAAGGGTGCGCCGAGGAAGATGCCGGAGGAATTGGCGAGCGCCGCCGGCACGCCGGAGAATTCGCTGGCGATGCCGCGGAAGGACGCCAGCTGCTTGGCGTTCACCGGGCTGTTGAGCTGCTCGGCCGAGACCAGATGGCTCATCACCAGCGTGATGCCGTGATCACCGGCATTGATGCGGGGGATGATGGCCTGCGCTTCCGATAGCGTCAGGCCGAGCCGGTTCATGCCGGTGTCGATGTGAACCGCCGTGCCCCCGGTCCAACCGGTGCGGCGACAGAACACGTCCCATTCGGCGAGCTCGTTGAGGTCGCCGATGACAGGACGGCAATTGATCTTGGCGTAGTGCTCGCCGGTGTTCTGGAAATAGCCGCCGAGCACGTAGATCGTGGGTTCCGGCACGGCTGCGCGCACCTTGCGCGCTTCCTCGATGGTGGCGACGAAAAAGGTCTTGCAGCCGGCCTTGCTCAGCGCGCGCGCGACCTCGGCGGCGCCGCAGCCATAGGCATCGGCCTTGATCACCGCCGAGCATTCGGCCGGCACCGCGGTCTTCTCGAGCTTGCGCCAATTGGCAATGATGGCGTCGAGGTCGACGGTCAGTACGCCGCCATAGGCAGCGAGCGCGGCAGCCTGGTTGGCCTCCGCGGAGAGAAGGCCAGATTGTGAGATGGTTTTCGGGTCGGACGCCATTGTCATGACGCCGTTTTACGCAAGAGGCAGGTCCTGTTCAAGGAACTCAGTAGTCGTTGCCGCTGCGAACCGGAAGCTGACTGTCAGGGGCGAGGTCGCCAAACCGCGTGACCGAGGCTTCGAAGGCCAGGTCGACGGTGCCTGTGGGGCCGTGACGCTGCTTGCCGATGATGACCTCGGCCTTTCCGTGCGCAAGACTCATGTCAAGCTGCCACTTCTCGTGTTCAGGCGTGCCCGGGCGCGGCTCCTTCATGGCGAGGTAATATTCCTCACGATACACGAACAGCACGACGTCGGCGTCCTGCTCGATCGAGCCGGATTCACGAAGGTCCGAGAGCTGCGGCCGCTTGTCGTCGCGGGATTCGACCTGTCGTGAAAGCTGCGACAGCGCGATGACGGGAACGTTGAGTTCCTTCGCCAGCGCCTTCAGGCTGGTCGTGATCTCCGTGATTTCCTGCACGCGATTATCGCTCCGCTTGCCCGAGCCCGACAGCAGCTGGATGTAGTCGATCACGAGCAGGTCGAGGCCCTTCTGCCGCTTCAGCCGGCGCGCGCGCGCCATCAGCTGCGCGATCGAAAGGCCGCCGGTCGCGTCGACATAGAACGGCAGCGATTGCAGCTCGATCGAGACCTCCCGGATCTTCTCAAAATCGGCTTCCGAGATGCCGCCGCGGCGGATGTGGGAGGAGGGAACGCCGGTGCGCTCGGCCACGATACGGGTCGCGAGCTGGTCGGCCGACATTTCACAGGAGAAGAAGCCGATCACGCCGCCATTGGCGGCCTTCGTGGTGCCGTCGGCCTGGAGTTCCGGAACATAGGCTTGCGCGACATTGTAGGCGATGTTGGTCGCCAGCGAAGTCTTGCCCATGCCGGGACGGCCCGCGACGATGATGAGGTCGGAGTGCTGCAGGCCGCCCATCTTGGTGTCGAGGTCGCGCATGCCCGTCGAGATGCCGGACAGCTTGCCGTCGCGCTGAAACGCCTTCGCAGCGAGATCGACCGCGACCGCCAGCGCCTGCGAGAATTTCTGGAATCCGCCGTCATAGCGGCCGGATTCGGCGAGTTCGTAGAGACGGCGCTCTGCGTCCTCGATCTGCGCTCGCGGCGCGAAATCGACAGGGGCGTCATAGGCGACATTGACCATGTCCTCGCCGATGCCGATGAGGTCGCGTCGCAGCGCCAGGTCATAGATGGTGCGGCCGTAGTCCTGGGCATTGATGATGGTGGTCGCTTCGGCCGCGAGGCGCGCCAGATACTGCCCGATGGTCATACCGCCGACATCGGTGTCGGCGGGCAGGAACGTCTTCAGCGTCACGGGCGTGGCGATCTTGCCCATCCGGATCAGGCTGCCGGCAGTCTCGTAGATGGTCTGGTGCAGCGGCTCGAAATAATGCTTCGGCTCGAGGAAGTCGGAGACACGGTAGAACGCATCGTTGTTGACCAGGATTGCGCCCAGCAGGCTCTGTTCCGCTTCGATATTATGCGGCGCGCTCCGATAGGCGGGAGTTCCGGGCTCGGGTGCGAGTTTGAGGACGTTCGAATCAGTCAGGGCCATGGTCGGACGTGCTTAGCAATTTTCTTGGGCGGATGCGGGGCCGGGATAAAGCGCCGCCTCGGTGCAAAGCGGAAGCGAAAGCTGACCGCTATCAACCGCTCAGTTAAAATGGTGGATGATTTGCGCTCGCAGCACGCGTCGCGCTTGACGGATTTTTGCGGAACTCGTCCCGGCCAGGATGCGGCCGCGACCGCGCCATGGAAAAATCCTGAACCATGAACCTTATGGCATGAACCTGATGGATTGGCGCGCAGACGAATCCAGAGGCGCGCGAAATGACGCACGCTGGCGGCCTTGGGCTCGCCTTCAGACCAGCAGGAGGTAGACCAGCGCAACCAGAGCCGCCCCGACGCCGGTAACGATCAGGGCGTAATCGGTGCGGAGGTCGTCCTGCACGTCGAATGAGGTTTGGGTCTCTTTGCTCATGGCGACGGTCTAGGCCAGGCCCGACCAGACTTATGTGAATTGGATCACATCTCCCCGGAATCTTTCGGGGGTAAGACGGGAACAGGCAGGCGGGGGAGGGAATTGTCTCCCGCGATCCGTCAACAGGGAACGAGGCAGGCGATGCGGCCAGAACGGCAGCACCAGATTTGGCGGAGCGAGGCAGGTAGCCGGCTTTGGCTCTCAGGGCTGATTGCGGCCATGGAGCACGCGGAACGGCCGGAAATACGTCGCCAGCCTGTCGCCCGGGAAATCCTGGTTGAGCTGAAGGCGCAACTGGCGTTAACAGCCAGTTTCCGCTCCTCCCAAATTTCGACCCTGCGTCACTAGGACCTGTTCACCAGACCAGGACCTATTCACCAGCCAATTTCAGCCTGGGCTTGCTCGTGCGTTCGCGAGCTCGCAGCCGGGCTTCTTCACGCGGCATGTAGTCGCGGGTCATCGGCACCACGCCCTGGCGCCGGGTGAGCTGGATCTGGAAGTTCATCATGGCTTGCTTGCGGAACGTCATCTCGCAGGCCGCCAGATAGAATTCCCACATCAGCGCGAAGCGCTCGTCGTAGAGCTGCACGGCCTCCTCGCGCCGCGCCATGAAACGTTCCCGCCAGGCCTTCAGCGTCTCCGCGTAATGCAGGCGCAGGATCTCGATATCGCAGACCAGGAGGCCGGCGCGCTCGATCGCCGGCAGCACCTCCGACAGCGCCGGGATGTAGCCGCCAGGGAAGATGTATTTGGCGATCCAGGGATTGGTCGAGTCCGGGCCCTGCGAACGGCCGATCGCGTGTAGCAGCATGATGCCGTTTTCGCTCAACAGCTCGGCGCAGCGTTGGAAGTAGGTGTCGTAGAAGCGGGCGCCGACATGCTCGAGCATGCCGACCGAGACGATGCGGTCGAACGGGCCTTCGACGTCGCGATAGTCCTGGAGCAGGAATCTGGCCGAGCCGGTCAGGCGCTTTTCGGCCGCGCGCGCGTTGGCGAGCTGCAACTGCTCGCTCGACAGCGTCACGCCGGTGACGTCGGCGCCGGCGATCTCGGCGAGGTAGAGCCCGAGCCCGCCCCAGCCGGAGCCGATGTCGAGGACGCGCTGGCCGGGCCTGACCAGCAGCTTTGCGGCGATGTGCCGTTTCTTGGCGAGCTGCGCGTCGTCGAGCGTCGCGTCCTGCGTCTCGAAATAGGCGCAGCTATATTGCTTGTCGGCGTCCAGGAAGAGCGAATAGAGCCGGGCATCGAGATCATAGTGATGCGCGACGTTGTGGCGGGAGCGCGAGCGCGGATTGAATTGCTTCAGATGCCGCGTCAGGTAGCGCAGGCGCCACCAGGGTTTTGCCCACTGCGGCAATAGGTCGGGTTGATCGAGCAGGATCGCGAGGGCATCAGCTATGGTGCCGCGCTCGACGACGAACTCGCCGTCCATATAGGCCTCGCCAAGCCCGAGCTCGGGATTGACGAGGATCTTCCGCTCCGCCTCCGCGGTGACGAAGCGCACCGCGACCGGCTCGCCAGTGCCGTCGCCGACGGTGAACTTCGATCCGCGCGAGCCGGTCACCGTCATCGTGCCGCGGCGGATGAATTGAGATAGAAATCTACGCAACAAGAGGTCCATCGACACCTTCCTCTCGAGCGAACCCGAAGGGATGCGACTAACCCGGCCTTCACTTCTGACGCCCAGGTGACGCAGCGGTTCCTATGCGCTTGCATCCAAATTTAGGGAGGCAGGATCGGCTACGCTAATGCGCTGAGTTCACAGCCGATATTCGCAAACCGCTTAATCACATCCTTGCGCGTGGTGCCTGCTTCCATTCGTGGCTCAATCGGATAAAAGGTGACCGCTGCCGCGCCGGACGCCGGCTGCACCTCTCGGAATTCAATGGAGATGATGGGAATGTCGAGCCGAGCGCTCAGCCTCGCGACGGTATTGCTTCTGATCGGCTTCGGCGCGGCCGATACCGCTTTTGCGCAGGTGACTAACCTCGAGGCCGGCAAAACCCCGTCCCAGCTTTTCGCGCAGACCTGCAATGCGTGCCACAAGAGCCCGCGCGGACTTCTGAAGTCCGTCGCGCCGGGCTCGCTGCCGGGCTTCCTGCGCCAGCACTACACCACGAGCTCGGACATGGCGGGCATCCTCGCCTCCTATCTCGTCTCCAACGGTGCCACCGACACCCGCTACCAGGCCAAGGACGGCAAGAAGGACGGCGCCAGGGAGAAGGACGCCAGCACCAATCCCGAGCATCAGGGCCGCCGCCCGCGCGCCCAGGACGCGGCCAAGCCGGACGGCGAGGCTGCTGCTCCCGCAGCCGAGGGTGCGCGCCAGAAGCGCGCCGCACGCCCGGCCGAGGAGGGCACGAAGCCCGAGGGACAGGCTGCGCCCGAGGGACGCAAGAGCAAGCGCCGCGCCAAGCCCGGCACCGAGGAGGCGCCGAAGATCGATGCCGCCGCGCCAGCCACTGACGAGAAGAAGAGCGAGCCCAAGCTTGAATCCAAGTCCGAGTCCAAGCCCGACACGGCCAAGGTCGAGCCCGGTCGCGACGAGGCCAAGCCCGACAGCGGCAAGGCATCCGAGAAGCCCGTTGAGACCAGGCCCGACAGCGCCAAGGTCGAGCCCCGCGGCAGCGAAGCTCCGGCGCTGCGGCCCGATCCGGTCCCGGCGGTAACGCCGGCTGCTCCGGCCGCCGCGAAGCCTGCCGAGCCAGTCGCACCCAAGCCGGCGGAAGAGGCTGCTCCCAAGCCGGCCGCGCCTGCGGCCAGCTCCGAACCGGCGGCCAAGCCGCAGCCCGCACCGCCCGCGACCGCTGCAGCTCCACCTGCTGCGCCGGCCGAGCAGTCCGGTCCGCCAACGCCGCCTATCTCGCGCTAAGCCAGCGACGTTTTTGATCGACATGCGGAGGCCGCGTTCATCGCGGCCTCCGCATTGCATTGACCGCTCCTAGAGTATTGCTCTAGAGTGCTACTCTAGGGGGCCTCAATGACAGCGAGCGTGCGGGACGACCTGTTGGCAGCCGGGCTGATCGTGTTCGACCGCGTCGGCTTCGAAGCCGCGACGGTGGCGGCGATCCGCACCCGGGCGCGCGCCTCCAATGGCAGCTTCTTTCACGCCTTCGGCTCGAAGAAGGAGCTTGCCGGTGCGCTGTTTCTTGAGGTCTTGCGGCACTATCACGCCGCGGTGCTGGCGGCGCTCGATCCCGTGCCCGATGCGGAGCAGGGCATCGACCGGCTGATCCGGGCACATCTTGAGTGGGTCGTGACCAGCCGGCGCGAGGCGCGCTACCTGTTCGAGATTTCGCGGAGCGAGTGGGGCGAGGAAGTTCGCGACGCCCAGCGCGCGCAGAATGCGCGGCTCGCCGACGGCATCGAGCGCTGGCGCGCGCCGCTGGTTGCAAATGGCGAGCTCTTGCCGATGACGCCGGTGATGTTCGTCAGCCAGCTCATCGGTCCCGCGCAAATCTTCTGCCGTGCGTTCCTGTCGGGACGCGACCGCGCCGATCCGCGCGTCGAGGCCGATACGCTGATCGCCTGCGCAGTCCGCGCGCTGGTCCCGCCCGATCGCATCAACAAACAATAAGGAGAGCCGCATGCGCAACGACGCAGATCCTGAATTTGCACCGATCGCCGAGCACATCCATGCCAATGTCGGCCGGCAGGGTTTCATGAACCTGGTCGGCGCCGAGCTCTCGGAATTGTCGCGCGGCACCTGCACCATCGCCGTGGACCGCCGGCCGGAACTGCTGCAGCAGCACGGCTTCTTCCACGGCGGCGTCACCGCCTTTCTGGTCGACAACGCCACGACGATCGCAGCCGCGACCTCGCGCGGCCAGCCGGCCCTGACGGCGGAATACAAGCTCAACCTGCTGTCGCCCGCGGTCGGCGAGAAGCTGATCTGCCGTGCCCGGGTGATCAAGCCGGGCCGCCAGGTGTCGGTGGTTGCGGCCGACGTGTTCTGTGTCAGCGGCGGTGTCGAGAAGCACACGGCAACGGCGCTGGCCTCGATCGCGATGTTGAGCGAGGACGTCGCCGCCAAAACGAAAAGCCCGGCCGCCTGAGGCGACCGGGCCTTAATCGTGCCCGTCATTCCGGGATGGGGCGCAAGCGCCAGACCCGGAATCTCGAGATTCCGGGTCTGGTCCTTCGGACCATCCCGGAATGACGAGTTGAGCCGCTTACTTCTCTTCCGCGGCCGGCGCCGGCGCGACGTCGTCGTGCTCGGCTTCCGGATCGAAGAACTCGCCGGCGGCGGCGATCGCCTCGGCGGCTGCGTCGCGGTCCTCGTTGCGGGTCGAGATGTCCTCGCCGCGGTTGATGCGCTCGGCCTCGTCCTGGCTGCGCGCGACCGTCACGGTGATCTCGACCTCGACCTCGGGGTGGACGGCGACGGTGATCGCGTGCTTGCCGATGGTCTTGATCGGCGCGTCGAGCTGGATCTGCGGGCGGGCGAGCGAAACGCCATCGGCCTCGAACGCGATGACGATGTCACGCACGTTGACCGAGCCGAACAGCTGGCCGGCTTCCGAGGCCTGACGGATCACGATGATGTTCTTGCCTTCGATCTTCTCGGCGACCTTGGCAGCTTCGCCCTTCGAGGCGAGGTTGCGGGCCTCGAGCTCGGCCTTCATGCCGTCATACTTGGCACGGTTGTCGGCGGTGGCGCGCAACGCCTTGCCGCGCTTGAGCAGGAAATTGCGGGCATAGCCGTCGCGAACCTTCACGACTTCGCCCATCTGGCCGAGCTTGTTGACGCGTTCCAGCAAAATGACTTCCATATTCGTTCTCCTTTTGAAGTGCTCTGTAAGGTTTCGGTTTCGGGTTGAACTCAAGGGGTCGGCAGCGGCGGCGGTTGCCGGCTGCGCAGGAAGCGTTCGCGGAAGCCGAACACGGCATCCGCAAGGCCGAGGATCACCATCGCGATCACGGGCCATCCGAACACGACCACGGCGGCATAGGCCGAGCCGAGCCAGAAGGTGCGGCTCTTCAGTGCCAGCGTGAGCGTATGCAGCACGGCAAAGCCGGTTACCGCATAGCCCATCATGAGCGCGGCCGCGGTGATCTGGGCGACGATCGCGAGCAGCCCGCCGGTGAAGCAGAAGGCGAGCGCGATGCACAGCGCCACCAGCGTCATCGGCGGCAGCTCGGCCGTCCTCATATCCGGCCACGGGCGTCGCAACCGGCCCGACGTCGCCGTGACCTTGGCGCTGAGCCAGAGGTTGAGGGTCAGCGTCATCATCGCGATGATGGTGGCTCCGGCTGGTGCGATCCGCACCAGCGCGTCGACGAACTGTCCGGCTTCGCCGGAGCTTTGCGGGTCGGTGGCCCGGAGCAGGCGCATCAGGCCGCGTCGCAGCGTGCCGATGATGGTCTCGGCGTCGGTCCCGAGCGTGAGCAGGGCGGCGAGCGTGGTCAGCGTGGCGAAGCCCGCGAGCCACAGCAGGATGCGGCCGACCGGATACCATTCGAGCTCGGGCTCGGCGGGCGCGGTGGCGTCAGGCGCGACATGTCCCACGGCAACCTTTCCCACAGGACGGCTGAGCAGCACGAGATGGCCGAGCCACCACGCCGGCAGCGCGACAGTGAGGGCGAATGCGATGCAATAGGGCAGGCCGAACAGGGCACCGAGGCCGATTGCAGCAGCGATGCCGCCGAGGCTTGCGCAAAGCGGTCCCCAGCCGATCGCGGCGACCATCAGCGGCAGCGGTGCGAGATAGAACAGGACGAGCGAGATCAGCGCGCCCGAAATGATCGAGGCGAACATCAGGGCCGACGCAGCCCCGGCGATCAAGGCTATCAGCACAAAGGCCATCATCAGCTGTCCCGCTCCCTTCGAGCGGTTAGAGGCATCTCGCCCCAACCATCGGCGACCGGACGATCCGGAAGCCTTATGAGTTCAGAAAAGTCGCGACCGGCGGCTTGGCGCCGCCGGTCGAATTGGTCGTATCAGCGAATGACGTAGGGCAACAGGCCCAGGAACCGCGCGCGCTTGATGGCGCGGGCGAGCTCACGCTGCTTCTTCGCGGACACCGCGGTGATGCGGCTCGGCACGATCTTGCCGCGCTCGGAGACGTAACGCATCAAGAGCTTGGAGTCCTTGTAGTCGATCTTGGGAGCATTGGCGCCCGTGAACGGGCAGCTCTTGCGACGACGGAAAAACGGGCGGCGTGCACCAGCTTCAGCCATTGTTCTTACTCCCCATCCGTCGTGGTGGTTTCAGCTTCTTCGCGCGGACGACGCGGGCCGCGGTCACCACGGAAGCCACCGCCTTCACGATCGCCACCACGGAAACCACCCTCGCGGTCACCGCGGAAGCCGCCTTCACGCTCGCCGCGGAAGCCGCCGCCACGATCGTCACGCTCGCGGTCGCGGTCGGCCTTGCGCATCATCGCGGACGGGCCTTCCTCGAGCTCCTCGACGCGGACGCTGAGATAGCGGATGACGTCTTCGCTGATGCGCTCCTGGCGCTCGATCTCGGCGATCGCCGCGGACGGCGCGTCGATGTTGAGCAGCACGAAGTGCGCCTTGCGGTTCTTGTTCATGCGGTAGGTGAGGGAGCGTACGCCCCAATTCTCGGTCTTGGTGACCTTGCCGCCGAGACCCTCGACGATACCGGTCATCTGCGCAGTCAGCTCTTCGACCTGCTGCGTGCTCGCGTCCTGACGCGCGAGAAAGACATGCTCATAAAGAGCCATGGTGGTCCTTTCCTCATGTTGGCGCATCGCCCGGCGTCAAGCCCTTAAGAGGCCTTCGGAAAGGACTCTGGGATTAAGCTCAGAAGGCGGAAACACGGGACGACGGGCCGACTGGCCCTGCCACACCAAAATCACGAATGACTTGCTGAGACCGTCCGTTCAGCTCCCGGCCGGGGTCTGCGGATGCGCGCCTTATACGGATTTTGGCTGACTTGGCAAGGTTGGAGCGCCTCGTTTTCGGCCAGACGGTGCTGATAGGCGCGTCCAAACCACCCTCCCGCACCAGCTTGACCTATTTGTTTGTATGTCATACAAATATGGATCGGGAGGTGCTGATGGCGGGTGAATCGGTCCAGGCTCCGCTTGAGGCGTCGGCGGGTGATCCGAAGCACGCTGCGCGGGCCACACGGTCGGCCGGCCGCAAGATGCGCTCGCTGCTGCTGGATGCAGCAAGTCCGCTGTTCCGGGAGCGCGGGCTGTCGGGCACGGCGATCACCGACATCGCGGCCGCCGCGGACGCCTTCCCAAGCCAGATCACCTACTACTTCCGCACCAAGGAGGCGCTGTTCGTCGAATGCGCCTGCCGCGACCTCTTGTATCTGGCGCGTGCGACCGAGCAGGCGGCGCTGAAGGCGCGCACGCCACGGGAATACACGCATGCGCTGGCGGAGACCGTGACGGCGAGCGATTCAGTGGCTTTCTTCGCCGAGGCGCTGACATTGACGCGGCGCCGCCAGGATCTTGCACCGCTGGTCGAGCGCACGATCGAGCGCCTGCACGGCGAAGGCGCGCGCGCCTATGCGAGCCAGGTGGCGCGGCACGGCTGGCGCTCCCTGCGCGCGCCCGACGAAAGCTCGCGGCGGTTCTGGGCCGTCGCTATCGGCGTCATTCTCGAAGGCTACGCCATGGGCCGTTCGCCCGAGGCGCTCTGTGCCGAGATGCTGCGCGTGCTGGGCGAGCAAGCGAAATCTGATGACGCAGCGCGCCTGCGTCTTGTCGAGGGCCGCGAGGCATCAAGCAATTCGAACGAGGAAGGCTAGGCCATGACCGCTCTTCGCATGCGTGCCCGCGATTTCCTGACCGACGACCAGCTTGCCGACGTGCGAGAGCGTGTGACCTGGAAAGGTGTTGCGCTGATCGTGCACGCCTGGGCGCTGATCATTGGCGCGATCGCCCTGGTCGCGTGGTGGCCCAATCCGGTCACCTATGTCCTTGCCGTCGCAATCATCGGCTCGCGCCAGCTGGGCCTCGCGATCCTGATGCATGATGGCGCACATGGCTGCCTGTCCGCCGACGAGAAAACCAATCTGGCCCTGAGCCAGTGGCTCTGTGCCTATCCGCTGTTTGCGGAGACGCGCAGCTACCGGCGTTACCACCTGCAGCACCATGCGCGCACGCAGCAGGAGGATGATCCCGATCTCGTGCTGTCGGCACCGTTTCCGATTACGAAGCTGAGCTATCGCCGCAAGTTCATTCGCGATATCACCGGACAGACCGGCTACCAGCAGCGCAAGGCGCAGTTGCTGAACGCGCTCGGTCCGAAGGGCTGGCCGTGGCGGCAGCGTCTGGCGCATTTCTGGGACAAGCTCGGCCCGCAATGCCTCCTCAACGCCGCGATGTTCGCCGCGCTCGCGGCGGCCGGCATATGGTGGGCCTATCCGCTGCTCTGGCTGGTGCCGCTTCTGACCTGGATGATGGTCATCACCCGCATCCGTAACATTGCAGAGCATGCCGTCGTCCCCGACAGCAGCGATCCCCTGCGCAACACCCGCACCACGCATGCCAATGTTCTCGAGCGCCTGTTCATCGCGCCGTACTACGTCAATTATCACCTCGAGCATCATCTGCTGTTCTACGTGCCCTGCTACAATCTGCCCAAGGTCCATCGCCTGCTGAGCGAGAGCCGGCACGCCGGCCGCATGGAGGTGCAGCCGAACTACGCGGCGGTGCTGCGGCTGGCGACGGCAAAGCCTGACAGGGAGGATCGGCCGGGGCAGTTGGCGAGCAGCGCGCGCCGTGCGCAGGCCGGAGCGGAGGTCGACGCCAACCAGACCGCCGGTGGGTTTTGAGGGGGCGCATCCCCAGTTGAGTGCTGCTCGAAGTTCCCATCTCGGCTTGACAGTCCGGCCCCGGACAGTGTCTACGGCCCCCTTTGGAGCACGATCCGGAACCATGGCCTAACGCCGTGCGTAATCGGCTGCCGGTTCTCGCGGGGATCGTGTCCGACAAGCAGGGAGCGCCGATGACGGCTGCATTCACATTTCCTGGGCAGGGTTCCCAGGCGGTCGGCATGGGCAAGGCCCTGGCCGATGCCTTTCCGGTGGCGCGCGCCGTGTTCGACGAGGTCGATGCCGCGCTCGGGGAGAAGCTGACGGCGATCATCTGGGATGGTCCGGCCGAAACCCTCCAGCTCACCGAAAACGCCCAGCCGGCGCTGATGGCGGTGTCCGTCGCCACCCTGCGCGTGCTGGAGGCTGAGGCTGGATTTTCCGTGGGACGAGATGCGGCCTTCGTCGCCGGCCACTCGCTCGGTGAATATTCGGCGCTGGCCGCGGCCGGCAGTCTGACGGTCTCGGATACCGCCCGCCTGCTTCGCATCCGCGGTCTCGCAATGCAAAAGGCCGTCCCGGTCGGCGCCGGCGCGATGGCCGCACTGCTCGGTCTCGACTACGAGGCCGCCATGGAGGTCGCCAAGGAGGCGGCGCAGGGGCAGGTCTGCCAGGCCGCCAACGACAATGGCGGCGGGCAGGTTGTCGTCTCGGGCGACAAGGCCGCGGTCGATCGCGCCGTCGAGATCGCCAAGACCAAGGGCGCCAAGCGCGCGATGCTGCTGCCGGTGTCCGCCCCGTTCCATTGCAAGCTGATGCAGCCCGCTGCCGACGCCATGGCCGAAGCGCTGTCGAAGGTCACGATCAAGGCCCCGGCTTCGCCGCTGGTGTCGAACGTGCTGGCGAGCGCCATCACCGATCCCGACGAGATCCGTCGCCGCCTGGTCGAGCAGGTCACCGGCACCGTGCGCTGGCGCGAGTCGGTTGCCTATATGGCGGGGCAAGGCGTCACCCGGTTCTTCGAGATCGGCGCCGGCAAGGTGCTATCCGGTCTCGTCAAGCGCATCGCGGACGGCGCCGTCGGCGTTTCGGTCGGTGGCCCGAACGACATTGCCGCCGCCAAGGATGCATTGGCCGCTGCCAAGCAGGGCTGAAGCGCGATGATTTCTCGTCGCGCTTGAGTTTTTCAGTTTACGCACGATCTTCGGAAAACCGCTGCGCACTTTTCCGGATCGTGCTTTGGAGGAGTTTTCGATGTTCGATCTGACTGGCAAAAAGGCGCTCGTCACCGGCGCGACCGGCGGTATCGGCGGTGCGATCGCGCAGGCGCTGCACGCGCAGGGCGCGACCGTTGCGATATCAGGAACGCGCAAGGAGGTGCTGGACGAGCTTGCCGGCAAGCTCGGCGAGCGCACCCATGTGCTGCCCTGCAATCTCTCCAAGGCCGACGAGGTCGAGGCGCTGGTGCCCGCTGCGGAAGCGGCAATGGGCCAGGTCGACATCCTCGTCGCCAATGCCGGCATCACCCGCGACAATCTCTTCGTGCAGCTCCGTGACGAGGATTGGGAGGAGGTCATCAACGTCAATCTGACCGCGACCTTCCGCCTGGCTCGCGCCGCCACCAAATTGATGATGCGCAAGCGCTTCGGCCGCATCATCGCCATCACCTCGGTGGTCGGCGTCACCGGAAATCCCGGGCAGGGCAATTACACGGCGTCGAAAGCGGGCCTGATCGGCATGATCAAGACGCTTGGTGCCGAATACGCCAAGCGCGGCGTCACCGCCAACTGCATCGCGCCGGGCTTCATCAAGACGCCGATGACCGATGCGCTCAACGACAAGCAGCGCGAAACGATTCTGACCAAGGTTCCGGCCGCCCGCCTGGGGACGCCCGAGGATATCGCGGCGGCTGCCGTCTACCTGAGTTCGAACGAAGCAGCCTACGTCACCGGCCAGACCATTCACGTCAACGGCGGCATGGCCATGATCTGAAGCGCTCGTTCCGCACTGCCCACATGGGCTGTGCGGATGCGGCAAACGGCCGTTTCCGGAGAGAAATGAGGCTTATAGTCAAGGCAGTTGAAGTATGATAACCGGACGCTCAACGGATGGGCAAAGAACGCCATTGCAGGTTTTTGAAACCCTGTATATTGGCGATGCGGAGCCTTGGCCGTCGTTCGCCGGGCCCTGTATCGGTTAGGATGGGGCCAAATCAAAGTTCGTAAGCGAAGGCAAGTAACACGACCACGACGGCTCGTATCGTCCCGGGGGGTCGGGTCTACAGGGAACAACACGAGGTTATGCAATGAGTGACATTGGCGAACGGGTTAAGAAGATCGTGGTCGAACACCTTGGTGTTGAACCCGAGAAGGTTGTCGACGCCGCGAGCTTCATCGACGACCTCGGCGCCGACAGTCTGGACACCGTCGAGCTGGTGATGGCGTTCGAAGAAGAATTCGGTTGCGAGATTCCGGACGACGCTGCGGAAACGATTCTCACCGTCGGCGACGCCACGAAGTTTCTCGAGAAGAACGCGAAGAGCTAAGGCTCTTCATTTTCGCGGGGACAACATTGAAACCGGACGGGCCGCTTCCCAGCGGTCAGCCGGTTTCTTGTTATTGGCCGTGAATCTTTCGATGCGGAGTTTTCGGATATGAGGCGGGTTGTCGTCACTGGTCTCGGCATGGTGTCGCCACTCGGCTGCGGCGTCGAGCCAACCTGGAAGCGCATCCTCAACGGCGAGAGCGGTGCGCGCAGGATCGAGAGCTTCGATGTCTCCGATCTTCAGACCAAATACGCCTGCACGGTCGTGCGCGGCGACGGCAGCAACGACACCTTCAATCCCGACAAGTGGATGGAGCCGAAGGACCAGCGCAAGGTCGACGACTTCATCATCTTCGGCATGGCCGCCGCCGGCCAGGCGCTCGACGATGCCAACTGGCATCCCGAGACCGAAGAGGACAAATGCGCGACCGGCACCATGATCGGATCGGGCATCGGCGGCCTCAACGGCATTGCCGAGACCGCGATCCTGCTCAAGGAGCGCGGACCGCGCCGGGTGTCGCCGTTCTTCATTCCGGGCCGCCTGATCAACCTGGCTTCCGGCTACGTCTCGATCGCGCACGGGCTGAAGGGACCGAACCATTCGGTGGTCACGGCCTGCTCGACCGGTGCGCACGCCGTCGGCGATGCCGCCCGCCTGATCGCGCTGGGCGATGCCGACGTGATGGTCGCAGGCGGCGCCGAATCGCCGATCAGCCGCATCGGCATTGCCGGCTTCAACGCCGCGCGCGCGCTGTCGACCGGTTTCAACGAGACACCCGAAAAGGCCTCGCGTCCCTACGACAAGGACCGCGACGGTTTCGTGATGGGCGAGGGCGCCGGCGTCCTCGTGCTGGAAGAGCTCGAGCACGCCCGGCGCCGTGGCGCCAGGATCTACGCCGAGGTGATCGGTTACGGTCTTTCGGGTGATGCCTATCACATTACCTCGCCGTCGCCCGATGGCGATGGCGGCTTCCGCAGCATGTCGGCCGCGCTCAAGCGCGCTGGCCTCACCGCCTCCGATCTCGACTACATCAACGCGCACGGCACCTCGACGCCGCTCGGCGACGAGATCGAGCTCGGTGCCGTCGAGCGTCTGCTCGGCAATGCTGCCTCCAAGGTTGCGATGTCCTCGACCAAATCGTCGACGGGCCATCTCCTGGGTGCGGCGGGTGCGATCGAGGCGATTTTCGCCATTCTCGCGATTCGCGATAATGTCGTGCCGCCGACGATCAACCTCGACAATCCGTCGGTGGAGACTGCGATCGATCTCGTGCCGCATACGGCGAAGAAGCGAGAGGTCAACGTCGCCTTGTCGAACTCGTTTGGTTTTGGCGGTACCAATGCGTCGGTGATCGTGCGGCGCCTCGCCAGTTAGTTTAAGTTTGAGACGAATCCACCGTTTTGCCGTATTCGGCGATAGTCATGGAAGTGGGCGCGTGCATTTGGCAGGGCAAGCGATTGTCGGGCCGCGATTGAACCGGCAGGATTCAGGTTGTTTCGATGAGTGAAAGGCCGCCCATTTCGCCCCGGAGTCCGCGGGCAGCGCTCGAGCCCGAGCAGGTCCCGCCGCCGCCGAAGCGATCGGACCGTGCGCGCAATCCCTTCGTGATCGTCGGCAACGCCATCATCACCCTCCTGCTGATCGCCATGCTCGGCGCCGGCGGCGTCTATTATTACGGCCGGCAGGTGCTCGAGGCGCCCGGGCCGCTCAAGGATGACAAGATCGTCAACATCCCCCAGCGTGCGGGCAAGCGCGACATCGCCGAGACGCTGAACCGGGAAGGCGTGACCGACATCAACCCGTGGGTGTTCATCGCCAGCGTTGCCGCGTTGAAGGCGAGCTCGGACCTCAAGCCGGGTGAATATTCGTTCCAGAAGAACGCCTCGCTCCGCGACGTCATCGCCACCATCGTCGAGGGCAAGGTGGTGCAGCACGCCGTCACGATTCCGGAAGGGCTCACCTCCGAGCAGATCGTGGCGCGCCTGTCCGACAACGACATCTTCACCGGCAGCGTGCGCGAGCTGCCGCGCGAGGGCACGTTGCTGCCCGAGACCTACAAATTCCCGCGCGGCACCCCGCGCGAGCAGGTGGTCCAGCGCATGCAGCAGGCGCACAAGCGCGTGCTCGCCGAGATCTGGGAACGCCGCAATCAGGACATTCCGGTCAAGTCGCCGGAGCAGCTGGTGACGCTCGCTTCCATTGTCGAGAAAGAAACCGGCAAGCCCGACGAGCGCAGCCGCGTCGCCGCCGTGTTCGTCAACCGCCTGAAGCAGCGGATCAAGCTGCAGTCCGATCCGACCATCATCTACGGCCTCGTCGGCGGCAAGGGCACGCTGGGCCGGCCGATCAAGCGCAGCGAGATCACGCAGCCATCGCCCTACAACACCTATGTGATCGAAGGCCTGCCGCCGGGCCCGATCTCCAATCCCGGCCGCGCCTCGCTGGAGGCCGCCGCCAATCCGGCCCGCACCCGCGACCTCTATTTCGTCGCCGACGGCACCGGCGGGCACGCCTTCACCGAGACTTACGACGCGCATCAGAAGAACGTCGCCAAGCTCCGCGCCATGGAAAAGCAGATCCAGAACGACACGGTGGAGCCGGCCGAGGATGCGCCGCCGCCCGCCGCCGTCGCGCCCGGAGCCGCCGATACGCCGACGGCGACCACGCCGGCCCGGCCCAATCAGCAGAAGAAGCCGCCGGCGGCACGCCCCGCTGCTCCAGCACCGGCGCGGCAGGGCGCCGTCCAGCCTTCGCCGCCGGTGGTCCAGCGCTAGGCGCGTTGCAGACCTGCTTGCCGGCTTTGCGGATTCCACTTTCCTGCAAAATAGTCTTAAGATTCGCGTGGCTTGATGCCTCGCGAATCCCGTGTTTCTGGAGAATTTGACCTGATGGCGCTGTCGTCCATGACCGGCTTTGCGAGATGCCACGGCGCAAGCGGGCCGTATACGTTCGAATGGGAATTGAAATCGGTCAACGCCAAGGGCTTTGACCTCAGGGTGCGGCTGCCGCAGGGGTTTGACGAGCTCGAGGCCCACGCCAAGAAACGCGCCGGCGAGCTGCTGTCGCGCGGCACCGTCTATGCCAATCTCACCGTCAAGCGCGCCAACGCTGCGGCCACCGTTCGCGTCAACGAGGACGTGCTCAACGCCGTGCTCAAGGCCGCCGCGGTCATCGCCGGCAAGGTCGACGCGGTGGCGCCGAGCATCGACGGCCTGCTCGCCATCAAGGGCGTCGTCGAGGTCGCCGAGCCCGAGGGCGACGAGGAGGAGGACAAGGCCGCGCGCGCTGCCGCAGCCGAAGCCTTCGACAAGGCGCTCGCCGATCTCGTCGAGATGCGCAAGCGCGAGGGCACTTCGCTCGGGCAGATCCTGACCCAGCGGGTCGACGAGGTCGAGCAACTCGCGAAGAAAGCCGAAGTCGCACCGGGGCGCAAGCCGGAGGCGATCAAGGCGAGGCTCGCCGAGCAGATCGCGAGCCTGCTCGACACCTCCGACCGTTTCGATTCCGACCGCCTGATGCAGGAGGCGATCCTGATCGCCACCAGGGCCGACATCCGCGAGGAGCTCGACCGCATCGCTTCCCACATCGCGCAGGCGCGCGAGCTGATCGGCAAGGGCGGCCCGATCGGCCGCAAGCTCGACTTCCTGGCGCAGGAGTTTCACCGCGAGGTCAACACCTGCTGCTCGAAGTCGAACGACATCGAGCTGACCAATACGGGCCTCGCCATGAAGAACGTGGTCGAGCAGTTCCGCGAGCAGGTCCAGAATCTGGAGTGATCGATGACGAGCGGCGGTCAGGGAACTGACGGTGTCGAGCGGCGCGGATTGATGTTCGTGCTGTCCTCGCCCTCGGGCGCGGGCAAGACGACGCTGTCGCGTCTTTTGATCGACCGTATGTCCGGCCTGAAAATGTCGGTGTCCGCGACTACGCGGCCGATGCGGCCGGGCGAGGTCAACGGCAAGGATTATCTGTTCGTCGACAAGCCGCGCTTCGAGGCGATGGTGAAGGGTGACGAGCTTTTGGAATGGGCCACCGTGTTCGACAACAGCTACGGCACGCCGCGTGGCCCCGTTGAAGCCGCGCTATCGTCCGGGCAGGACGTGCTGTTCGACATCGACTGGCAGGGCACGCAGCAGCTGCGCGAAAAAGCCCGCGCCGACGTCGTCAGCGTCTTCATCCTGCCGCCCTCGGCGGCGGATCTCGAAAAGCGTCTGCACTCGCGCGCGCAGGATTCCGACGAGGTGATCCGCAAGCGCATGAGCCGCGCCAGCCACGAGATGAGTCACTGGGCCGAGTACGACTACATCGTGATCAACCACGACGTCGACGAGGCGTTTGCCGAGGTGCAGTCGATCCTGAAAGCCGAGCGCCTCAAGCGCGAGCGGCGGATTGGCCTCGTTGGCTTCGTGCGAGGTTTGCAAGGGCAGCTGCAGGGCTAGGCTGCGGCAGCCGCGGCCCTTGCTTCGCAAGCCGTTCCAGCATCGCGGTGATCACGTCGACGTCGACGGCATCTCCGGCCTGCGCATCTACCGGCGCATCTTCATGGTGATCGACGGCCTTTTCGTCGCCGATGTCCTTGGCTGCGAGCCGCGGGGGCGATGCCTCGATCTCGAACTTTCCGTTGAAAATGTCGGCCTTGTCGAGTTCGGCGGCCTTGTTGCGAATGGACGCGGATTGCGCCGCGATCCTGCCGATCTCCCTGGTGAAGGCTGCGATTTGCGCGGTCTGCGGCGGCCGAACTTCATCGAAGTCGACGGGGCCCTGCTGTGCGCGCGGCGTGACGGCGGGCTCCGCACCGAGCCAGGGTGCGCGGCTTCCGTCCTGGTCCTGAGGCGCCCAATCGTCCCAATGCCCGCGGCGGTCGGCGGCGGCCTGAACGCGTACGCGTCCGCCGGCGAAGCGGTAGATGACGCTGGCGAGGATGCCGGCGAGCGCCAGCGCGCCGCCGATCACGAGCAGCAGCATCTGCACCGAGCCGGCCGGCTTGTCGGCGGTGCCGTCTGCCCCGGCCAGCGCCATCGGCGCGGGAGGCTTTGCCGGCTTCGCGCTTGGTGGCGCGGTGGCCGCAACGGGAGCTGGCCGCGGGGCGGGCGCGGCGGACGCCGGGGAGGCCTCGGGCCAGCGCGCGGTCACGGCCGGCTGCTGCGCGTTGGTCTCGGGCGCGCCGCTTGGTGGTTGCTGGGCGACCGGCTGCGCATTGGTTGCGGCGGGCGCGGGCGCGCTCGTGTTAGGCATGCCTGGTGCGGCACTCGTCTGCGGAGCGATGTATTCGGCGCGCGCGTTCTGCATTGCTTGCGGCGCGGCTGAATCCGCCTCGGGTGCGTCGGTCGTCGCCTGCGCGGTCTGGGAGGATTTGCCGCCTGCGGCGCGCAGATACCAGCATTGCCGCTTGGTGGTGCGGTCGAGACGATAGTACCAGTGTTGCCCCTGCGGCGCGGCACCCTTCGGGGAGGCGAGGCAGTCGGCGGCCGCGTTGGCTGTGCTCGATGGCGCCGGCGCATTCTGCGACACGGCGGCCAGTGGCGCGCCGGCAATGATGCTGCCGACTAGCGCGGATACGAATTTTGCGGTGCGGTTGCCCATCCTGGTCTCCCGGTTACGCATGACGCAACTCTCAACCAGCCCTTTGTCATCAAAGACTTGGGTGGCAATGAGCCGCAAATCCGGAGAGGATGTGGCTTGAATTGGGCTTGCGGCGCGTTCGTTCCGGCGCGAGATCAGGCATTTTCCTGGGCGTTACTGCTTCGCCGAGCTCCAGGTTCCGCCGCAACCATCGGAGCGCCCCCAGGTTCCGGAGCCGCTGCGGGCGCCGAGACAGCCGAGCCGGTGAAGGTCACATCGTCGCCTTCACCGACCGTGCAACCCGCTCGGCTGACGGTTCCAGTGACGGGGCGAAAGGTGCGTGAGAGAGGGGCGGCGCAGACCGGGCGGTGGAGGGCACGAGAGCCGACTTCGGTAGGATGGGTAGAGCGAAGCGAAACCCATCGTGCTCTTGCTTGCGCCGATGCATGATGGGTTTCGCAAGTGCTCTACCCATCTTACGGCTCTTCCTCATCAGCACACACGCCTTCCCGTTCTCGCGGCGCATCTCGCCCGAGGCTTGCTGTCGTCGCGCCCCATGAAGACCAAAGGGCGCAGGGAAGGCCGGGCGCCGGCGGCACCCGCAAGTCCGTGCGCGACGAAGATGCACACGGGGTGGACCACAGGTGATGCCGGTCGCCCGGCCTTCCCTGCGCGGATGGTTTTAACGGTGTCCTTCGTGCTCTCCTCGGGGAGCGATGCACTATTGCCCCCGTCGCCTTGCGGGAATGATCGATGCACGTGCCCGGTCGGGCCGCCGCATCACCGCAAGCCTTGACGCACAGACCCCGGGCGTCAGGACCACACGACTTCTCCGTCCGCGGACAATCCCGCCGGAATATCCGGAGGCTTGCGTGTGCTCGCCCCCAGGCATCGACGAAACCGCTGTGACCGCGCCGGGTCGTATCGCGTCCCCTGAAGACTCACGGTTGCCCGCCCTGTCATCAGGCTGATCGCGCCGGCGCTACCGCGTCCACCGCCACCCGGCCCGCATCTCGTGACGATCGCGAAGCGCCCCTTTGGCAGGGCCGGGATGAGGCGCTTATGCCACAAATCCGAAATTCGGGAAAGTGGAATATTTTTGCGCGGTGGGCTTGACCGGGTGTTTTGCCCGACGCCTCTCAAGGAACCGCCGTCAGCTCCGTTTGTCGTGTACATCGCGGAAACGCGCCCCATCACCGCAAATGACCCAAGCGGCCTAGCGGACCAGCGTTCCCTAGTTCCAAACCTTTACCTCTGCGACTGCCCAAGGGAAACCTGAATTTCAAGCCTTGCAGTCACCGACTGTTAGGAAGGCTAAGATAAACCGCAGGATGTGGGAATGGACCCCGGCAAGGCGTCAATCGTGATCGAGCGACTGACAGGGGAGTGTGATGGCTGTCGTCGATCAATGCGATTGCCCCGACAAGACAGGCAGGGCGTCGTCGGGACAATTGGGTGCCGATACCTGGATTCAACCCTCAACTGCAGCCATACTCGTTTGGCTGGGATTGCTTGCGATGGAGCTCATCGCAGTCCTGGCGCTGTGCGACTTCAGGCTCTTCTTCACGCTCGACGATGCGTATATCCACCTTGCGGTCGCCGACCAGATCCTGTCCGGCGGATATGGGGTCAACGCCGGGGAATATTCATCGCCTAGCTCATCGATCATCTGGCCATATTTTCTGGCTCTGACGGAAGCGCTTCATCTCGGTGCGTTTGGTCCGTTGTTGATCAATGTTGCAGCCGCAGGTGCGACAATCTTGGCTATCATACGCCTCTTGGAGGCGAATGCCCTGTTCGATGGTGTGGGCGAGCTTCCGTTCGCTTGCGTGATCGCGCTGCTCCTCATCTTCAGTGTCAGCGCCGTCGCGCTGCCCATGACCGGCATGGAGCACAGTATTCACGTCTGGGCCTCAATCGTGACCTTTGCTGGTCTCGTGGCGGCTGCGCGCGGGTTCGCACCAACATCACTCCATTTCCTCGCCCTGGTGCTGCTTCCGCTCATCCGCTTCGAAGGGATCGCATTCGCCGGTGCCGCAATCGCGGCGTTCACGCTGCTGGACCAGCGCCGCTTCGCGGCCGGCGCAGCGCTAGTCATTGTCGTCACTCTATCGGGCTATGCCGTTCTCATGGCCTCGCGTGGCCTGCCGTTGCTGCCGAGCTCCGTCTTGTTGAAGGGCTATCTGACGACTCTTGATCAGCCCGCGAGCGAGCTACCCGCTATCGTCAGAAACATGCTGCGGAGCGTGATGACGTCGTATGGATTGCGGCTCATCGCACTCGGTCTCGCTGTTGCCTGGTGCGCCAGTCTGCTACGCGCCGATCGCAAGGTACTGATCGTCCTTCTGGCTGTTCTTGTTGCCGTCGGAGCCCATCTGGTGTGCGGTCAATACGGTTGGTTCAATCGGTATGAGGTATACATCATGGCTCTCGCGGCAGCCGCGTTGCTGTGGGGCATCGCACAACTCAAGCCACGGCTCTCTGCGCTGCAATGGTCTCGTGTGAAGGTCGGCGTGGTCTTCGGGCTCGGCACCGCGGCGATTCCCTACATGACAGCGGCAGTGGTCTCGCCGCTAGGCGCAAGCGATATCTACGAGCAGCAATACCAGATGGCTCGTTTCGCCCAATCGTTTTACAGAGATGCGGTTGGGGTCAACGATCTCGGCTTGGTTGCATATCGCAATACCAACTATACGCTCGATCTCTGGGGCCTTGGTTCGGAGCAGGTGCGCAAGGCGAGAATGGCGGGAGATTATGGGCCGGCAGAGATGGCGGCCCTTGCCCACGATCACGACGTCGGTCTCGTCATGATTTACGAGGGCTGGTTCGAGAAAGGCGTGCCATCGAGCTGGACGAAGGTCGCCGTGCTCCAAACAAGAAGCGTAACCTTGTCGCGGCAGAACGTCGATTTCTACCGCACGCCGCTGGCCGATGCGGCGGCGGTTGACGCCGCGCTTCGGGCCTTCAAGGCAACGCTCCCGTCGCGGGACAGGCTGGATATCATCACGCCGTAGCGCGATCTCAGGAGGTGCAAGGCATCGCTAGAGAGATCAGAGTGGGGCCTGCTGCCGATCAAGCCCGTTCGCCTGGAAACTTCTCACCTCCGCCGTCGTTGAATCGTGGCTGAGGACAGGCCATGCCGATCAAGGACCAGATCAAGAATCTCGCCAAGAAGCTCGTGGAGGACCATCCGGATGCGGCAACGCTGCGGGCGCTGGTGCGGGCCCGGAAGCCGGCAGCCATCCGTTTTCGCGACGATGGCATCGTGCCGAACAATCCGCGTTTTCCGGTGTTGCTCTATCGCGGCGCGGTCAATCTGAAGTCCAGGCGCTATCCCCCTGAGGTCATCATCGACACGCTGTTCGATACAAACGGCTGGGGCCGGTCGTGGCGGGACACCGTGTATGACTTCGTCCACTATCATTCGCAGGTCCACGAAGTGATGGGCGTGGCGCGCGGCACGGCCAGGCTCGAGTGCGGCGGCGTCAAGGGACGCGTCCTCCGCGTGAAAGCCGGCGACGTTCTGGTGCTGCCCGCCGGTACCGGACACAGGATGATCGAGTCCAGCCGGGACTTTGGGGTCGTCGGAGCGTATCCGCACGACGGAACGTACGACGAGTGCACCGACACGCGCGAGCGTCCCGATGCCGTCAAGCGCATCGCCAAGGTCCGCAGGCCGAAAAAGGATCCCGTCCTCGGCCGCGGTGGTCCGCTGCTCACATCATGGCGGACCGCGCGGCCGCGATCGTGACGCGAGGGAGAGCGGTCCGCTCACCCATTCCTCTGCGCTCGCCCTCCGCGCTCAGGTCAGATAGTCGGGCGTGAAATCGGCAAGCCTGCGCAATTCTTCAGGCTGCAGCAGCTCGATCTCGCTGCCCTCCCATGCGATCAACCCGCGATGCCGTAGTTCCTGAATGGTGCGGTTGACGTGCACGATCGACAGGCCACAGGCATCGGCGACGTGCCGCTGCGTCATCGGCATCTGGAAGCAGGCGTCCTTGAGAAGGCCGACGATCTCCAGCCGCGCCGCGAGCTCGCAGATCAGATGCGCGACCTTCGGCAGGGCCGCCTGCGCGCCGAGGCGGGCGATCCATTGCCGCGAGATCGCCGCATCGATCAGCGTCTCGCGCCAGAACGCGCGGGTCAGATGGATCGAGCCGTCGAGCAGCTGGCGGAGCTGGCTGTGTGCGACGTAGCCGACGATGGTCGGGCCGAGGCCGACGAGATCCGCATCCATCGGCGTGACCAGGAGCGTGTGCAGGCAGGGCATGTCGCCGGGAACGTGGAACGCGAGGATCTGGCTGCGGTCGCCGACGATGCGGGCCTGGTAGAGAAAGCCGCTGACGACGAAGACGCAGCGCGAGGCGGCCTCGCCTTGACGCAGCACGATCTCGCCGTCCGCGACCTGGCGTAGCGTGGACGGCAGGCCCGCGATCTGCTGGCGTTCGTCCTCGGACAGGCCTTCGATGGCCTGGAGACGCGCGATGAACTTCGGATGCGGCATGAGTCTCGTGGCGCGCTTCAGCCCTCTCGCGGCGCGTCGATGAAGCGCCGCGAAAGCTTTGCGATGGTCCAGTCGGAGACCTCAGTGCTGCGGAACTCGCGGATGGCGTGGGCGAGTTCCTGATCCGACATCGGATGCGCCGGCTCGCGCAGCGTGCCGTTCTTGAAAGCATCGCTGATGCAGTCGAGGTGTTCGCTGGTATCGGATGCGAACAGGCCGCGGATGCGCTCCAGGATCGTCGTAGGACTCATGAGAAGGGCGGGCTCGGTTGGTGGTCGAGGTGATGGTGTGGGTGCGACCCGAATGATCGCAAACGGATTAGCAACCAGTGCGTCCGTCTCGCGTTCTAGTCCGCTGAACCAGGGCCAGAAGTATCATTTGATAGATCCGGCGCGATTTTTGGTGGTCTCATGGAAAAAGCCCACGACGTGCTGATCCGGAACCTGAGCGAGCACACCGCGCTCACCGGGGAGGATCTCGACGAGATCCGCGCGCTCACCTTCACGCAGCGCGATGTCGCGCCCAACGAGGATTTCATCCGCCAGGGCGAGGAGCCTGAACATTCGGCGCTGGTCGTCTCCGGCATGGTGGCGCGTTACCATCTGCTCGGCAGCGGGGGACGGCAATATCTCGCGTTCCATATCTCCGGTGACCTCCCGGACTCCCAGGGCCTGTTCATCGACCAGATGGACCATGGGCTCTCGGCGCTCGGGCACGCCTCGGTCGCCTTCATCCCGCATCGCGAATTGTTCATAGCCTTCCGGCGCCGTCCCACTTTCGCGCTCTCGGTCTGGCGCGAGACGTTGCTCGATGCCTCGATCTTTCGCGAGGCCATCACCAACAACAGCGCCCGGCCGATGCAGGCGCGCATGGCGCACCTGTTCTGCGAGCTGTTCTACCGCGCCCGCGCCGCGCAGCTCGTCCGCGGCAATCGCTTCCGCCTGCCCATCAGCCTGGTGCAGCTCGGCGAGACGCTCGGCATGGCGATCGCGACCGTGAACCGGACGCTCGCTGACCTCAGGCGGGGCGGCACCATGGATCTGCGCGACGGGGAGCTCATCGTCCTGAAATGGCGCGAGCTGCAGCGGCTCGGCGATTTCAGCCCGGCCTATCTGCATCTGAAACGCCAGTCGCCACCGGAGGGGTGAGGCCGCAAAGATGCTAAAGCATGATCCGGAAAAGTGCGCAGCGGTTTTCCGAAAAGATCATGCTTGAACAACAAGCTAAAGCGGGATGACGATGCATCCTGATCGCATCGCGCTTTAGCCATCGGCAGGTGACGCTCCGCCCAGCATCTCGTCAAAGTGCTTCCTCACCCAATCATTGCAGCAGCAGGCTCTGGCTTCGAGCGCTGTCCCGTCGAGGATCAGGATGGCGCCGCGGCGGGTCGCGAGGATGCGCCTTGCCTTGAACATCTGGATGACGCGGCTGGCATAGCTGCGGGAGACGCCGAGCATGCCGGCGAGCTGCTCGTGGGTGAGGGGGATCTCGGCGCCGCCGATACTCTCCTTCGCGGAGATGATCCACTTGGCGGCGCGCTGCTCGATCGAATGCGCCGCGTTGCAGGCCGCCGTCTGCAGCAGCTGCGCGAATTGGCAGTCGGCGTAGCGCGAAAAGACCTCGTGGAGCGTGGCTGATCGCTGCTGTGCCTGCTCAAGCGCGCGCAGCGGCAGACGGACGAGGCTGCCGCCCAGCTTCACAACGATGCGCGAATAAGCCAGCGAAGGGTTGCGGCCTGCGGCAATGCCCACCGCACCCTCGCGGCCCACCAGCAGGCTTTCGACCTCGCGATCGTCCTCGACCGGCACGGCGAACGACACAAGTGCGGGACCGCAGGGAAAATGCACCGCCGCCACGTCGTCGCCGGCGTGATGCAGAACGTGGCTCGCCGCGAGTTCGACCGGCTGAAGGTGAGGCGCGAGCAGTTCGAAATCCTGGTGGGTGAGCTGCCGGAGCAGATCGTTCGGGGGCCGACCGGTCACAGTTGCGTCTCTGGGCTGGCCGGGAATCGGCGCCAGCCAGAACCCTACGTTTCCATGGCGGAACCGACGGTTCCAAAGTGCACACAAGCGGCCGTTGCATAGTTGAGATGCTGGCGCGTGGGCTTTGCGGACTTCCGGAAAGTTGGGAGCGAGGCTGCATGCGTGCGCTGCCCGGCAGCGTTGATCTGGCGAGGTCTGTTCAGGAGTGAACATAGCGGGCTTGTGGATTGGCGTAGCGTGTGGCGCCGAGCGCCGTACTCCGTGCGCTTTGCCCGAGGACCGCCGGCCTCAATCCGCCAGAACGCCGCTGGGCCGGCGGCCCGAGGGGCGGCGAAGATCATCAGCCGAAGCGTGCTTCGCGATCCCACGAGGATCGGCGCAGCGCCGCGTGCGCGCGATAGGCGTCGATCGCCTTGTTGGCGAGCATCAGCTGCCGGCGTTCGCCGGTTTTGAGCTGACCTTCGATGGCGTCGAGAATGACGTTGGCGCTCTCGTCCGGCGGGCCGAGCTCGCCGCTCTGCTCCAGGCAGCTCCAGGCGATGAAGAATGCGCTTTCGACGGTGCAGCGAATGGACATGCGCTGCCAACGCGGCGGGGCCGCAGGCGTTCCGTCACGCGGGCCCAACTTGGGACCCGCGCGCGCGGCTCAGTTCTTCAGCACGATGCGGCCGACGACCTTGCCGGCGCGAAGCTCGTCGATCCATTTCTGGACGTCGCCCATCGGCTCCTCGCGCATCGGCGTCGGCTTGATCTTGCCGGCGCGCGCCAGGGCCATCAGCTCCTGCGCCTCGTTGAGCGTTCCGACCATGAAACCCTCGATGGTCATGCGCTTGTAGACCCATTGCACCATCGGCAATGTGAACTGGCCGCCCATCAGGCCGGAGACCACGATCTTGCCGCCGCGCGCGGCGACCGCGACCGCAAAGGCCATCGACTTCTCGTTGCCGGCGAAATCGACGATCTCGTCGAAGCCGCCTTCGGTCTCCTTCAGGATGCGCTTGATCACGTCGGGCTCGGACGGATCATAGGCATTGGCGGCGCCGTTGTTCAGCGCGGTCTCGCGCGCGGCTGGCGACAGGTCGGCGACCGTGATCGGCTGCTTGAACATCGCCTGCGCGAACGACAGGCCCATCATGCCGACGCCGCCGAGACCGATCAGCAGCAGGTTGCGCTGGCGCGGGCGGTCGACCAGGCGCTTGAGCGCGCCATAGGCGGTGACGCCGGAGCACATCAAGGTCGCGGCCTGGTTGACGGGCAGGGGATCGTAGTCGAGCAGATATTTCGCGTCGGGCACCAGCACGTGGGTGGCGAAGCCGCCGTCGATGGAGACGCCGAGGAAGCGCTGCTTGACGCAGAGATTCTCGTCGCCATTGGCGCAGTCGCGGCACTGGCCGCAGCCGATCCAGGGGAAGACGGCCTTCTTCGCGCCAATGAGGCCGGCCGGCACGTCGGGGCCGACTTCGTCGACGACGCCGGCGATCTCGTGGCCGAGCGTGAAGGGCAGCGTCATGCCGCGCGTGGTGTCGAGCTTCTTGCCGCCGCCGAGATCGGCATAGCCGTCCTGGATGTGCAGATCGGAATGGCAGAGGCCGCAGCGCTCGATGCGCACCAGGACTTCGCGTCCTTGCGGCTTGGGCGTGTCGACGATGGTCTCGCACAGCGGCGCATCGAACTTGACCAGGGACTGCCGACGCATCAACGCCATATTTCTTCCTCCGAAATTATCTCATTGTTTGAGCATGATCTCGTTCGGAAAACCGCTTCACACTTTTCCGGATCATGCTTCTTCGGTTCGTATATTGGCCAATTCACGGGCCATGGCAACAAAGCCGGATATCGGAATGGTCTCCGCGCGCCGCGTCGCATCGACGCCGGCGGCGGCGGCGAGCCGCGCCGGATCGACGCCGAGCGATTTCAGGCTCTGGCGCAGCATTTTCCGGCGCTGACCGAAGGCGGCGGCGGCGACCTGCTCGAGCAGCCTGCGATCGCAAGGGAGAGGCTCGGCGCGCGGCGTGAGGCGCACGACGGAGGAGGTGACCTTCGGCGGCGGCACGAAGGCGGACGGCGCAATGTCGAACAGGATCTTGGTCTCGCAGCGCCAATTGGCGAGCACGCCGAGCCGGCCATAAGCCTCCTCGTCCTCGCGCGCGACGATGCGCTCGCCGACCTCGCGCTGGAACATCAGCACCATCATGTCGTACCAGGGCGGCCAGGGCTCGGTGGTGAGCCAGCCGATCAGGAGCTGGGTCGCGATATTGTAGGGCAGGTTGGCGACGATCTTCGCGCGTTCGCCATTGAGCAGCGGGCGGGGATCGAAGGTCATGGCATCGCCATGCACGATCTCGAGCCTGTCAGGATAGCGCGCGGAAATATCCTGCAAGGCCGGGATCGCCCGCTCGTCATGCTCGATGGCGATGACGCGCTTCGCGCCGAGCGCAAGCAGCGCGCGTGTCAGCCCGCCCGGGCCGGGGCCGATCTCCACGATGGTGGAATCGTCGAGCGGTGCTGCGGCGCGCGCGATGCGGGCGGTGAGATTGAGGTCGAGCAGGAAATTCTGGCCGAGCGATTTGCGCGCCGACAGCGCGTGCTGGCGAATGACCTCGCGGAGCGGCGGGAGGTCGTCGATCGCGCTCATCGGCTTTGCGAAGCCGCCATGCGGCTGGCCAGCCGAAGCGCCGCGATCAGGCTGGCCGGATTGGCCTTGCCGGTGCCGGCGATGTCGAAGGCGGTGCCGTGATCGGGTGAGGTGCGGATGAAGGGCAGGCCGAGCGTGACGTTGACGGCGTCGTCGAAGGCGACGGTCTTGATCGGGATCAGCGCCTGGTCGTGATACATGCAGATTGCGCAGTCATAGGTGCTGCGCGCGGCCTCGTGGAACATGGTGTCGGCGGGCAGCGGCCCCCTGGTCTCGATGCCGTCGCCACGCAACACCTTAAGCGCCGGGGCGATGATCGTCTGCTCCTCGTGGCCGAGCGAGCCGTCCTCGCCGGCATGCGGATTGAGGCCGGAGACCGCGATACGCGGCTGCGCGATGCCGAAGCGCGATTTCAGCTCGGCTGCGACGATGCGCACGGTCGAGACGATCAGCTCGCTGGTGAGCTCTGCCAGCGCATCGCGGATCGAGACGTGGATGGTCACGGGCACCACGGCAAGCCGGGGCGACCACAGCATCATCACCGGCTGCGGCACGCGGCCGCCTTCCGCGGCGAGCTCGGCGAGGAATTCGGTGTGGCCGGGATGACGGAAGCCTGAGCGGTAGAGCACGCTCTTGGCGATCGGATTGGTGACGACGGCGCCGGCGCGGCCCTCGCGGACATCGGTGACCGCCTGCCGGATCGAGGCGAGCGCGGCCGGCGCGCTCGATGCGTCGGGCGTGCCGGGCTCGGCGGTCGCGCGCTCGCCGGTGGCGACCACGGGGAGGGCATCAGCGAAGGCGGAAGCGGCCTCTCCGGGGCGCACCGCCGCGGTCCTGACGTCGGCCCCCAGCGCGGCGGCGAGCGCCTTGGCGCGCCGGGCGATCAGCGCCTCGTCGCCGAGCAGATAGAAGGCGGGCAGGTTCAGTTCACGGCGCCGGAGCCAGGCTGCGATCGTGATGTCGGGGCCGATGCCGGCGGGCTCTCCCAGGGTCAGGGCAAGGGGAAGGCTATGCGGTTTGGCTGCGCGATTGGCCATCAGCGGTTGCGATATTCGATCATCGCCGCCTTGCGGAGCTCGTCGAGATAGGCCTTCTGGGTCTTCTCGTACTTCTCCTGATACATCTTCTCGCGGACCTCGCGCTTCTTCGGCGTGTCGATCATTGTCGGCTTGCGCGAGCACAGCACCACCATCTCGATGCCATTCTTGGTCATCTCGGGCGCGGTCAAATGGCCGATCGGGGTGTCGTCGAGCACCTTGCGCAGCGCTTCCGGCAGCTCCGCGGTGGTCTTGGTGACGCTGTCGCGGATGGTGGCGTTCGGCGTCGAGCGGAACAGCGAGTTGGCCTCCTCGCAGCTTCCGACGCGCGCGCGATAGCTCTCGGCTTCCTTCTTCCGCGTTTCCAGGAACGCCGCGGACGAGCCGCGCGGCACGATCAGCACGATCGGCTGCATCTTGTATTCGGTGCCCTCGATCTGGAGCTTGTCGCCGGTCTGGGCCTGCACGGCCTGCGCGACGTCGCGCTCGCCGACCAGCAGCTTCTCCTTGAAGCGGCCGCGCACCAGGCTGGTCCAGACCATCTCGGCCTTCATGCGGCCCTTCAGCGTTTCGGGGCGGACGCCTTTGGATTCGAGCGACTTAGTGAGCTGGTCCGGCGTGATGCGCATGCGCTGCGCCATGCCTTCGTAGGACTGGTTGATGTCGGAGATGCCGGGGTCGACCCCGTACTTCTTGCCCTCCTTCATCTTCACCTTGTCGTCGATCAGCTCGTTGATGACCTCCTGCCGGCTCGGGGTCTTCTGCGTCGTCAGCTGGTCGAGCTTGGAGCGCTGCTCGATGTCGAAATCGGTGATCGGGTCGCCGTTGACCATGACGACGATGTTCTGCGCGCGCGACGGCGAGGGCAGTCCGGTCAGGACCAGTCCGGCAGCGATGGTGAGGAGGAGGCGGAAGACGGGCAATGGGGTCGTCATGATTGTCGCTCGCATGTCAGCCGCGTCGAGCCTGTGATGGGGGCAAGCGCGGCCGGCACTTCAAACCGTTCACTGGAGGCCGGCGGAACTGCTGGTCGTCGACGAGGTCGCCAGCGTGCGCAGGCCGATCTGGAACATGAACGCATGGCTCAGCACGGGCGGCGCGGTGCCCGCCGAATAGCTATACGAAGTTACGTAGTTCGCCGCCAGCACGAAGCAATCGTCGACATAGCCGGCGCCGAGCACATACTGGTTGATCTTGTTGGCTTCGAGGTCCCACCGCGCCGAGCCCGACACCACCCAGTTGGTCGCAACCTTTATGGAGCCCGAGGTCAGGATGCCCTCGCGGCGGGTCAGATAGCCGAGCTCCGGCTGCGCCGCGTAACTGCCGTACAGCACGCTGACCGCCCAGCGATTGAAGTTGGCGCGGCCTTCCGCCTCGAAGCGCTGCACGTTCCAGGTCTGCTCGTCCATGCGGGAGCGGACGCTGAACGTGTAGGTGCTGTTGGGCGAGTAGCTGGCGCTCGCGACGTAATCGGAACGCGGCTTGTCCAGGCCGGAATTGAGGCCGGTATTGATGGGGTCCTGGACCGCGAAGGAGTTCATGCCGAACAGCTGGTAGGACTGGCCGAACAGGGCCTTGACGGCGCCGCCCTTGTCGAACTGCGTGGTGGACTGCACGCCGACATTGGCGCGGCCGCCGCCCTCGACGCGGTCGTAGCCGGAGAACTTGTCGACGCTGAACAGGTTCGAGGCGTCGAACACCATGCTCTGGGCGTCCTCGTTCGGGAGCTTGCCTGCATAGGTCTCGTTCGGCCGGATGATGATCTGCGCGATCGGCTCGACGGTGGTCGAGCCCCAGGGCTGAACGTTGATGAAGGGGTAGCGGTATTCCAGGCCCACGGTCGGCATCAGGCGGAACGCCTGGGTGTCGCCGATGGGAAGATAGTTCGACACGCCCGGCTGGTTGGAGACCGAGGAGTTGATCGCGTCGGCGCGCAGGCTGGCGAACGGCGTCCAGATCTGGCCGAGCGGATCGGTAAAGGATTTGCGCCACTGCGCCTCGGCCGTGAGGCGGGTGTAGGTGCCGGGGAAGCCGCGCAGCAGGCACTGTGACGGCGTGCGGGCGAGCGGATCGGCCGACGCCGTCGTGCACAGGCTGTTGGTGTTCGCGATCGTGGTGATCGGATCGAACACCGCCTGGTCACGCGACAGGTTCACGAAATTGGTCTTGTAGCTGAACTCGCCGCCGAACACCGGATAGTTGAGCACGTTGGAGTAGTCGATCACCGGATAGACGATCGGCACCTGGCTCTGGTTACCCGAATAGCTCAGCCAGTACATCGTGCGCGCGTCGAAGAAGCTGCGGTTGCCGACGCCGGTCAGATAGAGCTGCGACAGCGCCTCCGTCGGCAGCAGCAGGAACGAGCCGAGCGGATCGCGGTACTGGTAGAGCCGGTAGTCCGAGAAGAAGTAGTAGTCGGACATCAGGACGCCGTCCCAACCCCAGACCCATTTGTCGTTCAGCGCGAACTGACCCTTGGTGTCGACGGCGCCGCGGAACTGCTTGTCGCCGGGCTGCCCGGCAAACGCGCCGGGATCGAGCTGGTCGATGCCATAGGCGCGGATCTGGTAGGCGCCGTCGATCAGGCGCTGCCGGAATTCTCCCTGCAGCAGCACGCCTTGCCGCGACAAGAAGCGGGGGTTGATGGTCGCGTCCATGTCGGGCGCGATCGCCCAATAATAGGGAACCTCGACGCCATAGCCCGTGTTCGACGTGCCGGAAACATAGCCCGGCATCAGGAAGCCGCTCTTGCGCTTCACAGTCGGGTCGGGCGTCGAGAAATACGGCATGTAGGCGAGCGGCACGCCGAAGAATTCGATCTGCGCCGTCTCGAAATACAGCATCTTCTCCTGCTGGTCGTGGATGATGCGGGCACCCTTGACCTGCCACAGCGGCGGTTTCTTCGGATCGTCCTTACACGGCGCGCAGGCCGTGTAGACGCCGTTCTCGAACACCGTGTAATTGCCGCTGGAGCGGTCGGCGCGGCTCGCGGCCATGCGGGTCTGGTCGGCGGTGTCCACACGCAGCGAATCGACGAAACCGTCGCGGTAATCGTCGGAGAGATCCATGATCTCGGCATAGGTGATCTTGCCGTCGGCATCCGTCATGCGGATGTTGCCTTCGGCATGCAGCCGCTTGGTCTTCTGGTCGTAGATGACCTTGTCGGCCTCGACGCTGGTGCCGTTGTAGAACAGCTGGACGTTACCGACCGCGGAGACGCGCGAATTGTTGTAGTCGTAGTCGACCTCGGTCGCCTGAACCAGCATCTGGTTGTCGTTGGCGGCTTTCGGCGGCTTCGGACGCGGCGGCAGCGGATTATAGGTGAAGCTCTGGGCCGAGGCGGGGGCCACGGCGGCAACATCGATCAGCGCGCCGAGCGATGCCACGGCAGCGACAGCCATCATGAGCCTGCGAAGAGACAAGCCGGACCCGTTCGCGCGCATCACGATGCGGCGCGTCAAACGAGACACGGGTCCTCGATGGACGGCAGTCACTAACCGTCCTCCTGGTACAACAAGGCCAAAAAGCCGGTGAGGCCGCCCACCACTACGGGCAACCACGCCGCAGCGATCGGATGCATCAACTCAGCCTTGCTCAAGTCTTCAGTCACTTTCGACAGAACGTAGAGCAGAAAGCCTGCGCCCACGCCACTCAAAACCATCTTCTGCACGCCGCCCATCCGGAAGAAGCGCAACGACACGGAGGCCGCGAGCATCACCATTGCCGCAAGCAAAAACGGCTGTGCCAGAAGCTTCTGATACTGGAGTCGGTATCCGGCTGTCGCGAAGCCTGAGCTTTCGGATGAGCGGATGTAGCTCGGTAGTTGCCAAAAGGACACAGTCTCGGGGGTGGAAAAGCTGTTGCGGACCTGCGCCTCGGTGAGCGTCGTTGGAATCTCCAAGGTGGCCTGGTCGATCGGCGGGGAGTCCAGCGAGAAGCGGCGAACGGATTTGAACAGCCAATGGCCGGACTCCAGTGTCGCCTCGCGCGCCTCGATCCGCTCCTTGAAGTGACTGTCTGTGTCAAAGCGGAACAGCGTCAGGCCGGTGAGTCGGACGCCCTGCTGCTCGCTGCGCGCGGCGTTGATGATGGTCTGGCCGTCGCTGGTCACCTGATTGAGCCAGAAGCCGGAGGCGTCCTGGATGCCGCCGCCGGGCGCCGAGCCGAACAGCTCGGCTTCCATGCGCTTGGAGAGCTCACGCAGATTCGCCGACATGGGATTGTAGGCGACGGTTGCGATCACCCCGATCAGGAGCGCGCTGCCGAGCGCCGGTGAGATGAACTGCCATGCGGAGATGCCGGCGGCGCGCGCAACCACGAGCTCGAGCCGGCGGGAGAGGGCGAGATAGCAGGTCATGGCGCCGATCAGCATGCAGAACGGCGTCAGCTTCTCCAGCAGTTGCGGCACCCTGAACAGCGAGGTCTCGGCCACCATGAGCGCCGAGGCGGACGCCAGCCCCGAGGTCTTGCGCACCATCTCGATGTAGTCGACCAGCACCAGCAGCAGGAAAATGCCCAAGAACACGCCGAGCGCCGCGACCACGAAGCGGCCGGCGAAATAGCGTCCGAGTGTGTTGGTGAGCATGCTCATGCGGTGGCCGGCCGTCCGAACAGCCGCGCGATGCGCGCGTTCGACCTGTTGATGGCCTCCATGAGGCCAGGGGGCGGCTCGACCACAACGCCGCGGATGATCATCCACAGCCCGATGCCGATGGCGCCCATGACCATCGCATATTGCACCAGCACCGGGCTCGGCGATTTCACCGCCATCACCGAGCAGGCAAAGCCGGCCATGCGCAGGCCAAACACCGCAACGACCGAAGTGCCGATCGAGAAATTACGGCTCTGGCGGGTGGTGCGGGGCGCACCGAGGAAGGCGAAGGTCAGCACGGCGAAGGCGAAGGGATAGATCGGCGCGAGCAGGCTGTCATGCAGGGCCGAGCGGAACTGGCCGGGGATCTGCTTGTAGACGGGGTCGTTATCGGACGGCGCAAGCAGCTCCCAGAGATAGCGCTCGCGGATGCCGAGGGTGACGTCGCGGCCCTGGTTGGAGAACTTCGACATGTCGAAGCCGTAGCGGCCGAAGGCCACCAGCGCGGGATCGCGCTTGCCCGCCTCGAAGCGCTGGAGATTGCCGGTCTCCAGCACCAGGAACGAGCCGGTCTCGTTCTTAACGACCTCGCCGTGCTCGGCGACGATCGAGACGCGCTCGTTCGGATCGCGGCGGTCGTCGATGAAGATGCCGGCAAGGATGCCGCCGGGCTGGCGTTCGCGAATCCGGATCGTGAGGTTCTTGTCGAGCTGGGCGAAGCGGCCGGGCTGCAGGATGTTGGTGAGCACGTCCGCGGTGATCTCGGCATCCCACTGCTTGATCCGCCGCATGCCGTCGGGGGCGAGATATGCCGCTATGAACGCAACCAGCAGCGCCACCACGCAGGTGGCGTAAAAGAACGGATAGAACAGCCGGAACGGCGACAGGCCGGCGGCATTCATCACGATGATTTCGGAATCGGTCGCGAGCTTGTTCAGCGTGTGCGAGATCGCGATCATCAGCGCGATCGGCGAGATGATCAGGACCAGGGCCGGCACGACGAGGCTGGTGATGCCCAGGAAGGTGAGGATGGTCTGACCCTGGCTCGTCATCAGGTCGATGCCGCGCAACGCCTGCGTAATCCAGATCACGCCAGTGAGGCTGACCAGGATCAGCGCAAACGACGCCAGCGTCGTGCGGAAGATATACCTATCGATCGACCCCATGCGCTACCGCACGAATCCCACCAAGTCCCCAATGTCGGCCGAAACTCCGCTGTCCAACCAATCCCCGATCAGGGGATCCCCAAGGTTGGCCAGCGCCTCTTCCGCCAGCTCACTCTCTCACTACCATCCCTTTGATCCGTCAACAAAATGGCTGCCCCGTGGCACCCTCAATATATGGTTAATATTTCGCTCGTTGTGACCTTGAGGCCACGGGGGGTGCTTGGCATCTGCCGGGGCGCTGGCCCATAGTGCAGATGGCTCAGTGAATCGCCGTTCATGTCCGGCCCTGGCCAGGGACCGTGAGCAGCAAAAAGACCAAGTTTTTGAAGGAGTTACCCATGTCCGATGCCATCAAGGTCGGCTTTGTCCCGTTGTCTGCCGCCGCCCGTGGCATCATGGTCGTGTTCTGCGACGATAGTCTGAAGGTTGGTCCGGCGACGGCCAAGGCGCTGGGCGGCGCTATCGAACTCGTGAAGCGTGCGGCCGCCGCCGCCGCCTTCAAGGGCAAGAGCGGGGCAGCACTCGACATCCTGGCGCCGGAAGGGGTCAAGGCCACCCGTCTGCTCGTGATCGGCGCCGGCAAGGCGGCCGGCCTGAAGGCGAACGATTTCCTCAAATTCGGTGGTGTGGCGGCGGGCAAGCTTGCCGCCGGGGCGGCCGCCATGACGATCATGGCGGAACTGCCCAGTGGCGCGATGACGAGCGAGCAGGCGGTCGCGATCGCCTCGGGCCTGCGCCTGCGCGCCTACAAGTTCGACCGCTACAAGACGAAGAAGAAGGACGGCGAGGAGGGCGGCTCGCGCGCCGACATCTCGCTGGCGGTCGGCGATGCCGCTGCCGCGAAGAAGGCGTTTGCCTCGGCCGGCCACGTCGTCGACGGCGTGATCATCGCGCGCGACCTCGTCAACGAGCCGCCGAACGTGCTCTTCCCCGAGGAATTCGCTCGCCGCGCCAGTCAGCTCCGCAAGCTCGGCGTCAAGGTCGAGGTGCTCGACGTCAGGGCGATGCAGAAGCTCGGCATGGGCGCGCTGCTCGGCGTCGGCCAGGGCTCGGCGCGGCCGAGCCGCACCGTGATCATGCGCTGGGACGGCGGCAAGAAGGGCGAGGCGCCCGTGAGCTTCGTCGGCAAGGGCGTCTGCTTCGACACCGGCGGCATCTCGATCAAGCCAGCCGGCAGCATGGAGGACATGAAGGGCGACATGGGAGGCGCGGCCTGCGTCGTCGGTCTGATGCACGCGCTTGCCGCGCGCAAGGCCAAGGTCAATGTGGTCGGCGCCATCGGCCTCGTCGAGAACATGCCCGACGGCAATGCGCAGCGGCCGGGCGACATCGTCACCTCGATGTCGGGCCAGACCATCGAGATCATCAACACCGACGCGGAAGGCCGCCTCGTGCTGGCCGACGTGCTCTGGTACGTCGCCAAGAAGGTGAAGCCGAAATTCATGGTGGATCTGGCGACACTGACCGGCGCGATCGTGGTCGCGCTCGGCACCGAGCATGCCGGCATGTTCTCCAACAATGATGAGCTCGCCGAACGCCTGCTGGCGGCCGGCATCGAGAGCGGCGACAAGGTCTGGCGCATGCCGCTCGGTCCCGAATACGACAAGCTGATCGATTCCCAGTTCGCCGACATGAAGAACACCGGCGGTCGCCACGGCGGCTCGATCACCGCCGCGCAGTTCCTGCAGCGTTTCGTCGATGGCACGCCCTGGGCCCATCTCGACATCGCCGGCACCGCCATGGGCGCGCCGAAGACCGACATCAACCAGAGCTGGGCAAGCGGCTATGGCGTCCGCCTGCTCGACCGTCTCGTCGCCGACCATTACGAGCGCAAATGATCTGAGATGACCGAAGTCCTGTTCTATCATCTGCAAAACATGACGGTGGAGAACGTGTTGCCGCCGCTTCTCGAGAAATCGCTCGAGCGCGGATGGCGCGTCGTGGTGCAGTCGACCTCGGAAGAGCGCGCCGATGCGCTCGACGCGCATTTATGGACCTACCGCGACGATTCCTTCCTGCCGCATGCGACATGGCGCGTGAACGATGCCGCCGATCAGCCGATCGTGCTGGCGATCGAGGAGGGCAATCCCAACGGCGCCCATGTCCGATTCCTGGTCGACAATGCGGCCTTGCCGCAGGACGCGCAGGGTTATGCGCGCATGGTGCTGCTGTTCAACGGCGACGATCCGGATGCACTCGCGCTTGCCCGCAGCGCCTGGACGGATTGCAAGGAGCGGGGATTTGATGTCACCTATTGGCAGGCCGACGAGCGGGGCCGGTGGCAGCGTCGGAATTAGGGGTCCTTCGCAATTAATGATAATTTGCACTTTTCGGGCGATGCTGGCTTTTGTCACCTTCGTGCCGCAAAGTGATGTTGGGACAATCGCTTAGGGCTGGTCCTTCACGCGGGGAATTTGGTTTATCGTGCGACATCAAAAGCTTCCCAGGTCGCTTCTTGTTGCTTTGGCTGCCGCGGCTCCGCTGCTCGCCGGCTGCTCGGGCGCGTCCGATCTGCTGTCGAAGGACGCACAATGGTTCAACACGCCGAGCCGGCTGTTCATCAAGAACATCTCGATCGAATCCCCGCCGCTGACCCCCGACAAGCCGGTCGGAGCTGAGGATCTCGTCAGCGCTGACGGCGCCTGTCCCGGCATGGCGCCGCCTCCCGGGCCGGCCGATGCCAACGCATCGACGACGGCTCCGGCGCCGATGGGCGGTACGGTCGCGCTGGGCCATACCGAATGCGACGTGGTGCGCGGCATCGGCGCGCCATCGAACATCAATCTCTCCAATGACGCCGCCGGTCGCCGCGTTGCCGTCGTCACTTGGGCCACGGGACCGCGCGCCGGCATCTACACCTTCACGGCTGGACGTCTGTCGTCAATCGAGGGCAATCCCGATCCGCAGCCAGCGCCGAGGGCGGTGAAGCCGAAGAAGAAGCACGCGTAGGCGGGACCGCCTGCGAGCGTGGCGGACCCGATCGAAAGCCGGGTTCGCGCGCGCCGTCAGAGCACCGGCAAGCGATCGGGCTGGCGAACGCGGAACCGGCTCTTCATCTTGAAGCCGTCGCGCATATTGAGGCCGAGAAGAGCGATGTTCATCGCGCCGGCCAACAATTCGAGAGTCTGTACCGCATAGAACGTGGTGTCGAACTCCGCGGCCTTCGCCTTGAACGCAAGAAACAACGCGGCAGGAATGAGAAGCAGGATGCCGTTGCCGGCGATGAACGGCATGCGCTTGATCTTCGCGCCGATCACGCCACCACGTCGTCCCTTTGCCAGGAAAAATCCTGAGCCTCCCGTCACCGCCAACGCCGGAACCAGCAACAGGAAGCCCCAGGGTATGGCCATTTTCACCGTGGCTATGCTCGCGTGCGACGCAAATAGCTCGGTGAGAGCCGTGGAGAGCCAGAAGGTCGCAATCGTCGTCAGCGCGACCGCGCCCGCGACGGGGTGGATGATCCTGGTCATCGGGGTCCTGCCGTTTCGAAGCGCGCTACGCCACACAGATGCCGGGCACGGCGACCTTTTCGAACAGGTGCGGAGAGGCGACGGCAGATGAGGGATAGGCTGCGATTTTCGATCTGAACTCAGGATGCGTGAATGCAGCCCGGAAGTGGGCCGTCGATTCCCAGACGGCATAGTTCAGATATGTCGGGCTATCGCCGATCGCGCGGTGAAGCTGGGTGGCAATGAAGCCCGGCTGCCGCTTCATGAAGGCTGCATCGTCCTGCCAAACCTGGAGGAAGCTCTGCTCGTCGGTCTTGTCGAGCGTGAACACATTCACCAGCACCGCAGGGCTGGTGTCGATGCCAAGCTGACGTTCGATGGGAAAGTTAGGGTCCAAAGGACGTAGGTGCGCCATGGCAGGCTCCATTCGATATGGCAATATGGTGTCAATGTGGTACTATACACACCTTAGATATTTGACATCATGATGTCAATAACAGTTTATGGTGACGGATGCCGAAATCCTTGCGAACGCCGGCCGGCGATGCGCTGTCGAACCTCGTGCTTGACCTGTTCCGGCTGAATAGCCTGCTCCTGACCGCAGGGGACCGCTTGGTCGCCCGGCTCGGGCTCACGAGCGCTCGCTGGCAGATTCTCGGCGCCATCGTGCACGCGGAGCGCCCCCAGCCGGTGGCTTGGCTTGCCCGCGATCTGGGGGCCAATCGCCAGAACGTGCAGCGGATCGTCAATGACCTGCACGCGGAAGGCCTCGTTGCTTTCGAGGCCAACCCGCATCACCGCCGAGCGCAGCTTGTCGTTCTGACCGACAAGGGACGGCATGCTTTCGATGCCGCCATGGCTTTGCAGGCGCCGTGGGTCAACGGCCTTTCGGAGGGGCTTACGGTCAAGGACCTGCAAACCGTTCATCGCGTCGTTGCAGACCTGCGGACGAAGCTCGAGAACGAGACAGAGAGCCAGACCTAGTGCAGGGCGAGCGGGCGCAATTGACGGCAGCTCTTCGCGACATGTTCCCGGAACGCCGCTGCGGCCGAACAATTGCTGCACGCTTCTGATGAGCCGCTTTCCTGATGGTCTTGCGGCCAGGAATGCGCTCATATGGAGCTATAAAAATCTGGAGGAGACTATGCGGTTCTCGATTGCCCTCGTATCGGCTCTGCTTCTGCCGCTCGGCGCGGCCGTTGCCCAGGACTATCCGACGAGGCCCATCACCATGCTGGTTCCATTCGCGGCGGGCGGGCCGACCGACACCATCGCGCGCCTGACGGCCGCAGGCATGGGGAAGTCGCTGGGACAGCAAATCGTTGTCGAGAACGCGACCGGCGCCGGCGGCACCATCGGCACGACCCGCGCCGCGCGCGCCCAGCCCGACGGCTACACACTGCTGATCCATCACGTCGGCATCTCGACCGCCGCGACCCTGTACCGCAATCTCAGCTATGACACGAAGACGGCGTTTGCGCCGATCGGCCTCGTGACCAACGCGCCGATGACGATCATTGCGCGTCCGGATTTTCCGGCCAACACGCTCAAGGAGCTGGTCGCCTACGCCCAGCAGCAGGGCGACAAGCTGACCTACGCCAATGCCGGGTTAGGTGCGGCATCGCATCTCTGCGGCATGCTGCTCATGACCGCGATCCAGAAGCAGCTCACCACGGTGCCCTATAAGGGCAACGGCCCGATCATGAACGATCTGCTCGGCAAGCAGATCGATCTCACCTGCGACCAGGCGACCAACACCACCGGGCCGATCACGGCCAAGCAGGTCAAGGCCTACGCGATCACCACCAAGGAGCGGCTGAAGAGTCTGCCCGATCTGCCGACGGCCGATGAGGCGGGCCTCAAGCGGTTCGAACTCGGCGTCTGGCATGGCCTCTATGCTCCCAAGGGCACTCCGCCCGCGGTCGTGCAGAAGCTGACGGCCGCGCTGCAGGCGGCGCTCAAGGATCCGGCGCTGATCGCCCGGTTCAACGACATCAACACCGAGCCGGTGCCGCAGGACAAGGCGACGCCTGAGGCGCTGGGCGCGATGCTGACGAGCGAAGTCGACCGCTGGGCTCCGATCATCAAGGCGGCCGGGCAGTTCGCGGACTGAGCGGACAATCCCATGAAGGGTAGCGTGGCCAGCTACTTGATGCAGGGTGATTTATTACCGCTACTGTGCATGGGGTTGTTTTCCCAGATTTGGATTCAGCCCGCAGCCTCGTCGAACTGCGTGCTCGCCTCGAGCCACTGCTCCTCCGCGCGCGCCAGCGCATCGGCGGCATTGGCGCGCGCCTTTGACAGCTGTGCGGCCTGCTTGGGATCGCGCGTAAAAATGTCGGGCAAGGCGAGGGCGGTGTCGATCTTGGTGATGATGTCGCTGACGCGGGCGATCTCGGCTTCGGCTTCGGTGATGCGTTTCTTCAGCGAGCCGCGATTGTCGGGCCGCGCGCGCTGCGGTTTCTCGCTCGCGACACTGCGCTCGCGCGGCGCGGGCTCGGCGTTGCGCGTGGACAGCACCAGGCGGCGATATTCGTCGAGGTCGCCGTCGTAATTAGTGACGGTGCGGTCGGCGACGATCCAAAGCCGGTCTGCGCAGGCCTCGATCAGATAGCGGTCGTGCGAGACCATGATGACGGCGCCGGGGAATTCGTTGATGGCTTCGGCCAGCGCGGCACGGCTGTCGATATCGAGATGGTTGGTCGGCTCGTCCAGGATGATCATGTTGGGGCCGAAGAAGGTCGCAAGGCCCAGCAGCAGCCGCGCCTTCTCGCCGCCCGACAATTTGCCGGCCTTGGTGTCGGCCGCCTTGCCCGAAAAACCGATCGCGCCTGCGCGTGCCCGCACTTTGGCTTCGGGCGCATCGCCCATCAGCTTGCGAACGTGGTCATAGGCCGAGGCGTCCTCGTTCAGCTCGTCGAGCTGATGCTGCGCGAAATAGGCGATCGACAGCTTGTCCGCGCGCGTCACCTTGCCGGAGAACGGCGCGAGCCTTCCGGCGAGCAGCTTGACGAGCGTCGACTTGCCGTTGCCGTTGGCGCCCAGCAGCGCGATGCGATCGTCATTGTCGATGCGCAGCGTGACGCGGCCGAGCACGGGCGCCGCGGGATCGTAGCCGACGGAAGCGTTGTCGACCGCGATGATCGGCGGGGACAGGATCTTCTCCGGCGCCGGAAAGCTGATCTCGCGCACGTCCTCGGTGACCAGCGCGGTAATCGGCTTCAGCCGCTCCAGCATTTTCACGCGAGACTGTGCCTGGCGGGCTTTCGAAGCCTTGGCCTTGAAGCGGTCGACGAAAGCTTGCAGCCGGGCGCGCTCGGCTTCCTGGCGCTTGACCTGCTTGGCATCGAGCAGCTCGCGCGCGGCGCGCTGCTCCTCGAACGAGGAATAGGTGCCCTTGTAGAGCGTGAGCTTGCCGCGCTCCAGATGCAGGATCTGGTCGACCGAGCTTTCGAGGAGGTCGCGGTCGTGGCTGATCACGATCACCGTGCGCGGATAATGCGCGAGATGATCCTCCAGCCACAACGTTCCCTCGAGGTCGAGATAGTTGGTGGGCTCGTCGAGCAGCAACAAATCGGGGGCTGCGAACAGCGTCGCGGCGAGCGCGACGCGCATGCGCCAGCCGCCGGAGAACTCGGCGCAGGGGCGGAGCTGATCGGCGGCGGAGAAGCCGAGGCCGGAGAGGATCGCGGCGGCGCGGCTCGGCGCCGAATGCGCGTCGATGTCGACCAGCCGGGTCTGGATCTCGGCGATCCGGTGCGGGTCGGTCGCGCACTCGGCTTCCGCGAGCAGCGCGTCGCGTTCGAGATCGGCCTTGAGCACGACGGAGATCAGGCTGTCGGGTCCGTTCGGGGCTTCCTGGGCGAGGCTGCCGACGCTCCAGCGCGGCGGCAGGGTCACCGAGCCGTGCTCGGCCGCGAGCTCCCCGCGGATCACCTTGAACAGCGTCGACTTGCCGGTGCCGTTGCGTCCGACCAGGCCGACGCGCGATCCCGGCGTGATCTGCACGGAACTCTGGTCAATCAGAAGGCGTCCGGCGAGGCGGAGGGAGAGGTCGGTGATGACAAGCATGCGGCCTTGTCACCGCAAGGCGCGTCGAACGCAACCCGTTTTTCTTAGCCGCTCAATGCGAGTCGCGGTCGCGCTGCCTCAGCTCGTTCATGAGCCGCTCGAGGTGGGTCGGGAGCTGAGGTTCGGGACGCAGGCTCTGCTGGAGCCGTTCGCCCACCGCATCGCAAATCGAGCGGCTGGTCCGCCGATCGATCTGTTCGCTGTCATTGGCAAAAAGGCCAGCCATCGCGCAGGTTCCGTGTGCTCAAAGTAAGGACACGGTACCAAGTCATTGGCCCCCAAAATGGTTTCGCGGTTTTTGGGGGAATGCCGGCATTCTCGTCAAAATTGTATGAACCCCGCAATATCCGCCCAAAATGCGAAGCCCCGGCGGGGGGATCGCCGGGGCTTCTCTTGGAAGGCAACCGTGGGGGGCGGTAGCCTTTAAGTCAAGGTGCTGTCGGGCTCAGTAGCAGCGGTTGATCATCCGCCAGCGGGGTCCCCAGGGGGTCGGGACCAGCCGGCGCACATAGCAGCCGCCATAACCGTAGGAGACGGGGGCATAGAAGCGCGGTCCGCCCCAGCCGTGGCCGCGGTGCCAGCCTCCGCCGCCGCCGTGCCAGCCCGGGCCGCCACCGTGCCAGTGGGCGGAAGCCGAGGTCGGCGCCAGCGCGGCACCCAGCGCAACCGCAGCGACAGCGGCAAGCGAAAGTTTCCTCAACATGGTGATCTCCTCAAAACTGCCGGCGCGGGGGCATCCGCGTCGATGGAAAGGCCGCCGAAACGGTCCGCCCTGTGATCGGGCTCGGTTTCGATGGGGCCAACCCTACGCCGGCGAGGCTGAACCGAATCCTGACAGGGGCTTCAGATTGGGTTCATCTGGGTGAAATTGTCGTAATCCAGATTGAAACTGCAGGGGTCCGGTCCTGCGGCGAAGCGTCTGTGACGTCATATCGGCGGTCGCTTGCCGGATGGCAAAGGCGCCGATATAAGCCCCGCAACTCGACAACCACCGCTTTTCTTCCAAGGACAAGATTATGGCCATCGAACGCACTTTCTCGATCATCAAGCCCGACGCGACCGCGCGTAACCTGACCGGCGCCGTCAACGCCGTGATCGAAAAGGCGGGCCTGCGCATCGTCGCGCAGAAGCGCATCCGCATGACCAAGGAACAGGCCGAGACCTTCTATGCCGTCCACAAGGCGCGGCCGTTCTTCGGCGAGCTCGTCGAGTTCATGACCTCGGGCCCGGTCGTCGTCCAGGTGCTGGAAGCCGAGAACGCCATCGCCAAGTACCGCGACGCGATGGGCGCGACCGATCCGTCCAAGGCCGCCGACGGCACCATCCGCAAGCTCTACGCCAAGTCGATCGGCGAGAATTCCGCACACGGCTCGGATGCGCCGGAGACCGCCGCGATCGAGATCGCGCAGTTCTTCTCGGGCAACGAGATCGTCGGCTGATCAGCCGGCCGTAATTTAGAGACTGGGCGAGGGGACCTATTGTGAGCTGGCTCTGGCAGATCTTCGATCCCGCGACGATCGGGGCATTCTTCACCCAGTTTCGCAACGAGATGGCCGAACCGACCTTCTGGATTGCGGTCGGCAAGATCATCTGGATCAACATCCTTCTGTCCGGCGACAACGCGCTGGTGATCGCGCTGGCGTGCCGCGGCCTCTCGCCGCGACACCGGCTGTGGGGCATGATCTTCGGTGCCGGCGCAGCCGTGATGCTGCGGATCATCTTCACCGGCATCGTCGCGACACTGATGGAGTTGCCCTATCTCAAGCTGATCGGCGGTCTCGCCCTGATCGTGATCGCGGCCAAGCTCCTCGTGCCGGAGCATGACGAGGACGACGACGTCGACGCGGCCTCGCATCTGTGGCAGGCCATCCAGATCGTCGTGGTCGCCGACATCGTCATGTCGCTCGACAACGTCATTGCGGTCGCAGCCGCCGCCAATGGCAGCGTGCCGCTCCTGATCCTCGGCCTTGCCATCAGCGTGCCGCTGATCGTCGCCGGTGCGGCGCTGATCATGGCGCTGCTCGAAAAGCTGCCGGTGCTGGTCTGGGCCGGTGCTGCGCTGCTCGGCTGGATCGCGGGCGAGGTGATGGCGACCGATCCCGGTGTCGCGCCGAAGCTGCACACGCTGTTCGACGGTCCGTTCGGTGCCTCTCTCGACAGCATGCTCGGTGCCTTGCGCATCCCGCCGCAATTCGGCCATGGCGGAGCCGGCGGCGAATATTTCTGCGCCGCGCTCGGCGTCATCGTCGTGCTGGTGGTCGGCACCATCTGGCGCCGCCGCAAGCTGACCGCAGCGGCGCTGGAATCGTCCGAGCGCCACGCCCGGGCGTCGGCGGAGTAGGCCCGCTCAGTCGATCGTGCCGAGTTCCGTCACGGGTATGGTCCAGTAGACCAGCTTGGTTCCGGCGAACGAAACCCGCAGACGGTCGAGCAAGCGGCCGGCATCACTGCTCGACAGAACCACTTGCACGACAGCCTGATCGGCGTGGCCCTTCACGCGTTCGGCGGCCGTATGCAAACGGATCTCAGTGCCGTGACCGGCTCCGTGCGATGCCGTGAATCCCGAAACCAGGTCGGTCTGCTCAGCGAGATAGTCGAGCACCTCCTCGCGCAGGAGATGCGGCACAATCAGCGTCAGACAGACCGGCTGCTCGATCATTTGGCCACCTTCGATGATCCGCCATAGCGGCGATACAGGATCGGCAGGAGAATCAGGGTGAGCAGGGTGGAGGACAGCAGTCCTCCGATTACGACGATTGCGAGCGGTCGCTGCACCTCGGATCCCGGGCCGGTGGCGAACAGCAGCGGGATCAAGCCGAGCGCCGTGATGCTCGCGGTCATCAGCACGGGGCGAAGCCTGCGCATGGCGCCTTCGACGACGATGCGATCCTCGGGAAGGCCGTGGGCGCGGAGCTGATTGAAGTAGGAGACCAGCACGACGCCGTTGAGCACGGCGATGCCGAGCAGCGCGATGAATCCGACCGAAGCCGGCACCGACAGGTACTCGCCCGTCACGACCAGGGCGAAGACGCCCCCGATCAGGGCGAAGGGAATGTTGACGAGCACCAGCAGGGCCTGGCGGATGGCACCGAATGTTGTGAAGAGCAGCACGAAGATCAGGCCGATCGCGACGGGGACCACGACGGATAGGCGCGTGGCGGCGCGTTGCTGGTTCTCGAACTGCCCGCCCCAGGTCAGCCGGTAACCGCTGGGCAGCGGGAGTTCGGTCGCGACCTTCTGGCGGGCCGCTTCGACGAAGCCGACCATGTCGCGACCGCGGATGTTGGCGCGCACCACACTCATGCGGGCGCCGTCCTCGCGGTCGATCTTCACCGGGCCGTCCACGCGCTGGATGCGGGCGACCTGCGACAGCGCGACGTGCCGTCCGGAGGCGAGCGTGAGCGGCAGGCTCGCCAGCAGCGTCGGCGCTTCCCGCGTCGTCTCGCTGCCCCGGATGAGGATCGGCGTGCGGCGTCCGTCCTCGAGCGCGGTCCCGATGGTCCGGCCCTCGATCTGCGTCCGCAGCGAGTTGACGATGGAATCCACCGTCAGGCCGAGGCGGCCGGCCTCCATGCGGTTGACCGCAACCGTGTAGTATTGAGCGCCTTCGTTCAGCGTGGTGTAGACATCCTCGGCACCGTCGATGCTGGATAGGATCGCCGACAGCTTTGCCGCGGTTTCGTTCAGCTTGGCGATGTCGGGGCCGAAGATCTTGACGGCGACGTCACCGCGCACGCCGCTGATCATCTCCTGCACACGCATGTCGATGGGCTGGGTGAAGCTGAGCGAAATGCCGGGGAAGCCGGTGAGGACCTCGCGAAGCTTCTGCAGCAGGGCCTCGCGATTGTCGGTCGCGCGCTCGGCGGCCGGCTTGAGCACGAGGAACGTGTCGGTCTGGTTGGGGCCCATGGGGTCGAGGCCGAGCTCGTCCGACCCGGTTCGCGCGACGATGCCGGCAATATCAGGCACGGCCAGAAGCGCGGTCTGCAGCCTTGCATTCATCGCTAGCGACTCGTCGAGGTTGACGGACGGAAGCGTCTCCACGCTGACGATGACGTCGCCTTCGTCCATGGTCGGCATGAAGGTCTTGCCGAGCTTGGTATAGGCGAAGCCCGCCGCGACGAGGCCGATCAGTGCCACAGTCATCACCTTGCGCTCGTTGTTGAGCGCCCAGGTCAATGCCGGCGCGTAGACCCGTTGGGCCGCGCGTACCAGCACGGGATCGCGATGCGATGCAGATTTGAGCACGAAGGAGGTCGCGACCGGGATCACTGTGAGCGCCAGAAGCAGCGACCCGCCCAGCGCGAAAATGATGGCCAGCGCGACGGGGATGAACAGCTTCCCCTCCAACCCCTGCAGCGTCAGCAGGGGGACGAACACGATGATGATGATGAGCACGCCCGAGGCGACCGGTTCCAGGACTTCGCAGACCGACCGGTAGATCAGGTGGATCAGCGGAGTGGCCTTGCCCGGCTCGTGCTTGCCGAGGTTCCCGACGATGTTCTCGACCACGACCACCAGCGCGTCGATCAACATGCCGATCGCGATCGCAAGTCCGCCGAGGCTCATCAGGTTGGCCGACATTCCCACCACACGCATGACGATCAAGGCGATGACGATGGCAAGCGGCAGGCTGAGAGCGATCACCAGCGAGGCCCGCCAGTTGCCGAGGAAGAGCAGCAGAAGGACGATGACGAGGGCGGTGGCCTCGCCGAGGGCCCGCACCACGGTGCCGACGGCGCGGTTGACCAGGCGGCTGCGGTCATAGAACACGTTGATCGACACGCTCTTCGGCAGCGAGGGTTGCAGTTCCGCGAGCCGAGCACGCACGTCACGGATGAGCTGACCCGCGTTGGCGCCGCGCAAGCCGAGGACCAGTCCCTCGACGGTTTCGCCGCGGCCGTCCGCCGTGACGGCGCCATAGCGGGTCAGCGTCCCGACTTTGACGCTCGCGACGTCGTTGACCAGGATCGGCACGCCCTCGCGGGTGTCGACGACGATCGCCTTGATGTCCTCGATCGAGCGGATGCTGCCTTCGATCCGGACCAGGGCGCTGTCCTCGCCTTGGTTCACCCGCCCGGCGCCGTCGTTGCGGCTGTTGGCTTCGATGGCCCGGCGAAACACATCGTAGGTGATGCCGCGCGCGGCCAGCGCATCGTTGCGCGGCACGATCTCGAAGGCGCGGACATAGCCGCCGAGCGCATTGACGTCCGCAACGCCGGGGACGGTCCGCAAGGCCGGGCGGATCACCCAATCGAGCAGGGTGCGGCGTTCCGCGAGCGACAGCTCGGGACTGTCGATCGTGAACATGAACATCTCGCCGAGAGGGCTCGTGATCGGCGCCAGACCGCCGCTCACCCCGTCGGGGAAATCGCGCGAGATGTTCGACAGCCGCTCCGAGACCTGGTTGCGCGCCCAGTAGATGTCGGTGCCGTCCTCGAAATCGACGGTGATGTCTGCCAGCGCGTATTTCGTGGTCGAACGAAGCACCTTCTTGTTCGGCAATCCGAGCAGTTCGAGCTCGACGGGAACGGTGATGCGCTGCTCGACCTCTTCGGGAGTGAGGCCCGCCGCCTTCATGATGACCTTGACCTGAACCGGCGAAACGTCAGGAAAGGCATCGATCGGTAAGCCGGGCAGGAGGACAGCGCCGGCGCCGATCACCAGTAGCACGCCGAGCATGACGAACAGTCGCTGCGACAGTGCGAACGCAACCAGGCGCCGGAGCATTTACTGCCCCAGTCCGGAGAGGATACCGCGAAGCGCCGAGATGCCGCCGATCGCGATCTCATCCCGGTCCGAGACGGCGCCCGCTACGACCACATGGTCCTGATCTTCCGCAAGCAGCTTGACCGGCACCAGCCGGAAGCCGCCGTCAAAGGCGACGAAGACCGACGTTTGCTCGCCCCGCCGGACCAGCCCACTGTAAGGGATCTCCCAGGCGCTTTCGCCGGTCGAGAGAAATCCGATGCGGGCCGCGGTGGTCTGGCCGGGATGCAGCTCGCCGTCGTTGGGGACTTCCGCGCGAACCAGAATAGTCTGGGTGGCAGGATCGATGGTCTCTGAGACCAACACGACCTTGCCCGGGGTGGAATAGCCCTCGATCTCGACTTTCGCGCCGGTACGGATCGCTCGAATATTGGCGGCAGGGACCGCGATTTCCGCCCATAGCGGCGAGAGCCGCGCCAACTTGACAAGCGGTGCGGATTGTTCGAGCCGCTGCCCTGGTGACACAGCGAGCTCGACCACGGACGCGGCTTGCGGGGCATTGACCGTGAGCGTCCCGCTGATCGCCGCTTGCTGGGCCAGCCGGGAGATTGCATCGTCGGACATCCCGCTCAGATGCAGCATCTGACGCCGTTCGGCGACGACGAGGGCGGCCTGGCGCGCTTCGGCCTGGCTGGCTTCGAGCACGCGTTGCGGCACGGCCTTGCCTTCGAACAGATCCACGTTGCGATTGAGCTGCTGGCTGGCGAGGTGCTCCTGCGCGATCGCGTGCAGATAGTCGCGCTGCTGGGAGACGAAGCTCGGACTCTCCAGCGTGACCAGCGGCTGACCGGCCGTGACGCGGTCACCGCGCCCCACCAGGAGCTTGGCGACCATGCCGGCCACCGGCGCGCTGACGACCCACAATTGCTGCGTCGGGATGACGATCTGGACGGGATAGGGCAGCGTCAGATCGGTCCGGCTCGCGACAGGATGGGTGACGCGGACGCCGAGATTGCGCGCCTGCGCATCGCTGAGCTTCACCTCGTCCTGTGCATTCGGCGCGGAGGGCCAAAGACTCAATACAAGCGCTAGGAGAGCACGGGCAGTCGCGCTCCGAGCGGGGCTCAGACGGAAAATCCCATAGGGCAGTTGCATGGCGGAAGTCGTCCGGAGCGCAGCATTTGTATCTCGCTAACGCCGGCGCGACGGTGGTGGGTTGATGTGCATCAAGCGCGCTTGGCCTGCGCAGGATATTTTTGCACGAGGCGCGCCGGAGATGGCATCGATCCGGCTGTGGGCCGAGGTGGGCTCCGGGTGGTTTGCTTATCGCGGGGCGCAACAGCCAAGGCTGTTCTGAACTACGCAGGAGCAAAGTCGTGAAATTGAGCAGACTCTTGTGCACACTGCTGGGCAGTGTCATTGCGGCGCTTGCTCTCGTGCAGCCCGCGCTTTCCCACAGTGGAACGGCGCAGGATCCTTGGAGCCCCGCGCACATTGACATGCTCCCGGACGAAATCCGCGCAGACGTGCAGAAATGGAACGCTACGTGCGGGGGCTCGATAGCGGCCGCCCAACATTTTGCGCTCTATCTGACCGTGCCAGGCGCCGAGTTCGTGGCCCTTCACTTCGACGATTTTCAGTGCCGCAGCAGAGCCGTTCTTTGCAATTCCGCGGGATGTCTTCACGAAGTGTATGTCGCGACGGCCGGCCGATACCGCCGCGTGCTCACGGTGCGCACCTATGACATCCGACTATCATCCGTCAACAACCAGGCCTTCGTCGAGCTCCTCGACCGCAACGGAACCAGCCGGAAGCTGCGCTGGAATGGCAGCCGATTCGTCGCGAAGTAGATGTCGGTGCAGATGCCTGTCGCTTGCACCTGTCTCGTTGCGCTTTAGGTTTTTGTTAGAGCATGATCTTTTCGGAGAACCGCTACGCACTTTTCCGGATCATGCGCTAGCGCCGCACGATCGAGCCGGCGCGGCTGACCAGGCGGGCGAGTGCGCGGAAGCGGCTGCCGACGCGGTCGGCGACGAGGTCGCCGAGGCGATGCTCGAACACCAGCATCAGCTTGCGGCCCTGGCTGCGGAAATGCGTGGCCGGCAGCACGCCCGGGCGCGCCGCCGAGATCAGATGCGCGACGCGGAACGCAGCGCCCAAGAGGCGCGCGCGTTCGAGCTGCGCCGGCGTCAGCAGCTCCTGCATGGTAACCGGCGGCTGGTTTTCCTCGCTCAGGCCCGCATAGCGATAGAACACCGACAGGCCGACGAAGGCGCGCTCGGTGTGGGTGATCGCGCCGAAATTGCCGTTGACGACAAGGCTCAGCGTCTGCTCGCCGCGGTGATCGGGATGCACGCGCCAGCCGATATCGGACAGCAGGCACGCGGTGTGGCGCAAGCGGCGGTCCTCCTCGGTCTCGCGCAGCTTCACCACGCGCGCGAGGCGGTCGGTCCAGGCGATCAGCTCGTGGGCGTGCTTGGCCGAGCGCGACAGCAGCTGGTTCAGCTCTTCCGCGGCGCAGATCAGGCCGTCCTTGTTGCGTTCCGGCTCCGACAGCTTCTCGTGCAGCAGGCCCTCGCGCACGCCGAAGGTCGAGAACACGATGGTCTTGGGTTTTGCGACGCGGATGATGTGCTCGAGCACCAACGCCGCATAGGTGAGGAGCGGGCGCCGCGCATCGGCGACGATCTCGATGTCGGCGAGCATGTCCGCGGCCGCAAGCCGACGCAGACGGCGCGAAAAGTCGAGCGCTTCAGCCGCGGTCAGCGAATAGCCGTGCATCACCTGGAGCGGATAGCCGCTCTGGATGATGTGGATGCGCGCCAGCGCACGCCAGGTGCCGCCGACCGCATAGAAAGTGCGGCCGCGGCCCGCGGTGAGCTGTGGCACCTCGTCGATCGCCTCGCGCACGATGCGGTCGGCGCGCTTGAGCGATTTGTGCGCGAGGTCCTGGAGCGCGAGCCCGCCGAGCGGCAGCGTCACGCCGCTACGCACGCTGTTCCTGCGCACGTCGATCAGTTCGAGCGAGCCACCGCCGAGGTCGCCGACGATGCCGTCGGGATGATGGATGCCGGAGATCACGCCGAGCGCCGACAGCCGCGCCTCGCGCGGACCCGACAGGATCTCGATCTTCACCGCGCAAATGCGCTCGGCCTTCGCGATGAAGTCGGGGCCGTTGGAGGCGTCGCGGCAGGCCGCGGTCGCGATCGCGAACACGCGCCCGACCTGCATCACGCGGCATAACGCGCGAAAGCGCCTCAACGAGGTCAACGCCTTGTCGACGGCGTCGGGCGCGAGCAGGCCGGTGCTCTGCACCTCGCGTCCGAGGCCGCACAGCGTCTTCTCGTTGAAGATCGGAATGAGGCTCCGCGTCAGTCCCTCGTAGACGACGAGACGGACCGAGTTGGAACCGATATCGATGACCGCGACGCTCGAGCCGCGCTTGCGCGGCCGCTTCACGCCGAACATCCCCGATCAGGATTGATGGCGTTCGTTCCGGCGCGTGAGACGACGCGGCGAGGATTCCTTGAGCGACTTTCCACGGCCAGACAGACTCGGATTTGTCATGAAGTAGTTGTGGACGTTGAAAGGCTCTTCGCCCTTCGCGGTCTTCATACGCGTTGAGGACCCGTCCGGCAACAATTGCCAGCTCTGCTCATTGTCCTTGAGATTCGCGACCATGATCTGTTCGAGAACCTGCTGATGCACCGTGGGATTTTGCAGCGGACACAGCACCTCGACGCGGCGGTCGAGGTTGCGCGGCATCATGTCGGCGGAGGAGATATACACAGCCGCTTTGGCGCTCGGCAGACCCTGGCCCATGCCGAAGCAGTAGATTCGGCCGTGTTCCAGGAAGCGTCCGATGATCGACTTGACGCGGATGTTCTCGGACAGGCCGGGAATGCCGGGGCGCAGGCAACAGATACCGCGCACCACGAGCTCGACCTGCACGCCGGCCTGGGAGGCCTCGTAGAGCGCGTCGATGATGTCGGGGTCGACCAGCGCATTCATCTTCATCCAGACCGCGCCGTGGCGGCCGTGGCGCGCGTGCGCGGTCTCGCCCTGGATGTGCTCGATGATGCGCTTGCGCAAGGTCAGCGGTGACACCGCCATTTTTTCCAGATCGCTCGGCGCGGCGTAGCCGGTGATGAAATTGAACACGCGCGCGGCATCGCGGCCGATGGTCGGATCGGAGGTGAAGTAGGAGAGGTCGGTGTAGATGCGCGCGGTGACCGGATGATAATTGCCGGTGCCGGTATGGACGTAAGTCGTGAGGCTGCCGCCCTCGCGACGCACCACCATCGAGAGTTTTGCGTGCGTCTTCAGTTCGAGGAAGCCGTAGACGACCTGCACGCCGGCGCGTTCGAGATCGCGTGCCCAGCGGATGTTGGCTTCCTCGTCGAAGCGCGCCTTCAGCTCGATCAGCGCGGTGACGGATTTGCCGGCCTCGGCGGCTTCCGCCAGCGCGCGCACGATCGGCGAGTTGTTGGAGGTGCGGTAGAGCGTCTGCTTGATCGCGACGACATCGGGGTCGCGCGTCGCCTGCTGCAGGAACTGCACCACCACGTCGAAGGATTCGTAGGGGTGATGGACGACGAGGTCCTTCTGCCGGATCGCGGCGAAGATGTCGCCGCCATGCTCGCGCACGCGCTCGGGATGACGCGGCACGTAAGGGGTGAATTCGAGGTCGGGCCGATCGAGGCGCGTGAGCTGCGAGAGCTCGTTCATCGCCTGCACGCCGTCGACCAGGAACACCTCGTCGTCGGCGGCCGACAGCGCGTGCTGCACGAAGCTGCGCAGCTCCTCCGGCATCTTGGCATCGATCTCGAGTCGGATCACCGACCCGCGGCGGCGGCGCTTCAGCGCGGTCTCGAACAGGCGGACGAGGTCTTCGGCCTCTTCCTCGATTTCGAGCTCGGAGTCGCGGATGATGCGGAAGGCGCCTTGGCCGTGCAGATTGTAGCCGGGGAACAGGCGGTTGATGAACAGGGCGGTCGCCTGCTCCAGCGAGATCAGCCGGACCACCTTGCCGTCGGCCGGCAGGCGGATGAAGCGGTCGATCTTGCCGGGCATGCGGATCAACGCGTTCATCTGCTTGCCGTCGGCGGCGCGCGTGAGCTGGAGCGCGATGGTGAAGCCGAGGCTCGGGATGAACGGGAAGGGGTGGGCCGGGTCGATCGCCAGCGGCGTCAGCAGCGGGAACACGTTGCTGAGGAAATAGTCCTCGATCCAGGTCCGTTCCGCCTTGGTGACGTCCTTGCCGTCGACCAGGACGATGCCGACATCGGCCAGAGTGCCGCGCAAATCGCGCCAGATCGCCTGCTGGTCGGAGGCGAGTTCGGAGACGGTGCGGTTGATCAGGGCGAGCTGCTCGGATGGCGTCAGGCCGTCGGGGCTGCGTTCGGCAATGCCCTCGCGCACCTGCGCCTTGATTCCGGCGACGCGAACCATGAAGAACTCGTCGAGGTTATTTGCGGAAATCGACAGGAATCGCACCCGCTCCAGCATGGGATGGCTGGGATTGACCGATTCCTCCAGGACGCGGCGGTTGAAATGCAGCCAGGAAAGCTCGCGGTTGATGAATCGCTCGGGACTCGATGCGATCGCCGGCAGGCTCTCGGTCTCTGGGGCTTTTTCTTTAGTTTCAACAGCTTGCGCAGAGTCCATCAGAAGTCGGTCCATCCAGTTCGCCCCAATTTGCGACTTATGCGCAAAACCGGCCGGAGCATGTGTTAGAGCGATGACGTTTCGATGACATTGATGTTCCGCCGCTTCGCCGCGTCAAGCGGGCTCGCGTAGGCCTTGGGCGCGGCCGCGTGGCCGATCAAGCGTCCCGCAGCAGCTCGGCGGCCAGCGCCCGGGTGACCGGGCGGCCAAGTCGCAGGGCTTCGCTGTCGAGCAATTCCACGGCTTGGCGGGCGGCGGCCGAGGACCGCTCCAGGCGCGTGGCGAGGTAGCCGACTACGCTCTCGTCCACGGTGAGCTGGCGGTCGGCGCAGAATTTGACGATCAGGCCGCGGAAGAGCTGGTCGTCGGGCGGCAGCAGCGCGACCACCGGAACGGCGCGCAGACGCGAGCGCAGGTCGCGAAGCTCGATCTCCAGCGAGGCCGGCACCTCGCGTCCGGTGAACAGAACGTAGGCGCCATCCTCGCGGGCGAGGTTCATCAGGTGGAAGAGGGCGCGTTCGTCAAATTCCCTGGCCTTGAGATCCTCGACCACGAGCGCACCGGTGGCGAGCGTGCCCGGAACGCCCGCAGCGGTCAGCGCATTGGCCGTGGTGGAGCGGGCGCCGGCCTCCTCGGCCCAGATCGCGGCGAGATGGCTCTTGCCGCTTCCTTCCGGGCCGGCCAGCCACATGATCCGGTTCGGCCATTCCGGCCAGCTGTCGATCAGGCCGAGACCGGCTGCATTGGCCGGTCCCTCGAGGAAATTGTCCCGGCTGAGGCTCTCCGCATGCGGAAGCGAAAACGCCAATTGTCGGGGGTGAACGCGGCCTGGCACGCTTGCTTTGCTCCATGCCGGCGCGCCGGCGTCATTTGAAGAGGTCGGACGTATCGAGCGGGAGTTGGCCTTTTACGGGGCCGCATCCCCTCTCATTTGGCCTCGATCGTACTCATGTGCCGCAGCCACTCGACCAGATAGAGCGACACGGAGGAGAGCGTGAAGACCGTGACGAGGCCCATCAGGATGATATCATACGGGGCCGGCTTGAAGCCGAAGGCAAGCGCCGCCAGCACGAGCGCCGCGAACGCCACTTGTGCCACCGTGTTGAGCTTGGACACTTTCGACGGCTTCATCTCGACGGGCCGGTCGAACAGCCAGGACACGATCACGGCGGCGACGATCATGATGTCGCGCGAGACCACCAGGATCACGATCCAGCGCGGAATTGCGCCCCAGATGCCGAGCGCCATGTAGATCGAGACGAGCAGCGCCTTGTCCGCGAGCGGGTCGAGCAGGGCGCCGAGCTCGCTCGTCATGTTGAAGCGCTTGGCCAGGAAGCCGTCCACGGCGTCGCTGATACCGGCGATCAGGAAGACGGCGAACGCGACCTCCATTTGGCTCGACACGATGGCCCAGACGATGATCGGGACCAGCATGATGCGGCCCAGGGTAATGATGTTCGGAATACTCACGAAAGCGCTTCCCGGCACCCGGTCTGACCTCGAATCCGGCCTCTCGGGAGGCTGAACCGGTTGATATCTCTACATAGTATACGGCGGTGCGCCATGCGAGCCATTGCGCGTCCCCGGAATTCGACGTAACCAGCCGCGAACCCACTGGAAATCGGGCATGACCGACCGCAAAAACGGCCTCACTTACGCCGATTCAGGCGTCGATATCGATGCGGGCAACCGCTTGGTCGACCTGATCAAGCCGATGGTGCGCGCCACCGCACGGCCGGGCGCCGACGCCGAGATCGGCGGTTTCGGCGGCCTGTTCGACCTCAAGGCGGCCGGTTTCAAGGATCCGGTCCTCGTGGCCGCGACCGACGGCGTCGGCACCAAGGTCAAGATCGCGATCGAGACCGGCCTGCATGGCGGGATCGGCATCGACCTCGTCGCCATGAGCGTCAACGACCTCGTGGTGCAGGGCGCCGAGCCGCTGTTCTTCCTGGACTATTTCGCTTGCGGCAAGCTCGATCCGGAGGCGACGGCTTCGATCGTCGCAGGCGTCGCCGAAGGCTGCCGCGAATCCGGCTGCGCCCTGATCGGCGGCGAGACCGCCGAGATGCCTGGCCTGTACAAGGACGGCGATTACGACCTCGGCGGGTTTGCCGTCGGTGCCGCGGAGCGGGGCACGCTGCTGCCGCGCAAGGACATCGCCGCTGGCGACGCCGTGATTGGCCTCGCCTCATCGGGGGTGCATTCGAACGGCTTCTCGCTGGTGCGCAAGATCGTGGAACAATCGGGCCTCGGCTTCGAGGCGCCGGCGCCGTTCGCCCCGGTCATGACCCTTGGCGGCGCGCTGCTGACGCCGACGAAGCTCTACGTCAAATCCTGCCTGCGCGCGATCCGCGAGACCGGCGCGGTGAAGGGCCTTGCCCACATCACCGGCGGCGGCTTCACCGACAACATTCCGCGCGTGCTGCCGAGCAACCTCGGCGTCGGCATCGATCTGGCCCGCCTGCCGGTGCTGCCGGTGTTCAAATGGCTGGCGGCGCAGGCCGGCATCGCCGAGCTGGAGATGCTGCGCACCTTCAACTGCGGCATCGGCATGATCGCGATCGTCGAGCCCGACAAGGTCGACGAGGTCGTGCAGGTCTTCACCGACGCCGGCGAGACCGTGGCGCAGCTCGGCACCGTGATTCCGGCCGAGGGCGAGCACCGCGTCGTCTATAACGGCCATCTCGACATGGCGCTGTGATGACTGGCGCTGCGATGAAGCGTCGCGTCGCCATCCTGATCTCCGGCCGCGGCTCCAACATGTCCGCGCTGATCAGGGCCGCCACTGCTGCGGATTTCCCGGCGGAAATCTCGCTCGTCATTTCGAACAGGGCCGATGCGCTCGGGCTCGAGCGGGCCAAGGCAGCCGGCGTGAACACGCTGGTGATCGAGAGCAAGCCGTTCGGCAAGGACCGCGCCGGCTTCGAAAAGGTGCTGCAGGCGGCGCTCGACCAGCATGGGATCGAGCTGATTTGCCTCGGCGGCTTCATGCGCCTGTTCACGGCCGAGTTCACCAGGGCCTGGTACGGGCGGATGCTCAACGTCCATCCCTCGCTGCTGCCGTCCTTCCCCGGCCTCGACCCGCACGGCCAGGCGCTGCGCGCGGGCGTCAAGCTATCAGGCGCGACGGTGCACTTCGTGATCCCCGAGACAGATGCAGGCCCGATCGTGATGCAGGGTGCGGTTCCCGTCGGCGATCACGACACGGGGGATACGCTGTCGGAGCGCATCCTCGAAGTCGAGCACCGCATCTATCCCGAAGCGCTGCGGCTGCTCGCGACCGGCAAGGTCCGGATCGAGGGCGATGTGTGCAAGACGGACGGAAGTTCCGCGTCGGAGAATTTTCTGGTTGCGCCGGTGGTGAGCTGAAGCGCCGTCCTCGCGGCGGTCTCACAAACAAAATCCCCCGGCAGAGCCGGGGGCAACGTCATGATCTCTCGCGTGTAGCTTTGAGAGAATTCAGGAGACCTTGAGGTTCTCCGCGGATGCCTTGCCGCGGTTCTCCACGAGGTCGTATTCAACCACTTGGTTCTCGTTGAGGGTCGAAAGTCCGGCACGCTCGACGGCGGAGATGTGGACGAACACGTCCTTGTCGCTGCCGTTCGGCTTGATGAACCCATAGCCCTTGGTCGGGTTGAACCATTTGACGGTGCCCTTTTGCGGCATCCTCAGTCTCCTCCACTAGATATAAAAAAGACGCGGCCGCTTTTCGCGTGCCACGCCACAAACGGGCTTCCGGGAGTCTGTTCGAGTCTTGAATCTTAATGTCGCGAAACGCACAGCAGAGCGGCCAATTCCGATTGTGTCCAACATTGCAACATGAAAATCGCCCGTTAGCAAGCTGCGGTTAAATTTCAAGGGCAGACGGATTGTGCCGTTCTGCAATTTCCGACCTGTGGTCGCGGAACCACAATCGAGGGCAATAGCCTCGGTGACCGCGGGCTAAGCGGTTGACCCTCCGTGGCAGTTCGGCACAAATCGCGACATGCGTGCGCCGCGCGTGTTGCATTTTTGCGCGCCGCCATTTGCTTCGGGATTTGTCGTCATGTGCTGCACATCGCAGCCGTCCGGGACACGGCAGACGATCGGGCTGGACCGCGTCCGCAGGGTCGCGGCAGCGATCGCGGCGGCGTTTGCGATCGTCGTGATGATGTCGGCCACGTCGCCGGTCTTCGCGCAAAGCCCGACGCCTACGCCGACTCCGACACCGACGCCCACGCCGTCACCCACCCCGATCCCGTCCCCGTCGGCCGGCAACGCTGCGCTCGATCTCGGCTCGAACTTCCTGGAGCGGCTCGGCAACCAGGCGTCGAACGGTTTCAACCGGACATTCCGCACCAATCCCGGCGGCGGCGGTGCGTCCGCCAGCACTGAAGATCCGCGCTACCGCACCTGGTTCGAGGGCTACGGCATCTCGGTCCGGACCGATGCGCAAGGCGACTTCGTCGGCGACCGGCGCAAGACGGTTGGCGGCGTCGCCGGCTTCGGCGCGCGCGTGGCCCCGGGCGTCAATCTCGGCTTTTCCGTCGACCAGAGCCATACCGACATCGACGTGCCGCTGGCGCTGCAATCGGCCACGCTCGACCTGACGCAAATCGGCTTCAACGGCTCGGTCGACAAGGGGCCATGGACCTGGGCTTTTGCCGTGGTGCACGGTTTCGGCAAGGTCCGTTCCAGCCGCGACACCGGCCTTGGCCTCGCGACCGCCGGCTATCGCGCCGCGGTCGACGGCGCGCTGACCGAGATCAGCTATTACTGGACCAAGGACCAGATGCGCATCGTGCCCAAAGGCGCACTGGAATATGTGCGCGCCACCAGTGCGGCGTTCCAGGAGGCCGGCGGCCTCGATCCGCTCAACGTCGGCTCGACGGCGCTCTCGCGCGCACGCATCATGATCGGGGCCGAGATCGGCCGCTACTTCATCATCGACCAGAAGATCCTGGACCTGTCCGGCTACGGCAAGTTCGTCGACAATTTCCACCAGGATCTGGGCTCAGTCCAGGTCAGCCTCGGCGCTCAGAACATCGTCGTTCCCGGCATCGGCGAGAGCCGTTACGGCGTGGATGCCGGTGCCTCGGCTTCGCTCAGCTTGACCAGCGTGGCGCGGCTTTACGTCAATTACGACGGCAAGTTCCGCAACGAGCTGACCTCGCACCAGGGCACGGTCGGCTTCGAATATCGCTGGTAGGCGCAGCCTCCTAGGTCGGCGTCGCCGCGACATATCCCGTCAATCCAAAACCCTCGCGCGCCGCCGTCATCATCGGCACCAGCGCGTTCGGATGGATGAACTCGTCCCGGAAGCAGGGATAGGTCTTGGGATCGAAGATCTTCTTCAGCCAGTCGACCACGATCTTGTGGCGCTCGGAGGTGCGGAATTCCCGGTGATAGGTGAGCCAGAGATCGGCGTGGTGGCTGACGCCGAGATCGACGGCGATCAGCGGCGCGCCGAGCGCGGTCGAGACCGTCGGCAGGAAGCCGATGCCGGCGCCGCGCTCGACTGCATAGAGCACGCCGACCGAGGAATTCGTCTTGATCCCAACGATGCCCTCGAGCGACTTCAGTCCGAGCACGCGCGCGTAGGCGCCGTCGTCGACCTGCGGCGCGCTCTGCTTGATGATGCGGTGGTTCTTCAGGTCGGCTAGGGTCGCCGGCACGCCGTAGAGGTTTTCGTACTCCTTGGAGACGAAGGGATAGATGTGCAGACGGCCTAGCTTGGCGACGATCAGATCCGGATTGGTCGGTGGTTCGAGCTGGATCGCGATGTCCGATTCAAGCCGTGCGACGTCGGCCTGCTCCATCGCGCAGCGCAGATCGACGGTGATCCTGCGGTAGGTCTTCTGGAAGTCGATCAGTCGCGGCAGGATCCAGAAATTGCCCGGGCCTTCCGTCACCGCGACGCGCACTGTGCCTGATGTGTCGTTCGACGACCGCGCGGCGCGCCGGAAGACGTTGAAGGCATGACGCTCCATATGCGCAACGTCGGCGATCATTGCGATGCCTTCATCGCTGAGCGTGAGCCCGCTCTGGTCGCGCAGGAACAGCTTGCAGCCGATGCTCTCTTCGAGCCGGTCGACGCGGCGCATCAGCGTGGTCGAGGTGAGCCCGAGCTCCTCGGCGGCATTGCGAAAACTTTTATACTTTGCGCACGCTAAAAACAGTTTCAAATCGTCCCAGGACGCGCCCAGGACTTCTTCACGGTGCTGCGTCATCGCAGCACCCCGGTGCAATAACTGCTGCATACTCCTGATCCCCAGCCGCTAAGCTCGTCGGCGTAGCGGGGCACGAAAGTCTCGAACGATAGAGGCGTGACATGGGTATGGAAAGGGGCTCGTTTGCCGCAAGGCATGATTTCGACGCCTTGCCGCTGAGCCCGGATGTGGATGTCCGCTGCGCGCAATTGTCCGAAATTGCACCGCTTTCGCAGATGGCGCACCGGCTGGTGCCGGGCGTGCGGATCGGGACAGCCGAGCTTGCGCATTACTTCACGTTCGATCCCCAGAGCATCCTGACGTTCAGCCGGAAGGGCGATCTCGTCGGCGGCATGGCCTTCCTGTTTCTCAATGACCGCGGGCACGATGCGTTGCTCCTCGACGAGATCTGCCTCACCGCGCCCGAGACGCGCTATCTCGCTTCCGCGAACGAAGAGGTCGCTGCCATCTATATTTGGGCGATCGCGGCGACGGGACGCGGTATCGCCGGTCTCGGCAAGGCTGCAGCACATCTGCGACAGCTAAGGTTCCGCAGCGCCGATTGCTATGCGCAGCCGTCAACGGTGGCCGGACGCGACATCATGAAGGCGACCGGCTTTGCGCCGGTCCCGAGCTTCCAGCCCGACCTCTGGTGCTACGAGCGGCCCTGGCATCGCCAGCCGCTGCGCATGCCGGGCGCGATCATCCAAGCAAGGAGTTTTGCAGATGCACGGTACTAGGATCCCTGTCGCCCAGCCCTGTTCCCGCGCCATCACCATCCGCCTTGCGCGCGATCCAAGCGATCTCATGCTGGTCACCGCCATTCGCTCGGCAGTCTATCTCGCCGAGCAGGATTGTCCGTTCGAGGAGGAGTTCGACGGCAACGACATGGTCGCGGCCCATTTCATCGGCTTCGTGGGCAACGAGCCCGCAGGCTGCCTGCGGGTGCGCTTCTTCGGCGATTTCGCCAAGGTGGAGCGGCTCGCGGTCCGTCACCAATACCGGCGCTCGCGCGTCTCGTTCAAGCTGGTGCAGGCCAGCGTCGACTATGTGAAGCGCAAGGGCTTTCGCAAGATCTACGGCCAGGCACAGGACAGGCTGGTCGATTTCTGGGCCCATTTCGGCGCCAAGCCGCTCGGCCACAATCGCAAGATCACATTCTCGGATTTTTCCTACACGGAAATGCTGCTGGAGATCGAGCCGGGCCCGGACGCGATCACGCTGGACAGCGATCCGTACGTGATCATCCGCCCCGAAGGCGATTGGGACCGGCCGGGCGTGCTCGACGCCTCGGCGGGGCGGGCGGTGACTTCACCGCTGCGGGATCTCGCGCTCGCCGACCGTTGAAACTGGTGCAGCTCTGCGCAAGACAATGCTGGCTTCCATCCACGATGATCCGCCGATCCTGATTTGCGCGGATCTCCAGGTCGAGTATCTGACCCCTGGGCGCCGCCACGTCGTCCTCGACGGCGACGCCGTCACGACGCGCTGCCTGGAACTGCTGACCTTGTGGCGGGGCAATCTCTGGCCGGTGATGCATCTGAAGCGCATCGCGCAGGCGGCGTGGTTCAATCCGGCATCGAGGCTGACCGATTGGATCGCGGAGACCAAGCCGCGGCCGGGAGAGATGACGTTCGACCATCCGCTGCCGTCGGCCTACAGCTCGTCGCGGTTTGTGGACTACATGTCCAATATCCGGACCGTGCGCTGCATTCTGATCGGTTTTTCCCTGGACGAGACCATCCTGGCCACCGCAGCCGAAGGGTTTCACCGCAGCCATCGCTACCAGGTCGTCGCTGACGCCGTGGCTTGCCGGCAGCCGGGTACGGGCGATTCCGCCGCCTATAAGCATGCGGTAGTGAATGTCATCGGGAATTTTGCTACAATCCAGTCCAGCGCCGAACTGATCAGAACCAGCGGCGCCGTTGCGGTGTAGGCGGCCGCGGCCGGCGGATGGGGTGAGAGATTGTCACGGGGAGACGAGCTCAAGGAGCTGGCGAGCGATCTGTCGCGTGCGGCCGAGAGGGCGCGCGGGCTTGGTTTGCCGACGACGGTCTATCTGCTCTCGATGGCGCTGGTGGAGGTGAGGGAGGCCGCTGCCGGCACTGACGACGGGCATGACGACGACGCGGCATGAGAGATGCTCCACATGTTGCTTCGTCATGAGCGGATTTGTCACGTGCGGCAATGTCACGTGCAGCCTTGTCGCGTGCATTTTTGTGCATCGCTGCTGAGCGCTTGCTGCCGACGAATTGGCGTTGCAAGTTCTGCGCTGTCGCAATAGCCAAGGTACTTGATCATCGAGTGATGACGCCGGCTATGCCTGCGACGTGACGCTTTCAAGGATCTCCGCAAATGTCCATGCTGCCCAATTCGCAAGAGGCCCGGGATGTAGCCTATCAGCTCCATCCCTACACCAACGCGCGCACCCATCAGCAGGCAGGTCCCCTGGTGATCGAGCGCGGCGAGGGTCCTTACGTCTTCGATGCGTCGGGCAAGCGCTATTTCGAGGCGATGGCCGGCCTGTGGAGCGTTGGGCTGGGCTTCAACGAGAAGCGGCTGGTCGAGGCCGCGCACAAGCAGATGCAGGCGCTGCCGTTCTATCACACGTTCTCCGCCAAATCGCACGGGCCCTCGATCGACCTCGCCGAGAAGCTGGTCGCGCTCGCGCCTGTGCCGATGAGCAAGGTGTTCTTCACCAATTCCGGCTCGGAAGCCAACGACACCGTCCTCAAGCTGATCGCCTATCGCTCCAACGCGCTCGGTCAGCCGCAGCGCAAGAAGGTGATCAGCCGGATGCGCGCCTATCACGGCGTCACCATTGCCTCGGCGAGCCTCACCGGCCTGCCGAACAACCACCGCTCGTTCGACCTGCCGCTGCCGAACATCCTGCACACGGGCTCGCCGCATTTCTACAAGGACGGCGCGCCCGGCGAGAGCGAGGAAGCCTTTGCGACGCGCCGGGCCGAGGAGCTCGACGCGCTGATCCAGAAGGAAGGGCCCGATACGATCGCGGCGTTCTTCGGCGAGCCGGTGATGGGCGCGGGCGGCGTCATCGTGCCGCCGGCGACCTATTGGGACAAGATCCAGGCGGTCCTGAACAAGTACGACATCCTGCTGGTCGCCGACGAAGTGATCTGCGGCTTCGGTCGCACCGGCAAGATGTTCGGCTGCGAGACCTACGGCATCAAGCCCGACGTGCTCGTGGTCTCCAAGCAGATCACCTCGAGCTATTTCCCGTTCTCGGCGATCATCATGAACGACCGCATGTTCGAGCCGATCGCGGACGAGAGCAACAAGATCGGCGTGCTCGGCCACGGCTTCACTGCGGGCGGTCATCCGGTCGGTTCGGCGGTTGCGCTGGAAAACCTCAAGATCATCGAGGAGCGCGGCCTGGTCGCACATGCCGCCGAGCTCGGCGCTTACATGCAGGGCAGACTGCGCGAGCTCACCAGCCATCCGCTGGTCGGCGAGGTTCGCGGCGTCGGCATGATCGCGGCGATCGAGCTCGTGCTCGACAAGGGCCGCAAGACCGCAGCGGCGACGCCGGGCGCCGTCGGCGGCATCGCCAGCCGCATACTCCAGGAGCGCGGCGTGATCTCGCGCAACATGCTGGACGCCATCGCCATCTGCCCGCCGCTGATCGTCACCAAGGCGGACATCGACGGGCTGGTGGACGCGATCTCCGGCGTGTTGAACGACATGAAGGCGGAAGTGGCCAAGCTGACGCCGGCGTAACTGCTGGGCCCAACTCTATCTCCGTCACCCTGAGGTGCTCGCCTCTTTGGCGAGCCTCGAAGGGCGACGGCCCGGCTGCTACTGCGCGGGCGTTCATCCTTCGTGCGGTGCGTTGCACCGCCCGCCTCGCACCTCAGGATGACGAGCTAACAGTTGATCCGCTCAGCTGAACATTACGCCCGCTGAACCCCGATCACGCGGCCTTTCTCGACCGCCAGTGCCAGCTCGCCGCGCTTGAGCTTCAAGGCAGCGTCGCCGAACAGCTCGCGACGCCAGCCGCGCAGTGCCGGCACGTCGGCTTCGTCGTCGGCCGCGATCTCCTCGAGATCGTCGACGGTCGCGATCACCTTGCTGGCGACCGCATGCTTCTCGGCGGTCATGCGCAGCAACACCTTCAAGAGCTCGACGATGGCGGCGCCGTTGTTGTTGTTGCGCGGCTTCTCCAGCTTCGGGAGCGTCGAAAAATCCCGCGCCAGCCCGCGCTCGACCGCGGCGACGATGTCCGCGCCCCATTTGGATTTCTCAAAACCCTTCGGCACCGAGCGCAGATGGGCGAGCTTTTCCAGAGTGTTCGGCGCGTGGGTCGCGATATCGCTGATGGCCTCGTCGCGCAGCACGCGGCCGCGCGGCACGTCGCGGCTCTGCGCCTCCTGCTCGCGCCAGGCGGCGACCTCCATCAGGACCGCGAGATCCTTCGGCTTGCGCACGCGCGTCTTGAGCCGCTCCCAGGCCCGCTCGGGGTGGAAGTCGTAGGTCCGGGGGGAGGTCAGGACCTCCATCTCGATGGAGACCCATTCGCTGCGACGGCGCTTCTTGAGGTCGGCATCGAGCGCTGCGAACACGTCGCGCAAATGCGTGACGTCGGACACGGCGTAGTGCATCTGCTCCTTGGTCAGCGGCCGGCGCGACCAGTCGGTGAAGCGGTGGGTCTTGTCCGGGCGGTGGCCGGTGACTTTCTCGACCAGCGCGTCGTAGGCGATGCTGTCGCCGTATCCGAGCACCATCGCAGCAACCTGGGTGTCGAACACCGGATGAGGGATGATGTTGGCCTGGTGCCAGATGATCTCGATGTCCTGGCGGGCAGCGTGGAAGACCTTCAGCACGCTCTCATTGGCCATCAGCTCGAAGAACGGCTTGAGGTCGATCCCCTCGGCCAGGGTATCGACGACGATGGCTTCCTCGGCGCTGGCCATCTGCACCACGCATAGCAGCGGGTAGTAGGTGGTCTCGCGCAGGAACTCGGTATCGACGGTAATGACGGGGTGCTTAGCCAGCCGGCTGCAGGCAGCCGCGAGGTCAGCGGTGGTGGTAATCAAATCCATGAACGGCCCATGACACTTGATATCAGCCGTTCTGCCGAAAGCGCTGTGATGTCAAGGGGCTCGATGCGAATTCGAGCCTTGTATTTGAAAGGAAATCGCTTTTTCCGACGAAATTCCTATTCGTAGCGGACCCGGTGCGAGGATTTGCGGGCGCAGGGCAACGCCACCACGACCACGCACATGGCGACCAGCGCCAGCCCCAGGAACTCGAAAACCAGCAGATCCACGGCGAAATCTCCAGAAACATTGATAGACTTGTCGGGGGTGCGTTGAGGGTCTGTTAATTGCGATGGTTACCGGCCGCCGGGGCGGGCTGGATGGTGGACGGCGGGTTAACGGCGGAAACCGCCCTTCATGTCATCAGCTTCGGCAGGGCTGCGGCCAAGGTATCCACGGCCACCCGGACCTTTGGCGGCAGCCGGGGTGAGCGCGGCCATAGCGCGTGGCATTCGTAGAGGAATTCCGGTTGGCCGCTGAGGAGCCTGATGAGCGCTCCGGTGGCGAGGCGCTCGCGGACCAGCCAGTACGGTAGCCAGGCGAGCCCCATGCCCTGCGTGGCGGCATCGGCAATCGCCTCGAGATCGTCGAGCCGTAGCCTGCCGGACGGCATGATCTCGCGCACGGGCCCGCTGCCTTGTGGAAATAGCCACGGACGGATGCGCCCCGAGCGGCGATAGATGATCGCCTGATGCGCGGTGAGATCGTCGATCGATTTCGGCTTGCCGCTCGCCCGCAAGTACGAGCGCGCGCCGCACACCACCATGCGCTGGCTTGCGATGCGGCGTGCGATCAGGCCGGACTGGTCGATGAGATCGCCGGTCCGGATCGCAAGGTCGTAGCCGGCCTCGATGAGGTCGGTGATCGGATCGCCGAAGGAAAGGTCGAGTTCGAGCCGCGGATGTTTTCGCGCGAGCTTCATCAGCAAGGGGGCAATGCAGTGCCGGCCCAGCAGGGCTGGCATGGTCACGCGGAGCCTGCCGCGCGGCTCGGACAGTTCGTCGGTAACGACGGCATCGGCGGCGTCCGCTTCGAGCAGTACCGCGCGGCAGCGCTCGTAATAGGCCTGGCCCGCGTCAGTCAGGCTCTGTCGCCGTGTGGTGCGGTTGAGGAGGCCGACGCCGAGGCGCTCTTCGAGGAAGCGCACATGCTTGCCGACCATCGGCCCCGACATCTCCAGGGCGTCGGCCGCGGCTGCGAACGAGCCGAGATCGACAGCCCGGACGAACACGGCCATGCTGGTCAGGCGGTCCATGATTGAAAACTCCTGGTTTCGACTGTTCGCTCACTTTGCCGATTTATCCACTTCCTTGGGATCGGCATAGCTCCATTCAGTTCAATTGTTTTGGAGTGTATCCATGGCCCGCGTCGTTCGCTTTCACCGCCATGGCGGTCCCGAAGTGCTGGGTATCGAGACCGTCAACGTTCTGCCGCCGGCGAAGGGCGAGGTTCAGATTCGGATCAGGGCGCTCGGCCTCAACCGTGCGGAAGCTCTGTTGCGGTCGGGGTCCTATATCGAGACCGCCCAATTTCCGTCCGGTCTTGGTCTCGAGGCGGCGGGTCTTGTCGAGACTGTTGGCGAAGGCGTGGCCGGCTTTGCGCCGGGCGATGCCGTCAGTATCGTGCCGCCGACATCCATGGTGCGATGGCCGGCTTATGCGGAGCTCGCAACTTTTCCGGCCGAACTCGTCGTAAAGCATCCACCCGATCTAAGCTTCGAGACAGCGGCAGCGCTATGGATGCAGTATCTGACGGCCTACGGCGCGCTGGTTGACATCGCCGGACTCTTGCGAGGGGACGTGGTCGCCATCACGGCGGCATCGAGCAGTGTCGGGCTTGCAGCAATCCAGATCGCGAACCGGATCGGGGCTGTCCCGGTCGCCCTGACCCGGACATCGACCAAGCGGCGGGCCTTGCTCGATGCCGGTGCCGCTTACGTCGTGGCCTCAGACGAGGAGGATATCGCAGCGCGGCTGGCGGAGATCGCCGGTTCAAACGGCGTCCGCGTGGTGTTTGATGCCGTCGGCGGTCCGGCGTTCGAGCCGCTGACTGGCGCGATGGCGCCGGGCGGCATCCTGATCGAATATGGCGGGCTAAGCCCTGAGCCGACGCCGTTCCCACTCTTCAACGTGTTGACCAAGAGCCTGGTCCTGCGCGGCTACCTCGTGCACGAGATCGTCCGCGATCCGACGCGACTTGGGCAGGCCAAGGCTTTCATCCTCGATGGGGTGGCGGACGACACGTTGAAGCCGATCATCGCGCGAACGTTCAAGTTCGAGGATATTGTCGAGGCGCATCGCTTCCTGGAGTCGAACACGCAGTTCGGCAAGATTGTCGTGACGATCTGAGGTCGCGCATTTCGAGGTGTAGTTTCGTAGGGTGGGCAAAGCGAAGCGTGCCCACCATCGCTCAATAGATAGAAAGGTGGGCACGGCATTGTGTGCCTTTGCCCACCCTACGAGATCGCGTTCGTGGCTCGCAGGATGGATTACGCCCGCGACGGCGTTTCACGCGGTCGCGGGCTAATCTTACTGCGTGACTAATCCACCCTACAAGGCAGCCTTACGGCAGCTTCAGCGACGTCTCTGCATTGTACGGCTTCAGCGTCTCATCCGCGGCCTTCTGGGCGGCGGCGAGGGCTTCCTTCGGCTGCTTCTTGCCGTTGAGGACCAGCATCACCTCGTCCTCGAGGTTCTTGCGCACCGGCACGGTCTTGTAGGTCGCGAACCAGGGCTTTGCGACGTCGAGTTGCTCGACGGCGGTCTTGGCGTCGGGGTTCTTGTTGAGGAAGTCGACCATCTCTGGCGTTTTGTAGGCGGCCATGTTGGGCGCGAAATAGCCGGTGGCGCGGCTCCACCAGCCGCTCTTCTCGGGCGAGGTCATCCACTTGATCAGCGTCCATGCGGCCTTCTGCTTGTCGGCCTCGAGCCCTGCCGGAACGATCAGCGAGGCGCCGCCGATCGGCACGGCGTTGCGGACGTTGCGCGGGATGAAGGCGACCTTGTAGGCGAACTTGGCGTTGTCGCGCACGTAAGTGAGCGAGCCCGTCGATAGCATCATCATCGCGGCGTTGCCGGAGATGAAGGAAGTGCTGACGGCAGGGCCAGGCGTGGCGCCGGGGGCGTGGACCTTGTGCTTGTAGACGAGGTCATTCCACCAGGTCAGTGCGCCGAGCATCGAAGGCGTGTCGTAATAGACCTCGCCGCCGAACTCCTCGTTGTAGTAGCGCCCGCCATTGCTCATGGTGAGCGTTTCCATCATCCAGCCGCAATAGTCATACGCGCAGGGGATCGCGATGCCCCATTGGGTCACCTTGTCGCCCTCGCGCTTGGTGAGCTTCTTGGCCCAGTCGGTGAGCTCAGCCCAGGTCTGCGGCGGCTTGCTCGGATCGAGGCCGGCTTCCTTGGCCTTGTCGGCGTTGATGTAGAGCAGCGGCGTCGAATTATGGAAGGGCACGCCGTAGACCGAGCGGTTGATCACCGCGTTGCCCTGCAGCGCCGGGAAGAACTGGCCGAGGAACTGCTCCTTGGTGGTGCCGTCGGCCTTGATCAGGGCATCGAGATTGGTGAGCTCGTTCTCGATCTGCATGTCGAGCAGGAAGTTCGCCGACATGATCACGGCGGACGGCGGCTTGCCGGCCTTGATTGCGGCGCGCGTCTTGATCAGCGTGTCGTCATAGGAGCCGGTGTAGACCGCGGTCGCCTTGACGTCCGGATGGGTCTCGTTGAACTCCTTGATCAAGGTGCCCATGTCGCGGGCGAGCTTGCCGTCGACGGGGACGGGGAAGAACAGATCGATCTCGGTCGGGCCTTCGCCGGCGAGCGCCGGAAGGGCGAGGGCACTTGCCATGGAGCCTGCCATGGCAAGGCCGAGCATGAGCCTGCGGGAAAACAGCATCGAAGAATCTCCTATTTGATGCCTGAGGTGACGAAAGAGCTGATGAAGCGCTTCTGGAAGATCAGGAAGGTGATGAGCAGCGGGCCGATCACCATCAGCGTGCCGGCGGCGATGGTGCCCCAGGCCTGCGTGCCTTCGGCGGTCTTGGTGAAGACGGAGAGCCCGACCGTGAGCGGCCGCTTGTCCGGCGAGTTGATCACCATCAGCGGCCACAGGAAGTCGTTCCAGTGGCTGGTCACGGAGATGATGGCGAAGGCGGAGAAGCTCGGCATCGACAGCGGCACGTAGATATGGCGGATGCGCTGGAGCAGGCTGGCGCCGTCGATCAGGGCTGCGTCTTCCAGCTCGGTCGGAATCGCCTCGAACGCCTGGCGCATCAGGAAGGTGCCGAAGGCGGAGGCGAAGAACGGCATCATCACGCCGGTGAGCGTGTCGTAGAGGCCGAGTTGCGCCACCAGCGACAGGTTCGGCACGATCAGCAGCACCGGCACCAGCATCAGCTGCATCAGGAACAGATAGAAGATCGGCGTCTTGCCGAGGAAGTCGAGGCGCGCGAAGGCAAAGCCCGCCAGCGTGATCGTGACGAATTGCACGAGCAAAATGCCGGCACAGATGATCGTGGTGTTGAGCGTGTAGCGCGGGAAATCGCCGATCTCCCAGGCATCCCTGACATTGTCGAGTGTCGGCTTCAGGCTCGGCATCAGTTCGGCCATGGCATTGATGCCGTCGGAGGCCGGGCGCAGCGTCGCCACGACCATCCACAGGAACGGAATGAGCCAGACGATCGCGAGCAGCACGGTCAGCAGGAAGCCGAGCTTGGGCGTGATCTCGTTGCGGGTGGCGAGCGGGGCGTCCTTGTAGATGGCGTCGATCAGCTTCATGGCCCGCCCTCGCGATTGGCCATGGTACGGAAGGAAAGCGCGGTGAGGCCCATCAGCGCGGCGAGCGTCAGCAGCGTCGCGGCCGAGGCCTTGCCGACGTCGTAATGCTCGACCGCCTGCTGGTAGATGTAGAACAGCACGAGGTTGGTCGAATTGGACGGCCCGCCCTGGGTCATGACGAAGACGTGGTCGACCTGCGTCACCGCGTTGAGCGTGGCGATCACGATGACGAACAGGAAGGTGGGCTTGAGCTCGGGCAAGATGATGTGGCGGAAGCGCATGTAAGGCCCGGCGCCATCGAGATGCGCGGCCTCCATGACGTCCTCAGGCACGGCCTGAAGGCCGGCAAGGAAGAACAGCATGTAATAGCCGGCGTTTTTCCAGATCGTGATGATCATGATCGCATACAGCGCGATGTCGGGATCGCCGAGCCAGTTCGGCAGCACCGGAAGCAGGCGGCCGATATAGAAGTCGAGCAGGCCGACATTGGGCAGGAAGATGAACATGAACAGCGCCGAGGCCGCGACCATCGGGATCAGCACCGGCAGGAACAGCGCCGCCCGCAGCGCGCTGCTGACGGCGTTGGTGCGCGACAGCGCGAGCGCAAACAGCAGCGCGAGGCCGATGCTCGGGATCGTCGTGCCGATGGCATAGACGAGATTGTTGACGACGGCGCCGGTGAAGGCGGGGTCGGCCAGCACCGCGCTGATATTGTCGAGGCCGACGAAGCGGACCGGCGCCTTCGGCGTGGCGCGCTGGTAGAGCGCATCGATGAACACGCGGCCCATCGCGCCATAGGTGAACAGCGCGAGAAAGACCAGCGAGGGCAGCAACAGGAGATAGGCGGGCAGCGAAGCTTTGAAGCGCGTGCCGAGGCGCTTCAGGACGTCCAGGCGCGGCGCCGCCGAGGTCGCGACCGGAAGAGCCGCGGGTTCGGCGAGGCTCATCTCACCGCGCCGGGAAATTGAGCGCATAGTCGCGGCCGTCCGTTCCCACGGGTGGTTCGAAGGGAAAGCGCAGACTGGTGTCGAGGAAGTCGTGGCTGTGCACGACGAGGTTCTCGTCGTCGATCAAGACGACGCCATAGGCGGGCGGTTCGTGGCTTGCGAGGTGCGGCGCGTCAGCGTCGAGCTCGAACCAGACCTGGTGGTTGGTGCCGCGCAAGGTGGAGAACGGGATCTTGCCGTAGCTGCCGAAGATCGGGCGGTGGACGTGGCCGAAGAAGAGGTGACGGATGCGCGCGCGATAGGGCGCGATCACCTCGGCGAACTCCGCGCTCTGTTTCAGCGCGATCTCGTCCATCGCGTGGACGCCGACCGGGAAGGGCGGATGATGCATGAACACGACGAACGGCTGGTTGGCGGGCGCGGCCGCCAGCGTGTTCGCGAGCCAGTCGAGGCGCTTGGCGCACATCTCGCCGGCGTGGCTGGTTTCGTCCAGCGTGTCGAGGAAGACGAACAGGCCGTGCTCGGTGGTCTTCGTGCCCTGCACGAAGCCGTTTGAATCGCGCGGCGCGGCCTTCAGCGCGTCGAGGCAGGTGACGCGGCGGTCGTGATTGCCGACCATGGCGATGTACGCGATCTTCAGCGCGGCCATTGCGTCTGCGAAATTGGTGTAAGATTCCGGCTCGCCCCAATGGGTGAGGTCGCCGGTCACGACAGCGAAGGCGGCGTCGGACTGGTGCGTGTTGATGTCGGCGATCGCCGCATCCAGCCGGGCGCGCGGATCGAGGCCATAGAGCGTCAAGCCGGGGTTCGCGAGATGCGTGTCGGTGAGGTGGATGAATTTGAACGGCATGGCACGCTTTGTCGGGACGGTTGGAGGATGGGCGCCTCCGGCAGGACGGCCCTGCCAGCCCGTTAGAGTGCGTGTGTTTCAGTTTGATGACAGTGGTTCCCGTGTCCACAGCAGCGCGCTGCGCACGGTGGATTAGCCGAAGGGGTAATTCAAAGTTCCGGCTTACCTTGAGTTGCGGTGCTGCGCGGAGCAGAGCTAATCTAAGCGCGCAAACTTGGTTCTTGTCCCGCGGATCGAGCTAACGGTCGATCGCGCGCAGGCGCTTGATCTCGGCGATCAATCTCGGAATGTCCTGTCGCGCGTTGGCGATGAATTCCTGATCGGCGAGCGTCGCGCCAGTGAGGTAGATGTCTTCGCCTCCGGTCTGGACGAAGTCCGATCCGCTTAGTTCATCGCGCTTCTCGATGAACGATTTCCAAGGACCCGCGGTCGCCTGCTCGCAGCGCGCCTTAATCGCTTCGATCTCGTCATCTGTCAGGGCCGAGAGCTGCGTCATCTTGCAATCCAGAACAGGTTTACGTCCCACAAAACGTCCGCAACACCCGCTGGTCCGGCAGCGGCGGATCGGCGTAGGCGGCAAACTCCGGCTGGTCCTCGAACGGCTTGGCCAGCACTTGCACCAGCTCCTCGAACGGGGCGTAGTCGTCGTCGTTGACCGCGGCCTGGATCACGGCCTCGACGCTGTGGTTGCGCGGGATGAAGGCCGGATTGACGGCGTGCATGGCGGCCTGCCGCTCGGCTGCGGTCTGCGGCTCCAGCGCGATGCGTGCGCGCCAGCGGCGGGACCACTCGTCGAAGGCTGCGGGCTCCATGAACTGCGCACGCGCATCGGCGCTGTCATCAACGGCGGAATCGCCGAGCTTGCGGAAGGTGAGGGTGAAGTCGGCCTGGTTCTTGGCCATGGCTTCGAGCAGATCCTGGATCAGGGCGTCGTCGCCTTCACGCTCCGTGAACAGGCCGACCTTTTTGCGCAAGCCGGCTTGATAAGCCGTGCTGAAAATCTCGGAGAAGGCGCCGAGAATGTCCTGGGCTTCGGCCACCGCCTTCTCCTGCTCGTCGGAGAACAACGGCAGCAGGCACTCGGCGAGGCGGGTCAAATTCCACAGCGCGATGCGCGGCTGATTGGCATAGGCATAGCGGCCCATCTCGTCGATCGAGGAGAACACCTGCGAAGGGTTGTAGGCGTCCATGAAGGCGCAGGGGCCGTAGTCGATGGTCTCGCCCGAGATGGAGGTGTTGTCGGTGTTCATCACGCCGTGGATGAAGCCGACCAGCAGCCAGCGCGCGATGAGCTCGGCCTGGCGGGCGACGACGCCGGCGAGCAGTTCGTGATAGGGCCGCTCCGCATCACGCAGCTCCGGATAGTGCCTGGCGATGACGTGATCGGCGAGCCGGCGGATCGCCTCGGTGTCACGCCGCACGGCGAAGAACTGGAAGGTGCCGACGCGGATATGGCTGGAGGCGATACGCGTCAGCACCGCGCCCGGCAGCGCGGTCTCGCGGATGACGTGCTCGCCGGTGACGACGGCGGCAAGCGAGCGGGTGGTCGGGATGCCCAGTGCATACATCGCTTCGCTGACGATGTATTCGCGCAGGACCGGTCCGAGCGCGGCGCGGCCGTCGCCGCGGCGGGAGAACGGGGTGGGGCCGCTGCCCTTGAGCTGGATGTCCCGGCGGACGCCGTCTTTGTCGATGACCTCGCCGAGCAGGATGGCGCGGCCGTCGCCGAGCTGCGGGACGAACTGCCCGAACTGGTGGCCGGCATAGGCCATGGCGATCGGATCGGCGCCGTCGGGAACCGTCTTCCCCGCCAGGATCGCCGCGCCTTCCGCCGTCTCCAGCAGGTCAGGATCGAGCCCGAGCTGGACCGCCAGCGGCCGGTTCAGCTTGATCAGCCGGGGGGCGGCGACAGGGGTCGGGGCGACGCGGGCAAAGAAGCTGTCGGGCAGCGCCGAATAGGAGTTCTGGAAGGGGAAATGCACCGTCATGCCCTCAAGATAGGGCTGGAACGGCTGATGGCAAAGGGATGGGCCCAGATCGGGCAAAAATGGGCGCTTCCGGCCCAAAACAGGCCGTTCCCTTGGTTGCCGCCCCCGGCCTCGTCGGGTAAACCCTGCCGCAATCTCGGACCGGCCGTGACAGGCGGTCCGATTCGCTTCCACCGACATCATTTTTGGGACGACCATGCATCGCTACCGGTCACATACATGCGGCGCGCTCCGCGAGAGCAACATCGGCGAGACGGTCCGCCTGTCAGGCTGGGTCCATCGCGTCCGCGACCATGGCGGCGTGCTGTTCATCGACCTGCGCGACCATTACGGCCTGACCCAATGCGTGGTCGACCCGGACTCGCCGGCGTTCTCGCTGGCCGAAAAGCTGCGCTCGGAATTCGTGGTGCGGATGGACGGCAAGGCCCGCCGCCGCCCCGAGGGCACCGACAATGACGATCTGCCGACCGGCAAGATCGAGATCTATGTCACCGAGATCGAGGTGCTGGGTCCGGCCGGTGATCTGCCGCTGCCTGTGTTCGGCGACCAGGAATATCCTGAAGACATCCGCCTGAAGTACCGCTTCCTCGACCTGCGTCGCGAAAAGCTTCACCAGAACATCATGACGCGCGTCGAGATCATCAAGTCGATGCGCCGGCGCATGGAGGGGCAGGGCTTCTTCGAGTTCAACACCCCGATCCTGACCGCGTCCTCGCCGGAAGGCGCGCGCGACTTCCTGGTGCCCTCGCGCATCCATCCCGGCAAATTCTATGCACTGCCGCAGGCGCCGCAGCAGTACAAGCAACTGCTCATGATGAGTGGCTTCGACCGCTACTTCCAGATCGCGCCCTGTTTCCGCGACGAGGACCCGCGTGCCGACCGCCTGCCGGGCGAGTTCTACCAGCTCGACGTCGAGATGAGCTTTGTGACGCAGGAAGACGTCTTTGCGGCGATGGAGCCCGTGATCACGGGCGTGTTCGAGGAGTTCGCCAAGGGCAAGCCGGTCACCAAAGGCTGGCGCCGGATTCCGTTCGCCGAGGCGCTGCGCAAATACGGCAGCGACAAGCCGGATCTGCGCAATCCCATCGAGATGCAGGACGTCTCCGAGCATTTCCGCGGCTCCGGCTTCAAGGTCTTTGCGCGCATGCTCGAAGACCCCAAGAACCAGGTCTGGGCGATCCCCGCGCCGGGCGGCGGCAGCCGCGCCTTCTGCGATCGCATGAATTCGTGGGCGCAGGGCGAAGGCCAGCCCGGCCTCGGCTACATCATGTGGCGCGAGGGCGGCGAGGGTGCAGGTCCCCTTGCGAACAATATCGGTCCCGAGCGCACCGCTGCGATCCGCGCGCAGATCGGCACCAAGGAAGGCGATGCCGCCTTCTTCGTCGCCGGCGATCCCGACAAGTTCTGGAAGTTCTCAGGGCTCGCCCGCAACAAGGTCGGCGAGGAATTGAACCTCACCGATAAGGAGCGGTTCGAGCTCGCCTGGATCGTCGACTTCCCGATGTACGAGTACAACGAGGACGACAAGAAGGTCGACTTCTCGCACAACCCGTTCTCGATGCCGCAGGGCGGCCTTGATGCGCTGAAGGGCCAGGATCCGCTGACCATCAAGGCGTTCCAGTACGACATCACCTGCAACGGCTACGAGATCGCCTCGGGCGGCATCCGCAACCACGTGCCGGAAGCGATGGTGAAGGCGTTCGAGATCGCAGGCTACGGCGAGCAGGAAGTGGTCGACCGCTTCGGCGGCATGTACCGCGCGTTCCAGTACGGCGCGCCGCCGCACGGCGGCATGGCCGCCGGCGTCGACCGCATCGTGATGCTGCTGTGTGGCACCACGAATCTGCGCGAGATCTCGCTGTTCCCGATGAACCAGCAGGCCATGGACCTCCTGATGGGCGCCCCGTCGGAAGCGACGACCAAGCAGCTTCGCGAGCTGCATGTGCGGGTGAACCTGCCGCAGAAGTGAGTGTGCTTTGCCTCTCCCCCCATGCGGGGAGAGGCCGCCTTGCATCGAAGATGCGAGGCGGGTGAGGGGGACTCTCAGCGAGTCTAACTCTCACCGTGATTGCGGAGGCGGCCCTTCACCCCAACCCTCTCCCCCGTAAGAACGGGGCGAGGCAGCGCACCGCCGCCGTCACCTACAACCCCGTCGACGCCTCGATCCTGAACTGCGCCAGCGCGATGATCGGCTCGTTGTCGAGGACGTCCATGAGCTGAAGTACCGGCAGCTTGCCGAGCGGCGTCAGCTTGATGGTCAGCGTCTGGCCTGATGCCTCGACGAAGCCGGCCAGCGCATCGACCGCGGCCTTGGCATCGAGATTTGAGGCGGCGATCTTCTCGCCCTGCGCCCGGATCATCGCAACGAGGGCGCTGCGCGCGGCATCACGGCTGACATTCTGCACGCGCGCAAACTGGGCCACGACAAGATCGACAACGCCGCGATCGCGCAACGACAGCTCGATTGCGCCGGTCTCGACCTGCGCCAACTGGCCCATGGCCTCGAGCGGGTCCGTCGTGGTGAAGAGGTCGCGCGGCACCTTGGCGAGCGCCACGCTTACCTGCGCTTTGGCGAGGTTGCCGAGATCGAGCGTGGCCGGCGCCAGCGCGAATGCGCCTGACGCTTCCGTCCAGGCCGCGCCGAGATCGAGGTCGATCGCGAGCTTGTCCACGCCTGCCACGATCAGCGGCTGCAGCGCCGGATTGGCGGGATCGGTCGGCGTGACCATCTTCACGACCAGACTGGCCTTGCTCGGGATCGATCCCACCAGCTGGCCCCAGTTCAGGCTGATCGTGTCGACGGTGATCGGCTGCCGCGAGTTGTTATGCGGCGCAACCACGCCCTTGATCTCGGCGCCTTCGAGCACGCGGAACAGTCCGAGCATCTGATCGGGCGAGGGCGGTTGCCCGGGATTGGTGAGACCCGAAGCCCAGCGCATCAGGTTCGGCATGCTGAAGGATTTGAGCGCGAAGCGCTCCATCTTGAACTGACCCTGCGGCGAAGGTGCATCGACGCCCTCGATCGCGAATTCGCCCTGCCGGTAGCGGATCGCGTTGATCTTCCCTGTTCCCTGCGGTGTGCCAATCGAGGTCTGGCCGATCTCGGCCTTGCCGATGCGAATAGCGTCGTAGAATCCGGCGACCTTCTCCATCAGCTCGCGCGTTTGCGTCGGCGTTGGCGAGGCCGACTTATCCTGCGGCAGCATGGCAAACATCTCGAACAAATGGAGCTTCGACGGCTGCACGTCGATGTCTTCCATGGCGATGCCGTCGATATCCATACGCAGGCCCAGCGCGGACTTGAGTACAGAAGGGCCGGCGGAGATTTGTCGGTAGACCCGGCGGTAGCTGTCGTCACCGCTCGTCTGCGGATCGAGTGCGGCGAGGATCGGGGTCGAGTCGAAATCATTGACGATCATGCCGGAGATCTCGCCAGTCAGCTTGTCCGCCTTGCCCGGCTGCGTAACGTTGATCGTGAAGGTGGCGCGGTCCATCTTCATTGCATCGACTTTGCCGCGGCCGAGGTTTTGGAGCGCGAGGCCCGAATAGACCACTTCACCGCTGCCGCCGCTGCTGCCGGCGTCGAAACTGATGTTGATGGACGGGATCATCACGGACGTTGCCGTCAGGCTCGCGAACTGGTCGAGCACGAACCGGTACATGTCGCTCAAGGAGCTCGATGCCGGCACGTTTTCAACGCGCAGGGGGCCCGCATAGTCGCGCAGCGTCACCTGCGGGATCTTGTAGGCCACTTTCAGCTTGCCGGGGCCGACTTCATCCAACGCAATCTCGACACCCGAGATGTCGATGCCGTCAGCGGCAAAGCGAGTCTCGCCGATCTGGCGGACGCCCGAGCTCTTGAAGGCGCCGATCTTGACGTGCCCCTGCAACGGGTTGCCGGGATCGATTGCAATGTCCTCGATCGTCAGCGTCCGGCTCGACCGCTCGAAGGCGATCTTGCCGTGGCTGGCTTTGCTGCCGCCGGCGCGAAGCCGCTCGAACGCCGCCTCGACCTCGCTGGTCATCCGATGCTGGACATAGAGGTTGAAGCCGAACCATCCGCCCGCGCCGAGCACGGCTGCCACGATCAGGCCGATCAGGATTCGCTTCATTCCCAGCTCCAGTTGCTCGTTTTGCACCGCGCAACCTGCCATATTCGCGAAACGCCGCGCGGTCCAGGGAAAGCTATGGTTTTCAAATATTTGACCGCGCGCCCTGTTGATGGGCGCGCAATCGGATGTTGCCACCGGGGCGCCCGGCGTGCTTCATCCCGTTTCCATGACCCGGAAATACGGTCCGCTTGGACCGCGGCTTCGGATCGTGCATTTTTGAGGCCGGTAACGCGAGGCGAGACACCGCATGTCGTCCTATTCTGATGATCTCCACCAGGCGGCGCTCGCCTACCATCGTCTGCCGCGCCCTGGGAAGCTCGAGATCCAGGCAAGCAAGCCGCTTGCCAACCAGCGTGATCTCGCGCTGGCCTATTCGCCGGGCGTCGCCGCGGCCTGCACCGAGATCGCCAAGAACCCGGCGGAAGCCGCCACGCTGACCACCCGCGCCAATCTGGTCGCCGTGGTCTCCAACGGCACCGCCGTGCTCGGCCTCGGCAATATCGGACCGCTGGCCTCCAAGCCGGTGATGGAGGGCAAGGCCGTCCTGTTCAAGAAATTCGCCGGCATCGACGTGTTCGACATCGAAATCGCCGCCGACACCATCGACCGCGTGGTCGAGACCGTGGCGGCGCTCGAGCCGACCTTCGGCGGCATCAATCTGGAAGACATCCGTGGACCGGAGTGCTTCGAGATCGAGGCGCAACTCAAGGAGCGCATGAAGATCCCGGTCTTCCATGACGACCAGCACGGGACCGCGATCATCGTCGCCGCCGCCATCACCAACGGGCTCAGGCTGAACGGCAAGAAGCTGTCGGACGTCAAGATCGTCGCCTCCGGCGCAGGGGCCGCGGCCATCGCGACACTGAATCTGCTGGTGTCGATGGGCGCACAGCGCAAGAACATCTGGGTTTGCGACATCGACGGCCTCGTGCATGAGGGCCGCAACACCACGATGGACCGCTGGAAGGCGGTCTATGCGCAGAAGACCGACAAGCGCACGCTCGGCGACGTCATCGGCGGCGCCGACATCTTCATCGGTCTCTCGGCGCCGGGCGTGCTCAAGCCCGAGATGGCCAAGGCGATGGCCGACAAGCCGCTGATCATGGCGCTCGCCAACCCGACCCCGGAGATCATGCCGGAGGAGGCGCGCAAGGTGCGCCCTGACGCCATGATCTGCACCGGCCGCTCCGACTATCCGAACCAGGTCAACAACGTCCTGTGCTTTCCGTTCATCTTCCGCGGCGCGCTCGATGTCGGCGCCAGCGCCATCAACGAGGAGATGAAGCACGCTGCCGTCGAGGCCATCGCGCAGCTCGCGCGCGAGGCGCCCTCGGATGCGGTCGCGCAGGGTTTTGACACCGGCGAGACGCAGGGGTTCGGCCCGGGCTCGCTGATCCCGAGTCCCTTTGATCCCCGGTTGATTCTACGCATCGCGCCGGCGGTGGCGAAGGCGGCGATGGAGTCGGGCGTGGCGACGCGGCCCATCACCAATTTCGACGAATACACCGCGCTGCTCGAGCGCTTCGCCTTCCGCTCCGGCCTCGTCATGAAGCCGATGTTCGCCAAGGCCAAGACCCAGCCGGTGCGCGTGATCTATGCCGAAGGCGAGGACGAGCGCGTGCTGCGCGCCACGCAGGTGGTGCTGGAGGAGAATTTGGCGCGGCCGATCCTGGTCGGCCGTCCTTCGGTCGTCGAGGCGCGCATCAAGCGCTTCGGTCTTTCGATCCGCGCCGGCAAGGATTTCGACCTGGTCAATCCCGAGGACGATCCGCGCTATCGCTCCTATGTGCAGTCCTATGTCGAGGTCGCCGGTCGCCGCGGCGTGACGCCGGATGCGGCGCGCACGGTGGTGCGCACCAACAACACGGTGATCGCTGCGCTCGCGGTGACGCGCGGGGAGGCGGATGCCATGCTCTGCGGCGTCGAGGGCCGCTACATGAGCCATCTGCGCCATGTCCGCGAGATCGTCGGTTTTTGCCCGGGCATCAGCGACTACGCGGCGCTGGCGCTGCTGATCACCAGCAAGGGCGCCTTCTTCATCGCCGACACGCAGGTTCGCCCCAATCCGAGCGCGGAGGAGCTCGCCGAGATCGCATCGCTCGCCGCGGTCCACGTCCAGCGCTTCAACATCAAGCCGAAGATCGCCTTCGTCTCGCACTCGGATTTCGGCAGCTACGACACCGATTCCTCGCGCAAGATGCGCCGCGCGACCCAGCTGTTGAAGGATAAGCATCCGGAGATCGAGGCCGACGGCGAGATGCAGGGTGACACGGCACTTTCGGCTGCGGCGCGAAAAATGGTGCTGCCGCACTCCAATCTCGAGGGCGAGGCCAACATCCTGATCATGCCGACGCTGGACACCGCCAACGTCGCCTATCAGATGATCAAGTCGCTTGCGGACGCGCTGCCCGTCGGCCCGATCCTGGTCGGCCCGGCGCGCCCGGCGCATATCCTCACCCCCTCGGTGACGGCGCGCGGCATCCTCAACATGACGGCCGTCGCGGTCGTCGAAGCGCAGGAGCGCGCCGCACGGCAGCCGACGTTGTTCACGTAGGCTTCTAGCGTCATCGGCGCTGCCATCCCTTCTCCCCTTGTTGTGGGAGAAGGGATGGCAGCGCCGGATGAGGGGTTGTTTCCGCGCCTCGGGATCTCGCGAGTTTCCGCGCCGATAGATACCCCTCATCCGTCTCGCCGCTTTGCGGCGAGCCTCCTTCTCCCACGAGGGGCCTGTTGCGTTATCGGTCTTGGAGGCTGAGGACATGAGGAGAGAGGGGCGCGGTCACGGCAATTGCCAGCCAAGTCTGTAGTGTTCGCCCTC
>NZ_JACIHF010000009.1:0-313021 GCF_014198295.1 Bradyrhizobium sp. CIR18 | reverse complement strand
CTGGCTGCGCTGCGGGCCCAGAGCTTCGATGTGGTCCTGACCGACATCGAGATGCCCGACATGAACGGGTTCGAGTTCGCGGAAGTTATCCGCTCGGACAACAATCTCGGCTCGATGCCGATCATCGGCCTGTCCGCGCTGGTGTCGCCGGCGGCGATCGAGCGCGGCCGCCAGGCCGGCTTCCACGACTATGTCGCCAAGTTCGACCGTCCCGGTCTGATCGCGGCGCTGAAGGAGCAGACCGCGGGCGCCGCCGGCGCCTCCGAGCTGAACCGGGCGGCGGCCTAAGGGACGGGACCAGGAGATACGCCTATGACCAGCAAGAAGACCCAGTCCAGCGAAGGCGCCATGGTCGAATACGTCACCGCGATGATCGGCGGCCAGCTGTTCGGGCTGCCGATCTCCCGCGTCCAGGACGTGTTCATGCCCGAACGCGTCACCCGCGTGCCCTTGTCCTCGCGCGAGATCGCGGGCGTGCTGAACTTGCGCGGCCGCATCGTCACCGTGGTCGACATGCGCGCCCGGCTCGGCCTGCCGCAGCCCGAGGACGGCAAGGTGCCGATGGCGGTCGGCGTCGACCTCCGCGGTGAATCCTATGGCCTCCTGATCGACCAGATCGGCGAGGTGCTGCGCCTGCCCGAAGCCGGCATGGAAGAAAATCCCGTCAACCTCGATCCCCGCATGGCCAAGCTCGCCGGCGGCGTCCACCGCCTCGAGGGCCAGCTCATGGTCGTCCTCGACGTCGATCGCGTCCTCGAGCTCGCGCCGGAAATGATGGCGGCCTGATACGGCGGCTCGCCGCCGACGTGCCAGTAATTGGAAGTGCCCCCCGCAAAGGGGGAGGAAGCAGAGGTTCACATGCGAACTTGTCTCGTCGTTGATGATTCCAGCGTCATCCGCAAGGTTGCGCGCCGGATCCTGGAGGGCCTCGACTTCCAGATCCTCGAAGCCGAGGACGGTGAGAAGGCGCTGGAGGCCTGCAAGCGCGGCTTGCCCGATGCGGTGCTTCTCGACTGGAACATGCCCGTGATGGACGGCTACGAGTTCCTCGGCCATCTCAGGCGCATGCCCGGCGGCGATCAGCCCAAGGTGGTGTTCTGCACCACCGAGAACGACGTCGCGCATATCGCGCGCGCGCTGCATGCCGGCGCCAACGAATACATCATGAAGCCGTTCGACAAGGACATCGTGACGGCGAAATTCCAGGAAGTCGGCCTCATCTGAGCGATCTGCCTGAGTCCGAAGGGATTCTTCGGCGCATGTTTTCAACTGTACCCTTTCAGTCTGAGTTGGTGAGTAATGAGTGTTGCGTTCGCAGGTAATTCGGCCACGACCGGCTCGCGCGATGCGGGGCCGCTACGGGTGATGATCGTCGACGACTCCGTCGTCATCCGCGGTCTGATCTCGCGGTGGATCGGCGCCGAGCACGACATGGAGGTCGCTGCCTCGCTGCGCACCGGGCTCGAAGCGGTCAACCAGATCGAACGCATCAATCCTGACGTTGCCGTGCTCGACATCGAAATGCCCGAGCTCGACGGCATCTCGGCGCTGCCGCAGCTGCTTGCGAAGAAGCGCGATCTCGTCATCATCATGGCCTCGACGTTGACCCGCCGTAACGCGGAGATCAGCTTCAAGGCGCTGTCGCTCGGCGCCGCCGATTACATTCCGAAGCCAGAATCGACGCGCGAGGCGTCGGCCGCCGACATCTTTCATCACGACCTGATCCAGAAGATCCGCCATCTCGGTGCGCGGCTGCGTCGCAAGGCCGCGGTGGCAAGCCCGCCGCTGGCGCCGGCGAGCCCGGCTCGGGCCCCGCGTAGTCCTGTTGCGCGGCCCGCAGTGCCCGCTCCGGCGGTGCCTGCTGCGTCATCCGGGGCGCTCACCATGCGCCCGTTCTCCATTCAGACCCCCAAGGTGCTGCTGATCGGCTCCTCGACCGGCGGTCCGCAGGCGCTGATGGCGCTCGTCACCGAGCTCGGCCCGGTGATCGACCGCTTCCCGGTGCTGATCACCCAGCACATGCCGCCGACCTTCACCACCATCCTTGCCGAGCATTTGGCGCGTTCGAGCCGTAAGCCGGCCGCCGAGGCGGTCGACGGCGAGCCGGTGAAGCCGGGACGGATTTATCTCGCGCCCGGCGGCAAGCACATGCGCGTGGCGCGCAGCGGTGCGGACACCGTGATCGCGCTCGACGACGGCCCCGCCGTCAATTTCTGCAAGCCCGCGGTCGATCCGCTCTTCACCTCCGCCATCGACATCTGGCACGGCAGCATCCTCTCCGTGATCCTGACCGGGATGGGCTCGGACGGCATGCGCGGCGGCAAGGACATCGTTGCCGCCGGCGGCAGCGTCATCGCGCAGGACGAAGCCTCCAGCGTGGTCTGGGGCATGCCGGGCGCGGCGGCCAATGCCGGCATCTGCGCGGCGATCCTGCCGCTCAACCAGATCGGCGCCAAGGTCAACCGCCTGTTCGCGGGAGATCGCGCGTGACGCCGGTTGACTACGATTATGTGCGCAAGTTCCTGAAAGAGCGCTCCGGCCTCGATCTGTCGCCCGACAAGCAATATCTGGTCGAGAGCCGGCTCTTGCCGCTGGCGCGCAAGGCGAGTCTATCAGGCATTCCCGATCTGGTGCTGAAGATCAGGAACGGCGATGGCCGGCTTGCGACCGACGTGGTCGAAGCGATGACCACCAACGAGACCTTCTTCTACCGCGACAAGATCCCGTTCGATCATTTACGCGACACCATCCTGCCGGGCCTGATCAAGGCGCGGGCGGCGCGCAAGAGCTTGCGCATCTGGTCGGCGGCGTCGTCGACGGGGCAGGAGCCCTATTCGATCGCGATGTGCGTGAAGGAGATGGGCGCAGCATTGGCCGGCTGGCGCATCGAGATCGTCGCCACCGATCTGTCGCAGGAGGTGCTGGAGAAATCCAAGGCCGGCATCTACAGCCAGTTCGAGGTGCAGCGCGGCCTGCCGATCCAGCACCTGATGAAGTACTTCACGCAATCCGGCGAGACCTGGCAGCTCCATGCCGACATTCGCGCCATGGTGCAGTTCCGCCAGCTCAATCTGCTGCAGGACTTCTCCCATCTCGGCACCTTCGACGTGATCTTCTGCCGCAACGTGCTGATCTATTTCGACCAGGACACCAAGGCGGTGATCTTCGAGCGGATGGCGAAGGGCCTGGAGGCCGACGGCACGCTGTTGCTGGGCGCTGCGGAATCGGTCGTCGGCATCACCGATGCGTTCCGTCCCATCGCCGAGCGCCGCGGTCTCTACCAGCTCAACCCCGCACGCTCCGGCCGACCCATGGGCGGATTGATGCCGCCGTCGTTGAAGGTTGCCGCGGCGCGGTGATCCTTCCGCGAGTCCGGAATTGTAGGGTGGGCAAAGGCGCACTTGCGCCGTGCCCACCATCGATCCAACACTGCAACAGAAATGGTGGGCACGCTTCGCTTTGCCCACCCTACGATACTTTCAATTGCGCCGAGAGATACGTCTCATGCGCCATTGCACTCACAAAATCGCATGCGGCAGAAATCGCGAGCGGTTGCCGGTGATCGGGCTCTCGTCCTCGCGGATCGACAGGCCGCACGGCTCGTGATTCACCAACCAGCTTCCGATCACCGGATAAAAGCCTGAGAAATTCGGCAGCGGCGAGAGCGCCTGGCGCACAAAACCTTCGGCGCCGTAGGGACCTTCCTGCTCGTCGAGCGATACGCCGCCGGACACGATCGTGACGTTGGCGCCTTCGCGCGACAACAGCGGCTTGCGTACGTAGGATGTTCCGAGCTCCGCTGCCCGCGCGTCATCCTCGAAGAACGCTGGCAGCAGATGGGGATGGTTCGGAAACATCTCCCAGAGCAGCGGCAAGATGCCCTTGTTGGAGAGCACCGCCTTCCACGGCGGCTCGATCCAGCGCGTGGCTGCGTCCTTCAGCTTTGCGCCGAAGGAATCGTGGAACATCCATTCCCAGGGATAGAGCTTGAAGGCGAGTGCGATGTCGGCCTCGTCGAGATCGACGAAGCCGCCAGGCTCATCGCGCCAGCCGACCTCTTCGATGTCGAGCAGCCTGGTCGAGAGGCCGGCCTGGCGCGCGGTGTCTTCGAGATAAGCGAGCGTGCCGGCGTCTTCCGAGTTGTCGGTGGTGCCGGTGAGATGGACGTGACGGCCCGCGGCGATCTCCTTCCACGCCGCGATCAGTCGCTCATGGATGGAGTTGAACTGATCGGCGCGAACAGGGACGATACGGCGCTCGATCGCCTGCTCGAGCCAGGTCCATTGAAACACCGCGGCCTCGAAGATCGAGGTCGGCGTATCCGCGTTGTATTCGAGCAGTTTTGCCGGCGACTTGCCGTCGAACTTCAAATCGAGCCGGCCATAGAGGCTGCGGTCGTCGCGCTGCCAGCTCTCTGCGATCAAATTCCAGAACGCTTCCGGAATCTGCAAGCGCCGCAGGTATCGCTCCTCGCCGATGACGCGGCCGGCAAGCTCCAGGCACATCGCCTCGATCTCGGCGGTCGGCGTCTCGATGCCGCGCTCGATCTCGTCGAGCGTGAAGCCGTAATAGGCGCGCTCGTCCCAATAGCGTTCGCCGTCGATGGTGTGGAAGACGAAGCCGCATTGCGCCGCGGTCTCTCGCCAATCGTCGCGCTCCAGGCACGTGATGCGCTGCATTGTTAGCCTCCACCCGAGAAGCCATGGCCGAACGAGCCGAAGCCGCCGCGGCTGACGCTGCTGTGGCCGGAATCGGACGACGTGCCCGATGAGGAGTGGCTCGAGGAATCGCTGCTGAAGAAGCTCGACCGTGACGACCAGCGCGAACTGCCGCTGCTCGAGGAGCTGCTTCTGCTGCTGCAATTGGTGCTTGTCTGCACCGCCGGGTCCGTTCCGGGCGGAGGGGGCTCGCAATTCTGCCGCGGCATCATCGTGTACGCGGTGGTGCCGACCGCGAGCGTGCCCATCACCAGCAGCGCGACATGGCCGGAGCGCTTCACCGGCTCTTTGGCCGGCAACGGCAATGGCTGTGGCAGGCGTGGCCGGCGCTTGCCGAACTGCTTGTTGGAAGGTTTGTCGGCCATCTCAATAGATCATGCTGGCGGCGTTGAGCAGTCCCGCCGCGAGTGAGGACAGCCCGAGCCAGATGGCCGGCGCCAGCTCGCCGGCCGCGATCCGCGCCGACAGGTTCGGCACCGGCACGCGCACGAGAAAGAACACGATGACCTGCACGATCAGTGCGATCATCGCCCAGATCAGGCAGTCCAGCACGTTGGCCGAATGTGCGATGGCGCTGACCAGCGGCGCCACGAAGCCGAGCAGGCTGAGGCCGAGCGCGATCGCCGCCGCCGGCTCGTTGTCGCGGATCAGCTGGAACTCGTTATGCGCGGTGATGCGGGTATAGACGAACAGATACGCCACGATCGCGATCAGCCCGGTGCAGAAATAGACCAGGAAGGCGGGCAGGCCGGCCAGTGATTGCAGGATCATCGTTCCCCCATCGTGCAGCGACCATTCGTCGATGGGAGGAGGATAGCGGTTCAATGGCGGGAGGGCGATGAAGCCGCCTTTGAACCGCCTTGGCATCCCCAAAAAACAAAACCCCGCCATTTGCGGCGGGGTCCAGGCTGGGAGGAGCAAGCCCGGGAGGGCTTGCGACGTAAACCCAGAAGATCAGGCGGGAATGCGCTCTTCGTGCTCGTGCGGCTCGCGCAGCACGTAGCCGCGGCCCCAGACGGTCTCGATGAAATTGCGTCCCTCGGAAGCGTTGGCCAGCTTCTTGCGGAGCTTGCAGATGAAGACGTCGATGATCTTCAGCTCGGGCTCGTCCATGCCGCCATAGAGATGGTTGAGGAACATTTCCTTGGTGAGGGTCGTGCCCTTGCGGAGCGAGAGCAGCTCCAGCATCTGATATTCCTTGCCGGTCAGATGCACGCGCTGGCCGCCGACTTCCACCGTCTTGGTGTCGAGGTTGACGACGAGGTCGCCGGTCTGGATGACCGACTGGGCGTGACCCTTGGAGCGGCGCACGATCGCATGGATGCGGGCCACCAGCTCGTCTTTATGGAAGGGCTTGGTCATGTAGTCGTCGGCGCCGACGCCGAGACCCTTGACCTTGTCCTCGATGCCGGCGAGGCCGGAGAGGATCAGGATCGGGGTCTTGATCTTGGAGACCCGAAGCTGCTTGAGCACGTCGTAGCCGGACATGTCGGGCAGGTTGAGGTCGAGAAGGATAATGTCGTAATCGTATAATTTACCGAGATCGACGCCTTCTTCCCCCAAATCGGTCGTGTAGACGTTGAAGCTCTCAGACTTCAGCATCAGCTCGATCGACTGCGCGACGGCGCTGTCATCTTCAATCAGCAAAACGCGCATGCCAGTTCCCCATAGTCGCCGCTCCTGGGCGTCAGGTCGGCCGCATTCGCGGCACTCAACAAAACGCCTTTGAACAACTGATTCGGATCCTGACAACAGATGGTTAACAAATCCTGATTCTGGAACGCAAGTCCCCCGGGTGCAATTTTTGTCGAATCGCCCTAAGGTCTTGTGTACGAAGCAGCTTTCGTCACCCGGTTCTGTTCAAGTTCCACTTTAAGAGACGGGCCTAACCGACTCCCGCGACTCAGCCTTCTTCTGAAGGGGAGTCACGCTCAGTCACAAAGACAGTGACGCAATGATTAATGATGCGGGTAAACACGAAGTTAAGCGCCGTTCAGAAATATGGCGAAACTTAAGGTTTTCCCCGTGAAGGCCCGGGGCTCACGAAAGCGGGCGGCCATTCTATGAAGCCTCATATGAAAGCGCGCTCCTGATGAAGGCTCTCTTATGAAGGCGCTTGCCGAACAGATCGGCGATATCGACGGCATCAATATTTACGGCCGCGTCGTCGGTGTGCGCGGCCTGATGGTCGAGGTGGCCGGCCCCATCCACGCGATGTCGGTCGGCGCGCGGCTGGTGATCGAGACCGGCGCCAACCGTTCGATTCCCTGCGAGGTGATCGGCTTCTCCGGCAACAATGCTGTCGTGATGCCGTTCGCCGGCCTCGACGGCGTGCGCCGCGGCTGCAAGGCCGTGATCGCCAATGCCGCCAATCTGGTGCGGCCGTCGTCGGCCTGGCTCGGCCGCGTCGTCAACGCGCTGGGCGAGCCGATCGACGGCAAGGGACCGCTGCCGCAAGGCGCCTCGCCGATGCCGTTCCGCAATGCGCCGCCGCCGGCGCATTCGCGCAAGCGTGTCGGCGCCCCGCTCGACCTCGGCGTGCGCGCGATGAACACCTTCCTCACCTGCTGCCGCGGCCAGCGCATGGGCATCTTCGCAGGGTCCGGCGTCGGCAAATCGGTGCTGCTGTCGATGCTCGCGCGCAACGTCGATGCCGCCGTCAGCGTCATCGGGCTGATCGGCGAACGCGGCCGCGAGGTTCAGGAATTCTTGCAGGACGACCTCGGCGAGGAGGGCCTCGCGCGTTCCGTCGTCGTGGTTGCGACCTCCGACGAGCCGGCGCTGATGCGCCGCCAGGCGGCGTATCTGACGCTCGCGGTCGCCGAATATTTTCGCGACGAGAACCAGGATGTGCTCTGCCTGATGGATTCGGTGACGCGCTTTGCCATGGCCCAGCGCGAGATCGGCCTGTCCGCCGGCGAGCCGCCGACGGCCAAGGGCTACACCCCGACCGTCTTCACCGAGCTGCCGAAACTTCTGGAGCGCGCCGGACCGGGCCTGGGAGAGGGCGCCATCACCGCGATCTTCACGGTGCTGGTCGACGGCGACGACCATAACGAGCCGATTGCGGACGCCGTCCGCGGCATCCTTGACGGCCACATCGTGATGCAGCGCTCGATCGCCGAGCGCGGCCGCTACCCCGCCATCAACATCCTCAAATCCGTCTCCCGCACCATGCCGAAATCGGCCGATCCGCAGTTCTGGCCGACCATCCAGAAGGCGCGCGCGGTGATGGCGACCTATGCCGACATGGAGGAATTGATCCGGCTCGGCGCCTACCGGGCCGGCTCCAGCCCCGAGGTCGACGAGGCGATCCGCCTGCACGAACCGCTCGAGGCGTTCCTGCGCCAGCGCAAGGACGAAAATGCGTCTCTGGCTGACGGCTATCGCCAATTGGCGCATATCCTCGGTAATTTGGAAACGGAACGCTAACTTTGTCAGGTCATCATCCCATCCCACAGAGTAGCAGAGCCGGTCTTGGCCCCAGTCGGGCCTGTGGGGAGACCGGTGACGTCCCACGTGCAGCGAGGGGACTTCTGGGGAGTATGAGTCGATGAAGTCACGAGATACCCTCATCCGCCTGAAGAAGTTTCAGGTCGACGAGAAGCGCCGCCGGGTCACCCAGATCGAGACCATGATCGCCGACTTCCAGCGGATGTCGACCGATCTTGAACGCGAGATCACGACCGAGCAGGAGCGTGCCGGGATCAACGATCCCTCGCACTTCGCCTATCCGACCTATGCCAAGGCCGCCATTCAGCGCCGCGAGAACCTGACCCGCTCGGCCGACGAGCTCAAGGGCCAGCTCGACGAAGCCAAGGCCGCGCTGGCCGAGGCCTTCGAGGAGCTCAAGAAGGTCGAACTCCTGGACGAACGCGACCAGGCCCGCGAGCGCGCCGAGGAAAATGCCCGCGAGCAGGCCGACCTCGACAGCATCGGCCTGATGCGCGCCCGCATCGGCGCCGTCGCCTAAAGACACAGCCAGCGGCCAAACCGCCGAGAATTTGTAAAACCCGGACCCGCAAGGTCCGGGTTTTCGCATGTGCTATCCACAGTGTGGCGCCGCACCCCTTGGTGGACGGCTTGGCCACGCGCTATGGTGGTGGATGGTTTACCTCGCCCCGCTTTGAGGGGAGAGGTCGGATTGCCCCGGCGATGCGTAGCATTGTCCGGCGCGATCCGGGTGAGGGGGACTCTCCGCGGGTCCGTCTGCAACCTCCCTTGCGGAGACTCCCCCTCACCCCGACCCTCTCAGGGCGAGCGTAGCTCGTCCCGACCCCGCAGGCGGGGGAGAGGGAGGAAGAGTTGGGGGGCTGAATGCTGACGCCAGCAGAGCTGGTCGGGTTGATCGAGGCGGTGGCGAAGGGCGATCAGGCGGCTTTCGAGCGCCTCTACGCCGCCACGCGCGCGAAACTCTATGGTGTCGTGCTCCGTATCTTGCGCCGACAGGATCTCGCAGAGGAGGTCATTCAGGAGACCTACGTCAAGATCTGGAACAGTGCCGGCCAGTTCAATCCCGCGCTGTCGTCGCCGATCACGTGGATGGCCTCGATCGCGCGCAACCGTGCGATCGACATCGTGCGCAAGAAGTCGGAGGTCTCGATCGAGGAGGAGCCGCAGGCGATGGAGGTCGCGGCCGACAGCCCCGATCCGCTGGCGCGCCGGGAGATGACCGAGGAGTTGAAGCGGCTGCTGGAATGCATCGGCCGGCTCGAGCCCGACCGTCAGCGGCTCGTGCTTCTCGCCTATTACAACGGCTGGAGCCGCGAGCAATTGGCGGAGAAATTCGCAGCTCCCGTCAACACGGTGAAGACGTGGCTCCGGCGCAGCATGTTGGATATCCGGGAGTGCCTCGGACTATGAAGGTTTATACGGTGAGGGTGGTTCTGGACTGCATGTGATGGCCTACTCGGAGGACCATATCGCGCTCGCCGCGGAATATGCGCTCGGTACGCTCGAGGCCGATGAGCGCGCGCAGGTCGAGACCATGATGGCGGTGGACCCGGCGTTCGCCGACATCGTGCAGGCCTGGGCCTATCGGCTCGGCGCCCTCAACCAGATGGTCGGCTCGGTCGAGCCGCGTCCGGTCGTGTGGGAGAACATCAGGTCCGAGATCGCGCGCACGGTGCTTGCGCAGCAGCCGCCTGTTCTGGCCGACGTCGTACCGCCGCCAGTCCCGCCCGTCGAAGCCGCGCCGCCGGAAGCGCCGCTGGAGCAGGTGCCGCAACCAGAGCCGCAGCCTCCCGAAGCAGAGCAGCCCGAGCCGACGCGCTCCGGATCCGATGCGATACCCGACATCGCGCAGGTGTTCATGCCGCAGGTGCACGCGCCCGATCCCGAGGTCGTCCGGACGCCGCAGGTGCCGATCGCCGACGACACCAACGTGATCCGCCTCGAGGGCCGCGTGAAGCGCTGGCGCTCGATCGCATCCGCGGTCGGCGCGCTCGCGGCCGCGCTGCTGGTGACGCTGTCGCTTCAGATCTTCCTGCCCGACGCGCTGCCGGGGGCTTTACGTCCCGCGCCGCGCATCCAGACGGTGGAAGTGAAGACGCCGGCCGCGCCGCTCACCGCCGCCGCGCAATATGTCGCGCTGCTGCAGGGCCAGGGCGGCGGCCCCGCCTTCATCCTCACCATCGACGGCGCGACCAAGAACTTTACCGTGCGCAAGGTCGGCGCGACGCCGGAGCCCGGCAAGAGCTTCGAGCTCTGGCTGATCTCCGACAAGCTGCCGCGCCCGCGCTCGCTCGGTGTGATCGGCGCCGGCGAATTCACCGCGCGTCCGCTGCTCGCCTCCTATGATTCCGAAGTCGTCAACGGCGCCACCTACGCGGTCACGGTCGAGCAGGCCGGCGGCTCGCCCAACGGCCAGCCGACCTCGGCCCCCATCTTTTCCGGCAAGCTGATCGAGACCGTACCGCCGTCCCAGCCGCAGGCGCCCGCCCCGGCGAAGAAGTAGGTCCCGTAGCCCGGATGCAGCGCAATCCGGGACCACCGCGCCATCAGGCGACAACCCAGGATTGCGCTTCGCTCCATCCGGGCTACGAAGCCGCGTTTGTCGCCACGGTCCATCCTGCCGTCGCATCCCGACAAGTCGCCTTGAATCCGCCCCCGATTTGAACCTTGCCGCAATTCGTGGCGTCAAATTCCCGGAAATTGCAGTCGGCGCCGCCGATCGCGGAGCCGAAAGAGGGGCTAGAAAACAAATGGATGCAGCGAAAACGCCCGGCATCTTCGTTCACCAATACACCGGACTGCCGCACGGCCCTGCGTTCGAGCATTGGCGCGAGCGGGCCTTCGGTGCCTGCGGCCTCGATATCGGGCCGAGCCATGGCGACAGCATCGATTGCCGGCTCCAGATCAGCGTGGTCGACAACATCGCGCTCGCCATTCCGGAAGGCGACTCCGCGCAATATTCCCGCACCCAGAGCCACCTTGCCGACGGCAGCGACGACCTCGTGCTGATCGCCGCACATGCCGGCCTCGTCCGTGTCGGGCAGAACGGCCACACCGTGGAGCTTGCGCCCGCGCAGATGGTGCTCGTCGACATGAGCATCACCGGCACCGTCGGTCACACCGATGAAAACCGCTTCACCACCATCCGCATGCCGCGCCGCGCGCTGCTCGACATCAATCCGCGTGCCGAGGACAAGCTGTCGCAAGTGCTCAGCGACGGCGCAGTCGCCGAGACCATCTTCCGCTACCACGCGCTCGCCGCCAATCACGCGCCGCATCTCGACGCGGTGGGCCAGCGCCTGACCGCGCAGCATATGGTCGATCTGGTCGGCCTCCTGCTCGGCACCGATGCCGAGCATGCAAGTCTTGCGCGTGGCCGTGGCCATGCGGCGGCGCGCCTCGACCTCATGCGCGCCGATGTGATGGCCGCGCTCGGCCGCAACGATCTCTGCCTGTCCGAGATCGCGACGCGCTCGGGCTTAAGCCCACGCCAGGCGCAACGCCTGTTCGAGCAGGCCGGCACGACCTTCACCGAATTCGTGCTGGAGCAGCGCCTGCTGCAGGCGCGCAAGCTGCTCGGCGATCCCCGCGCCAGGGCGCGCAAGATCAGCGACATCGCGCACTCCTCGGGCTTTTCCGATCTGTCATATTTCAACCGTGCGTTCCGCAAGCGCTTTGGCGCGACACCGTCGGAATTGCGCGAGGCGTGAGGCGCGCCCCGGTTTCGTTCTGCGGATCACAGTTGGCCCATTCGCGGCGATGAGCTATATCTACCTGTGCGGGTAGACCGCTCGATCGCTTGTCGTTCCCTTGTCGTTCCCTTGTCGTTCCATTGGGAAAGTGCAGTCAACGGACATGGCGCGTATCGTCGTGCTCGGCGCCGGATTTGCAGGCCTGTGGGCGGCCATCGGTGCCGCACGCAAGCGCGACGAGATCGGCGCTGTCAGCGACATCGAGATCTGCCTGATCGATCGCAATCCCTATCACAACATCCGTGTGCGCAATTACGAGGTCGATCTCAGCGAGGTCGCGATCCCGTTGCCGCAGCTGCTCGATCCCGTCGGTGTCAGTCACGAGATCGGCGAGGTCGAAGCCATCGATCCGGTCCGGCACGAAATTTCGCTGGTCACGAGCAGCGGCGAGCAGACGCTGGTCTATGACCGCCTGGTGCTGGCGCTCGGCAGTGAGGTGATGCGTCCCGACATTCCAGGCCTTGCCGAGCACGCCTTCGATGTCGATACCTATACCGCGGCGCTTCACCTCGAGGATCATCTCGTCTCGCTCGGCCGCAGCGCGCCGTCGCCGGGGCGGTCGACGGTGGTGGTGATCGGCGCGGGCTTTACCGGCATCGAGGTCGCGGCCGAGATGCCCGACAGGCTGGCGCGTGCGGGCATCACCGGCAGCCGCCGCATCATCCTGGTCGATCCTAACGCCGCGGTCGGCGCCACCATCGGCACGCCGGCGCGTCCCGTCATCGAGACGGCGTTGGCCGCGCTCGACGTCGAGATGCGCCTCGGCGTGCGCGTCGTCTCGGTCGAGGCGGCCGGCATTCGCTTGAGCTCCGGCGAGTTCATTCCGGCGCAGACGGTGATCTGGTGTGCCGGCATGCGTGCGAGCCCCCTGGCGGCGTGCTTTCCGGACGCGCGCGACCGGCTCGGACGTCTGCTGGTCGATCCCTTCATGCGGGTTGCGGATGTCGGCGGCGTGTTCGCGGCCGGCGACGTCGCCTCGAGCGTGGTCGACGGGCTCCATCCGACCGTGATGTCCTGCCAGTTCGCGCGCCCCATGGGCCGCTTCGCCGGCCACAATGTGGTCGCCGATCTCGCCGGCTTGCCGCTGCTGCCGCTGCGGATCGACTGGTACGTGACCGTGCTCGATCTCGGCGGCTGGGGCGCGCTCTATACCGAGGGGTGGGACCGCGAGGTCCGCGCCACCGGTGCGGCCGCGAAGACGACCAAGAACATCATCAACCGCAAGCGCATCTATCCGCCGCTGACCGGCAGCAAGGATGAGCTGTTCGCCGCGGCAGCGCCGACGGTGCAGGCACCGCCGCCGAGCTATGGGGCGCGGTAGTCTCGCGCTCCTCCCCCTACAAGCCCTTGCGTTGGTCGACGGGCAAAACACGCGAGCCCTGGGTCAACGCGCTGCGCCAAAAATATTCCACTTTACCGAAATTCGGAAATGACGTATGTGTCGCCTCAACCCGGCCCAAGGAAGAGGGGCGTATCGCGATCGTCACGAACGCGGGCCGGGCGGCGGTGGACGCAGGTGACATCGGCGCGAAGGGTTTTGCAGGGCGGGCAACTGTGAGCAAGGCCGTCGCGCACACGACCGGTGTGATCCGCGTACGGCAAAATCGTGTCGTCCTGGCGCCCGGGGTCTGTGCGCCAAGTCTTGTGGTGATGGGTGTCGTCCAACCGGACGCATCCGTCAGCCATCCGCAAGGCGACGGGGGCAATAGTGCAACGCTCCCCGGGGAGAGCACGACATAAGCCGTAAAGCCACTGCGCAGGGAGGGCCGGGATGTCCTGGCTACACCTGTATGCCGCTGTGCAACTTCTTGTCACGCAGGTTTCGCACAGTGGACCGCGGGTGCCAGCCGGCTCCCGGTCTTCCCTGCGCCCTCTTTCAAACGAGGGTGAAGCGATGAAGCAAAGCTCGGGCGAAATGCGCCGCGAGGATGCGAAGCTGTGTCTCCACGTCGAAAGCGAATAAGGAATGCTGCCGCAAGCAACATCTAAGATCGTCACCCTGAGGCGCCGGAGCGAAGCGGAGGCCTCGAAGGGCGACAGCCCGTCTGCATCTCGGCCGTTCATCCTTCGAGGCTCCGCATGCGATGCGTTTGCATCGCATGCCTCGCACCTCAGGATAACGGGATCGACATTGTCTCCGCGGAAAGACTCTGGATTGCTTCGCTGCGCTCGCGCGCTGCGTCCGGGACATGAGCAGGGGATGCCGCTGCTTCTCGCCCTCTATCAATCCCTACCCCAGACATGAGAAAGCGCCCGTGGGGGGCGGGCGCTTTCTGTAGTCGACTTGGGGTTGGGGTCGTCTACATATCCACGTGGCGACTTTGGGGGGCTGGTAAAGAGCCGCGTGAATTCACAAAACTCGTCAGATCTCCTTAGCGAACGAGGGACGCATTCGCGCTGGTGATAACAACCGGCTTGTCGGCCTTGATGACGCGGGCGCTCTGGGTCAGACCATGATCCGAACCCGTGCGTGCCGTGATGCCGAGGCCCGCCACCGCGATCCCTGCGACGAGGGCGACGACCACGACTTTCAAATGGGTCGCGCGATCTGCGCTGTAGATCGAGTGGTTCATGGAAGCCTCCTGCCGCCATCTACCCGAAGTAGTCGCCGGCCGTTTCAGGCAGGTTCATGCTTCCGGTGCCCAACAACCTAGTATTGGGGGGATTCGTTCCCAAGAGGCCATCACAAGAGCGTGACAGGACGTGAAAGATCGCGATCAAAAGCGATCCTTGATCGTGCGTTTTGGTAATTATTTCAAAGCTGTAATGTGTTTCTCAGGCGCCTTGTCGAGGGTTGGTCCACAAGGCGCCAGGAACTCAAAAACCATTTGCCTGTGGCCGAAAAACACACGGCTTCTTAAGGCAAATCAGATGCTTCCGACCGTTTTCAACCTCGCCCTGGGGTGGATCTCGGCCTGCGACAGCACCGTCGTCTGGGCCCGGAACCGTTCCACCAGGGAGCGGACGAAGGGACGAATTGCCGCAGAGGTGACCAGCACCGGCGCCTCGCCTTCGCGGGCGGCGCGCTCGAATGCCTCGCGCACGCCGGTCATGAACTCCGACAATTTCGAGGGCTGCATCGCAAGGCTGCGCTCCTCGCCCTGGCCGATGATGGATTCGGCAAAGGCCTGCTCCCACCGCGCCGACAGCGCGATCAGCGGCAGATAGCCGGCATAGGAGGTGTTCTGCGCGCAGATCTGTCGCGCCAGGCGGGCCCGGACATGCTCGACCATGGTGGCGGGATTGCGCGAGAAGGCGAGCGAATCGGCGATGCCTTCGAGGATGGTGGAGAGATCGCGGATCGAGATGCGCTCGGCGAGCAGGAGCTGCAGCACGCGCTGGATGCCGGAGACCGTGACCTGTCCCGGCACGATGTCCTTGACCAGCTCGCTCTGCTCCTTCGGCAGCTCCTTGAGCAGCTTCTGCACCTCGCCATAGGAGAGCAGGTCCGACATGTTGGCCTTGAGCAACTCGGTGAGGTGGGTCGAGAGCACGGTCGCGGCGTCGACGACGGTGTAGCCCTTGAGTGAGGCCTCCTCCTTGAGGCTGGCGTCGACCCAGGTCGCGGGCAGGCCGAAGGTCGGCTCGGTGGTGTGGATGCCGGGCACCTGCACCTGGCTGCCGCCGGGGTCCATGACCATGAACTGGTTCGGCCAGATCTTGCCGGTGCCGGCGTCGACCTCCTTGATCTTGATGATGTAGGTGTTGGCCTCGAGCTGGACGTTGTCGAGGATGCGCACCGCCGGCATCACAAAACCCATCTCGATCGCGAGCGAACGGCGCAGCGCCTTGATCTGCTCGGTGAGGCGGTCGGTGCCATCGGGGCCGTTGACCAGCGGCAGCAGCGCATAGCCGAGCTCGATCTTGAGATCGTCGATCTTGAGCGCCGCCGAGATCGGCTCTTCGGCGGCCGCAGCGCCCGGTGCACCGGGCTGGCCGGCGACCGGCGCGGCCATGGCGGCTTCCTCGGCCTTGACGGCGGTGCGCTTGTGGTTGCGGGCGTGCCAGGCCAGCGCGCCGGCGCCGGCGCCGAGCGCCAGGAAGGGGATGGTCGGAATGCCCGGCAGGGCCGCCAGCACCAGCATGACCGCCGAGGACATCGCGAGCGCCTGCGGATAGCCGGAGAACTGCTTCATCAGCGCCTTGTCGGCGGCGCCGGAGACGCCGGCCTTAGAGACGAGCAGGCCGGCGGCGGTCGAGACGATCAGCGCCGGCACCTGGGTGACGAGGCCGTCACCGACGGTCAGCAGCGTGTAGCTGCGCCCGGCGTCGGCAAAGGACATGCCCTGCTGCGCCACGCCGATGATCATGCCGCCGACGACGTTGATGAAGACGATCAAGAGGCCGGCGATGGCGTCGCCGCGGACGAATTTGGAGGCACCGTCCATGGCGCCGAAGAAGCCGCTCTCGTCCTCCAGCTCCTTGCGGCGGTGCTTGGCGACCTTTTCGTCGATCAGGCCGGCGCCGAGGTCGGCGTCGATCGCCATCTGCTTGCCGGGCATGGCGTCGAGGTGGAAGCGGGCGGCGACTTCGGCGATACGGCCCGAACCCTTGGTGATGACGACGAAATTGACGATGATCAGGATGGCGAAGACGATGATGCCGATGACGAAATTGCCGCCCATCACGAAGCTGCCGAAGGCCTCGATGACGTGACCGGCGGCAGCCGTGCCCTCGTGCCCGTGCGACAGGATCAGCCGGGTCGAAGCCATGTTGAGCGACAGGCGCAGCATGGTCGAGATCAGCAGGATGGTCGGGAAGGCCGAGAATTCCAGCGGTGTCTGGATGAACAGCGAGGTCATCAGGATCAGGATCGACAGCGTGATCGAGATCGCCAGGAACAGGTCCAGCACGATCGCGGGCAGCGGCAGGATCAGCACCACCAGGATGGTGAGGATGCCGAGCGCCAGCGCGATGTCGCCGCGCTTGAGGACGTTGACGATCTCGTTGAGGGAGGGGATCGAGGGCCTTGCGGTGCCTACGCCCTGTCCCGCGGTGACGTCGACCATGGTAGCTGCCTCCCCGCGCGACTGCCGTCCGCGCGCCCCAAACGTCTGCGCGGCGGCCGAAGGGCCGCCGTTCCGAAAGTGAGGCACCGCACTGGCGTCCACGGGAGCTCCCGTTCTACGCGGCTGACGACACTCGACTTCACCCGGCAATTTTTGCCCGGTGTATGGTTAGCAAAGGGTTAACGCGGGGGCGGGAAGAGGGGCGGGGAGGGGGTGTTTCGGGGCCCCAAGGCCGTCATTCCGGGGCGATGCGAAGCATCGAACCCGGAATCTCGAGATTCCGGGTTCGCGCCAAGCGGCGCGCCCCGGAGTGACAGTCGAGTCGAAGGCTCTACTTCGCCTTGTCCATCTTGGTCACCGTATACCCCGAGGCCGCCTCCTCGGCCTCGAAGGTGACCTTGTCGCCGACCTTCACCTGCTTGAGCATCGCGGGGTCCTTGACGCGGTAGACCATGGTCATGGGGTCCTCCATGCCGAGGCTCTTCGCCGGCCCGTGCTTGAGCGTGATCTTGCCGGCGCCCTCGTCGATCTTTTTGACCTCGCCGCTGATCGAGGCGGCCCCAGCCGCGAGGGCGGCAGTGGTAAGGCCGACAGTCAGCGTCAGCGCTGCGGCAATACGAATGATGCGGTTCATGGCAGACTCCCTTCGCGTTACTTGACGGTGACGTGGCCGACCATGCCGTAGTCGCGGTGGTCGGGAATGAGGCACGAATATTCGAACGTGCCGGGCTTGCTGAACTTCCAGAGGATCTCGGCCGTCTTGTTCGGTGCGAGTCTGACGCCGTTGGGATCGTCGTGCTCCATGTGCGGATGCTTTTTCATCTCGACGGCATGCGCGAGATTCTCCTTGGTGGTGGCGAGCAGGAATTCGTGGTCCTCCTTGCCGACATTGCGCAGCACGAAGCGGACCTGTTCGCCGCGCTTGACCTCGATTTTGGCAGGCGCGTAGTCCATCTCGTTCAGCAGGATCTCGATGGTGCGCGCGGGCTTGTTGGGATCGCCGGGCTCGCCGGCCGAAAAGGTCCCATGCCCGTGCTTGTCGTGAGCAAGGACCGGCGCGGTCAAAAGCGCCGCCAGCGCGAGGCCAAGTTTGATCGTCTTCATCGTCATCTCCAGTTGGTGGTTCATCGAACGCTCACATCTTCATCTTGTGCGTCGGCTTGCCCTGCTGCCGTGCTGGCTCTGCGGACGGCGCTGAGACCTCGTAGGCGACGGTGCCTTGCGGAAACTTGTACGGTCCGGGATCGCGATAATCGTCGCGCGCAAGGTCCTCGCGGATCTTCATCACGGTGAACATGCCGCCCATCTCGATCGGGCCGAACTGTCCAGTGCCGGTCATCATCGGCAGCGTGTTGTCGGGCGCGGGCATCTCCATGTTGCCCATCGCCATGCCGGTCGAGCCCATCGCCATGCTGTCGGGCGCGAGCTTGCCGACGGCCTTGGCGAGGTCCTTGCGCGACACGCCAATCAGATTGCGCACCTCGTGCCCCATCGCATTCATGGTGTGATGCGACTTGTGGCAATGGAACGCCCAATCGCCGGGATTGTCGGCGAGCACGTCGAACACGCGAACGGCGCCAACCGGCACGTCCGTCGTCGTCTCCGGATATTGCGCGCTCTCCGGAACCCAGCCGCCGTCGGTGCAGGTCACCGCGAAGGCGTGGCCGTGCAGATGGATCGGATGGTTGGTCATGCTGAGATTGCCGATGCGCACGCGCGCCTTGTCGCCGAGCCGCACCGGCAGCGGGTCGATGCCGGGAAACACCCGCGCATTCCAGGTCCACATGTTGAAGTCGGTCATCTCGTTGACCAGCGGCAGATAGGTGCCGGGATCGACGCGATAGGTGCTCATCACGAACACGAAGTCGCGGTCGACGGGTCGGAAGTTCGGATCGCGCGGATGCACGACGACCATCCCCATCATGCCCATCGCCATCTGCACCATCTCGTCGGAATGCGGGTGGTACATGAAGGTCCCGCTCTTCCTCATCTCGAATTCGTAGACGAAGGTCTTTCCCGGCTGGATGTGCGGCTGGGTCAGCCCGCCGACACCGTCCATGCCGCTCGGAATGATCATGCCGTGCCAGTGCACGGTGGTGTATTCGGGCAGTCTGTTGGTGACGAAGATCCGGACCTTGTCGCCCTCGACCGCCTCGATCGTCGGGCCCGGCGACTGGCCGTTGTAGCCCCACAGATTCACCTTCATGCCCTCGGCGAATTCGCGCACCACGGGCTCGGCGACGAGATGGAATTCCTTCCAGTCGCCGTTCATGCGAAACGGCAGCGACCAGCCGTTCAGCGTCACGACGGGGCGATAGTCCGGTCCGCTGACGGGATGCAGCGGCGGCTGCATCACCACTTTGTCCATGTGCGCAGCTTCCGGGATCGATGCCGCCTGCACGCGGCCTTGCACCGCGGATGCGCCGACGAGCGCGGCGGTGCCCAAGAATCCTCTGCGGGAAAACATGCCGGCCTCCATCTCAGTGGCCGCCGTCGGCAGGCGCTGCCGCGACGATGGTGGTTGAAGTGTCGCCGCCCGCAGCAGGCGCGCCGCCGCCATTGACGGCGGTCTGCAGGTCGGATTGGGCGAGGAAGAATCGTTGCCGGGCATCGATCGCGCCGCGCAGCGAGGCCAGACGCTGTCGTGCTTCGGTGAGCAGCGCAAAGATGTCGACCTGCATGCTGGAGAAGCGGAGCTGCATCTCCTCGGTGATGATCTTGCGCAAGGGGATGATCTCGCGCTGGTAGTGGCTGGCGATGTCGTAAGTGGATCGGTAAGTCCGATACGCATCGCGCGCCTCCGAGCGAACGTTCACGGCGCGCTCGGTCAGGCGGTTGAAGGCGAGATTGTAGATCTCTGCCGCCTGTCGCATCCGCACCTCGCCGCCGTCGAAGATCGGGATCTGGAACTGGACGTCGAAGCCGCGTTCGCGGAACGGCGCGCCTTCGGGATCCCGGGTGCGGCGGGAGATGCCGGCGAGATCGAGCAGCGTCACGAAGCGGGTCGCCTCGGTGAGGTTCAGCGACTTCGCCAGCGCCGTCAGCTCCAGCCGGGCGATCTGCAGATCGATGCGATGGGCTACCGCATCGGCCTCGATCGAGGGCAGTGCCTGCGGCCGGCGCGGCAGCGGCGGCAATTGATTGGGCAGACGGAAGTCGAGGCCGCCGTCCCACAATCCCATCAGCCGCGCGAGCCTTTCGCGCGCGCTCGTCGCCGCCTGGCGCGCGGTGGCGAGGTCGGCGGTGGTCTCGGCATAGAACACCTGCTCGCGGGCCTGGCCGAGCTTGTTGAGCGAGCCGGTCTCGCCGAGCTTGACCGCAAGCTGTGCGGTCGATTCCGCCGTCGCCTTCGCATCCGTCAGCAGCGCCACCATCTCGTTGCCGGCGACAGCGCGCACGTAGGTGCCGCGGACGTCGGCGGCGAGCCGCAAGGTCGCCAGCGCCGCGCGCAGCTGCGCCTGGCGGAATCGGTCGCGGGCAATGTCGGAGCGGAACGGCAGGGTGGCGAGCGCAAGAATGTCGCCGACCACCTGGCGCTCGATCTCGCTGGCGCCGCTGCCCGAGATCCGCGAGATCGAGAACACGGGATTGGGCGGCAGGCTCTGCTCGACCAGATCGGTCTCGGCCAGCGCCAGCTCGTTATAGGCGGCTTGCAATCCCTTGTTGTTGAGCAGTGCGATCTGAACGGCGGCCTCCACGCTCAGCGCCCGCGACAATAACTGGCGAACGCGCGCGTCAACCGCGCCCGCTCCCTCGGGCGTGCGAACGAAGGCGACATCCTTGTTGATGGCCTGGCTCGTCAGCTCGGAGACCGCGCTCATGCCGCTGTCGGGCGAGAACGCGGCGCAGCCGGCAAGTCCGGGTGCGACAAGGCCGAGCGCGGCGAGAACGAGCAGGCTTGGCGCGAATTGATGGGTCATGGCGCGCTCCTACCGGTCTTGCTTCGGCCGCGGCGCGACGGCGTCGTTGCGATCGCGCCACGGCGCCGGCGCTGCAGGCCGCAGGCTGGTGTAGGGCGCAACGGTCGACCGATAGCCGACGGGCGCGACCTTCGCCGAGGGATTGGCGGGATCGGCGCCGGCGACTTGCGTCGTTGCCGACATGCAGCCGGACAGCGCCAGCGCAAGTGCGGCCAGCAACGGCCAATAGAATCGAAAGAGTCGTCCACCCACCGCGGATGCGGCGGCGAACTTCGCCCCGGAAAGCGTAAGCATGATTCATCCCTGATCTGAAAGACCACAGGTCCGCGCGCGCAAAAGCGCGCAACGGCCCGAAATCGTCGTGTCAGATCAGGCGATGGGAGGACGGTAGTGCAGGGGCGGCGCCGCGCTGTGCAGGCTGGCCACGATCTCGGCCGCACAGGTGGACATTGGCTGGACCGGCGTCGCGACGACCGGCAAATCGGCCGGCAACGCGCTGACGCACATCATCGCACAGCAGGGGCCGACTGTTCTCTTGCCGCCATGGTCATGCTGAGCCGGCGCGTCCTGCTTGGCTTGGTGATGCGCGTGCACCCCCGCGTGGTCGTGCGATGCGCCGTCGTGCGCATGACCCGCCCCCATCTGATGATGGACTGGTGCGGGATCTGCCAGCAGGGCCTCATCAAGGCACGGCGCCGGGCCGCTGCCCAAGGCGAGGCTTGCGGCCGGCGCGAGCACGCAGAACAGATAGGCGAGGGCGATGATCCGCCCCACCCTGATCCGCATCGCTCGTGTCAAACGCAGCAACATTCCGCCGACATGTGTTCCGCGCGGCGATTTGCTCACGCAGATTGCAAACTAATCGCAAAACGCGCGTTCGCCAAGAACTTATTACCGCAGTGCACCGCGCATGCCCAATATCGCGCCACGATGCTTGACCGCAAGGCGATCCGCGAACATGTTCCGCGCGTGCACGCGCCCAATCATCCAGGACAGAGCTCTGATTCATTCAGCCCTGATTCCCGTCAGGCCTGGATGCGGCTGCTCATTGCGCTTGTGATCGGCTCGATCGGCGCCGTCGGTATGTGGGCGGTCGTGGTCGTGATTCCCGTGGTGCAAGCGGAATTCGGTGCCACACGCGGCGCGGTGTCGCTCGCCTTCACGCTGATGATGTTCGGTTTCGGGCTTGGCGGCGTGATCGCCGGCAAGATCACCGACCGGTTCGGCATCGTGCCCGCGATGGCGATCAGCATCGCCTTCCTCGGCGTTGCCAATGTGCTCGCGGGGCTGTCTGCGCATCTCTGGCAGTTCGTGGCGGCGTATTTCCTGATCGGCCTCGGAACGTCGGCGACCTTCGCGCCGCTGATGGCGGAGGCCTCGCACTGGTTCGAGCGTTATCGCGGCCTTGCCGTGACCATCGTCGCCAGCGGCAATTACTTCGCCGGCACGATGTGGCCGCCGATCGTGAACTGGGGCATGCAGGAGGTTGGCTGGCGCCACACCCATATCGGCATCGGCATCGTCTGCGTCAGCCTGATGACGATGCTGGTGCTGGTGTTGCGTGCGCAGATGGGCGACGACAAGGTCCACGATCACGCCAATGCGCCGCCGCCGCGCGTCGATCTCAAGCTCTCGACCAACACGCTGACGGTGCTGCTCTCGATCGCCAGCATCTCCTGCTGCGTCGCCATGGCGATGCCGCAGGTGCATATCGTCGCCTATTGCGGCGATCTCGGCTATGGCGTGGCGCGGGGCGCCGAGATGCTGTCGCTGATGATGGCCTGCGGCATCGTCAGCCGGATCGGCTCGGGCTTCCTTGCCGACAAGATCGGCGGCATCCGCACACTGCTGGTTGGATCGGTGGCGCAGGGCTTCGCGCTGGTGTTCTATCTGTTCTTCGACAGCCTCGCCTCGCTGTATCTCATCTCCGCGATGTTCGGCCTGTTCCAGGGCGGCATCGTGCCGAGCTATGCCATCATCGTGCGCGAGGCGATGCCGGCGAGCGAGGCGGCAACGCGCGTCGGCATCGTGATCTTCGCCTCGGTGTTCGGCATGTCCTTCGGCGGCTGGGTGTCGGGCATCATCTTCGATGCCACCGGCTCCTACGCCGCGGCGTTCGCCAACGGCGTGGCGTGGAACGCGCTCAATATCGGCATCGTCGTGTTGCTGTTGATCCGCTCGCGGATGAAGTCGGTCAGGACCGGACCGGGCTTTGCAACCTAAACCGCCTGTCCCGCCTTCATCAGCGAGCAGCCGGTGATCTTGTAACTGCCGTCCGCCTGCTGCTCGAGCGTGTACAGGGCCTCCCAGGCCTCGCCATTGGCATCGACGATGTGGACGCGCTGCGCAATCCAACCGCCCTCGATCTTGCTCTCGCCGAACTCGAAACTCTTGTGCCGGTAGACCGGCGCGTAGCCGCTTTGCACCATGGCCATGAAGATGTCCGGCGCGGGAAAGATCTCCTTGATCGCCGGCGCGGCAAAGGAATAGGCCGCGCTCGCATCGTCGCGGGCGAAGGCCTGCTCCTGGGCCCGGATCACGCCCTGCGCCGTCGCGACATCGTCGGCGCGTGCTGAGTTGGGATTGAAGGCAATACTGAGAGCGACCAGCAAGGCGGCAATGCGCATGACAGGCTCCGCGTTGAAATCCCGGCAATGCTGATCCTAGCATGACCTCAGGGAAATACGGGCGCGCTATCGCTTCCGTTTCACCGCGGGCTTGGCTGGCCTGGCCGCGCGCGCCTTGGCCTTGGCAGCGGATTGCACCCGCAATCCGTCGACGAACACGTCGAGCAGGCGCAGCACCGAGGCTTGCCATCCCGGCTGATCGTGCATGTAGCACATCCCGAAAAACGCCCGCAGCAGGTCCTCCGGGCTGATATCGGCGCGCATCTGGCCGGCTGCGACCGCGCGCGCGAGCAGCGAGCCGATCGCCTTGGTCAGCCGCTCCATGGAGAAAACGGCAAGTTCCGACGAGCTCTGATACGCCAGCGCCAGTGCGGCCGACATGCCTTTCTTGGTGGCAACGAATTCGACGGCGGACCGCAGCCAGCGCCGCAGCGCTTCGACCGGATCCTTTGCGGTTCGCAGGTGCTCGGCAAGCTCGCTGAGCTGCCCGACCTCGCGCCGGTATACGGCTTCGAACAGATCCTCGCGCGTTGGGAAATGCCGATAGAGCGTGCCGATGCCGACGCCGGCGCGCTTGGCCACGGCCTCCAGGCTCGCCTCCGGGCCGCCCGCGTTGAACACGGCCTTGGCGGCTTCGAGCACGCGCTCGCGATTGCGCACGGCATCGGCGCGGGGCTTCCGGGTCTGGTCGGTGTGGTCGTCCATATCAGGCAATGTAGATCACGAATTGGTTAGATTGAACCCTCGTTGAACCCTTGCCGGGCTGCATCGCGTTGGAGGCGCACGGGGTTTTGACCAATTCCAATATTTTTCCACTGGCCCTTGTTAAGCGGAGGGAGCCTCCGTATCTTCGCCTCGATGTTGGCCGGCTTCTGCCCGGTCAATTTGGATCGACGGCGGCCACGGCGGTGGCGCGCTGCGCGATCACTCATGTCCAAATCTGATCGGAGCCTTGTATGAACCACTCCATCAGCCTCACCGTGAACGGTGCGCGGCGCGACTTCGTCCTCGACGATCCACGCGTCACGCTGCTCGATCTCCTGCGTGAGCGCCTCGATCTCACCGGAACCAAGAAGGGATGCGACCGCGGCCAGTGCGGCGCCTGCACTGTTCTGGTCGACGGCAAGCGCATCAACTCGTGCCTCGCGCTCGCGATCAGTCATGACGGCGCCGACATCCTCACCATCGAAGGCATTGCGCGCGGCGACCAGCTGCACCCCGTGCAGGCCGCCTTCATCGCCCATGACGGATTTCAGTGTGGCTTCTGCACGCCGGGTCAGGTCATGAGCGCGATCGGCATGATGCGCGAAGGCCAGGCCGGCAACGATCCCGAACGCATCCGCGAATGCATGAGCGGCAATCTGTGCCGCTGCGGCGCCTATGCCGGCATCGTCGATGCGGTGCTCGATGCGCAAGGACAGATGGACGAAAGCGATCAGAGGCGCTCCGCATGAAACCGTTCGATTACGTCAGGCCTGCCACCGTCACTGAAGCGGTTGCCGCCGCTGCCCAGCCGGGCGCGGTCTATCTCGCCGCTGGCACCAATCTGCTCGATCTGATGAAGGGCGGCGTCAGCCGTCCGGATCGTCTCGTCGACGTCTCGCATCTCGATGGGCTCGACGGCATCGAGCGCCTCGCCGATGGGTCCTTGCGCATCGGTGCGCTCGTCAGCAACGCCGATCTCGCGCATGATGCGGACTTTGCAAGGTCCTATCCCGCCGTCGCCGAAGCCCTTCTCTCCGGGGCATCCGCGCAGTTGCGCAATGCCGCGACCGTCGGCGGCAATCTGCTGCAACGGACGCGCTGCGCGTATTTCTACGACACTGCCAGCCGCTGCAACAAGCGCGAGGCCGGCAGCGGTTGCGATGCGCGTGAAGGTGAGAACCGCACCCACGCGGTGCTCGGCTGGAGCGAGAGCTGCATCGCCACGCATCCCTCCGATTTCTGCGTGCCGCTGGTCGCGCTCGGTGCGGTCGTCGAGATCGAGGGGCGGGCGGGCCGGCGCGAGATCGCGCTCGACGAGCTGCATCGCCTGCCCGGCGATACGCCCGAGCGCGAGTCCGCGCTCGAGCCGGGCGATCTTATCGTTGCAGTGCGCCTGCCGCCGGCTGCGCGCGAATTTGCCCCGCATGCGCGCTACCTCAAGGTCCGCGAGCGAACCTCCTACGCCTTCGCGGTGGTCTCGGCCGCTGCAGCGTTGCGGATCGAGAACGGCAGGATCGCCGAAGCGCGGCTTGCGCTCGGCGGTGTCGCCGCAAAGCCCTGGCGGGCCCGCGCTGCGGAGGACGTTCTCAAGGGCGTCGCGCCCACGGCCGATGCCTTCCAGGAAGCCGCCTGGCGTGCGCTCACCGACGCAAAGCCGTCCGGCGACAACACCTTCAAGATCGAGCTCGCACGCCGCATCGTCGTGCGCGCGCTGACCCTCGCTGCCGCCGGTACGCCCGCGCGCCTGCCCGCACTGCCGGCCTCTCCCTTTGCCTCGACATCAGGAGCCATCCATGCCTGAGCTCAACCTCACCAGCGCGCCTGCCCATCTGCGCCACGGCTCGAATATCGGCCAGCCGCTGACCCGCCGTGACGGCGTCCTCAAGGTCACGGGGCAGGCGACCTATGCTGCCGATAATCATCCGCCCGGCATGCTGTTTGCGGTGATCGCAACCTCCAGCATCGCGCGCGGACGTGTGGCGTCGCTCGATGTCGCCGCCGCCAAGCGCCATCCCGGCGTCGTCGATGTCATGACGTCCGACCACAAGCCACCCCTCGCCATCGACCCCGAGATCAAGACCAATCCCTTCGTGTTTCGGATGGAGGCTTTGCAGAGCAACGAGGTCCGCTACACCAATCAACCGATCGCAGTCGTGATCGCCGAGACGCTTGAAGCCGCGACGGAAGGTGCCGCGCTGCTGGCGCCGCGCTATGAGACGCTGCCTGCGCTCATCGGTCTCGATGCCGGCGAGAGTTTTGTGCCGCCCGTCGTCGGCGTCGGCAACCCCACCGAAAATCACCGCGGCGATGTCGAGGCGGGCCTTGCCTCGGCCGAGACGCAGATCGACGCGACCTACGAGACGCCGCCGCAATATCACAACGCGATGGAGCCGCATGCGGTCGTGGCTCACTGGGATGGCGACAAGCTGTCCGTGGACATGCCGACCCAGGGCCTGAAGCTGTCGCTCGCGCGCATCGCCGAGCTGTTCGGCATTGCGCACGACAAGATCCACATCCGCAGCCCGTTCCTCGGTGGCGGCTTCGGTTCGAAGGGGCTCATGGGCGGCCCGCCGGTCCTCGGCATCATGGCGGCGAAGCTGGTCGGCAAGCCGGTCAAGCTGGTGCTGCGCCGTGAACAGATGTACGGCCCGGTCGGCCATCGCGCGCCGACGCGCCAGCGCCTGCGCATCGGTGCCGACGGAGAGGGGCGCCTCACCGCGCTCGATCACCATGCGCGGACCGTATCGAGCACGTTCGACGATTTTTACGAGCCCGCGGCCGATGCCTCGCACACGCTCTATGCGGCATCTGCCATCCGCACCTCGCATGACGCCGTGCGCGTCAACACCGGCACGCCGCTGTTCATGCGCGCACCCGGTGAGGCGACCGGCTCGATTGCGCTGGAGAGCGCGATCGACGAAATGGCCTGGGCCTGCGGCATCGATCCGCTTTCCTTCCGCCTGAAGAACTATGCCGAGGTCGAGCCGATCACGGGAAAACCGTTCTCGTCAAAGGCGCTGCGGGCCTGCTACGATCAGGGCGCGGCGCGCTTCGGCTGGGCGAAGCGTCCGCTGCAGCCGCGTCAGATGCGCGACGATGCCGGCCTGCTGGTCGGCTGGGGCATGGGCACGGCGACTTTCCCGGCGCTGATGTTCCAGGCCGAAGCACGCGCGGCGATCCGCCGCGACGGCTCGGGCGTGATGGAGATCGGCGCGCACGACATGGGGCAGGGCGCCTGGACGGCACTGGCGCAGATCGCGGCCGACGCCGTCGGCCTCGATGTCGACCGCGTCACGTTCAAGGCGGGGACATCGGACCTGCCCGATGCCGGCATCGCCGGCGGCTCCGCGCACACCGCAACCGCGGGTGCGGCGATCCACAGCGCGGGCGCGGCCGTGATCGCAAAGCTCGCCGATCTCGCCACCAATGACGAGCGCTCGCCGCTGTTCGGCGCCGGCAATGCCGGCGTGATCGCGCGTGACGGCAGACTGATCCGGCGCGATGACGAGAGCCGCGGCGAGAGCTATGCCGAGATCCTCGCGCGCGCCGGCGTCGCCGAGGTCGAGGCGCACGGCACCGGTGCGCCGAACCCTGCGGCGATGGAGGAATATGCCATGCATGCCCATGGCGCGGTGTTCGCGGAAGTGAAGGTCGATCCCGAACTCGGTCAGGTCCGTGTCACCCGCATGGTCGGCGCCTTTGCCGCCGGGCGCATCGTCAACCCGCGTATGGTGCAAAGCCAGCTGTTCGGCGGCATGATCTGGGGCCTCTCCTTTGCTCTGCACGAGGAGGCCGTCACCGACCGGCGCAGCGGGCGGATCATGAACGCCAATCTCGGCGAGTACCACGTTCCCGTGAATGCCGACGTGCCGCCGCTCGACGTGATCACGGTCGAGGAGCACGACCCGCACGTCAATGCGCTCGGCATCAAGGGCGTCGGTGAGATCGGCATCACCGGCAGTGCCGGCGCGGTCGCGAACGCGGTCTGGCATGCGACCGGCGTCCGCGTCCGCAAATTCCCGATCCGGATTGAGGAGTTGCTGACGCAGCGTTGAGGCGGCAGACGGGCGAGGCCCGCTCGCTCTGCGGCGGACGATCAGTTCATCATCCTGCGGAGAGCCTTGATCTGCTCTTTCTGCACTTCGATGTATTTCGCGATGGTCTTGCGCAGCTCGCGCGAGTGCAGCTTATCGGTGTCACGCAGGACCTCGTCGAGCGCGGCTTCCGCATTTGCAAGAGTGGTCTTCATGGCGAGCCCTTGTTACGAAGCGGCCCCGGAGTACCCAGGAGTCCGGGGCCATAACCTCAGCACCTCTAAGCCAGGCTGCTCGGCTACGGTTCGTAATATATAGCGGTCCGGCGCGCGGAAATTGAGATGGCTCAACCACCGTAAGATACCGGTGGCCGCCCGGAACCTTCCGGATGTGACTGTTCGCGATTCAGAACGTCGGCGGCGTGCAGGCCGAGATCACCTCGCACGGTTTGCCGCCGACGCAGCGGAAGCGGTGCGGGCGGCGGCTCTCGAAATAATAGGCATCGCCCGGGTTGAGGATGCGCCGCTCGTCTTCGACGGTGACTTCGAGCTTGCCCGAGATCACGATGCCGCCTTCCTCGCCGTCATGGACGAGGTGGACGCGCCCGGTGTCGCTGCCGGGCTCGTAGCGCTCTTTCAGGATCTGCAGGCTGCGGCCGAACAGATTGTCGCCGATCTGCCGATAGGAGATCGGCTTCTTGCCGACTTCGGTCAGCTCCTCGGCGCGGTAGAAGATCTTGCGCCTGGACTCCGGCTCCAGCGCGAAGAACTCGGCGAGCCCCATCGGGATGCCGTCGAGGATGCGCTTGAGGGCGCCGACCGAGGGGTTCATCTGGTTGGATTCGATCAGCGAAATCGTCGAATTGGTGACCCCGGCGCGCTTGGCCAGTTCGCGCTGCGACAGCTTGTGGCGCGCCCGGATGAATCGCAGCCGTCCACCGATGTCGACGCTCATAGCCAAGTCCTGTGTTGCAGGTGTTGCGGATCGCGCAAATATGGACCGGCGGCCCCAGACAAATCAATGGCTTGCAGGTCACCAGAAAAGGACTTGTTGCGCTTTTGAAGCCGTGGCTCTGCTAGAGGGTCAGCAAAGGAGCGCGGCCGTGACCCTTCATCAGATTCCGAACACTATCAAGACCGACTCGTTCTGGATGCCGTTCACGGCCAATCGGCAGTTCAAGAAGGCGCCGCGCCTGTTCTCCTCGGCCGAGGGCATGCACTACACCACCGTCGACGGCCGCAAGGTGATCGACGGCTCCGCCGGCCTGTGGTGCGTCAATGCCGGCCACGGCCGCAAGCAGATCGCGGCTGCGGTCGAGCGCCAGTTGATGACGCTGGACTTCGCGCCGTCGTTCCAGATGGGCCATCCGCTGGCCTTCGACTTCGCCGAGCGCCTCGCCGAGATCGCGCCGAAGGGCCTCGACCGGATCTTCTTCACCAATTCCGGCTCCGAATCGGTCGATACCGCGCTGAAGATCGCGCTCGCCTATCACCGCGCCAACGGCCAGGCGAGCCGCACCCGCCTGATCGGCCGTGAGCGCGGCTATCACGGCGTCGGCTTCGGCGGCACCTCGGTCGGCGGCATGGTCGCCAACCGCCGCGCCTTCGCCACCCTGCTGCCGGGCGTCGACCACATCCGCCATACCCATGATCTCACCCGCAACGCCTTCGCCAAGGACCAGCCGGAGCATGGCGCCGAGCTCGCCGACGATCTCGAGCGTCTGGTGGCTCTGCACGGCGCCGAGACGATCGCTGCCGTCATCGTCGAGCCGGTCCCCGGTTCGACCGCGGTGCTGCCGCCGCCGAAGGGCTACCTGCAGCGCCTGCGCGAGATCTGCGACAAGCACGGCATCCTCCTGATCTTCGACGAGGTCATCACCGGCTTCGGCCGCCTCGGCACGCCGTTCGCCGCCAACTTCTTCGGCGTCACGCCTGATATGATGACCACCGCCAAGGGCATCACCAACGGCACCATTCCGTGCGGCGCGGTGTTCGCGCATCGCAAGGTGCATGACGCCATGATGATCGGCCCGGAAAACGTCATGGAGCTGTTCCACGGCTACACCTATTCTGCACATCCGACCGCCTGCGCCGCGGGCATCGCGACGCTCGACATCTACAAGGACGAAGGTCTGCTCACGCGCGGTGCCTCGATTGCAGAATATTGGCGCGATGCGCTGCATTCGCTGAAGGGCCTGCCCAACGTCATCGACATCCGCAATTGCGGGCTGATGGGCGCGGTCGAGCTGTCGCCGCGTGAGGGTGCGGTCGGCGCGCGTGGCTACGACGTCATGGTCGACTGCTTCAATCGCGGGCTATACTTCCGCATGAGCGGCGACTCCTTCGCGCTGTCGCCCCCGCTCATCGTCGAGAAGAGCCACATCGACGACATCGTGTCGATCCTTGGTGATGCCATCAAGCGGGTGGCCTGATAATTGCTCTCGCCGTTGCGAGTTGTTTCCTTGCAGCGGCGAGCGTGATGCCGCGGGAGTTTGACCAAGCGTGAAAGTTCTGATCCTCGGCAGCGGTGTCATCGGTGTCACCTCTGCCTACTACCTTGCGCGTGCCGGCCATGAGGTGACGGTCGTCGACCGTCAGCCCGAACCGGCGCTGGAGACCTCTTTCGCCAATGCCGGCGAAGTGTCGCCCGGCTATTCCTCGCCCTGGGCCGGCCCCGGCGTGCCGGTGAAGGCGGTGAAGTGGCTTCTGATGAAGCACGGCCCGCTCGTCGTCCGGCCGAAGCTCGATCCCGTGATGTGGGTCTGGCTGCTCAAGATGCTGCGCAATTGCACCAGCGCGCGTTACGCCGTCAACAAGAGCCGGATGATCCCGATCGCGGAATACAGCCGCGATTCCTTGCGCGATCTGCGCCGCGACATCGGCATCCAGTATGACGAGCGCTCGCAAGGCACGCTGCAGCTGTTCCGTTACCAGGCCCAGCTCGACGGCACCGCCGAAGACATCGCCGTGCTCAAGCAATATGGCGTGCCCTTCGAGGTGCTGAGTCGCGAGGGCTGCATCGCGGTCGAGCCGGCACTCGCCGGCGTGAAGCAGAAGTTCGTCGGCGGACTTCGCTTGCCGCAGGACGAGACCGGCGACTGCCACATGTTCACGCAGGCGCTGGCCAAGCATGCCGAGGCGCTCGGCGTGCGCTTCATGTTCAACACCTCGATCGACCGCATCGTCACCGACGGCGCGCGCGTCAGCGGCGTCGCGACCAGTGCCGGGATGTTGCAGGCGGATGCTTACGTGCTCGCGCTCGGCAGCTGGTCGTCGCGGCTGGTTGCGCCGCTCGGCATCCCCCTGCCGGTCTACCCGGTGAAGGGCTATTCGATCACGGTGCCGATCAAGGAGGCCTCCGGCGCGCCGGAATCGACCGTGATGGACGAGAGCTACAAGGTCGCGATCACGCGGCTCGGCAATCGCATCCGGGTCGGCGGCACTGCCGAAATCTCGGGCTATTCGGACAAGCTCTACGACGCGCGCCGCGCCACGCTCGATCATTCCTTGTCCGATCTGTTTCCGCGCGGCGGCGATCTCGCCAAGGCGACGTTCTGGAGCGGCCTGCGTCCGATGACGCCGGACGGCCCGCCCGTGATCGGCCCGACGCAATTCGCCAACCTCCACCTCAACACCGGCCACGGCACCCTCGGCTGGACCATGTCCTGCGGTTCGGGTCGCGTGCTCGCGGACATGCTGTCGGGCAAGAAGCCGGACATCGACGTGAGTGCGCTGACGGTGGACCGGTATAAGCACCGGTTTGGCTAGGACTTTCTCCGTTCGGCATTGCGAGGAGCTTTTGCGACGAAGCAATCCAGTATCCCTCCGTGGAGACAGTCTGGATTGCTTCGCTACGCTCGCAATGGCGATGTGGAGGTAGCGCGCGTCCAAAATCCATCACCGTCACCCTGAGGTGGCCGCTTCTTCAGCGGCCCTCGAAGGGCGACGGCCCGGGTCCATCGGGGCCGTGCATCCTTCGAGGCTCGCTGCGCTCGCACCTCAGGATGACGGGAAACTAGGTGGTGCCCGGCTCAAGGCCGCTTGCGGCGCGCAGATATGGTCCGGGCGATATGGCCTTCGTCGCCATACATTGCGTCCCACAGATTGACGCCAGAGGCCCACGATCCAATCCAGTCTTCGATACTGGGAGCGTCCTCGAAGAATGCGTCGGTCCAGTCATCGCCATCATGACCGTTGGGATCGAAAACCCGCATCCGGAAATCCGGGTCGAGACAATCGACGCACGAATAGATGGCGCATCCCCAATGGCAGATCGGCAGAAGGCCATCCGGCCAAGCCAGCTCTGGCGCACTCCGAAATACGTCGTAGATCGCAACAGCGGTCTTGCCGGTATCGTCGGGAACGCCTTTGGTCAATCCAATGAGCCCGTATCCGGGGCCAAAACCTCCATTGCCGATATCTGCATACATTCGTTTCAACAGGGGTGGCAGCCGGAAACGAAGATGCTCTTCGTCGGAGGCAATGTCGCCTGCCTTGCGGGGATTAATGCCGCGCGCGGAGGTCGGCCCAGATCGGTTGGGTTTGTCTTCAGCCGTCGCTGGATCGCAGCGATGATGAGGTCATCCATCGACGAGGCCCTTCGTCCTGCAGAATGCCTTCACATCATGCCAGCAGACGGCGTGCCGGCAAACTACCCCGCCCCCGTCACGCAATTCACCCACAGCACCATGGCCTTGGCATCCTGCGCCGGATTGGAAAACCGGTGTGGCCGGCGGCTGGCAAAGCGAAAGCTGTCGCCGGTCTTCAGCGACCAGGTCTCGCTGTCCACCGTCAGCATCATCTCGCCTTCGAGCACGAGGCCGGCCTCTTCGCCGTCATGGGTGTAGAGCTCGTCGCCAGTGGAGCCGCCGGGCTCCAGATGCACCAGGAACAGATTGAGCCGGTTGTCGGCGCTCGCCGGGCTGAGCAATTGCTTGGAGACGCCGGTGCGCCAGAGCTTCAGTTCGGGCCGCTGCAGCCCGCGCGTCACCACCTGATCGGAGGCGCCGTCGGCGCTCGGGCTCGCGCCGAACAATGCAGCGATGCCGACGCCGAGCACGTCGGCGAGCGTCGCCAGCACGCGCAGCGATGGTGACGACAGGCCGCGCTCGATCTGGCTGAGAAAGCCGATCGACAGGTCCGTGCGCGCCGCGACCGTTTCCAGCGAGAATTGCCTGCCGCGCCGGAGATCCCGGATACGGCGGCCGACCGCGACGTCCATCGCGGGCTCGGCGGATTTGGCGACGGCTTTGGTCTTCACCCTCTTCACCGGCTTTATCGCGGCCGGTCTGCGCATTCTTTTGCCACCGCTCACGTCAAACCGCTTCCTTCATGTGCATGAAAACCACTTGCATCATCCGCGAAAGTGTGACCAAATTTTCATATTGGTGAAAATAGGCCGAAACGGCTCGGCTCGCAACGTCTGATCATGACACCCGCGAGCGCCGCCATCGGCCAGACCCAAAGGGGGATGCGATGAAGCGTTTTGGTCTGGCCGCGGTCGCGGCGCTCGCACTGATAGCCGTGGCGCCCGCTTCGGCGCAGCAGGTGCTGAAGGTCGGCTCGACCCCGACGGGTATTCCCTTCACCTTCCTCGACACCAAGACCAACACCATCCAGGGCATCATGGTCGATCTCGTCACCGAGGTGGGCAAGGATGCCGGCTTCAATGTGCAGATCGAGCCGATGCAATTCTCGGCGCTGATCCCGTCGCTGACCTCGAGCAAGATCGACATCATCGCCGCCGCGATGTTCATTACCGCACCGCGCAAGGAAGTCGTCGATTTCTCCGATCCGATCTACACTTACGGCGAAGGCCTGGTGGTGCCGAAGACCGACACCAAGGCCTACGCTACGCAGGACGACCTCAAGGGCGAGACCGTCGGCGCGCAAGTAGGCACCGCCTTCGTCGATGCGCTGAAGAAGTCCGGCCTGTTCGCCGACGTGAAGGCCTACGACACCATTCCGGACATCCTGCGCGACGTGAACACCGGTCGCCTCAAGGCCGGCTACGCCGATTATCCGATCCTCGCCTACAATCTGAAGCAGGGTGGCTTCCCCGAGGTGCGGCTCGTCGATGGTTACAAGCCCGTCACCGTCGGCTCGGTCGGCATCGGCGTGCGCAAGGGCGAGAGCGCGCTGCTCGGCAAGATCAACGCCTCGCTGGCCAAGCTGAAGGCAAACGGCACCATCGACAAGATCCTCGATAAATGGGGCCTGAAGGCCCAGGGCTGATCGATAAATTCGGATCGATGAAGGCTGCCCGATGAAAGGCTTCTGGCGCGACGCCGTCGAGTTCTTCCCGATCCTGATGAACGGCGTCGCGCTGACGATCGTCGTCACCGTGGGCTCGCTGCTGCTCTCGACGGTGCTCGGCCTGATCTGGGCGATGATGCGGGTCTCCGGCATCAAGGTGCTGTCGATGATCAGCGCCAGCCTGATCAATGTGATCCGCGGCATCCCGATCATCGTGCTCTTGTTCTATCTCTACTTCGTGATGCCCGATCTCGGCGTCACGCTGTCAGCCTTGCAGGCTGCGATCCTCGGGCTCGGCATCGCCTATTCGGCCTATCAGGCGGAAAACTTCCGCGCCGGCATCGAGGCGATCGACAAGGGCCAGATCGAGGCGGCGCAGTCGATCGGCATGGGCTGGTGGCTAACCATGCGCCGCGTGGTGCTGCCGCAGGCGGTGCGCATCGTGCTGCCGCCTTACGGCAACGTCATGATCATGATGCTGAAGGACTCTTCGCAGGCCTCCACCATCACGGTCGCCGAGCTCGCGTTGCAGGGCAAGCTGATCGCGTCCTCGACCTTCAAGAACACCAGCGTGTTCACGCTTGTTGCGCTGATGTATCTCACCATGAGCATTCCGCTGATCCTGCTGGTTCGTCACTTCGAGAAGCGGGCCGGCAAGCGATGATCGAGCTGAACGACGTCCACAAGAGCTTTGGCGAGAACGAGGTGCTCAAGGGCATCACGGCCTCCGTGCAGAAGGGCGAGGTGGTCTGCATCGTCGGTCCCTCCGGCTCCGGCAAGTCCACCATCCTGCGCTGCATCAACGGGCTCGAAAGTTACGACCGCGGCGAGATCAGCGTTGAGGGCCTGAAAGTCGATCGCGATGCGCCGTCGATCGTGAACATCCGCACCCAGGTCTCGATGGTGTTCCAGCGCTTCAATTTGTTTCCGCACCGGACGGCGCTGGAGAACGTGATCGAGGGGCCGCTCTTCGTGAAGAAGGAGCCGCGTGCCCGGGCGCTGGAGCGCGGCCGCGCATTGCTTGCCCAGGTCGGGCTTGCCGAGAAGGCCGATGCGCATCCGCCGCAGCTCTCCGGCGGCCAGCAGCAGCGCGTTGCGATCGCGCGGGCGCTCGCCATGCAGCCCAAGGCGATCCTGTTCGACGAACCGACCTCGGCGCTCGATCCCGAACTCGTCGGCGACGTGCTCGGCGTGATGCGCAAGCTCGCCGACGACGGCATGACCATGGTCGTCGTCACTCACGAGATGGGCTTTGCCCGCGACGTCGCCGACCGCGTGCTGTTCATTGACGGCGGCGTCATCGTCGAGCAGGGGCCGGCCAAGGCGCTGCTCAACCAGCCCCAGCATCCGCGCACGCAGGATTTTTTGCGGCGTGTGCTGCATCCGCTTTGATTGGTCTTTGCCATGCCTGCGCGCCTGCCTCTGCCGCCCTCGCTCTATGCCGACACCGCCGTTGCGCCGGCCGCCACGCCGCCGCTCGATACGGACAGGAATGTTTCGGTCGCGATCGTCGGCGGTGGTTACACCGGCCTGTCCACGGCGTTGCATCTGGCGGAGCAGGGTGTCGAGGCGCTGGTGCTGGAGGCGCAGGAGCCGGGTTGGGGCGCGTCCGGCAACAATGGCGGCCACACCAATCCCGGCCTGAAGCACGATCCTGATCAGATCGAGGCGGACTTCGGCGCAGACCTCGGCCGCCGTATGATCGAGTTCTCTTACGGCACCACGAATTTCACGCACGATCTGATCCGCCGCTACCAGATCCCGTGCGAGGCACGTCAGAACGGTACGCTGCGCGCGGCCTATCACGAGGCCAGCGCTGCCGCGATCAAGACGACCGCTCAGCAATGCATCCGCCGCGGCATGCCAGTGACCTATCTGAACCGCGAGCAGCTCCGCGAGATGACCGGCACCGACCGCTACATCGGCGCCATGCTGGATGCGCGCGGCGGCGATCTGCATCCGCTCAGTTACGCCCGTGGTCTCGCGCGTGCGGCGGTCTCGGCCGGCGCGAAGGTGCATGGCGAGACGCCGGCGCTGTCGCTGCGCCGCGATGGCAGCCGCTGGCGCATCGAGACGCCGCGGGCGGTGGTTCATGCCGACAAGGTCCTGCTCGCCACCAACGGTTTTACCGACGATCTCTGGCCGGCGCTCCGCCGCACAATCGTGCCGGTGTTTTCCTCGATCGCGGCCACGGCGCCGCTCTCCGATACGGTGGCCCGCGCGATCATGCCGACGCGGTCCGTGCTCTACGAGAGCGGCCACATCACGGTGTATTACCGCATCGATCAGCACAATCGCCTCTTGATGGGCGGCCGCGGCCCGATGCGCTGGATCAAGTCGCCGTACGACGTCGCCTATCTCATGCGCTATGCCGAGCGGCTATGGCCGCAGTTGAAAGGCGTTGCCTGGACTCACGGTTGGAATAGCCGTCTCGCCATCACCGGGGATCATTACCCCCATGTGCATGAGCCGGCCGAAGGCATCCTGATCTCGCTCGGCTGCAACGGCCGCGGCGTCGCGCTCGCGACCGCGATGGGCGCGCAGCTCGCGCGTCGGCTGATCGGCGGCGCCAAGGCGGAGATCGACATGCCCATCACGGGCATCAAGCCGATCCCGATGCACGCCTTCTGGCCGATGGGTGTGACGACCGCCGTGATCGCCGGCCGCATACGGGACCGGCTCGGCATGTGAAGAAGGCGCCGCCCGGTCCAGGAGCGACGCCTTGCATCATAGATAGATATAGGACGTCAGCAGCGGCCCTGTTTCCACAGGCCGGGCGGGCACCCGTGACCGCGCCAGCCGACCTTGCGTCCGCGCGACCATCCGGGTGGTGAGCCGTGGTAATGATGGCCCATCGAATGACCATGACCATGGCCGTGCCCATGTCCACCACCATGCCCGCCCTTGGCCAGGGCAGGACTGGTGAATGTGAATCCGGCTGCAAGGATCAGCGACGCGGCGAGCGCAAGTTTCTTCATATGTCCTCCACTGGGGCGAGCGCACTTGTCCGTTCAATCAACGAACGGCCGGTAGGTAAGTTCCCTGCGAATGTGGAGGAGTCGTGACGCTCGCGCAGATGCGTAATCGCGCGAGAGCTCAACGCGCGCTGGCACATTCCCGCATTGATCGATGCGCTCAGGCTTCCGCCACCGCGTCGGCCCAGGGCTGGAAGATCTCGACCGCACCAAAATTCGTGTCGCCCTCGCGCATCACCACGCTCGGGCAGGCGAATTTCTGCGGTAAGGTCTGCACGCGGGTCTCTTCATAGTCGAAACGCGAGCCCAGCGTCTTGCGCACGTCCTCCGGCAAGCGAGCGTCCCCGATCACCACCGCGCCCTCGCTGGCGTCGATGCGCGGCTGGTGGATGGCGGCATCGAGGTCCATGCCGAAATCCATTGCGAAGGAGACGAGCTGCATCACCGAGGGCAGGATGCGGCGGCCGCCGGAGGCGCCGACCGCGAGCCGCTTGCCGTCCTTAGTCTCGGCGATGACGGGCGTGTAGTTGCAGAGACAGCGCTTGCCGGGCGCGAGCGAATTGGTGGTGCCCGGCGTCGGATCGAACCACATGATGCCGTTGTTCATGGCGATGCCGGTGTGCGGCGTCACATATCTCGAGCCGAACGAGGAGAGCAGCGTCTGCGTCACCGCGGCGATGTTGCCGTGGCGGTCGACCACGGAGAAATGCGTGGTGCAGGCGGGTGCGAGATATTCGGCGCCGAGCGAGCGTTTGCCGTCGGCATCGCCCATGTCCTTGAGCCGCTCGCGGAAGGCCGCCTGCAGAGCGAGCGCATATTCGACATAGGCAGCCGCGTCCGGCGCGCTTGCCGGCGTCAAGCTCTGCTGCAACAGGCGCAGCGCGTGCGCCATGGTGGGCCCGGCCGTGAGCTCAGGCGTCGCATAGACCTTGCCGCCGCGATACGGGATCGCCAGCGGCTCGCGCAGATGCGCGCGGAAGGCGGCGAGGTCCTCGACCGACAGCGAACCGCCATCGGCCTTGATGTCGGAGGCGATGCTCCTGGCGAGATCGCCCTGGTAGAAATCGCGCGGTCCGGCCTCGGCGAGATGCGACAGCGTCGCTTTCAGCGTGTCCTGCGGCAGTCGCGTCTCGGCCTTGATGCCCCATGGCGCGCTCGGCGGCAGCCCATCCTTCAGGAACGCCGCCGCGCTGGCGGGATAGCGCCTGAGATCGGCGGCCGAACCCGAGATCGTCACCGTGGTCCACCAATCGACCAGCAGGCCCTCGCCGGCGAGCGCGGCTGCCGGCGCGACCAGATCCTTCCACGGCATTTTGGCGTAGCGGCGATGCGCCTCTTCCATCCCGGCGACGACGCCGGGCACGGCGATCGAGCCGGGGCCGTGGATGTTGCGATCGTCCTTCACCCGCGGCCAGGGGAAGAGATCGGAGGCCGCGCCTTCGCCGCTGAGCGGATAGTCGGCAACGCGCAGGCTCTGCGGCGCACACATGCCGTAGTCGATCACCTCGTAATGATTTTCCTTGGCACGGTAGAGCACCATCGCACCGCCGCCGCCGATGCCGCTATTCCAGGGCTCCAGCACGTTCAGCGCCATGGTGGTTGCGACGATCGCGTCCACGCAGTCGCCGCCCGCCGCCAGCACCTGCGCGCCCACTTCGGCCGCCCGCCGCGATTGCGAGGCGACGATGCCGCCCTTGGAGCTGACGGCGGGTTTGCGGACGGTTTGGTTGAGGCTGAACTGATGAGGCATGATGTCGTCTTGATCTCTGTTGTTCTGGCGTTGCTGTGCTGGCGCGGAAGCTCAGCATTGGCGGGGCCTGCGAAGGATGGCACATTGCCGCCAACGAGAAAATCCAAAGGGAGACGCGACATGGCTGGTGTGAAACAGGCGCGGGATGGCGCGGTCGGAATCCTGACGCTGGACGAGCCGGCGAGCCTGAATGCGATGACGCCGGACCTGCTCGGTGCGCTCGCCGCCGCCATCGGCGAGATGTCGCAGGACGAGGGTATTCGAGCCCTGATCCTCACCGGGGCGGGGCGCGGTTTTTGCTCAGGACAGAATTTGAAGGCCTCGGAAGCGCTGGGTGAGGATCTTGCTGCCGGCGTCATGAGGTTCTACTGGCCCGCCTTCAAGGCGCTGCGCGAATGCCGCGTGCCCGTCGTCGTCGCCGTCAATGGCGTCGCGGCCGGCGGCGGCTTCAGCCTGGCGATGGCCGGCGACATGATCGTGGCGGCGCGGTCGGCGAGCTTCATCCAGGTGTTCAGCCGCATCGCGCTGGTGCCGGATCTCGGCTCGACCTGGCTGTTGCCGCGGCTGATCGGCCGCCAGCGCGCCCTCGAGCTGATGCTGCTGAACGAGCCGCTGACGGCCGAACGCGCCCAGGAGATCGGCCTGGTGCGGCAGGTCGTCGAGGATGCAAAGCTGATGGACGAGGCGCTGGGTCTGGCGCGCCGCCTCGCCGAGGGACCGACCCGCGCTTTGGTGGCAACGCGCCTGCTCGTCGAGGAGAGCGAGCATGCGACCTACGAGGCGCAGTTCCGCCGCGAGATCGAACTCCAGGCGGTGATCCGCAAGAGCGCCGACGCCGTCGAGGGGCGCAGCGCCTTCGTGGAGAAGCGCAAGGCGAAGTTTACGGGGGGGTGAGGTGGGGCACGCTTGCCCTGCTCGTCATGCCAGGGCTTGCCTCGGGCATCCGTCTTTGGCCCACGCCCCAAAAACGTAGATGGCCGGGACAAGCCCGGCCATGACGAAGGAGAGACGGAGATTGGAAGCCGCGAGGCCTCAGCGCTCAGAGCGAGCGGTTCAGCCGGCTGGCCTGATACTTGGCGCGCCATTTGGGGCCCGGCCCGCGCATGTAGTGCAGCTCCGGGCGGTAGGGGTCGCCCGCGACCCTGATCAGCGTCTGCCATTTGGCGGCGACGAAGTTCACGGGCTGGCGGAACAGGCTCAGTGAAGCGAGCAACATGACATCACCTCAATGCGGCTTGCCGAGCATGGCGGTGAAGGGAAGATCGAACAGATCCTCGCCGTCGGAGCCGCTGACATGGATCACCCAATCGCGCCAGTCTTCAGCGCCGGGCGTCTGGATCATCGAATTCATGATCTGGGAGGCACGGTCGCGCGCCTCCGTGAGATTGGAGACGGCGGCGCCGTAGCGGTCGATCAGCGTGCCCTCGGTGTTGGAGCAGTGAAAATAGACCTGGACCATATGCGCCTCCTGGCGGGAGTAACTTGGATGGCAAATCGATACCACCCGAAGCCTTCGCGAAACATTCGGGTCGAGCCCGGTAAGGGAATCTACGGATATTGGTCGGCTCAGAGGTCGTTACAGGTTTAATCACAGGCGAGTGATGTTCGGCTGGACGGCGTTCGGACGGCGTGAAACAGCTGTTTCGCGGGAAATCTTGGGGGCCGCCGTGAGCTACTTCACATCCAGGCGTGGACGCCGAAGCCTGCGCGCATGTGCGGGGATGTTGGCGGTCCTGCTTGGGCTCGCCTCGGCGGCGTCATCGGAGCCGCTCCGCCGCAGCGGCTATGCGGTCGGCGCGGAAACCTGCGGCAATGGCGATCTCGCTTTTCCCAGGATCCAGATCGACATGAAGGCCGGATTTTGCGCCGGCCTCGTCGCCAGCGAAGAGGATGGCCTGAAATTCCCGCGCGCGATCGTCCAGGTGCCGGGCCGGGAGCTGCTCGTGGTGGCCGACATGGGCGGCTGGGGCCACACCGACGGACGGCTGCTGCTGCTCGACCCGCGCGCGGCCCAGGGCCAACGGTTCAGGGAGCTTCTGACGGGAATCGAATATCCGTTCGGCCTGGCCATCGGCCCGGACAAAAAGCTCTACGCCTCGACCGCCGAGACCATCTTCCGGTTCGACCCGCTCGCCGACAATCCGCGCGGCACGGTCGAGACCATCATCCGTCATATGCCTGGCCGCCGGATCACGCTGCCCGACGGGACAAGGCTCCAGGAGAGCGCGCATCCGCTCAAGCAGTTTGTCTTCGACAGTAACGGGCGGCTATTCGTCAATGTCGGCTCGCACAGCGACGACTGCATCACGCCGGCGCCGATCACAAAGCCTTGCGCGACGGCCGAGGGCGCTTCCGCGATGGCAGCGATCTGGCTGTTCACGCCGCCCACGGGTGGCGTCTTCCCGGCGCTGAAGCCTGGCGATGCCGATCCGCCGCACACCGTCTATGCGCGGGGCTTGCGCAACTCGATGGCGCTGGCGCTGCATCCGAAGTTTCCCGAGGCCGGCTACGCCTTCCTGCAGGGCGAGAACAGCCGCGACTTGCCCGACATCTTCAAGCCGAACGAGGAGATCAACGCGATCGAGCAGGGCAGGCATTATGGCTGGCCCTATTGCTACGATCTGTCGACGCCGAGCCCGGAATTCAGGAACGTGCTGCAAGGTGGGCTCTACAAATCGCTCTGCACGGCCAACGCGCTCTACAAGCCGCCGCTCTCGCTGATGCCGCCGCACGGCGCGCCGCTCGCGATGCTCTATTATCACGGTGGCAAATTTCCGGAGCTGGAGGGCAAGCTACTGGTCGGCCTCCACGGCTATCGTCCGACCGGCAGCCGTGTCCTCGTCTACGACGTCGACGATCGCGGTTTCCCCAAGCCGTCCCCGGCGCCGGTGCGCTACCACGTCAATTGCGCCGCCGATCCGGCGCGCAGCTTTCAGACAGACGCCGGCGAGGTCGCCGCCGCGCCGTTCGACGAGCTGATCGCAGGCTGGCACCGCGTCAACGGCACGCGGCCGCAAGGTGCGCCGGTCGGCATGACGGTCGCGGAAGACGGCGCGATCTGGCTGGTCGAGGACAAGAACCGGACGGTGATCCGCATCGATCGTGCCGCGGGTGATCCGCCACAGCCGCTGCCGTGCGACATGCGCAGCCAGGCGATGATCAATCAGCTCGCGGCCTTCGTCGCCGGGGATGCGCAGAACAGCGCCCGGCTGACCACGCTGCGCAAAGGCCTCGTCGAGAAGCATTGCGTCGGCTGCCATTCCGATTTCGGTTTGAAGGGCGGCCAATCGGAGGCGGAGAAGGACGCGGCGGTGCTCCGCTTCATGCTGTCGCAGGACGGCTGGATCTATCCCGGCGATCCCGATGCCGGCAAGCTGCGCACGCGACTGCGCGGTCTCGGCGCGGAGAAGCTGATGCCGCCGGGCGGCGAGAGCCTGCCGAAGACCGAGCCTGGCTACAAACGCCTGCTGGACACCGCGGATCTGCTCGTCGCGACAATGGTTCCGGGCACGCGGATGCGGATCAAGCCGGGCCCGCCGCAGCGCAAATTCTTTGGCAAAACCAGCAAGGAATGCGGCGAAATACCGGCTGCGAAGGTCGTTGTCGTGACACAAAGGAGCGCTGTAGACAAACCCGGCTTCAGCCGATTCTTCCGGCCTGCCGATCCCTATTTGAATGGCGAGTGCACCGACGGCGATGGCTATTACATCCGGCAGGAATTTCTGGTGCCTGTGCAGTAGCGTCCTACTCGCCGTTGCGACGGCATCCGCCCAGGCAGAGACCAAGCTGTTCGAGAGCGCGCAGGTGACGCCTCCCGGCGAATATACCTTCGGCATCGAGGGCCCCGCGGCTGACCTCGACGGCAATTTGTTCGTGGTCAATCTCGGCAAGCCCGGCACCATCGGCCGGCTGCCAGCCGGCGCCACCGCGTCGGAGCCGTTCACGGCGCTGCCCGATGGCAGTGTCGGCAACGCCATCCGCTTCGATCGCAGCGGCACCATGTTCATCGCCGATTACAAGAAGCACAACATCTTCGCGATTGCGAAGGGGGCGACCGAGCCGTCTCTCTGGTTTCACTCCGACGAGATGAACCAGCCCAACGACATTACGATTGCACGCGAGGGCACGATCTATGCGAGCGATCCGAACTGGAAGGGCCGCGAAGGCCATATCTGGCGGATCGCGAAAGCCGCCGACGGCACGGTGCAGGGGCAGATCATGTCGGCGCCGCGCGCAATGGGCACCACCAACGGCATCGATCTCAGCCCTGACGGCAAGACGCTTTATGTCGGCGAATCCAGCAGCGGCCAGATCTGGTCCTATGCGATCAATGGCAACGAGCTCACCGGCGCAAAGCTCGTCAAGGCATTTCAGCCCGACACCGTCGACGGACTGCGCACGGACGTCATCGGCCGGCTCTATGTCGCGCGCATTCTCAAGGGCACGATTGCGCTGATGAAGCCGAACGGCGCGGTCGAGCGGGAGATCGCGCTGAAGGCCAAGGAGCCGACCAATCTCGCCTTCGGCGGCAGCGACGGCAAGACCGTCTTCGTCACCCAGCGTCAGGGTGGCTTCATCGAGTCCTTCCGCACCGATCAACCGGGCCGCGAGCACTGTCTGCAGCGCGGACGCTGCTGAGCCGAGGGCGATCTGCTTCCGCCGCAGGGCGAGACGGCATTCTTCTTGCTTGCATCTGGCCGCCGCAGCGATCAAGACGTCTGTGAGCACGCGACCACGGAGTGTTTGAGTGAAAGCCGTCCATACTGAACTGCACCGCAGCCACGATCCGCAATTCTTCCTGGTTCGCGGCGTCGTCAAACGCACCACCGAGCAGCCGGAGCGCGCCGACCGCCTGCTGAAGGGGTTGAAGGACGGCAAGCATCAATTGGTCGAGCCGACCACATTCGGGCAGGGGCCTCGCGCGCGCATTCACAGCCCGGAATATCTGTCGTTCCTGAGCGAAGCCTGGGAGGCCTGGACCGCGCTCGGCGATTCCGGCCCCGAAATGATCGGCAACATCCATCCGGTGCGCCACGCTGCGACCTACCCGACCCACATCGTCGGCAAGCTCGGCTGGCACACCGCCGACACCGCGGCGCCGATCGGTCCGGGCACTTGGGCTGCGGCCTGTGCTGCGACCGACGTTGCGGTCACTGCCGCGCAGATGGTGATGGATGGTGAAGATGCGACCTATGCGCTTTGCCGTCCGCCCGGCCATCACGCCTATCGCGACATGGCCGGCGGCTTCTGCTTCCTCAACAACAGCGCGATCGCGGCGGCGCATCTGCGGCAGAAGCACGAGCGCGTGGTGATCCTCGACGTCGACGTCCATCACGGCAACGGCACGCAAGGCATCTTCGACGCCCGGCCCGACGTCTACACGGTGTCGATCCACGCCGATCCCATCGCCTACTATCCCTATGTGTGGGGCTATGCCCATGAGCGCGGCGAGGGACCCGGCCTCGGCACCAATCTCAACATTCCCCTCGCCATCGGCACCGGTGATGACGGCTACATCCAGGCGATGGACGTCGCGCGCAAGGTGATCGAGTCCTTTGCTCCCGGTGCCCTCGTTATCGCGCTCGGCCTGGACGCCTCCGAGCACGATCCGCTCAAGGGATTGGCCGTCACCACGCCTGGCTTCCGGCGCATCGGCCAGGCCATCGCCAGGATGGGCCTGCCGACCGTGTTCGTGCAGGAGGGCGGTTATCTCTCGGATATTCTGGGCGCGAACCTGACCTCGGTGCTGGCCGGATTTGAAGAGGCGCGGTGAGGTTCGCCGAATAGACCGCCATCCTCCGTCAGTGCGAGCGAAGCGAAGCAATCCAGAATCTTTCCGCGGCACCAGTCTGGATTGCTTCGTCGCAAGGGCTCCTCGCAATGACGATGTGGAGGCACAGGATCCTCAAAACATCCCGCTCGCCGCGAGCGCCATGCAGACGTGCTGCATCTCGGCCTCGTCCGCGACCATGTCGAGCATGACAGTGGTGAGCCCCTTGGCCGCAAAGTCCTTCAGCTTCGCGCCGATCTCCCGGTAGCTGCCGACGAGATAGGGGCAGTCGGCCTGGAAGGTCAGGAACGGCAGCAGCCAGTAGCCATTGTCCTGAAGTTCGCCGGTCTGTCCCTCGTACAGGTGCCGCTTCCACACGGAGTCGCTGTTCTCGACGGTGAGCACGAGCAGCTCGCGATCGTCAGGGTTGTCGCGGAAACGTAGCTTCGCAGCCTGCCGCGCCTCCTCGCGTCCCTCGCGGGCGAAGATGCCGAAATTCATGCCTGATACGCTGAGGCCGCGATCGAGATCGGGCGGCAGCATCTGCATCTTGATGCAGCCGGTCTCCTTCGCCACGCGCTGGGCCGCCTCGGATTGGCCTGCGATCAGGAATTCGGGCATCAGCTCCGCCGGCAGGCGCGGGCGAAGCTGCAGATGGTGCGCACGGTAGAAGCGGCCCTCGAAATTCACCGGCCGCGGGCTTGCCAGCAACTGCCGCATCAGCCCGACGAATTCGCCGAGCCTGATATAGCGGTCGGCATGCGACTGGTCGTCGCCCAGCCCCTGCAAGTCGCTGACCGCGGTCCCCGTGATCATGTTGAGATAGACCTTGCGGCCGTAAAGCTGGGCAAAGGACGAGACGAATTTCGCCGCCGTGAACGGGTGCATGTAGACCGGATTGACGGCGATCAGCGGCGAAGATCGCGTCGTCGCAGCCATGACGTGCTGGGCCATGGCCCAGGGCTCGACGAACACGTCGTTGCCTTCGAACAGCAATATGCCTGCGAATCCGTTGCGGTCGGCGAACTGCGCCACCCGCATCAACTCGCCGACATATTTTCCGGCGTCGCGGTTGCGTGAAATCGCGGGAAAGACGCGCAGCCGCGGCTGCGTCATTCAGCCGCTTCCTGGAGCGGCCAGGCATTGCGGCTGATGGGAAGGCCACCGTCCGCACGGGAGCCGTCGGCGATCGCGAGGCGATGCGAGGGTGAGGGCGAGCACAGCGAGAAGCGCCAGCCGTCGGGATCGTCGGCGATATCGGGCTTGAAGCTGATCTCGATGGCCTCGCGCGAGACCTGCATCGCGAAGGCGTCGAGCGGCAGATTGAGCCCAAAGCCCCTGGCCTTCAGATAGGCTTCCTTGAGCGTCCAATAGTCGAAGAAGCGCTCGGTCGCCGCGGGCTCGGGCAATCCGCGCAGCGTTTCGACCTCCTCCGGCGCAAAGAAGCGAAGCGCGGTGGATAGCGGCGCCACCCGCCGCGACACGGTTTCGACGTCGACGCCGACGGACTCATGTCTCGACACGACGCAGGCGACGCAGCCGTCGGCATGAGACAGGCTGAAATGCAGCGCGCTCGAGGTCGCGGGTGCTGCGACAAACGGCCGCCCATAGCGGCCGGCTGCAAAGGACCAGTCGGACGGCGCGACGTTGGAGGCGATCTGCGACAGCGCCAGGCGCAGCATCGCATGTGCGAAAATATACTGCCGCCGATGCCGCTCGAACATGAAGCGATCGGCCCGGACCCGTTCGTCGACCGAGAGCAGCCGTCGACAGGCCTCGACCGCGCCCGGCGCGTCGATGGACTCGATCAGTCCGACAAAGAGTTCAATTCTGTCGTCCGCCATCAATTGGGCCTTTTGCGTCAGGCCGAAGGCAGATCCCCGGTCCCGACGGAAGAAACAACTGAGCAAGAATCAATCAAGCGGACCGCTTCTAGCGGTCCACCCGGGCGAATTCTTGTCGATTTGCAGGCCGGTTTACAGGCGCAAGCTTGTGCGAGACCCCAACTCGACACGCGAGCGGCCCATCCCCGAAAAGTGAAGCCCTAAAGATTCGTACGGCGTCCCGGTCGACGAATCTTACTTCTTCTTCTTCTTGGCTTTCTTCGAGCCGCCAAGCACCGAAAGGCTGGCGTCGACGTCCTTCAGCGCGGACTGGAGCTTCTTCTTCTCGGCACCGAGCAGCTTCTGGAGGGCCTTGCGGTCCTTGTCGCTCAACGACGTGCCCTTTGTAAATTTGATGAAACCCATAACACTCCCCCGGTGGAAAATAATCGTCCAAATCAAAACGCGGGAATAATCTTGCGCGACGGCGCCAAAAAATCAAGATGCAACTTGGTCATGCACAGCTTTGACGAGTGAACCCGTATTAGTCCGCGATGTCATCCGCTCACGCCGCGTTGCGCGCGAGTAATCGTTCGAGCGGCGTGTTGGGCTGGGCGACGGCGGCCCCCAGCAGCGCAACGAGATCCTCCATCCACGCGCCGACCCTGCGGCCGTCGAGTAGCTCAAGCTTGTAATTGCATGAGCCGGTGATGCCGGTCGGGCGCTCCTTGAGCATCAGCGACAGCCATGTCTGGTCGATCGGCAGCACCGGCTGGCCTTCGCGTGCGATGTTGCCGATCGATCCTGTCGCGAGGTCCGGGAGATCGAGCGGCTGGCGCAGCGGATTTTGCAGCGTGAAATAGACCTGGAGCAGCGAGGCCGGATCGATCCCCTCCCGCTCCAGATGGTCGGCCAGGATGTTGAAGGGCAGCTCTTGCCGCGCATGCGCGTCGAGCACGCTCGGGCGTACCCGCGCTAGCGCCTGCGTGAACGATAGCTCCGGCGTGATTTTGGTGCGGACGATCACCGTGTTCTCGAACGGGCCGACGATTCGGTCGGTGTCCGGCTGGGCGCGATTGGCCATGGCGGTCGCGATAGAGATGTCGGTGCGACCCGTCCGGGCCAGCAGGAGGGCCTTCAGACCGGTGAGCAGGCACATGAACAGCGTGCCATTGTGCCGGCCGGCGAACACCGTGAGTCGGCTGATCAGCTCACGATCCAGATTCACCGGATGATGCCCGGTCGACGCGCCCGGGCTTGATTCGCCGTCGAAAACGGACACCGCGCCGCGCAAATTCTCCGTCCAGTCGGCCGCCTGCAGGCGGGCGGCGTCCGTGCCGCACCACCAGCGCTGCCAGCGTGCGACGTCCGAAAAGGCCGGGGGCGGCTTCGGTAGCGGTACCGACTGATATCCGGCCAGCGCCGCATAGCGGCTGGACAATTCCTCGAACAGCACGCCGATCGACCAGCCGTCGACAATGGCATGATGCAGCGTCAGCAGCAGCACATGTTCGTCGTCATGGAGCCGCAACAGCCGGGCGCGGAGCAGCGGCGCGCGCGTCGTGTCGATGGGCGTAGAGGTCTCCTGTTGGATCAGAAGATCGATCTTCCGGAGCTCCAGTGCCTTGCGCCGCTTGTTGGCGTGGGGATGACCGTCGCCGATCGTCTCGATCGTCAGGACACGGCCGAGGGTGCCGGGTGCGGCGATGCGGCTGACGGGCTCCTCGCCGTTCCAGCCGAACGCGGTCCGCAGCGATTCGTGCCGGCGCACGACGTCCTCGATCGCCTGTGCCAGGGCGGCCGCATCGAGCGGACCCTGCAGACGGAACGCGAAGGGCAGGTTGAACAGCGGCAACCCCGGGAGGTTCTGCTCGATCCGCAGCATCTGGTCCTGCGCGATCGAGAGCGTTGGTCCGCTGCTATCGGTCAGGCTCGCTTCAGCCAGACTTTTCACGCTTGCGGCAGGCTTGCGCGGCGTCGCCGCCATGGCCTGGTCGACCCGCCGGGCAAGCCCTTCGATCGTCGGTGCCTCGAAGATGGTCTTGATCGGCAGCGACACGCCGAGCGCGCGGGCGATGCGCGCCATCGCCTGGCCCGCCAGCAGCGAATGGCCGCCAAGGTCGAAGAAATTGTCAGTGACACCCAGGCTTTCCACCTTGAGCAGGTCGATCCAGATGTCGGACAGCACCTTTTCAGTAAAGCGCCGCGCCGGCACGGGCGCGTCCGGTCCGGGCGCCTCCTGCTGCGTCGGCGCCAGCAGTGCGGACCGGTCGATCTTGCCATGGGCATTGAGCGGCACGTGATCCAGGAACAGGAATGCGGACGGGATGGCGTGGCCCGGCAACCGGCTCTTCAGGAATTCGCGCAGCTCGCTGGCGCTGATCCGGCTGTCGGGCTTTGCGACGATATGGGCGATCAGCCTGACATCGCCGCTCGCCTCGCGGCGCGGCTCGACGATGCCGGTCCGCACGCCCGGATGGTCGGCCAGCGCGTTCTCGATCTCCTTGAGCTCGATACGGTAGCCGCGGACCTTGACCTGATGGTCGGCGCGGCCGAGGCATTCGATCGTCCCGTCGGCACGGCGGCGGGCAAGATCGCCGGTGCGGTAAAGCCGACTGCCTGGCTGGCGCGAGAACGGATCGGGCAGGAAGCGCTGCCGGCTCTGCGCGGGATCGTTGACATAGCCGCGGCCGATTCCGGCGCCGCCGATGCAGAGCTCGCCGGTCACGCCGACCGGCTGCGGCTGGAGGTTGGCGTCGAGCACGTAGAGCTGGGTGTTCGGCAGCGGCGCGCCGACCGGAACGTTGCTCGTCGCGCTCGCCGGCGCTTTGGTCAGGCGATGCAGGGAGACGTCGTCGGAACATTCCGACGCGCCATAGGCGTTGATCAGCGGCACCTTTGGGCAACGGGCGAACCAGGCCTGGCAAAGCTCGACGGGCAGCGGCTCGCCAGTCGAGATCAGCAGCCGCAATCTCGCAAAGGCGCGCCGGACCTGCGCCTCGTTCATCCGTTCGACGATGACGCGCAAAAGCGACGGGACGATCTCGAGCACCGTGATGCCTTCGCGTTCAATCTCCCGCGCCAGCAGGATCGGGTCCTGCACGATCGCGTTGTCGCAGACATGCACGCGCGCGCCGACCATCGGCCCCGCCAGGAACTGCCAAACCGATATGACAAAGCTCTGCGGCGCGGTCTGCGCAATCACGTCCCTGGCGGAGAGGCCGAGCTCGGCAATCAGCGAGGCCAGATGGTTCGACAGGCCCCGCTGCTCGATCATGACGCCCTTCGGCGCGCCGGAGGAGCCGGACGTATAGATGAGATAGGCGAGGCTAGAGGCTGTGTGCCGTACGGCGCGGGACGGCTTGGTCGATCCCGAGGCGATCGCATCTTCGAGTTCAGCCACCGGGATGCGCTCGACCAGCGGTTCGAGCAGCGCGGCAACCATGGGTGACCGCGCGCGGCTGGTCAGCAGCATGCGGGCGCAGCTCGATCCGAGAATGGTCGTGAGCCGCGCCGGCGGCTGATCGGGATCGAGATTGAGGAAGGCCGCGCCCGCGCGCTGGACGCCGATCATCGCGGCGAGCAGTTCGGGGCCGCGATCCGCAAGCAAGGCCACCACGCTCTCGGCACCGACGCCTTCGCGCACCAGCCAGCGCGCAACCGACCGGCTGCGGCGCGCCAGCTCGCGATAGCTCAGGGAGGTGTGTCCATCCGTCACCGCGATGGCGTTCGGCGTCATCCTGGCCTGACGGTCGAAGCGTTCACTTACATTGCCGCTTGTGATGAAATTGGCCGGCGCGCCCCGGCCTGTCGTCAGCAATTGCCGGCGCTCGGCCTCGTTGAGGAGCGGCAGGCGCGAGATGCGCTGCTCCGGATTGGCGATGACGGCCTTCAGCAGAGACTTGAACTGTGCCGCCATGCCGTCGATCGTCGCGGCGTCGAACAGATCGGTGGCGTATTCGAAGAAGCCGGTGAAGCGGCCGTCGGCCTCGACCAGCTCGAGCGTGATGTCGAAGCGCGCCACTTTCGGATCGATCTCCAGCCGCCGCGTCGAGAGGCCGGGAAAGCGGGCCGCCTCGATCGAGGCGTTCTGGAGGATGAACATGATCCGGAACAGCGGATTGCCGTCACTGCGGCGTGCGATCTGCAATGCGCGCAACACCTCCTCGATCGCAAGGTCCTGGTTGCGGTAGGCATCGAGCGTGATCTGCCGGACCCGCCGCAACATCTCGCTGAAGCTCGGGTCGCCGCTAAAATCGTTGCGCAGGATCAGGGTGTTGGCAAACAGCCCGATCAGGCGCTCGCTCTCGATCTGGTTGCGATTGGCGATCAGCGATCCCGTCGCGACGTCCTCATGCCCAGTGTGGCGGTACAGCAGGCACTGGAAGACTGAGAGCAGCGTCATAAAAGGCGTGACGCCCTGATCCTGGCTCAATGCTCGGACATCGCCCGAGAGAGCCTTGGAGAACTCGAAATAGTGGCGAGCGCCGTGACCGCTCCAGACCTCCGGCCTCGGCCGGTCGGTCCGCAGCGGCAGCGTGGTGACGCCGTCGAGTTGGCCTCGCCAATAGTCGAGCTGGTCCTTGGCTGCTGGCGTCTGCGCCCAGCTCTGCTGCCAGAGCGCGAAGTCGCGATATTGAAAAGCGGGCAAAGGCAATGCCGCCACGCTCTTCTTGTGAGCGGCGGCGTAGTGGGCGGCAAGCTCCTCCCAGAACAGGCGTTGCGACCAGCCGTCGGTGACGAGGTGATGGACATTGACCACCAGCGCATGGCTCGTCTTGTCGAACGACAGCAGGGTGACTTTCAGCGGCGGCTCGTGCGCCAGATCGAACTTGTATTGCGCGAGCTTGAGCGCCTCGCGCCTGATCACTGCGGTCCGCTTGTCGGCAGGACAGGGCTTGAGCTTGACCCGCTTGAGCCGCGACGGCGATTGCAGCACGAGCTGCGCCGGCTCGCCCTGCCGCTCGACGACGACCGAGCGCAGCGCCTCGTGGCGCGCGCTGATCACGGCAAGGCTCGCCTGAAGCGCGGCGACGTCGATCTGGCCGTTGAGCACCGCGACTTCGACGACGTTGTAATTGTAGCGCGTCGGATCGAGCCGCGAGAGCACGTACATCCGCTGCTGCTGGAACGAGAGCAGGGCGTCTGCTTCCATCGCCTGCCGCCAGGCCGGCAGTGTCGCCCCGGGCCGGCTTGCGGCGGTGTCGATCCGGGCTGCAAGCGCGACGACCGTGGCGCAATCGAAGATGTCCTCGAATGAGAAGTCGACGTTGAAGCGTTCGCGCAGGCGAGAGCGCATCTGCGTCACCGCGAGTGAATCCGCGCCGAGCGCGAAGACGTCCTGATCGATTCCGACCTGCGGCAGCTCCAACAGGCCGGCCCAGATCGCGGCGAGTTGTGTCTCCAGCGCGTTGCGCGGCAGCCGTGCCTCGTCGCCGTTCTCCGGCTTGGCGATCAGCTCGGCCAGCGCGTTGCGCTTGACCTTGCCGCTGCCGCCTTTCGGCAGGGCTGCCACGCTGCGGATCAAGCTCGGCACCTTGTAGGCCGCGAGCCGTTTGCGCGCGAACTGGCGCAGCTGATCCGAGGTCGCCTCCGCATCCGGTCGCAGCACCACGACGGCGGCGACGTTCTCGCCGAGCTTTTCGTGCGGGACGGCGAACACGCCGGCCTCCAGCACCGCCGGATGGCTGAGCAGGACCTCTTCCACCTCCAGCGGCGAGATCTTCTGCCCGCCGCGGTTGATGACGTCCTTGATGCGGCCGACGATGAAGAGATAGCCGTCCGCGTCGAGATAGCCGAGATCGCCGGTCCGGAACCAGCCGTCGCGGAAGGCGGCCTGTGTCGCCGCCTCGTCGTTGTAATAGCCGCGGCTCATGTTCGGTCCGCGCAGCATGATCTCGCCACGCTCGCCGCTCGCAAGCGCGCGGCCCGTCTCGTCCATGATCGCGATCTCGGGGCCGGCGGCGCGCCCGACCGATCCGACCTTGCGTTGCTCGAACGGATTGGCCGCGATCTGCGAGGCCGCTTCGGTCATGCCGTAGGTCTCGAGCACGGGAACGCCGAACGTCGCCTCCAGTCCTTGGAGGATCGTGGGCGCGAGCGAGGCCGAGGCCGAACGGATCACGCGCAGCGACGACGATCGGGCGCGGTCCGGGTCGGATTCCGCCGCCGTCAGCAGCGCGCGATGGATGGTCGGCACCGCCGTGTACCAGGTGGGCTGCAGCTCCCGCATCCAGCCGAAGAAGGACGGTGCATCGAAACCGTCGGTGCAGATCACGCTGGAGCCCGCGGCCAGCGCCGTCAAAAGGCCGGAGATCAGGCCATGGGCGTGAAACAGCGGCAGGACGTTGAGCAGGCGATCGCGGGACGAAAGCGACAGCACGTGGCCGGCATTGTAGGCAGACAGGCATACATTGCGATGCGTCAGCGGTACCATTTTCGGCCGCGCCGCCGTGCCTGACGTCAACAGGATGAACGCATCGTCGTCGCCGCGCGAGGCGCCGCCGGTCGCCGCCGGCCCGACCGTCGGACCGATGAATTTGCCGCCGCCCAGATTGTCTTGCGGTCCCGGCACGAAATCGATCACCGCGATATCGAGTGCCTTGGCGACGTCGCGGCTTGCCGAGTTCATGTCGGCCCGGGTCACGAGCGCGGTCAGCTTCAGTTCGCTGAAATAACGCTGCAGCTCGTCCGCGGTCAGATCGGGATTGACGGGGACGCAGGCGCCGCTCGAGGCAACCGCGATCAGCGCCAGCGCGCTGTCGGCGCCGCGCGGCAGCGCAACCGCAATCCGGTCGGCAGAGGTGATGCCGAGCCGGCGCAGCGTGCCGACGAGATCCTGCGTCACCTCGCCAAGCGCGCCGTAGTTGAGGACGGGCCGACCCGGGGCGAGGAGGGCGGGCGCCGCTGGCGTCTTGCGGGCGTAGAAATCGAGCAGGCCGCCGATGTGGACGAAGGTCTTCGTTTCGGCCGCCGTACCGTTTGATTCCTCCGGGGCTGGGAGTGTGACGTCCGACAATTCCATTCCCTTTTGATCCGATTGAGCTATTCTTCCAAGAAGTCAGGGAACGCGTCCAGTCTGAGGTGAAGTTTTGGCCCCAAAATCTGTGGTTGAGGGGCCCTAAGCCCTTCGACGGAATTATGGTCGGGCAAAAATCACCATGCTGGAGAATGGGCCGGACACGGAAAGGGAAGGCGAGCTGAAGCGCTGGCTCGAGGGCGTCGGCCTCGGCCACTACGCCGATCTCTTCGTACAGCACCGTCTCGATCTCGACGTCATGGGTGACCTGACCGAGTCCGATCTGGTCGAGCTCGGATTGCCGCTCGGCGATCGCAAGCGGCTGCAGCGGGCGATGGCGGCGCTGTTCCAGGCGGAAACGGCCGAGGCGCCCGCGACAATAGTGCCGCCAACGCGCACGGAGGTCGGCGCTGAACGGCGTCAGCTCACCACCATGTTCTGTGACATGGTGGATTCCACCTCGCTGTCCGTGCAGTTCGATCCGGAAGACGTCCGCGACATGATCGCGAGCTTCCGCGAAACCTGCGTCCGTGTGGTCAAGCATTACGAGGGCTTTGCCGCCCGTTTCGTCGGCGATGGTATCCTCGTCTATTTCGGCTATCCGACCGCGCATGAGGACGATGCCGAACGCGCGGTGCGCGCCGGGCTCGAGATCGTGCGGCTGCTATCGAGCGCACGCGCGACCGAGCTGCGCGGTGGGCTCAGCCACTCACCCGCCGTCCGCATCGGGATCGCGACCGGCCTCGTCGTGGTCGGCGATCTCGTCGGACAGGGCACCGAAGAGCGCGACTCCGCGGTCGGAGAAACCGTCAATCTCGCCGCGCGCCTGCAGGGCCTCGCGCCGCCCAACGGCGTGGTGATTTCCTCATCGACCCAGTCGCTCTTGAAGGGGAAGTTCGACTACCGCAATCTCGGGGTCCATGCCTTGAAGGGGATATCCGAGAAGACGCAGGCCTGGCACGTGGTGCGCGCCTCGCGGGTGGAGACCCGTTTTGCCGCCGCCATGGGCACGCGGCTGACGCCGCTCGTCAACCGCGAGGAGGAGATCGCGCTGTTGATGGGCCGCTGGGAGCAGGCCAAGGATGGTGATGGCCAGGTCGTGGTCAAGTTCGGCGAGCCCGGCATCGGCAAGTCGCGCATCATCCAGGAAATCTTCGAGCGGATATCGGGCGACCGGCATGGACAGGTCTCGTTCCAGTGCTCGCCCTACTACACGTCCACCGCGTTCTATCCGTTCGCCGAGCAGCTCAAATTCTACCTCGGCCTCGACCGCGAGGATGCGTCCGCGCTGTCGCTGGCGGGCCTGGAGAGCGCGATCGCCGCCGCTCATGGCGACATCGAGCAGGTCACGCCGCTGTTTGCCGCGCTGTTGTCGATACCGACCGGCGACCGCTATCCGCGGCTCGAGCTGTCGCCGCAGCAGCAGAAGGATGCGACCGTCGGGGCGCTGGTCAATCACTTCCTCGGCCTTGCGCGCGAGATGCCGCTGGTGATCGCGTTCGAGGATTTGCACTGGATCGACCCGACCTCGCGCGAGGTGATCGACCTCCTGGTCGACCGGGTGCAGAACCGGCCGATCCTGGTCATCATCACCGCGCGGTCCGAATTCCAGCCGAGCTGGAACGCGCATTCGCACATCACGACGCTGGTGCTGAACCGCCTGAGCCGGCAGCTGCGCGCCACGCTGGTGGAGCGCGTCGCCGGCAGAGAGCTGCCCAAGGAGGTCGTCGAGGAGATCATCGTCAAGACCGACGGCGTGCCGCTGTTCCTGGAGGAGCTGACCAAGACGGTCCTCGAATCCAACCTGCTGACCGAGCGGCAAGGGCGCTACGTGCTGTCGGGCCCGTGGCGGCAGCTCGCGATCCCGGCAACCCTGACCGACTCGCTGATGGCGCGGCTGGACCGGATGGGGCCGTTCAAGCGGATCGCGCAGATCGGCGCCACCATCGGCCGCGAGTTTTCCTACGAGACGCTGCACGCGGTCGCCAATACGCCGGCGGAACAGATCGAGGCGGCGCTCAATCATCTGGAGCAGGCCGGGCTGATCATGCGCCGCGGTCTTCCGCCCGATGCGCTCTATTCCTTCAAGCACGTCATGATCCAGAACGCCGCGCATGCGAGCCTGCTGCACAGCGAGCGGCGCAAGCTGCATTCACGGATCGTCCAGGTGCTTGCCGAGATGTATCCGGAGAAGACCGAGCGCGAACCGGAGCTGCTCGCCCATCACATGACTGAATCCGGCCAGAGCGAGGGCGCCGCGAGCTTCTGGCTCAAGGCCGGCAAGCAGGCGGCAAAGACCGGCGCCAATCTGGAGGCGATCGGCCATCTGCGCCGCGGCCTCAGCGTCGTGCAGGCCAATGCGCGGATGCAGGGCGCCGACGAAATGGAGCTCGAGCTGCGCATTGCGCTCGGCAACGCGCTGATCGCCGCCAAGGGCTACGCGGTCCAGGAGGTCGAGGAGAACTACATCCGCGCGCTCGAGCTCGGCCAGCAGCTTGACGACGACGAAAAGATCTTTGCCGCCACCCGCGGGCTCTGGGTCTGTCACTTCATCCGCGCCGATCTCACCCGCGCGCACGATCTCAGCGTCGAGCTGTTGAAATTCGCCAAGCGCGAGCGGCTCAACGAGCGGACACAGCCGGCGCAGCAGACCGGCTATCTGATCGAGGCGCACCGCTCGATCGCGATGACCATGCTCTATCGCGGCCGCTTTGCCGCTTCCCAACATCATCTGCACCGCTGCATCAATCTCTACAGCCCGGATCTCCACTCCGATCTGATGGAGCGGCATGGCATCGATCCCGGCGTCGTCTCGCTGTCCTATCTCGGCTACCTCCTGTGGTTCCTCGGCCGCCCCGACGCGGCGCGCCAGCACAGCGAGCAGGCGATCGCGAATGCCGAGAAGATCCGCCATCCTTTCACGCTCGCCTTCGCGCTCGTGTTCGGTGCGTATCTCTGCCAGCACTTGCGCGACGTCGAGGGCACGCGCGACCATGCCAACCGCGCCATGATCATCGCCACCGAGCATAATTTTCTGCATTGGAAGCAGCAGGCGGCGATCCTGCGCGGCTGGGCGCTGGCGCAACTCGGCGAGGCCGATGAAGGCCTCAGCCAGATGCGCTTCGGCCTCGACGAGTACGAGGCGATGGATTCTTGGCTCGCCGGCTGCTGGTTCCGCTGCCTGCTTGCGGAGGCCTACGCCAAGGTCGGGATGCGCGAGGCCGCCTTGCGCGCGCTCGATGGTGCGCTCGCGACCGCGCGGCGGACCGGCGATCATTCCTATCTCGCCGAAGTCTATCGCCTGCAGGGCGAGATCACGCTGTCGGACGGCGACCCGGCCTCGGCACAGGAGGCCGGTGATCTGTTCGCGCTGTCGCTGGAGATCGCGCGCAAGCAGGGCGCGTTGTCCTGGGAGCTTCGCACCGCCGTCAGCCTCGCGCACCTGTCACATCAAGCCGGCAGGCGCGAGCACGCGCGTCTGCTGCTCGTGCCCGTTGTCAGCAAGTTCAGCGAGGGTTTTTACACGCCGGACCTGAAGCAGGCGGTGCAGCTCGTCAACGAGCTCGGTGCGGACGCGCCGGTCCGCGAACGCGCCGACCCCTGACATGAGCGATCTTGCCGCCGCGCGTGCGCGCTATGTGGAGAGGATTGCAAAGCGCGAGCGGATTGCCTCAAAGCGCCTGCTCGAAGCGCTCGCCGCCATCCCGCGCGAAAACTTTCTGCCGAGAGGGCCCTGGCGGATCAAGAGTGAAGCGGCGCGCAGCTATCGGCTGACGCCGGATGGCGATCCCGTCCATCTCTATGACAACGTGCTGGTCGCAATCGACGCGCGCCGCAAGCTCGACACCGGGCTGCCCAGCCTGTGGGCGCATTTCATCGATTTGCTCGACATCAAAGAGAAGCACCGCGTGGTCCAGATCGGCTGCGGGCTCGGCTATTTCTCGGCGGTGTTGTCGAGGATCGTGGGACCGAAGGGCAGGTTGATCGCCATCGAATGCGACGAGCGTCTGGCGCGCCGCGCTGCAGGTTTCCTTCAGACTTATCATAACGTCGAGGTGGTCCATGGCGACGGATGTGAGGAGATCCGCGAACCGGCTGACGTGATCATCATCCACGCCGGCTTCTCGCATCCGCATCCGCTCTGGCTCGAGGCGCTTCGGCCGCGCGGCCGCCTGTTGGTGCCGCTGACCCAGCGGGACCGTGAAGGCGCCGCCCTGAAGATCACGCGCAGGGGCGGGGGGTTCGAAGCCGAGGCGGTGCAGCAGATCCGGATCTTCCCCGGCCAGGGCCGTGGTGTGACCGCGCTCGACGACCGTGTCGCCGACTGGTGGCAGCGTGCCGCGGCTCTGGCGCCGCTGCGCTTTCGCGGGATCGAGCAGGGACTGCCGTCGGATTAGGGCTTGCCGGAATCGAGGTGGCAACTTCTGGAAGTTATGCTCTTTTTTGTTTCGCGTTGGTTGTCTATATTCTGGTCCGGTCCACGGACAAGCAGATGAGTGACGGATTGAACGAAGGCGTGGTTGGCGACACCGCTAAGCTGATGATGCATCGGCTGATCGCGCGGAGACTTCGTCGTGACCCAACTTTGGTGGACAAGGCCAAGGCAGCTCACACGCGTCAGGCCGACCAATTCACCAACTGGCCATTCGTGCAGGAATGGCAGGAATTGCTGGCGCTTCCGACCGGAGAGTTGGCGGTGAAACTGATCAGTCGCGATCGCGAGATGGTCAGATTGCGCAATTCGTCGCCGTTCTTTCTCACCGATGGCATTCATTTCGGCGATTACGACACGAGGATCCGGCTACGGAGGGCTGCGAGAAGAATCGTCGAGCGCGGCTTGAGCACTCAACTCGCTTCTGCTCGAGGCCTGTGATGCCTGGTGGCCCCTTCCGCGATTTCGAGGATTTCCTCTGAGGGCACTTGCCTTGGAGTTCAAGACGGACACCGTGTTCATCGTTGGTAGCCAGGCGATTCTGGCTTCCATGTCGGACGCGCCGGAGGCGGCGACGGAATCGCCGGAAATCGATGCGTTTCCAGCAAACGCGAAAGTCTGGGAAATGACGGAGGCCAAGCGCACGCGTGACGGTGTGCAGCCTATTGCGTCTGAGCACATCGATGGTCTTTTCGGATCTGAAAGCCACTTTCACCGAACACATGGTTTCTACATCGACGGCGTGGATGAGACGACGGCCAAGCTTCCGAGAGGCTGGCGGCACCGCGCCGTTACAGGTGCAGACCGAAGTCGAAGGACGGACGGTGATCGGCGTGGCGCCAGCGCCGGAAGACCTCGTCGTGTCCAAGATCGCCAGATTGGATGAGAGGGACAAGCGGTTCGTTGGCGCGATCCATGAGACGCATCCGTTGGACCTGGAGTTGATCGAACGGAGAATCCGAGAAACCGACCTTGATCCGGCTATTGCGGAGCGAGCGGTCGCCTACATCAGAAGCCTGAAATCCAAAAGCTAGATTTCCCGTGTCGCGCTCCATTTCGCTTTACCTTGATTCAGGTTGAGAGTTTCCAGTCTCTATCCGCGCCGCTATGAGTACGGCCTGATGGCCATTTGAGCGCGCTCCATGCATTCCGTTGCCCTGCTGACCGCCAGCTATGCCAAGGATATCGAACGCTTTTCGCTGCTCAGCGAGAGCATCGACACCTGGCTCTCGGGATACACGCGGCATTATGTTCTCGTTAACGATGAAGACGTGCCGCTGTTCGAGCGCTTCGCCTCCGACAAGCGGGTCATCGTTCCGGCCTCGCGCTATTTGCCGAAATGGCTGTTTGCGCTGCCGCCGGCGCTCCAGTTCATCAGCAAGCGCCGCGTCTGGCTGTCGCTGCTGTCCTCGCCGGTGCATGGCTGGCACATCCAGCAGATCCTGAAGATCGCCGGCGTCCTCAATGCGCCCGAGCAGCGCGTCTGCATCCTGGATTCGGACAATCTGTTCTTCCGCGAATTCGACGTCGGCCAATATGCCGGGGCTGAGAAGACGCCTCTGTTCGTCACGCCGAAGGACATCCGCGCTGACCACCCGCTGCACGGGCTGTGGCTGCGCACCGTCGATCAGCTTCTCGGTATCAAGGATCGCTCGTTTCCCGCCGATGATTATGTCGGCAACGCGCTGGTCTGGGACAAGGACACCGCGCGCGCGATGACCGCCGCCATCAAGTCGGCGACCGGCTTGAACTGGGTTCTGGCGCTGTGCCGGAAGAAGAAGTTCTCGGAATATCTGATGTACGGCCACTTCGTCGCGAACTCGCCCGCGCATCTTGCCGCCCATCGGGTCACCGAAGACAGCATCGCGGTCTCGCATTGGGATGACACGCCGCTCGACCGCCCGGCGATCGAAGCGCTGATGCGTGCCGCTTCGCCCGGGCAGGTCGCGCTCTGCATCCAGTCCTATTCCTCGACCTCGGTCGAGGATATCCGCGACGTGTTCCGCCTCAGCTCGCGCGATCGCCGGGCTCCGAGCCTGTCTCCCGAAGATATGGGTGACGCGGCCGAGTTCGAGGTGAAGACGCGCAGCTAAGCTCGCGCGTTCAAACGTCCTTTGTGAACTTGCTGATCACGTCCATGAATGGCTTCGGCTTGAACTCGCCGTCGAGCGGCAGCGGCCGGTTCGGCTGCTTGTCCGCGCGGGCGAAGGTGCCGTTGATCCAGCTGTAGCGATCCGAGAGGCCCCAGGTCAGGATCGACCGCACCGGGCCGCTGGTTGAAATGGCCGTCAGCAGATCGTCGACGCGTTTGGCGACGATGGCGTCGCGCTCGGCCGGATTGCCCGTCAGCTTCTGGTCGTCGACGTCGAGTTCGGTGACATACACCTCGAGTCCCCACGAGCGCAGCTCGGTGACGAACTCGGCGAGCCCATGGGTATCGATCTCGAGCTCGGCGTGCAGATGCGATTGCAGTCCGACGGCGTGCAGCGGAACACCCTGGTCGAGCAGGTCCATGATCAGATTGCGATAAGCCGCGCGCTTGGCAATGAAGGAATCCTTGGCCGACTCGATATCATATTCGTTGATCGCGAGCTTGACGAACGGATTGGCCGCAGCGGCCGTGCGGAACGCCAGCGGAATCCAGCTCTGGCCGAGATGCTGCGTCCAGAACGTGTCGCGCCGGTCCTTCGGGCTGCGGGGATTGTCCGGGATCGGCTCGTTGACGACGTCCCACGACGTCAGCTTGTCCTTGTAATAGGAGACGACGGTGCCGATGTGGTCGACATAGGCGCGCTCGACGCCGCGTGTGTCCTTGATCTGCTTGGCCCAGTCCGGAATGTCGTGATACCAGGCCAGCGCGTGGCCGCGCATCGTCAGATCGTTGTCCCGCGCAAAATCCAGAATCGCGTCGGCGCGCTCGAAATTGAACGTGTGCGCATTCGGCCGCAGCATCGGCCATTTCAGCTCGAGCACCGGGACGACCTGCGTGCAATAGGTGCTGATGGCTTCGCCGAGCCTGGGATCGGCCTGCAGGTCCCAGAGCGTGGCCGCTGCGCCGAACCCCGGATGGCGCTGCGCCAGTTTCGACGCCGGCGCCGCCGACGCGGATGCGCCCGCCGCGAGGGCTGCGGCGCTGCCGAGGAGAAATTCGCGTCTGTCGAGCCTGGTCACGGCCGTCCTTTTCGAACCAACGCACCATCGTACCAAGCGGCGCCCGGCGACGCCGGGGTTTCGCCTTGTTGGGTTAACCTCTGCCGCCTGGAAGTCATGGTTCCTTTTCGTGATCGCGCCTTGCCGTTCAGGGAAGGGCAAATTTAACGCTAACGCGCGAAAGCGGCTCCAAGGCTTCATTCGCCGCCCGATCTGCAGACTTATGTGACACTCTTGAGCGATGCTGCGGCGCATTCGTTTGCCCCGCCAAAGGCCCCATTTAAGGCCCCATTCAAGGCCCCATTGATGAACGGCCGCCACACTCGCAAGACCGCTGCCGGTCCCGTGCTCGCATGCTGAACCGACATTTTTCGATTTATCTCGTCGCCTACATCCTGCCTGCGGCGGTGGGCTTCTTCGCGGTCACGGCCTATACGCGGCTGCTGACGCCGGCAGAGTACGGCGTCTATGTCGTCGGCATCAGCCTCGCCGGCATTCTGGGCGCGATCTTCTTCGCCTGGATCAAGCTGTCGGTGTCCCGTTATCAGGCGATGTCGGCGGAGGTTGATTTTCGCGGAACGGCGATGGTCGCCTTTGGACTTACGGTCGCCGTGCTGTGCGCCACGACGCCGCTGGTCTTCCTGTTCCGTAGCGACCTCAGTGTCGAGCTGCTGCTCGCCAGCATGTTCGTCGCGGTCATGGCCAATGCGGTCGATGTCGGCCAGGAATTCGAGCGCGCCAAGTTGCGTCCCTACCGGTTTGCCGCGATCTCGATCGTGCGCAGCGTGTCGAGCGTCGGCTTTGGCCTCCTCGGCATCTGGCTCGGCTGGGGTGGATTGGGGTTGCTTGCCGCGTTTGGTCTGGGGTCGCTCACTGGCATCATCCTGAACCTCGTCGGCGACCGCACCAAGATCGCGCGCTTCCAGCGCAGCCAGTTCATGCAGCTCGCGCGTTACGGCCTGCCGCTGACGCTGGCCGGGCTTTCCGTTGCAGTTTATTCGGCCTGCGACCGCCTGATTGTCGCGTATCTGCTCGGCAAGGACGCCGCCGGCATCTTCGGCGTTGCCGCCGACCTGCCGCGCCAGTTCATGGTCATGATCGCATCCAGCGTTGCCGCGGCCACCGTGCCGCTGGTGTTCCGGTCGTTGTCGGAGAATAGCAAGGAGGCGACGCGGGAGCGGCTGACCGAGAGCCTCGAGCTTCTGCTCGTCGTCGTCACCCCCGTTGCGATCTGGCTCGCGCTTGCAGCGGATCAGGTTGCCGGCACGCTCGTCGGCATCGACTTCCGCGCCGGCGTGTCGGCGCTGCTGCCGACCCTGGTGCTCGCCCGCTTCTTCGGTATTGCCAACCAGTTCTACGTCCAGATCAGCTTCCAGCTTGCCGAGCGGCCCTTCATGCTGGCGGCGCAGTCCTTTCTCACGCTGGTGGTCAGCGTGGTCCTGATGTTCGCGCTGGTCGCCGGCTACGGCATCTACGGCGCCGCGCTTGCGACGCTTGCGACCGAGGCGCTCGGTTTCCTCGTTGCCGTCGTCCTGATGCATCGCGCCCACCCGGTCCCGTTCGACCTCGGCCGCCTCGCCGGTATTGCGGCCTCCGCAGCGGCGATGGCGGCTGCAATCCTGGCGGCGCGGTCGCAAGCGGGCGGCACCGGCTTCGTCTCGCTCCTCATCGTCAGCCTCGCCGGCGGCCTTGCCTATGTCGGAGCGGCCTGGCTGCTCAACGTCGCCAATGTCCGGACGTTGTCGCTGCGCTTCCTGCGAGGCTTCAACCGCAAGGCTCTGGGCGTCTGACGGGCGTGTCCTTGCCGGCAGAGGCGGACATTCTGCCGCAGTGAATGCCACCAGGTTCGGACCAACCCCGGCTGCAACCGACCTTCCGCCGGCTCGGGCCGTCATATATGAGGGATTTGTCGCCGGACCGAGCCGAATATCGCCACAGACGGAACGTATGGCGGCTGCGATTTCTTAATTGAATGACCGCAATCTGATACCTGATCGGCACGAGCGGGCTGGCATTTCGACCGAGGATGGCATGAAAAACCGACTGACGACGGCGCAACCCACCAAGGCGATGCGGCGTCGGGTGCCTCCCGGAATCGTGACATTGGCGGCAATGGCGGTCCTGGCGGCGGTCGCGCCGGCGAGCGCGGCCAAGCAGGCGCGCCAGCCCGCCGAGGCGGTGGCGCAGCGCCAGGCCGGCGATCCCATCATGGCGATCGTGTCGATCAAGAGCCAGCAGGTCACGTTCTACGATGCCGATGGCTGGATCTTGCGCGCGCCGGTGTCGACCGGCACCACGGGACGCGAGACGCCGGCCGGCGTCTTCGCCGTCGTCGAGAAGGACAAGGACCACCGCTCGACCATGTATGACGATGCCTGGATGCCGAACATGCAGCGCATCACCTGGAACGGCATCGCGCTGCATGGCGGACCGCTGCCCGGCTATGCCGCCTCGCACGGCTGCGTGCGCATGCCCTTCGGCTTTGCCGAGAACCTGTTCGACAAGACTTATATCGGGATGCGGGTGATCATCTCGCCCCACGATACGGTCCCGACCGATATCGCTCACCCCTCGCTGTTCGTACCGAAGCCGGAAGCGATCGCGGCAGCGCCCAGGCTGGCCGACAAGCTCTCCGTCGAGGCCGACGAGGCCACAAGGGCTGCCGACGAGGCCAAGAAGGCTGCGTCCGCCGCCGCCAAGGAAGCTGCGTCGCTTCCTGCCGCGCTGCGCAAGCTGGAACAGCAGAAGGCCCGCGCTGACGCCGAGCTCGCCTTCGCCGACAAGACGCTCGCGAATGCCAAGAACGATCAGGCCCGCGCCAAGGCCGAGGAGTTGAAGCAGAAGGCGGCGACCAAGGCCGCCGACGCGGCGACGCAGCTCGACGCCGCCAAGGCCGCCGCGCAGCCGAAGCGCGATGCCGTGGCCGCGACGAAGGACGCCGCGAAGGCCTCCGCGGCCAGGAAGGCCGACGCCGTGAAGGCTGCGACCGACGCGAAGCTCGCGGGTGAGCCGGTCTCGGTCTACATCAGCCGCTCGACACAGAAGCTCTACGTGCGGCGAAACACGCACAAGCCAGCCCCCGATGGCGGCGGCGAAGTGTTCGACACCAGCATCGAGGTTCCCGTCACGATCCGAAATCCCGAGCAGCCGATCGGCACGCATATCTTCACGGCGATGGCGAAGTCCGCTACGGGCTTGCGCTGGAGCGTGGTCACGATCGAAAACGGCGATGAGGCCCGCAATGCGCTCGACCGCATCACCATCCCGCAGGACGTCTGGGATCGCATCGGGCCAACTGCATTGCCGCGTTCTTCCATCATCATCTCGGACGAGCCGCTGAGCAGCGAAACCAATTACCGGACTGAATTCGTCGCGGTGCTGAGCGACCAACCGCAAGGCGGCTTCATCACGCGCAAGCCGACCGCTCCTGCCATGATCGCCAGCGATGACGGCTGGGACAATGGCGGTAACGGCTTCGGCTTCTTCTACCAACGTGACCCCTATGTACAGCCGGCCAATCCGCGCCGGCAGCGCGGCCAGTACCAATATTATCAGTCGACGGAGCCGATGCAGCGGAGCTGGTGGTAGGACGCAGGATAGCCGCCCGGGCGGCCTGCAGTTACGGACGCGCTTCGATCACCACAGCCTGAATCTTGCCCTCCACCGGTCCGGCGCCATGACGCGTCCGGATCGCCTCGGCGACAATGTCGGTCGCGGCCTGAAGCTTGCTGGCGTCTCTTGCCTCGATCTCGCTGCGCAGTGGCGTGCCCTGGCAAAGGGCGAGCGCGACATATTCGGGCGATGGCGCGCGGCTTGTTTCAGATCGCGTCTCGATCGAGATATCGCGGAAGCCGGCACGTTCGAGGTCGGCTCTGATGACGTCTCTGTCGTAATAGCCGTGGGGCGTGCGGACCATGAAGCGCGGCGGGTCGTCGGGAAATAGCTTTCCGAGCGCGACCGTCGCTTCATGCGTCAGCACATTGTCCTCGATCCGATCCCAGACGTTGAACACGAACGTGCCGTCCGGCTTCAGGACGCGCTTCACTTCCGTGTAAGCTTTGGTGCGGTCCGGAAAGAACATCGCGCCAAATTGGCAGCAGACCACGTCGAACTCGGCATCACCAAAGGGCAGGGCCATGCCGTCCGCCTGGCGCCAGCTGATGCGGTCATCGTCCTTCTGGCACTGCGCGGCGACTGCGAGCATGGGCTCGTTGAGATCGGTGGCTACGTAACGGATGCCGCGCGGCAGCGCCGCCGCTACGGCGCGCGTCACTGCGCCGGTGCCAGCGGCGATCTCGAGCAGCGCGGAGGGCGAGCGGGCGGCGATGCGTCTTGCGATGTCCTCCGCATAGACGGAGAAGATCATCGGGACGAGATACTCGTCGTAGATTTTCGGAATCGAGCCGGCGAAAACCTTGTCAGTGTCGGACATGCTTGCCTCGCTGAAGGTTCGGACACCTGGCTTATGTACCATGGTTTGTCCGCCAACGCGCCTGCCCAGCCGGCGACCGACACTACGATTTCCCGCCGCCGACCTCGCGGATCGGCCGCGTGCCGTCCCAACTCAGTGCAGCTTGCCGGACCTTCTCGAAGAACGGCCCCTTGGTGCCGCTGATGTCCGAAATCTCGATTACCGTGCCCGGATGGGCCTGGGTGTCGAAATAGGCAAAGCGCCCCTTCTCGCCGCCGATCTGGCCCTCATGGCCGATCCTGTAGCCGAGCCCGATCGCCTTGTCGTAGAGCGCCTGATAGTCGTGGCTCCAGTACGACATGTGCTGGAGGCCTTCGTGCCCGGCGTCGAGGAATTCCTTGTAGAGCGAGGGCGCGTCGTTGCGCTGCTGGATCAGCTCGATCTGGAGCTCGCCGGAATTTGCCAGCGCGATGCTCATCTCTACGGCGGAGTCCTCGCCGCGATGGCGAAACCAGTCGGTCTTGACGCGGTCCATGTAGTACCAGGGGCCGACCCCCATCACCTCGATCCAATGCTTCATCGCAGCGTGGATGTCCCGCACCACATATCCGTTCTGGCGCACCGCGCCGAAGATGCGGCTCATGCCCGCGCTCCTGTCCTTTGCCTATTCACTTGACCTCAATGCCTGCGTCCTTGGCAACCTGCTTCCAGGCCGCGATGTCGCGCGCGTTGAGATCGCGCTGCTCGTCGCCGGGGACGAAATGCGGGGTGATGCCGAGTGCCAGCAGCTTCTGCTTCACCACCTCGTCACCGAGCGCGTCCTTCAGGGCCGCCGAAAGCTTCTGTGCGATCGGCGGAGCGACGCCCGCCGGCGCATACATCGCCCAGGACAGACTGCGATCGAACGGCACCCCCTGCTCCCCGTAGCTGGCGACATCCGGCAGGCTCGGCGAACGCTCGCCGCAGGCGGCCAGCGCCTTGATCGAACCGTCCTTCACCAGCGGCGTTGCCGTCGCCACGTCGAGCGTTGCAAGGGAGATGTGGCCGCCGAGCAGGTCGCCGGCGAGTTTTGCGATGCCGTTGAACGGCACGTGGTCCATCTTGATGCCGGCCTGCTGCATCAGGATCTCCGCGCAGAATTGGCCGGTCGAGCCGACGCCCCAACTGCCGTACTGGATCGGCTCGCCCTTCTTGGCCAGAGCGACCAGGCCCTTGATGTCGTTGGCGGCAAAATTCCTGGTGGCGACCAGCATGATCGAGGAGGTGCCGACGCGGCCGATGGTCGTGAAATCCTTGATCGGATCGTAGGGCAGTTTTGGATAGATCGCGGGAGCCAGCACATGCGTGGTCATGCCGCCGACGGTGATGGTGTAGCCGTCATTCGCAGATGTCGCGACCATCTGCGTGCCGAGCGTGCCGGCCGCACCGGTGTGGTTCTCGATGTAGATGCTCTGTCCGAGCGTCTTGCCCATCCTGTCCGCAAGCAGCCGGCCGACCACGTCGCCGCCGCCGCCGGCCGCATAAGGCAGCAGCATCCGGATCTTGCGGGTCGGGTAGGCGGCGGGATCTTCGGCTCGTGCCGGCAGGGCCGCCGACAGCAATGCTAGAAACGAAAGCGTGATGGTGCGCAGCTTCATGATATTTCCCCCTAATTCTCGAAACGAAATCTGTAGGCATCGCCGTGCCTGACCACGCGTCCCGCGGTCGGTGCCGGAAAATGGCCGGTGAGCAGATAGCTCGGCGTATCCGCAAGCTCTTCCAGCAGCGCCATGCGCGTTGCGACCGCCGCAGCCGGATCGACGTCGGCGGCATTCGATAGCCACGGCGCCGCGCACTGGATCGGATGATGGATGACGTCGCCGGACATCACCGCGTGATCGTGGCCGCCGTTGAGGTGGATCTGCATGTTGCCGGCGGTGTGCCCAGGTGCCGGCGCAAAGCGCAAGGTCGCGTCGCGATCGCTAAACAGGTGATGATCGGTCTCGACGAATTCGGCAAGGCCGGCCGCCACGACCGGCAGCACGGAATCCTCAAACGAGCCGTGGTTCACTGGGCTCCTCGGCGCCGCATTGTGCGCGGCTTCGAAGTGGCGATATTCGGCGCGGCCCATCAGATAGCGCGCATTGGGGAAGGTCGGCACCCAGCGGCCGTCGATCAGCCGCGTGTTCCAGCCGACGTGATCGACATGCAGGTGCGTGCACATCACGAAGTCGACCTGTTCGGGTGCAACGCCCAGCGCCTGCAGGTTCTCGAGATAAGGCTGGTCGAGGTTGTTCCACGCCGGCACGCGCGGCCGCTTCTTGTGATTGCCGCAGCAGGTGTCGACGATCGCGGTCCAGCGCGGCGTGCGGATGAGATAAGAGTGATGGCTGAGGATGAAGCGGCCTGTCTCCGGCTCGATGTAGCGATGATCGAGCCAGCTCCGGTTTTCCGCGATCACCGCGTCGGTGACGTTGGCGAACAGCCAATCCTTCTCGAAGGCGAGCGCGGGGATCTCGCTGACGAGATCGACCCGCATGCTGCCGATCTTGACCTGCCGCATCGATCAGTTCTTCAGGAGATTGCCGAACGGCACCCAGCGCTTGCCGTCGAAACGGATCAGCTGGAGGCTCGTCATCGGCGTAAAGCGCTCGGGCGAGTTGTTCACCGCGGTGCCGTTGATCAGCATCGGCAGCTTCACGTCCTTCATGGTCGTCGCCTGCTTCATCACGTTGGCTCGGGTGAGATCGTTGCCGGAGGCCTTCAGCACCGTCACCAACGTCTGCGCGATGGTGTAGCCGTAGACGTTGAGCCAGTCGCTTTTGTTGGCGTCCGGCATGTACTTGTCCATGAAGGCGAGCCACTCCCGGTAGCCGGCGTCATCCTTGTTGGCGGGATCGGTTGCGTCCTTCAGATATTGGCTGGAGATGACGCCGGTGGAATTGTCCTTGCCGGCCGGCTCCAGCACGCCGCTGATCGAGGCCGAGACGTTGGATATGATGGTCGTGGGCTTCCAACCGATCTCACCGATCTTGCGGATCGCTTGGGCTGCAAATTTCGGCGTTGCCGCGACCAGCACGACGTCAGCGCCGGCGGTCTTCAGTTGCAGGATTTGTGTATCGACGGTCGGCGCCGAGGTCTCATAGGCCGCGCGCGCTACAATGGCCTCGCCGCTGCCGAGGCCTTCCTCCAGCGCCTTCAGGTAATCCTTGCCGAGGTCGTCGTTCTGGTAGAGCACGCCGATCTTCGCATTGGCGTGGCTTGCCTTGATGTACCGGGCGTAGGCGATCGCCTCATCGCGATAGGTCGGCTGCCAGCCGACCGTCCATGGAAAGTTCTTGGGATCGTCCCACTTCGCGGCGCCCGAGCCCAGAAAGAGCTGCGGCACCTTGCGGTCGTTGAGATATTTGTGCACGGCGCCGTTGGTCGGCGTGCCGACGCCGCCGAAGATCAAGAGCACCTCATCGCTCTCGACCAGCTTGCGCGTCTGCTCCACCGTCTTCGGCGGGCTATAAGCATCGTCGGCGATGATCATCTGGATGCGCCGCCCGTTGACGCCACCATCGTCGTTCACCTTGCGGAAATAGGCTTCAGCCGATTTCGCGATCTGCGCGAAGGCCGACACCGGGCCGCTCAGCGGCGCGGTGGTGCCGATCTTGATCGTCTTGTCGTCGGCGCCGGGATCGTATTTGCTTTGGGCAGAGGCGGCGCTGCTTGCGAGCAGCGGCAACAGGATGCAGGCCGCACGAAGGCGGGCAAGGCGCGCCATGACGTCGTCTCCCCAAAATTGCTCTCCGCCTCTCGAGGAGCGGAGTTGAAACGCGAGAACAGCGCCCGCAAGCGGGCTTGCGGGCCGCGACCGTTGTCGCCAGACTGGCAAACGAACGATCGTTCGTACGGTTGACTAACGAACGATCGTTCGTTAGTCAAGCCGACATGGCTGTCCACACCTCCAGCGCGGCGGAAGCGGCTGCGCCCACGACCCGTGAGCGCATCCTCACCGAAGCGCTCGACCTGTTCGCCCAGAGCGGCTATGGCGGCGCCTCGATGCGCGAGCTCGCGCGCCGCGTCGGCATCCGCGAGAGCAGCCTCTACAATCATTTCCCCGGCAAGGCCGCGATCCTGGAGGCGATCGTCAGCGAGCATGGTCCGGCAAGCTCGGCGAGCCGGCTGGAGGAGCCGCGCTACAAGCAGCTCGCGCGCCAGCCCGCCGCGTTCTGCCGGCAGTTTGCGCTCGACCTCGTCGAGCAATGGTCCGATCCGCGCGAGCACCAGTTCCAGAAGGTGATCACGGCTGAGCGTAACCGCGTGCCCGGTATCCGCGCCAAATTCGCCGATCATTTCTACGCGCGCGAGCAGAGCATGATGACGGACTATTTTCGCGGCTTTGCGCTCGCCGGCCTCGTCAAGACGCCGGACCCGCGCGAGACCGCGCGGCTGTTCGCGGCCGGCCTGATCTACATCCGCCTCGAGCATTACGTGATGGGCGCAACGCCTTCGCCGCGGCCCAAGGTGATCGAAGCGATCGACCGCTATCTCGCCTTCTTCCTGTCGCTGATCGCGGCAGGCGCTGATACCGACAACAAGAAACGGAAACCCAAGGGAGAGAACCGTGGCAAGGCTGCCCCTGATTGATCCGGAGACGACGAGCGGCGACATCCGCGCCTCGTTCGACCGCATGCCGGTCAAGCTCAACATCTTCCGCATGATGGCCCATGCCGAGGCCAACATGATCCCGGCGATGCGGCTCGGCAATTCGATCCTGCACAAGCAGAAGCTCTCGGCCGTCAACCGCGAGCTCCTGATCCTCCAGGCCGCTCAGCTCGAGGGCGGCGCCTATGAATGGCGCCAGCACGTGCCGATCGCGCTCGGGGTCGGCTGCACGCAAGCGCAGGTCGATGCCGTCGAGCGTGCAGATTATGACGCCGCCGCGTTGAGCGAGGCCGAGCGTGCGCTGCTCAAGTTTGGCCGCGAGGTGGTCGAGAACGTCCGCGTGCCCGAGGCGACCTTCGCCGCTGCTCGCGCGCATTTCAGCGACCAGGAGATCGTGGAATCCATCGTCGCGCTCGGCTTCTACATGATGATGGCGCGCCTGACCGAGGCGACCGAAACCGATCTCGATCCCGCGGCCGGGATGACGGTCTATGACGGCGGCAAGAGGCCGGGTGGTTGAGATGGCGGAAACCGACAGCAGGCCGGAGCGCTATGTTCGTCCGCCCAGCGCGGAATCGCTAGGCGAAGCGCCGGGCAGGGGGCGGCTGAAAGGCCGCCGCATCCTGATCGTCGGAGGCGGCCAGCGCGTATTCGATGCCTCAACCGATCCGATCGGCAACGGCCGCGCCATGAGCATTTTGTGCGCACGCGAGGGCGCGAGGGTCGCGGTGGCCGACCTCAACCATGCCTCCGCGCAGCAGACCGTCAAGCACATCACCGATGAAGGCGGCGAGGGCTTTGCCATCGTGGCCGACGTCACGTCAGAGGCGGACGTCCAGCGCATGATCGAGGAAGCCCATCGCGCCATGGGCGGCCTTGATGGCATGGTTCTGAACATCGGCACCTTCGGCAAGACCGGCCTCGATAACGTCAGCCCCGAGGAGTGGAACAGGATCTACGACGTCAATGTCCGCGGTCCCATGCTGTGCTGCCGCGCCGCGCTGCCGCGATTCGACGATGGCGGCGCCATCGTCTTCATCTCCTCGATCGCCGCCTTGAAGGCTGGATCGCAGATGGCGGTGTACGATTCCTCCAAGGCCGCACTCGGCGGCCTGATGCGCAACATCGCCCATCTGGGATCGCGCCGCGGCATCCGCGCCAACCTCGTCTATCCCGGTCTGGTCGATACCCCAAACGGTCGCGAAGCCGGCGCCGGCCGCCCCAACCGCGGCAAGGGCCACCTCCCGTTCGGCCGCCAGGCCACGGCCTGGGAGATCGCTTATGCGGTGCTGTTCTTCCTGTCGGACGAAAGCGTCTACGTCACCGCGCAGACACTCGCAGTGGATAGTGGTCTCAGTGGGATGTGAGGCCTGCCATTCGGGCTACTGCTGACCACACCCTTTGACGTCATCCTGAGGCGCTCACCTTGCGATGCGAGAGCATCGCAGGGTGAGCCTCGAAGGATGGGCCACGGGCGCTTGCGGCCCATCCTTCGAGGCGCGCAAGGGCGCGCACCTCAGGATGACGGCGATGCATGTGGAGACACAAAATCGGGTATCTACTGCGGCTGCGATCGCGCGCGACAAAGCAAATGATCGAGCGAAATGTTCCCCGGCCCGTGAGCCATGATGCCGAGCGCCATCGCCGCCCAGGTGAGGTGGATCGGCCAGCCATCGGGCACCGTGAGCTCGACGACGACAGTCATGAACAACAGCCCGAGCGCGGCCAGCCGGGTGCCCAGCCCGAGCACCAGCAGGATCGGAAGCAGGATCTCGCCGGAGCCCGACAGGAATGCCATCACGGTCGGTGCCGGGAAGTGATAGGGCCCGCCCGGCAGATGCAGCATGAATTCGTCGCTGAACAGAGTCACGGCGCTGTCGTTCAGCCTGAGGAAGCCGCCCCATTTGAGCATGCCCGAGCGCCAGAACGGCACCGCCAGCGCGAGGCGCAGCACGAGCTGGACGAGCGAAGGCGTCGCAAGCGTCTGGATCAGACGATTGGCCCTGTCGACGAGCAGCCAGGGCGAGGGCAGTCCGCTTTCGGTAGTCATGCGTTGGTCCGTGATCATGATGGGTCTCCGCAAGCGAGCGAGATGAAGGCGCCGGCTTCGATCAGCCCGGCGATGTTCGCGGCGATGTCGAATTCGGGCGCAGCCTCCAGCGCCGCCGCCGCGGCCTCGCCGAGCGATAGCCCCGAGATCAGGTTACTCGCGAAGACCGCGCCGCCGGGCGGAAGGCGGCGCACCGTGACGTCGAATGCCGGTCGCGTGATCAGGGCGTCCTCCGGCGTCGAGGCATCGATGCGCAGAAGCGGTGCACCGTCGCGGTTGGCAGCAAAGATCGTGACGGCTGCGTATCGCGAGCGCAGGCATCGGGCAGCCGGGTGAGCAACGAACACCAGCTCTGCCAATCGGCCAGGCGTCACCGCCGACAGCCGGTCCGCCGGCAGCGGGGCGGCATCGCGCGCATGGTAGCAGTCGAGCCAGGCCCGCTCGATGCGCGCGACGTCGGCGAGAAAGGGCATATCTTGCGCATGCTCATAGGCTGCGATGAACTCCGGAAAGTCGCGGCCATACTCGAACAGCAGCGGCGAGGTCGGCGGATTGCTGCGAACATGGAAGCGCGCCATGGCGCGGAAGAACTCGGCGCCGGTGATGCGCTGCACCGCCGGATAAATCGCGGCCAGCGCGTCGATCAGGCTGACGGTGACGTTGTTGCGGTAGACATCGTAGCGCCGGCCGGCGGCCTTGCCGTTCGGGCCGGTCACGATCGCAGGCGTGCTGCGTGCCGGATCCAGCAGCGCCGGCGCGAAGGCAGCAGCAAAGGACAGACCGGGTTCAGGCAGCATGACGCTCTCCTGCCATTGCTGTGGATTGATGACGGTCGAGGATCGCCTGTGCGGCAAGGGCTTCCGCTTGCAGCACCGGCCAGTCCGGAATTTTGCTGTCCCATTCGACCAGCGTCGGCACCGCGCCGCGGCGCCTGATGACGATTTCATAGAGCTTCCAGACGGCGTCCGCGACCGGGCCGTCATGGCTGTCGATCAACAGCAGCTCGCCTTCGTCGTCGGCCTGCTCGGCATGGCCCGCAAGATGAATTTCCTGGACGTGCGACAGCGGGAAATTTGCGAGGTAGTCGAGCGCCGAATAGCCCTGATTGGTGGCGGAGACGAACACGTTGTTGACGTCGAGCAGCAACCCGCAGCCGGTGCGCTCGGCAATGGCGCGGATGAACTCGGTCTCGCGCATCGAGGATTCGCGGAAGGCGACATAGGTCGACGGATTTTCCAGCAGAAGCGGTCGCCGGATCGCCTCCTGCACCTGGTCGATATGGTCGCAGACGCAAGCCAGTGACGCCTCGGTATAGGGCAGCGGCAGCAGATCGTTGAAGAAGCTGGTCTCATGGGTCGACCACGCCAGATGCTCGGAGACCAGCGCCGGCTGATAGCGCGCGACGAGGCTACGGAAGCGCGCCAGATGCGCCTTGTCGAGCGGCCGAGGGCCGCCGATCGACATGCAGACGCCATGCAGCGACAGAGGATGGTCGCGGCGGATCGCTTCCAGGGCGCGATGCGGCGGACCTCCATCGCCCATGTAGTTCTCGGCGTGAACTTCGAAGAAGCCACGCCGAGGTCCCGCCTCGAGGATATCAGGCAGATGCTCGGGCTTGAAGCTCGTCCCGGCAACGCCGCCGATGGGCGTTGCGAAGCGGAGCGGCATGGCTGCTGGTCGGGTCGGCTGGATCACCGTGCTCATCGTGCTGCTCCGTTCGTGCTTGTTGGCGACGTCGCGGCGGCGGTCAGACCGGCTTGAGCGAGCCCTTCTTGCCGCCCGGCAACTCGATGCTGGTGCAGGTGCCGCCCTGCACGAACTTCCAGGCGTTGCCCTGGAAATCGATGGTCGAGGTGCCCTGGCAGGTGGTGCCCGGTCCTGCCGCACAATCGTTCTGGCCCTTCAGCGCAACGCCGAAGCACTTTTCCTTCTTGGCGGCGACGGCAGCTTCGCCCTCGGCCTTGGTCAGCGGGCCGGCGGCGGCGAGGGTCGCGAGCGCGGTCGAGACGGCGCCGGCGAGGACGAGCGAGGTGACGGCATGTTTGGCAGACATCGAGATTCTCCTGTTCGAGATGGCATCGCCTGGCAGGCGACGCGCGCATGGTCTCCTTCGCTGCGCGCGCAGCCCGCGTTACAGCGAGACTGCTCACGAACCCGTGAGACCGTTTGGATCGGGCGCACCGCCGGTGCGCTTGGGCCGGCATTAGCGGGCAAGCGTTCTTTGAAGGCCAATGCCTAGGGTCTATCGAGACAGTAGCCACCGGGCATTGGCGGCGCGTGTCCATTTCCTGCCAGACGTAACGGGCGGGCGCCGGCGGCGTAGAGCAATGTCAGTGGCTCGTATGGACCGGCAGGCGAAGACAGCGATGAAGGTTGATCCCGAACGACGGCTTCATGCGATCGCTGGGCTGACGGTCAGCATCCGTCTTGCGGTGTCCGCGCTGGTCCTCGCGGCGATCCTGCTGACGGCCGCGCTCTCCAGCCTGCTCTGGTGGCGCACGGCGGAGGCGACCAGCCGGCAGCTCGCCGCGACCATCAACGAGCAGATCGTTGCGGCGGTGCGCAAGGAGGTCTCGGCCATCGTCGACGAGGCCCGCGCCGCGCACACCGCGATCCGAACGCTGTTCCTGCAGAACGTGCTCGACACCCGCGAGGCCGACAAGCGGGAATTCGTGTTCCTGTCGCAATTGCAGTCGCAGGCAACGATTTCCTGGGTCGCCTTCGGCTGGCCCGACGGCTCCTTCTTCGCCGCGCACAAGCTCGGCGATCGCCGCCTGGAGATGATGGAGATCTCGCTGACCGATCATCCGGGCCAGCGCCGCGTCGATGAATACGACGTGGTGCCCGGCGATATCGAATTCGCCAATCGCCGGTTCGAGCCGAGCGGATTCCACGTCGCCGATCAGGCCTGGTTCAAGGCCGGGCTGACCGCGGACGAGCCGCAATGGTTCAGGGTGATGGACCACCCGACCGGCGAGCGGCCGTCGATCGCGTTCGCGGGGCCGATCGACGTCTATCAGGAGCGGCAGGGCGTTCTGGCCGTCATCATCGAATATACCAGGCTTGCGCGTTTCCTGTCGCAGCTCGAGGTCGGACGCACGGGAACTGCCTTCATCGTCGATGGAAGCGGCGAACTCGTCGCGGCGCCGGACAAGGAGGCCGACGAGCTCCATCCGGCGCGGGGCAACACGACGCTGCTGCCGCTGGCGCGCGCAGCGCTCGACAAGGCGGGCGAGGCCGGCCGCAAGGAGGCCTGGCGGAGCCGGCTCACCTCCGGCGGCGCGGCCTACGAGGTCGCGCTGACGCCGCTGCCGTTTCCGGGCTGGTCGCTCGCCACCGTGATTCCGGAGGCCGAATTTCTCGGGCCGGTCGAGACGACGTTGCACCGCCTGATCCTCGGCCTCGCAATCGGCGCCGTGCTCGCGGCGCTGGCCTCGGCGATGCTGGCGCGATCCGTCATCGCCGCGCCGCTATCGCGTGTCGTCGGCGAGCTTCGCCACGTCGAGGCTTTCGCGCTGGAGCAGGTCCGCCGCCACCCGTCACGACTCAAGGAGATCGCGAGTCTGTCGGGTGCGATCGCCGAGATGGCGTCCGGCCTCTCCGCGTTCCGCAAATTCATCCCGGCCGATCTGGTCCGCGGCCTGCTGCGCCAGGGCGTCGAAGCGCGGCCCGGCGGCAGCGTCCAGGAGCTCAGCGTGATGTTCATCGACATTGCCGGCTTCACCGGGCTGTCCGAGCGGTTGGGCGATCGCGTGGTGCCGCTCCTGTCGCGCTATCTCGACGTCACCTCGGAGATCATCGTCGCCAATGGCGGCACCATCGACAAGTTCATCGGCGATGCCGTGATGGCGTTCTGGGGTGCGCCGCAGCCGCAACGCGACCACGCCGCGCGATGCTGCCGCGCGGCGCTCGCTTGTCGCAGGGCGATCGAAGCATCGGGCCTCGCCGACGATCTCGGTCAGCCGCTCCAGATCCGGATCGGCATCAATTCGGGCCGCATGCTGGTCGGCAATATCGGCTCGGAGTTGCGGCTGAACTACACCGTGATCGGCGATGCCGTGAATGTCGCCAGCCGGCTCGAAGGCGCCAACAAATCCTATGGCACGCAGATTCTGATCGGCGAGGCGACCGAACGCCTGGCGCGCGGCGCCGTCATCACGCGCGAGGTCGACAGCATCGCGGTCTACGGACGGGAGGAGGGACTTTCCGTCCACGAACTGGTCGGGATCGCGGACGAAGACGCCATCGACGGAGAGGCGATCGGCTGGATCGGGGATTACGAGCGCGGCCTTGCCTGCTATCGCGCGCGGCGGTTTGCCGATGCGCTCGCCGATTTCGAGGCCGTGCTGAAACGGCGCGGCCACGATCGTCCCGCCGAGCTGATGCGCGACCGCTGCAAGCAGCTCGCATCGGCCGCGCCCGACCCCGCCTGGCGGGCCGTGGCGACACTGGCGTCGAAATAGCGGCGTCCGAGTCCGGGACATCTGGCGTTCTAATCGCGTTTGTCCGCGCATCTCGCATCAGGCTCTTGAGCCCGCCGGGCGTCTATAGTAGGAACTGCGTGGGTCTGCAGTTCACCCAGGCGTCACCGTCCCGCGAGGGAAGCTAAACCTGCAAGGCTCAATCGCACCGACACCAACCTCGTGCCGCGTCGTAAGCCGGTGACCTCCGACAATCCTACCCGGATCGGCGCATCGAGGATTGGTCATGACCAGAACTCCCATTGCCTTTGTCGCGGGCGACATCTCCGCGCTCGCGAAATCCGTACGTGCCCAGCTGCTGCAACGGACGTCGCCGCCCGGTCACGTCGAGCTGCTCAACATTCTTGCGCGTGCGACGGGACACAGGAACTATCAGCATTTCCGCGCGCGTGCGGTCGGCACTGCCGTGGATGACCGCGGCACGCCCGCACCACAAGTCGATGCCGTCGATTTGAAGCGCGTGCAACGCGCCGCGCGCCATTTCGACGACCACGGCAGGCTGTTGCGCTGGCCGGCCCGCCACAGCCTGCAGCAGTTGAGCCTCTGGGTGCTGTGGGCCGGCTTTCCGCCGCGGAGCAGTCTGGCCGAGGCGGAAGTGAAGACGCTGCTGAACCGTCAGCACGCTTTCGCCGATGATGCCTTGCTTCGCCGCGCGCTGTGCGATCACGGCATGGTCTCACGAACGGCCGACGGGCGCGCGTATCGCCGGATCGAGCGTCGGCCGCCGACGGAGGCGGCAGCGCTTTTGCGTCATCTCAAGGCCAGCGCACCCGGGCGAGCGGAAGCCGCAACATGACCGCAATTTCGGACGCATTGCCGCCCGCCGGGCGAACGCGCTTCCCTGCATCGCCATCGCATCGAGGACCGCCATGAAGGCAACACTGCTCAGATCTGAAGACTACACCCGCTCGCCCTGGAAGAACGGCGGCGGCATCTTCACCGATATCGCGGATGAACATCGCGCTGACGCAGCGGTGAAGGATTGGAGCAGCATGCTCTGGCGTTTTGCGAGCACGCCGATCGTGGCGCCCGGTCCCTTCTCCCATATGCCGGGCATCGACCGCTTGCAGATGGTGGTCGGTGGGCGCGGGCTGGTGCTCAAGGCTCCGGGCCAGGAATTCGACGAGCGTGAACCTTTTACGACCGTGCGCTTCACCGGCGAGCTCGAGATCGTGACGGAGCTTCACGCCGGGCCGGTCGAGGTCGTCAACCTGATGGCGCGGCGCGGCGTCGTGGAGATCGAGCTTGAAGCGCTCAGGGAAGCCGGCGATCGACCGTTGCATGCCGGCACGCATCTGGTTTACGCAGCGCACGGCGATTGCCGCATCCGCCTCGATGGTGAGGATTTTGCCATCCCCGGCAACGGCACGCTCAGGATCGAAATGACCGAGACATCGAGGCTCGCGCTCGTTTCGGGTCTGGTGGTGCTGGGGTCGATCCGGATCGTCGGCTAAGGGGCGATAGCCCCGACCGGCCGATGCGTACAATCCATGCAACTGGCTAGGTTGACGCGGCGGAGCCGGGGCCCGATATCTGCCCTGATGCAGACCGCCGTGAAGGGCAGGACATGACCGCGCAAGACAACCACGCCACGCAGGCCGACGGTGTCGTCGACTGGCTGACCAACGGCACGCGCGACGAACGCTTCATCGACAATATCTTCGCCGACATGTGCATCCGTCTGCAGCAGGCGGGCATTCCGCTGAAGCGGTCGACGCTGCATGTCCTGATCCACCATCCGCAATGGCTTGGCGCCCGGTTCATGTGGTCCGACGGCATGCGCGAGGCGGAGATCGCGCGGGTGGATTATGACGTCCGCGAGCGGTCCGAATTCATTGGCAGTCCCGCCAACGAAATGCAGGACGGCGCCAGCGAGGTGCGCGAGAATCTCGAGCGCGATCCCTCGCTCGGCCGCAAGCACGCCCTCTACGACGAGATGCGCGAAAAGGGCCTGACCGACTATGTGGCCTGGCCGCTCTACCACACGCTCGGCAAGCGGCATCTCATCACCTTCGCGACCGACCGTCCCGGCGGCTTCGAGGATTCGCATATTGCCGCGCTCAAGAAGCTGCTGCCGGTGCTGGCGCTGGTCAGCGAGATCCGCATCAAGAACCGGTTGGCGCGCACGCTGCTGGAGACCTATGTCGGCTCCCATGCCGGCCAGTTGATCCTCGCCGGTGCCACCAGGCGCGGCAGCGGCACGACCGTGCGCGCCGCGATCATGATCTGCGACCTCAGGGATTTCACCAAGATCTCCGACAATTGGCCGCGCGACGACGTCATCGATCTGCTCAACGATTATTTCGACGCGATGTCCGAGCCGATCGCGCGGCACGGCGGCGAGATCCTGAAATTCATCGGCGACGGCCTGCTCGCCATCTTCCCGCTTCATGAGCCCGATGCCTGCGCGAACCTGCTCCACGCCGTGACCGAAGCCCGTCAAGCCATGACCGGGCTGAACGAGCGGAACAACGCGACCAGCCGCGCGCCGCTGAACTACGGCATCGGCGTCCATGTCGGCGATGTCATGTACGGCAATATCGGCTCAACCAGCCGGCTCGACTTCACCGTGATCGGCCCCGCCGTCAACATGGCCTCCCGCCTCGAAGCCCTCACCAAGCAGCTCGGTCGAACGGTGCTGCTGTCACGCGACTTTGCGGAGCTGGTGGAGGAGAAGTTCGAGCTGGAGCACGTCGGCAAGCACGAGGTCCGCGGCTTCAGCGATCCGATCGAGCTGTTCGCGTATCACGGGTAGGGCGACTGCCTGACCCAGGACGAATTGCCAGCGGCGCATCTATTTGCGGTTCGCTCCGGTGGAGCCCGAGTTCGGCATCGCCTGCTGGCCGCCCTGGGTTTGCCTTGGGTCGTTGTCCCGGGCCGCGTCGTTGTCGATTTGGCCGGGGCGCTGGCGCCGCCGCTATTGTTGTCCGATGAGGTATTGAGGCCCGAAGCTCCTGCTCCGGTCGTGCCGCCCGTCCCGGTCGAATTGATGCTCGACCCGGTCCTGGAGGTACCCGCGCCGCCTTGCGCGAACGCGGAGGGAGGCGATGCGAGAGCCGCAACGAGCCCTGCGAGAACAAGCACTTTCATGTCCGCTCCTCTTGCTTCGGTCAAGCAGCCCCGGCTCTCGGTCCAGGGGGCGGAGGTCGAGCCGAGGCCGCCATTCGCCGGAATTGTCGGACCCCGGTGCAGGCCAATGCTCAGGACCGCGCGGTCGTTCCAATCTGGGACGGCACGCCCATCACGCCTACGCGGACCAACGATCCTGCTCTTCCTGGTGCGCGTGCTCGTTCAGACGTTCGGCGATCTGGTCCGCAATCTTGTCCGACTCCGCCGAGGCGACGGGCTCGCCCTTGCGTGTCCTGAGCTTGTCCTTGTCGGCCTCGATCGGGAAGTCGTCAGGCTTCAGTCCATCATCCTTGCCCATGGCGCGCCTCACTGCATCTCATGTCGGAAGAACACGTCTGGAGGCTGATCGTTGCTTGGACAAGAGAATCTTCCGACCGACGAATGGACGGGCGGCTCGCGTTTGGGCGTTGTCAGCACGATCCCGATGTCAGGCGCCGCCGGCAGCCCTGGCAAGCCCCTATTGCCGATGCAGGATTGTACGAATAGGCTTCCGCCCCGAAGACGCCCAAAGGGTCTTTCAAATCGGCCGCACGTTCATGCCCAAATTCCTTCGCATCGGAGTCCTGCAGTCCAACGTATCCGGCTACACGTCGAAGGCGTGGTGCGTTCGGCGCGTCGGCTCGGCGGTGTTCCTGAAGTGGGGTGCCGTGGAGGTGCAGGGCGCCGGCGATGGGCGAAGGGTCTACTGGACGCGACTGCCGCAGGAGAAGACAGTTCGCTGCGGCACGACGCAGCGCGCCCAGGACTACGCCAAAGCGGCTATCGCCCGGCGCCGCAGCCACCGCTACGAACCGCTGGCCGGGCCGATAGCGCTCCGGCCCCGATCCGGCGAGCGGAGCGCGGAGCTCAAGCAGGCACTCGCCACCATCCTGATCGTCGATATCGTCCGCTCCACCGAAAAGGCGGCAAAGCTCGGCGATGCCCGGTGGACCAAGGTCATGGGCCACTATTACGCGGCCGTGCGCAAGGAGCTGAAGAGTACGCGTGGCAAGGAAGTGGTGACGACCGGCGACGGCGTGCTGGCGACATTCAAGGCGCCGGCTTCCGGCGTCCGTTGCGCGACTGCGATCCAAAAGGCCGTGCGCACGCTGGGGCTCGACATCAGGGTCGGGCTGCATGCGGGCGAGTACAGTGTGAGCGGAGGCGAGATGGTCGGTCTCGCGTTTCACATCGGCACGCGCGTCGCCGCCAAAGCGCGCGCCGGCGAAGTCCTGGTCTCGAGCGCAGTCAAGGACCTGATGGCGCAGTCGGAGATCCGGTTCCGCGATCACGGCGTGCATCAGCTCAAGGGCGTGCCGGAGCGGTGGCGGCTGTTTCGGGTGGAGGATTGAGGGGATTGCGGCCTATCCGTTCGGATCGGTCCGGTCGCATCTCGGGCATCGCCCGTCCGCGGCGGCGGCGAGTTGGTGGCCGATCTCTTCCCTGAGAGCGTCCGCCTCGAAGGCCGTGCCGTCGCTCCTGAGGATTCGCTTGGCGCGTTCGTAGGCATGGCTCTCGGCGGCGTCGTCGCCGACGCGGACGATCACCTCATCGTGGAAAGGGCAGATCGTGGTCGCACGGGTGGTTTCGAGCGCGTAGCGCACCACTGCGGTCAGATCGTCGATGTTGGCGGATATCATGGCTGCTCTCCTGATCGTGGCGGTCCCGATGGTGGCCCGTTTCCGGCGGAGGTCGTACCGTACGGCCGTGTTGGTCGGGTCAGGCGACAAGGACGACGTCAATCAGCGTCGGCTTCCTTGAAGCGCCGAGGCCGATTGCGTGTTCTGTTCAGGGCTGCGCCATCTCAACCCGCGGTTCTTGCTCTGGTTCCATCGAAGCCGCTCGTCCGGAGCCGGCTCCCTGGTCGCGGTCGGTCGGTGCCCGTCTTGCGAAGCGGTGCCCGGAGTGCCTAGGAGTCCGGGCTCCGCTTCGTTCGGCACCGGAGCAGGAGCGCGCCCGATGTCATGCAGAGCATAGGCGTGGGCAGACCGTTTGCCTTGACCCATCTCAAACACGGGGGGAAGGCCCCTAAGGAATCATCCGCAATTTCGCCGGCCGCGGTTCGGGCGCATCAATAAGGGATGCAGCGCCAGATCCTCTTCGAGTGCCCGCGCACCGGCATGAACGTCCAGCATCGGATCGATGACGCGCGGCCCGAGAGCTTCGAGCCGGCGGACAGCTATGTGTCCGTGAGGTGCCCGGCCTGCATGTCGCTGCACTTCGTCAACAGCACGACCGGCAAGCTGCTGGGCGAGCGAAGCGCGCAGCCCGTCCCGATGCCGCGTTCCGCCTGAACGGTCCCCGTCGATCGTGCTGCGACGTGGCGGGCGGGCAACCGTCAATGGATCGCGGCGTACATGGGCGGGCGCCGAGCGCCGGTGATGACGTTCGGCGGCAACCAAGCTCGGCAAATGGCCGGCCCGCGTGTTCTATTTCTCCACCGCCCCCGACCAGTCCTTGAAGCCGCCGACGTTATAGACATTCTCGTAGCCCATATCCTTCAGCACCTTGCCCGCCAGCGCCGACCTGCCGCCGGACGCGCAGTAGAGAATGACGGACTTGCTCTTGTCGAACGCCTTGTCGTGATAGGGCGACTCCGGGTCCGCGCGAAACTCCAGCATCCCGCGCGAGACGTGCACGGCCCCCGCGATCTTGCCGCTGGCCGCAACCTCCGGCGCATCGCGAACGTCGACGACCAGCGTGTTGCCGTTCTTGATCATGTCAGTGGCCTGTTCCGACGTGATCTTGGGCACCGCCGCGTTGGCGGCTTCGAGCATTTGCTTGACGCTGGTTGGCATGTTTTGTCTCCGTTGGTGGCCTCGCGGGGAGGATAGCACATTGGCCGCGCTTCGCCTCCTTCTGTTGGAGGAGCGTGCTCTGCTTGATCATGCGCTCATTCTGCGCCCAATATCGCCCGGGCCAGCTCCGACGGGTTCTCGACAGCCGAGAAGTGGCCTGTATTCCTCAGCGTCACCATCTGCGCGTTGGGAATGAGAGACCGTGTGCGCTCGCGCTCGTCGGGCCGGGACCAATCGCTGTCGCCATAGATGAGCGTCACCGGCGCCGAGATCTGCCAATAATAGTCGCGGGCCTGGCTCCAGGATCGCCATCCGGCCAACACCTTGCGTGCGGCCCGCTTGTATCCCGGGCGGTGGGCCACCTTGTCGAACTCGGCGAGCAGATCGGCCGGCAGCTTGCGCGGGTCGTGATATCCGCCGCCCATGATCTTGCCGAGAACGATCTTGTTTTCGAGCGACGCGTTGATCGCGCCGAGCACCGGCACTTGCAGGCTTCCGATGATGAAGTTCGCGAGCCAGTTGCCACGTCGAAGTCCGTCGCCGTAGCGGGTCTCGTAATCGTAGGGATTGATTGCAAAGACCCGCTTCACCCGGTGTGGGAGGGAGGCCGCCACCGTGAGAGCCAATGCGCCCCCGATCGACTCGCCGACGAGCGTGACATCCGAGAGGTCTAGCTCCTCGAGGAAACGTATCAGCGCCTGCCTGAAATAGGGTTCGTTGAAGCTTGCGTCCGGATCGATCGGCGAGTGTCCGTGGCCGGGCAGATCGATGGCGTATACCGTGTGCGATCCTGCGAGCAGAGGCGCAAGACTGCGGAAATATTCGAGCTGCGTCCGGATCGTATGGAGGAGGAGCAGCGGAGGCCCGCTGCCGGTCTTGTGAAAACGCACACTGAGCCTCTCCGATAATTTGAGCAAGCTCGGCCCGGCTTCGCTCACGTCAAGCATCCGGTCTCTCCATGTTTCGAGGGGGCCGTCGTTCAAGCGGCGGCGGCTTCACGGACCAGCGCGGCTGCGGCATCGAGAAGGGCCCGTGCGAGGTCGGTGTCGTTGACCGCGCGCGCCAGCGTCACGGCGCCCACCATCGTCGCGAGAATGGCCATGGCCTTGTCTCTCGACCCCTTGTCGCCGTCCTTGGCGATGAAGCGGCTGAGCACGTCGAGATGGGCCTTGATGCCCGCTTCGAACTCGGCCTTGACGTCGGGGCCCTGCCGGGCGGCATCCGAGCCGAGGGCCACGATCGGACATCCGTCCATTCTCTCTTCGCGATGATCTGCGCTGAGATAGAATCCGATCACTGCGCTGAGCGGATCGTCAGGATTGCGTGCGGCCGCGTCCGACCATCGGGTGGAAGCGCTCTCCAACGCTCGCTTGGAGGCCTCGACCGCCAAGTCCTCCTTGGACGCGAACTGCTTGTAGAAGGCGCCCTGGGTGAGCCCGGCCCCTTCCATCAGATCCTTGAGCCCAATGCCGTCAAAGCCGCGCTCCCTGAAGAGGCGACTTGCCACATTGATCACGGTTTGGCGGTTCTCCGCGGCTTGAACGCGACTGACGCGCATCATGCTCCTCCATTTGGATTTCAGTCGAAATCTATGCCCAATATAGATTTCGAACGACATCTATCAAGTTGCCCTCGGACGCGCCCTGGCTTGCTGAGATCACGTTTCCGTCAGGACGCAAATTTAGATTGCGATCGAGCGCTAAGTCAATATAGAGTTCGAACGAAATCTAAATTCCAGAGGAGACCGTCATGAAGAGGGGAATTGCCGTGTTGGCCGGTATTTTGGTCCCGGCGGGGGTGGCCACGTTCGTCAGTCTTGGCATTTTCGCCCCCAACGCCTCTGCCGTGAGCGACCCGAGACAGGAGCCGCCGATGGTCAGCCTGGCGACGGCCACGCGGGTGAGCGGATCCGACCGCGGGTTCACGGGCACCATCGGCGCGCGGGTGGAGAGCAATCTCGGCTTTCGCGTCGCCGGCAAGATCGTCGAGCGGCTGGTGAATGTCGGTGAGCAGGTCAAGGCCGGGCAGCCGCTGATGCGGATCGACGAGACCGACCTCCGCCTTGCGCTCGCGGCGAAGCGCAACGCTGTCGCCGCAGCGCGCGCGGTCGTCGTGCAGACCGATGCGGATGAGCGTCGATACGCCAACCTGGTCAACGACGGATGGACGTCCAAGCAGCGCTACGAGCAGGCGAAGGCCGCCTCGGATACAGCCAAGGCCCAGCTCGCAGCGGCCGAAGCCGAGGCCGGGGTCGCGGAAAATCAGGCGACCTATTCCGTGCTGGTGGCAGACGCGGACGGCACGGTCACGCAAACGCTTGGCGAGCCCGGCCAGGTGGTCTCGGCCGGCCAGACGGTCGTTCGGCTTGCGCAGTCCGGGCCTCGCGAAGCCGTGGTGGCGCTTCCCGAAACGATCCGGCCGGCGATCGGCTCGCTCGCCGAGGCCAGCCTGTATGGCAGCGATGGACGCCGTTATGCGGCGCATCTGCGCCAATTGTCGAACTCCGCCGACGCGCAGACCCGGACTTACGAGGCCCGCTACGTGCTCGGCGGCGAGGCGGCAGCAGCACCACTCGGCGCGACAGTCACCATTCGGCTCGCAAGCCAGGACAGTCAGTCGGAAGTCCAGGTGCCGCTCGGCGCCGTGCTCGATGATGGCAGGACCACCGGCGTCTGGGTGTTCGACAGCGCCAGCTCGACCGTACACTTTCGTCCCATCAAGCTTCTGCGTGTGACCAGCGAAGCGGCAATCATTTCTGGATCGAGCTCCAGTGACCCCATTGTGTCCCTCGGCGCTCACCTCCTGCACGAGGGCGCTCGCGTCAGGACGGCCACCGACGGCGGGAGCAAATCATGAGCTTCAATCTCTCCGCGGTCGCCGTTCGCGAGCGGGCCGTGACCCTGTTCTTCATCATGCTGCTGGCGGCCGCAGGCGCCTACGCCTTCTTCATGCTCGGACGGGCCGAGGACCCGTCCTTCACCATCAAGACGCTCACGGTTACCACGGTATGGCCCGGTGCGACGGCACGCGAGATGCAGGACCAGGTCGCCGAACCCCTGGAGAAGCGGATTCAGGAGCTGACCTGGTACGACCGGGTGGAGACGACCACGCGGCCGGGTTATGCCTACATGACGGTGACGCTGAAGGACAGCACGCCGCCATCGAGCGTGCAGGAAGAGTTTTATCAGGCGCGCAAGAAACTCGGAGATGAAGCGCGCAAGCTGCCGGCCGGCGTGCTCGGCCCCTTCGTCAACGACGAATATTCGGACGTGAGCTTCGCACTCTATGCCCTCAAGGCGAAGGGCATGCCAATGCGTGAGCTCGCCAGGAAGGCGGAGGTGATCCGCCAGGACCTGCTGCACGTGCCCGGCGTCAAGAAGATCAATATCTTCGGCGAACGTCCCGAGCAGATCTTCGTGGAGTTTTCCTATCCCAAGCTGGCAACGCTCGGCGTGTCGGCACAGGATATCGTTGCCGCCCTGCAGCGGCAGAATACGGTGACCCCGGCAGGTTCGATCGACACAAGCGGGCCGCAGGTCTTCATCCGGGTCGACGGCGGTTACGACAGCGTGCAGGCGATCGCCGACACGCCGATCGTTGCTGCGGGACGAACCTTGAAGCTGTCCGACATCGCCGAGGTCCGTCGCGGCTATGAGGATCCTCCCACCTACATCATCCGGCACCAGGGTGAGCCCACGATCATGCTCGCGGCGGTGATGCAGGAGGGCTGGAACGGCCTGGCGCTCGGCAAGGCGTTGGAAGAGAGGTCCGCAGCCATGGCGCGGACACTGCCGCTCGGGATGACGCTCGACAAGGTGACCGACCAGGCCGTGAACATCACCTCCGCGGTCGACGAGTTCATGATCAAATTCGCAATGGCGCTCGCGGTGGTGCTGCTGGTCAGCCTGCTCAGCCTCGGCTGGCGCGTGGGAATCGTCGTGGCCGCCGCAGTCCCGCTGACGCTGGCCGTCGTGTTCCTCATCATGCTCGAAACGGGCCGGTTCTTCGACCGCATCACGCTCGGTGCTCTCATCCTCGCGCTTGGCCTGCTCGTGGACGACGCCATCATCGCCATCGAGGTGATGGTGGTGAAAATGGAAGAGGGCATGGACCGCCTCAGTGCGGCGGCCTACGCATGGAGCCACACCGCGGCGCCGATGCTCTCGGGCACACTGGTGACGATCGCGGGATTCCTGCCGGTTGGTTTCGCGCGCTCGACGGCCGGCGAATATGCCGGCAACATCTTCTGGGTTGTCGGGTTCGCTCTCATCGTCTCCTGGATCGTTGCGGTGATCTTCACGCCTTATCTTGGCGTCAAGATGCTGCCCGCGATCAAGCCCATCGAGGGCGGTCACCACGCGATCTACGACACGCCGAACTACCGGCGTTTGCGGCGGCTCATCACCTTCGCCGTGCGCCACAAGTTTCTGACCTGCAGCCTCGTCGTGATCGCCTTCGCGCTGTCCGGCCTCGGCATGGGCGCGGTCAAGCAGCAGTTTTTCCCGACGTCGGATCGCCCCGAGGTTCTCGTGGAGGTTCGCCTGCCGGAGGGTACCAGCATCGAGACGACGACCGCCGCGGTCGAGAAGCTCGAAGGCTGGTTGCATGATCAGCCCGAAGCGAAGATCGTCACCAGCTATGTCGGTCAGGGCGCGCCGCGCTTCTTCTTTGCGATGGCGCCGGAGCTCCCCGATCCGGCCTTTGCCAAGATCGTCGTGCTGACGCCTGACGCCGAGGCGCGCGAGGCCCTGAAGCAGCGGCTCCGCGAGGCGGTATCGCACGGCCTTGCCCGGGAAGCGCGTGTGCGCGTCACCCAGCTCGTCTTCGGACCCTACACGCCGTTCCCGGTGGAGTTTCGGGTGATGGGCCCCGATCCCGCGAAATTATACGCGCTCTCTGAAAAGGCCGTCGAGGTCATGCGAGGCGTTCCCGACGTGCGACAAGCCAATCGCGACTGGGGCAATCGCACACCCGTGCTCCGCTTCATTCCAGATCAGGATCGGCTGAACCTCATCGGCCTCTCGCCGGCGGAAGTCGGGCGGCAGCTCCAGTTCCTCCTGACCGGCATCGCCGTCACGCAGGTCCGCGAAGACATTCGCAATGTCCCGATCGTGGCGCGCAGCGCCGGCGGCGAGCGGCTGGATCCGGCGCGGCTGGCCGACTTTTCACTGACGAGCCGGGACGGCCGTCTGATCCCGCTCGACCAGATCGGCCATTCGGAAGTCCAGCTCGAAGAGCCGATCCTGAAGCGCCGCGATCGCACCCCGGTCATCACGATTCGTTCGGACATCAACGAGGCGACCCAGCCTCCTGAGGTCTCCAAGGACATCGTGAAAGCGCTTCAGCCGCTGATCGCATCGCTTCCGGCCGGCTATCGCATCGAGACCGGCGGCTCGATCGAGGAGGCGACGAAGGCCAATGACGCGCTGGCGACCATCTTTCCCGCCATGATCGCCGCAACGCTGATCGTCATCATGCTTCAGGTCAGATCATTCTCGATGATGGCCCTCGTCATGCTGACCGCACCGCTTGGTCTCGTCGGCGTCGTCCCTGCGTTGCTGATCTTCAACCAGCCGTTCGGATTCAACGCGATCCTGGGACTGATCGGACTGGCCGGGATCCTGATGCGCAATACCCTGATCCTGACCGAACAGATCAAGGAGAACCGCGCGGCGGGCCTCGACGATTACCACGCCGTCATCGAAGCCACGGTGCAACGCACGCGGCCCGTGATCCTGACCGCGCTTGCCGCGGTGCTGGCGTTCATCCCCCTCACACACTCCGTTTTCTGGGGATCGATGGCCTATACCTTGATCGGCGGCACGGCCGTCGGCACCGTCTTGATCCTGCTCTTCCTGCCTGCGCTTTATGCGGCGTGGTTCCGCATCAAGCCGACTGCGGATGAGAGCCCTGAGAGCGCGACGGACAAACCGGAGTTGCGAACGGCAATGGCTGCGGAGTAGGGCGATCTGATCAGCTCGCGAGGAGCCTGGCGTCTTCCGATCGCAGCAAGAGAGCTTCGATCCGGACGGTGTCTCGAACGCTCAAGCGGCGTAACGCGGCGCCCGCCTTCGCCCTCAGGGCTTCGGCGCGGCAGCCCCGCGGAACACAGTGACCGTCTCAAGTAGATCTCTACGGCACGTCTAGATTTTGCAAGTTGGGGCGTCCTGCCTTCGGTTCAGTAGCACGCAGCCATCAATCCAAGTGGTGGGTACTGCCGATCGATTGCCACTAGCTCATCCCGCATCTGTACGATGATCCAATCCCGGATCTCAGCAGCGATCGGGCGCATCGGCCGGTTGCGCGGCGGCAGGAATTCGCAGACGCGGCGCGTGGTGGTCAGACGGTCGGAGGCCGGCACAAGCGCGCCGGTGAGCAGCCAGTGCGAGGCGACCGTCAACCATCCGAGCGCGATGCCCTGGCCGAGCAGGGCGGCCTGCACCACGACGGCATAATCGGTGAAGCTCAGCGCCTTGGCCGCGCCGCGGCGTCCGGTGAGGAGCGATGCGTAATCCGCGGCCCAGTCGCCCGGCGTCTCGGCGAGGCGGATGATGGTGTTGCTCTCGGTGGGATCGGTTTCCCCGAGATAGGTTGGGCTGCACATCGGCAGCATGACTTCCTTCATCACGAGCGTGCCGCCCGACGACGGCTCGTCGCGATCGCGAAAGCGCATGCCAAGATCGACATTCTCCACGGGGCCGCGCAACGCGCCGGAGATGAGTTGGAAGCGCAGATCGACCTCGGGAAACTGCTTCTGCAGCTTGTCGATGCGCGGCATCAGCCAGTGCGTGGTGAAGGCGGAGGACACCGACAGCGTCACCGTCTCGGTGCCCTTGCGGCGGCGCTCGATCTCGACGAGTCCGGTCTCGATGCTGCGAAAGCCTTCGAGCACGCGGCGATACAGAAGCTCGCCTTCCTCGGTGAGCACCGCGCGGCCCGCCTTGCGATCGAACAGGCGGACGCCGAGATGCTCCTCGAACTGGCCGAGCATGCGGCTCACCGCGGGTTGCGTGACGTTCAATTCAGCGGCTGCGGCCGTGAAGCTGCCGTTGCGCGCCGCTGCGTCGAAGACGAAGAGGGCGTTGCTGGAGGGCAGCATCCGGCGTAGCTCGGGCATAACGTCATGTTATGAGCGCGGTGAGAATTTGGCAATTGCCGAGTTTTGCCAAGTCTGGTGTCATTGGCATCACAGCCTAAAGACAGGGCTTACGGGCGAAGAGATGGTGCGGTGCACGCTTCGAGCGTGAGTGCGTCAACTCCCCTGTCTATAAAGCAGGCTTATGGCGTGCAGTGAGGCACGCCATTGCAGGGACGAGGCGAGGTCGATCGTTGGACAAACGAGCGGAAAGCGTCGAGATCAGATCCGCGAGCAAGGCCTATGGCCCGGTTCGCGCTCTCGATGACGTCTCCCTCAATGTCGGCGCCGGCGAGTTCGTCTCGCTGCTCGGTCCCTCCGGTTCCGGCAAGACCACGCTGCTCGGCATTTTGGGCGGCTTCATCATCCCGACGTCGGGCGCAATTCTCTTCGGTGGTCGCGACGTCACCTGGATGCCGCCGCACAAGCGCGATATCGGCGTGGTCTTCCAGAACTACGCGCTGTTCCCGCATATGAGCGTCGGCGAGAACGTCGCCTTCCCCTTACGTGCACGGCGTCTGCCGAAGGTGATCTGGCCCGACAAGGTGCGCGCGGCGTTGTCGATGGTCGGCCTTGCCGGCTACGAGGAGCGCGGCATCGCGCAGCTCTCGGGCGGCCAGCGCCAGCGCGTCGCGCTCGCGCGCGCGATGATCTTCGAGCCGCGGCTGATCCTGATGGACGAGCCGCTCTCGGCGCTGGACAAGCAGCTGCGCGAGACCATGCAGATCGAGCTGCGCGCGCTGCACAAGCGCATCGGTGCCACCATCATCTACGTCACCCACGACCAGCGCGAGGCGCTGACCATGAGCGACCGCGTCGCGGTGATGAAGGACGGCCGCCTGATCCAGATCGACGAGCCCGAGCGGCTGCACGATCATCCCGCCGACTCCTTCGTCGCAAGCTTTATCGGCGAGGCCACGATGCTGCCGGTGCGCCGCGTCGACGCCTCCAGCGTCGCGCTCGGCAACGCGCTGCTGCGCAGCGCCCGCGCCATTCCCACAGGCGATGCGCTGATGCTGGCCGTGCACAGCGAAAAACTGCTGATCGACGATGGCGCGCAGGATGCCGCCTGCAACCGGCTCACGGCTACGGTCACCGACATCGTTTATCAGGGCGAGAGCCTGCGCATCTTTCTGGCGCTTGCCGACGGCGTCGCGCTCAGCCTGCGACAGCCGAGCTATCACCAGGCCTACAGCCGCATTCCGCCACTCGGCGGCAGCCTCACCGTCACCCTTCACCCCGAGGACACCATCATCGTGCCCCGGGTGGACTGAACCCTAGCCTGTCTAACCTGAGAGAAACACGACATGTCGATCCAAGCCGCGTTCAGCAACTTCAAGGTCCTCACCTTCGACGTCGTCGGCACCTTGATCGATTTCGAAACCGGCGTGATCAACGCAGTGCGCAAGATCTCGGGCAAAACGCCGGCCGAGCTCAGCGACGATCAGATTTTCGAGCCCTACAAGCGCGGCCGCGACATGCACTACGAGCGCTCGAGCGAGGCGATGTTCCACGTCTATCGCCATCTCGCCAAGGAGCTCGGCCTGCCGTCTGACGACGCGTCGTGCGATGTCTTCCAGCTCTCGGTGCTGCGCTGGGGACCATTCGTGGACTCAGTCGAAGCACTGAAGCGCTTGCGCACGAAATTCCGGCTGGTGGCGATGACCAATGCGGACCGCGTCGCGCTTTCGTGTTACGCGCATGCGCTCGGCAATCCCTTCGACGACACCGTCTGCGCCGACGACACCGGGGTGGCAAAGCCCAATCCAGAGTTCTTCGCTTACAACAAGGGGCGTCAGTCCGCCTTCGGCTACAAGCAGTCCGACATTCTGCATGTCGCGCAGAGCCAGTACCACGACATCGGCATCGCGCGGAAGCTGGGCTACAAGGTGTGCTGGATCGAGCGCCGCCAGGGCATTGCCGGTTTTGGCGGCACGCCCGCGGTGGAGACACTAACCAAGCCGGACTTCCATTATCCGACCTTGAAGGCACTGGCCGACGCAGCGATCGGGCCGGCGGCATAAATCCGTGAGCGCGGGCATGACACGGGACTGGAGCGCGCAGCCATCGGCCAACTCGCTGTGGGAAGCCACGGCGGAGCCGGCGCGCGATTGTCCCGTGCTGTCGGGCGAGCATCAGGCCGATGTGGTGATCATCGGCGCGGGCTATACCGGGCTCTCCGCCGCGCACCATATCGCCAAGAGCGGGCTCGCACCGATCGTGCTCGAGGCCAACCGCCCCGGCTGGGGCGCGAGCGGGCGCAACGGTGGCGTGATCACCGCAAAGTTTCGCCTGTCGTTCCGTGAGATCGACGCCGTGCACGGCCGCGCGATGGCAAAGCGCATGTACGAGATCGCTCATGAATCGACCGACATGGTCGAGGAGCTGGTGTCCGAATTCGGTATCACCAGCGCAAACCTGACTCGGACCGGCCAGGTCAAGGCTGCCCACAACGAGACGACGCTCAAGGCGACGATCGACGAAGCCAATTGGATGACGCGCGAGATGGGCTCCGCCGAGGTCCGCATCCTCGACAGAAGCGGCGTGCGCGAGGAGACCGGCTCCGACATTTTCGTCGGTGGCGTGCTCAATCCCGGCTCGGGCGGGATCCATCCGCTGAACTATCTGCGCGGCCTCGCCGATGGCGTGGCGCGCCGCGGTGTTCCGATCTTCCAGGAATCTCCGGTCGTCAAGCTGCGGCGCGAGAACGGCGGCATCGTCGCCGAGACGCCGCAAGGCGCGGTGCGCGCGAAACAGGCGATCATCGCGACCAACAGCTATTCGGATTTGACCGGCGCGACCGCGCATCTGCAGCGCACGCTGATCCCGTTCCGCAGCGCCATGGTGGCGACCGAGCAGCTGCCGCGCAATCTCGCTGGCAAGCTGATGCCGACGGGACGGACCTACACCGAGACCAAGCGCATGATGCGCTGGTTCCGCATGGTCGACAATCGCGTGATCTTCGGCGGGCGCGGCGCATTCGGCAAGCAGGACTCCCAAGCCGCGTTCGACGCGCTGCGCAAGGCGATGGTCGGCATCTTCCCTGATCTCGCCGAGGTCCCGCTCGCATACAAATGGTCGGGCCTCGTCGCGATGACGCTGGATTCGGTGCCGCATATCGGCCGGCTAGACGACCGCACGCTGGTCTCGCTGGGTTACAACGGAGCAGGTGTGGCGATGTCGAGCCTGATGGGCCGCTATCTCGCCGCCTTCGTGCGCGGCGAGAGCCCCGACGTCGCCCTGCTCGATGTCAGTCGCATGAAGACCATTCCGTTCTATCCGCTGCGCGAGCCCGCCGTGCGCATGGTCGCCGGCTGGTACCAGTTTCTGGATGCGATCGGTCAGTGAGAAGTCTTTGGAGGAGGCGAGGATGACGATGAAGCAGAAGTTTGGACTGGGCTGCGCGCTGCTGGGCGCAATCGGATTGACCAATGCGGCCGATGCCGCCGAGCAGATCACCTTCGTCTCGCAGGGCGGCGCCTACCAGCAGGCGCAGACGGTGGCGATCCTGGATCCCTCCGCCAAGAAGCTCGGCATCACCATCAACCAGGATTCCATTCCCGACGCCTGGCCCGCGATCAAGACCCAGGTCGGCAGCGGCAAGCCGATCTGGGACGTCGTCGACACCCCGACCGGCAATTGCCTGCGTGGCGGCGAGCAGGGGCTGATGGAGAAGCTCGATTTCTCGAAGATCCCGAACGGCGCGGCGATGCCGGAGGCGTATCGCAGTCCCTATTCGGTCTCCTATGAGTTCTATTCCAGCGTGCTGGCCTACAGCCAGAAGACGTTCCCGAAGGACGCGCCGAGTAGCTGGGTCGATTTCTGGGACGTCAAGAAATTTCCCGGCCGCCGCGCGCTACGCAACCACCCGTTCGCAACGCTCGAGGCCGCGCTGATGGCCGACGGTGTTGCGCCCGACAAGCTCTATCCGCTCGATGTCGACCGCGCCTTCAAGAAGCTGGAGGAGATTAAGCCGCACATCACGGTGTGGTGGACCTCGGGTGCGCAGTCGGCGCAGCTGCTCAACGACGGCGAGGTCGACATGGAGATGGCCTGGAACGGCCGTGTCAGCGCGGTCGCCAAGGAAGGCGCCAAAGTCTCCTTCACCTACAATCAGGGCATTTTGCAGAGCACCTCGCTCTGCATCCTCAAGGGCGCGCCGAATCTCGCCACGGCGGTGAAATTTCTCAACGAGGCCGTCGATCCCGTACACCAGGCCAACCTGCCACTCCACATCGACTACGGCCCGGGCAATCCAAAGGCTTTCGAAACCAATGTGATCAAGCCCGAGCGTGCCGCGCAATTGCCGAGCGAGCCGGCGAATGCAGCGAAGCAGGCGCTGATGTCCTACGCCTGGTGGTCCTCGCCCGCCGGCGAGGCGGCCGAGAAGCGTTGGGCTTCGTTCATGCAGAAGTAAGACGAGGCGGCGTTGACGATATCAGAGCCAGATCGATCGCAAAGGCATCAGCGCCGCGAGCACGGCCTGATGCTGGCGCTGGTGTCGCCGGCACTGCTGGTGATTCTGGCGCTGATCGTGCTGCCGGTCGGCTGGCTCGCCTGGCAGTCGATCTATCATGACGGCTTCACACTGGAGAATTATCGCCGCGTCTTTACCGAGGACATCTACTGGCGCAGCTTCGCACTGACCTTCGAGATCAGCCTCGCGGTCACATTGATCGCGCTGCTGCTCGGCTATCCCGTGGCTTATCTTGCCAACGCGTTGCCGAAAGGCTGGAGTATCCTCATCCTGTCGCTGGTGGTGCTGCCGTTCTGGACCAGCGTGCTGGTGCGCGCCTATGCCTGGCTGGCGCTGCTGCAGCGCACCGGCGTGATCAACCAGTTCCTGCGCTATCTCGACGCCATCTCCGAGCCGCTCGCGCTGGTCCACAACACCTTCGGCACGGTGGTCGCGACCGTGCATATCCTGCTGCCCTTCATGGTGCTGCCGCTTTATGCCGCCATGCAGAAGATTCCGAACGACCTGATGCAGGCCGGCGCCAGCCTGGGCGCGAGCCCGTCGCTGACCTTCTTCAGGGTCTTCCTGCCGCTGTCGTTTCCGGGCGTGCTCGCCGGCTGCACCATGGTGTTCGTGCTCTGCCTCGGCTTCTACATCACGCCGGAGCTGCTCGGCGGCGGCCGCACCGTGATGGTGTCGATGCTGGTGAGCCGCAATGTCGAGCTCTACAACCAGTTCGGCGCGGCGAGCGCCGTCGCGGTGGTGCTGCTTCTCAGCGTGCTCGCAATCTTCTTTGTCGTCAGCCGCTTCATCTCGCTCGATCGTGTGCTGGGGCAGAAATGACGCGCATCTCGCCCGCACGTATTGCCCTCTACGTGATCAGCGCGCTGGTGCTGGTCTATCTGATCCTGCCCGTGCTGATCATCGCGCCGATCTCGTTTTCCAGCGCACGCTTCCTGACTTTCCCGCCGCCGTCGTTCTCTACGCGCTGGTACCAGCAGTATTTTTCGAATCCGGCCTGGATGCAGGCGACGCGGGTAACGCTGACGGTCGGGTTGCTGACCGTGGTGATCGCAACCCCATTGGGGGTAGCCGCCGCCTATGCCATCAGCCATTCAAAACTGCGGATCATGCGCGTGATCCACATTGCGCTGCTGCTGCCGCTGGTGGTGCCGATCATCATCACCGCGGTCGGCATCTTCTTTTTCTACGCCAAGGTCGGCCTGGTCGCGACCATGCCCGGCCTCGTGCTGGCGAACGTGATGCTGGGCCTGCCCTATGTCGTCATCTCGGTGCTGGCGGGCCTGCAGAGCTTCGATCCTGCGCAGGAGATGGTGGCGCGGAGCCTCGGCATGAACCGCCTGCGCAGCTTCTTTGCGGTGACGCTGCCGCAGATCAAGTCCAGCGTGGTCGCCGGCGGCATCTTCGCCTTCATCTCGGCGATGGACGAGACCATCGTCGCGCTGTTCATCTCCGGCGGGCAATATCAGCCGCTGACCAAGCGCATGTTCACCGCGCTCCGCGACGAGATCGATCCGACCATTGCCGCGATCTCGACACTGATGACGGCGGCTTCCTTCGTGCTGGTGCTGCTCGCAACTGGGCGACGCCGTAGGAATGCCTGACGTATCGCGAATATGGCATCAGAGCTAACGCATGGCGAAATGCCCGAGGCCAACGACTTCAGCAGCCTGTTGCTGGAGTAGGAATTACGCCATCCGCAAATTTGCGGCTGCGGGGCATCGGTATCGACGGGCGTCCAGGTGCCGTACGTCCCGGCCGGTTTGCCGAGTCCAAAAGGATTGGACATCGCCAATCTGCACGTTCCGCTTGCAGGTTCGCAACCATCGAGTGACCGTTCCGCCCACAAAAGTGCAACCTGCCGCCAGAGCTCCTCTTGCGAAAATTCCGCCGAATCTACGATCGCGAGGAAACCATTGATCCCGCTGGTGGGCCCGGCAGGACTCGAACCTGCAACCAGACCGTTATGAGCGGCGGGACAACGATTGGCTTCGTTGATTTTGCTAACTTTTTGTTTGAATCTGATCGCGTTTTTTGCGCTCCGGCTGGGTCGTTTCTGGTGCGAAACTGGTGCGTTAACGCCTGCTCGCGCAGACGAGCCGGGCCTGACATCCGTAAGCTCTCGATCGCAGGACTCTCAACGATGATCATCAAGCGGAACGGCTTTACCCTCTCAAGGCTGAAACAGGGGTTCGATTCCCCTAGGGAGCGTCACGAAATCAATGATTTACAGAAGTTGGAGCGCGTTCGTCGAATAAGCGACGAATAAGCGTCTGTGCACGAAGATGGACGCTGGCGGATATCGCGAGTTCTTCCGCGTGCCAATCAACCATCTGACTCCAATCCAGCATTGGGACTTGATCGGTCGTTGGGCCCCGCTTTGGCCGAACGCGAAACGGTCGAAGCGCCATCACAAGGCCGCGCGCTATAAGGACGTGCCTGGCATCGTCCGGGCCCCTAACGCCAAACACAAAATGGCCGACACGACTGTGAATCTCGCTGCTGAATACATTATCTTAACGGCGGTGCGGACCGGCGAGGCTCGCTTTATGCGCATACGCGAGGTCGACTTTGCAGAACGGCATTGGACCGTCCCAGCGGAGCGGGTGAAGGCGGAGGACGATCCGGAAGGCAAAGATTTCGAAGTACCGCTTTGCGATCGTGCAATCGCGATTTTGAAAGCGGTCATTCCGACGGATGCTGCCTCTGATGCCTTCGTGTTCGCCGGGCAGTGGTCAGCGGATCACTCGAAGCCGCTCGGTATGAACGCGGTGCTACACGCGCTCAAGGCGGTTTATCCGGCGATGACGACGCACGGGTGTCGGTCGAGCTTTCGGGATTGGGCAGGTGATGAAACGCGCGCGACATCGCTGAAATGGCGTTAGCGCACAAGATTGGCGACGAAACCGAGCAAGCCTATCGACGCGGTAATGCGTTGAAAAAGCGACGTCAATTGATGGAAGCATGGGGTCGATATGTCGCAAGCGCTTCTAACGTGATCGCACTTCCGCGCCGAGCATCGCAGTAGGCTTTCTGACGATGGCCGGCGGGTCGCGAGCTCTCCGCGGGATCACTCACCTCTGGCCGCCATCACCTCTTCTCCGCGCTGCTGCCCTGGCCGGCATTGAATTGCGGTCGCAAGCTGCTGAAAATAATGTAATTCTAGATTGTCGTTTGCAGTGATACCAACACAAATACCATCCGTTTGGAAACGACATTTGCCGATCGAGATGATCAGGCCAGGGTTCAAATCACTCCCCAGCAACAGCATTAGTCACTGTCGTCGATACTAGCGGACGAATTTCTCGGGCTGGACAAACGGCAAAGCGCGGCAACTCATACGTATGAAGCCTCGAATTCGCTAAGTGGTTGGAACACCAGTTTCAGAAGCGCTGTTCGCAAGCTTTCTATTTTGGGCGCGAAGTTGGTTGAGCTTCGTCAGGAACATCAGCGCGGAACGACTAGGTAGGAAAAAATATCCGCCCCCACGAACCGTCACGAAGCTCTTGCCCCCCGGTAGCGAGAGCGAGCCGGCAGACGTCGGGATCGTAAATCGCGTGGAGGCTCGCTTCACCGACACGATTGGATCCGGTTCGTTGGTAAGTCCAGCGAAGCCGGGAGCTCCAAGCCACGACTGTTGGATGAACTCGAACTGGCGCTCCAGATCCGCGCACAAGCCGATAAACAAAAGTCCTTTCTCGTGTTTTTGCTGATACGATCTGCCGCGCCGCAACAGACGATGCCGATTGGTAATCGTCAGTTGCGAGTCGTCCCCAGGCGCCAGGCTGCCACGGGGATTGGTGCGGCGGACATGCGCGCCGAACGGACAATAGAGGCCCTGGGGGTCATCGACCCCGAAATCCAGATCGGTGTCCGTGCTCATGCGACTCTCGCGGCGGGTATGTTTGCCAGGCGCCGGTGCGGGCCCAATAGGTCGGTCGATCAATGGTACGCCGTCATGCCAGCGTCCCATCATTTTGGCTTCTATCCAGTCCGGCGTGACGGTGCCGCCAACTAGATCCGTCAAGCGGTCCGTCTCCAGCAATTTTTCGGCACAGCACCTCGCATAGTCATGGAATGCATCGACGTGCTGCTCGAATTGCCGGATTGCCAGGTAGCTGCCGTTGCGTCCGAAGTCGCGCACCTGCGGGCGAGGGTCCTGAAAGGCCGAGAAACGGGTTTCCGCTGGTGTTGGAACGGACCCCAACCGATTGCCGACGTCGCTCTTCCGGGTGACCACCGGCGTTGGCGGGTAGTAACCCTGGTTGCTCTTGTAGCCCAGAAGGAATTCGCCTGGCGCCATGATGTCGCGCGGTTGCACGCCGCGAGCAAAACGCTGCGTGCCGCGGATCACCGGCTGGGAGATGCCGTCGCGGAAGCCGAAGTGCTCGTAGTCGACGCCCTTGTCTGTGGGCTGGGTGTCGAGTTCGTAGACTGCAAAACCTGCGTCGTTCAGCTTCGAACAATGCAGCTTGAACAGTTCATCGCAGTCGGTTTGGTTCTTTCCATAGACGAGAAGTGCGAGGTGAACCGGCTTGTCGCGGTCGGCGTCCGACCAGCGCCATGCCGATGGGTCGGATCCGGCATAGTCGCCGAGAACACGCTGTCGCGAACGCATTCCGAGATTAAACGCGGTGGGGAACGTCGCCATCGCGTCGTCCTCGCCGCAGTCGGGAAGTCCAAGATGAGACAGGCCCGCCGCCGTGAAGGCGACGCAGGTCGCCGATCGCTCCACTTCGCCGGACAGCGGCCGGTCGCCGAAGGTGACCTCAAGCTGGCTGCGCTCCAGTTGGGGCAGCAGCGACGACAGCCACTCGGTGCAAACCACAATATCGTCGGGAAGGCGGATTGCAGCGAACTTCATGAATTGAAGCCGTTTGAAACCGCGGAATACGAGAGCTTGTACCTCCTCCGTCTCGATCACTGTGTCGGTTTTTGGCATCGAGCCGAAATAGCTGAGCCATGCGCGCGCTTGCGAATCCGTTGTCGTCCGCGCCAGTTCCCAGCAGATCACCGCATTGTTGCGTATCTGATCTGCCGTGAGGTTAGAGAAGTGGTTGAACCAGAATTGCGTCGGCTGCTGCTGGCGGCGCACCCAGCGCTTGAAGCGATCGCCATCCTGGGCGCCGTCACTCATCAGCCATTTCGTGCGTGGATAGCCGACGGCATTGCTCCAGGCTGCGTTCTGGCCCTGATAAGCTTTGGTGACGAAATCCTCGAGATAGCTCTCCCAGCTGCCGTCGTAATTGGAGAGGAACACCAGGCGCTCCAATCCTGGCGGCCGGAACCAGCGAGCGAAATGTATCGTTCCCATGTTGACGATATAGCCGGGACGGAAGTCGCGGCCGATGATAAGCTCGATCCCCCACAGCGCGATACCGAGCGTAAACCTGCGGAATCGGCCGGGCTTCAGCGGAGAGACCGACAGAAAATGGTTCTGCGCAAAGTCGGGGTCGTTTTCGAGGTTCGCGATCTCGCCGATCTTGGCAAGATCGGGATCGAAATCTTCGGGCTTGTCGTTGACGTCGGCCCCATGCAGCCGTGCGGCAAAGGCGCCGACGAGGATACCGACCAGCGTGACGGTGCCGATACCTCCTGAAACCAGTGCAATGGCGCACTGCCCCGCGGTAATTAGAATGTCCGTCCAGGCGAAGGACAGCGAAAAGCCGAACCAGTAGAAGCACAACACGCTCACGATAGCAGTGACTAGCAGCAACAAGCGATAGACAGGAAAGAGTGTCGGTGAGGAAAGGACCGCGAAGAGGCGGCTATCAGGCTGCTTCCAGTTGATTGTCCGTGGTTCCTGTCGACTTGGGACCATCAGATGCCGACGGAATTCGGCGCCGCGATCTAACAGTTTCTGCATGCCTGGCTCGCCCCTCGCCATCCGGCTCAGGTGTGAATCGCCATGGATGAGGCGGCGAACGAATTGCAGGGCCGTCGTGGCATGACCGCCGAAGCCAGCGTGAAGCGAGACGAAGTAATCGACGGCGTCCCGGCAGAAATCCGCCAGTTTCTCCTGCTGCTGGATGCTCGCGATCGACTGGCCGGGGAGACCATAGAAACACAATCCTGTCGTTCCCCATGGCCGGGCCTGCAGGTCAAGCGCGCTGTTCTTCAACAGCTCGCGCAGGGCCGGACCGTCACTGGTCCGGACCGGAGCCGGATCGCCGTTCGCCGCCGAACGGAAGAGATGCAGCAGCCACGGGCTTGCGGAAACAGCGATCCCGTCGATCAGCGTGTCGGCATCCCCGTCGCCATTTACTTCCAGCAACAGGTGCGGCGCCGGGTTCTCCGCGTCCCCCAGGTCGATGGCATTGAGCGAGGCAAAATGAATGACCTTCGTACGCCGAAGGGCGCTATGGAGATTGAACGGGCCGGGCTGCGCGAGATTGCGGCTCTCGTTCTGCCAAGCCCCGAGGTCGGCCGTTTTGGTGAGCGGGGCGAGCACCGTGACCATGCTCTGGGTCTGCGATCCAAATTCCGGCTTGAACTCCATGTCGAGCCGGCGGGGAAACACCCCGACCCTGAAGATACGTCCCCACGTATCCTTGCTTGCGTGCAGTCCTTCCCTCGATAGCAGCGACGCGAAGATCGCAGTGATCTGATTCATGGCAAGGGTCTTGCCAAGGCACGCGTGAACGCCGGATCCAAACACCAACTCGTAGTTCCTCGACTCGTCATCGCGCATCGCCGAAGCGGTCGAAACCAGCAGGATAGATCCTGCGGGAATTTGGTGTGGACCTGATGCGGTTTCGATAGTGCCGCCCTCGCACGTATGGCGCCATTGCCCGGGGTTGAGCGCCGGGTTTAGGCGCGCCGCCTCGAACAGAATCTGCTCCAGTTGTTCGCGCGCCGTCTCATCGCCGCTGCGTGCTTTCTTCGCCGCTGCGACTGCCGCATCGAGCCCATCTCCCGTCCGCAGCAACTCCTCGATGATGTTGCCGGCCGCCAGGGTTGTAGTGGGGATAAATCCTGTGATCATGCCCACCATGATGGCGCGAATTTCATCGTCCGAAATGCGGCTGTCTACGAGGCTTTGAAGGATCGTTTTGTCTAGCCCCTCGGGCGGCAACGGCGGGTCGACCGAATATCTCACGAGGGCGGCATCGATCACGGATCGCACCCGCGCCGCACCGGCCAGCGCGAGCTTGCGCGTCGCCGGCTTGCCGAACGGATCGGCAAACAGCAATGCCGATATCGACATCGACCATTCGGCGAAAGCATCAGGGTCGTCGACACTAAGCCCGAACAGTTCGGCGCAGGTCTCCGACGCCACCCGGGTGATGAGATCCTTCATGACATCGATGCGCCCCTGGGACGCGTCGATCAGCATATCGGCGATTTGTCGCGTGCGCTGGATAAGCCATTCCGCCTCCTGTGCTCCTATCAGGTCGCGAATGAGGTCGTGTTGACGCTTCTGCTCGGTACCCTCGAGACCAAGGACAAACGTCGCTGCTCCTCCGCCGAGCTCCTTCATCTCCGGGCCATAGGGCACGCTGAAGACGTTCGGTTTCGCAAGCACGTCGCGCACGTCAGTGTTGCGGGTGATAATGACCAGCCGGCCGAATTTCGGGATCGGGCAGAAACTCCGGAAGAAAGCGAAGGCTACTCGCAACGACCACAGCCAGAGTCGCCTGAGAGCTGGCGACCAGAGCTGGTCGGGGCCAAGGTCGTTGAAGTCGAAGGCATCGTCAGATGCGTTTTCGCTTCTAGATATGGCCTGCGCCGTGGCAATCTTGTCGAAATATTTTAGCGTCCACCCGGAAAAGAATCCCCCTGCCGCCTTTGCGTCCCCCATAACGCCCCCTTCGCTCTAAAATAATATCCACGTCCTAACTTCGCGAATTGTTACTCCCGGTGGCCAGACGGGCTTGGCCTGCCGCGACCGAATCGACTGACTCGGCAAATCGCCGGTTCAGCGCGCGATCCTCAAATGGAATCCAGTCAATATATTTGCTCGAAAAGTGGGGCTTGAGGCCCCGAAGCTCTTCAAATGCTGCCACGGCCTGTTGCCGTTCCCTCAGCTTCAGGAGGGCGTCGATCTTGACCATGTGGGCGTACCAATATTGCTCCCGCCGGACGATGGCGAGGTCAGCATAGGAGATCGCTTCGCGGTAGTCGCCGAGCAAACTGGACCTCATAGCCAACTCGCCAAGGACGAAGAAAAGATGCACGTCGAACGGGCTAAGCCGCCTTGCCAGTTGGAGGGGCTCGCCTGCCTGCTCAGGCCTGCCCGCAAGATTCAAGGTGCTGCCGATCTGCGCGTGAGCGATGGCAAGGCTCGGCGTCAGTTCCACCGCCTGGAACAGAAGGTCGAGCGCAGGCTGCATATGCCGCAACCATGTCTCAGCGGTGCCCGCCAACCAGTACGCCCGGCCATCGGACGGATCGGCCCGCATGGATTGCTGGGCGAGGCGTCGCATTTCCAACACGCGATGCGCTGGCTGTCGTCCGGTCCAGATCGACCAGGCCAGTCCGTGGGTGACATTGATCAAGGCTTCTGAGGAGTGAGGATCGAGAGCCAGGGCCTTGGCGAACAGCTTCTGCGCCTCATCCGAATCCGCGTGCTGTAGGCGGTAGAGGTGCCATCGGCCCCGCCAGATGAGATCGGTGATATTCGCTCCCGACGGCAACCGGTCCCGCGCGCTCGACCGCTCTCCGTGATCGATCTTGGCGCCGAGATGTGCGACCAGCTCCTGCAGGCATTGGTCGAGTGCAGTGGCAATCACCGATCGGACGATCTGGAGCCGCTTGGACCAGACTACCTGGAGCCGTGCCGCTTCGTAGAGCGTAACGTCGATCAGCGTCAGGTCGCTCGAGGTCTGGACGGTCCCGTCGACGAGATATTTAGCGCCCAGCGATCTTGCTGCCTGGGCGGTGATCGTCGAGGCGCGTGGACCACCGGAATCGCCGGCGATGACGGCCAGCCAGCGCACGCGCGACAACCGGTTGATCAGCTCCTGCTTGAAGCCCTCTGCGAAATAGGCTTCCTCCGGATTGCCTGTCAGGTTTGAAAAACGCAGGACCGCCAGCGAGGGGCCGTCATTCGGGCCCTGTGCCGACCACTTGAAGCCGGGCTGGACGACCGCTACAGCCTCCGGAGGCTTGGGAGCCGTCTCGCTACGGGCGTGGCCGGCCTCGGACCTCGCCAGTCGGATGCGCTGTTCGCGGAGCCAATCCTCGAACGCCTCCTCCCCGGGGATATCGAAGCCCTCGAGAAACTCGCCAGGCTGGCCGGAGTCGAGCACTCCTTCGACGGACTCAAGCACGTCGACGCTGACGATGCGGAGGTCGAGCCGCACCCTGTCCCGCTCGCAGACGAGGGGCGTCCAGGAGCGTTGATTGATCCTTCTTCGCAAGTCCGACAGCTCGCGCCGCAAGCTCCCGTTCGCCTCCTTCGGTTCACGGCTGCCCCACAGTTGCGTTTGGAGCCAGCCTCGAGCCCTTTCGCCGTCCTTGGAGACGGCAAGCATGGCGATCAGCGCTGCTCCCTTGCGACTCGGAATCGCAATTCGGTGCCCTTCCGGGTCCATGAGGCTGACCGGACCCAGAAGACGCAGCTTGTATTTCGACGTCAAGGTCAACATTCGCCGATCGTCTCCGCCCCGATGATAGCGAACCAGACACAACTTTCACGCTTTTTTTTCGATTTCCGAACGCAGGGGTCGCGTCGCGCGAACAGCCCCGATGCCAGCTTTCACCACGCACCCAGGGAAGCCACGGGGCTGGATCTGTCGGCTCTCGAGGTGCCGGGACAGGTTGGAGTTGGATCCATCGACCGGCGTTTTGCTGCGCAGCCGCATCGGCCACGCAGCAAACGCGGGAGCCGCGGGACACCGCGTCTCCCGCTGCGCCGGACCGGTCAGCACGTCCCGCGCTGCCACTTGAAAGAAGGGTTCATCAATGCCGGTGCTCTTGGAAGACACGTTCAGGGCCTGGATCGATCACGTGCTGGACAGCGGCCCGAAGTTGATCGTGATCGGCGAGGTGCAGGTGCCGACCGTGGGTTGGCACGTCAGGCTCACGCGTCGCTCGCCGCAAGGGACCCATCCCAACATCCTGATCCTCGACGTCACCTCAGAGAGGCCGCAGGGCAAAGCAGGCGAGATGGCCACGACGATCCCCCTGAAATACGAGGAGCGCCCTCCCGAGCGACCGTACACCCTGGTGGTGACGGCCAATGGCATCCACTCCGTCACGGTCGACGTCGGCCACGCGCATTAGGGGGCTAACGATGAGAAAGATGGGATTTCCTGCCGCAGCGTTCGTCCGCTCTGCCCGGCGAAATTCCTTCTCGACAAGAGATCAATATGTCTCGTGGAGGCGACAATGAAATTCAATCGCAGAATATCGACGTTTGCGCTGGGATTCCTTCTGCTCTTTTCTTCTCAGTCATTCTCTCAGGACGTCGCCAAGAACGTTGCAATCGCCGCGCAAGTTTGCGCAGCCAACGCTTGCGGCGATATCGATCCGGCGACCGGACTCATCATCATGGCGCTGGCGCAGATCGCGGTCGAGTTGGGCAAGGATGATCCGTTCGGCAAGAACAACGACCTGGTGAAGGCGATCAACACCATGCTCAACGATCTCAAGTACGGTCCAGGTCCTAATAATGATCTCTTGAAGATCCTCACCAACATCAACAACGACCTTCGCTGCGGGCCGGGACCCAACAACGACGTGATCAAGTTTCTGAACCAGATTGGAATCAAAATCACCGTAACGGGATGCTGATAAAAGGAGGAGGCAAATGACATCGCTTCGCGTTTCTGGCTTGGCCCTAACCGCCCTCGTTCAACTTGCAACTTCGGCCGCGTTCGCGGCGGACAAATGTGTCGAAGCCGGCGACAAGGGGTACCAACAAATCAACAGCGTATACGATCCGAAGCTCGACCTCTTCATGAAGATCAGCGGGGCCCTGAAAGAGAAGGGATTCGATCCCAAGAGATATCCCTACGTGACTCCGCAGGGCGGCGTCGAGCCGGTGGATCTGGTCGAACTGGTGACGAAACTCGCGATTCAGAAAGCCAGCGGCTACAAGCAGGTCGCACAGGCTGTAGACGAGTGCAACAAGGGCTTCGCCGTTCCGCAAAAGATCACCGACGCGGCGGTGTTCTTTGCAACAGGCGGATTGTCAGCAGTTCTTCCGAACAGGATGACGCATGTTGATGTTTCCCAATTGCTGTCCGGCACGCCGTTCGGCGGTCCAAACGCCCTGATCCCGAAGTTGCGGGACGACGTGCTGAACGGATTGGGCATCGGCGGGGATGTGGCTTGCATCATCCGCGATCCCAAGAAGATTTTTGGCGGCTGTTAGACGGGAGGCTGAGATGTTGAGGTCCATCTTCCTGTCGCTGCTGGCGTCGGTTCTTGCAATTGGATCGGTCAGGGCAGACATGTGCAGCGACGCCGCCGGTCAAGGCGATGCCCTGGTCCGCGAGCAATATCAGCACACCATCGACTATTTCATGAAGATCGCGGCCGCCGCTCAGTCCAAGGGCTTCGATCCGCGCAGGTTTCCGCAGGCCGACAATAGCGGGAACATTACGGCGGTCGATCTGATCGACACGATCGAAAGAATTTCGGCTAAGCGAGATGAAGGCATCGCGGCCATTTTCCAGGCGTTCCAGGAATGCCGTAACAATGTCGCGCCGTATCAAAGGATCGTGGACGTCGGAAGCTACTTCTTGTTTGGTGGCATGCAACAGGTCATTCCCGAGGGCGCCCGGCAGATCGATGCGGGGCGATTGCTCGCAGGAACGCCATTTGGTGGACCGAACGCGCTGGTGCCGCAGACGCGCGAGTACATCATGGCGCGCCTCGGGATCGGCGGGAGTGCGGCGGACTTCATCCGCAACCCTTTGCAGGTTACTCCGCAGGGGCCAGTACGTGCGCCCTGGGTGCCGACCTTGATGCCTGGTGTTCCGATCGGAGGGTTGAACATCCCGCCAGTCGGCCAGCTACCGCAACTGCCGCCACTGCCACAGTTGCCGTCTGCTCCTCCTCCCATCCAGGTTGGAAGTGTTGGTGGCCATAGAGTTTGTATCCCATGGTGTTGAAGGTGAACGCATCGGTTACGTCAGAGCGACGCGCCACAGGATTTTTATCTGGAAGCTGGGGAGATCGTCGTTCAACCGCCAGTTTCGTCCGGCACGACGCATCAGGCCATGACAGGGGGACTGAGGTGGTGTTGGTTGTTTTCGTAATTTTCAAGAAATCCGATCGGGCGAAAGATTGCATTTTGAATCGCCGGAGAAGGATTTCAGGCGATTAATCCCAATCACCTTTCATTGGTTCGGCACCGCGGAGCGCGCGTGCCGAGTGAGGTGCTATGTCATGACGACCGACGGCGGCCCGTTCTCTGCGGCACAAGATCAGCAGAGTGACCCGCACGAAGGCAATTCCGTTGCCGGTGCAGGAGCGCGATTTGCAACAAAGGTTACGCGACGAACAGTCATAGGCGGTCTTGCGGCCACTTTCGGGTCGCCGGCTTTTGCGGCCGACGACGGTGATATTGAACTGGTTTGGAATAACGACCAGAGCGTGCTCGGTTTGCGACTTGGTGGCTTGCCTGAATGGCTGTTGCCGCGGGCCGCATTCGCGGAAGACGCCAAAATCGAACCAACGCGCCACGGAAGCAAGCTGCAAATTCGAATCGACCCGGTTCGTTTTGCCGGTGTTCCCGCGGGTTCGATCGAACTCCTGTTCGAGCGGCGGGAAGGCCTGGGCGGGTCACGGTGGCAGTTTTTAGTTGCGACCAAACTGTTCGCCGATGAGCGCAGTACTGCGGTTTTTTTCTCCGACTTTCTCGCGAAGGGCCGGCTGCCGGCGGGAACCTTCGGCATCGACGAAGCTGCTCCCGATGGGAAAGACGTTCCGTACTTTGCTCGTTCAAAGAAGAGCGGGCAGTCGCTGCTGGATCGAATTCTTGGCAAGAGCTTCGCGACCTGCGAGGCCGCGGCGCGGCTGAGTTTCCTGCCCGATCTTTCATGGTCACTGGAAGCCGCCGACGCTGCCTCGAAACAGCCGCTCATCGGATTGGCGACTGCAAACCTCATCGCGAAGTCACTTCGTTTCGGACGGGCTATGGCCGATCGGGGGCCGTGCTACCGGGCCGGGAGCGGCATACCTGCCGGGACGCACAGTCTGGCGGTCGTGTTTCATGACGTCGCATCGAACTTGAAGCCGATCGTGATCGGCAGGAAAGGGAAGGCTCGCGGCGAAGTTTCGCTGGAAACCGCGATCACGGCTGCGTTCGAGCGCATCCCGCTGTCCCACGAAGGAAGTGCGGCCGGGGCCTTACGAGAAGCCCTTCTCGTCTCCGGAGCGGGACAATTCTACATCCGTCATGGTCAAGCCAAGAGCGGGCATCGTGACGGACCGTTCTATTTCGATCGTGGGGAGACATGGTGGACGCGGCGCGGGACCTCGCCATGGGAGGCGACATCCGCTCTCAGCTTGACCCCGAAGGAATTTCCCTGGAAGGCAGCGTTTGGCACCGTCGAGTTGCGAGGAGGTCCCGATACCGATCCGATAAGTCTGACGGAAAAGGCCGGCAAGCTCGATATAGAGGGCTTCGCCGCGATTACGCACATCGGGCGCCAGGTCGCGGGCTCCGATTTCAGCCGGCTCGATCTCCGCGGGGGCCTGGTGGAATTCGAGTTGCCGGACACAAAGAAGAAGGGCGCGAAACACGTTGTCACGCTGGGCAGCGAAGGCGGCGCGCGAATACCCCTCGATAACGCAACGCTTGCCGTGACCAGAAGCAAAGACCTTGTTGCCCTGAAATACCGCTTCCAGGCCCTCGACCTGGTATTGAATGCGAAGTCCGCAACGATTGCGCTGCCGTTGCCCAAGGGCGATCCCAAGGCGACGCCGGTCGAAAGCCTCTTCCTCGTCGAACTTCCGCCGCAGCACGTGGCTGAGGAGGCGATCTATCGGGTTCTGCCCGAGGAAGTCAGGGATGCGAAACCGGGCGAGGAGGCGCCTGTCCCGGGTGATGTCGTTGCACCAAACGTCCTGGTGGATGAACTCGCGCTGGATCAGGAACTGAAAGCGAAGAAGCTGCCGCTGGCGGAGCACGCCAAGCAACTCGCCGCGCTGGTCGAGAAGGAGAAGCGCAAGGACACCGATTACAACCACTTCATCGAGCTCGTCGAGAAGGAGCTGAGGGGCGGTCGCCAGCCGGGAGATCCGATCCAGCCGGAAATCAAACGGCGAGTGATGAAACTGCTTCAGGCAGAGGAAGCCAATAAATTGCCGCTGATGACCAGGGCCCGGCTCTCGGGGCCGACCCGGGTCGCCTTTCAGGTGGCGCCCAACACGGACAGTCCAAAGGCGCCGGCGTGGTCCGCAAAACTCGACGTGGCCAGCCTGACGGATTTCTCGAAGCTGGACCTCAAGGTCGTTCGCCGTGCCATGCGCTATGAGGCGCCGGAGGTCACGGATCCGCATTCCCTCGACAATCCGCTTTCGGTTGCAAAGGAGCTCGCCTTTTTCGGTGTCGAGGCGTTTCCGGTCGACAAGATCAGGGACAAGGATACGGAGCCCGGAAAAGAAGAGAAGCGTTGGGGCGAGCGAATGCAGAACATTCGCTCGCTGATGCAGGAGCCGGCTCCCTTCGAAACGTCGATCGAACTTCCGACCCTGTTGATGTTGTCGCCCGACAACAAGGCCAAATGGCGGACGCCGCGGCTGCGCAATGTCGAGCACGTGCCTTATGGCCACGTGCCGCTATGGCGAATGCAGCTCGAGCAACCGCGCGAAAACGGGCCTCAGGTGCGCGCCGTCTGGTCGTCCGATTTCAGGCGCGAGGTCTTTGCGGACGGATCGGTCAACGCCCCGGAGCGGGGCGAAGAATATCGGCGCAAGAACAACTGGTACCGAACCGCGATGGATGGCTACGACCGTCACGAACTCGTGGCGTTGTCGTCGCTGCACGGCTTGCCGGTGCTGCCGCGGCTGGTTGACGATCCTGACAAGGCGGGGGGACTGAAACTGGATGGCGGCCAGTTCATGCCACCTGAGGGGTTTGCGGTCTGGCCAGACGCCGAGGGGCAGAACAAGGAAGCGATTTACCGGCCCCGTCCATTGACCGTTACGGAGCTGTCGCTGACGGCGATGGGCGGCTCGATGACGCTAAACTCGGGCTTCGAACCGCCCACCGGATTAAGATTCGACGCCAGTGCCAAGGCGAGGGTTAAAAACGACCCCAGAATGACGTTCACCGTCGAGCGTTGGCGGCAGCAGACCGTGCTTGGCCGCGATGTTGTTGTCGAAGTCGTCTACAAGGGCTTCCTGTTTCCGATCGGACACCGCTGTACGCTGGTCAAATTGACCGAACGCAAATTCCTGCGCAATACGCAGGGCGGTTACACGACGGCGTATCTCGTGCAACGCATGTTCCTGCGCATCGGCAAGCCGGACAAGATATATCCTGGCAAGTACCATCCGGACGAAGGGCGGCGCTGGCCGTTGCGCGGCATCAAGGTGCTGACGCAGTCGACGCCTGACATCGTTGACCCAACCGATGACGTGTCCGATCCCACGTCGACTGGCCCCGGTCAAAACGGAAGGATTTCACGCTATCCGCTTTCGGACGGTGCGGCGGGGACTGCTTACGATTTCCAGGGACTGGTGTTCTGGCCACGAACCGGCAAGGCCAAAGGCCGCGAGATCCTGTTCAAGCTTGAACTCGAAGGATCGGCCGCAGCCGTCGAGATGCCGCTGATTTTCGTCGACAACAAGGCGGCGCATGATCCAGCGACGATCGCCGCTCTCTGCAATTACTACCGGTCGCTCGCCAAAGATCCGAAGCCAGGACCCGGCGCGTCCACGGAAGAGCAACTCGTTCAGGTCCTGCATGGCGGCGTTGAGCGACGCTACGCCGAGGAGAAGCAGCGCGGGACCACCGGATACGAAACGATCGCCTGGGTCTTGGGTGCGGAGGGACGCGCGCCGAAGCCGGAGTCTGCAGTCAACGATCTGTTTGAGATGGACGCCATGATGGAGGGCGCCGATCAGCCGCCCTTCTATCCCTATATCCGGCGCAGCCAGGTCCGGATCAAGCAGCTCGAGCGACTCTCGGGCGGCGCGGCTCACCCGGTGTGGGCGCGGTATCTCGACGACTATCGGCTGCATGGCTTCGCCGCCACGTCGTCGACGACGGCGGCGGAAAAGCAGAATCCGGCCGAGGTATTCTTCGAACTGCTCGACGATGCGGAGCTGTCGTTCGACAATTCCGGCGACCGGTCGGGCGGTGTCGCCAAGCCGAATGTGCCCATCACCGCGCTGTCGCGCAGCAACGGGCCGATCGGCACCGGCAACAAGCAAGGCGGCGGGGGTGGTCCGCTCAAATTCGTGAACTTCGGCAGCCTGGATCCCGAGTCGTTCTTCCCGAAGGCCAAGCTGCTCGGAATAGTCGACTTCAAGGACCTGCTGACGATCGCGGCGATTGCCTCGGGCAATCGCAAGGCGATGCCGGATATCAAGCAGATGGTCAACTACGCGGCGCAGAACCTCGTGCCCGCTGAGGCGGTCAGGGCGCTGGCAAAGGGATTGAAGCAGATCGAGCTCTGGACCGATCTGGACGGAGTACAAAGCCGATGGAAGAAGGTCCAGGACAACTTCAAATTCTACAATGAGGGAACCTTCAAGTTCTATGAGGAGCCCGGAAGCGGCCCGAAGGTCACCATTCGCGACCTGCTTCCCGGTCTTGCCAGTGCCATGGACGAGATCCATGGCCTGATGCCGAAGTTCATCAGGGAGATGCCCGAAGCTGTCGCCGCGGATGACGCCAAAGACCTGGTGGATGTCGACACGGAACGAGAGCAAATCATCGGCATCGAGTTCGGCAAGCTCTACGAAGCCGCGCGACGGCTGCTCACTGAAATCGAGCTCGTCGCCGAAGATCCGGTCGCGCCGCTCAAGGTCGAGGCCCGCCAGCTCCTGGCCGAACTGCGCGGCAGCTTGTCGGAGGCGCTCTCGAACGCTGCGATCAAACCTCTGCTGGAAACCGCATTCCAGGCGGCTGCGGTGATCGATGGAGACATCGAAGACCTGTTCAAGAAGTGGTTTATCGGGCCGGAAGGGCAGAGATGGCGCCGCAATATCCTGTTCCTGGACGAGCCGCTGTTTGGATGGTCGGCCGGCGTCCCCAACCTGGCGACGCGGTTTATCACCTGCTTCGCAGGCTCGCTTGGAATCGCCGGCCCCATCGCAGGCTATACGCGGGATCAGTGGGGTCAGATCGTCCTCAAGTTCGCAGACGCCGACAACTTTGCGCGCTACGCCCGCGAATGCTTCGGGCACATGGCGGCGGACTTGCAAGCCTACTACGACTCCCTGTCTCTTGCTGACGCCGCACTGGCTCAATTGCGGTCATGGGTTACGTCACGCATCAACAACCTGCGCACGCTCGCCGGCAATTATACGCCGCCCGCCGCCTACCAGGACTATGTTGAGTTCGTTCGCAGGTGCTTCGGCGTGCAGCAGAGGCTGTCGGGCATATTTCTGCGCGATCCGGCCCAGGCTGTCGAAGGCTTGTCCAGTGACCTGAACGAGTTTTTCAGGTTCTACCGGACCGCCGTGATCCGGCAGGTCGAATCAATCGCGCAAGACAGCCTGCAGACGGCATGCGCGAACGTGGCGGGATTGCTTCTGGCATTTGCGGCTGTGACGACGCCCGAACCTCCGGAAGGTGCACTGACCTGCGCCGTCGATCCCGCCCAGTCCGCGACGACGGGTACGCCCGCCGTGCTCAGGCCGTTGGTAAAGACCTGTTCCGACATCCGCGACGTCCTCGTCTCCGCAACCCAGTTCATCGATGCGCTTGACAACATCGTGCCCCCGCCGGCGGGCGTGCGGGCAGAGGAGCTTGATAAGCTCAAAGAGCTTGTCGCGCAGCGCAAGGGCGAGTTGCGCGAGATAGTGCAAAGGCTGGTGACAGCGGTCGGTTCTGCCGCGCGTGGCATCAACGAGGTGCTCGACGCCTGGCGCGCGTTCTTCGGTTCGCTGACGCCGGCACAAGCCGCCGATTTTCAGGCCTGGGTCGATCAGAAGGCCACGGCCGTCTGCTCTAGCCCAGCCGATCTGAAACTGAACATCGATCGGGCGCGCGCGCTGGCGCTCGCTACCGGCATCTCCATCGATCAGACCGCAGCCGCGTTTGCGGTCAGCCTGACGGCGATGAAGGGCGTGCAGGACGGCTGGAACGGTACGTTCACTGACCAGGCGATCAAGGCCGCGATCGAGTCGGCGCGCATGGAGCTGGCGGTACAAGTTGCCGACGTCGGCCACCATGTGCTCGAATTGCTGGTGCAGCAGACCAGCTCGTTTACGGCCGCCGCCCAGGCGGAGACCGACCAGTTCCGGCGCGGTGCCAAGCAGAAATTCGAGGCCGCGGCGTCCGACGTCATCTCGCAGCTCGGAGCCCTGAGCGATGCCGTCAAGGATGCCGCCGACAAGCTCGATACGACGCTCCAGGCGTGGCAACGCGAACTTAGCGCCGCGCAGCCTCTGGTCGCAGCTTATGTCAAGCGGACCACGGATGAGCTGAAGCTTGCCCGCGACGCGGTTGTCAAGGCGCGGACGGCGTCGTCAGCGTCCGAGAAACTGCAGGCTTACGGGGACGCGGCCGCGCACATTGCCAAGCTTCTTGACCCCGACTCCGACAAGATGTTCTCGACGGCCAAGCAAGCCATCGACCGCGTCCGCGGTACCTTTGAGCAAGGGCTGCTGGAGCAGCTATATTCGCTGACCGATCTCGGAACGGTTCTCGAGACCGAGGTCATAGCCGTAGCCTCGCGCCTGGCGGCGCCCATGCTGAATATTCTGGACGGCGTTTACGGTGTCGTTGACGACAAACGAAAGGCGATCGAGCTCAAGGTCAACTCCGTCGACGCCCTGAGGATACTCGACAAGTTCTTCTTCAATATTCACAACGTTCTCTACGTCAATGAAAGCGATACCAGCGATCAGATTTCGATCGACAAGGCCAAGATCGAGGAACTTCAGGTCAAGGCGGCGGCCGGTACTGCACTGACCGCCGACGATGCGGACGCCATCATCACCATCGTGGCGCCGGGAACCTCCTCGCTGGTGGTGCTGTTCAACCAGATTCAGTCGGCGTCCGAAACCGTGCTGCGGCTCGACCTTGCGAGGTTCATCGACTTTGCCGAGATCCGCAAGACCGTCGAGAACGAGATCAAGGCGCTGGTGCCCGCCAATGTCTCGCTGAGCTACAATTACAGCACCGCTTTCGCGCCCCACGGTTCGCTGCAGGAGTTGTTCGACCTGTGGAACTACGCGGATGGCATGGCGAAATTCCGCGAAGCTGCGGGGGAGGTCGGCGAGAACGACAATTTCGTCATCAAGGCGGAAGCCCACCTCAACATTCTCACCGGCGACCGCTCGGTGAAGGTCGAGGGCCATTTCCAGCCGTTCCAGATCAAGCTGTTCACGAAGGCATTCGATGTCGTCACGCTGTTCTTCGACGGCGCCAGTTTCAAGTCGCTGAACGGCGGCAAACCGGACTTCAAGACCCATCTTGTCGAGTCCAAGCTGGGCCCGGAGGTCGAGTTCCTGAAGCAGCTCGAGGCATGGTTGTGCGGCGGGCAGGGCAACGGCTTCTTTCTCAGGCTTACGACGCAGCCGATGTTCGGCCTTGAAGCCGGCTATCGTTTCGGCCTGCCCATCATCTCGATCGGCACCGTCTCGTTCATCAATGTCGGCCTCGAAGCAAGCGTGATGCTTCCGTTCGAACCGGGCGACGCGATCTTCCATGTTGCGTTGTCGTCGCGCGACAATCCGTTCATTATATCGGCAGCACCCTATGGGGGCGGAGGACACGTCGGCCTGTACGCCAACGCGAAAACGATTGTTGGCGTCGAAGCTTCATTCGAGTTTGGCGGCGTCGCGGCATTTGCGTTCGGCCCGTTGAGCGGCGTCGGACGCATCACGACGGGCGTTTTTCTGGCCAAGTCGGCGTCGCGGGGCGCAACGATCCAGGGACATTTCTTTGCCGGCGGGTCGGCACACATCTGGATCTTTGGGATGTCGACCTCGCTTACCGTGCGCATGGGCCAGGCGAATGGCGGCAGCATGTGCGGTTCGGCCGTCTTCAGCTACTCATTCTCCTACGGCCTCGACGACATCGAATTCCATGTCGCGGTCGCGCGGCAGGAGGGCAAGGGCTTCAGCGGCAGCGGTTCGAGCTCGGACAATTCCGACGGGTCCGGGCGCACGCGCTATGCACAGTTGACTGCCAATGACGCGGGACCGCAGGTGCCTGCCGTTCCGCCGATGCCGCCGCTCAAGCTGGACGACAAGGCGACTCCGGCAGAGCGCGCGCAATGGTTGCAGAAGTGGGACGATTGGAAGAAGGCGTCGCGCAAGAACATTCGACAGCATCGCGACCAACAGGACCAGGCCAAGGTGGACCGTCTGAACAGGATCGCGCCCTATGGGGTGAAGATCACCAGCAAGGTGGCGACCCGTGAACATGCCTGGCGTAGCTACAAGAAGTATTTCGATCGAAAGATGCTTCCCGAGGATTGACAGCCATGAGCGCGACAGTTTCTCCAACCAGCTCTTACCAGGCGGTGTCGCCGTGGCCTTTCGCGAGCGTGACCGCTCCGATCGACGTAGCCGTCGATATCAAGGTCGTCGCGGGGGGCATCGTGGTCAGCCGCGACCAGAATGGAACGCCGCGTCGCAAGCTCCGCGCCAGCCTGGTGCTGTCGCCGAAGCCGAAGCCCGCGGCGGCTGCCGGCGACCTGATCGTGGATTTGACCAACTGGCCGAGTGAAATCGAGACGAAACTGCTGCGCAACGCGGAAAAGATGCGGATCTCCGTATCTTGCATGCCGGCATCGATTGACGCCGGATCGCAGCGGCCAACGCCCGATGAGGCGCACCGCAATCGAAAGCTCGCCGTCAAACGGCGTGCGGGAGACGACAGCCGGATTGCGGACATAACCCAGTGCTGGCAGCGCTTGATGGGAGCCAAGTCGACCGCCAACCCGCAGCCGTGGGATGCCTTTGCGACGATTTTCGGCTACGCGGCCAATCCCGGGACGCAGCCGAATGCCGCCAGCGGCGACGGCTCCGATCTGCTCGACGTGCCGCGGGCCGATATGGCGCTGTTCCTGCAAGCGTGGCGCGCCCGCGTGGTGCTCGGCGCCTTGATGAAGGATGGCAAGCCGACCATTGAGCCGGGTTGCGATCCGATCCACGATCTCAAGCAATGGATTCTGAAAGACGAGGATCTCGCGCTGCTGGCCGGCACCGCGCCGCCGGCCGACCAGCCGGGATTGAACGGCCCTGACATCGACGCGATCAGGGACAGGATCAAGGCACAGTTCAATTTTCGGCTGTCCTATCTCAATGCGGGAAGTTCGCGAGGCGCGCTGGGAAATCTCGACGCGTTCCGGTGCCAGGAGACATCCTGCCGGACGCCGCTATCGATGATAGAACCGGTCGCGAGCGCCGAGGAGAGTGCGCTTCACGCGATGTTTCGCACCCATCAGACGCTGCACGACGCACAGTTGTCGCTCGATGACATGCTCAAGGAGTACATGAAGAACAACACGCCCGCCGAGGGCGTGAAATGGAAGCCTGCCGAGCCGGAGGGAACGAACCCATCGACCCAGGCCGCCAAGACCAAGCTGTATGGCTTGCAGGGTATCCCGGCGCTGGCGCGGGTGTTCCGGTTTGTCGTCGACGTCGAAGCCGATCTCGGCGACATGAGTGACTTCTATGAACGGCGGGACCAAGCGCCTCGATCCGGCGACGGCCCGACGTATGACAGCCTGGCCGACATATTGCAGTGGCTCAATCCCGCCTGCGTCTACGAGCTCGATACGGTCGATACCGACGCACGCGACGAGGAGAGCATTCCGTCGTCGCATGACACATTCCCCGTCACGCATTATCTGTTCCTCAGTGCCGCTGCCGGCGCCGGCCAGCCCTGGACCACCGCCAAGTTAAGGTATCCGACCGGCAGCGCCTGGCGCGGGACCCAGTTCGGCGGCAAGGGCGTCAAGGCTACGGCGGTGGAGGGCCATTTCTTTCCCTGCACGCGCGAGGAAATGGACCTTGCGGCGGTGCTTCTCAATCCAACGGACAGCGAACTCGATGAGATCACCGGCGCTGCGGACCGTGTAATCTGCAGGGAATGCAAGACGGCGAGCGGCGACACCCAGATCCGCTACATGCTGCCCGCAGTCCGTGACGGGCGCCTGCTGCAATATGATGGCGTGCTGGATCTAGGCGCAGGTCGACGCGCCAAGGTGATCTCGGAGCGTCGTCCGCGCTACGAGATCATGTCGCTGGACGTCATTTCGGCGATGGAAAGCCAGATCAATCTCGCGAAGGCGGAGAGCGCGCGGCGGGAAGACCGGAAGCAGCGCAAGGATGCGCAACAGGCCCAGAACGAGATCGACGGCCGGTCGGAGCGTCCGGCCGGATTCGATCTCCCTGTCGATAGCCGTCCTACCTATCGTACGATGGGGCTGACACTGGTGGATCGTTGGCGCGCCGCTGCGACCGCGGAGGCGCTTGCCGATAAAAAGGTCCGTCAGGCCGGCCGCGATCCCGCGACGCCGGCACCGGTTGTTTTCGATGCTACCGCGCTCACGGTTGGTTTCAGGATCGATGTCGGAGTCAGGTCCGACGCGAACGCGCCGCATCACTTCCGCGCGCTCGGCAATCGCGTGGTGACATACAGGTTTCCGCAAAGCCCGCAATTGATCGAGGACGAGCTGCGCCGGCTGGGCTTCGACAAGGACGGAGCGCGGGAGGCGCGAATTCGCCTCGACAGCACGCCGGTCGTTCCGGGCTCGCGGATCGGGCAGGACCGCCGCCGCTTCCCGGAAGAGATCCTGGTGAGCTGGGAAGGCGATCCGCTCGGGCTGCAATGTATTCGCGCCTGGGATGGCAGCGAAGTCGAGATCGTTGTCGATCCCGCCGAGGATCTCGGAATCTCCCGCCACTATGAACTGCCGGATGACGAGGGTCTCAGCTACCGCATTCCGCCGCTGCTGTTCGGCAAGCGTTACCGCTACGGAATGCGTGCGGAGTTGCAAGGCGGTGTCACGCTGCCGCTGGAACGTGCGCGCGCGCTCTATGAGGAGGCGGCCGGCGGCATGCTCGCGCTGCCCGAGCCGTCGTTGCCGCCGGAGAGCGCGGTGCCGGACATCGCCGATTCCCCGCGTGCGCATGGCCGGCGCTTTCTGCGCCACGAAAGGATATTGTCGCCCGCGGTGACGGTGCCGCAGTCCGAACTCATCGCCGCCAAAGCCAAGGGGGAAAACCGCCTGCGCGACCAGGGCTCGCGAGAGGCGGTCGTCAGAACGGCTACTTCCGAGATCAATGGCGCCGATGCCTCGCTCGATCTGACCCAGGTCCGCCGCATCTTCGTTGCGCCCGGGGTCTCGCAGAATTTCGCGGAGCTGCATGGCGTGCTGGTGTCGGGCGCCGCCGTGGCGGGAACGATCACGGTCAGAAATCCGGAGGAGCCGGCCATGACGCGCGCAGTTCAGGTCGAGCGTCCGCTGGATGGACTGCGCAACGTTGCCTACAATTACTCCAGGGGTGGCTTCCCGATCCGTTCACCCGACAACGCGATTGTGCTGAGGGAGCCCGCGCTTCCAAATGCCACGCCGGCGGGCGTCGCGCCTTCCGGTCCGACCGCGGCGCAGGCGCGCGATCCCGTTTTCGTTCTGCAGCCGACGACCGGCGCACAGCGCAACGACACGCATCTGAAGCGGCAGGAGCCGTATTTTCCCGACCCGGCAGCGGAATCCATGGTGTTCGCCCTCCGCCGGCGGATGTTTTCGCCGCAACTGGCAGCCGATCCCAACCGGGACCAGTCGGCCGACTATGTCGACGGCGACCCGGTCGTGATCCCGCTGACCCACGAAGCCCTGCGCTATCCCGATCGGATGGTGGCCGTACTGGACGTGGTCCGCGGCGGGTTGAACAAGCGAACGCTCACGCAGGCCGCCGTTCTGAATTCCACCAGTACGGAAACCGGAACGCTTGCCGGCGGCGATTTCAGGAAGGAAGAACTGAATTCGAAAACGATCGATCAGGGGCGCGTTCCGGCGCGAAGGATTACCGCCAAGCTTGCGCCGGGCGACGATTTCGATCTCGACGTCTGGTGCGTGCCGTCACTGGACCAGCTCGAGAAATGGTTCGATGCCGTCGAGTCCAGCGCGGTGCTGGCCGTCGCCCGCAGTTGCCTCAACGAGGCCGGGACCGCCGATACCGACAACAAGGTGTTTGTCAGCGGCAAGATCGGCAACGCCAATCTGGCGTGTCTGGCCGGAATACAAGGCATCATCGGCGACACCGATTTCGCTTCGCTGCGCAGACGGCTGTCGGTATGGCAAAAGCGCAAGCCGACCATCGGTGAATGCGGCATGGGCGGATTGCCGCTGCCGGCCGGCAGCGTGCGGCGCGATATCGCCCAGATGATACGTGAACAGATGCTGCGACGGCCGATCAAGGAGCTCGCAGCGGTCCGCTCGCTGCGGATTGCGCATGCGGTCAGCCGGCCGAATTTCGCTCCGTCCTTTGAAGCCAACGGCGATGCGCAGGCCACGCCCAATCTTCGGAACGGTGGCCTCGAAGTCATTCGACGCAATTTCGCCGACGACAAAGCGCGGCAACAATGGGTGCGCGAACACCTTGTCGGGACCTGGCACAAGAAGGGCGGCGGCGCGCCGGTCACGCACGAGGAACTCGCCACGGACGTGCTGATCGGCGGCAGCATCCGGGCCGACCTCGACAGCGCTCATTCGGTCACGATTTTTGCGGAGCTCTCCCATCCATTGACCGACCTGTTCGACGATGAGCGGCTGGGCCGACGTCCGGACGAACTGGGTACTGAACTTCAGGACAAGCATCTAGTTCTGGAAAAGGGCCAGAAGGGCAGGTACACGCGACCGGAATTGTACGGCTTCAGCGTCGATACCTGGACCGGGCAAACGTCCTTCAAGCCGGAGCGATTGCCGCTTGCTCGTCTGGAAGGTCTCAACCCGTCCGATCGCTTGGACGAGCGCAAATTCGGTACCGAGAACGTCGATGTATTGGTAGATGCCAGAGGGCAGATGCGGCTGGATCTCAAGAGGTACGTTCCATCGGACGACAAGGCTCGAAAGATGTCGCTGGATATCGAAACCGAGACCCGCTTTCGCGATGTTTTCGAGCATGCGCCGCGCAACCTGACGAGCCTTGCTCGGAATGCGCTGGACGAGTTGGCCAAGCCCAAAGCCAAGGAAGCCAGGCAGAAGATATGGGTGACGTCGCGGTCCAGCAGGGAAAATACCGAGGCTGCCCGGAAATCCAGCGTTGAGCTCTGGATCCCCTCGACCCGGCGCCCGCAGCCGATCGATCCGCAGAGCGTTCTGCCGGCCTTTGTCTGGTCGCTGCAGCAGGACGACAAGACGGGCGCCGTTGACATCGAGCGGAGAATGCTCGCCCGGCTGAGATTCCGTCGCCCGTGGTTCTCGTCCGGAGAGGGCGAGAAGCTCGGCATCGCGCTGTGGCCTCCGACGATATTTGAGCAACCGTCGACGCGTACGGAATTTGATCCGAATAAGGAGGTACCTCCCGATGCGGACAATTTACCCAAGGAGGTCGCAACCATCCTGCGCGACCAGACCCGGGGCGGCGGCTATATCACGCGCGCCGGGTCGGATCCCATTCGCCACGGCGGCAGTTTCGATCGCGGCGACTTCATGCCGCTTGAGGCGTTCCGCGATGCCTATCCGCGCGAGGGCGCGCCGCCAAGGGCGCAACGCGTGCCGTCGATTGCAATGCCGCTTCCGAAGGACCCGGACACGGGAGAGCAGTTCGTTCTTCACGTCGCGCTGCTGACCTACGAGCCCTTGTTCGATCCGATCGACGAAACCTGGTACGTCGATGTCGAAATTTCAGGTCGCGATTTCCCGGACGGCTGGGTCCGGTTTGGACTCGTCAGGTATCAGGAGAACGCGATGGAGGGGCGCAAGGTTTCCGAACCGACCGTGGCCATGGTGCAGATCCTGCCGCGCCGGCGCGTACGTGTGTCGACGCGGCGGGAGCAGGGCCAATACCTGGTGACATTGACCGTCGAGGGCGCCGGTTCGATCGCCGCTGCGGACGACGATCTCGTGACCGACAAGGACGAGAAGCTGCTCATGCAACGGCCGGTAGTGCGGCCGACGCTGTTGAAGCGCAGCAAGCTCCCCGACAATCAGGAAGAAGTGGATGTCCTCTGGTGCTGGGAGGATGCCGGATCGGGCGCCGTCGGCAGCAAGCCAGAATTTGTGATGCCGATCCGCGGCGACTCGGGGCTGCTCTGGAGCCACACGTTCCGGCTGGATTACGATCCGGTTGCGACGGAATCGACGTCGCATGAGATCGTCTTCGACGAAGTCGATCTTCGGCCCGCGGCAACCCAGGACCCGCACGCAACATCGAAGCTGGTTGCTTCGGGCCCGCGCTTCGCGGCGCGGGTGCGAATTCCGGGAGCGCATTGATGAAGATTCCAGGAGCGCTGCGCGCACCTGACGATGGAGGCGGGAATGGGAAAGCTTTGGTGTGCCGTCGTCCTTGCGGTTGCTATCGTATCGCAGTCGAGCGCGAAGGAAGTCGGCAGCACGGCCGAGATTGCCTCGACCGGGGACTGGATATTGGCGGATCGGAACGACTGGCTGCTGAAGCGCAGGAGCGCGATTGCATCCATGATTCCCGGTCCTGGAATTCCGGGGATTCGCTTCCTCAATGCGTTTGCTTTCAACGTCAAGAATGACCGGCCGAACGATTACACGACGGTCGGCCAACGGCACGCATTCTACGACGCGCTGAGCTATGCCCTGCATTTTGCCGCCGATGTTCCGCAGGAGCTGCGCTGCGTCAGGTTTTTTGATGCTGCGGCCGACGTCACCGCCACGTACAGCGTTGGCGCGGTGGAACTGTGGAAAATAATCAAGGATGCGGCCGGCCTGACGCCGGATACCGAGAATCTCCTGATCAAGACCAACGCCGAACTTTTCGCTAGGAATTTCAAGGTCATTCAAAAATTGATGCTGACCTGGCGCCAGCCGCGCGATCCATCGGCAGCCGCGCCTACGGAGCGTCTCGACGCGCTGGACTTCGATCTTAAAATGGTGGCTTTCGAGCAGGGCACGGTCGAGACGTTTCTTGCCGCAAACTCGGCTCTGGTCACCGTCAACGTACGGAACGATCTGAAGGCTGCTCACCCAGGCTTCGATTTCGCCGGACAATTCCTGACCGGCCAGGGCGGGAATGTCGCTCGCCGAAAACTATTCCGAGAGACGTGGCTGCCGGCAGTCGGCATCGCCAACTTTGATTTTTTCAAGAAGACCGATCGCGTGGCGATGGGCGAGGCCTACGTATTTTTCCTGCACGGGTATGATCTCAACAAGTACAAGACGTACAAGATCCAAGGCACCAAGCCTGCTGCGAGCTGCAAAGGCGTGCTTCCCGGATTGGCGAGTTTAAATCGCCTGGCGTTCGGCTCACTTTACTCCAATTGATGAACAGGCGCTCATTGATAATGAGGGAGACTAAGCCATGAGAAACGAAGGTAACTGTCATATGTCACGCTTCCTTGCTATTTTTACGCCAGTTGTTGTCTTGGTCGTTGCCGTACTTTTCGGCGGCGGCATTGTGAATGCTGCTCCATGCAATACTCCTGCCGAGCTCGCGCCGTTGCGAAACAAGTACATTTGTCCTGTCGTTGGTGGCGGAGCAGTAAGAGGTCCCGATGGGTGTGCGGAAGGTGGTCAGGTGAATTCACCAAGGAAGGGTGGACGGCCGCACAACGCCCTCGACATCAACGCCAACGAAGGAACAGGCGTTGTCGTCAGCAAGCCCGGGCGCGTTGACGTAGCCGGGGACTGGGGGGCGATGGGCAAGACAGTGTTAATCGACCATGGAGATGGAGACTACTCGGTCTATGGGCACCTCCAATCGGTGGCGGTGATTGTCGGCAAATGTGTGAAGGCTGGCGATAGTCTCGGCAAAGTTGGTTACACTGGCAACGCAAAGTGCTTAAAAGAAAAGAACCTAATCGCGCATCTTCACTTTGCGATCATCAGGGCGGCAAAGCTCGATCTGGCGAAGCAGAATGGTCCGATCGCTGCTGCGATAAAGAACGCCGAGGACTGGGTGGAAATTAGCCAAGAGTATTTCCAGGGCGACATGCTCGATCTCGGCATTAAGAACCCCGAAGTCACGCTGCAGAACACCCCCGGTTGCCTCCTGTAGGTTAGAGCTTTTCGGTGTGAAAGAGCTGATTGGAGATGGAGGTCAGTCTGATGGCTTTCTCGCGTTGGCTGATCCGGTGCGGCGTGGCGTTTGGTAGTTGTTTCTTCTCGATGACCGCGGCTTGCTTTGCTGAGTCCTGTATCGTCGTCGATAGCGATGCGGATCTCGATGACTATCGCGCGGTGGCAGTAATCGCGTCGACCGGGCGGCTGACTGCGATCGTCGTAACCGAGGGGATATCACGATCGAATGAAGGAGCCGGTGCCATGGGGGAATTCATACGGCGATCAGGGTTGTCGATTCCTGTGGTTGCCGGCGCCAGCGCCAACCCGCGAAGGGGATACACTCCCAAGCCCGATTTTCCCCGGTGGAGAGATTCCGCCGAGCGGCTCAACGGATTGCTTGGAGCAGCCATCGTCGCGTCGCCTGAGTCCGCAGACATGGTGTCGATGTTAGGCGATCTTACCTCGAAGTGTTCAGCTATTTCCCTGGTTGTCATTGGACCGTGGACCTCCTTTATGCGATATGCGCCAGAGCTACTGGAAAAGGTCGACCGGATTGTCGCTCAAGGCCGACCATATCCTGACGAGCCGGGTGGCGAGCCAACTGGATTCAATTGTACATTTGATATCAATTCTTGCTTGGCAGCGTATGATCTCCTGGTTGGACGACAAAAGCGAGCCGATCGAAAGCTTCGTGCGAACTGGATCGACATACCGCAGGGACCAGAGTCCTGCGGTCAAGCAGAGCCCGGCGTAGACAGGACGGGGCAGCGCGTGTTTGCGTTTGTCCCCAACAATGTTTGGGTGAATGAACTTCGAACAAAAGGCGGTGTGTCTGCCGTGATCGCCGACATACTACGAGCAAATCCGGACGGATGGGCTAAGACTTCGTTGTGGGACGACCTGACCGCTTTGTTCGTCCTTCGGCCAGAAGTATTTGTTGTGCGAGGCGGTCACTTGGAGCCCTGTGTGCCTGCCGCTTCGATACGTCACTTGATAACTGAAGCAATCTCACGCATTAGGTCGGCCCACTAAATTGATGCCGGTTCGGTTGAACGAATGTCGGGGGATGTCGAGAATTGCTGTGCGGTGCCCCGCCGTCAGTCTTGAAAAATGTCTGGGCGCGTCCGCGGCGATTAACATGGATGAGGAGACATCTTTACCCAAGTTTCAAACCAGTCGGCGATTCCCGGTGCCGCCGGAAGCAACCCCTCCTTTTTTGGTCTGATCCCAGCGGGCACCGTGCACATCATGGAACGCAAAGGAATGGACGCTGGTGCCTTCCTTAATCAGCTGCGGGCTGCGAAGGCAGAAGGCCATCCGGTAATTGACGTCGTACGCGGCGTGGAGGATGCAAAAGCGACCACCCTGGTCGAGCCTGGACCGGGCGTGGTGCAACAGGCAGTGCGCCAAGGGTCGACGACGGCGCGTCGTCGCGGACAGCTTGCCGTAATAACCGGTGGGACGTTGGCAAGCATTTGAAAAATAAGCGCTAAGCTAGAACGCGCGATCGCTTACTGATCCATCAAATACGTAGTATGAACGTGCATTCGCTCAGCGGGGCTTCGGAATGCTAACAGGTTCACAAATTCGAGATCTCGGCTTAATCGTCGGCGGGATCGAAGATTGCTATCGGGGGGCAAGCTACGATTTGCGCCTCGATAGCGTTCTCACAAACGACGGCAAGATTGAAGAGCACTACTCCCTGCCGGCACAAGGCATTATTGAAGTTGTTTCGATTGAACATATAAATCTGCCCAAAAATATTGCCGGCTTTGCAATGGTAAAGACGAGCCTCTGCAACGAAGGTGTGCTCGCGCTCAACATCGGCATCATTGACCCCGGCTGGAAGGGACCCCTCTCCAGTTTTCTCGTGAACTTTGGAAAGAACGAGCGTCTTCTCGCCAAAGGCGACGTGTTTCTTCGGCTTACTTTTCAGAAGCTAGAACAGGATGTCGACAAACTGCCGAGCACATTTGTCGACGATCAATCCTATCTAGCTGATCGACGACGACGCGTCCAAGGACGATTCGGGAATACATTCCTCAACGTATCCGAGGTCCTCCAGAAGCTAGCGAAAGAAACTTTCGACACCTACAGGACGCAAATCTTTACCTACGTTTCGCTAGCCGCACTAGGCCTAGCTTTTCTGACCTTCTTTTTGAACTTCGCCAATATCCAGACGCAACGCTATCTTCAGACGGGAGACGCTGCCTCTCTGCTGGCAAGTAGGGATGTGTTTGAACGGCTCGCTCGCGATCTCAAAGAACAAAATCAGGAACTATCAGCGAAGATTGATCTACTCGAACGTCGCGTGATGACACCCTCGCCCGCACCACAACCATTACAACCAGCAGCAAAGCAATGACTCCCGCATTTGATTCCGCCGACCAAATCCAACGGTGGGCACTTCAGGAGATCATGAAGAGTGGTCGAGCGAGCGCTCCTCGACGCGAGGCGACGCGAGAACTTCTTTTCGTTGCATTTGAACTGACGAACCCGCGCAACCGTTGCGTAACGATCCCTGAACGTCGTTGGAGCTTACCGCTCGCCGTCGGTGAATTCTGCTGGCATGCTGCGGCGTCCGACAAAGTGGACTTCATCTCATATTACGCGAAGCGGTGGAGCGATTTTTCAGATGATGGCGTTAGTATTGCTGGCAGCTGCTACGGACACAAAATCTTTTCGGCTCAAGCCGACGGTGAAAGCCAATGGTCGGCCGTCACAAACCTCTTACGAACAGATCCCGAAAGTCGTCGGGCGATATTGACCTTTCAGAACGTTGGAGGACCGTATTTGAGCGGTAGAGATGTCGCTTGCGCGACAAGTCTTCAGTTTCTTGTTCGTGCCGGCGCACTCCATGCGGTGGTCAATATGCGAAGCAACGACGCGGTGTGGGGGCTTCCGTACGACCTATTTGTCTTCACAATGTTGCAAGAACTTATGGCCGCGACTCTAGGTCTTAATCTCGGAAGCTATCATCACGTTGCGGCATCGCTGCACATATACGAACGGCACTTTCGGCTCGCTGAACGAGTGATCCAAGCGCAGGAGACCGGTTCTCGACCGATGCCTCCTATGAGCGATGTGAGCCAATTGTCATCCTTTCTAGCATGTGAGGAGCAACTTCGCCTCGGTCTCGGCCGTGGGCTCGAGCATGGATTGGCCCCCTATTGGGCAAGCATGGCACAAATCCTCGTGGAGCATCGCGATACGATAAGCAGTCGATGATCACAAAGTTTTCTTGCACCGGCCCGGAGGCGAGAAAGCGGTCCACGTCAGTGTTGGTGGAAAAGATCAGTCTACAGCCAGCGAGATCTTTTGGTTGCTCTTCGATCGAGCTGCTCTCAAGTAGTCCCCTCTCTGTGAGCTTGCGATTGAGTGATACGAGGTCCTTCGCTCGCGAGGTAATTTGCTGCACTCGAAAATCCGCGGCTCGGCATCGATTGCTGACCGAAGGATGGTCACTACTGTCCTAGCGAACAGATCGTAGCGCGACCGACCATCTCTAGTGAATTCATCGTAGTTCATTGTAGTAATTCGACAATTGCGAAAGCGTGAGCCTGCAACAAGATCGTAGGATAACGCGAGCCGAGTTTATTGCGAGTGGAAAAGCTGCGGCTACTTTGTACCCCTCCATTGCAGAGTGACCTAAGATTACATGCTCGCAGTGATTCGCGATGGCAGTGGAAATTCATGGCTCGAAGCGGCGCATCTGCTCTCCCCAACAATATTGCAGCGGAACTCCGAGCCGCTGGGGATCGATCAAAGACGGTCACCAGAGAGCAAAAGAAGAATTATGCAGAGCTCCTGTCCCGAAGACTCGCGCAACGATTCGCTGATGCGTTGCGATCTGCCTTTCCGGACATACTTCCTGACTCCAGCGGTAAGGGGCAAGAGTCGAAGGCTCGCTCGTCGAAGGGCTTCAAGAAGCTCGACGTAAATTATTCGACCGTCGAACTCGGGCTCGGGCTCGGAGTTTCGATTAAGACGATCAATTTTCGCGACGCCACGACGAAGCGCTACACCAAGAACTATACGCGCGCAGACGGAGAGCTCCGGGCGGAAGCTTCCGATTATCACGAACGACAACCGTACGCCGTCATGGTAGCAGTGATCTTTCTTCCATTGGATGCGTGCGACGACGGCGGCAAAAATGCTCCGTCTAGCTTCGGTCAGGCCGTCCAGGTCTTCCGATTCCGGACAGGACGAGAAAATCCAAAAGATCCTGCGATGCTGTTCGAACGTGTGTTTGTTGGGCTATATGATGCCGACGAAAAGCACTTCGGCGAGGTCACGTTCTTCGACGTGATGTCGAAGCCACCTCGCACCGGGAAGCCGGCAACCATGCTATCGTTTCCACAGCTCGTTCAAGAAATTGTGGAAACATACGATCGGAGAAACAGCCCACGCTTCGAATGGGAAGACGCTGCGCCCGAGAAAGTCACTGCCCCACCCGTCGAGGAGGATGAGGAAGAAGACTAAGCAGTTTTCTTTCGATTGTCCGGTCCCCACCAAGCCGCTCTGCTTCGCATTGCCAGACCACGAGAACTTTGAAGCCGAGCTCCCCCAGTGCTTTTTCCTTTTTCAAATCGCGCGCACGATTACCTGCAATCTTTTCGACCCAAAATGAATTGTTCCGCTTGGGGACGGTTGCTTTTTTGCAGCCTTCATGGCCGTGCCAGAAGCATCCATGTACAAAGATTCCCCAGCGCTTGGATCGATTTGCAAGATCGGGCGAGCCCGGCAGATCGCCGTTGTGCGTTGTGAACCGAGTCCCACGTCTCCAGAGCCAAGCCCGGACGAGGAGTTCAGGAGCCGTGTCGCGCCTGCGGATGCGCTTCATGCGCTCTGAGGTCTTGACATCAGTCTCGACGAGCTTCCGCTTACCCAACTACGCTGCCTTGGTGAGAATCGGCCCCTTTGCTTTCGTCTCCTCCGAGCCCGTGAGACGCTCCATACGCCTCAAATGCTTGCCGACGGCATCGACGAACCCCGGCTTGAACGACAATCTGCTCGCATTGATGCGCTTGTAAAATCCTGCCGTCGCCCGGATCGAAAGCGGCACACCGGGCTTCGAAAGAAAGCCGGCCAATGATTTCAGCTTGCGATTGACCGGCCAAGTGCCGAGATGCACCCGTCGCCGAACTTTGCCGTCGAACCAAGCGGCCGCCGGCCACGAATCTTCGGCAGAGAGGACCTCTCCTGGTTCGCCGGAGAATGTCTTGCGATCAAATAGGCGCTTTCCGATCCATCCCGAAACTTCGACATTGACGGCGTTGCCGACGAGCATCCAGCGGCGCCGCTTGTTGAACCGACCACCGCCCACGAGCGAATCTCGCTCCTCGAAATCCGTCCAGCCGGCGGACAATCCCTGAAGACGTTCCACATCGACCAAGTCTGGCGTCACAATCGCCATGGTCGGCATCAGTATGGCTGGAGGGGCAGGAATACCGATCGCGGAGCCGCCTTTAAGCGTCGGCACGCAGTCCTCTCCCCATCCGAGACCACGCGTTCCTTCGGTCCAGTAAAACCCGTGGGCCGCCTCGTCGAGTGGAATAGTGCGCTGCTCGGGAGTGACGTCGCCATGGAACAGCACATCCCGCGGGTCGCCTTTGAGCGTAGCGTAAAGGAAAATTCGGAGACGTCGCTGCGGTAAGCCGAAAGCCCGCGCGTCTATGGTTCGGTATGCCCAACGGTAGCCGAGATCTTCAAGCGCCCCCAGAACTTCGCGCAGGTATTCTCCGCCGTGGAGATGTCGCCAGTTCGGCACATTCTCAATCAACACATTTGGAAACGGGCGCCGCCGCAGGAGATCAATCGTTTCTCTGATTAGGCTCGACCGGCCGCCTGAAAAACCGCGCGTCGTTCCGGCTTGGCTGAGATCGGTGCACGGAAACCCTGCTGTCAGCAGGTTCGACTTCCGGGAAATGCGCTCCACCAGTTCGTCCGTATGCCGTACGTCGAGCGCAACGGGAACTTTCGGGAACCGCTGTCTGAGGACAGTTACCGCGTCCGGATCGGCTTCACAAAAAAGCGAGGTCCGGTGCCCCGCCTTTTCCAATCCGAGCTCTAGGCCCCCGATGCCGCCGAAGATCGCGGTTATGTCGAACTGCGGCATTACAATCCCCGCGCCCTATCGAATCGCTGCAACTTTCGGGACTATGGCACGCTCGCCCCGAAAACTCGAGAGTCGAGCGCGCTCCTCAGACTTGCAACATGTCATGATTGGAGCGCTTTCAGCTCTTGGGGATAACTGCCGCTCAGCTGTGGAAGCCCGGAGCCTGTGGGCTATCGAACAGCAGGCCGTCCGATAGACCTCGACCAAAAAGTTCGCCGGAGTACGTCTGACTTGTACTCTCGCCGCCTGCGATTCTTGAAATCTCATTAGATAACAGAGGGATACCGCCCCCGCTTTGTCGGGCTTGCCGCCCCGACCGCCACTTTGACTCACACAGTAAGGCGTGAGTCTGACAAAGCGTGGCGTCGCTCCGTCGCTGTGGTTTTCTGGTGCTGCGTCGGTTCTAACTTTTCGAGTAGTTGGAGCGCGTGGATCTCTACGCGTTCTGGCCGGCCCTCGACTGCCAGCGCAGCGTCGGCCGGCTGTGCTGTAACGACGCGCACCGCAAGGAGTTCCCACCGGCGGACATGTCCAACAGTCCTCGTACCTGGCGCGTCCCCGACAAAACGGGCATTGGGATTTCGCGAATTCAGCTCGGCGGCTCCATGCGAAGAGAAAATGCCTAAGTAGCCTTCCAAGGCTAGCGCACACAGTTGTAAGACGGATTCCCTGTTGCGGCCCGACGACTGAATCGGCACTAATTTTGCGCGTTGCAGACTGCAACATGCACCACGTCTTCGAGAGATTCATAGATCTTGCGTCCCGCGCCCATGATTCCGAAGATTTCGCGGAATTGATGACCGTCACGACAGGAGCTCTTGATTTGTCCTAGTTCGCATACTTGGCGCATACCGCGTATGCCCTGTGGCAAACGATGCCACAGCGATCGAGCGCTCCGCTCGCGAGCCTTGTATGCGGGACGGTCCTCGACCTGATCGTTGGTCTGCGCGCTGCGCCAAGTCTGCGAACGCCGGCTGCGTTTGCAGGCGGATCGCCCGGAAATCCCGATCCCCACAGCCAAGTCCCGGGCCGTCACGCGGCCTGCGAACGTGGCGGCGGCGGGCTTGCGGCCATCGGCAGCGCAACGCCGCTAATCGGAGCGCCGAAGGCTTTTCTCGCGACCTCCAGCAGATGTTCGTGGTGCGTGAAGAATAGGACTTGCGTCTTTTTGGCGAGCTCGCCCAAGACGCGGAAGCCTGCCGTCGCGCGCTTGTCGTCGAAGTTGATGAACAGGTCGTCCGCGATGAACGGCATGGGATCGGCATGGTCTAGATAGTCCTCGATCGCAGCGATCCGGAGCGCGAGGTAGAGCTGGTCCGCGGTGCCGGTGCTCATGCCGCCAACCGGGACCCGCCGACCGTCGTAGCGCAGGCCCGCTAGCTGCACGTTGTCGTCTTCGTCGAATTCGAGCTGCAGCATTTGGAAAGACTCGCAAGTGAGGATGGCGAACAGCTCGCCCGCGCGCTTGAGCATGGGTGCCTGTTTCTCCCGCCGATAGCGATCGATCGCCCATTGTAGCAACGCGACCGCGGAGCGAAGGCGCACATACTGTTCGGCAATCTCGGTCATCTCGGCAAGCGCCGCCTGCCGGTCCGCGGCGACCCTCGCCGCCCGGTCGTCACCGTCGATGCCCCCGAAGGCCTGGCGCGCGGTGTTACGTGTCTCGCGCGCTTCCATCAGGCGATTGCGCAATTCCTGCATTTCTTCGGTGACCGTCTGGTCCCTAGCCGCGATGGCGTCCAGGTCGATGCCCGAGCACTCGGTCGTGAGCTCCGCAACCAAAAGGCCATCTCCATCTTGCGTCAGCGCGGCTGTGAGCCGATCAAGCTCCGCGCTGAGCTTCCGCATCTCGTCAGAGCGCTGAATTGCGATCCGCAATTCGTCGGTCGATGCGACCTCGGCCTTCTGCTGGAGCTGTGCGATGGTTTCGCGCGCTTCGTGGCTCGATTCACGGCATTCATCGATCTTCTCCTGCAAGCCGCCGATGTCTGAAACCTTCGCGGCCCTCAGGTCCCGCAAGCGTGCTGCGTCTGCAGCCTGGCGATCGAGCTCCAAAACAGCTTCCTCGGAATCCGTTCCATTCAGGCGCGGTGCGATGGCTTGCACCAAGACCGCCACCTCGGCTTCGAACGCTTTCACATCGCGCTCGATCTTCTCTATACGCTCATGCCGCAGTTCGTTGATCCGAACTGCCGTCTCGCGCATATCGTCGATGGCGTTGATCTGCGCTTCAGCCGTCTCAGGCGTCGTGGCAGCGAGTTGCAGCACCGTCAGGGCGGCATGCCACGCGCTCGACCACTCCGTCCACTCAGCTTCGGCCTTTTCCAGATCCTTGCGCTTGCGCGCAACTACGCCCGCCGTCTTGCGGTGCGCCTCATCTAGATCGCGGACCGTCTTCGCGGCGTTTTCGTGCCGGCGCTCCTGCGCCGCCGCGGCCTCGATAACGACATGGAGCGGCTGGGCAGCGAGAGACGCCGTGGATACCCCCAGCGCCTCAAGCTCGGCCAAGACGAGACGTTTGCCCTCGTCCTCGCGCTGTTGCCATCCGCCTGTCTGTCGCTCAGCCGCCGAGAGCCGCGCGTTCAGGTCCAGGATCTCGGACCGCGTGCGCAGCCACTCGATCATCACGTCTGGATCTTGCGGCGTGATGGAGCTGCTCAACCAAAGCGCGGCCCAGGCGGCGTCCAGGTTTGTGTGCTCTTGCGACAATGCCTGTTCTTCCAGGCCCAAGGATTCAAGCAGGTCGTCCTGCTCGTCGATCTGGCGGCCAACGACGGCAAGCTGCGCGGCAGCGTCGGCGTGCTCGAAGCGCCGATCCGCGGCCGAGTCCGCATCACGCATTGCGGCCTCGAACTCGTGCGCAAGCGCGTCGGGCGGACCGAAGGCCGCCATCTCGTCCTCGGAGACCGCAACACCTTCTACATGGCGGCGGCGGATGATCGACCAGCCGGTGTCACGCCGGCCACGCAAACGTTCAAGCTCGTAGGCCGCCACGACGTGTTCGTCGGCGATAATGCGTTCATGGGCCTTCCGGTGCCGGACGCGCTCCTGCTCGGCATTGCGGATCCGTTCGCGGCAGGTCCGCCGCCGCTGCTCCAAGCTCCGGCAAGCGTCTCGATGGGTCTCCGCCGAAGCCAGCGGGGGAAGTAGCGCCGATTCCAGGACGGCAGCATCGGCGACTGCCGGCCGCAGGGCCTTCAGCAACCGTGCAATTGCGGTCCGCGCCTCCTGTTCTTCGCGCTTGGAATTGGCGATCTGGCCGGCGATGTCGCCAAGTTCGCGCGTGGCCTTGATGACCGCCGCGAGCTTCGAGACATCTGTCATCGGCCCATGGGCTTCGATTTCCGCTGCGATCTCACCGAGCTTCTCCTTGGCTTCGGCCACGGCGCTCTTCGCATTCTCTACCGCGCCGGATTGGGCCCCGCGGCGGTTGAGCAAACCGCGAAGGACCGCAACCTTGGCTTTGGCGGGGATGCGCGCGATCAACTGATCGATATCTCCGCTCCATTCAAGCTCGCCGGCGAGGCGGTTGAGGGTTGCTTCTGCCGCGGCCAATTCTGCCCGCCGCTTGGGAAGATCGGCTTTCCCGGTGCGAACTTGGATGCGGCGATCACGGAGCTGCGCGATGTCTTCGGCACGTGCCAGCAAGGCCTCGTCGAAGATCAAGGCCGCGCATTCTGCCTTGAGCGCTGCGATCTGTTCGCTCAAGGTGGCGATGCGCGCCGTGGCGGCCGCTTCATCCTTCGCGGCCTTCTCCAGAATTCTGGCAGCGTCGGCATCAAACGGGACGACCTCGTGAAGCGCGTCGATAGCGCTTTGAGTTTCCGCGCGCTTGCGCACATCGCGGCAGACCCGGCGGATGCGGTTGAGCTTGCGCAATTCTGCCGACTTGATCTCGATTTCGCTTTCGATGACACCATAAGCATCGTTGGCCGTCTCGAACGCGGTCTTGAGTGCCTGCCACTTGGTCGTCGTCACGACATCGTCGCGCATCGAGGCTTCGGCAGCCTTCAGGCGTTCCTCTGCCTGGAAATACTTGCGGTGCGCTGCGCGGCGCGAGGCCCAAAGAGCGTCGGCTTCGGTTTCCATGGCCTTGAGCGTTTCGCGCAGGCCGATGATCCCGGCGCTTGCTGAGAACAGCATCTGGCCAACATCGTCCTGCGCTTGCAAGATTTCCTTGCCGCCTTGGCGCAGGCGCTCGTGATCGAGGCTGAACATCCGCGTGTAAAATCGGCGATCGGCCCCGGCAAGAAACGGGACGAGCGCCCCATCGCCCGAAGGGATGGGCATGTCATTATCGCCCAGCAACGTATCCTTGTTGCCCTTGCGGCGGCGCAGCTTGAGCGTATCGCCCCCCTTTTCCAAGAGCGCGCCCACACGCATGGCGTTGTACTCGTGCAGGAAGTTACGGGACGAATTGGCCGGGATGCCGAAGAGCAGGTCTTCGACGCCGTTCATCGCTGTCGACTTTCCGGCTTCATTCTCGCCAAGCACCATCTGAAAGTCCGGCTTGCCTGCCGGCAGGGCTATGATGGCGTCCGTGAAGTGACCGTATCGAAGCAGATCGAGTTGACGGATGCGCATGATTATACCTTCTCCGCAGAAAGACGTGCACTGAGATACGCGCCGCCATGGGCGATCAAGCTCGCAATGTCGCCGTCGATGGCTGCTTTGAGCACGGCGTCGTCCGGATCCGTACGGATATCGTGAGGCAGCTTGCGGACGAGATCGCCAAGATCCGTCGCGAGCCGCGCTTGCAGTTCGGCGTCGTTGCCAGCGCTCTCGATGATGCGCTGAAGGTCGCCCAACGCATCCTTGCGTGAGGCCGCGGCTTCGAGGCTCGCGGTCGCAACGACGAGACGCTCGATCCAGGCGACCTCCTCGCCCAAGCCCAGAGCTACGGCCTTCGCCTCGGCAAGGAGGTGATCCACCGACGCGAGCAGTTCCCCGTGCAATCCGGTCCGCCCGGTCAGTTCGATTCTGCACGCGAGCAGACGCCCTTGAGCGTAGCGCTCGATGGCATATTCGATGCCCTGGCGAACGCGATCGATGGCGTCGGAAAGAGCGCTGCACTGTTCCACCGGAACCGGCAAATGGATCCAGCGCACGCAATCGACATGGAGAGGTAAAATCTCCCCGACCTGGCCGTCCTCGACCGTAACCAGCGAAGCGCCTTTCGGTCCGCTTTCGCGGATGTGGCGACCCTGCAGGTTGCCGCAGAATACGACATGCGGCCGCTCGTGGAGGATGGCGGCTTGATGCACATGCGCGAGCGCCCAATAATTATAGCCCTTGTTGATCAGGTCTTCGATGGCGCATGGCGCATACTTCGCGTGTCCTGGCATGCCGCCCAAGCTGGTGTGCAAGACGCCGATGTTGAAACAACCCGCAATCGGTGACGGATAAGCGGGGACCAGATTGTCCGTGATGTCGCGCTGCCGAAAGCTTTGGCCGTGCAGGGCGACATTGAGGTGCGGCAGCCGGAAGGTCTCGGCCCTGCGCGCCGGAAACACGCTCACATTGGTCGGCAGTGTGAGCTTGCGGGTGATCTGGCTTTCGGCGTCGTGATTGCCGTGGAGCAGGAAGACGGGAATGTTGGCCTGGGCCAACCGGCCCATCAGCTTCACGAAGAAGAGTCCGGTCTGATAGTCACGCCAGTCGCCGTCGTAGAGGTCGCCGGCGATGACGACAAAATCGACTTCGTCCTCGATCGCCTGACTTATGAGATTCTCGAATGCGGTGCGCGTCGCGGTGCGAATTCGTTCGGCCGCCGCGCCTTGCTGCCCAGCCAGTCCCTTCAAGGGGCTGTCGAGATGGATGTCGCCGGTATGGATGAAGCGAAACGACTTCAAGATAGGACTCCTCCAAAATCAATGTGAGCAGTGGCGCCGGCCGGCAGAGCTCAATCTGCAAATTCCGCTGATCTCTCACTCGGTGATCGGAAATCAGGGCAGAGACCCGGAAAGCCGAACCTGAAAAAACTATCATCCACGGAACATAGTGAGAACTTTATTGTGTCGGCACAAGACGATGTTCACAATATGCAGTGGGTCGCTACCGATAACAGCAGACAACGCCTGTCCTTTAGCAAGGGCCGGGCCAAACAATCTTGGGATCCGTCGCCCCGACGAGAATGGCTGCAAAATCAATGGCTTGTTGCCTGAGTGTCGAAGGCTGATCATTTTGAAGCGGGTGAGTGGCTTATGGCAATTGGCGCTGAATTGGTGTCAAATGGCCTCTAATTTTTCCAGGCGTGCGAGAATATGAAGTAATTTCAATGGCTTATATTTTTTGGCACGGCAGTTGCTGAGTGGCTACGTCCCAATTGGGAGCTTGAAGAGCCGTGTCGAACTTACCCGAACTCGTTCACCTTTCGACGTTGCCATCGCTTTCCGTGATGAGCGCGTTCCTCGACCGTGCGCTCCCAGGACAGAGCGCGAGTGCGCGGCGGGTACGCTGGCAGGTACTGGAGTTTGCAGCGAACCCAACGGCGAAGGCGGTGCTACTTCGCGGTCCCATCGGAGCTGGAAAGTCGACTGTCGCGCGTCTGATCGCCCTCCTGAAGCGGGTTGCTCCGCTTTCCCTCGATGGAGCGAAGGCGATTCTGGATCTCGTGCCCTTCAATGGGCCTAACCAGGTCGACTTGCGCTACATCAGCAGTTGGTACGTCGAGCTTGCCTTGACCGGATTGGTCGATACCCTGGCCGAAAGCCAACTGTTCGGAAGCGTCAAAGGTGCCTACAGCGACGCATTGGACCGGCCCGGTGTGTTCGAGGCCGCATCCCGCGGCCATGTTGCAAAAGGAAAGGAAGAACCGGTTGGCGCGCGAGTAACCAAGGGCGTCGTTTTTCTGGATGAGATCGGTGATCTCCCAGCAAAACTTCAAGCCAAGCTGCTGCCGGTCTTGTCCGGCGGCGTGTTCTATCGGGTGGGCGCCGAAGGCAAGGAGAATGCTGAACTAGAATTTCGCGGTGTCACGATCACGGCATCATGGAAGGAGCTCGGGGACGGCAGGCTGCGCCCGGATCTTCTTTCGCGGATCGCTCCGTACGCAATCGATGTTCCGGGCGTCGAAGATAGGATCGACGACTTCGACGTGCTCCTGGATGGTGTCCAGGAAGCGGTCATTCGAATGATGCGAAGCGCGATCGAAGAGTTATCGACTACTGATACGGCGATCGATCGCGGCTACTGGCGTGGCCGCATTGAGACGCTGAAGCCGATGAAACAGGCGTATCGCGAATCTCTTCGACGCGTCGCGTGGAGTTCTCATGGCAATCTCCGCGGCCTGACTGCCGCAGTCGAGCAAATCCTCGGAACGGGCTCTCATCCGGATACGGTCGTCGCTAATCTACCCAAGTACCTGTCTCCGGAAGCCGAATCGAATGAGCAAGACGATCTCTTGGCTCGTCTCCTCTCGCGCAGTTCAACCGGCGAGCGCCTAGGCATGCATGTCAAGGCAATCGAACGAGAAAACCGTCGCTCCCTTCGTGCGAAGCTCCAGCTCGATCGAAGTGCCTTGATCCGCTTGTCGGATACGCTGGGCATCGAGCCCGAGAAGCTGCGATTGCAACTGAAGGATATCGATAGAGATCGCCGTAGCCTGGAGGATGATCGATGATCGAGTGCGCAAGTGCTTCGGACGTCGCTCGCCTTTTGGGTCGCGTACGCTCTCGCGCGGACAAGTATTCGGATTTGTTGCTGTGTTCGCCGTTTATGGATGACGAGACGATTTCCCTTGTGGGACTGGTGGCTGAGGCAGCATCAAGTGCACGATGCGGGCTGGAAATCATAACGACGCATCAAGCAGTCGAACGCGTAAAGGCTCGTCTCGCACCGCTCGTAGATCGACAAATCCGACTTATCGGCTGTTCTCGTCTTCACGCCAAGTTCTACGTGGCGATAGGACGTAGTGAGGAGCACACGGAAGCGATCATAACCTCGGCCAACCTTACCGCCGCTGGTCTTACGAGCAACATCGAGCTTGGCGTCCGCATCGTGGCAACGACACCCAACGGACGTGCCATGCTGCATCATTTGGACCGTTTCGCGCGCCGGCTGGCGCATAACAGGAGATCTACATGGAGAAATCACTAGCATCGTGGTTCTTTCTGCGACCGACGATCACGACCTTTCAGCTCGAGCCCGAACAGCATCCCGAGTTCATTTTCGGAACTCGTGAACGCGCACAACGCGACCATCTGCTGGGCGAGATCGAGGGGGCGAGCTACGGGGATGCCGGCTTCAAGGCGGTCGTATTTGGCGACTACGGCCGTGGAAAGACGCGCATGTGTCAGAACCTGCGATTCGAAATTCAGCGCCATCAGCTTCGAATCTTTCCGATCTACGTCAAATGCTCTTCATTCACATCCAAGGCGCCGTTCCATTCACTCTTCAGGGAAATGATCATGCGCCATTCAACCGCTGAGATGACCCGCATCGCGACGGAATACGGTAGATTGGTTGCGGCCGGCACAGCTCGACCTCTAACCGAGATTGTTCAGTCGGAGGACATCGCTTTGGTCATGGGGCAAGGCCTCGCTATGCTGAACCCCGACATGGTGCGCAAGTGCATGCGATGGCTGAGCGGTGAGGGCAAGGTGCCGATGGAGGGCATTGGGCCGGCCATCAAGCCGCAGCTTTCCGATAGCAGTGAATTCGGGGCCGTGATGCGTGGGTTGAGTCACATGATCGCGGCGGTGGATCGCAAGGTCGTTGTCTATTTCATCGACGAAGCGGAGCGTTTCAACAACATCACGAATGCCGACGCCTTCACGGTCTGGCTCGTGAGCCTGCGCGAACTGACGGAGATTGCCGGCATCGGTCTCATTTTTTTCGTGGGCGCCGTAAGTCGGAATGAGCTGCCCGTCCTCCTCTTGCAGGAGGAAATCATGCGACGCATCGGCGTTGTGAACTATATCGAGTTCCTGAACCCGAGCCGTGATGAGTTGCGTGCATTCGTCAAAGAGCTCTTTTCAACCTGCATTCGAAAAGGTGAAGTACCAGAGCCTCATCGATCGATTGCGCCGCAGGAAGTTCTCGACCCCAATATTCCGGCCGAGCTCGCGGCTATCACGCAGAACGAGGAGGATCGTCTCGATGCATTTCCATTCGAGCCAGATGCGCTCGACGAATTCATCGAAGACGTTGCTGCAGGGGGCTCCGCCAACAAGCCCAGCGAGGTATTGAAGCGTCTTCTCAAGGCGACACAGCGCGCCATCCGCAAAGATCGACGGACGATCGATCGGAGCATAGTCGCGGAAATCAATGCAGAAGGGATGTGATCGATGAAGACATTCGACGTAGAGCCGCGGGTCGTCGGCGCAGTTCATTTAGGCGGAACGAAGCGTCAATCGGTCATACTGGCCGGGCGAATGGCAGAAAAAGGCAACATGGAATCCATCCTGTTCGATGGGTCTGACAATTTCGTCGTGTTCGAGGTGGGAAAGCGCGGATCCGGCAAGTCCTACGGGATGGGGTCATTGCTTGAAGGGTTTGCAACGGCTGCTGCGTCACGGATCGGCCGACACCAGGAAAGACGAGCTGTTGTGCTGCTCGATCCTCTCGATATCCATTGGCCGGCCGTAACGCCGCTGCGTGCCGATGGGCCTGAAGGTATCCGAAGGCAATATCAAGCTCTCGCCGGCTGGGAAGGTCTGGAGGTGGAACCTATCAGCGTACGGGTTTTCGTACCGGCTGGTCATGCATGGCCGATCGATCCACCCGAGTTCCGTGAGTTTCGGCTGCCAGTTAGCTTCCTCAACGCTGGCGATTGGGCGTTGTTGCTCAATGCAGACCTGATCACCGAGCCGCGAGGACGCCTGATCGACGAGGCCTACCGCAAAGTTACCGAGACCGGCTGGGTTTGGGACGACCCGACATCGCCCCAGGCGGCCAAACCTGATTATGCAATCGCCGACCTCGTGAGCTGCATCGAGCATGATCCAGATATCGCAGGATTCTACGCGGCCGAAACCATTCGTAGCGTGATCCAACCCCTTCGGTCGATGGGCCGCATGCCGCTGTTCGACTCGGCCCAAGGAACGCCGTTGACGGAATTGGCAGAAGCCGGTGTCTTGTCGATCTTGTGCTTGGCGCGGCTCACCGATGACCTTCGGACGGTTCTGACCACGGTTCTCGTCCGGAAGCTCAAAGCCGACAGAATGTTCGCCAGTCAGATCAGGCGTCGACTGGCGCTTCACACGGAGAACGAAGACGATCGCCGCGAGTTGGAAACGGAGTTGCAACGCCATATTCCGAGAACCGTTCTTGCTCTGGACGAAGCACAGATACTCATGCCCGCTCGCGGAAGCAGTTTGGCGCGCCAAGCTCTGGATTCGTTCGTCCTTGAGGGCAGAAATTTCGGCCTATCATTGTGGCTGGCAACACAGCGACCGAAAGGTGCAATCTCCGAAGCTGCCGCAAGCCAAATCGACACCTTCATCGTTCACCGGTTGAGCGTCGCAGATGACATAAACGCTGTTTGCGGACTGCTCCAGAATGCCCGTCCAAAGATCATTCGTCACGCTGGTCGGGAGCTCGATTTACCCGACCTCATCCGAGCTCTCGATGTTGGACAAGCGATATTTTCAAGCGCGACCAGCGATGCCTCCCGCTTCGTTATCGGCAACGTCCGGCCGCGCAACGTGGCGCACGGAGGAGAAGCATTCTAGATGAAGCGAGTTGCATGGACGAAGTTTCAGGATTTTTATCTGCGGCCCGGCTTTCTGAAGGCTCTCTCTGTTGCCCTGAGCGCCGAGCGACGCAGCGTGGCGAATGAAGCCATAATCCAGCGTCTACGCAGTCCGCTATTCGATATCGCCGCCAACCACCCAGGTCTTTGGACAAACGTCGCGCACCTGATGCCCGAGCCGAAATCCGGAAGGAAAGCCACACCGTCGAGAAAGCAGGAAGGACCAACTGTCGCTGAAGCGCTCCTTCTCGATGGCGATTGCCCATCCGTCCTCTTCGCGATAACCGGTCCGACGGCCTACAAAATCCTGGATTGGGGCCGGGACGTGGAACTGATCGGTCGCGGCAATCAAATCACGGAGCGAGGACTGATCCTCCGCTATCTACTGGATGAGCGTGCAACGAGCGCGTTCGTTTCCGGCGACGTCATGGCGTGGAATCCCTTCGTGCTAACGTTGAAGGAAAAGCTCTTTTTTCTATACCATCTTGCCGAGATCGACGGAGTGATCGTCGAATTGCTCTGCCAGCTGGGCGAACTCGACCTCGCGCCAGGGACCGTACTGGAGTCGAGCGATGCCGCCCGCATGACCTGCACAGCCTTACTGAGGGTTTTGAGAGGCATGCAGGGGAAAGTACCGCCCAGCGAGGTCCTGAGATTCCGTACGGCCTGCGCTCTCGCAGCAACCATCGCGGACGAACTTGATATGGCGGACGAAGCCGTCGATCTCGTCGGGGCTGCGCGCCGGAAAATGCCAAAGATCATCAAGCCGAGAGCTCGCCGAGCTGCGGCCGTCGGTGGTCACGCTCGACCAAGAAAAACGACCAAGAATGCTGATCACCAGACCATCCCCCGGTTCGAGCAGCTTGTCGATCTAGGATTTCTGATGAAGCCCGTGCCAGATGGCAGCGAAGCCGACAAGTTCGGTGCGCGAAAGCGCTGGCAATACATTCCAACCGAGATATGTCGCCGTTGGGCCTCTGCCGTTAGAGGAAAGCGGCACGAAGGAGCGCCGTTCCTATGGCACTCCTTCGCGACCGCTTGCATCAGCGCGTATCAAATCTCTTCTACCGCCGAACCCGAGCCGACGAGAAACAAGCTTATCGCAAATTACATATGGAAGGCTTACGAGCACATTCACAGGCGGGTTGGGGCCAATCCTCTCGACAGTGTAGCCCTGTTCGCAACGCTCAGTGCTGCGTCGGATGGTGTGGCGATCGAGATGTCCGAAATCCATCGATTCATGTTGTTCATTAAGCAGCACGGTCTGTTGCCTGGCCACGTGTTTTTTTCGTCGGGCAACGATCTTGATCAGATGTTCATCCAATTGAAGCCGGGGTTCGTCGGGCAGGTCGCGAGCTCGGAGTCGCCATTTACGCAAGCGGGGATCCAATGAAGAAGTCTCGGCGGGAAGTTTCTGGTGGAAGTCGCCAGCAATCGCCTCCGGAAGAACTAGAACTGTTCGTCGACTACGGTCGCCGCGCAACGGCAATCAGTACCGCGGCACAACGGATCGTTCGGGATCTCGACAAGAACGCGAGCTTCATTAGCCTAAAGAAGGCGCTAGGTTCCTTCCGCGAGGAATTGCGTGGGCTGATGTCTCTTAACGAAAGGTTGGACTCCACCGAGTCCTCGTGGTCCGACCGGGTGGATCGTGAATTCCTCGAGATCGAAGCTGCGACGCGCGAGGCTCTGACCTCTCGCGGTTGGCACGTCGAAGGACAATGGCCGAGATTATACGTGGCCCGAGGAATTGTTCTGGAATTCCACGAGCAGAACCGGTCCTTCAAAATCTCGGATCGAAAGATCTCCAGCGGGACGATCGCGGATATCATAGCGGTGCTGGAGCCGTTGATCGCGGATCTGATCCCCAGGAGCTTCTCCGAGCCGAAATTCATACAGTCGCTTGCCGATGCTTATGACGACATGGCCAGTAAGTCGTCGCAGGTGCTGATACTCGATGTATATCGGCAAGTTGTCCTTAGGCAGCAAAAGCCGACCTTCTGGAAAGATGCACGGTCGGATGCCTTCATCGGAATGAGCGTAGATCAATTTCGGGCCCGTCTGTCCCGTGTTCTGGAAAAAGGAGCCATGACGGACGCCCAGGGGCGCGAGATCCGACTGCTGCCGCCGATTGATCCGAAGAATGCAATCTTTCTCTATCAGCCTACAGAGGGACGGTTCGGCTTTGTAGGACGTATCGAATTCATTTCGAGCCAACAAATGGGTCTTTGACCATGGATGGAAGCACCACTGGCACCGATTCCGGACTAACCCCCTCCTTGGCGAGGGCGCTAATCCGCGGTCTGGTTCGGGGTACCACGATCTCGGAGGGCGCGCGGCACATCCATGTGGGGCACACGAATTGGTTGGCCGCCCAGCGAGAATTGCTTGATGAGATCGGCGTGGATGGCCATGCGGATACGAAGTTCGTGCGCGGGACCTACGGCGCTGGAAAGAGTCACTTCTTATCGATGGTGCAGGACCTGGCTCGAGTGAAAAACTGGGCGACGTCTCACATCGAGTGCAAGGTCGACGGCGTTCAGATCGATAGATTTGAAACGTTGTATCCACAGATCGTCAGCAAGTTGAAGTTGGCGGATTTGCCAAGCGATCAAGAAACGCCGAACGATCCTGTGCGTTGGATGCTGGAAAAATGGGCTCGGGAGGAGCTCAAACGCGCCGGCGTCCGGGAGGACGCTCTGACTCGGCCTTTTGATGCGGAATTGCGTCTTTACGGTCAGCTAGAGAAGCGACTACTTCGCAGCAGCCTTCCGCAGGACTTCATAAGGGCAGCCGCTGGATTCGCACGAGCATACCTCGCTCGTGACGCAGAGACCATGACCGCTGTTTGCGGGTGGATCAGTGCGGCGAAAGAAAGGATCAGCATCCCAAGCCGGTATCTCCGACAGCCCTCGGGGGTCGAGCCTGCGAGCAAGCCGACCAATCTCCGGCCTATCGGCAAGGGAACGGCTAGAGACGCAATGCGCGGAGTACTTTGGCTCGTGCGGTCTGCCGGGTATGTCGGGCTTATCTTATGCATCGACGAGATCGAAGAGCTTGCCAAGCTCGGTTCAAAGAAGCGCCAGGACCAGGCGCTGCAGGCGCTGCGCGAGTACGTAGATCATGCAGGTGGGGAGGGTGGATTTCGAAACCTCTGCATGTACCTGGCTGCGACGCCCGAGATGTTCGAAGGCGAGGAATATTTCCCGCGTTACGATGCCCTCGCCACACGTATTCAACCCGTGAGCACGGATGTGAATTGGCGCGGACCTGTGATCGACTTGGACCGAACTCCTCTCGACAAGCTCCATATGCGTGAAATGGCGCTGCGGATCTGCAAGGTATACGTGGCGGCCTACGGCACACAGATTGCTCAGCAGAACTTGTCTACCGGGATGATCTCGCAGCTCGTGGAGCGAGTCAACGAGGCCCGCTTCCGAATAGCTAAGCCAAGATTGCTTGCGCGGGTCGTTGTCGATTCGCTCGAGCGAATTCGTCAAGGCAAATCGCCGGAGGAAATGCCCGGCGCTCAGGAATTGGTGACTACGGCAGCCTCTAATATCGTCAGAGAACTGGGCCCATGAACGACCTCGCGCGCGCTGCGATTCGCAGATTGAGGGCCGGGGTGGTCCCTACCTGGGAGTTGGCGCGACTGTCCGTGGGATATGATCGGATAAAAGTGGATCTGGAGCGGTCTTTGGGCGAACTCGAAAAGCGGGATCAGGCTGAGCCGCTTTTCGTTCGAGGCGAGTGGGGTACGGGAAAGACTCACTTTCTTTCATACGTCCAAACAACCGCTGCTCGGAGCTGGCATGCTAGTGCAAGGGTCGACCTCAACGCTCGGGGTATGTCGCTCAGCCATCCCCAACGCTTTCTCACACTTCTTGCGGACAGCGTTCATGCCGGTGACCAGATCGGCATACAGGACGTGCTTCATAGGCTCATCACCATAAAGGAGGTGCGGCAGCGCGTTTACGAATTTTCCCAAACGCCCCAAGCCAGCGATCTCGGTCCGGCAATGCGTGCTCTCTGCAGCGAGTTCGAGTCCAGTGGAGCGCTCGGTCTTGCCAATCACGCGGCCTGGACCGTGATTCGAGGCGGGGACCTGAGCTGGTCCGACGACCCATCGAAGCGAAACAGAGCACTATCGCGCATTGCGGCACTCGCCGGCCTGTGTCGCGCGGTCGGGCTCAAGGGGCTCATCCTCATACTCGATGAGGCGGAGACCATTGATCAGCTTTGGAATGTTCGCTCTCGATTGGCAGCATACGCGGTCCTGGGGCATCTGTTTGAGATGGAATCATTGTGGTGTGTTCTGGGTTCCACGCTTCGCTTCGACCGCACGATTCTAGGAGATATTTCGGGAGGCATTCTTGCTGATGCTTCCGTGAATGCTGATGCGCTTAGATTCCTGCACGGATGGAAGGCTCGAAAATACCGGGTCATAGAGCCGCCACTGATCGATCGACGGGCCGCCGGCCAGTTGGCTCAAGCGGTATCCTCACTATATCGGCTTGCTTACAGCCAACTGGCCGAAAACGTTGAGGCTGTGAGCGCGCACTGCGTTGAAGACTGGATGCGGAATCCAGTCCGGAACCCGCGCAGACTTGTTCGCCTTTTGGTGCATCGCCTCGATGTCATGCGCAACTTGGATAGATAGGCGTTCGAGTTCCGTGCGACTCGAAACCGCGACGGGTACCGACCTGCTGCGCGTAATCATCTCGAAGTCGTTGAACTTGACCTTCAGAGTCACCGTCAGGCCCCGCGCTCCCTTGTCTTCACAATGCAGCCAGATCTTATCGATCAATGGTTGCAGTTCGGCGACCATCGCTTCGAATTCGGTGAGGCCCCTGGAGAACGTATTCTCGGCGCCGACTGACTTTCGTATTCGGTCGGAACGGACCTCGCGGTCGTCGACGCCCCGCGAAATCCAGTAGTAGTAGCTTCCGGCCTTCCCGAAATTGGCCTGCATGAATTCGAGCGACTGATTGCGCATGTCGAGGCCGGTGTAGAGACCCAAGGAATTCATCTTGGCGCTGGTCGCTGGGCCGATGCCGTGGAATTTGCCTACGGGTAAGGCTTCGACGAAGGCAGGCCCCATCTCCGGCGTGATGACGTACTGGCCGTTCGGCTTGCGGTAGTCTGAGGCGAGCTTCGCCAGAAACTTGTTGTAGGAGATTCCCGCCGAGGCATTGAGGCCGGTTACCTCCTTGATCTTTGCACGGATCGCCAACGCGACGTCCCGCGCCAACGGAATGCTCTGCAGATTTTCGGTCACGTCGAGGTAGGCCTCGTCCAGCGACAGTGGTTCGATGATCGGGGTGTGCTCGACGAAAATCTCGCGTATTTGCTGGGAGACCGCCTTGTACACCTCGAAGCGCGGCTTCACGAAGATCAGGTCTGGGCATTGCCGTTTCGCGGTAACCGATGGCATGGCCGACCTGACGCCGAACTTGCGCGCTTCGTAGCTGGCGGCCGCCACGACGCCGCGCTCCCGGGATCCACCGACGGCAATCGGCTTGCCGCGAAGATCCGGATTGTCCCGCTGCTCGACGGACGCATAGAAGGCGTCCATGTCGACGTGGATGATCTTGCGCTGACGGCGCGAAAGCTCAATCTGGTCGTCGTTCTCGTCGGTCACGTTGTCGGCGCGGGCGGGTCTTCCTTGACGCCGCGCGCGACGATCCGGAGCGCTCCGTCCGCCAGCGGCCGCTGCAGCTTCAAGGCCTCGTCTGAAGGGGCCATCATCCAGGTCTCGACTTCGTCCGGCGTCGTCAGGATTACAGGCATCGCCTTGGGATGGATGGCGCCGACCTCGGCGTTCGGCTCTGCCGTGAGGAACGCGTACAGGTCGTTGGTCGTCTCACCTTCCTTGACCTTCCGGACGGACGTCCAGTTGGTCCAGATGCCCGCGAAGCAGGCGAGGGGACGGGTCTCATCGAGCGCGAACCAGATATCACCGCCCTCGGCCTTGTTGAACTCGCTGAACGAGTTGAACGGCACTATGCAGCGATGCTCGGGACCGTGCCAACGAGCCCAGTGTTTGCTCTTCACATTTCGGATGTTGGTCGTCCCGCCGTCCGGCTCCATTCTGAGCAATTCCTTGAAATCCACTGCCTTACCCTTAGCCTGCAGCTTTTCGGCTCGCTTCTTCGTGGCGTCCATCAGTGCTTTTGACGACGATGGCATTCCCCATCGCGCCGTAGCGAGTTCGCGGCCCTCGACCCCGTTGCGCACGATCGGTGCCTTGTAATCGGGAAACACGCCGGGCATGGGCGCTAGATTGCCGACGTATCGGTTCACTACTCGAAACAGCGCACTGATCGCGGCTTGGTTGGTCGTGATCGAATAGAGATTGCACATCGGTCAGGATTCGGTTCGAGGGTGGCGCGGCTGCCACGTCAACTGTAGCAGAGTCGCGGATGGACGCCGGCCCGCCTTGGCGCATTTGCGGCAGCGCAGACGGCTAGCGAGATCGTGCACGAAGGTGGTCGGCGGGTGCTTCATCGCCGCGAGGTCCACGTCGCTCGGCGTCTTGCAGCGCGCACACCTGATCTCCAGCCAGGGGAAGCCTCCGTTCACGGCCTGATCGATGGTCGGCGACGGATCGATCGGTTCGCCGTCCCTCCACATCCGCTCGCTCCAGCTTTCGCAAAGCAGCCTATCGGCTTGCCGGATCATTGCCTCGCCTTTGGCCCGCATCTCCGCCGAATGGGTAGCCAGGATGTTAGCCATCGCCCGTGCCTTGCCGAGCTCTTTTGCCAGAGCCTTGCGATCGCCGCCCGACAGGGGCGTAGGGTGATACTTCGGGGCCATCCGGACATCCAAGCGCAAAGAGATCGGATCGGCAAATCCTGAGCGACTACGGCGTCTCGAACGCTGGCCAGCACCCGTCTTCTTCATGCCTGCCGGTGCGCTGCTGGCAGGTGTTGTCGAGCAGCCGCTGCGCAACGTCCTTCCAGACAGCGTTGGCGCCATACAAGCGGACCGCATCGGCGGTCTGGATTTCTACGGTCCGTTCGCAACGGTGGCAGGAGACGCGCAGTACGTGACGCTGAATTTCGGAGAGACGTCGCTGCCGCATCTGGGCCCCGGTCGCGCCGGCGTGAGGATCTTTGAGGACCGATTCCCAATATTCGGCCGGGAGGGGCGCATCCGGAGCCGCAGTGGAGGGGCTCGGCCTACGGGCGGCTTCAGCGGCCAGCTTTTCCATCTGCTTCGGGGTCGGCATGCGCCAGCTCGCGGGTCGGTCGGTCATGCACGTACTAGAACATAACAAGAACAAATGTCGAGCCCGACTAGGGCAGCTGGTGAGAAAAATCCTCCTATCGGACGGGTCGCGATGTCGGAACCAAGATGGGCCGTTCGTCTTGAATCCGGCATCAGTAATGGAGTTCCCCCGCGATGGCCCCGCGCGCCAACTGGAAAGGCTTCCTTCGTCTTTCCCTCGTCACCTGTCCGGTTGCGCTGTATCCGGCCACCTCGGAGTCCGAAAAGGTCTCGTTCAACCAGCTGAACCGAAAGACTGGCCATCGGATCAAGTACGCCAAGGTCGACGCCGACACTGGCGAGGAGGTCGACAACGAGGACATCGTCAAGGGGTACAAGGTTGATACGGATACCTTCATCGAGGTGACCAAGGAGGAGCTTGAGAACGTCGCGCTGGAATCGACACGAACCATCGAGATCGACGAGTTCGTCGACCGCAGCGAGATCGATCCGCGATATCTCATTCGCCCCTACTACCTGCGTCCCGACGGTAAAGTTGGGCACGATGCCTTCGCCGTCATTCGGGAAACCATCCGCGAGATGAACAAGGTCGCAATTGGTCGTGTGGTGCTGACCAATCGCGAGCACATCATCGCGCTCGAACCTCTCGACAAGGGGCTGATGGGCACGCTGCTGCGCTATCCCTACGAAGTCCGTTCTGCGGATGAGTATTTCGACGATATCCAGGACGTCAAAGTCACCAAGGACATGCTCGACCTGGCCAAGCACATCGTCAATCAGAAGGCGGGGCACTTCGAGCCAGACAAGTTCGAAGACCAGTACGAGACCGCCCTCGTCGATCTGATCAATCAGAAGCGCGCCGGCAAACCCATTACTGCGAAAGCGCGTCCTCGAGGCGAGAACGTCGTGGATCTGATGGATGCGCTGCGCAAGAGCATCGGAAAAGAGGGCGCGTCCGCGACAGAGGCACCCAAGAAATCAGGAAAAAAGCCGCGCAAGGCGGCCGCCGGGCAGAAGGAAATGCTGATGCCGATCGCAGGCAAGAAGCCGGCGAAGGAGACCGCGGCGAAGAAGCCGGCGGCCAAGCCGCAGCGGAAGTCGGCTTAGGTGTGAAGCATTTGGTGACGCCGGACGGCCACTATTCGTCGTCCGCGGCAGGCTCTGGCGAATGGCAAATCCCATCTCAACGATGTCACGCGAGATCATCTCGTCGGCAGTCTAATGGCGGCTCGCCGGGCGGTGCGCGATGCCAGGAAGGCTGCCGACCGCGAGGCCGAAATACGGCGGTAGGACGGTGGACGAGGTTAAGCAGGCGCTCGGCGAGCGCGGTCTGGTATGGTGGGACGACGGCTCGCCGGATCTCGATTGCTCTGCAAAGTAGGAGCGATATGGCTGCGATAAAAAAGACTTCCAGGAAATCGGCCTCGAGCGCGGGCATTCTCGCATACCGCAAGGGCGCTCGTGGGCTCGAGGTTCTGCTCGTTCATCCCGGCGGTCCGTTCTGGCATAAGAAGGATGATGGCGCCTGGTCCATCCCAAAGGGTGAAATCGATGCGAATGATGCTCCGGAGAACGTCGCTCGACGCGAGTTTGCCGAAGAACTCGGCCCGGGCGCTTCGATTGGTCCACTCCAGGCGCTGGGGGAAATCCAACAGCGAGGAGGGAAGCGCGTCATCGCATTCGCCGGCGAGGGCCACTTTGACCCGGCAGCGCTGACCAGCAATACCTTCGATATCGAATGGCCGCCCCGAAGCGGTCGACGGCAGAGTTTTCCCGAAGTCGACCGCGCGGAATGGTTCGATATCGAGCTCGCGCGGACCAAGATGCTCTCCGCTCAAGCTGTGCTTCTCGATCGTCTTTTGGCGATCGCGGTTGAGAGCGCCGGAAAATGATGTTCAGGATCGGAATCATTTCGGACACGCACGGTCTGTTGAGGCCCGAGGCGGAACGAGGCCTGACGGGCGTCGATCACATCATCCATGCCGGCGACATCGGGCGCCCCGGGATCATCGACGCGCTTCGCCGGATCGCGCCCGTCACGGCCATTCGTGGAAACGTGGACAGTGGCGAGTGGGCCTGCGACTACCCCGACACGAACCTTGTGCGCCTGGCGGGAAAGTCGATCTACGTTCTGCACGACTTGAAGACGCTAAAGGTCGATCCCGGCGCCGGCATCGACGTCATCGTCTCCGGGCATTCTCACGTGCCGAAGATCGACACGATCGGCGGCGTTCTCTATCTGAATCCCGGTAGCGCGGGACCCCGGCGTTTCAAGCTGCCGATCACGCTTGCGACGCTCGAACTCACGCCTGACGGCATGCGACCGGAAATCCACGACCTTGGAGGCGACTGAGTGCCACCGTGGAGGGAGTTCACACCGGAGGAGGCGGATGCGTTAGTTCGTTCCGTTTGCCGGCTACGCCCGAAGGGAAGTGCTATGTGCGCGGACGTTCTCGCTCGCGCACGACATCCTTCGCCCGCTTGTCGGATCTGAGCCCGAGGTAGACGGGCTGGCGCAGTTCGCCCTTACTCGTCCACTCCGCAAATTTGACCTCGGCAACCAACGAAGGCTTAACCCAGGTCGTGGCTGCCTCGTCCTTCACTTTGGCAGGGAAGGGTGATTTCGGGGTCGTCAGCTTCGCGAGCTTGGCATGGAGGTCTCCCAGGACCTTGTGGCTGAAGCCAGTGCCGACATGTCCGATATACCGCCATGTGTCGTCTTCCCGCACAGCGAGGACCAGGGCGCCGAAGAACTGCCTAGTGCGCTTGGGCGCTGTGAAGCCCGCGATCACCACTTCCTGCCGCTTTGCCGTCTTGATCTTCAGCCAATCCGCCGTCCGGCTTCCGGACTCATACCCGCTGTCGGCGCGCTTCGCCATGACGCCTTCCAGACCCTTCCGCTCGGCCTCGGCGAAAAATTTCGTGCCGTTCGCTTTGCGGTGACGGCTGAAGGCGATCAGCCGGTGGCTCGGCAGGATCGCTTTCAGCCGCTCCTTGCGCTCGAGAAGAGGCTGTTTGCGCAAGTCCGCTGCGTTCTGAAACATGAGATCGAAGGCGCAATACAGGAGCTTCGCTTCATGACGCAGCGCGTTTTGCAGCAGCTGGAAATGCGAGACGCCGTCCTTTCCGATCGCGACGAGTTCGCCGTCGATCACGGCGTCGCCCTTCACGCCCTCCAGCGCTTTGGCGACCTCGATATAGCTGCGGCTGATGATCTTGCCGTTGCGGCTGTAGAGCGAAACCTTGCCCCGCCGGATTTCCGCGATCATCCGGAAGCCATCGTACTTATCCTCGAAAACCCAGCCGGGGTCGTCGAACGGCGCGTCGGTGAGGGTAGCGAGCATCGGCTGTAAGCGCTTGGGCAGGGTCGACGTCCGGCTCATTCAAGGGCCAATTTTTCGGAGCGTGTTGCGTAATGCATGGACGTCCTTCAAGAATGAGGGAACGCTTAAAGCCATGGCATGTTCCGTCAGACGCCGCGGCAAATCCCAGAGTGCGCGACGTTAACTATCGAACGGGAAGGTCTAATCAGACCGATGGCCAGAAAACTGAAAACATACCAGACGTCGCTCGGCTTCTTCGATCTGGCGATAGCCGCTCCTTCCATGAAAGCGGCGCTGGAAGCGTGGGGCGCAGACAGCAATCTCTTTCATCAGGGCGCCGCCAAAGAAAGTGATGATCCGGACGTCATCGACGCAACCATGGCAAAGCCTGGCATTGTGCTCAGGCGCCCGGTCGGATCCGACGGATCTTTCAAGGAGCATGCCGAACTGCCCACGGATCTTGGCGGCGGCAGACCAACGAAAGCTACCCGCAAGTCGAAAAGCTCAAAGGCGAAGAAGCCTTCCTCTCGTACCGTCGACAAGGCTGCGGAGCGAAAAGCCGCGCTCGACTACGACCGGGAGCAGAGGCGTCGCGAGGTGGAACGAGCGAGAGAGGAGGCGGCCAGGCAGAAGGAGAGAGAACGCCGTCAGCAGGCGGTCGACAAGGCGCAGGCTGCGTTGGACAAGGCCGAGCAGGAGCACGCGAAACGGGCCGCGGCCATCCAGGTCGAGGTCGAGGCTATCGAGAAGAGGTCGCAGGCCGAAGAAACCCGCTGGGATAAAGAGAAGGCGCGATTGGAAACTGCGCTCCGGCGCGCGCGAAGTTAGAAGCTAGCTAGCCAATGGTCTCGCGGAACCCGCCTAGCATTCCTCGTCGCGCCTCTAGCTTTCTTACGATCGCTCCAGAGATCACCTTGCTCAACGCGGCTATGCGCGATGTTGGATAGGCCAGTATGAAAGTTGAACTCGCGATTGGCGGAGGCGAAAGACAAAAGATTCAAAAGAATGACCTCCGAAAAGCGTAGAACTATCCGGAGGTCAATGGTGCGCAGTTTAGAGCACGGGGTTAGACGAAGCTGGACTGGATTTCTCGATCTTCCGTCGGTGGTCTCAGGGATCCTTCCAGAAGTCGCCGAACTCGCGGCGATCGGAGTGGATCGTCAAAGACCGTCGAGAACCGCGGGCGCAGCGAAGCTTGCGCGAACTTCGCCATCCACCGACGCTCGATACGGTTCAGCACGTCTCGGGGTAATCCGATGTCATCCATAGCAACCCTCCTTCTCAGGCGGCCAGAACCCTCGACGTCGAGCAGAGACGGTTCGGTTTACCTCCTGGAGGATTGCGTGGAGCACCGTCGAGTTCGCACAGTGCCTCGAGGATCTCGTCAATGGTGACTGGCGCTTTCAGTCCCGTCGGTGCCCGCAAGGACGGGCAGGAGGCGATGGCCGATGCGTCGGACGCCCAGGATGCCAAAATGGCGCGTTTCTCCGAGGTGGACAGCGAAGGGTCGGCCAGCACATCCCTCGGATGGTCGAACACGGTCCCGGGATGCAGCAGGGCGTTGAAGTCGATGACGTTGTCGTCGGAAGCGGTCGTCGGCCGCATGGTATCCTCCATTCCGTAGACGAAGTCGGGTGCCGCGCGTCGGCTGACGCGCGGCGTTGCTCGATGGGGTTGAATTAGGCCGCTTTGGCCTCGATCTGGTGGACGTTGTCTGAAGATGCGGCGCCGCCAATCGCGATGCGGCGCGGCTTCATGGCCTCTGGGATTTCCCGGACCAATTCGATCTTCAGCAAGCCGTTGTCGAACGTTGCGCCCTTGACCTGTACGTAGTCCGCCAGGTTGAACTGACGCTTGAAGTGGCGGGTCGAGATCCCTCTGTAGAGAAACTCCCGCTCGGCCTTCTCGGTCTTGCCGCCCTCGATCGTTACGACGTTCTGTTCGGCCGTGACCGCGACCTCGTCGGGCGAGAAGCCCGCCACCGCCAGAGTGATCTGGTAACGGTCTTCGGCCAGCCGTTCGATGTTATAGGGGGGATAGCTTTCCTCGGCAGCCCGCTGGGCCGTCTCGGCGAGGTCAAACAGGCGATCGAAGCCGATCGTCGACCGGAACAGGGGCGAGAAATCATAAGTGCGCATAGCCAAATCCTCCAAAGAGCAAGATGGGTATGAGGCACCGGACACGACCGGTGCCCGTCTCAGGTCAGAGGCCCCAGAGGGCACCTCAGACGTCACCCGAAGGTGACGCCAAAAAAATTAGCAAAACCGATTTTGGTTTCAAGAGGGGAGGCAAAAAAATCGTCGGCTTAGGGGTCCAGACGATCCCGGTCAAGTCTCGCAGCGTCGAGATGAGTTGGGCGCCGCTATACGGTTTCGGGATGAAAACGCTGCCCGCCGGCGGATCCGTATAGCATGGTTCGCAAGCGAAGGCCGGAGTCTGGATGTTCTGCTTCCAGCTTGAGCCGAATTGTCGCGCTAGCGCCTGCCTGATTACACGTCATCGCGTAATCCTCGAAAGAAAGGGTGCCGGACCTTTCCGTCGGCAGACTTTGCGCGATACTCGATCTCGGCCAGAAGCTTGGGTTCAACCCAGATGCCCTTGTGGCCGATGCGCTTGGCGTAGGGCTGAGTCCTTCGGATGAGGGGTTTAAGCCGCTTCTGCAGATCGGCGGCCGAGACCTTGTCGAAGCCGTGGTCGACTTTGCCGGCGTAGACCAGATCGTCACCCTTGCGCCGCCCGACATAGAGCCCGTCCCACTTCGTACCATCGAGTGCGAAACCGGCAATGGTCAGCGTCTCCCGCTGCACGCAAGTCTTCTTGACCCAGTCGTTCGTGCGTCCCCGCGGATAGGCACTGTCCCGTACCTTCGAGACGACGCCTTCGAGGCCGAGCTTGCAGGCGTGCGCGAACATCTCACGGCCGTTTATCTCGAAACTTTCGCTGAACTGGATGTCGGTGCCGTTCACGATCTTCTTGAGTTCGGCCTTGCGCTGAAAAAGCGGTAGCTTCCGGATATCTCGGCCGTTCAGATAGAGCAGATCGAACGCTACGAGCACGATGCTGGCCGACTTGCCCTTAAGCTCGTTCTGCAGGACCGAGAAGTCGGTCGTGCCGTCGGCCGCCGGTACCACGATCTCCCCGTCCACCACCGCCGAGTTCGCCTTGATCCGCCAGGCGTCATGAGCGACCTTCTTGAAGCGATGCGTCCAATCGTGGCCCCGCCGGGTGAAGATCTTCGCCGTCTCGTTGGCCAGATGGACCTGAACACGGTAGCCGTCGAACTTGATTTCGTGAATCCACCGCTCTCCTGACGGCACCTTCTCGATCGAGGTGGCCAGGGCCGGTTCGATGAAGCCGGGGAGAGGCGCCTTGACGCCGATAGCCGCCGGCATTTTACGCGCAAACGCCACTGAATAACTCCACGCTACAGCCGACTCAAATTGGCACAGTTCGGATCGTTCCGGAACCTGCGAATCCTTGTCGCGTTGCTTCGATGTCACAACAGGAGGCACCGATGGCGGTAGCGAAGAAGAGCAAGACGGCGCGCGGACGAAAACAGGACCGGGCGCGGGTGGCTGGCGGGCAGGACTACGAAGTGCAGTACGAGGCGAAGAAGACAAGAAAGTCGGCACCGGCGGTGAAAAAGGCCGTCAAAAAGGTCGGCAACGCGCGCAAGCGCGTGGAGAAACGGCTAGGCCGCTGAGAAGGAGACGGGGTCGGCGTCGATGCTTAGCGCCGGTCCTCCACGTCAGGGGGGCATTCTGGGCAGGTATCACCAATCGAGTCCAGCACGTCGCGAACCGCCGCCTCCGCTGCTTGAGGGGATACGTCTGCTGGCGGATTTCGACGGGCGATGTCGAAGGCCCGCGCTCGTGCATGCGGATCGGCGCGGTCCTGCATCCAACCGTGCTCCTCGCACTCGCGGATGGCGCCGGCTTCGTTCAGCACGTTGATCGCCCAACCGCGCAGGGTGCGGATCGCCGGCCGTCTCTGCTTGGTCATCAGCATTGAAAGGGTCCCCCACGCTGAGACGAATCGTTTAGTCCCGCAGACGTTCCCCATCGCTAACACACGACTGGGATTCGAGATCGTGGGATCTCGTGGTTTTTCGAAGGCCGAATTTTCCGCCCGCCCAGGTGCTAGGGGTGGGCAAGAACGAACTGAAGAAACCGTTTTCCGATACTTCAGACGTCCGAGCTCAGGTGGTTGCTTCTTGTCCGTTTTGTGCGTGCGGCTGTCGCCGCACCGGGCTCTCGTAAACCGAGCCGCGCAGCGTCTCGGCCTTGCGGCTTCGATCCCTCGCGCACGAGCAGATCACGCCCTCGCGGGGCAGAAATGAAAAACCGGACCTTTATGCAGCAGCCGCCTGCACAAAGGTCCGGCCTTGTCTTACCTTGCCGCGATACCAAACGGCTGCAAAGGACGCTTCATATCCTTTGGGAGGTCTCGCTTTTCATGCGGGTTGCGACCCGAAGGCGGCAATAGATCAGTAGCCGATACGACTACTTCTTTTTCTTTGAAGTCTTCTTTGCCACCTTCTTGGTGGCTGCCTTCGCGGTCTTCTTTGCCTTCTTCGCTTTCTTGGCCATGTCGTCCTCTGTAAAAAATGGCTCTCAGTGAACATGCCCACGCCGTGCATAGACATGCGCACGAGTGAGACGCTATCACAAAAGCAAAATTGATACCAAGCAGACGTGAATCCGCATTGGTCGCTCGCCGGAGGCACTCGCCCTCGGGCCCGCCGTCATTGCATGCCGGCGTCGCTATCACTGCCCTTCGGGTCGGGTGCCTTTTTAACCGGTCTCGCGACTGCACTCGGTCCCGGATCCCGCCGCAATGCGTCGGCGCTATGCTGACCCTCCTGCGGGTGCCTCTTTTGCTGCGTCCCGCGAGTGGTCTACGCTTTCGCTCCGCCCACAGGCCTCTCTTCCATAATTGCGAGACTCCCGTGAAAATGCTGGGCGGTTCTCGTATCGTTGCCTGCATCACGTTCGCTCAGCTTTTGGCGCGTGCGGCCAGAGCCGCACCGGGCTCTCGTGAACCGAGCCGCGCAGCGTCTCGGCCTTGCGGCTTCGATCCCTCGCGCCAGAGCTTTGGTGCTCCTCGCCGGGGGCACTCGGGAAAGGGGCTCGCCTGCGGCGATCGCTATCACTGCCCCGTTCCCGGGTGCCGCTGTTGAACCGGTCTCGTCGCTGCACTCGGACCCGCGTGCCCCTTCGGGCCGCTATGCTCACGCTCTCCGGGTGCCATTTTCCGTTGAGGCGATGCGCCGCTGGCGCACGCCCGAGGTGATGACAAAAGCCAACATGCAGACCTACCAAGAGGCATGACATCTTGGCTGTTCAACGTGGCATCATCGAACAACTGCGAGCAGCCGAGAGCAAAGCTAGTGGACGACCTGCGAAAACGCAGCATTGCTCCAGAACTAGCGCCTAGCTCAAGTAACCTGTATGAAAGATCGGCTGCCGTGGTGCGCTGCGTCGGCTCCCGGCAGTTACGTTCGATGCAAGTCTTTCAAGCGGTCGCTTTAACGCGATTGGAGAAAACGCTGTCCGGGCGATCCAGACTGTAATGTCCGCGTAAGGTAGTGCCGGCATAGTCGTGCCGGAACAGGCAGCGCGCGCGCAGGATAGGCACGACCTGCTCGGCGAAGACGTCGAAACCGCCTGGCAGCCACGGCGGCATGACGTTGAATCCGTCGGCCGCGCCGTTCTCGAACCAGGTCTCGATGTTGTCAGCGATCTTCTCAGGCGGCCCAGCGATCACCCAATGGCCGCGTGCGCCGGCGAGCCGCTGCACGAGCTGACGGATCGTCGGCTTCTCACGATCGACGATATCGACAACGAGCTTGAAGCGGCTAGCGACGCCGTGCGCACCGTTGGTGTCGATCAGATGCCGGGGGAAAGGGCCATCGAGATCGAAGCCGGAGAGATCGAGCCCAGTCATCTGACGGAGTTGGGTGAGCGAAAATTCTGGTTGGATGAGGTCGTTAAACTCCTCCTGCAGCCGGTCGGCCTCGAGCTGCGTGCTGGCGATGAAGGGGGAAATCCCAGGCAGGATTTTGATTTGGTCGGGGCTACGGTCGAAGGCGCGCGCTTGCCGCTTAATATCGGCGTAGAACTCTTGTGCGCTGGCCAAAGTCTGATGCGCGGTGAAGATCGCTTCGGCAAAGCGTGCCGCGAAGACGCGTCCATCTTCTGAGGAACCGGCTTGGACGTAGACCGGCCGCCCCTGCGGCGTCCGCGAGACATTGAGCGGCCCGCGCACGCGGAAATGCTTTCCGATGTGATCGATCGTGTGGATCTTGCTGGTGTCGGCAAAGATGCCCGACACCGGGTCGTTGACCAGCGCGTCGTCTTCCCAACTGTCCCAGAGCCTCGTGATAACGTCGAGATATTCCCGCGCCCGCTCGTAACGTTCGTGATGCGGCGGATGCTCCGGCAGACCAAAATTCTGCGCCGCCTGCGGCGTGCTCGTGGTCACGATGTTCCAGCCGGCACGGCCGCCGCTGATGTGATCAAGCGAGGCGAACAACCGCGCCAGATTGTAGGGCTCAGTGTAGGTCGTCGACGCCGTTGCGATCAGGCCGATGTGCTTGGTGGCCGACGCGATCGCGGTCAGGAGCGTGATCGGCTCGAGCCGGAAGCGCTGCGCATAGCGGACGTTGTCTGCCAGCGCCGGCCCGTCGGCGAAGAACACCGCGTCGAACTTGTGCGCCTCGGCTTTCTGCGCCAGCTCCTGATAATAGGTGACGTCGAGGATACGGTCCGTTGCCGAGGACTTGTGACGCCAAGCCGCCTCGTGATGGCCGTCCGGATAGATGAAAAAGTTCAGGGAAAGCTGGCGTTTGCTCATGTCGTGCTCGTGAATGTTGATCGTTGTCTGATTAGACTGCGCCTCCGCGCGTTCCATCAACTCTATGTCGGTGATCGCAAGCCTGTCGATGAAAGGAATTTGCGTTGTTGTGTGCCAAGTGAGCATGAAGCGGGTGAGGAGATCGTCGATCGAAGACGAGTGCGTGCGTGTCGACGAAGCAAGCCGGCTTTTCTAGCTATTCTACGCGTCGACGCGGCCGATTTTGTATGCGGTCGTGCACGTGAAGCGAAGTAGCGGACGGTAATCGTCGCAAATATTTCAGTGTCTGCATGGGTGACGATGCGATCATTGCGTCCCCTCAAAAACAAAGCTGGTTTCGTTTCATTGACTGATTTTGGATCGCTTTTACGATCAGAAGCGTCAAAGCGAGGTCGTCCCACCTATGCTGCCAGCCGATGCCCATAACGTAGCGCGCGACGTGTCGCCTCTCACGAGGCCGCTCGGCGACCATGCTATCGCACAGCACATTTGCGACGATCGCTGTATCCGATGCCTCTGTCGACCCATCAGGCACGACTGAACGGACGCCCCCTTCAAAAGTGACTTCGAATATCTCCGCCGTCGTACCCGCGACCGGCGCATGGCGGAGCTTTGTCCATGGATCGCAGTGATGAGAACAGGATCATGAGCAACACCACCGAAATAGACAATGTCATTCCGCGCGCTGACATCGTCAAGCGCGCCGCTCGGCTCGGCGCCGAGATCAGGAACGTCAAGCTGTCGGGCGATCTGCCCGACCAGGTCATCCGCGCCATCAACCAAGTGCTGCTCGAACACAAAGTGATCTTCTTCCGCGACCAGGGCCATCTCGACGATGCGGAGCAAGAACGTTTTGCCGTCCGGCTCGGCAAGCTGGTGCCGCATCCGACGGTCGGCGCCACCAAGGGCACGTCCTCGATCCTGGAATTGGATTCTGGCCGAGGCGGGGGCCGTGCCGATCAGTGGCATACGGATGTGACCTTCGTGGATGCCTATCCGAAAATCTCGGTGCTGCGCGGCGTGGTGATCCCCTCCTATGGCGGCGACACCGTTTGGTCGAACACGGCGGCGGCCTATCTCGATCTGCCGGCGCCCCTGCGCAAACTCGCCGACGAGCTCTGGGCGGTGCACAGCAATGCCTATGACTACGCTGTGAAGGCGCGTGCTTCAGAGGCGGACAAGAAGCACTTCGACGAGGTCTTCACAGGTACCATTTTCGAGACCGAGCATCCGGTGGTGCGCGTCCATCCCGAGACTGGCGAGCGCACGCTGGTGCTCGGCAACTTCGTGCAGCGCTTCGTCGGCCTGCCGAAATACGACGGCCAGAAGCTGTTCGATTTGTTCCAGTCGCATATCACGGCGCCCGAAAATACCGTGCGCTGGAGGTGGCAGGCTGGCGATGTTGCAATCTGGGATAATCGCGCCACCCAGCATTACGCGGTCAATGACTACGGCGATCAACATCGCGTGGTTCGCCGCGCCACCATCGATGGCGACGTGCCGCTCAGCGTCGACGGCCGCCACAGCGTGACACGCATCAAAACTTCGAAACCGCAGGCGGCGAAAGCCGCCTGATTCAGGGTCACGCAATCGGAGCACAACAATGAACACGATCCTTCGCATTCTTCGCGTGCGGCGTCACGCCGCGCGCCTTCTGCTGGCCGGTGCCCTCGCGTTGGGCCTCGTGGCCCCGGCCTTCGCCGAACCGCCACTGGAGAAGACTGAGATTCGTTATCAGGGCTGGGCCGGGCAGGTGACGTTCACCGAGCTTGCCGAGGACCTCGGCTATCTCGCGCCGCTGAAGCTCAAATGGGTCGGCAACACAACTAGCGGGCCGCAAGACATCCAGACCGTCGTCACCGGCGATATCGACGTCGGCGGTGCCTTCTATGGCGCGATCCTGAAGCTGATAGCGGCAAAGGCCCCGATCAAGGCGGTCGTCGGCTACTACGGCTCGGATGCCAACACCTATTACGGGTACTACGTCAAGGACGACAGTGCGATCAAGACTGCGCGCGATCTGATAGGCAAGAAGGTCGCGGTCAACACGCTCGGCGCCCATCTCGAATTTGTGCTGCGCGAATTTCTGGCGCGGAACGGCCTCAACGCCGGCGAAGCCAAGCAAGTGACATTGGTGGCGATCCCGCCGGTTTCGGGTGAGCAGGCCTTGCGCCAAGGGGCGGTCGAGGTAAGTGCGCTCAGCGGCGTGCTGCGCGACAAGGCGCTGGAGCGCGGCGGCATCCGCTCGCTGTTCAACGATACCGACCTATTCGGGCAGTTCACCGGCGGCGCCTACGTGCTACGGGATAAATTTATCAAGGACAATCCCGAAGCCTCGCGCAAGCTGGTCGAGGGCATCTCGCGCGCAATCCAGTGGGCGCAGAGCAGCCCGCCGGATGAGGTTCGTGCCCGGTTCGACAGGATCATCGCGGAGCGCAAGCGCAACGAGGACGGTTCCACCATCAAATACTGGAAGAGCACCGGCGTTGCGAGCAAGGGCGGCGTGATTTCAGACGCTGAGATCCAGGTGTGGATCAACTGGCTTGAGAAGGACGGGCTGTTCAAGCCGGGGCAGGTCAAGGCCTCAGATACCTACACCAACGCGTTCAACTATTTCCGTCCCGGCAATACGGCGGAGGCAAAATGACCTCCGTCAAGATCAGCTTTGAACGGGTCCGCAAGGAATTCGTCACGCGCGGCGAAAGTGGCGGTCCGGCCGGCCGCTTCACCGCGCTGGAAGACATCACGCTCGATGTTCGCACCGGCGAGTTCCTCGCTCTCGTCGGGCCGAGCGGCTGCGGAAAGTCCACTTTGCTCGATCTGCTCGGTGGGCTCGCGACGCCGACCAGCGGTCGCATCCTGCTCGATGGCCAACCGATTGAGGGACCGGCGCGCGATCGGGGCATCGTGTTCCAGCAATATGCGCTGTTTCCCTGGCGCACGGCCGCGCAGAACATCGAGTTCGGCCTCGACATTGCCGGCTTCAAGGCCAAGGAGCGGCGCGACGTCGCTCGGCATTTCCTCGACCTGGTCGGCCTGTCCGGTTTCGCCGACCGCTATCCGCACGAACTCTCCGGCGGCATGAAGCAGCGCGTGGCGATCGCGCGCAGCCTTGCCTATGATCCCGAAGTGCTTCTGATGGACGAGCCCTTTGCAGCACTCGACGCCCAGACGCGCGAGACCCTGCAAGGTGAGTTGCTGCGGATTTGGCGCGCCACCGGCAAGACCATCATTTTCATCACCCATGGCATTGACGAGGCTGTCGTACTCGGCCAGCGGGTCGCGGTGATGACGTCGCGTCCGGGCCGGATCAAGCAGATTATCGATATTCCGGACCTGCTGCGCAGCGAGGCCGACGACGTGCGTTCGCTGCCGGAGTTCGGCGAGGTGCGGCATGAGGTCTGGAGCCTGTTGCGCGAGGAAGTGCAGAAAGCCCAGCACGGACAGTTGGCCGGCGGCGGGGCTTCGCGCCCGGTCGGCCGTGGCGTGAAGGAAGCTGCCCATGTCTAATATGGAACTGTTGACGCTTTTGGAGCTGGCACATGGGCGCCGGGAGCTGGAGAGGCCGCCTTCGCAGGTGGCGGCGCGATTGCGCGCTGCAGCGCGCGGACTGGCCGTCGCCGGGCGCCGCTCGCTGCTGCTGATTGCGCTGCTTGCGGTGTGGGAGGCTGCACCGCGGCTGGGGCTCATCGACGCGGTGTTCCTGCCGCCCTTCTCAGAGGTGATCGCGGCCGGCTGGCAACTCGCGCAGACCGGCGAGCTTTATGACGACGTCTGCGCCAGCCTGCTGCGCGCGCTGAGCGGCTTTCTGATCTCGGTAGCCCTGATCGTGCCGCTTGGCCTTGCGGTTGGCTGGTATGCCCGACTCGGCGATCTTCTCAATCAGTTCATCGAGATCTGCCGCAATACCGCACCGCTGGCGCTGCTCCCCGTGTTCATCCTGCTGCTTGGGATCGGCGAGCTCTCGAAAATCACGATGGTGATCTATAGCTGCGCGTGGCCCCTGCTGCTCAATACCGTCGCCGCGGTGAAACAGGTCGATCCGCTCCTGATCAAATCGGCGCGGACCATGGGCGCAACGCCCCAGCAATTGTTCCGTAAAGTGATCCTGCCGGCTGCGCTACCCACCATCTTCGTCGGCATCCGTCTCGCTAGCGCTTCCGCCATGCTTGTGCTGGTCGCCTCCGAGATGGTCGGTGCCAAGGCGGGGCTCGGCTATCTCATCATCAACAGCCAGTACAGCTTCCTAATCCCGCAGATGTATTTCGGCATTCTCGGTATCACCGTGATCGGGCTGGCATTCAACGCCGCGCTCGAAGCGCTGGAGCGGCGCTTCATGCGTTGGAAGGCCCCGGTGACAGCGTGAGCGTATGGATGAATCGTAATCATTTGGGCAGAGGACAAGGTCAATGACTCAAATTCATCGTGCCGAACGCAGAGTCGCGCCGGCTGGATCGGTTGAATACGACGCCGATGTGCTGGTGCTCGGCGGCGGGCCCGCGGGCACCTGGGCTGCAGTGAGCGCCGCGGAGCGCGGGGCGCGTGTGGTACTCGCCGACAAGGGATTTTGCGGCACCTCCGGCGCCACCGCGGCAGCCGGCACCGGTGTCTGGTATGTCGAGCCCGACCCAGCACAGCGCGAAGCTGCGATGGCCAACCGCGAGAAGCTGGGCGGGTATCTGCAGGATCGCCGCTGGATGGCGCGGGTGCTCGATCGCACCTATCAGCAGAGCAATCGCCTGGCCGATGGGGGATATCCCTATCCGCTCGACGAGAGCGGTACCTCGCAGCGCGACTCGCTACAGGGACCGGAATATATGCGATTGATGCGTAAGCGCACCAAGCAGGCCGGCGTCACGATTCTCGATCACAGCCCGGCGCTCGAATTGCTGGTGGATGACGATGGCGCAGTCGCCGGCGCCAGCGGTCTGCGCCGGCAAAAAGATGATCGCTGGACGGTGCGCGCCAAAGCGGTCGTGATCGCGACCGGCGGCTGCGCGTTTCTGAGCAAGACTCTCGGCTCGAACGTGCTGACCGGTGACGGTTATCTGATGGCGGCCGAAGTCGGTGCCGAGTTCAGCAGCATGGAATTTTCCAACCCTTACGCGATCTCGGCTGCGTTCGGCTCGGTGACCAAGACGTTGTTTTTCGGCTGGGCGACCTTTACTTATGACGATGGCACGGTCGTGCCTGGCGCGGCGTCCAAAGGCGGACGCTCGGCGATCGCTCGCGCGCTGCTTCAAGGATCCGTCTACGCGCAGCTCGACAAGGCTGATGGCGACGTGCAGCGTCACATGCGTGCCTCGCAGCCAAACTTCTTCCTGCCCTTCGACCGCACAGGCATCGATCCATTCACTGATCGCTTCCCCATCACCTTGCGGCTGGAGGGCACGGTGCGTGGCACCGGCGGCCTTCGTATTGTCGACGAAAGCTGTGCCACAAGCGTGCCCGGACTGTATGCCGCGGGCGACACGGCCACGCGTGAACTGATCTGCGGCGGCTTCACTGGCGGCGGCAGCCACAACGCCGCCTGGGCGATGTCTTCGGGAGCATGGGCGGGGCAGGGCGCTGCCGATTACGCGCGGCACCTTGGTCTAACTGCAAGTCGAAGGCTGTCCTCCGCCGGAACTGTCGCATTCCGCAACCGGCCGCGGCGTATGTTCGCCCCGGCAGTGTTAGCCAAAGCGGTCCAGGACGAGGTCTTCCCTTATGAACTGAATTATTTCCGCGAAGCGTCGCGGCTGCAGGGGGCGCTGGCGCGGCTCGATGCCGCCTGGCGCGACATCTCGGACGCAGACGCAGCAAACAAAGACGATCTGTCGCGAGCTCGCGAGGGCGCAGCGATGCTCGCGACTGCGCGATGGATGTACCGTAGCGCGCTGACACGTCAGGAAAGCCGCGGCATGCATCGCCGCGACGATTTCCCCGATCAGGACGACCGCCAGCGTCACTACGTGACAACCGGGGGCCTTGATGAAGTCTGGACGTCGGCTCGCCCGCATGCGGAAGCGACCTATTTGGAGGCGGCAGAATGATTGAAGTCATCGATACCGAGCGTTGTACGTCTTGCGACATCTGCGTGACCGTGTGCCCGACAAATGTGTTCGATAAGACGGACGGCATTCCGGTGATCGCGCGTCAGAGCGATTGCCAGACCTGCTTCCTCTGCGAACTTTATTGTCCCGAAGACGCGCTTTATGTCGCGCCTTTCGCCGATCAGGCGCAGCCGGTCGATCTCCTGGCGCTCAAGAATTCGCCTACGTTGGGCAGCTACCGCCGCGCCGTCGGTTGGACGGACGAGACGCGGGATCGCCGCGGCCTTGATCGCAGCTATTTACTGTTCGGGCATTGACCGAAGCCAAGACGCGAAAGGCCACCGGGAGCGACCTCCCCGGCTTCGGTTAGCACCGCCCGACAACTTGGAAACGCAACTCCTGAGCCGGGCCAAGACAGGAACGGCGGTAGCTTGAAATCCGCCGGCGAAGGCGGGAGTGCTCCTTGTTGAAGTGCCGCGCCTCGTCCGGCGACGAGCCAAAGGGTACCGATGCCGGGTCGTTATCACTGCCCCGTTCCCGGGTACCCTTATAACCGGTCTCGTCGCGCACTCGGTCCGGCGTGCCGCCTTCGGCGTCCCTATGCTCGCGCTCCTGCGGGCGCCATTTCTCTTAAAGCGACGCGCCCTGGCGCACGCCGGAACCGTCCTGCGGCCTAAGGCAGATCGGGCAAGAAGCTTAGAGTAAGAGTGCAGGCTGGGTTTTTCCGTGACGGGTTACAAGCTGCGAGAGAGGCTCGCGGTGCCCGTCGCGGAGACCCGCGATGTCAAACCCTACTGCGTACGCGCGCGTCGACCTGGACCGGGCGAACCTCTACAACGAAATCACCGACCGGATCATTGCCGAACTCGAGGCCGGACGCGTCCCTTGGGTTCAGCCCTGGGGTACTGCCGCGGCGAAAGCGCCGCTGGCGATGCCGAAAAACGCGTCGACTAACCGGCAATACGGTGGCGTTAACATCCTCATCCTCTGGGGAGCCGTGATCGAGCGCGGATTCACCGGGCAAAGTTGGCTCACGTTCCGTCAGGCGCTCTCGCTTGGTGGCCACGTTCGCAAGGGAGAGCGCGGCACCACAGTCGTCTACGCCGATCGTTTCGTGCCGAATGACGAGAAGCGACGCGCCGCCGAGACCGGCGAAGACGCGCAGGCGATTCCATTCCTCAAACGATTTACCGTTTTCAACACCGATCAGTGTGAGGAACTGCCCGGCGAGATTGCCAACGCGGCGCTGCCACCGCCGGCTGGCCTCATCGAACCCAAGGTCGACGCTCTGATCAGGGCCAGCGGAATTCCATTCCGGATCGGTGGAGATCGCGCATTCTATGCAACAGCCGAAGACTATGTTCAGGTCCCGCCGCCGCAGGCCTATTTCGAACCCATCAACTGGCACCGTACGGCCTTGCATGAACTCGGTCATGCGACCGGGCATCCTTCGCGTCTCAATCGCGACCAGAGCGGATCCTACGGTACGAAGAGATATGCCTTCGAAGAACTGGTCGCCGAGTTGAGTTCCGCATTCAGTTGCGCGTCGCTCGGGATCGTCCCGACCGTGCGCCATGCCGACTATATCGGATCATGGCTTGAAGTTCTGCGTGAAGACAATCGGGCCATCGTGCGTGCCGCCTCGCAAGCGAGCAAGGCCGCGGATTATTTGCTCGGCTTCATTCCCGGGGCCATTGAGCACACGTCGCCGCATTCGGTTGTCGCCGATCACGAGGCGGCGTGATGCTCGGCCTCCTGGCCGCGCGAGAGTGAGAGGGGGGAGGCTGTTCGCGACGGGTTGGAAGCCGAGAGAGAGTCTCACGGCGCCCGTCGTGGAGAGCTAAAATGACGAAAGCCGTACAAAAGATCACGTTGTCGCCTTCCCGGGACATTCCCTTTAACAAGCTCGTGCTCAGCCAGTCGAACGTTCGGCGCGTCAAGACCGGTGTCTCGATCGAGCAGCTAGCCGAGAGCATCGCGCAGCGTACGCTTCTGCAAAGTCTGAGTGTCCGGGCCGTCGTTGATGCAGATGGCAACGAGACCGGCATGTTCGAGGTGCCAGCGGGCGGCAGGCGCTATCGCGCTCTCGAACTCCTGGTGAAACAGAAGCGGATGTCCAAGACGCAGGCGGTGCCGTGCGTCGTGCGTGAAGGGGGCATTGCCGCGGACGATTCGGTGGCGGAGAACGATGAGCGGGTCGGCCTGCATCCGCTCGATCAGTTTCGGGCCTTCCAGATCCTCCGCGACCTCGGCATGAGCGAAGAAGACATTGCCGCGCGCCATTTCGTGAACCCCGCCATCGTCAAGCAGCGCCTGCGCCTGGCGTCGGTCTCGCCGAAGTTGCATGAGGTCTATGCTGAAGATGGCGTGACGCTCGAGCAGCTCATGGCGTTCTCAGTCACTGCCGATCACGCCCGCCAAGAGCAGGTCTGGGAGAACGTCAGCCGCTCCGGATATGATGAGCCATACCAGATACGGCGCTTGCTCACCGAGAACACCGTGCGCGGGTCCGATCGCCGGGCCCAATTTGTGGGCCTCGATGCTTATCAGCACGCGGGTGGCGGCGTTCTGCGTGATTTGTTCGAGCACGACGACGGCGGCTGGCTTCAGGACGTCGTGTTGCTCGACCGCCTCGTGACCGAAAAGCTCAAAGCCGAAGCTGAGACGATTGCGGCCGAAGGCTGGAAGTGGATCTCAGTCGCCGTGGATTTCTCCTACGGTCACACTCAAGGTCTACGAGAAATCGAAGGCAAACCTGTCGAACTCTCGCCTGAGGAGCAGGCCACCATCGATGCCCTGAACACCGAGCAGGCCAAGCTTGAATCGGATTACCAGGATGCCGACGAGTTGCCGGACGAGGTCGATCAGCGTCTCGGCGAAATCGAATCGGCATTGGCGGCATTCGAAAATCGGCCGATGCTTTACGAACCGACGGAGATCGCCCGAGCTGGTGTCTTCATCAGCATCGATTCCGAAGGACGCCTCTCCGTGGACCGGGGTTACGTCCGGCCAGAGGACGAGGTGCAGGCAACTGATCCTGATATCGCGCAGGCCGCCGACCCGTCGTCGAACGAAGGGCAGGAGCCCAGCACTTCAGTCCAACGCACGATCATCGCGGTCGCAGGTAGCGCTGCTGATGTCGAAGAGGATGATGAGGACGCGGCCAAACCTCTGCCGGATCGGCTCATCATCGAGCTGACGGCGCATCGTACACTGGCATTGCGGGATGCGCTGGCAGAAAATCCAGCGGTCGCGTTCCAGGCGGTGCTGCATAACTTCGTGCTGACGGCCTTTTACCGGTTCGCCTCGTCCGGGAGCTGTCTTGAGATCGGCCTTCGCACGCCGAACTTTCCCGCTCAAGCTCCGGGGTTGAGAGAAAGCGTCTCAGCCAAGGCCATCGAGGCGCGGCATGAGGCATGGAAGGCGCGGTTGCCGAAGAGCGAGAACGATCTTTGGGATGCGCTGACGACTCTCGATGGCGGTGCACAGGCGTCGCTGTTCGCGCACTGTGCGTCATTTGCGGTCAACGCCGTCTATGAGCCGGCCAACCGCTACAATCAGGGCCGTGTCTCCGCTCACGGTGTCCGCACGCGCCTCGACCAAGCCGATGTGCTGGCGCGCGCGGTCGGGCTCGACATGGTGCAGGCCGGCTGGCGACCGACGGTCGACAACTATCTCGGGCGGGTCACCAAGCCGCGTATTCTGGAAGCGGTGCGGGAATCCAAGGGCGAGTCGTCAGCACAACTGATCGACCATCTGAAGAAGGCCGACATGGCCAAGGAGGCCGAGCGTCTTCTGGATGGCTCGGGTTGGTTGCCGGAGCCGCTGCGTCTCGTCGATCCCGATGTGGCGCCAGTGGAGCAGAAGGGCGAAGCTGGCTCGCTGCCCGAATTCCTCGCCGACGAAGAGGATCAGGAGACCGCCGGCGACGAAGATCCGCAACAACTCGACGCGGCTGAGTAACATCACAGAGCGGGGCGGCTCCGGCCGTCCAGCGGTTGCTTGGGGACCGGTGCTCAGCGCCGGTCCCCATTCTTATGGGCGAGGGCTCAGAGGGAGAGGTAGGCCGGGAAGGGTTTGAATCGTCGTGGTCTTGAGGAGAGCGCCGGGCGGTTCGACCCGTTCCTGCTCTCCGAAAGGAATCCTGCCATGACCGAATCTCTTGCCGGCGGTGCCGCCACGCCGCTCTCCACGCGTGCCGCTGCAAATCTCACCTCTGCCGCTGTCAGGGCCGCGCGACAGGTCCTGACCGAACTCGAACGCGGCCGTCGCATCGATGCCGCTGTTCTGCGTAGCGCTATGGAGTCTGCCTTCGGCGCCTCGGACACGGCCGGCGTTTGGAACTGGAAGACCGCCTATGACGTCTGCGAGGCGGCAACCGTTCTGTTCCTTCGCAAGTTCGGTCCGGCCATGCGCGCCAAGGCCGGCTCGACCGTCGCCATGCTTCCGATGCTTGCGCGAGTGTCTGGTCTTCTCCCGACCCACACGCGACGTTCCGAAGATAGTCAGGCGCTTCAGCAGTTCTCGACACCGCTCCCGCTGGGGCTGGCCGCATGCACCGCAGCCGGCATTACACAGGCCGATCGCGTTCTGGAGCCCTCCGCGGGGACTGGTTTGCTTGCCGTCTTTGCCGAGCTTGACGGCGGCGTCTTGCTATTGAACGAGTTGGCTGAGACCCGGGCGGGGCTGCTCGAACAGCTATTCGCGGGCGTTAATGTCACGCGGTTCGATGCCGCGCAAATCGATGATCACCTCGATGCGAGTGTCACACCAAGCGTCGTCCTGATGAACCCGCCGTTCTCCGCGGTAGCGAATGTCGATCGACGGATGGCGGATGCGGCTCTCCGCCACATCGCTTCGGCGCTCGCGCGCCTTTGCGACGGTGGACGCCTCGTCGCCATCGCCGGTGCAAGCTTCGCGCCGGACAATCCGGCATGGCGAAATGCCTTCGCTCGCCTCCAGGAACGCGGACGGGTGGTGTTTTCTGCGGCGATCGATGGCGCCGTCTACGCCAAGCATGGCACTCAGACGGATACGAGGCTGCTTGTAATCGACAAGCTGCCTGCCGCCGATCCGACCGCTTTTCCTGCCTCACCAGGCATGGCGGCCGATGTCGCCACCTTGCTTGGCTGGGTGAGCCAGCATGTGCCTCCAAGGCTGCCCGTCGCCACGCCACAGGAGATCGCTGCAATCGGGCGGCCAGCGATGTCGCGATCGGTCGGCCCCGCCGCACCGCGCTCATCGTCCTCTTCGACAGAGGCAGCGCCAAAGGGCGTCGAACTTGCGTACGAGACGGTCGAATGGTCGCCGCCGGAAGGCGCCCGGCTGACCGATGCGCTTTATGAGGAATACGGACTACAGTCGATCTGCATTCCCGGATCATGCGCACATCCGACCAAGCTCGTGCAGTCTGCCGCGATGGCGTCCGTTGCGCCACCGAAGCCATCCTATCGTCCGCACCTGCCGGCCAATGTCATGGACGACGGTGTTCTGTCGGATGCTCAGCTGGAGAGCCTCATCTATGCCGGCGAGGCGCATTCCGAATTCCTGGCAGGCTCCTGGACGGTCGACACGACCTTTGATGTTTTGGCCGCCGCGCGCGACGACGCCGAAAATGCCGTCCGCTTTCGCCGCGGCTGGTTCTTGGGCGATGGCACCGGGGCGGGCAAGGGGCGGCAGGTCGCCGGGGTTTTGCTCGACAACTGGTTCAAGGGCCGTCGTCGTGCGATCTGGGTCAGCAAGTCCGACAAGCTGATCGAGGACGCGCAGCGCGATTGGTCCGCGCTCGGCATGGAGCGGCTACTTGTGACGCCGCTCTCGCGGTTTCGCCAGGGCACCCCGATTCGGCTCTCGGAAGGCATCCTTTTTACCACCTACGCCACCCTACGGACCGACGAGCGCGGCGAAAAGCTTTCGCGTGTCAGGCAGATCGTCGAATGGTTGGGTTCGGACTTCGACGGAGTGATTGTCTTCGACGAGAGCCACGCCATGCAGAATGCGGTCGGGGGCAAGGGCGAGCGCGGTGACCAGGCGGCCTCTCGGCAGGGCCGCGCTGGCCTGCGGCTCCAGCACGCGCTGCCGAATGCCCGCGTAGTTTATGTGTCGGCGACGGGCGCTACCACGGTCCACAACCTCGCTTATGCCCAACGCCTTGGCCTCTGGGGCGGCGCCGACTTCCCGTTCGCGACGCGTGCCGAGTTCGTCGAAGCGATCGAGGAGGGAGGGGTCGCGGCGATGGAGGTGCTGGCGCGGGACCTCAAGGCGCTCGGTCTCTATGCGGCCCGCTCATTGTCCTACGAGGGCGTCGCGTACGAGCTCGTCGAACACCAGCTGACGCCCGAGCAAGTTCGCATCTATGATGCCTATGCCGATGCGTTCGGTATCATCCATAACAACCTCGACGCCGCGATGCGAGCGGCCAACATCACTGGCGCAACGGGAACGCTGAACGGGCAGGCCAAATCAGCGGCACGCTCCGCCTTCGAAAGCGCGAAGCAGCGCTTCTTCGGGCACCTCCTGACTTCGATGAAGACCCCGTCGCTGATCCGTTCGATCAAGCACGATCTTGAGGCTGGACACACCGCCGTCATTCAGATCGTGTCGACGGGCGAAGCGCTGATGGAGCGCCGGCTCGCTGAGATCCCGACTGAAGAGTGGGGCGACGTCAAGGTCGACATCACGCCGCGCGAGTATGTCCTCGACTATCTCGCCCACTCCTTCCCGGTCCAGCTCTACGAGCCCTTTACCGACTCTGAAGGTAACCTTTGCTCCCGGCCTGTCTATCGCGATGGCCAGGCGGTCGAGAGCCGGGAGGCCGTCGCCCGCCGCGATCGTTTGATCGAGAAGCTCGCCTCATTGCCGCCGGTACCTGGCGCGCTGGATCAGGTCGTGCAGCGCTTCGGCACCGACTTGGTTGCCGAGGTGACGGGCCGCTCGCGCCGCATCGTTCGCAAGGGCGACCGGCTGGTGGTCGAAAATCGAGCCGGTTCAGCCAACCTCGCCGAGACCTCGGCTTTCATGGACGACGTCAAGCGCATCCTCGTGTTCTCCGACGCCGGCGGCACGGGGAGGAGCTACCATGCCGAACTGTCGGCCCGGAATCGCCGTTTGCGGGTCCACTACTTGCTCGAGCCCGGCTGGAAGGCCGATGCCGCAATCCAGGGCCTCGGCCGCACAAACCGGACCAATCAAGCGCAGCCACCGTTGTTTCGTCCGATTGCGACAGACGTGAAGGCCGAAAAGCGCTTTCTCAGCACCATTGCCCGCCGGCTCGATACGTTGGGAGCCATTACCCGCGGCCAACGTCAGACCGGAGGACAGGGCCTGTTCCGGCCCGAGGACAATCTCGAAAGCCAGTACGGACGTGATGCGCTGCGTCAGCTCTACACGCTGCTCGCGCGAGGCAAGGTCGAGGGGTGCTCGCTTGGGAGGTTCGAGGATGCGACCGGTCTGAAGCTCATGGATGCCAATGGGCTCAGGGATGACCTGCCGCCGATCACGACCTTTCTGAACAGGCTATTGGCGCTCACCATCGACCTACAGAATGTGCTGTTCACCGCCTTCGAGCAGCTCTTGACCGCTCGGATCGAAGGCGCGGTTGCATCCGGCACCTACGACGTCGGGTTGGAAACCCTCCGTGCCGAGAGCCTCGTCGTCACCGACCGGCGGACGATCTATGACCATCCGGGGACCGGCGCCGAGACCCGGCTGCTCACGGTCGCCCAGTGCGAGCGCAATCATCCGGTGAGTCTGGATGACGCTCTTGCTCGTCTTTCCGATCGTCAGGCCGTCCTGCTCGTCAATGAGCGCTCGGGACGAGCCGCCGTACAGGTCCCCGCGGCGAGCGTCATGCTCGATGACGGCGAGATCGAGCGGCGCGTCCGTCTGATCCGGTCGATGGATCAGCACACGGTCCCCTTGACCACCATGGCCGAAAGTCATTGGGACGAAGCGGATCGTGAACGCTTTGCCTCGACCTGGCTGGCGGAGCTTGCCGAGGTGCCCGAGTTCACGGAAAGCACGATCCACGTCGTGGCGGGCTTGCTGCTACCGATCTGGAAGCGGCTACCGAACGAATCGACCCGCGTCTATCGGCTCCAGACCGATGCTGGCGAACGCATCATCGGCCGCAAGGTTTCGGCCGCGTGGGTCGCAAACGTTGTTACGACGGACGCGCCTTCGCTGACGCCGGACGCTGCCTTTGCTGCACTGATGGAAGGACGGACCGTCCTCGACCTCGCGGAGGGACTTCAGCTTCGCCGCGTCCGGGCGATGGGTGCACATCGCATCGAGCTGTCGGGATTCAACGACACGTTACGCGATCGCCTCCGTGCTTACGGCCTCTTTGGGGAGATCATCTCCTGGAAGCTGCGCATGTTCGTACCCACGAACGCGAGCGGCGTCGAGATCCTGTCGAAGGTGCTCGACACCTATCCGGTTGCGCACATCAGTGAGCGGGAGGTCGCGTGATGTCCGGCGATGTCTCCGAGCTAGCACGCCGCCTCGCGCGCGAGGCCGAGGCGGTGTGCCGACACTATCTCCCCAACGGTAAGCGGGCGGGGCGGTACTGGGTGGTTGGCGACGTCCACAACACCCCGGGCCGCTCGTTATTTGTGCGGCTCCAGGAATCGTCGAAGGGCCCCGCCGGCAAATGGACCGATGCCGCGACCGGGGAGCATGGCGATCTCCTCGACATCATCCGCGAAAGCCTTGCATTGCGAGACTTCCGCGAGATCGCCGAGGAGGCGAGGCGCTTTCTGAAGCTGCCTCGTTCTGAGGAGCAATCACTCCCGAGACCCGTTCGTCCAGTTGTGCCGGCCGGATCGCAAGAAGCCGCCCGTCGACTTTTTGCGATATCCGGTCCGATCGAAGGGACGTTGGTGGAAAGGTATTTGCAACGTCGTGGAATAAGCCAAATCTACCACGGTGGTAGCCTGCGCTTCCACCCACGTTGCTACTACCGACCGGACGAGCATTTGCCGGCTGAAACTTGGCCGGCGATGATAGGCTCTGTCACGGACCTCGAGGGACGGATCACGGGCGTACATCGCACCTGGCTAGATCCACACGGCTTTGATCGCGTGCGGCTCGGCAAGGCCCCGATCGAAACGCCACGACGGGCCATGGGCGACCTGCTTGGTAACGCCGTTCGCTTCGGCGTGGTGGACGACGTGCTCGCTGCGGGCGAGGGGATCGAGACCATGCTGTCGCTGCGTTATGTACTGCCGACCTTGCCCATGACCGCTGCTCTCTCGGCCAATCACCTCTCAGCCATGTTGCTGCCGTCTGGCCTACGCCGACTCTATATCGCCCGTGACGCAGATGCCGCCGGAGATGCCGTACAGGCTATTCTCACCCTGCGCGCAGAAGCCGCCGGCATTGAAGCGATCGCATTGTCGCCCCGGCTGGGCGACTTCAACGAAGATCTGCACATCTTCGGCCGCGAGGCCCTCCGAGCAGCGTTGCTTCTGCAACTCGTACCGGAGGACGTCGTCCGTTTCCTGCATTCGTCGATGGCAACCGCAGAGTAGCCCCGGCAATTCGATGGGCGTCGACAGGTCGGTCGCGGTACGGCCACTGCCGGAAGAGGACGCGACCACGGCCTTCTAGAGGGCGATCGGACGGCAAGCGGCTCGGGCCGGCAATGGCTGCGTCCGGCTATTTTCCGCCGCGCGCCGGCGACGAGAAGACACATTAGCCATCTGGCGAGCGCGCTTTGCATCGCGAAGCAAAATAGCCGGCCTCCGCCATCCTCCGCTGCGCTTCGGCCCTCCGCTCTGCTCCGGGTTCTGGCCCGTTCCGCCTGCCGTCTGAGTGATCGCCACGAAGGCCGCGATGGTCGCGGCCGATCCGGCAAAGGATCGCCTCCATGACCGACCACGATGACATCGAACCCCCGCACGCCGCATCTGCGACCGAACACGTTCTTACCGAATTGCAGCTCTTTGGTTACCGCCCCTTCGACGACCAGCCGGATCGACGGCCGCTTCCCGAGGGCAGGATCATTACCGGTGCCGTCGCTGACATCTTCGATGCCTTGGTCGCCACGTTGAGCGACACGCGGCTTGAGCCGGACCTCGACGATCTGCTCTGGTCGACTGTCAACCTGTTCCATCGTGCCGTTGACCGCATCGGTCGCCAACTCGACGACAACGAACTGGCGCAACAGAAGAGTCAGCGCGAGCAGGACGGTTCCGAAGTTCGATCCGTCGAACTAGAACGCATCACGGCGGAAGGCATCACGCTGATTGAGCGCCGCAACTGCTTGGAGCTCTTCCGCGACCAGGCCATAGAGCGCTTCGAGACTCACACCGGCTCATTCTGGCGTCCCCGATCGGGATCGCTGGTGAACCATCGTACGCTGACCGCAGCGATGATCGACTCCCGCGACTTCATCGCGGCCAAGCGCCGCGCTGAGACCGGGGTCATGCTGCCCGCTGGGCCGAAGATCGCGCTCACTGGAGGGCTCGACTTCAACGACCACCACCTCATCTGGGATCGTCTCGACAAGGTTCATGCCAAGCATCCAGACATGGTCCTGCTCCATGGCGGCTCCCCGAAGGGTGCCGAACTGATCGCATCCAAATGGGCGACGATCCGCAAAGTGCCTCAGATCGCCTTCAAGCCTGATTGGACGAAACATGCCAAGGCAGCACCGTTCAAGCGCAACGATGCCATGCTCGAACTCCTGCCTACCGGCGTCATGCACTTCCCGGGCACGGGCATCCAGGACAACCTCGCCGACAAGGCGAAGCGGCTCGGCATCCCGGTCTGGAGGTTCGGCGGCGCGTGAGCGCCATCTTCTCGACTCCAAGCGTCGAGGCGGAATTGCTCACGCCGCAACTCCGCCTCGTTTCGGTCTGATATCCAGAGTTGCGCCGTGGTGGTGGTGGAAGGCGCAACTGGTACATCTATGCACATGGAGCTACCACCATGCTCGCTATTGGGCTTGTTCTCAACACACTCGGCATCGGCCTATTCTGCTGGGCGATTTTCGCGCTCGCAGTGTATGCCCTGCCGTTTTTCGTCGCGCTGAGTATCGGGATGACGGCGTTTCAGAGCGGCGCCGGCCACATTGGCGCGCTGCTTATCGCAATGGCCGGCGGTGCGCTGACGCTTGTCCTCGGCCAGGTCGCCTTTGCTGTTACTCGGTCCTTGGCCTTGCGCATCGCGATCGCGACAGCATTCGCTGTTCCCGCCGCCGTCGCCGGCTATCATGTGGTGTTCGCCGTGTCCCATATCGGGGTGCCTTCGCTGGCCTGGCGTGAAGTCTTCGCTTGCCTGGGCGCGGTTTGCATTGGCGTTACGTCATGGACGCGCTTGATTGTTTTGGCGAAGACCGGCCCGTTCGAGCCGGATGGGGTGGTGGAGAACCCGTCCTAACCAGTTCTTACGGCCACATTGGTCGAGCGATGATCGTTTCCCGCCTTCATCGAACAGGTGCGTAGATCGGCGCGGCGAACGGGAGATGATCGAAACCTGAGCGCGGGAGAGGCTCCTCCTCAGAACTCCTCAGTCAAGCTGCCGGCATTCGGTCCGGCCCACCCAGCCGCGGCAGAGCGATGTTACCTCGATCGGTTCATGGGAAACGATGCCGCCTTTTGCAGGAGATTGTTTCTCTTTCCCCGCTGAATCGTTCCGGCCTCTTGTTCATCAGAACCGAGATAGCCACGCTTCTCCAGAGATTGTGGTTCAGCACGCGGACGCACGTGGCCTCGTTGATGGCTTGATCTGGCCGAAGACCGGCTTCGCCTCGATCGTCTGAGCCGCAACGCCGTTGATGCGACTTTCTTCCCCTGGGCTTCGCCCATTCCTCGCGAGACAAGAAAGTCGCCACAACGACGTCCTCCGCTGCGCTCCGGCCCGAGCGGGTGCGTCGCCGATCGTCCTCGGCCCTAGATCGCCATCGAGGCCGCGGTGGTCGCGGGCTCGAAACACAAAAGGAGAAGTGACATGGCTAACATTGGTTCTTTCAAGAAGGTCGGCAACGATTTCCAGGGCGAGATCGTCACCCTGAGCCTGCAAGCCAAGGGCGTCCGCATCGTCGCCGAGACCAACCGCTCCAACGACAACGCTCCCAGCCACCGGATCTATGTGGGGCGCGCGGAGATCGGCGCAGCCTGGTCGAAGCGTTCCGAAGAGGGCCGCGATTACCTCTCACTCAAGCTCGACGACCCCTCGTTCAACGCCCCGATTTACGCGAACTTGTTCGATGACGAAGGCGGCGAGGGCTATACCCTTCTGTGGTCGCGGCCGCGCAAGAGCGGCGAGTAAGAGCGCCCCACCAAGCCCCGTCCGGTCCGCCGGGCGGGGCGCTTCGCGGCTGGCCTGAGCGGGCTTACGATTTGCTAAGCCGCGCAGCTTTTTTGAGCAGGTCCCCCGGTTCGACCCCTAATGCGTCAGCAATTTGCCCGAGCACGGTAACGCTTGCTGATACGTCGCCGCGCTCGATGGCGCCGACGTAACGGGCGCTTAAACCCGCGCGCTCGGCCAGCTCCTCCTGCGTCATTTGTAGATCGTGGCGTTTCCGACGCAGGTTCACAGCCATGATCTCTTTGAGATCCATGGCGATATGGGAACTGAGCCGGAACGATCGTTCTAGGAACGATCGTTCCTATTCGTGTCCGAACATGCTATCGACTGTGGCGACGTGACGTGCGCGGCCAAGCTCCGTCGCTGATCCGAACGAATATCCAAGATTCCAACCGGGCAACGGAGGTCTGGATTGCGACCAAACCATGGCGTAGCTTATAGGCGTTCTAAAAGCGGGTATGATGCAGAAACCATCCCTAGATCCAGACGTAGCTGACAGTGCGCCGAACGAGCCGACGTTGACGGCCTATGACGAACAGCATGTTGTCACGTACGTTCGCCTTCTGCAGGCCGAAGGTGAGGGTGCGGACTGGCGCGAAGTGGCTCGAGTGGTCTTGCATATGGACCCTGAGCGAGAGCCAGACCGTGCGCGGAGCGCATATCAGAGTCATCTTGCCCGCGCCAAATGGGTGACCGAACAAGGGCGCTTGTTACGCGACACCGGCTCGAAGTAGAAGAAAATCGCTGGCCGACGACTTGCTGGCAGAACTATTTTCTTTTGCTGAAGGGTGGTCATTCCGGAGCACCACGTGGTGCCAAACTAGGGGCTTCCTACAACCGTCTCGTTCATACCTATTGCGCTGCAATCGTTGTTAGCTGCGTGCAATGGGGCGGAAGCAATGCCTGAATTCGACTGGCGGTCGCCGGATTCCTACAAGAGCCTACAAGACGCCGAAATCACCGACATCGCCTGGGAATGTCTTCGTCGTAACGCGGACTATCGACGCGAGTACGAAGCGATGATCGCAAGCAGCCCAGATGGTGCAGTGACCGGGGAATTCAGGAGGAAATGGGGCATCTGCTTTCGCCCATGACCCGCAGAGGTCCTTCGACGAGCAGACGATCTTTTGGGCGCCTGAGGTTCTAGCGGCGGTCGTTCCGGTGACGGTTGCCTCGGCGACCGATGGCGGTTCGACGTCTCAGCCACTGCTCGACCTTACAGCTGGCCAGGTGCGCCGCGCCGTCGACGGCTGGCATGCCGTTCTGCGCATCGGTGCGATAGATCACCGTGTCTGGTCCAAAGAGCCGCCAGTGCTCGGCGCGTCATACACAGCCGAATTGCCGTTTGATGGCGATTTCGGCGCACGTGCCTATGCAGCCCGCCGGCTGTGGCGCGCGATGAATGGACGCGCGCCAGGGCCTGCATTTCATCAATTATCTAGACAGCGGCGCGAACGCCTGAGCACCGCGATCCGCGCGCTTGATGCGCGTGGCGCCGGCGGCAGTTATCGCGTTATCGCCGAAGCGCTGTTCGGCAAAAAACGAATCCCCGATCGCGCCTGGAAGACCCATGATCTGCGCAATCGAACAATCCGCTTGGTGCAAGGCGGCCTCGCGTTGATGCGCGGTGGCTATCGCAAGCTTCTGCGGCCCGTGCGTAAGGACGAGTAACGCGGTTCTAAGGGGGTGCCGAAAACCGACCTCTCCATATTCGGCATCCCCCTCCGAGATCCTGCTCCTCCATGATGACCGCACACACGCCGGCCTAGCCAGGCGCAGTGCGCTGTCCTCCTGGAGTTCTCAAATGCCCGATCCGATGGCCGGTCTTCCCCCGCGCTTCCTGCGTACACCTGAGGCCGCGCGTTATCTTGGCCTGTCCGGTCGCACGCTCGAGAAGCACCGGACGTATGGTACCGGACCGACGTATCGGAAGATCGGCGGACGTGTTGTCTACGCCGTCGATGACCTGAAGGCGTGGGCGGACCGCGGCGCCAAGACATCGACGTCCGACCCCGGGAAGGGGACGGTACTGCCAGCCAAGAAGCACCCGGTGCTCCGCCCCTATGCGGGCCAGGAACGTCGCTGATTGCCGCGTGAGAACAGTGACCATGCGGCGCAAACACCGTTCCGAGCGCGAGCAGCTTGAGCTCTTCCGGGCGCTTCCCGGCGATCTTGCGCCGCGCGACGCGCAGGATCTGATGGCTTATCCATTCTTTTCGTTGGCAAAGACCAAACGCATTGTGCCGATCGATTTCCGCGCGGGTGCGATCGCAATTCGTGTCGAAGCGGTGCCTGAGCACGGTATGGCGACCATTTGGGATGCGGACGTTCTGATTTGGGCCGCTTCTCAGATCGTCGAAGCCCGTGATGCGGGCTTGAAGACGTCGCGCCTAATGGCAGCAACGCCTTACGAGATTTTGACCTTCGTGGGCCGCGGCACCAGCGCACGTGACTATGACCGCCTGAAGGCTGGTCTTGACAGACTTCAGTCAACGACAGTGCTGACGTCGATCCGCCAGCCGGCAGAACGGCGGCGGCACCGCTTCTCCTGGATCAACGAGTGGAAGGAGACAGCCGATGCAAGCGGCCGGCCATTTGGCATCGAGCTGATCCTGCCTGATTGGTTCTATGCCGGCGTCGTCGATGACGCGCTCGTGCTGACGATCGATCGCGCCTATTTCGAGCTGAGGGGCGGGCTTGAGCGGTGGCTCTACCGCCTCGTGCGCAAGCACGGCGGACGCCAGGTTTGCGGCTGGAGCTTTGACCTTGGTCACCTCCATGCCAAGTCCGGCATCATCTCGCCGCTCAAGCACTTTGCTTACGACGTACGTCAAATCGTCCAGCGCCAGACATTGCCCGGCTATCAGCTCGTGCTCACGCGCGATCCTGATGGCACCGAGCGGCTGAACTTCGCACCTTCGCCGGTTGATCCCCTAACGGCACGCCTGCGCCGGCGCGGACTCATATCGAATTCGGAGGACAACCTGTGAATCCACTCGTGCTATCGGGGACCGCAACCCTCGTGCTATCGGGGACCCGATCCTCGTGCTATCGGGGACCGGAATCGAGCTTAAGAGCTTGGTTCTCCGCGCTTTCCGGCCGCTCTAACTTTACTAACCAGAAATCCTTCGGATTTTTTCTAACGGAGCAGGCCGAAAGCCGCGTTGGCGGCGCTCGGCAACGGCAGTCCGGCAGGCCAGCCTGCCTTTGCAGGCCACACACACTCTCCACCGAGCCCCAAGCTCACGGCTGCCAGCTCCAGCGTCAGGGAGTCGCCGCATGAGCGATCTCACGGAAGTGGAAGTATTGTGGCTCGAGAAGCGCATCGAAAACCGTATTCGGTTCGGTCGTATCGTCAACGAACGCAAGCTTGATCGTCACAGGCGTGTCCTGTCATTCGCGCCCGGCAGCATCTTTGCCTTCGTCCGATGGACGTCGAACGACTTCGGCACGATCATTTCGCGGATCGACATCTTGCGCGCAGTCGCTCCGGGACAGCGCTGCTCGACCGTCCCTTATGTGACTCCCGGCGGAGAGATTTTGCTGCGTCTGTCCGGCTGGCCGAAGGTCGAGCGCGTCCTGCAGATGATCGATGCCGTTGAGGCGCTCGGCATCGATCCGGCTGACGTCGCTCCCGATCACTGGCATCACGTTCACAACCGTCTGTCCGTCAACGAAAACCCGCGCCCCTACACGAAAGCGCGCCATCAGGCCTGGCTTCATCGCCAAAAGGTGATGCGATGACGGGCCGCCTAATGATGCTGGCCGCGACGATTGGGGTTGCTGCTGCGCTCGTCGCGACGATCGTCCTGGAGCCGCTTCCGCTTTACATCTGGAACGCATCCGCGAGCGTGCCGATCGGTCTCTACCGCCTGCGACCGGCGGACCAATTCCATGTCACTGAATTGGTCGCCGTGCAGCCGCCGGAGCCGCTCGCGACCTTCCTCGACCTTAACGGCTATTTGCCCATTGGCGTCCCCATGCTGAAGCGCGTGCTCGCCCTTCCGGGGCAGAGTGTTTGCAGAACTGGCCTCACGATTTCGGTCGACGAGATTGCAATGGGCGAGGCGCGGGACCGCGACGGACGCGGCCGGCCGCTGCCGAAATGGCAGGGCTGCCGCGTCGTCGGCAACGGCGAGCTGTTTCTGATGAACTGGCAGTCGGACGACTCTCTTGATGGCCGGTATTTTGGATTTCTTCCCGCATCTAGCGTGATCGGCCGTGCGATGCCGGTGTGGACGTGGGAGGAGTGATCGTGCGTATTCAACGTGTTCTCCTCGCCGTTCCCTTGTTCGATCGATTGCTGGATCATTCCTCCGTCTCGATCGATGTCTGCAAGGCTGGCGCGAGCGCGACAGCACGCTTGGCTCAGTTGGGCCCGCGCGTTTGTGCTGTCGTACCCCTGATGCTTCTTTTGACCGCGTTCGACAGTGCTGCTTTGGCCCAGAGCGGATCAGCCGCCCAGCCGGCGATCAGTCAGACCGCTCACTCATTTGCCGGCTTCATCAATGAGGCCTCACAACGCTTTGCGATTGCACCGAACTGGATCCGATCAGTCCAAAGCATCGAGAGTGCTGGTGACGTGCACGCCAGATCGCCAAAAGGCGCAATGGGCCTGATGCAAATCATGCCGGCGACTTGGGCGGAACTTCGCGAGCGCTACAATCTCGGGAACGACCCCTACGACCCGCGTGACAATATTCTGGCCGGCACGGCTTACTTGCGCGAACTGCTCGATCGGTATGGCTCGCCTGGGGTGTTTGCCGCGTACAATGCTGGACCAACTCGCTATGAAGAGCATCTCGCTGGCGGCTCTTTGCCAGAGGAGACGCGAGCATACGTCGCAAAGCTTGCAAATCTGCTTGCCATTGAACTGCCGCCGAGGTGGACGTCCAGCGGACAGTCATCAGCAGTCGCGACGCTATTCGTCACGCGATCCAATCTCATGAAAACGCGCGATCGGCTGCCGTCGTTCATGCCGTCCAGCGGTGTCACGACCGCAATTTCGGCGCCCGATGTTTCGCCTATGGTCCCCCGGCCAATTGGCGTGTTCGTCCCTCGATCGGATTCGGGGGTATCGCAATGACCAAGTGTGCGGGCTCGCAAGCCTTCGTGTGCTTCAACGAGCAAGGGGTACGTGCTGATGGCGTATGGGCGATGCCTTCGGCCCGCGCTCTACTCGTCGCTTCGCTCCTCACCGAGCCACCCTTCGGGTGTCTCGGCCCTTCGGGTAACGATCGCTATCGCAAGCGCTCGGCAGCATTAGGGGCTTCGCGAGTTGGCTGCCAAGTCGCGGCGGCTCTTTCGGGATCCGGCGACTGGGAGACCACGACGGTAGGACGGCGAGATAAAAGGGGCTCGCCGGTCGAACCGCAAGCCATTGGCATGGCTTGGGTTCTGGCGTGCCGGTCGGTCGGGGCGCGTGCCGCGCCCTGCATTTTGACGAGTGCAATCAAGGACATTTTCGGCACGGTAGGCGCCTTTGCGCAATTCGAGGCCCGGCCATGACCGTAGGCGACAGCGATCTGCGCGTTCGGCCCGGGAGCATTCGCAGTACCCGCGGGCCGAAGCCGAAGAGCTTCATCAACCAGGTGCTGCGCGCCGCGAAGAAGGCCGGGCACACCTCTAGTCAGTCTGCGGTTGGCAGGCGTTCCACGGCTTATGGGCGCTCGACGTTTGGCCGCGGCAGGCTTGCGTTCAGCCGCAGCCGGTTGTTCAGCCCCACGCGGCGTGTTGTGGTGAAGGCGCGCGTGGTTCGCCACAAGGGACGTGCCTTTCGTTCAGCACCACTCACCGCGCATCTTTCATATCTGAAGCGCGACGGCGTGACCCGGAGTGGTGAACGAGCCGAGATGTTCGATGCCGGCGGCGATCGTGCTGACGCCACGGCTTTCGCGGAACGGTGCAAGGACGACCGGCATCATTTCAGGTTCATCGTCTCACCAGAGGATGCCGGCGACATGACCGACCTCAGGGCTTTCACCCGCGACTTGGCCAAGCAGATGGAAACCGATCTCGGCACGCGGCTTGATTGGGTAGCCGTTGATCACTGGAATACGGACAACCCTCACGTCCATCTTCTCGTTCGGGGGGTCGACGAGGAGGGCGCTGATCTCGTGATCTCCCGCGACTACATCAGCCGGGGCCTGCGTTCACGCGCCGAGGAACTGGTCGCGATTGAACTGGGTCCAAAGCCCGAGCACGAGATTCGCAACTCGCTGGAGAGGGAAGTCACGGCGGAACGATGGACGCGGCTCGATCGGGAGATCCGGCTGGCGGCAGATGAGACCGGCACCATTGATCTTCGCCCGGAGAATCCCGGCAAGCCCGATACGGAGATCCGGCGGCTGATGGTTGGCCGCCTGCAGCGTCTGGAGAAGATGGGCCTTGCCACATCCGCCGCGCCGGGGGAATGGATGGTCGGGCTTGAGGCCGAGCGCAGCTTGCGCGACCTCGGCATACGCGGCGACATCATCAAGACCATGCACCGTGCCTTCACCGAGCGGGGGGAAGCGCGCGGCATTGCCGACTTCGTTATCGAAGGTGGACAGCCGTCTTCCCAGATCATCGGACGACTGGTCGACCGTGGATTGCATGACGAACTGACCGGCGAGGCCTACGCCCTGATCGACGGAACAGACGGACGGGCGCACCACCTGCGCTTCCGAGGCGTCGAGGCTTTCGAATATGCTCCGCCGGCCGGCGGCATCGTCGAAGTCCGACGCTTCGGTCAAGCCGACGATCCGCGGCAGACCGTGGTGCTGGCGATCCGCTCCGATCTCGATCTTGCCGAGCAGGCTACCGCGAAGGGCGCGACCTGGCTCGACCACAGGCTGGTCGAACGCGACCCCATGCCGCTCGCCATGGGCGGATTCGGCCGCGAGACCCGCGATGCCATGGAAGCCCGGACCGAGCATCTGATTCAGGAGGGCCTGGCGGGGCGGCAGGGCCAGCGCATCATCCTGCAGCGCGACCTCCTGAACACGTTGCGCCGACGTGAACTGGACGAGGTGGCAGCAAAGGTCTCGGCCGACACCGGCCTGCCTCGCGTGAATGCCGCCTCCGGGGAGCATGTGGCGGGAACGTATCGCCAGCGGCTGACGCTCACCTCGGGACGCTTCGCCATGATCGATAATGGGCTCGGCTTTCAGCTCGTGCCCTGGTCCCGCGAACTCGAACAGAGGCTCGGCCAACACGTCACCGGCGTCGTGAAGGACGGCGGCGGCATCGAATGGGGCTTTGGTCGCAAGCGCGACCTCGGCCTCTAGGTATCTCGCCAATTCAGTTGCGGAAGGACGCTCGGAATGTCCGGGACCAAAATCCTCTGGGGACAGGTGATCGTTGTCGGCCTCATCGTTTTACTGGCCATCTGGGGAGCCACCGAGTGGACAGCGTGGCGGCTCGCTTATCAACCGGAGCTTGGGCGGCCCTGGTTCGAATTGTTGGGCTTCAAGATTTATTATCCACCCGTCTTCTTCTGGTGGTGGTTCGTGTATGACGCCTATGCGCCTCAGGTCTTTGTCGAGGGCGCCTTCATTGCGGCGTCGGGAACCTTTGTTTCGATCGCGGTGGCGATCGGCATGTCGGTTTGGCGGGCGCGTGAAGCCACGAACGTCGCGACCTATGGTTCGGCGCGCTGGGCCGATGCGAGGGAGGCCAGAGCAGCCGGTCTACTCGGTCCGGATGGCGTGGTGCTGGGCAAGCTCGACGAAAACTACCTCCGCCATGATGGACCGGAGCACGTGTTGTGTTTTGCGCCCACTCGCTCGGGAAAGGGCGTCGGCCTTGTCGTCCCCTCACTGCTGGCTTGGCCCGGCTCGGCCATCGTGCACGACATCAAGGGCGAGAACTGGCAACTGACCGCCGGCTTTCGTTCGCGGCATGGCCGCGTCCTGTTGTTCGACCCGACCAACCCAAAGTCCTCAGCCTACAATCCGCTGCTCGAGGTCCGGCGCGGGGATTGGGAGGTTCGCGACGTCCAGAACGTCGCCGACGTCCTGGTCGATCCCGAAGGCTCGCTGGACAAGCGGAACCATTGGGAGAAGACCAGTCATTCGCTCCTGGTCGGTGCCATCCTCCATGTACTCTATGCCGAGGCAGACAAGACTTTGGCCGGTGTGGCCGCCTTCCTGTCCGACCCGAAGCGGCCGATCGACGTAACGTTGAAGGCGATGATGTCCACGCGGCATCTTGGTGAGCAGGGCGCCCATCCCGTGATCGCCTCAACCGCGCGCGAGCTCCTCAACAAGTCCGAGAACGAACGTTCCGGCGTTCTGTCCACCGCCATGTCGTTCCTTGGGCTTTACCGTGATCCCGTGGTAGCCAAGGTGACCTGCGAGTGCGACTGGCGGATCGCAGATCTGATCGCAGATAGCCGCCCAACGACGCTTTACCTCGTGGTGCCGCCTTCCGACATTTCGCGGACCAAGCCCCTGATCCGTCTGGTGCTGAATCAGATCGGCCGGCGCCTAACCGAGGACTTGCACGCTCGCGACCGCCGGCACCGAGTCCTGATGATGCTCGATGAGTTCCCGGCTCTTGGGCGGCTTGATTTCTTCGAGTCTGCACTCGCTTTCATGGCGGGGTACGGCATCAAGAGTTTCTTGATCGCGCAGTCGCTCAATCAGATCGAGAAGGCCTATGGGCCCAACAACGCCATCCTCGACAATTGCCACGTCCGCGTCAGTTTCGCGACTAACGACGAGCGGACGGCCAAACGCGTGTCCGACGCCTTGGGTACGGCGACCGAGATGCGGGCCATGAAGAACTACGCCGGTCATAGATTGAACCCGTGGCTGGGGCACCTGATGGTCTCGCGTCAGGAGACGGCAAGGCCGCTTCTAACCCCAGGCGAAGTCATGCAGCTTCCGCCGATGGACGAGATCGTCATGGTGGCGGGGACGGCGCCGATCCGGGCGAAGAAGGTCCGCTACTACGAGGATCGGCGATTCACCGAGCGGGTTCTGCCGCCGCCCGATCCGGCGACGGCCCCCCGATCATTGCGAATGGACGGATGGTCAGCGCTCGGAACGCCGATGCCGACGGGAGGTCCAACTGACAAAGCCGCGGAGGCCGAGGAAGACACGGCGAACAGCGGGCTCCGTCGTGAGCCCGAACTCCCCGATCACGTCGCGATCGCCAAGGAGACAACCGAACCGACGCCGGCAGAGGAATTTGCCGCGGTTCTTGACGATGATGAGGATGCGGTCCGCCAGTCGCGACTTATGCGTCAGCAGATGCGCGGTGTCGCCCGTCAAGTCGCCCTAGACCCGAATGACGGTATGGAGCTCTGAGGCGATATGCGCGACCGGATGAACGTCTACTTCCCGCCAGAACTGCTGAAACAGATCTCGGATCTGGCCGATCGCAAGAAACTTTCCCGGTCTGCCATCGTGGAAGCGGCCGTCGCTTCGTTTCTGTCTCCGGACGGTGCGGACAGGCGGGAGGCAGCGTTTATCCGTCGCCTGGATCGGCTGTCGCGTCAGATGCAGAGGCTGGAACGAGACGTGGGTTTGACGGCCGAGACCTTGGCTTTGTTCATTCGTTTCTGGCTGACGATCACGCCGCCGCTACCCAACGATGCGCAGGCGGCCGCGCAAATAAAGGGCAGGGAACGCTTTGAAGGATTTGTCGAGGCGCTGGGGCGCCGTCTGCAAAAGGGGCAAAGTTTTCTCCGAGAAATTCCGGAAGATATCCGCTATCACCAGCCGACCGACGACGCCTGACTGAGCGTCCTGGATACGCTTTTGCGCCGTCCCTTCTTTTTCTACGCCAGTCTACGACCGCAGCAATTCAGCCGATCTGACAAAAAGCTGGACACGCTATCGGCTCGCACGAGCTGAGAGCAAAAGGGGCCAGCATGCAAATCTCAACAGCATGGCGTCGAATCGCGTTCGTTTTTCTCCCTTTTGCCGCCGGATACTATCTTTCGTATCTATTTCGAACGATCAACGCTCTGATCGCCGGTCATCTAAGTTCGGATACCGGGCTTGGGACTGCCGACCTCGGGTTGCTTACGTCGGTCTATTTTCTTGTTTTCGCGGCCGCTCAGATCCCCATCGGGGTATTGCTTGACCGCTTTGGCCCGCGGCGCGTCCAAAGTGTTCTGCTCTTGCTCGCAGCTGCGGGCGCTGGGCTGTTCGCGGTATCGACCAGCTTCCTGTCACTTTTGATCGCGCGCGCAATGATCGGGCTCGGCGTGGCCGCGGCACTGACGGCAGGACTGAAGTCCATCATCCTTTGGTTCCCCAGGGAACGAGTTGCCTTGCTGAACGGCTACATGATCATGCTGGGATCGCTAGGAGCGGTGACCGCTACGACTCCCGTCGAACACCTGCTCGCTTGGATGGGCTGGCGGCCGCTCTTTGAGATCCTGGCAGCTGCTACGGGTGTGACGGCCATTCTCATCTATGTCGTCGTGCCTGAACGACCCATTGTCCCATCAACCGCGCACGCAACCCTTGGCTCCGTTTTCGGCGATCGGCGCTTCTGGCGAATCGCACCTGTGTCGGCGACTTGCATTGGATCAGCCTGGTCTCTGCAAGGTTTGTGGGCATCGCCATGGCTGACAGATGTCGAGGGGCTTGATCGCGCAGGGTTGGTCCGACAGCTTCTTACGATGTCGATCGTCTTGAGCTGCGGTGCCTGGTTCTTCGGTACGACGGTCCATTACATCAAACGGAGGGGAATCGGGACGGAGACGATTCTGGTGATGGTATCAGTTCTGTTTGTCGCAGCTGAGTTGGCCTTGATCTTGCGAGCGCCTCTGCCGTCCATTGTGCTCTGGTCCGTTGTCGCCATTGTCGGAACGGCAACTGTGGCCAGCTTCGCGGTGATAGCGGATTACTTTCCGCCTGAGCTAGCTGGTCGCGCCAATGGCGCCCTAAACGTCCTGCACTTCGGTTGGGCATTTTTGGCTCAATTCGGGACTGGCCTGATCCTGGAGCAATGGTCTGCGAATGGTGGCCATAGGCCCGTCCAAGCCTATCAAGTCGCGTTCGGTCTCAACGTAGCACTTCAGATCGCGGCGCTGCTCTGGTTCGCGCTGCCTTGGGCCGGATACCTAGCTTCGCGGATGAGGCCGATTCCGTTCTTGGTGCCGGCTGATGTTTTCGATCTTGTCGTTTCGGTAAGCTCGTATGAGGATTCGCTCATCCTCCTTCCCGCGGATGACGATGCGGAGTGGTGAGTGGTAGCTCGCCGAGTACAATACGGTTGAGTAGGCCTCAAACATCAGTTCTCAGTCTTTCTTTTTCTACGCTAGTCTACGATCACTGAAGCCGCTTGTTGCGCCAAGTCCATCGGTGCCTTTTCTAATCATCCCCATATGAGGACGCTCGTTGGACGTCCTCATTCGGTGGGGGCGAACGGTGGCAATCCATTCCATTCAATCGGAAGCGAGTTCGCGCGGCGCGCGAATGCTGCGCAGCGCGCTTGGCTCTGCGATTGCCGGCTACCTCGAAGACGAAGCGATCATCGAGGTGATGCTCAATCCGGATGGGCGGTTGTGGATCGATCGGTTGTCGAATGGCCTGATCGACACAGGCGAGACTCTGTCGGCGGCGGACGGCGAGCGCATTGTTCGTCTGGTAGCGCACCACGTAGGTGCGGAGGTGCATGCCGGCTCGCCGCGGGTCTCGGCCGAATTGCCCGGGACCGGCGAGCGATTCGAAGGTCTCTTGCCTCCGGTCGTTGCGGCACCGGCCTTTGCGATCCGCAAGCCCGCTGTCGCTGTATTCACGCTCGATGACTACGTCGGCAGGGGGATCATGACCTCGGAGCAGGCCAAGTTCCTGCAGAACGCGGTCGCCGCACGGAAGAACATTCTGGTCGCCGGTGGGACATCGACGGGCAAGACAACATTGACGAATGCGCTCCTGGCCGAGGTGGCAAAGAGTTCCGATCGGGTCGTGCTGATCGAAGATACGCGGGAGCTTCAGTGCAAGGCGCCCAATCTAGTGGCTTTGCGGACCAAAGATGGTGTGGCCACGCTATCGGATCTCGTTCGCTCCTCGCTGCGACTGCGTCCTGACCGCATTCCGGTCGGCGAAGTTCGTGGTGCCGAAGCACTCGATCTGCTCAAGGCATGGGGCACAGGCCATCCCGGCGGCATCGGCACGATTCATGCGGGTAGCGCGCTCGGTGCGCTGCGGCGGCTCGAGCAACTCATCCAGGAAGCCGTCATCACGGTTCCCCGCGCCCTGATCGCCGAGACCATCGACCTCGTCGCTGTCCTCGCGGGTCGCGGCGCTGACCGTCGTCTCGCTGAGCTCGCCATCGTCACCGGGCTCGGGGCCGCCGGTGATTACAACCTTTCATCAGCAGGAGACTGACATGCGTCAGCAATTTCGCTTTCTTCGAGGTGCATCGTTGGCCGCCTTCGGCGCGGTGATTTTGTCGTCGGCACCGGCGTGGGCGGCTGGCTCGAACATGCCGTGGGAGCAGCCACTCAATCAGATATTGCAGTCGGTTGAAGGTCCGGTCGCCAAGATCATCGCCGTCATCATCATCGTCGTGACCGGGCTCACGCTCGCGTTCGGGGACTCGTCAGGTGGTTTCCGCCGGCTGATCCAGATCGTGTTCGGTCTGTCGATCGCGTTTGCTGCCTCAAGCTTCTTCCTGTCGTTCTTCTCCTTCGGCGGCGGCGTGGTGATCTGATGGATGAACCGGTCACAGGTTTCGTGGTGCCCGTTCACCGCGCGCTCACTGAGCCGATTCTGATGGGCGGCGCGCCGCGGTCGGTCGCGATCGTCAACGGCACGCTTGCGGCAGCCCTTGGGCTCGGCATGCGGCTCTGGATCGCGGGTCTCGTCCTCTGGTTCATCGGCCACATGGCCGCCGTCTGGGCCGCCAAGCGCGATCCCGCCTTCGTCGATGTGGTGCGCCGACATTTGCGCATTCCCGGTCATCTCAACCTCTGAGTTTTCGGTCATGATGAACCTTGCCGAATATCGCCATTCCGACGCGCGTCTGGCCGACTTTCTGCCCTGGGCAGCCCTCGTCGACGAAGGGATTGTCCTGAACAAGGATGGCTCGTTCCAGCGGACAGCAAAGTTCCGGGGACCTGACCTCGACAGCGCGGTGCCGGCTGAACTCGTCGGCGTCGCCGGCCGTCTGAACAACGCACTTCGTCGCCTGGGATCCGGCTGGGCCGTCTTCGTTGAGGCGCAGCGTCATTCTGCGGGCGCTTACCCGCCCAACAGCTTTCCGGATGTCGCGTCTGCGCTGGTCGACGCCGAACGCCGCGCGCAATTCGAGGAGGCTGGTGCCCACTATGAGTCCAGCTATTTCCTGACCGTCCTCTACCTGCCCCCGGAAGAGGGCGCTGCCCGGGCAGAACGGCTGCTCTATGAGGGCCGGGATCGAACCGTCGGAGCAGGCGCGCGCGAGGCGCTCCGCGGGTTTGTCGATCAAACCAACCGTGTGCTGCAGCTATTTGAAGGGTTCATGCCCGAATGCGCCTGGCTCGATGATCAGGACACGCTGACCTACCTGCACTCTACGATCTCGACCAAGCGTCATCGGGTTCGCGTGCCCGAAATTCCTATGTACATCGATGCGCTGTTGGCGGACCAGCCGCTGACCGGCGGGCTTGAGCCGATGCTGGGGGCAGCCAACCTGCGGGTTCTGACGATTGTCGGCTTTCCGGGCGCGACGACCCCGGGAATTCTTGATGAACTGAATCGCCTGCCATTCTCGTATCGCTGGTCGACCCGAGCAATCATGCTCGACAAGACCGATGCCACCAAGCTGCTGACCAAGATTCGTCGGCAGTGGTTTGCCAAGCGAAAATCCATCGGCGCCATCCTCAAAGAGGTCATGACGAACGAGGCGTCGACGCTGCTCGATACCGACGCCCATAACAAGGCGCTTGATGCCGACGCCGCGTTGCAGGAACTGGGCTCGGATCAGATCGGGCAAGCCTTTGTCACGGCGACCATCACTGTCTGGGACCGCGATCCCAACGCTGCCGATGAAAAGCTCCGCCTGGTCGAGAAGGTCATCCAGGGCCGCGATTTCACCTGCATGATCGAGACGGTGAACGCCGTCGAAGCCTGGCTCGGCAGCCTCCCGGGGCATGTCTATGCGAATGTGCGGCAGCCACCGGTATCGACCCTCAACCTCGCCCATATGATTCCGATGTCGGCCGTGTGGGCCGGCGAGGCGAGGGATCTGCACTTCAAGGGTCCGCCGCTTCTGTTCGGCAAGACCGAGGGATCAACGCCGTTCCGATTCTCGCTCCACGTCGGCGACGTCGGTCATACCCTTGTGGTGGGGCCGACAGGCGCTGGCAAGTCAGTGCTGCTCGCGCTGATGGCGCTACAGTTCAGGCGTTATCCGAACTCACAGGTCTTCGCGTTTGACTTCGGTGGTTCGATTCGAGCGGCCGCCCTCGCCATGGGCGGTGATTGGCATGATCTCGGCGGCGCATTATCCGACGCAGGTGAACAACCCGTCGCCTTGCAGCCGCTGGCCTGGATCGATGATCCCTCTGAGCGCGGATGGGCTACGGAATGGATCTGCGCAATCCTTACTCGGGAAAAGATCGAGATCACCCCGGAGGTCAAGGATCATTTGTGGTCGGCGCTGACATCTCTCGCTTCGGCGCCGAGGGAGGAGCGGACCCTGACGGGCCTGTCAGTTCTCCTGCAATCCAACTCCCTGAAGCGTGCGCTGCAACCCTATTGCCTCGGTGGCGCGTCCGGACGCCTACTTGATGCCGAACACGAGCGCCTCGGCGAGGCCTCAGTCCAGGCGTTTGAGACCGAAGGTTTGATCGGAACGAGTGCAGCGCCGGCCGTGCTCGCGTACCTCTTCCATCGTATTGGGGACCACCTCGACGGCCGGCCGACACTCCTGATTGTTGATGAAGGTTGGCTTGCCCTCGACGACGAGGATTTTGCGGGGCAACTCCGGGAATGGTTGAAGACGCTTCGGAAGAAGAACGCGTCCGTCATCTTCGCCACCCAGTCGCTCTCGGACATCGATGGATCCGCGATCGCGCCCGCGATCATCGAAAGCTGCCCAACGCGATTGTTGCTGCCGAACGAACGGGCGATCGAACCGCAGATCACTGCCATCTACCGCCGCTTCGGCCTCAATGACCGCCAGATCGAGCTTCTAAGCCGGGCCACGCCAAAGCGCGACTACTACTGCCAGTCTCGTCGCGGCAACCGGATGTTCGAACTTGGTCTTGGTGAGGTTGCGCTCGCATTCACCGCAGCCTCTTCCAAGACAGACCAGGCTGCCATCACGCAGCTCATCGCCGAACATGGACCCGACGGCTTCGTGCCTGCCTGGCTCCAGCACCGTGGCGTCGCCTGGGCGACAGATCTGATCCCGAATCTCGTCAATCTGGAGAAATCGCTATGAGACCTCTTGGCCTGTTGGCGACCACGGCCGCCTTCGCGCTGTTGCTTGGCGTTACGCTGCCCGCACGGGCGCTGATCGTCTTTGATCCCACCAACTACGTCCAGAATGTTCTGACGGCAGCGCGGGAGCTCCAGCAGATTAATAATCAGATCACCTCGTTGCAGAACGAGGCACAGATGCTGATCAATCAGGCAAGGAATTTGGCAAGCCTGCCGTATTCATCGTTGCAGCAACTGCAATCTTCGATCCAGCGCACCCAGCAATTGCTGGCCCAGGCCCAGCGCATTGCATACGACGTGCAGCAGATCGATCGTGCCTTCTCGACCAGCTACGGGCCGGCGACCGGCAGCCAGTCGAACCAGTTGCTGATCTCCAACGCTCAATCGCGCTGGCAAAATACTTACTCGGCAACGCAGGACGCGCTTCGCGTCCAGGCCGGCATCGTTGGCAACCTCGACACCAATCGCATCCAGACGTCTGCCCTCGTAACCTCGAGCCAGAGTGCCAGTGGCGCCTTGCAGGCGACTCAGGCCGGCAACCAGATCCTCGCGATTCAAGCGCAACAACTTGCCGATCTCACAGCGGCCGCTGCGGCGCAGGGCAGGGCGCTGAGCCTCGAAGCCGCTCAGCGCGCCTCGGCTCAGGATCAGGGGCGAGAGCAGCTCAGGCGTTTCCTGACGCCAGGACAGGGCTATCAATCCTCCAATGTGCAGATGTTCCACTGATGACCGACGTAAGAGCATTCAAGGCGCTGTCGCTGCTTACGACAATCGGCCTGGTGGCCGTCGCGGCCTGCACGATTCAGCTGCGTGGCCGGGACGATGCGCCGAAGGCGGAGCAGAGGACCGATGCCGCCAATGCCGACCTCGTACACTGCCGCGGCGTCACTCCGGAGGAGACGGCAGGCTATCGCCACTGCCAGCAGATTTGGGCTGAAAACCGCCGTCGCTTCCTTGGCAAGAAGGACAGCGCCACAGCTTCCGGACGCGATGACGCAACCAGCTCGATACCTGTCCCAAAGGATCAAAGCCGGATTCCGCAGGGATATCCAAACCTGACGTCACCTGAGGCGAACAAGCCATGAAGGGTACGGGGATCATTGACCAGTTCCTGGAAACGTTCACGCGCTATATCGACAACGGCTTTGGGCTGCTCGGTAGCGACGTTGGGTATCTCGCAGCGACGCTTGCCGCAATCGACATCACGCTTGCGGCGTTGTTCTGGAGTTGGGGGCCGGACGAAGACATCATCGCGCGCCTCGTCAAGAAGACGCTCTTCGTGGGGGTCTTCGCCTACCTCATCGGCAACTGGAATAGCCTGGCGCGCATCGTCTTCGAGAGCTTTGCCGGTCTCGGGCTGAAAGCATCGGGTGCAAGCCTGTCCGCTGCAGATTTCCTGAGACCTGGAAAGATCGCTCAAGTCGGACTCGACGCCGGCCGGCCGCTGCTCGATTCGATCTCCAACCTGATGGGCTACATCAGCTTCTTCGAAAACTTCGTGCAGATCGTCGTTCTCCTGTTCGCATGGGTCGTGGTGCTACTCGCCTTCTTCATTCTGGCGATCCAGCTCTTTGTCACCCTGATCGAGTTCAAGCTCACGACGCTGGCCGGCTTCGTGCTCATTCCGTTTGGCTTGTTTGGCAAGACCGCCTTCGCGGCAGAGCGGGTCCTGGGCAACGTCATATCGTCCGGAATCAAGGTCTTGGTGCTGGCCGTCATTGTCGGGATTGGATCGACCCTGTTCTCGCAGTTCACCGCTGGCTTTGGCGGCAATCAGCCAACCATCGAAGACGCGATGACACTGGTGCTTGCGGCGCTCTCCTTGCTTGGCCTCGGTATCTTCGGTCCGGGTATCGCAAACGGCCTGGTATCGGGCGGACCCCAGCTCGGCGCGGGTGCCGCGATTGGAACAGGCCTTGCTGCCGGCGGCATTGTTGCGGCAGGCGCAGGTGTCGCCGCCGGCGGCGCTGGTCTCGCTGGCGGCGCGATTGCAGGCGCCGCGCGCGGTGGCGGCGCTGTCATAAGCGGAGCATCAGTCGCCTATCGAAGCGGCGGCCTTGCTGGCGTCGCGGAGGCTGGCGCTTCGGCTGCGATGAGTCATTTGCGTCGAGCAGCGGCTGCCTTCGGGGGTGGGAAAGCGGGCGAGCAACCCTCGGCCGAAGGGCAGCCTGATTGGGCGCGCCGCATGAAGCGTGCTCAGACCATTCGGCATAGTGCCTCGGCTGCTGGCCACGCCGTCCGCTCGGGCGATCATGGTGGCAGCGGCTCCTCCGTCGATTTGTCCGAAGGAGAGCGCTGAGACGCACCACTGCACCTCGGCCGCACAGCAGAGCCTCAAACCCTTCCATCGCACGACTTGAAACCGATCACTCGATACCAGGGGCAACCATCGATGTTTAAACGAAATTCCGTTCATTACGGGCGCATGCCCGAACCGGTCACACCGTATCAGAAAGCAGCGCAGGTCTGGGACGAACGCATTGGATCAGCGCGCCTGCAAGCCAAGAACTGGCGCCTGATGGCGTTCGGCTCCTTAATGCTTTCAGCCGGTCTCGCAGGTAGCCTTGTCTGGCAATCGAACCAAGGCTCGATCACGCCCTGGGTCGTCGAAGTCGATCATCTCGGCCAAGCTCAAAGGGTTGCGCCGGCAAACATCGATTATCAACCTACTGACGCTCAGATCGCCTACCATCTGGCGCGATTTATCGAAGATGTCAGAGGCCTGCCCGCGGACGGCATTGTTCTGCGCCAGAATTGGCTCCGGGCCTATGATTTTACGACTGATCGCGGCGCCGCTGTGCTCAACGACTACGCGCGTAACAATGACCCCTTTGCCAAGCTGGGCAAGGCGCAAATCTCCGTGGACGTATCGAGCGTCATTCGCGCGTCGCCGGAAAGCTTTCGCGTCGCGTGGACCCAGCGCGTCTACGACAACGGCTCGCTGAGTTCGACCGAGCGCTGGACTGCGATTCTCTCGATCGTGATCGAGACACCCCGCGATGCCGAACGCCTCCGCAAGAATCCACTTGGCGTCTACGTCCGCGCCATCAACTGGTCAAAGGAGTTGGGTCAGTGACCAAGACGCCGTCTGACGTTCATTCGATACGTTCCCTCCCGCAAAGCAGGCTCAATTCGCCTCGGTCCGAGTTCGTGGGCTCAAAGCGAGCGCTTCTGTCCGTGCTCTTGCTCTGTTCATCGGCGCTCGGCGGGTGCGCGACTTATATACCGCCGGAGATCAGCTATGACGCTGAGGTTCCTCCGCTGCCGGCGACGCCAGTGGCTCTCGACGACAGATCGCGACCGCTTCACGTTCCGCCTCTCTGGAAGCCGGCTCTGGGCGGCAAGTCGGGAGGGAAGGAAGACGCTGAGCCCGTGAGCCGGGTTGAGACCGCAAACAGCGCAGCCCGGGTCGAACCGCGCAAGCGGGGGTATTTCAACGCAGCGCAGATTTACGCCTACAGTCCTGGAGCACTCTATCAGGTTTACGCCGCACCGGGGCAGATCACGGATATCGCGCTCGAGGAGGGAGAGCAGTTGACGGGATCAGGGCCGATCGCGGCCGGAGATACCGTTCGCTGGGTCGTAGGCGATACTGAGAGCGGGAACGGCGACACGCGACGCGTCCACATCCTGGTCAAGCCGACCCGCGCGTCCATCGAGACCAACCTAGTCGTCAATACCGACCGGCGCACCTACCTTATCGAACTCCGCTCCCGGGAGCGGCCATACATGCCGTCTGTTGCCTGGTACTATCCGGAAGCAGCGCGCGAAAGATCCCGTTCAGTCGCTCTGAAACCCGTTCTTCCGGATCCGGCGCAGCGTATCTCCCGCTACGCCATCGAAGGGGACAGTCCTCCGTGGCGGCCGCTCGGCGCATATGACGATGGCCGTAAGGTCTATGTCGAATTCCCGCAGGGCATTGTGCAGGGCGAGATGCCTCCACTCTTTGTGATTGGCCCGGACGGCAAAACCGAACTCGTCAACTACCGCGCCTACGGCAGTGTGCTGATCGTGGATCGGCTCTTTGCAGCCGCCGAACTCCGGCTCGGCGGTGAGCACCAGCAGAAGGTCAGGATTGTCAGGACGGACGGGAGGCCGTCGTCATGAACAGCGGGAATGGAAACGATCACGAGCAGTCTGTCCCGCCGGCGACACTAGAGGACAGGTCCGGGAGCTTCCGCCTGAGAGCGGAGCATCCGCGCGTGACACGATTGTCGCGGAAGGTCCTGGCCGGCGGCAGCGCGGTTGCCCTGCTTGTCATCGGCGGAGCGGTGCTATGGTCGCTACAGAACAATCGATCCCGAAACCAGGTGGCCGATGAGCTTTACAGTACCGACCATCACAATGTTGCCGACGGCATTACGACCCTGCCGAAGGATTATGCTGGCGTTCCACGCCAAACAGTTCCGCAGCTAGGTCCGCCGCTTCCCGGCGACCTCGGTCGACCGATCCTTGCCGCTCAAGGCCAGTTGCCGACGAGCGGCGCTGATCCAGACCAGCAGCGGAGGGACCAGGAGACCGAAGCAGCTCGGATCAGTCATCTGTTCGCTTCGACCAATGGACGAGAATTGCGTCCGTCCGCCGCTGCTGGCAGCGAGCGCGTCGTGCCGCCGAACGCAACGAGCACCGGCGACGATGGATCTGCGCAAAACGGTCAGGACCGCAAGCTTGCCTTCGTGAACGCCTCTGTGGATCGTCGCACTGTAAGTCCTGACCGTATCACGAGGCCAGCTTCACCATATGTCGTGCAGGCTGGAACGGTCATTCCGGGAGCTCTGATCACCGGGATCCGATCAGACCTTCCAGGGCAGGTCACAGCGCAGGTAACCGAGAACGTCTATGACACGCCGACCGGCCGTTTTCTGCTTGTGCCTCAGGGAGCGCGTCTAATTGGTATGTACGATAGTCAGGTCACCTTCGGCCAGTCCCGTGTCCTGCTCGTCTGGACACGGCTGATCATGCCGAATGGACGTTCAATCGTTCTCGAGCGGCAGCCTGGCGCTGACACCGCAGGATACGCCGGCCTCGAAGACCAGGCCGACAATCACTGGGGCGAGCTGTTTAAGGCTGCGGCACTATCGACGTTTCTGGCGGTCGGTACCGAACTAGGGGCAGGTTCGGACACAAATAGCAACGACAGCGCGATCATCCAGGCATTGCGACACGGCGCCTCCGACTCACTAAATCAAACTGGACAGCAGGTGGTTCGACGCAGTCTCAACATCCAGCCTACTTTGACCGTACGACCGGGCTTCCCTGTTCGTGTTCTTGTCAATCGTGACCTCATACTTACGCCGTATAGAGGCTGACAACATGCCAAGACTCAAAATAGGAGAGCTTCCAGACGAAAAGCCCGTCAAAGTGAGTACGGAGTTGCCTGCGGCCGTGCATCGTGATCTCATTGCATATGCAGAAGCGCTTAAGCGTCAGGGTGGTCAAGTGGTCGATCCGACTAAACTCATCGCCCCCATGTTGGCGCGCTTTATGGCCACAGATCGAGGATTTTCTAAACTGAAACGTCAAGGCCACGTTCCTGCCGCTGAGGAAGGACAGTGACGCTCAAGGTTTTCCGAAGCGGTTGCTTGTCGCCAAAATAGTTGCGTAGATCAAACCTGGGCGCTGCCGAGTTGGCGCTAAGAGCTGAGATATCGTGTCGGAAAGTGTGTTCCCGCGTCTGCCGAAACAATTCCGATTACCAGGTTTTCTCATTTTCAGACGCGAGAGCGCTGGCGTCGACGTGCAATTATTTGGTCACCTTCAGCCGCGTTACACTGCGTCGGCCACCGACGCTGACAGGCACGTCGCCCTCGATCGTGGCCCGACGTACGACGCGATGCTGGTCCCCGTAATCGTTGACTGCGTAATGCTGCGTTGCGCGGTTATCCCATATCGCAATATCGCCCTCTAACCAGTTCCAGCGCACAGTGTTTTCGGGCGCGGTGATGTGAGACTGGAGCAGATCGAACAGCTTTTGTCCGTCGTATTTGGGGATCCCAACAAAGTGCTTCACCAAGGCGCCGAGCACTAACGTCCGCTCGCCTGTTTCGGGATGGACGCGTACGACGGGATGCTCGGTCTCAAAAACCGTTCTGGTGAACACCTCGTCAAAGTGTTTCTTGTCGACCTCGCGGACACGCGCGATCCCGGCGTAATCGAAGACGTTGCTGTGAACGGCCCACAGGCCCTCGGCAAGCCTTTGTAGCGGCGGCGGCAAACCAAGATAAGCGGCAGCTGTGTTCGACCACAGGGTGTCGCCTCCGAACGTTGGCATTACAACGGCCCGCAGCACCAAAATCTTAGGATAGGCGTCGGCGAAGGTTCCATCCGCATGCCAAACGTCGGCGCGACCGCCGCCGCGCGTGGAGTCCAGTTCGAGCAGCGACGCCATCCCCTTGGTAGCACGGAGCATCGGATGTGGCACTACCTTTCCGAGACGAGCGGCAAAGCGCTCCTGCTCGGCGTCATTGAGATGTCCTTGATTGCGGAAGAAGATCACCTTGTGCTCGAGCAATAGGCTGTTGATCGCGGCGATCGTGTGATCCGGTAGTTCGCCTGATAGCTTGACATTTTTGACTTCCGCACCGATGCGCGCTGCACGCTTCACAACATCGGTGCTCGGAATGACGCCAATTAAAGCGTTTGTGCTCATCTTGCTTTTCCAAGCCCTTGCAGTTCTTCCTCGCCCATTGGAGCAGATCATCTTCAGCAAGCATCGTGCCAAGCGGAAGACAAACATGTACTCGACAATGGGCAGCGATCGAACGGTGGCATTTGGCGCGAGTACTCGAACTGAGCCAGTGGTTGGGCCGAGTGACGAAAGAACTCGATCACCGACTCACCCCTTCGAATGTCAATTAGCGATGGACAGCAGGAGCGCGCCTCGTAGGTGTCGTGAAAAATGGCGCCATCCTTGCCATGCATGAGCTCAATTTCATTTTTCGACATATCCAGGTTGCGGAAAAGAATGGAGAAAGGGAGCTCAAACTCCTCTCGAAACCTATCCATATTGATGATCGCGCGGCTGAAGCCGCTCAACATAGCTTTGACGGTTTGCAACACCGCACTGGCGTCATCGAGTATTGTGCGACAATGGCGAATTTCATGCGTGAACCTGGGGCACGTCATCGTGCGGTAATCAATTTGTTTCAGCAATGGCCATCCCAGGCGGTGCCGGGAAAGTCACAAAGCCGAATGGGCTTTCGAAAGTCTCAACGCTTACTATGTGCGCGTTGTTCTGGGCCTGACACGAGATTGTGCCTCTGTCAGGATAATGACAAGTGTCAACCAGTGCGGCAAGCCGGACTGTTCCGTTCGTGAATTTCGCGAGGTAATTGATGGCCCGACCGCTGAAGTCTGTGAGAGCTGTAGATGTAAGATCGCCCTCCGTCGAGCGGCGCTGTTGGCGGGTCATGGACATCATCGTCTCAGTCCTGAACCAAGATAAGAGCTGCAACTTCCTGGTCCCGTGCCAGTTTGCTCGCTGCCAGTCCCGGCGGCGATACCAATGCGATCAGGCGCGGGGCGGTTTTGGCTCATTTTGCGTTTGCCTTCGACCGTGGTGATCCGGATGCGCACGCCGACGATTTCACGCAACTGGGCGGCGATGAAATCCGCGGGAGCATCGCTGACGGCCCAGGGCGTCGCACGTGACGTCTCATGGATATTCGTCAGACGCGTTACAATCTCAAGCAGGCGAGTGGGATCCTCGAAGAACTCAATCGGCCCATGGGCGTGGACCGCGATGTAGTTCCACGTCGGCACCACACGTTCAGCTTGTCGCTTGCTGGGAAACCAGGATGGCGTCACGTAAGCCTCTGCGCCAGTAAAGATCGCCAGAGCTTCTCCGATCGGGGCCGTGCGCCATTGCGGATTGCCCTTCGCCAGGTGCCCGTACAGCGCACCGTGTTCGCCTTCGCGCTCATCGAGGAAGAGCGGAAGAAGCGTCGCAATTGGCCCATCTGATGTCGCTGTGACCAGGTTGGCCAATCGGGCGCAGCGGATTGTTGCTCGAATGTTCTCGATGTCGTCGTCTCGAAAGTGGAGTGGTATGTACATGGAGGCTCTCCGCTGGCGGTCGTCGAGATAAACCCAAGTCAATAGGCTAGAAAACTGCCAATCTTAGTCGTTCCCGTAGAGGTTCTCTGCTTCCTCTTTTGACGTGACGATTTCGAAGTTACCTGGGACCCGGCGATTTCACTCAGCCGCTTCAATCCGTCGAGCTGCTGTTGGGTTGGTGTTTCCGTAGCTATTCTCCTGCGGGCTGAGCTAGGCATTCATGGACCTTTAGAGATCTCACCCCGGCGGTGCCTGTATGAGGCGATCCGGCAGCTCTCCTTACGCGCACCGAGTCGCGTTTGGCGATCTAGTCGTTGATCTCGGCAATGTCGCGGCCGGCCTCAAAAGCCGTCTTCATCGTTTCGATGAACGCCGCCGATGGGTACAAGTCGGAGGTGATCGTAACGAACCCATGTAAAACACCAAGATTCTCGTCTACGTGGTGGTCGCCCTCGCCCGTGTGCAATCGCCGAGGAGATTGTCGACGATTTTCCATCGCTGACGCGCGATTAGGTTGAGGCCGCGGCCGAACAGGCCAAGGCGTATCCCGAGCGAGAGTGCCTGTCCCCCTGAGTCTGTATCGGGTGCTGGCGAGCTAGCGGACCTTGGGTTCGATGACGAAGCCGTACGGGCGAGGTTGCGCCGCGCCGGATTCCGTGACCGCGTATTTGATCGACGAGAATGTGCTTCGCGAATTTGGCGTACGTGGCAACGTGAACGTGCGCGAGTGGCTTGCAACGCGCTCCTGGATCAAAGCGCGCTCATACTGCGCGAGCGCGCCGCACCTGGAACAGGAATTCGCCCGGGCGCGTCGTGGTGTCCAGGTTCTCGTTCAGGGAGCGGAACGCCACTCGATTGTCCGAGCGAGCTCACGATCGCGATCAGGTGCGACAGCGAGCGCCCGCGCCAAGCCGGTGCGGTCATCCTTCGCCCGAGGCGTGATCCTCGAACAGGGGCGGGGATCAATGCTGGCGGCGAGCAGCGCATCGCGCTGCAGTCGTGTTCTGACGGTCTGAGTCCGGCGACACGCGCATGTAGCCAACCAACATAGGCGGATACCCACCGAAATAGGTTTCGTATGGTAGCGCGTGGCGAGAGAGTTTTCCGCATATTTTTTGAACCACCAGGCGTTTAGCTCACGGGAGCTACTACAAGATTCGGTAGATGGCTAAAGCCGACTTGAGGCCCTAGGATTCGGCCGCCTTCCCCGCCGATCATCATCGACGAACAGAAGTGAACGCAAGCGCACGTGAAGCCGCTGCCCGCAGCGCCTGCGGGCAGCTTCCGCCCTTTCATCGCTTAGAGAGTGAAGTGCCACCGTGTCCGAACAACCCCCACCCACGCTGCCGATGTGGCGCGTCGATCACATTGAGCCCTCGCCCGAGATGTTGGCGATACGCGCCAACGGTCCGATCCACCGCGTGCGTTTCCCGTCAGGGCATGAAGGCTGGTGGGTGACTGGCTACGACGAGGCCAAGGCGGCGCTGTCCGACGCAGCGTTCCGGCCGGCGGGAATGCCGCCGACGGCGTTCACCCCGGATTCGGTAATTCTCGGTTCGCCGGGGTGGCTGGTCTCGCACGAGGGGGGCGAGCATGCCCGGTTACGCACGCTCGTGGCGCCGGCCTTCAGCAGCCGCAGGGTGAAGCTGCTGGCGCCGCATGTCGAGGCGATCGCTGCGCAGTTGTTCGACAACCTGGCGGCCCAGCGCCAGCCCGCCGACTTGCGGCGCCACCTCTCCTTTCCGCTTCCGGCCATGGTCATCAGCGCGCTGATGGGCGTGCTCTACGAGGATCACGCCTTTTTCGCCCGGCTGTCCGATGAGGTGATGACGCACCAGCATGAAAGCGGCCCGCGCAGCGCATCGCGCTTGGCCTGGGAAGAACTGCGCGCCTACATTCGCTGCAAGATGCGGGACAAGCGCCAGGATCCGGGCGACAACCTGCTGACGGATCTGCTCGCGGCGGTCGACCAGCGCGAGGCGACCGAGGAAGAAGCGATCGGCCTGGCGGCCGGCATGCTGGTGGCGGGGCACGAGAGCACCGTCGCGCAGATCGAATGCGGCCTGCTGGCCATGTTCCGCCATCCGCAACAGCGCGAACGCTTGGTCGGCGATCCGTCCCTGGTGGACAAGGCGGTGGAGGAAATCCTTCGCATGTACCCGCCGGGCGCGGGCTGGGACGGCATCATGCGCTATCCGAGGACCGACGTGACCGTCGCGGGCGTGCATATTCCCGCGGAGAGCAAGGTGCTCATCGGCCTGCCGGCAACGTCGTTCGATCCGCGCCATTTCGACGACCCGGAAATCTTCGACATCGGACGCCAGGAAAAGCCGCACCTGGCGTTCTCCTACGGGCCGCACTCCTGCATCGGCGGGCCGCTGGCCAGGCTGGAACTCAAGGCGGTGTTCGGTTCGATCTTCCAGCGCTTTCCCGCGCTGCGCCTGGCCGTGGCGCCCGAAAAACTGAAGTTGCGCAAGGAGATCATCACTGGCGGGTTCGAGGAGTTCCCGGTGCTCTGGTGAGGTGCGGACGCCGCTGGGGGATCGCGATCGTCTCCGCGATTTGCCGGCGCGCCTGCCGCGCACCGGTCAGATCAGCCAGCCAACAGGTAACCAAGATGGACGTGCAAGAAACAACGGCAGCATGCCGGGACGCCTTCGCCGAACTGGCGTCGCCGGCGTGCATCCACGACCCGTATCCGTTCATGCGGTGGTTGCGCGAGCACGATCCGGTGCATCGCGCGGCGTCGGGCCTCTTTCTGTTGACCCGCCACACCGACATCTACTGGGCGCTCAAGGCCACGGGCGATGCGTTTCGGGGACCGGCGCCAGGCGAACTGGCGCGCTATTTTCCGCATGCGGCGACCAGCCTGTCGCTCGATCTGCTGGCCTCCACGCTAGCGATGAAGGACCCACCAACGCATACGCGTCTGCGTCGGCTGATCTCGCGCGATTTCACCATGCGCCAGATCGACAATCTGCGGCCGAGCATCGTGCGCATCGTCGAGGCACGCCTTGACGGCATGGCACCCGCGCTGGAGCGCGGGGAGGCCGTGGACCTGCATCGGGAATTCGCGCTGGCCTTGCCCATGCTGGTCTTCGCCGAACTGTTTGGCATGCCCCAGGACGACATGTTCGGGCTCGCCGCCGGCATCGGCGCCATTCTGGAAGGCCTGAGCCCGCACGCCAGCGATCCCGAGCTCGCCGCAGCGGACGCGGCCAGTGCCAGAGTGAAGGCCTACTTCGGCGATCTCATACTGCGCAAGCGCACCGATGCCCGCCACGACATTGTGTCAATGCTGGTCGGCGCACACGACGATGATGCCGACACGCTGTCGGACGCGGAGTTGATCAGCATGTTGTGGGGCATGCTGCTGGGCGGCTTCGCCACTACGGCTGCGACCATCGACCATGCGGTCCTGGCGATGCTTGCGTATCCCGAACAGCGGCACTGGCTGCAGGGAGACGCCATGGAGGTGAAGGCATTCGTCGAAGAAGTCCTGCGCTGCGACGCGCCCGCAATGTTCAGCTCCATTCCGCGTATCGCGCAGCGCGACATCGAATTGGGCGGCGTGGTGATCCCGAAGAACGCGGACGTGCGCGTGCTGATCGCGTCCGGCAATCGCGACCCCGACGCCTTCGCCGATCCCGACCGCTTCGATCCCGCGCGGTTCTACGGCACCAGTCCTGGCATGTCGACCGACGGGAAGATCATGCTGAGCTTCGGCCACGGCATCCACTTCTGCCTCGGTGCGCAACTGGCCCGGGTACAGTTGGCCGAGAGCTTGCCGCGGATTCAGGCGCGCTTCCCCACCCTGGCATTGGCCGAGCAGCCGACCCGGGAGCCCTCCGCGTTCCTTAGGACGTTCCGCGCGCTGCCGGTGCGGCTGCGTGCGCAGAGGGCTGAGATGTGCGTCGTGGTCGACCAGGATCTGTGCGGGACCAGCGGGCAGTGCGTGCTGACGCTACCGGGCACCTTTCGCCAGCGCAAACCGGACGGCGTGGCCGAAGTGTGCGGGGCGACAGTCCCGCAGGCGCTGCACGCCGCCGTGCGGCTCGCGGCCAGGCAGTGCCCGGTCGCCGCCATCCGGGTCATCGAAAGCGAAGCTAGCGATGACGAGCGCGCCAGCGCCGACAGTGCGCCTTCTCAGGCGGAGGCGGAGCAGCATGCCGCGAGAGACCAACGCAATCCAGGAGGACATCATGGGACGGTTTGAGGGCAAGGTGGCCGTGGTGACCGGCGCCGGGGCCGGTATCGGCAAGGCATGCGCCCTCGCCATCGCGCGCGAGGGCGGCAGAGTGGTGGTCGCCGACATCGATGGCTCGGCGGCCATGGCCTGCACCGCGCAAATCGCGGCCGAGGCGGGCCACGCGCTGACCCTGGCCATCGACATCGCCGAGGCGCAGGCGGTGGCAGCGCTGTTCGAGACGGCGGAGCGGCACTTCAGTGCGGTCGACCTGCTCGTGAACAACGCGGGCGCCATGCATCTGACTCCGCGCGACCGCGCGATCCTCGACCTGGACCTGGCGGTCTGGGACCAGACCATGGCAACCAATCTGCGCGGCACGTTGCTCTGCTGCCGGCAGGCCATTCCACGGATGATCGCCCGCGGCGGTGGCGCGATCGTCAACATGTCGTCGTGCCAGGGGCTCAGCGGTGACACCGCGCTGACGTCCTACGCCAGCTCGAAGGCGGCGATGAACATGCTATCGGCCTCGCTCGCCACCCAGTACGGTCATGCGCAGATCCGCTGCAACGCGGTTGCGCCGGGTCTCATCATGACCGAGCGTCTCCTCGCCAAGCTGGACGAGTGCATGCAACGGCATCTGCGCCGGCACCAGCTCCTGCCGCGCGTCGGCCGCCCCGAGGACGTGGCCGCGCTGGTGGCGTTCCTGCTCTCCGACGATGCAGCGTTCATCACCGGCCAGGTCGTGTGCATCGACGGCGGCATGCTGGCGCATGTGCCGACGTACGCCGACGGTGGCAACAGCCGCGCCGCGCGGCCTTCCGGCGAGACCGCCGAAGCGGCCGCGTCGGCGCGATGCTAATGGGCATGCTGCTCAACCCGCTGAACCGTCGGCATCGGCTGCGGTACGACATCCCGGTCGTGCCCGGCGCTTTCCCCTTGGTCGGGCATCTTCCCGCCGTCGTCTGCGACCTGCCGCGCCTGCTGCGGCGCGCGGAACGGACGCTGGGCCGCCAGTTCTGGCTGGACTTCGGCCCTGCCGGACACATGGTGACCAGTCTGGATCCGGATGCGTTCGCACTGCTCCGGCACAAGGACGTGTCCTCAGCGCTGATCGAAGAGATCGCGCCCGAATTGTTTGGCGGAACGTTGGTCGCCCAGGATGGCGGCGCGCACCGGCAGGCGCGCGATGCGATCCAGGCGGCGTTCCTGCCTATGGGGCTGACCCAGGCCGGCATCGGCGAGCTGTTCGCGCCCGTCATCCGGGCGCGGGTGCAGAGGTGGCGCGACCGCGGCGACATAACCATCCTGCGCGAAACCGGCGATCTGATGCTCAAGCTCATCTTCAGCCTCATGGGAATCCCCGCGCAGGACCTGCCGGAATGGCATCGCAAGTACCGGCAACTGCTGCAGTTGATCGTCGCGCCCCCGGTCGACCTGCCCGGACTGCCTTTGCGGCGCGGCCGCTCCGCCCGCGACTGGATCGATGCGCGGTTGCGCGAGTTCGTCCGCGATGCGCGTGAACATGCCGCGCGCACCGGGTTGATCAACGACATGGTGAGCGCCTTCGATTGCAGCGACGATGCGCTCGCCGATGAGGTCCTGGTCGCCAATATCCGCTTGCTGCTGCTTGGTGGCCACGACACCACCGCCTCAACGATGGCCTGGATGGTGATCGAGCTGGCGCGGCAGCCTGGGCTGTGGGACGCCCTGGTCGAGGAGGCGCAACGCGTGGGCGCGGTGCCGACCCGGCACGCGGACCTGGCGCAGTGTCCGGTCGCCGAGGCGCTGTTCCGCGAGACGCTGCGCGTGCATCCACCGACGCCGCTCCTGGTGCGTCGCGCACTTGGTGAATTGCGACTCGGCCAACGGCGCATTCCTGCGGGCACCGATCTGTGCATCCCGCTGCTTCATTTCTCCACCTCGGCGCTGCTGCACGACGCGCCTGATCAGTTTCGCCTGGCGCGGTGGTTGCAACGCACCGAGCCGATCCGGCCGGCGGACATGCTGCAGTTCGGTACCGGCCCACACGTCTGCATCGGCTACCACCTGGCATGCCTGGAACTGGTGCAGTTCTGCATCGCCTTGGCGCTGACCATGCACGAGGCCGGGGCGCGGCCGCGGTTGCTGAGCGGCGTCGAAAGAGGCCAGCGCTATTACCCGACCGCACATCCGTCCATGACTATCCGCATCGGATTCTCCTGAGCTGGCATCGCATGCCCCTGTGACGAGGCAGCGGCGCCGGCGACGCGCGGCATTGCTGCACTCGGCCCGCGCGCACGGTGCGACGCCGACAACACCGCGGCGGCTCGCCTGTCGGGGACAAGGACATGAAGAACATGCAGACCGGTTCCACGCCACAGAACGACAGAACTGGTGATTCCGCGCTAGGCGAATTGGGCGCTCAGGCGCGCGGCGCATCCGGCGGGCTGCTGCCCGAGATCTGGATGCAGGACGGCGCAAAGCGGGTCGAACACGTGCTGGCGCGTCTTCTCCGCGCCGAACATGAGGCCGAGCTGATGGCGGCGATGCGCTACGCCACGTTGCATGGCGGGAAGCGCAACCGCGCCTTGCTCTGTCTGGCTGCCGGCGCACTGGCCGACACGCCGGCGCACATGCTTGACGACGTGGGCGCCGCCATCGAGATGATGCACGCCTGTACCCTGGTCCACGACGATCTGCCCGCGATGGACGACGACGTGCTTCGCCGCGGCCTTCCGACCGTGCACGTCAAGTTCGGCGAAGCTACTGCGATCCTGGTCGGCGATGCGCTGCAGGCGCACGCCTTCCTGACCTTGGCGAGCCTGGATGCGCCGGGCGACAACCGTATCGCGCTCGTGCGCGAACTGGCACAGGCAGTGTCAGCCGAGGGTGCCGCAGGCGGGCAGGCCATGGATCTGTCGCTGGTTGGAAAGCACGTCGAGCTGGACAAGATCGTGGAGATGCACCGGATGAAGAGCGGAGCGTTAGTGCGCGCGTCCGTTCGCATGGGCGCGCTATGCGTTATCGCGGAGGATGCCGCGCACGCTGCGCTGTACTGTGCGCTCGATCACTACAGCGCCTGTTTCGGCTTGGCGTTGCAGGTGATCGACGACATTCTCGACGTGACAGCGGATACCGCAACGCTGGGCAAGACCCCCGGCAAGGACGCGGCGGCGCAGAAGCCGACCTGCGCGTCGATCATGGGAGTGCAGGCAGCACGTCAGTTCGCGCTGGATCTGTTGCGCAATGCCGGGGAGGCCATCGCGCCGCTGGGGCCGCGTACGGAACGGTTGGCGCAACTCCTACAGCGGGCCAACGCGTATCTGTTCAGGCACGCGCCATGCGCATGAGCGCGCCGGTGTCACCCTGTGCCGCTGCGATGAGTCCGCGGCGTTTATTGCAGCGGTTGCCTGCCGCGGCGCGCTGTGCGCAAGCCTATGCGGCGGACCGGCGCCAGCATCGGGTCGCCGCGCCGAAGCACGGTGGCCGTCCGGCGCTGCCTATGCGACGGGCCTGCGGCGGCATGCGCGGCGTCTGCCCAATTTTGGTTCTCGTCGACCGTGTGCAAAAGGAACATCCCGCGTGAACGCGCTGTCCGAACAGATCCTTTCCGACTTGCGCGGCCTGCTGAGCGAAATGAGCGATGGCGGCAGCGTCGGTCCGTCTGTCTACGACACGGCGCAAGCGCTGCGCTTCCACGGCAACGTCGCCGGTCGGCAGGACGCATACGCGTGGCTCATCGCGCAGCAACAGGCCGACGGCGGGTGGGGAAGCGCGGACTTCCCGCTGTTCCGCCATGCGCCCACGTGGGCGGCGTTACTGGCATTGCAGCGTGATCCTGTTCCTGGTGCTGCCGACGCGGTCCAAGCTGCAACGCAGTTCCTCCAGCGCCAACCCGATCCCTACGCGCATGCGGTGCCGGAAGACGCGCCCATCGGCGCGGAGCTGATCCTGCCACAATTTTGCGGTGAGGCCGCATCCTTGCTGGGTGGCTTAGCGCTTCCGCGCCATCCAGCGCTGTTGCCGTTGCGTCAAGCGCGCCTGGTCAAGCTAGGGGCGGTGGCGATGTTGCCGAGCGGCCATCCGTTGCTGCACTCCTGGGAAGCCTGGGGGACGTCGCCGACCACCGCATGCCCGGATGACGACGGCAGCATCGGCATCAGTCCGGCGGCCACTGCCGCCTGGCGTGCGCATGCCATGACACGGGGGCGCACGCCGCAGATATGGCGCGTCGACGCGTATCTGGAGATGGCATCACGGGCGACGCGCAGCGGCATCGAAGGTGTCGTCCCCAACGTCTGGCCGATCAATGTGTTCGAGCCATGTTGGTCGCTGTACACCCTGCATCTGGCCGGGCTGTTCGCGCATCCCGCGCTCGCCGAGGCGGTCCGCGTGATCGTCGCGCAGCTCGACGCCCGTCTGGGCGTGCGCGGCCTGGGCCCCGCCTTGCACTTCGCGGCCGATGCGGACGACACCGCCGTTGCGTTGTGCGTCCTTCACCTTGCAGGCCGCGCCCCGGCGGTCGATGCGTTGCGCAGTTTCGAAATCGGCGAGCTGTTCGTCACCTTCCCCGGCGAGCGCAATGCCTCGGTGTCGACCAACATCCATGCCCTGCATGCGTTGCGACTCTTGGGAAAGCCCGCCGCGGGCACCAGCGCGTACGTCGAGGCCAATCGCAACCCGCACGGTCTATGGGACAACGAAAAATGGCACGTTTCGTGGCTGTATCCCACCGCGCATGCGGTCGCTGCGCTGGCGCAAGGCAAGCCCCAGTGGCGCGACGAGCGTGCGCTGTCGGCGCTGCTGCAGGCGCAGCGTGACGACGGCGGCTGGGGCGCCGGTCGCGCGTCCACGTTCGAGGAAACCGCTTATGCGCTGTTCGCGTTACACGTGATGGACTGGAGCGAAGAGGCGACAGAGCGCCGGCGCATCGCGCAGGTGGTGGCGCGTGCGCTGGAGTGGATGCTCGCCCGCCATGCGGCGCATGCATTGCCGCAGACGCCGCTGTGGATCGGCAAGGAACTGTATTGCCCCACTCGGGTCGTGCGCGTGGCCGAACTCGCCGGGTTGTGGCTGGCGCATCGTTGGGGGCGGCGCGTCCTGGCCGAGGGAGCAGGAGCGGCGCCGTGATCCAGACCGAACGCGCGCTGCAGCAGGTGCTGGAGTGGGGGCGTTCCCTGACCGGGTTCGCCGACGATCATGCCGTGGAAGCGGTCAGGGGCGGCCAGTACATCCTGCAGCGCATCCACCCGAGCCTGCGCGACACCAGCGCCCGCACCGGTCGCGATCCGCAGGACGAAACGCTGATCGTGGCGTTCTATCGCGAACTGGCGCTGCTGTTCTGGCTCGACGATTGCAACGACCTTGGCCTGATCGCGCCGGAGCAGGTCGCCGCGGTGGAACAGGCGCTGGGGCAGGGCGAGCCGTGCGCGCTCCCCGGATTCGAGGGCTGCGCTGTGCTGCGCGCCTCCCTGGCCGCGCTCGCCTACGATCGTCGCGACTATGCTCAGCTTCTCGAGGATACCCGGTGCTACTGCGCGGCGCTGCGCGCCGGACACGCGCAGGCGGTAGGGGCGGAACGCTGGTCCTACGCCGAGTACCTGCACAACGGCATCGATTCGATCGCCTACGCGAACGTGTTCTGTTGCCTGTCGTTGCTGTGGGGGCTGGACATGGCGACCTTGCGCGCGCGTCCGGCCTTTCGCCAGGTCCTGCGGCTCATCTCCGCGATAGGGCGCCTGCAGAACGATCTGCATGGACGCGACAAGGACAGGTGGGCCGGCGAGGCCGACAACGCGGCGATCCTGCTGCTGCAGCGCTATCCAGCTATGCCTGTGGTAGAGTTCCTCAACGACGAGCTGGCCGGCTATACGCGCATGCTGCACCGGGTGATGGCGGAAGAACGCTTTCCGGCGCCGTGGGGACCGTTGATCGAGGCCATGGCGGCCATCCGCGCGCAGTACTACCAGACCTCGGCCAGCCGCTACCGCAGCGACCCTGCGGGGGGAGGCCAGCATGCGCCGGCCTGAACGCGCGGGAGGCGGCGGCGTGCGCGCTGCCGCGGTCCGATCCGACGCAACGCCGTCGTCCGATGGGATGGAGCGAGCAGGAGCGACACCGCCCTGGGCCGGCGCAAGGAGTGCTGGATCGGCGAGTGGCCCCGGCCACGGTCGCAGCCGGCTGGGAGCACTGCGCATTGCCCGGGTGGACCTGACGCAAATCGACCTGCGCGCCTCGCTGCTGGGCAAGACCATGCGCCCGCCGCTGCTGATCAGCTCCATGACCGGCGGCATGCCACGCGCTGAGGCCATCAACCGGCATCTGAGCGAGGCAGCGCAAGCCTTGGGGATCGCCATGGGCGTCGGTTCGCAGCGCGTGAGCTTGCAATCCCGCAACTCCCAGGGGTTAACGCGCACGCTGCGCCGCCTGGCCCCAGACGTGCAACAGCCTTCGCAGCCGTTGGGCGAGGACTATACCCGCACGCGAGCCGCGCGCTGGGCCGCTACGATGGCATTCTGCAACGACAATCGTCGACTCGAAATAGACCGCGCGGGTATGGCTCTCGCGCGTCGTTCATCGCAGCTCGGAGTAATGCTGGCCTTGCACCTTTACTGAGCCTTGTCCAGGATGGGGTTGCCCCAGGCGCCGAGTTCATGGGTTATCGTCAGCACCGCAATGCGACCGCGACGCCGCGCTCATTCGTTGGCCCTGCGAGCGGCCATGAATACGCGCTTGTCGCGGCGATGGACGCGCCGCACGTTGCTGCTGCCCTGGGAGAGCATCGCGAAGTGTTGGAAGCCAGCTTAGACCGTTTGACAGCACGCGAGATTGCCGCCGACCGCCGGGGCCTTCCGAAAGCAGGCCGAACGGGCGGTCGCCGCGCAGGATGCTGCACTGGCTGCGCTATCGGCCATGGAGGAAAGGCACGCGGCGTGGCATCACCACGGTCCGGCCCAATTTTGGATCAATACCTCCATAGCGCTATATTGGGGAGCGGCGAGACGTGGTGAGCGAGCGGAAAAGCAACGTTTGCACCGGACAGATCTTGATTGATGGTAGCCCGCTGCGCTGCAAGGTCCGCCACCTCACCGCGTCCTCGGCGGTCGTCCAGACTCCTAACGCGCCTTTCGTGCCCGCAGCCTTCGGCCTGCGCGTTCCAAGCGCGGACGTCGATACGATATGCACGGTAGTTTGGCGTGATGCACACCGCCTTGGTGTGACATTCTGAACTAACCGCCAACTTTCTTTCTGGACACGCGTCCCCGCGCGCCGGTGGGACCGTATTTATGTGCTTATCTCGACGTGACGTGCAAAACTTTGGCGCGCCGGCCACCCAACCGGCGTCGCCACCTCTTGAGCCGTGAAGCCGCCAATCGGCTTATTATTTCCACCAACATTCGCAACTTGACATTTATGGAGGATGGCCAATTGGCCACGCTAGATAGCGTGCTCGACGCATCGAGCGAACCATTGGCTTTCGCCGATCGCGCGGCTATAGCGTCGCTCGGCGGCTGCAAGAAGCCGATCTGCTACCACTCGGTGGTCCTGGCTACGCACCAGAACTTGCTCAACGCGACGCCGGCCCCCTGCTTGCCACGCTGATGTCGGCTCCGAAATTGCACGAGGCGGCGGAGCACGCACGCGCCTATTCCGCCATGACGCCAGGCGGCGCGGTCTTGTCGACCGATGCACCCGACAGCATTCCGCGCTCGGCGCTCGAATTTCTGGATTTGAAATCCGAGATCGCCGTCGGCCGGGCGCCCGAAGCCGTCGACGACATCCGCGGCCATCGTTTCGAGTTCGTGCATGGCTGGCGCGAGCTTTCAGCACATAGGCCGGAAGACAGTGTAACACGTTTCGTGTTGCCCGGCGCACTCGCGTCGCATCAACAGGCCCCGTATAGCATCGCTGGCCTCGTCAAGGGTGAGGTTTTTGCAAATCTCATAAGGATCTATTTTAATGGCAATTTTGAAAAAGAAACCCGCCGACGCATTTGTCTTCCCGACGCTTCTGGACTCGAGCCGGATACGCGGCGCTCTTTGCCAAACAGGCTGAACTCAGCGCCCTTCTTTCCGGCCTCCGAAAGGAAGCTGACGATCTAGACAAGAGGTTCGCCGAGCAGCCGAAGTCACCGCCTCTGCTGGAGTTCCGCGTCTCCTTGGGGATCCGGAGGATGCTGCGCCCCACCTCCGAATGCGCCGGGCAGAAGTTTCGGGCGAAATCACCAACGCCGAAACGGCGCTTGTGCATCGTGTGCACATCACGCCTGAGGCAGTGGTGCTATTCCGGAGGGGTATAGAACTGCAGCGCGGCCCGCACGACCCGTACGAACTGAGCAACCTAAAGAACGCCCTGGCTGCTGCGCTGGGCCGCAGCAAGTTTGCCGCCAGTCCGCTAGATCGTCAGCCACGATTGAGGCTGCGACCGTGAACCGATGGAGGTCGTGCTCGAACTGCAGGCGCAACTCCGAAAGAAGAGTCGGACATGACGACTAGCAATAACGTCGTCGACACCCGCCGGCCAGTTCTGCATGTCGTGATGCCACGCGCCGAGGTCGCGCGCGAGACGCGCTGCCGCGCGAGACCGTGACAGCCTTCCTGCGCCGCTCTGATTGGGCTACGCGTGGCCGCAAGTATGGCTGGCAGTTCAAGAAAGGTTTTCCGACCATCCTTGAGATGAACGGCGAGGCGGTGCTGCGTCGTGATTGGCGAAGTCGGGAGGCAACGGCGGTGCGAAGCAGGCTATTGGGCTGGTTGCGCTTGTCGCGGTAGCGGCGTTGCTCGTCCGTTGGGCGGTGCAATTGCGAGCGCGCTTGCCCTCCCAGCCATAGCCGGCACGGTTATCGGCGCGGGCATCGCCATTGGCGGTTCGTTCCATGTGAGTGCCGCACGGACAGTCAACTTTCAATTCAAGGAGTTTGATAATGTCGGCAGCTAACCTCATCGTCGCCTCAGACGGTGCGCATCTCGTTTCAGACGCGCTAGTCTGGAATACGGCAGATCAAACGATTACCGCGATCTGCAACAGGGCGATCTTGCTCCCTCAGTTTCGGGCTGCGGCGACGGTTCGAGCGGAGGCGTTCGTCGTTTTCCAGGCGGTCGGGCTCGCTCTATCGACGATGACCGCAGGCGGGTTTGCCGAGTTTAAGCAGACGGTTGGTCCAACGCTAATGGAGCTGAACGACCGGATGGACGCAATGGGCGCGGCGAGTCCATTCGAGGTGTCGGTCGCGGGAATTTCGGAACAGCATGGCCCGTCCGGTTTTCGGATTACGTCACTGGAGGCCGGTAGCGAGCACCTGGAGCCATGGCGAGCATTTGAGTTTCTGCGCGGCTTTAGTCCGTGCCCCAGCAATACCGAGGCGGACGAGCAAAAGATACGATCGGCATTGGCCACCGCACCGGCAAAACTTGAGGGACACGCCATCACCGTGTTGGAAACTCAGCGTGATATCGCCGGGCGAGACTACGTTGCCGCAAGCGGCATCAGCACGCGGATCATTCATCGGTGGCATGAAGATGTCGTTGGGCCCGCCACCGGACGAACGCGGCTGGATTGCCTTCCAACCATCCACCGGCAAAGTCAGGTGGAAAATCGATGGCAAATGGCTCCCATAGAGCAGCAAGGAATTTACATTGACGGCACTTTCAGAGCGGTGCGCCGGCAAAGGGCTATGGCGGAACGTCGACCTCGCCACGCACGATCGGCACGGGGAGTAAGGATCTCGCCAGCCAGGCCGGTCTGGCCTATCAGATCGGCGCGCGCGTTCGGGCGACGTCGAATGGCGATACAACCAAGTGGACGGAAGGCGTTGCGACCTACTATGATGGTGCGTCGCCATCAATGTCGACAAGATCAGCGGCAGTGGCACGCTGGTAGATTGGGATTTCAATGTTGCCGGTCAGTTCGGGGCCGGCGATCTGACGAGCGCGAACAACCTGTCTGAACTAACTGCAACAGCGGCGACGGCGCGCAGCAATCTCGGTATCAAACAAACCGTCCAGTTAGGCGCGTCGCAAGATTTCAATGCCGTTGTTGCTCCCGGCACTTATTATTCATCGGACTCGACCGGAACAAACACCCCGGCCGCAAGTGACTTCTGGTATCTGACGGTAGAAGCGTTCGGAGCAAGCACATACATCAAGCATTGGCCACGCGTGTTAATCTCCCGGCGAAACATATGTGCGCGTTTGCGTCGCAGGCACATGGGGGCTCATGGCGCCGCGTTATGACCGGCGACAACAACCTATCGGAAGTAGCGAACGCAGCAACGGCGAGGGACAATCTCGGCGTGCCGCAGACCTATGGACAGTGCCGATTGACACTGTCCGGCGGAAACCTGGTGCTGGCGCCTTGGAATGGAAATCTTCTAACGATCGCAGGCGCTCCGCAGATCGTTCCAGAGGCGGGCGTTTCGCTTGCGGCAACCGGCCTGATGCCGGGCACGACTTATCTCATTTGCGCTTATATGAATTCCGGCACGATGACGCTTGAAGCGTCAACGCCCGCTCACGCGACATCGACGAGGGCCGGCAACAAAGGCACCGAGATCAAGAGCGGCGATGGTACGCGGTCGCTGGTCGGCATGGCGCGCGTCATCACTGGCCCAGCATTTGCGGACACAGCGGCGCAAACCGCTCGTTGCCTCGTGGTTCAACCGGCGGCTGCCGGGGCGTCACGGGTGCGATAGACGGAGTGTCCACGGACACCGGAGCGGGCGCCTACACTGAGAAGACAGTCTTCAAGGCTGAGTTCGTCGCTTTGGCCGATGAGGTCATTGACGCTAAAATCACCGGGACAGTGACAAAACTCTACAAATGCGGGCGCGTGCGGTTTCGCGATCTTCTTTGACGGCGCGGTCGGAGATAACTGGGACGTCAATCCTCAAGGAGCGATGTACCGCATCCCAGCCTCTGGCCTCGCGACCCAGAAGGCGGGAACGGACGGCTACCATCATGTGTCGTTCGGCTTGCGCACCATAGGGGGCGGCGCAGCCTCGGCCGTCTATGGGCTGAAAGTATTGGCAACGGTTGGGTAGGGGCCGCGCGGGAAGACCAATGCCCAACAACGACTCCAACCGGCAGATCAGCCAGCTGCCGATGCCATCCCTTGGGGCGTTACCTCCAGCCCGATCCGGTCATCGGCTCAATACCAGCGGTTAGCAACAGTGTTTTGACAAATCCATGGTTTGTTCACAAAACATATTACGTGAGATTCTGAGCAGGCCCGCAGCGTGACGGCCATCTATAGCCGCCCGTCTTGTCAGCTTTCGGAAAGGTAGTCCGCGTAAAACGCCTTTGAAGTTAGTGGCGAGTGGCAGGGACAGCGCAATGCACCAGAACGGTCAGCGCCGAGTCATGTTCCCGCTAACTTCAAATGGTAGTGCGGGCGGGGCAGGGACAGCGTCTGATCCAACGCAACCGAACAGCGCCGAGTCTCGCCCGCAAGGCCTGCCACCTGAGACTGATCGCCAAGTCACCGCCTTGTTTTGGTAGTTGCTCTAGGGCATTCGTCCTGAGAATACACCCCTGTCAGCTTCTTGCCCCCGCTTGAAGCTGATAAGTTAGCGGCACGTGGCAGGGACAGCGCTTTATCGGTCCACTTCAAAGCGCCGAGTCACGTGGCCGCTAACGTTCCCAAATGCGTCCGCTACACGGTTAAGTAAAGCGGGTGGCGTTGCGGGAAAATCTGTCCCCATCTCGCGCCTGAGCGCCTGAGCGCCTGAGCGCCTCGAACTCGGATAAGGTCGAGAGAGAGCAATCCGCCACCGCGTCCATTTTTGAGCCGATAACTTCAACCTGGGATCGCCAATCGGCCAGCTGTTCTTCAGTTCGCTGTGGCCCGTACGTGTCTTCCGGTGTATGGCTTGGCCCACGGGACGTAGTCCGTGAATGCTTGGATTGCCGCTACCACTTCGGTCCTAGGCACGGCGGTTACTGGTATGAAGAGCCAGCTCGAACAGTCGCAGGTCGAGGGTTTTACTATGAGAGGCACGCGGGGATGCGGCAACCCACCGGTGCTGGTAGGTGCTTTCCGGTAGGTCTCACGATACTCCTTGATCGCACCCCTTGAGAATTTGAGCCTCTCGGGAGCAAAGGTGGCCAGCCTCAGTCTTCGAGGACGGGCTGGCCACCGAAGTTTGTGGCGCAAACCCATAGAGCAGTACGGGCCAACGGATGCACATATTCGAGCGGCACATCACGTCCCTGCGGTCGCAAGCGCTTGCGGTGCTTGCAGCCAATCAGGCCCGCGCGGCCGATCAGTCTCTGAGCCCATTAGACCGCGAAGCCGCCACATCTAATGTCGCCGAGGCTCAGGCAATGGTGGACATACTCGTTGCGTGAAACCCAATCTCGGGCCGAAGGAGGCCCGGAAAATCGCTGCACGCATACGCGCTCTTTTAGGGGCGCCGCGTGAGTGCAACCGGTTCGGGTGGGATGCCTGTGAGACTTTCGCTAGCGCGCCGCGCCCGCACTGCTCCCGGTGTGAGACTGGGATCATCACGCGGACGGCCGGCTATTACGCTTGGCGCGAACGCCCGGAGAGCACCCGCGCAACCTCCAATTCTGCGCTGCTGGCCGAGATCCAGCAGGTCCATCGCGAGAGCGGCGAGCGCTACGGCAGTCCCCGGGTCCATGCTCTCCTGCGGACGCAGGGACGTGGTGCCAGCCGCGGCCGGATCGAAAGGTTGATGCGGCGGCATGGCATTCGGGCGATCATGGCGCCGCCACGTCGGGTCCGCACCACAGTGTCGTCAGAATCTGCCGATCGCGCCGAACCTGATCGCACGCGACTTCACCGCCGCAGCCTTGGCCCATCGTCGATCCTTTCGCCGGCACATGCCGGCGGCCGTTCCACCGAACGGCGGGGCCCGGAATATAAGCTCCGCTCGGGGCTACAACGCCGCCGGCAAGTCTCTCCGCCACATAAGCGCGCAAGGTTGCGTTGAGCGCAAGCTTGGTCGACTTGGGCCGGCGGGCAGATCGGTCTGCATGCCATTGGGCAGTTGTGGCCCGATAATCCAACCCGCCGCCGCGGGTGGCCGCGTTCCGCCGCAATTCACCGGGAGACCGTCGAAGCAGCCCGTCCCAAGCGGCGCCTAATCTCCCGTATGGAACGGCCCTGCACCTTTAGAAGGGCGATTTCCTCGCGTTCAGCCAATGAAAGGTAGCGCCCGGAGAGAGGTTTGGCCGAAGATCTGAACATCGCTGGTGGCATGCCGCCTGCCTTTCGGAACAATCTGCTTCCGACAGGTTGCGATAAGCCGGCCTCAAGTGCAGCATCTTCGCTGCTCTGCCCCGTGGCAATCGCCTTCCAAAATCTATTCTGTTCATCGCGTCCGGCCACAGACGGCCGGCCTGGCAATGGCGCTCGCGCCTGACCGCGCCGAACGTCGAATTACAACTTTCATCGCAACCTCCAACTTCGCGGTGTTGCGACGACCGTTTAAATCCGCCTTGCACACCGCGATCGGAGTGGTGGATCAATCCGGCCTGCGGCCGTTGCTGCTGGATGGCCATCGCCAGTGCCCGAACCGGGTCTGGCTCGCCGATATCACCTACATCCCGACCGCTGAGGGTTCGTTGTATCTGGCGGCCGTCATGGATCTCTTCAGCCGGAAGATCGTCGGCTCGGCCATGCGCGATCATATGCAGGTCGAACTCGCATCCGCGGCATAGCATGGAGCCCTGAGCAGATTGCCCGACGCTTGCCGATCGACTTCCCGGACGACAAGACGATGCGCATCAGCCACGAAGCCATCTATCAGGCTCTCTTCGTACAGGGCCGCGGTGTACTACGCAGCGAGCTGACGGCCTGCTTGCGAACCGGGCGCGTGTTGCGCGTGCCCAGGGCGCGCGTACGCAGGCGAGGCAAGAACTTCGTCTCGCCGGCGATCATGATCAGTGACCGCCCCGCTGAAGCGGCCGATCGAGCAGCGCCGGGACATTGGGAGGAAGACCTCATTCTCGGTCTTGGCAGCTCGGCGATCGGCACGTTGGTCGAACGCACGACGCGCTTCACAATGCTATTGCACCTTCGCCGATTAGCGGGGCATGGCGGAAGCTCCACGCAAGAAGAACGGACTTGCGCTTACGGGACACGGGGCGGAAGCCGTGCGTGACGCGATCTCGCGCACCATCATCACTTTGCCCGAAGAACTATGTCGCACGCTGACTTGGGATCAAGGAGCCGAAATGGCTCAGCAGACCGCCTCAAGATCGATGCGGGCATCCAAGTCTACTTCTTCGACCCGCAAAGCCATTGGCAGCGCGGCACTAACGAGAACACCAACGGGTTGCTGCGGCAGTACTTTCCGAAAGGCACAGACCTGAGCATCCACAGCGCCGACGAGATATCCGCTGTAGCGGCGGCCCTCAACGCCCGACCTAGAAAGACACTGGGCTGGAAAACGCCGGCAGAAGCGCTTGACGAATTACTGTCATGAGTGAAAACAATTGGTGTTGCGACGACCGTTTGAATCCGCCCAATATGCCTTACACGCCTATCGCAATGCTCTCACGGGCGCCGGCATCACCCCATCGATGAGCCGCAAGGCCGATTGCTAACGACAACGCCCCGATGGAAAGCTTCTTCCATACCTTGAAGACCGAGCTCGTCCATCATCGCGATTACAAGACCCGCGCCGAGGCCCAGCGCGATATCTTCGCCTTCATCGAGGGCTTCTACAACCGAACCAGGCTCTATTCCGCCCTCGGGTATATCGCCCCGATCGAGATGGAGCTAAAAGCCGCCTAAACCCGTCTACGTTTTCGGGGGAAGATCATACTTTTCAATTTGGGACAATATTTCTTTGCGAGTGTCGATCGACAGCGCGGAGTCTTTCGCCAAAGAATTGGCGCGAATAACAGCGCCCGTCTCTTGAAGCATTTCAAGTACGACTTCGTATAATACCTGAACTGCCTTGTCTGTCGGTTTTTCCGCCACCCGGCTGAGCCTTTATAGTCTTTGCATTCAAGCCGACCAGAGCCGCGAAAGCAACCCGGTCACTCTGTCGCCCCGACTCAGGCGCGCACTTCTGCAGCGCAATTCTGCGCTTAGGAGAGGGTGCAATGGGTTTGAAGAATCCAGACGGGTTTATGGCCCGCCTCGAAGCTGGCTTCTCCCTGGCGGCGACCATCAACGGCAGGAACACTCCAGACGGGAAGAGGCGTCGCGGCCTTGGGACGGAGAGGGATCGTTTGTTGTCGTGAATTCCCCGAGTGGGGACAGAAAGCGCAGGCGCTTATTGTGCAGAATCCTAAGGCCGCTCAGAGGCGCAAGGGAGGCGCCAGAGGCGCCGATCAATCGTGCGGTCAGATCGTGATTCTAACCAGCCAGCGCGGCGCATCCCAGCCCATCGGGGAGTGCACCGAACTCGGAAGCATGTTCGGAGACTCGTTGAACGGGACTGGATCACCAACTCTGAGCAAGAGGCTCTTCATGAATATGCTCGTCTCGTCAGCAGCCATCGCCGCAGCGCCAGCCGTTGCCGCACCGCAGGAGTCGGCGCCGAGGACGTCGGAGATTGCGACCGATCACAAGGCGGTCTTGGAACGTATGGAGCAAGTTGTCGACGTGCTCCGAACACGCCATATCCGGCCGGGCTGGACCTTGAGTGCAGATCGCGCTGCGGCCTACTTTCGTCGGCATGTCCGGGGGCCTAGTTTTAGAGACGAAGATGAGGACACGGAAGAATTTCACCACGCTGCGAAATTCTTACATGCCCATGGCCAGTCGATCTATTGGGTCCTGTTCGGCGACCCAAGTTTTTTGATCTGTGGGCTCGCGGCGTCATGTTGCCCGGCGGAACATCCTATTCGTCGAAAGCGGCGGCAGACCCGATCATCGACGCTATCGAGGCTCATAAAGAAAGCGAGTGCAGACTACTCGGCAGCAATTCGCGACCTGGTGCCGGGGACACTCGATCCCGATCCGGAGAAGGAAGAAACGTTCAGCGATCGAGAAGCCGAAGTCAGGCACGAACTCGCCACAAGCGTGCCGACGACGTTGGCCGGGCTGCTCGCTGTCCTCACATAAGTCGAAGAGGTCTCTACCGGAAAACACTCGGAAGCGGCCGGCCGACAATGCTTTTGATAGGGACGACCTGATGAACTTGCTCGTCAGCGCCCAAGATTGCGTTCGGACGAACTCCCAACAGTCGGTTTAGCTAAAGCGCCAATCGCCCGCCGGTGAGGGGCGGCGGGAGAGCGCTCACGCGACAGATCAAGAAGCGCCGTGAGCGTCCGTGTTGCGTCAACTAGACGGGACAGAGCGGGACAGCCTGGAATTCAAGGGTTTTCGTCAGCATCAGGCGCAACATGCATTTCAGCAGCGAGAAACCGTGATGCTGTTGAAATTGCTGGCGATCCCAGCAGGACTGATAGAAATCAAGCAATTCAACAGCTTGATGCCAAGGTTAGGCAGTTTTCCAGCCTTTGTTTCCCATAGGTAAATTCGGTGATTGCCTAACCGGGCTGGGCGCGGCTGGGGCGGTCCCTCGGGTCCAAGACACAATCGCACAACCAAATAAATCGCCTTTAAGTTGTGTATCCCCGTAGTTCTCCGGATAAGAACACCCGTGGAAATTAAATAGGTCAGCATTTGTTCCCCAAGCGTGTATTTATAAGCGGAACACGTAGAAGTAAGGCCGCCTGAGTTGGGCGGCCTCAATCCCGCGGACAGCCCAGGAACGACCGGCAAGCGACTGGATTGGTGCTGTGCTCCGGCTCCATGCCCCCCGTGGCCCGGAGTAGTCCCAACGGTCCCAGTCGCTGCCAAGACGGCTGGGGCCGTTTTTTTCGAGATGGATTTGTTATTTGGGACCGAAAAGGCTGAGGAGCCCGATCGCGACGGGTATCAGGGCGACGCAGGCCCACAAAGCCGGCGCGCCAGAGTTTAGGCCGGCAATGAAGATCCCGATGCCAAAGCCGACGATAAAGGCCGAGATCGCATAGGCAGCTACTGTGTCCATCGGTCGACCCACAAGCAACTGGATCGATATCTCAAGGACGCGCCGCGGCAACAAACGTTCCAGCGCGCCGTCCTTTACCGGGCCAGGCTTGGCTTCCTGGCTCCAGCAGATTTTGGGGTGCCCGTTTAGCAAACGGGTCCGCGGAAGCCCACTAGTCATCACCGGTTCAACCACCAACCTGGGGAGACCTTCATGGGCAATCGCGCCGCTCGTCGTGCTTGGGCATCTCGCGTTCAGTCGGATGCTCACCTAACGGATCTGGACAAAAGGCTAGCGATGACGATCGCAGACATGGACAGACGTGGCTTTTCGCTATGTCGGATGGGCGACGATTTTTTCTTCCAACCCAAACCGCAATACGCGGCTAGCCTTACCTGAGAGCAAACATGAACATTATAAACCTGCGGCCTGTCGCCAACCGTGGCGGCGGGCGGTTTCGTGACGTCGCGATATTTGACGCTGAGGTCGTAGACGGACTTCGGATAATGGCCTGAAGCTGGCGCTAGCGCCGGACGGCAAGCGCTTTGTGTTCTCGCCTGGCCGCGAGGTGAGCGGTTCTGTACGTTCAAGGGCGACTATGCTCGCCTTCTAGCCGATGCCGCTTGGGAGAATGGGGGCCGTGTCGCCAGTGACAAGCGATAAAAAAACACACACCGGATTCCCTGAAGTATCAGTGGAAGTTGCTAGGCCTTGTACAGCGTTCCGATTGGGCAACCGGCCTAGACAAGTCGGTCGCATACGAGGTCATTGACAACTATTATTCAAAGTTCGGCAACAGCCGAACTAGCCTTCGTTATCTGGAGAAGGCGACCGGGGCTGCCCGCCAAAATGTCATCGTGTCATTGCGCCGGCTTTGCGAAAACGGTCCTTTTAGCGTTGCGCGCAAAGGCTCCGGTGTCAGGCCCACCGAATACAATCTACACTTCGACCAAGTAGCCGAGAGCGCTAGTGGTCATGCTGGCGTTACCACTGCCGGCGATTTCCCTAGCGGTCCTGCGCACAGGACCTCTAGTGGTCATGCTGACGTGACCGCTAGGGGCCTTAGTGGTCATGCTGGCGTAACCGAATCCGTCCTACATGTGGACGGCCTACAGGCCGACTTACATGATAGGATGAATGACACCCGCCCGCCTACGGCGCCGCTGCTCGGGGATGGCCTGGCGGCCACCCCAGCGCGCGGGTCGGCGGTGGAAGAGTTGCCGGCCTCCCAAGCAGAGCCAACCTTTGAAGCCCTATGGCGGGCCTACGCCCATGCCAAGGGCAAGAAGGAGGCGCGTAAGATATGGGATGCACTCTCCCGGCCCAGGTAGACCGGGCTGCCGTCATAGACGCTGCCAAGGCATGGCAGGCGTCGTGGGCTGCATAAGGCAAGCCCGACGCGCCGCGCTTCACCCTGGCGCGATGGCTGAACGATGAACGCTACGATGAGGACGCGCCGAAGGGCTTCATCAAGGTTGAGCGCAGCAAACTGAAAGCCAACAAACCGGCCAGCACCAGCATCGGCAGCAAAATCAAGCGATATACGATCGTGGACTATGCCGATGAGGGCAGCCCGTTTGCAGATTGGTTCGAGACGTTCACTTTCCGATCCGAGGACAGGCATGAATTCACGCGGCGTCTTCATGTTTTGAAAGCCAACACGCAATCCGCAGATGATGCGCCGGACTATTACCTGAAACAGGAAATTGCGCGAGCAGCCTTCGGCAAAGGCAACCCGATCAAGGATTGGGTCGGCCGTATAATCGGCGTCACTGAGGAGAAGGGCGAGTTGGTGTTTTGGTATTTGCCCGACGAAAATCCGCCACCAGATGAGCCCGAGCCAGCGACGCCACCAGAGCCGGTCCCACCATCGGTAACGCAGCCGGACGACTGGCCGGCCTGGATGGACGTTGAGTACGAATACGACGAAGAGGCGTGAGCATCGCGCGGCTATCGGGGCAGGGGGGCCACCGCAATCCTTCCGACCGGGGCCGCCAACTACCGGCCGCCCCCTCGCACGCGTCATCCCGCAGGTTTTCAAATTATTTTCCAGGGTGCAGCCGAGCTAGCGGCCACCCCACGAGCCAGCAAATGACCAGATCAGCACGTCAAGAAGAGATTCCTATGAAGCACACCCCGCTCGAAGCCCGCCTTGCCCGCGCGGACCGGCGCTCCGATTTGCGCCGCTTGCAAGACTACGCCGCTCCGCACGCACCTACGGCATGGTTCGCCGCTAATGACAACGAGGTCGGCAGCGCCCAGGTTGACCGGGTCGTGGAGATCCGGCCGAGCCCCCGCGAGCAGATACGGATTGCTGTGAAGGATGCAATCAAGACGCGTGGCGATTACGGCCCAATCACGCCCGCAGAGTTGGACGCGGCGGCCCGGCGCAACATCCGCTGGGAGGCGCGCGAGTGGCTTGGCAGCGATGGCAAGTGGCGACCAATGACGGAGCTATTCAGGCAATCCAAAGGAGGCCGCCGCGCAAGACCGATGAGGAGCGGCAGGCCGACAATGAGCGGCACCTTAGTATCCGCGGCAGTGGCGGATTCCGGAGCGGTCAAGTTATGTGGAGCGCGGCTCCGAAGGCGAGGATTACAGCCGGTTTCGGGCGGCCCATTGGGCGCAGGCCCTGTGTGCGTGTAATGATAATCGCAGAGTTGAGATAGACCGTGCTGGTCTGGGCTCTCGCGCCCCGTTCACCGCGGCTCGAAACAACGCTGGCCTTGCGCCCGCTGAACGCTGTCAGACGGGTATTGCTCGCGGCGCAGAGTTTCTGGGATATCGGCAGCACCGCAACAATACCGCGCGACCAAGGGCAGCTTCGATGGACCGGCGTGTGGCCCGGAGGACGCCCTTATTTCCACGCTAGACGCGCCACACGTTGCCGCTGCGCTCGGCGATCATCTCGCGGTATTGGAAGCCAGCTTAGACGGTCTGACCGCGCGCGAGATTGGTGCCGCGAACGGCTGGGGCGATGGCAAGGCAGGAGAGAGGAGGGCTGTGCGCGCTCAAGACAATGCTTTGGCTGCGTTGGCTTCGATGGAGAAAAAGCTGGCAGCCTAACAATGAAACCATGGTCCAGCCTCATTTGAGACTGGAATCGCCGATCAACATCCCCCGCGTTTATAAGCGGGGGGACGGCGAGACGTGGCAAACGAGCGGCGACGCAATGTCTATGCTGCGCAGATCTTGGTCGACGGCAGTCCTCGGCGGTGCAAGGTCCGCCACCTCACGAATTGCTCTGCCATAGTCCAGATCGATAACGCGCCTTTCGTGCCCGCGGCTTTCGGCCTGCGCGTTCCAAGTACTGGCCTGGATATTGATTGCTCGGTTGTATGGCGTGATGCGCGCCATATCGCTGTGAAGTTTCTGAACTAGCAGCCTGCTTTTTCGTAGACGCGCGTCCCTGCCTTCAAGTGGGACCATATTGACATGTAGGGATGTTGATCCCGACCTGACGTGCAGACTTTGGCGCGCCGGCCCCACAACCGGCGTCGCCTACTTTTTTCGGCCTTGAGCCGCGAAGCCGCCATGCGGCTTTTTCACCCCACCATAATCGACACTTTCCACTGAGGAGAAGAAAACGTGGCGAAACTCGCCGACGTGCTCGCCGCAGTCGACTCCCTCGGATTCGACCCAGCGCGAGTCAAACATATTGCCCGGCGCCTTAGTGAGGCCGGGAAGATCTCGTCTGGCGGCCCCGCACGGTCTCCTGAATTGAGCGAGGACGACGTCCTCCGCTTGATTATGGCCGTCGCAACCTCGCCAAAGCTTCGCCAGGCAGAACAGTCCGTCGAGATCTACGGAGCATTGACGCCGGCTGGCGTTCGTATCGCTGACGATACGCCCGACTCTATCACGCGCGATGAGGCGACTGCGATTGCGGTCGAGGTCGAGAAGGCCCGGGGCGGCGATACCGAAGCGCGGCGTTCATTCCTCACCTTCGTGCGGTCGTGGCCGGAAATCGTGATCGAGCGGCAAGGCGGCAACGTGGTGCGCTTCCGCCAATCGGGCGCAAACGATGGGCACAGAACAGCGACTACGATCCCGGTTGCTGCTGTGGCCGATATTCTTGATGACATTTTTGGAAAGGTCGCAGCCTGATGGCTCCGTTGAAAAAGAAAACCAATGACGAATACCGCGTTCCCAGCCTTGCGGAGGCGGACAGCGCATACGCTGACTTGATCGCAAAACGGATGGGGTTGGAGCAGAGATATTCCGAACTCAACACCCAGCGGTCGAAGCTACTCGGTGAAATTGCAGCGGCTAAAGCGGCTGGTGGCAAATACATTGCGCCTGCAGTCGCAGAATTGCTTGGTGGTCCGAAGGAAGGCACCAGCGTCGCCGAGCTGTCGCGCCAGCTGCGCGAAGTCGCGACCGAAATGGCACACATCGAGGACGCCCGGGAGGTATTGTTCCGACGTACTGCTGAGGCACGAGACGTAGCCAGTAAAACGGTATGCGTTACCGTACGCCAGGAATACCAACGACGCCTGACTGCAGTGTGCGAGGCCGCGCGGGCCTTGGAGGCCGCTCGCGAGGAGCATGACGCGCTGCTGGACGATCTGGAACGCGAGGACGTGCGCGTCGGTTACTTGGGACCAGTCCGTCCGTTCTTTCTCGGCGACCGTGGGCAGGGCCAGGTTTTCCACTTTCTGAAGGAAGTGAGGGAGGCCGGTCACAATGTTTGAACGAGCCACCGAGAAGCGGTCGCGTTCGAGGGAGCGGCGGCGCATCAAACTGCCAGGCAAGGCCGAGGCTTACGCCAACACGGATCCAATCGAGATCGCACGCGAACTACGGGCGAATTCAAAGCTGGGCAAGCGTGAGGCGAGGCTCGCCGCTGCGGAGGCAAAAGCGCGTGGCTGATAACGTGATCACGGGATTCGCTGTGGTATTCGGCGACGAAACGTTGATCGGCGGCGAATTCCGGGAGCGCATTGCTAGGGGAGCCTTCACTAGAACCCTGAAGGAGCGGCCTGACGTAGTCATGCTGCTCGACCATGACAGCGGTCGCGTATTGGGAAGGACGGCTGCGAAGACGCTTTGGCTGCAAGAGAACAGTGCTGGCTTGTACTTTTCGCTGACGATCGATCCGACGACTCCTGAAGGCCAAACGGCGCTCGGACGGTTGGCCGGCAAGATTGCCGCGGCTGCAGCTTCGGATTTCGAGTGCGTGCAGAGAAATGGGACGATGGTGGCGACCGACTGCCGCTCAGAACCATTACAGATGTTGATCTGTTCGAGCTGACATTGACCGCATTTCCAGCCTATCCAACCACAACCGCCTCATTGCGCGACCGCGAACCACGACGCAGCCCGACGCCGCATCGAAGCAGCGCAGCGGAAGCGTGGGATCTTAAAATGATGGTGCGGCTGGCCCCATGGGGAGGGCTGGGTCGGATCTCTCTGGCTTCGCGGCTCAAATACTGGCGGCCCCCCATTTCACGCGCATCTGCAATTCAAATTATGGGGCGTTAGAGGTTGCATTTCGAGCAAATGCATCCGTGCGTCCCTGCCTTAAACGGAGATATCGATGCCAATTTTCACAGCCATCGCGACGACTGCGTTAGCGGTCGCCGGAATCACTTCTAGCTACTGCGGCGAAGCGGAAATCGTAGAAATCGACGAACATGCCGAGGACGACGAGGGAGACGACGAATGACTGCGATCAACGCTTTCAAATCTGCGGACGCATGCCGTTTTTAGCAATGGCGCATGGCACGATCCGGCGACCGGCAAACTTGCCGGCATCGGCACGAAGGTTACGATTCTGCCTGAGTACAACGCGGTGCTTAGGATCACGGGCATTTCAATCATGCCGACGCTGTTATCGGCGTTGTTGATTGAAACTCCATTTGTCGACCTTCGTTCGCTCTCCGACGCAATGCCGAATCTCGCTAGGACATGCGTCGACCGAGGTAGGGCAGTAGGCCATATTCTGTCTGGCCGATGCGACGTCGTGCTAGCGGGCTTGTCGGCCGAAGCTGGCCCGTTAATTCACGTCACCGAATGTCACCTCGACCACGACCTCTTTAACGGAAGGGCGGTCAAACAGTACATCCAGCCGCGCGTGGACGGCTCAGCGGAGATGCGCTTTCCTGAGGACGGACTGCGTCTGTTGGAAGAGCAGTACTCCGCAAAGCTTAGCCGACCGGATGCAGGAACGTTCGGTAGTGTAACGGTTGGTGCACTTGTGGGCGCCTTCGCGCAAGAAACGCGGGTCGATGCGGAGGGTATCCGGATCAAGGTGCTGAAGCGGTGGGCGGACGAGATTAGATGACCCAACTTCACAATCTTCCGCCCGACCTCACTGAGCCGCCGCCTGACGCGCGCGGCTGGCTAGCTTGGCAACCATCCACGGGCAAAGCGTGGCGCAAGATCGATGGCGCGGCAACAGCCTTTCTTTCGTCGAAATTCAGGCACTAGTTTTGTTTTTTAGAAAATGGAGAATTCAAAGTGGCTATGGGGACAGTTAAGTGGTTCAACCCGACGAAGGGTTATGGATTCATTCAGCCGGATTCTGGTGGCAAGGACGTCTTCGTTCACATCTCGGCAGTTGAGAAAGCCGGCTTCACCTCCCTCGCAGAGGGCGCCAAAGTCAGCTTTGACGTCGTGAACAATCGCGGCAAGGACTCAGCGGAAAATCTAAGAATCGGCTGAGACGACCACGCGGTGCTCAAGCGGCGCCGCGCAGCGGCAAGGCGAGCTGCAATGCAACAGGACGGCTCGCGTTAGCCTGGACGAAGGCTTCGAGCGCTGACGTCAGGTCCAACCGTTCCCGAGCAGCACGTTCGGCCAACGCATCTGCAATGTCCTCAGTGGCATCGCGGGACCAGCCCTCGATGGCGTTGAACGCGACAATTCGGACGGGATAGGCGTATTGGCCGGAGAGCAAATCGCGCAGCACCGTTTCCCGGTCGGTGTCCTGCTCGTCTGTCTCGCGCCAAGCACAGCCTGCACGCGCGCCGAAATCTTCCAGCACCAAATAGATGTCGCGGTCGAGGCGATCCAGCGGGATAATCGAAGGCGACTGACGCATACGCATACTCCGATACTACTACTCGGTGCGGAGAGACGGCCCCGGCTGGCAGGGGGCTAGGGGTTTTGGGCCGGGGCCGCTCCGCCAACTCCGGGGACGAGCCGGCGCCGATTCAAGCCTAAGGCCGGCCAAGTGTTCCTTTGAAAACGCCGCAGAGGTGCATTTGCGGTCGACGTATGCGGTAGAACGCGCGAGGCGCGACCTTCCTAAGAAGTGGAGCTTATTAGCTCCCTCATATCACCGCTGATGCCCGAGCCCGATCCCCAGGACAATCGCCTTCTGACGTAATGCGCCTTCAGTTCGCTTAGTCATCTTAGCAATTTTTACAACAGGCGTCCGCGCCTTCGAGTGTGCCTTCAATTCTCTGATGTCTTCCTTGGTCCACTCACGGCGAACAGTCTTCTTGGTCTTCTTAGCCAAAACGCGCTCCTTCAATGGTGAGGAGGGCGGTCTAACACACCAGGCGCGATACGAAAACCCGCACGACGTTACGTAGCGCGCATTCACCTATAGGATAACAATGGCCAACGACTTAGTAGTTCAACTCGGCGCGAAGCTGGACCAATTCCAAAGCGATCTGAATCAAACTGGCGACATGGCGGATAGCGCTGTATCGCGGATTGAACAATCATTCGCGAGTCTCAACCCAACGGCGGGCGGCTGGAGCCTGATCGATGCGCGCCGATGTTCGCCGGGCACGCAGCGCACAACGCACGCCGAATCGCTTCGCTCGGTGTTGCCGCGGCCGTGTGACGGGCCTGATCGGCCGGCTTCTTGCTGCGCTCACCAAGGTCAACAGCGAGCTTGCCGATCTACAGAAGAACGCTGAATTTACCGGCCTGACGGCCGAGCGGTTTCAACAAATTCAGTTTGCGGCCGGGCAGGGCGGCGTCTCCTCCAAGGATTCCGTTGACGATCTGCGCAAGGTCGCATCACTTCTGGCGGACGCCAAGGAGAACGAAAACTCCCTGACGAAGCTGCTTGATGCGAACAATATCAAGTACAAGGATCGCAACGGTCAGGTTATCACCCTAAACCAGCTTTTGCCCATTGGCATAGATCTGATCAACAAGTTCGGATCCATTCCGGAGAAAACAAAAGCAGCACAGATGCTCGGCCTATCTGAAAGCTGGGTTGAAGCCATCCGCAATGGAAGCAAATCATTTGAGGCTATCGCGCAGAGCGCTGATGCCGCCGGCCTCATTATTGATGGCGCCACAGTCGCCAAGGCTGCTGCATTCGACCGAGCGTGGAAACAGTCTTCCGCGCAACTAGCTGCCCAGTTCAAGTCGACTGCCGCTGATATTGGGGGGTGGTTGGATGATTTGATTGAGAAAGCCAACGATCTTGTAAAAACGGCGGTTGAATCCCAGAACATCAAGCCTGGTAGCGGTCAGGAAACGTTCAACAGGTGGGCAGACGCCGCCGACATCCTACAGAAGAACTTGCGCAGCTTGCCGCAAGACGTTGACCAGATTACCCGCGCGATTGAGCATCTGAACGACTCGGGCAAGCCAGAGAACCTTCAGATTGTCGCCGGCCTGGAACTAATTCGCGCCAAGGCACAGCTCGCTCGCGACATGCCGCAGGCTGCCGCTGAGCAGCAGTCCAAGGTCGAATTTCCTGGCAGCGTTCCACTGCCGGCCTCGCGCCTATCGTCCGCCAACGACGCGGATCCCAACGCAGCGAAACTTCCGCAGCGGGGCAAAGATGGCGCCGCAGACGCTTATGATCGCGCGACCGAATCCATCATAAAGCATACGGCTAGGGCGATTGCGGACACTATGGCGGTAGGTAAAGGTGCAGCGGCTCAAGCCGAGTTGCGTGCCGGCCTGGAGGTTCGGCCATGAGCGCAATAAACGGTTTCGTTCGAGGTGACGCAGCATTCCTACTGACGGACGGCCTTTCATACTTCGAAGGGGTTCCAGACGATGTGAATCTCAATAAGGCTCATCGCCTGTGTCGGTTGAATGCCGTGGTGCTGCGACTGGACCGGCGCAGTTCGGCGAATGGCTATGGGGTCGTCTCGCCTACAAATCATTTGATAACTTGATCGAAACCGCGGAACTACAGATCACCCATCACTTCCAACGTTACGCACGCGAGTATCGCGATGGAGACGCGGCATCTTGCGTTGTGCTGGCTGGCTGGCATGAAAAAGAAGGTCGGCCCGCGAAAGATTGAGTGGGGGCTGATGCATGTCGAAAGTCGCATTTCAGTTACGATACGACGGACCCGCGCTTTCCGAGCATGGGATGGATGTCGCGGACTTGGCGCCAGCTCTTTTGGCGCTTGGCGAGCTAATTAAACGAGCAAATTTTGCAGTCAATGGTGATGCCTCAAAAGTAAACCTGATTGTTCAATCGGATTTCGAGCACAAGTGTTTCCAGGTTAATCTGGAATTGGTGCAATCCATTTTAAGCACCATCGGCTCATTCTTGACGGATGAGCACGCCCTTAAGAACGCTCAAACCATCGCTGGCTGGCTCGGCTTGATAGGGGTGCCAACGACTGCCGTTGGCCTGTTCGCGTATCTTACTCGGCGAAAGGGAAAGGAGGTTGAGAGTGTCACTCCTGTGCCCACCGATGGGACCACATCTCGACCACGGATTCCCACGGGACCGTTGCGGTCAGGTTTAAGGGCGATGGTGACGGCAACAGCGTCATCGTAAACCAGAACGTGTTTTTGCTTGGCGAAGACCCGGTAGTTCGAGAATACGCAGCAAAGGTTGTCTCGCCTCTGAAGCGTCAGGGCATTGATACTCTGCAGTTCAATCCGCAGTCCTCAGAAAGAGGGGTTTTGATAACTAAGCCGGATGCCGACGCCATCATTTCCGGCCGAGCACAATTGAAGGAAGCGGAGGAGGAAACCTTTGATCCACAGCCTATTGTGGCCCACCTTCAGGTAAGTCGCCCGGACTTTGAGCCGAAGGCTCATGTTTGAAGATTTCGGTACGGTGATAAGACTATCTCGGTAGATATTTCCGATACTGATATTGCTGATCAGGTGCGGTCGAGAGGCATCTTGGGACTCGCAGACACCTGGCGCGTGAGAATGCTCGTCACGGAAAAACGGACCTCGGCCGGAAACTACAAAAATGAGTATAAAATAGCCGAGGTCTTGGAGTTCATTCCAGGCCCTCGGCAAGGCGCATTTCGTTTCGATTCCGATGACGAAGGCGACGTCAGCGAAGAAACCTAGCCCAAGGGCTTGTTTAGCGGCCGACTAATGCAGATGGTCCGTAAGGTTTGCGAATCCAAAGTACACTAGGAGCAGATAGGCCAGCAGTAGACCTATCGGGCGCAAGAGCGCGATGATTAGCGAAGTTACCGTGAATCTCGATGCCGATGCCATCATCGCATTTGGAGCCAGGGGACGGAAGAACTTCTTGTCTAGCGACTACGGGCGAGTCTTCCGAAGCCACCAGAACCTCAATTTGTCACGGAGTGAGGGTTCTAACTCCAAACTAGAAACAAATGCATAGGCGACTAGATCCTCCAGATCGGATCGAAGCCTATTGAGCAGATCGATGCCGCCGTACCGGCCCACGCAAAGGAAGATATGGTCTTCATTCACCTGGCCAAGCGACGAAGTTGCAGGATAGAGAACGGTTGCGACCGACCCATCAATGCCGCTCATCGAATAGACCAAACTTGGTCCTTTCTCGATCGCGACGCCTCCGTCCAATCCTGCCGCCCACATTTTTCGCTTACCAAAATTGATCTGCAGGTGATCGTCCCCACCATCCTTATCAATTCAAAACGAAAATCCGGACTTCAGGTTGTCGAAGCGCTTGATTGATTTACAAATGGTTGGAATTCGAGCGATAGCTTGCCTGCGGAAATAGCTGAACTCGATCTGTCCAATCTCCCTACGGTGCTTGACTGCGTCGAAGATTGACGGCCGGTCGTTTGCGTTGCGTTCGCTCACCCAATGTCTCCTGACTACTTATTCAGCCTTCTTCTGGACCTTCTGCATCACCCACTCCATGATCGGATTGGGGTAACGAGCCTCGGTAGAGCCAGCATCCATTCGGGTAGCCGGGTTGAACGTTAGCTCAAAGAAGGCCGCTGCGGCGATTGCGTCCTTCATCTCGGGGGCTTGCTGCTTGAACCCTTCAACCGATGATGCAACGGAATACTTGAATGCGTAGTGCTCCCGTAAGCGGAAGAGCCGTTCATGGCGCGCCGCGGTGAAGCGTACTAGCCATATTCCGGGAACTAGCAGCAGTGCTCGTGCCGCGATTTGCGCGATGGTCTCGAAGGAAGAATGGTCGGCCATGCTCTTCGGCAGAAGGGGGTCGAACGAGAGTCCGGTGATCTACTTCAAAAGGATCTGCAACCCCGGGAAGACGTAGATGGCAATAGGGAGTGTTAGAATGATGAGAAGGGTGATACTTAGATAGAACGACCAGCGAGCGAAGAATAGTTCCCAACCAATTGTTTTCTGCAATTTTGAGAAACTGGCCGCGAGCCCCGCGTTGGTCGCGCCGCGCAGCAAGTTCTCAGAGTCGTCAATTAACCCGTTTGCTCTTTGTTGCGCTTCAGTTAGATCGCTCTTTAACTCCTCGTATTGGCTCTTTTGGGTCTCAAAAACGGCGGTTCGCAGCTTCGCTTCCTCGTCGAACTGATCGAAGGACGATTTGTGTGCCCTGATTGACGCCGACAATTCAGCTGCACTGGCTTCAATCGTGGTAAGCTCAGCTAGTTTCGCTGCGGCAGTTGCAGCGTTCTCATCGATTGACTTCCGCTCACTCTGTACCGCCTTGAGTATGCGGCTTATCTCCAACAAAGTTTCGTCAGCACTCTCGTGCCATTTGTTTATTTCCTCGCCAATAGATTTGATTCCATCAGTGTATTTGGCTGCTGTTGCTGCGAGATCAGAGATCTTGCCTGTCTGCGCTTCACCCAAACGCAGAATGTCCGACAATTCGTTTAGCTTTGGCGTTCGCACAACGAGCCGCAATTGATACCAGGCAGTGTAGGCCGCATCCATTCGGGAGAAAGCATTTCGGATGGACTTCGCAAGAGTGATGCCGTTGCCAGCCTTTGTAGTCACGACAAAGTTTTGTTCGTCAAACGATGCAAAACCACCTTGGTCTGCGACCGCGCGGAATTGCGAGTTCGCCCCTTCAAGGCTGGAGTCGAATTCTTTAAGGCGATCCCTCAGCGGCTCCAGGTATGCCTTTGGAATGAAGGCCCCGCCGTTCTTGACGGGCAATTTGGTCGTCATGGCGGCTAAGGCAGAGGCAGCGCCCAAGAATGTTGCAAGATCAAAATCAGCGGCGGGCAAAATGGCGTCGACTGGAAACACGCCATTTTCAGCAGCGAAGACCCGATGAGTTTCGCGCAATTCTTCCGTTCGAATTTCTACGCTTACTGCCCATTCGTTGATATCCGTGAGAAGAGACTCGTGCATCACGTTTTGCCTGGTAAAATCGTTATCTCGAAAGGGATGATGAGACCGCAACCGACGCGAGAGCACAAGCCGTAGTGCACCGGGCGTCCGAATCTTTAGTTGTGGATACCACACGACGATCTCTTTACAGCCCCGTCTCCAGGAGCGGCGCTTCCGCAGCGCGATTCTGCGCTTAGCCGAGGGTGAGATGACGAGCGCCAGGCTACCCTGTCGCTTTTGACAGGTGCGTCCGTCCTGAGGTGGGCGCATAAATGCCCAAAAGGCGAGGGCTATTGCTGCGCAACGCTACAGGGGATGACCGTCATAGAATGATGTCGATCGGGATGGCACAAATGGCGGCGTCGTCATCATCGATTACAAAGATCGAGTACCCCTTGCCTATTAGTTCTGGTCGGGTCTCGCGAATCGAGCGAGCGAGTTTGATGGCCTCTATTTGGGCTTCCGTTTCGCCAGGCAAATCATACGCTCCGAAGTCCGAAACAAAATGCGTATCAATGAGCTTGTAGGTAAAAAGAGGCATCGGGCTTGCCTGAGCAAATGCGAAAGCAAAGCCCCTGCTGGATTAACAGCAGGGGCTCGCGGATGGATGGCGCGAGGCTCGCGTGTGAGGTGTCGCCCCAAGGATCCGCATCACTGAAACAAGCAACCGGCTTCGTTGGCTCGCCGAAATATTGTGCAAGCCGCGCAAATAAAGGGCCCGGCACTCTTTTTCTCGAAGAGTCGCCGGGCCGGTCCGATCCGCCACGGCTTGGCCCTGCAAATGGCGTGCCTTGCCCGAACCTTTTGGCACCAGCGCTCTACTGGCCTGCGAGCGGGTAGGGGCTCGGTCCTGCTCATTTTCCAATAGAATTTGCCCGCATAAACGGTGCAGCCCGAACACGCGCGCGCTCTAGCATTGCTTCCTTCGCTTTTAGGGCAGCAAGCTCTGCCTCAAGCCGCTCGAAGATCGGAAGATAGACCTCGCCACCGTGTGGCGCGGTGCATTTCATGGGCCAACCGGTCGAGGCACCATTCCAGCGTGGCGACGGTGATTGGGTCACCGTCTTTCCATGGCGGGCTGCTCTTCGTGTGCCGTTTGGCCATTTGCTCGCTCTGGGGTGCTTCTGCCGCGTCCCCGAGCGTCAAGCCCGATTCGTGTCGGGACAACACCTCAGCGTTTACCAGCAGCTCAGTGAGCTCTGCCTTGCGGGCTTCAAGGCCACCAATCTTGTCCTTGAGCTGAGCGCCGGGCACGCCGTCTAGGATGGCTTGGATCGCTCGATCCAAGTCCCGCTGGACGCGCTCCAACTCTTTGCGTTGACTGACGATGTCAGCGCTGCGCTCAATGCGCAGCCGGTTCACCTCGCGGGTGTCCATCTCACGCCCACCAGTTCGTCCTGGCTCAATCAGGTCGAGCACTTCTTCGCGCTCCTCGATAAGAAGATCCGGCGCGGCATCTATCGCAGCGTCCAGCCCTGCGCGCAGACATTATGGACTTCATCAGTCATCACAATGCCCATCCCAAGCCATTCAAATGGACCAAGTCCCCCGACGACATCCGCGCTTCCATCGAACGCTTCTGCCGATACAATACTCAAGCCTAGGCATCGCAATGTCGCGAATTTCTGGTTCAGGACACTAAAGCAGAATGAGGTGGGTGTGCTGGCATCTCCTCCTTTGTTGATCTTTGCCATGCGTCCGCTGCCGGCGAGCCCGGGTGGATGGTCTCGTTGCTCGATGAGTTGGCCCGACACTTCTTGAGATTACCGCCTACGAAGAAAACGGCCAACGAAGCCCTCCTCACCCAGCGAACCGGAAAGATCCCGAGCCATTCTGATGGCGAGGACACAATGACGCTCGCGCCTGCCATAGGCAATCCGCTCCTCCCGCCCGGGCGGCAGTCGAAACCCCCGGCTGGAGCCTGGGGTTTTCTTTTGTGCTATTATAGGCACCAACTCTCGTAAACCGCCGCGGTGCGATCAGTACAGTGCACCTCACCGATTGAGCCGAATTGGCTTCGGCTTCGTTCCGTCAAGGCTCGATCGTAAGCCGCAGGTGTCGCTTGGTCTGCGCTCCTGCTCCACCTCAACGGATTGGTGGAGATCTCACGTCACATAAAGTCTCCATCCGAGTCGGACTCTGTTGAAGGTTCATCATCGCTCGGCATTTTGACTTTGGAGAGATACGCCGAAGAATTGGTTGCGCGCTGCCATTCACCATCCCTATATCTCCACTGTCTGGACTGGGTGGGATCAAGTACCATATCATTGTGATCTACATCAACGAAGCCCATTTGTTCTGCACGGGCTCTCGCTTCGTCATTAGCAGGACGCCAGTTCACCAGCGGCCGTTCGCCGTCTTGCCGTAGTTGGTGCTCGAGCAGAATATCGCCAGCGTTGCCGACGAGCGGATGAGCAACCTGAAAATCCACGATTGATGTGACGTTAGTTCGTCCGGGGAACTGTTCTCGCCACCCTTGGCTGGTGAACTCAGTCGCCATAGGAAATCCGGCTTCCGTTCTTTGGAGGCCGACGCTCCTATTTCCTAGTTGGTAGCTGTAATATCGGGCGGCATCAGAATCCCTTCGGATCCCGAAACTGCTAGCGACATCCGCGGTGCGCCTAGCTCTTTCGGACACAAATTCTGAGTATTCCTGCGGATTGTTGGCGATATGATTGATTTCTTCACCATGAAAGCTCCTCACCCGTTCCCGGAATTCGGCTTGGTCGATCTCAATAACGGGAGGTCTGGAAGTGAGGTAATAACTCGGCTGCGAGGATGAGCCGGCACCCGAATCCTGCAATCCCATTCTACCGAGCGCGTCCGCGAAATCGTCGGAATTCCTGTGCTCCGAGGAGCTTGCGTAATGATACTCATCATCGGATGGAACATCCGACCAATTGTTAATTCGACCGTCCATGACGACCACACTCCTATGGCTGTTGCATTGTGTTCAGGTCATTAGACCTGACTCCGCAGATAAGTAGCTTGGCTGTCCGTAAGCTGACGGCGACAAATAAACGGAATACTAAATTCGCTAAAACGATAGGGCGAGCCGGCGAGAGCGCAGTTCGGCGCCGCGCTCTCCGGAGCGTCTTCATAACTCGGCCGAACTTGAGATCAGCGTGAGCGAAGCTCCGTTCCCACGATGGACGCTCCATCAGGAATAGCCCGCGTCAGCAAACCTTTATTCGCGAGCTGTGTCGCATCTACTGGCGCTTCCGTCGACTGCACTCCGGCCTTGCGCCATTGGTGTCGAATGAGTTTGGCGATCTGCGCTGCAGGCGGCGTCTCTGCTACTTGCGCAATGGGTGGACCACTGTACGCCTACGACGAAGGCCGCCGGATTGACGCGTGCGCGCGAGCTATATGATGGCGTTGGGTGAGGATCAGGCGGCTTGCTGATCGCCGGAGTTGCCGGTTTGGCGCAGAAGCTTCCATTCCCAGGGCAGCAGTTCGTACAGCCGTGATGTAGGAAGATCGGCAATACGGGCGAGGACATCGGCTACACAATGATCTCGAAGGATCTGCTTGGCTGCGCGACGTCGCGAAACAAAGGCACCTGCGACAACCGCCTGAACATCCGGCGCGATGCGTTGGAAGCGTCGGTGCTCGGCGGGCTGCGGACGCATCTCATGGATCCCGAGCTATTCAAGGAATTCTGCGACGAGTTCATGCCAGCGCGGCCGTTTGGCGAGCCAGTAGCGGATCAGTGGGCCTTGTGCGTGGCGTAGTTGTCCATGACGAGATGGACATGGAGACCGCGGGAGACGGCGGCCTCGATCTCGTCTAGAAACTAGCGGAACTCTGCGGCACGGTGACGGGAATAGCATTTGCCGATGACCTTGCCCGTCGCAATGTCGAGCGCCGCGAAGAGTGAGGTCGTGCCGTGGCGCGTGTAGTCGTGGCTGCGTCGTGCGGGCTGACCGGGACGCATGGGCAACATGGGCTGGCTGCTGTCGAGCGCCTGGATTTGGGACTTCTCGTCCACACACAGGACGATGGCATGCTGGGGCGGGGACCCGACGGGAGAAGCGGTCGAGGACGAGCAATGACTATCTTGGCGTTCTCGCGCTTCGCTAACCCGTTGCGCTCTGGGACGGCAATGAAGCGAGCATTCGGGAGGAATGCCGTTTGATGACGGCGGCCAATCGGGGGGGCGTACTGGATCGTTCGAACCTAACTGGTCTTGAGGGCAGCAGTCTCACTCTTTGCGAGTGAAGGAGTTCGGTTTATGCGAAGATCCGCGTCTCTCTCCAAGGTTGGCGAGGATGCGGAATAATCGAAATTGCTCGATCCGCCAAAAAAGTTCCGCTTAGCCCGTAACATCCAATCGGCGCATTAAATGAGTACTTTCAGTCTGACGACAGCCTGATCTGCTTGCCCACGTGTTCTCGCCAGAGGCCGAGCCGCTTGATTCTGTAGTCGACCAATTCAGACGAGGTCCCGAATATCTCAGCGATCTGCTCCGAAGAGCGCTTCTTACTGACGGCAGTAACGATGGCTTCTTTCGGTAGGAGCGTTGCCGAGGCAAGATAGTATGCGTCGTGTTCTTCTGCCTTGTCGTAGGTGCGTCCGTAAGCGTCAGCGATAGGCGCAGTGCCCAAGTCGAACGGCTTGAGGTCGTGGACACGGGCCGGCGACGGCGCTGGTCCGAGGATGAGAGGCTCAAGATCGTCCTGGAGAGCTTGCAGGCGCCGCGCCAAGTCGCGGCAACAGCGCGGCGGTATGGCGTTTCGCGCTCGTTGCTGCTGCGATGGCGACGGTCGTTTCGTCGTTTCGGCCTGAGCCGAGGGATGCCGCCCAGCCTGGCTTTGTACCTGCAGTGGTGGTCGCGGAATCAGGCCGACGCTTGGTCCAGTCACGCCGGCCACCAGCGGCGGGGCGATTGAGATCGAGTTTGCGGCCGGGGCTCGGATGCGGATCACGGGCACGGTCGACACGGCGACGCTGAAGGCCGCCGTGGCGGCGCTGGCAGATGGACGCCCACGGTGATCCCCATCGCGTCGAGCGTGCGGGTGGCTGTTTGCGAGGATTCGCTACGTGCCGGCCGCGCCCTTGGGCTTGCGGGTCGGCTGAGCGGTGAATGGCTTTGCGGCTGCTGCGGACTCCTGCTGCTTTTTCTGCTGGGCAATAGCGGCAAGCTCCGCCTGTTTAGCCTCAGCCTGATCCTCAGGGACGAGCAGGTAGCCCTTTTCGGCCATGCAGCCACGTTGAACCGTGTCAGCCGCGTTGGACCGTTCGATAGACGCTGCGACGCCGGCTAGACCACCGCCAGAGACTGTGACACCCGACAGATTGGCTTTGTTGCGCTCACCTAGGCAGGCGGTGCCATCCAGCTCGAATTGCGTCCGAAGTGCTGGATTGTCCACTGCCTTTTGGCCATCCGCTCGAAGCCAAAGCATCTTAGGCTGAGTGGCACACCCGCCCAGCACGGCGCACAGCGCCCCCGCAGCAGTAAAAATACGCATGAAGTAGCCCCCCGGAACCCAACAGCAACCGTAGCGCGAGATCAATAGAAAGTTCGTCGTCGCGCTCGGCCAAATTGGAATCGCTGGCCATTCCGAAGAACAGACCGCGAAAGCGCGGGGTGCCGTGTTGCGTGGAGTAGTTCGAAGTGCCGTGTAACACCTTGAATTTGCCGCGACCGATTTGGAGCGCCGCGCAACACGGTTTGCGCTCGCAGAGCGAAGCCACAACGTAGCCAAGACATTGATTTGATGGATAAATTATTGGCGAATCCCGGCAGGGCTCGAACCTGCAACCCGCGGAGTAGAAATCCGCTAGTCGGCCAAGACGCCCCGTCTCCGCCAACTATCCTGTTGACCACTGAAATCCCGTAAACAATCTCCGCCAAAGGAAGGTCAAACAAGCGCAAACTCCATGATTTTGTTGGTCCTTGCGATTGCTACGTACATCCGGGACGAAGGGATCGCAGGTTCCGACCTTCATGCAAGCCAGGGGATTTCCTGTTGAACCAATCGCAATAGTCGGGTGTTGCGTGTCCGCGATTTGAACCTGCATCCGTCTAGGCAGGTTCCGACCAGGGAACCGGCCCGCCCAACCTGTGATAGCGGCATCGAATTGCGCTCGCTTTCGATCTTCCGCGACAGAAGTCGCTTTCGTCCGACTGGTAGCTCGAGGTCTTTCAACATTCTCTGTATGAGCGTAGAGCTTCGCCCCAGGGCTCACGAACTGCCTATGCGTAAAATTGGATCGAATATCGTAGAGTTGGGTGGTGTGTGGAAAGGCGGTAGCCCTCTCCCGCTACCAAAATCCCCGAGCTTCGCATGTCCATCCTCCAAGAGGCGTTGCACGACCTGCTGCGTGTCCTGACCTTTGCGGCCTGGGGATGTGCGGTCGTAATCTTGGCGATGGCGATACGACTGGCCTTCTTGAGAGCCGGGACGTTGCCCGAGTGGCGCGGCCTGCTGACGCTCAGGCGTCCGTTGGCGAGCGAGCTCTCGCGGGAATTCCACGCGGCCAATGGTCAGCTCATGCGCCTCATGCTTGCATTCGCCGCGGTGCTAGGCATCGGCGCCCTCCTGTTCTGGCTGGACGCCCTGTTCTTTCCTGTCTCAAGTAATTGATGAGCGCGCTATCGCCCGGCGCGCGCAACTAGGAACTCCCGCGCACGATCGAAGCTTGAATCCGCGGGCCAGCCTCGCCGCCGATCGCTGGCCTGCACGGCCCGCCTCCAAGCCCCCCATACCCCCCAGGGTGGGCCGTGCTTCACCAGAGGAGACGAGAATTGTCCGATCCGACCGAGCAAGAGATCAGAGAACGCGCGCACCGCTTGTGGGAGCAGGCCGGCAAGCCCGAAGGCCGTGAAGAAGAATTTTGGAATGCGGCCGAGCAGGAGCTGCGCAACGAGGAAAAGTCGAACACGCTGCGAACGCCGGATACGCTGTGACCGACAAGACCTGCCCATTCTGCCAGGGTCTGGGATGGGTCTGCGAAAACCATCCGCTCCGGCCCTGGAGCGAGAAGCTCGGCGGCTGCCGCTGCGGTGAGGGCATGCCCTGCACCTGCAACACGACTGAGGATCCGGAAATCAGAGTGGTGATCGTCGAAGCCGACACGACGTGGCACTAGCGGCGGCCCGCTCGGCTCGCAATGGTGCCGGGTAGGATGGGTAGAGCGGAAGCGAAACCCATCGTACTTCTTCTTGCCTAGCCCCCATGGGTTACGCTCCGCTCTCCCATCCGCCGCGCCGTCGCCGAGGGAACAGACCATCCCCGAAAGGAATTCAATCTCCGACCAGTACGGGCTCTGACAACATTCCTTTCCCACGGCAGTGTCGGCGGTGGACGAGCAGAAAAAGATAGAGCACCAGATCGAACTCGCCACGCGAGCGGCCGCGCTCGTCAGGGACGAAACCACCGGCCAGCGTTTCCGGAGTTTTGCCGAAGAGCTGAGGCGAAAGCTCCGCCGCATGATGCGGCGCGGCCAGGTGCGCGCACGCGCCTACGAGCTCTGGGAGCAGGCGGGCCGGCCGAGCAATCGTGACCTGGAGTTCTGGCTCGAAGCGGAACGGCAGGTGGAGGATGAGCGCGAGGATCGGAAGGGGGCGGGTGGTTCATAGGCGATAGATGCTGGCCCCGACCGAGGAGCATAGCATTCGGATCTTTGCAAGGCTGTCACGCCCGGGCTCGTCCCGCCTGCGGCGCCGAAGCCCCTTCGGCGCGGCGAAGGTCCGGGCATCCACGTTCTCAGTGCTGCACGGCAACAAAGAAAAAAGCCGCCGGGCTCTTCACCCTGGCGGCCTCAAAAGTCCCTAGCTGTCGATCGCCTCCGCAGCCTCACGCGTACCGCCGTTACCTTGTTTGCGGCCATGCGGGGTGTTTGTAGGCGAGGGGGCGTGATTCTGCTGTGACTTGAAGCACACAGTGGAAAAGAGGATGGGGACGGCTGGGATAATGTCGCGAGAGCGGGCAGGTAGTACTTGCGAAACCCGTCTTGCCCTCGCATTGGATACACCCAGATGGGTTTCGCTTCGCTAGACTGCGCCGCTGTATAGAGAATGCCTTCGCGCTGATTCCACCAATTGCCGAATAATACCTGAGAAGCGGGTTCTTACTGACGGTCAGATCAATGTGCAGGCGTTTCTTCGCAAACGTCTAAGTGTCTGACGAAGCCTGAGTGGAGGCAGTGCGTAGGATGGCGTCGGGCAGAACCCTACCCCTGTGTCGCCCCCCGTCAACCCCTCCCCATAAAAATATTCCACTTTACCGAAATTCGGTTTCGGCGTATGTCTCGCCCATCCCGGCTCATCCAAGAGGGGCGACTATGTGTCGTCACTGTCGCGAGCCGGGCTTGCGGTGGACGCGGCAGCGTCGGCACGAGAGGCGCGGGCAGGGCGGGTAGTCCCTGTGAGCCCGTAACCGCGTGCGACGAGCGGCGCTGTTAGGTTCGTCTCGTCTGCAGGTCGACGGCAACGTGCACAACGTCGTCGAACCCTGCGGCGAACAAGCGGGCCGTGCGTACGGCAAAACCGTGTGGTCCTGGCCGTCGTTGCTACGGTCAAGCCTTTCGCGAAGATGCGCGCGAGCCCAACCGGGCAGACGGCATCGTCAATTCGCGGGGCGAGGGAGGCCAGAACGAATGGTCGGCTCCCGGGAGATCACGGCATAAGCCGTCCGACCATCGCGCAGGGAAGGCCGAGTGATCGGCGACACCTGTATGCTGCTGTGCGGTCTCCTTTGCGCATTATTCGCGCAGCAGACCGCGGGTGCCTGCTGGCACCCGGCCTTCCCTGCGCCCTCTTGGCTTCTAGAGGGTGGAGCGACGAAGCAAAGCTCGGGTGGATTGAGCCGCGAGAGCGCGAAGGCGTGTCTGTGAGCTGAGCTGCGTGCCACACGCTCGATCTCGTAGGGTGGGCAAAGCGCAGCGTGCCCACGCCTTGTTGCTCATGGAGGGACATCGTGGGCACGGCGCGATGCGCCTTTGCCCACCCTACGGCACTGCACGTTGGGATGTGCATTGGACCTTCGCGCCGTGTCCTTCAAACCCGATACCACGCCGCCAGATTCCACGTGATGGTGTCCCAGCCGGAGATGTCGATCATGAGGTTGTTGGCGCCGGCGTTGACGATGGGGCGTGAGAGCAGCGGCAGGAACACGTGGGCTTCGCAGAAGATCTCATCGACCTTCATCAGCAGCGCGGCGCGCTTGACCGGGTCGAGCTCGTTCTGCGCGGCCTTGTAGGCCTTGTCGGCTTCGGGATCGGAATAGCGCGAGTTGTTGCGGCCGAGCCATTTGTTGTCCTTGGTGGCGATCTCCCAGGACACGCATTGGTTCAAGAGGCGCTCCGGATCGGGCTGCGGCTGCGTGGTGTTGTACATCTCCATGTCGGCATAGAATTTCGAGTAGGTGTCGGGATTGCCGACGTCGGAGGAGAAGAACACCGACGCGGTGACCGACTTGAGCTCGATGTCGATGCCGGCCTTCTGGCAGGCCTGCTTGATGATGGCCTGCGTCTTCTGGCGCGGCGCGTTGATCGAGGTCTGGAAGACGTATTTGAGCTTCTTGCCGTCCTTCTCGCGGATGCCGTCCGCGCCCTTCTTCCAGCCGGCCTCGTCGAGGATCTTGTTCGCCTTGTCGATGTCGAACTCGTATTTCAGCTTGGGCGACTTGAACTGCTTGGGCGCGTTGACGAAGCTCGCGGTGGCGATGCCGCCGCGGCCGTAGATGAACTTCTGGATCGAGTCGCGATCGATCAGGAGGTTGATCGCCCGGCGCACCGCGGGATCGGACAGCGTCGGGTGCTTGGACTTGACGCTGGAGCGCTCGCCGTCGATCTCGGTCCACGGGTCCGTCGTGTTGAGGATGATGAACTCGACATTGCCGGACGGCGTGATGTCGAGCTTGCCTTTGCCGCCCGCCTCCATGCGCTTGAGCACCTCCTCCTCCACCTGCATGTTCCAGGCGAAGTCGTACTCGCCGGTCTGCAGCACGGTGCGCGCCGCGGACACCGCATCGCCGCCGCCCTTGATCTCGAGCGTGTCGAAATGCGGCTGGTTCTTGATGTGATAGTCGGGATTGCGTTCGGCGCGGATCAGATCGCCCGGCTTGAACTCGACGAATTTGTACGGGCCGGTGCCGACCGGCTTCAGATTGGCCGGTGCCTCGCGCGACTTGGCGCCGGCATAGTCGCCGAAATGATGCTTTGGCAGGATCGGGCCGACCGAGCCGACGAACGGATCGGCCCAGAACGGCGTCGGCGCCTTGAAGATCACCTTGACGGTGTGGTCGTCGATCTTCTCGACCTTGATGTCCTTGTAGGATCCCGTGGTATAGGCCGCAGTTGCGAGATCGGCGGCGTATTGCCAGGTGAAGATGACGTCGTCGGCGGTGAAGGGCTGGCCGTCATGCCATTTGACGCCCTTCTTCAACTTCCAGACCACGCTCATGCCGTCGGCCGCAAGGCTGCCGTTCTGCTTGGTCGGGACCTCGGCGGCGAGGCACGGGATCAGGTTGCCCTCCTTGTCCCAGCCGGCGAGCGGCTCGAAGAACACGCGCGAGGCCATCTGGTCCTTGGTGCCGATCGCGAAATGCGGATTGAGCAGGGTCGGCGCCTGCCAGAACAGCAGCTTGAGCGAGCCGCCGCCGCCGGCCTTGGTCGGCTTGTACGGCAAGGTGGCATCCGCCATCGCCACGTCGTGCCAGAGCAGGATCTGGCTCGCGATCGGCGCTGCGATTCCGACCGCGGCCACCTTCTGGATGAACGAGCGCCGCGACAGCGTGCCTTGCTTCACCTCCGCGACCAGACCCCGGATTTCGTTCTCGTTCATCAGATGACCCTCCACCTCGAAGACAAATCGTCGCCGGCGGCCATCATGTTGCATCATGCACGGGGCGGCAATGCCGGCGTGACTGCCGGGCCATGCGACGAAATGACGATGGGGAGCGCCCTTGCGGGCCACGGCCCGGACCGCCACCCGGGAGCGGCGAGGGTGGTCATGGCGAAACGCCGGGGCTGCTTGCGCAGGCGCGTTCGTTCCCCACATCGGATCGAACGGAGAAGCGTTGTCCGCACCGGGCGGCAAATATGGTTTTCCATTTCATTGATTTCATCCGACGGAGAAGCGAATACGGTTCCAATCATTCTCGCCGGGCCATGGAGACCAAGATGTCGTTTCGCCTTCCCCTGATCCTCGCAACCGCGCTCGCCGCCTGGTCGGCAGCAGCCACCGCCGAGACCATCAAGATCGGCGTGACACCGGGCCCGCATGCGCAGATCCTCGCGGCCGTGAAGCCGATCGCCGCCAAGCAGGGCCTCGACATCCAGCTGCTCGAATTCTCCGACTATGTCGTGCCGAACGCCGCGCTCGATGCCGGCGAGATCCAGGCCAATTCGTTCCAGAACCAGCCTTATCTTGACAACCAGAAAGCCGACCGCGGCTACAAGATCGAGGCCGTGGGCCTGACCGTGAATTTCCCGATCGGCGTCTATTCGAAGAAGCACAAGGCCATCGCCGACATCCCCGAGGGCGGCAAGGTCTCGATCCCGAACGATCCGACCAATGGCGGCCGCGTGCTGCTGCTGCTGCGCGACAAGGGCCTGATCAAGCTGAAGGACGGCACCGGCTTCAAGCCGACCGTGCTCGACATCACCGAGAACCCGAAGAAGCTGAAATTCATCGAGGTCGACGCGGCGCAGGCGCCGCGCGCGCTCGACGACGTCGACGCCGCCGCGATCAACACCAATTATGCAACCCAGGCGGGCCTCGATCCGGTCAAGGATCCGATCCTGCGCGAGGATCCGAAGGGCCCCTATGTCAACCTGATCGCCGTGCGCACGGCCGACAAGGACAAGCCCTGGGTCAAGATCCTCGTCGACAGCTATCACACGCCGGAGGTCAAGGAATTCGTCCTGACCAAGTTCAAGGGCGCGGTGCTGCCGAGCTGGTAGGCAATCTGCCCAGCCAAAGTTCAGTAAAGCCTTGCGCAGGGGCGATCCCGGCGGACCATTGTGGGTATGAGCCCTGCGCAATGCCTGCTTGTCGGAAGCCGCAGTAACCGACATCATCGGCAGCCTGGCCATCCTCGCCCGACAGGGGTCGCATGAAACGCTTTGCAAATCTGAAACGCCTGGGGTTCTTCACGCGGCTTCTGGACGAGGCCTCGCCCGCCGACCGCTATCGCTTCGCGGCCGAGCAGATCGTGCGCGCCGAAAAGGCGGGCCTCGATTCCGCGTGGATCGCCCAGCATCACTTCCACGAGCGTGAAGGCGGCCTGCCGTCGCCCTTTACGTTTCTCGGCTACGTCGCAGCCCAGACCTCGCGCATCCGCCTCGGTACCGGCATCGTCACGCTGCCGCTGGAGAATGCGGTGCGGGTGGCAGAGGACGCAGCCGTGCTCGATCTGATCTGCGACGGCCGCTTCGAGCTCGGCGTCGGCACCGGCGGCAATCCGTCGGCCTTTGCCGCCTTCGGCCTCGACAGCGCCCAGCGCAACGAGATTTTCGCGCGCAATCTGGCGGTGGTCCGCACCGCCCTGGTCGGCAAGCCGCTCGAGGGCGGCGACACGATCTATCCGCAACGGCCGCAGCTGGACAAGCGGATCTGGCAGGCCACGTTCTCGGTGGCCGGTGGCGCGCGTGCCGGCAAGGCGGGCGATGGCCTGTTGCTCTCGCGCACCCAGCCGCGAACCAAGGAGGCGCCGCAGGCGACGCTCGCCGAGATCCAGAATCCGGTGATCGATGCTTATCTGGAAGCGCTGCCCAAGGGGGCAGAACCCCGCATCATGGCCTCGCGCAGCGTGTTCGTCGCTGACGATCATCGCGAGGCGTTGCGGCTTGCCGACATCGGTCTGCGCCGCGCGCTGCCGCAGTTCATGAAGGGCGGTCACGCCAAGCCGGGCGAGACGCTGGAGGAGATGATCACGGCGTTCGACACCCATGTCGGCGGCGCCGACGAGGTCATCGCCTCGCTGCGCACCGATGCCACGCTGGAGCGGGTGACGGATCTCGTGTTCCAGGTGCATTCGGTCGATGCCCCGCATCCCCATGTCCTGCGCTCGATCGATCTGGTCGCGGAGAAGGTCGCGCCGGCGCTCGGCTGGACCCGGACGGCGCCCGACGTGGCGCTGGCGGGCTGATCGGACATGAAGAGCATCGCGTTGCACGAGGGCGAATGATGAGTACGCAGGATATCATCGACACACTCGCCGGGATCGAGCCGGGCTCGGCTCTGGACGCCATCCGCGCACGGCGCCTGCAGGCGCGCGAGAACGCGCAGAAGAGCTATCTCTCGCTGTTCGAGCCGATCGACGCCGGCGATGTCTCGCTGGCCGAACGCGCGGCGGTCGCCGCCTTCGTGACCGGGCTCCATGGCGAGTCCCCCGTTGCCACCTTCTATCGCGACAAGCTTGCCGCAAACGCGAACGGTGCGCCCCTGCTGGAGGCGATCGACGCCGAGATCGCGCGGGGCAGGACCTCGGGTCCCTATGGCTCGTATCCCGCCGGCCCACTGTCGATCGAGAACACCGCCGGCCTGATCTATCGCGTCAGTGCCGCGAGCAAGCCGGCGCTTGGTGCGAAGCTCGCAGCAGCGCTCGAGCATGCACACCTCCTGGTGTTCCGGCCCCGCGATGCGGCGGCTAGCGACATGAAGGCGCTGCTTGACGCGGGCTGGTCGACCACCGGGATCGTCACCTTCTCCCAGCTCGTCGCGTTCCTGTCGTTCCAGGTGCGGGTCGTCAGCGGCTTGCGCACGCTCGCCGCCGTGAACGCATAAGAGGAGGCCGCAATCATGAGCGCCACCGTCAATCCGCCCGTTGTCTTCACCCAGGATGAGCTCGGTTGGGTGTCCTGGATCGAACCACTGCCCGAGGCCGAGCTGACCGAACGACACTTTAATGGCCTCGTCGATCGCTCCCGCGCCAAGTCGGAATATTTCCGCCTGCTGGTGCGCGATCCCGAAGTGCTGGAAGCCCGTACCAAGACCGACAAGGACATCTTCTACAACGTCGCCGACGGCCTGCCGCGCGCCGAGCGCGAGCTCGCGGCTGCGGCGACCTCACGCTATAACGGCTGCATCTATTGCGCCTCCGTGCATGCGCGTTTCGCCAGCACCTATTCCAAGCGCCGCGACGACGTGCAGCGCCTGCTCGACGAGGGCGTCAAGGCCGATCTCGGCGAGCGCTGGAATGCCGTGGTCAAGGCGTCGGTCGCATTGGCCGCAACCCCGATCGCGTTCGGGCCCGACAATATCGCGGAGCTGCGCCGTGCCGGTCTCGACGATGCCGAGATCGTCGACGTCATCAACGGCGCCTCGTTCTTCAACTGGGCAAACCGGCTGATGCTCTCGCTCGGCGAGCCCTCGAAGTAGGCAATCTCACCGGCACAAGAATTGCTGCTTGTTTCAACATTGAGTGGATGGAGCCGTGCATGAGCAACATCGATCGTCGTAGCCTGGTCAAGGGCTCGCTCGCCGCCATGATGGCGGGAGCGGCCGTCTCGCGCGGCGCCTTCGCGCAATCCTCCGAGCCGATCCTGCTCGGCGTCAGCGGTCCGCTGACGGGACCGAACGCGCAATATGGCACGCAGTGGAAGCAGGGCTTTGATCTCGCGCTCGACGAGATCATGGCGGCCGGCGGCATCAACGGGCGCAAGCTCGCCTACCAGTTCGAGGACAGCCAGAGCGATCCGCGCCAGTCGGTCGCGATCGCCCAGAAGTTCGTCTCCGATCCCCGAATCGTCATGGAGCTCGGCGACTTCTCCAGCCCGGCCTCGATGGCGGCCTCGCCGATCTATCAGCGCGGCGGCCTCGTGCAATTCGGCTTCACCAACTCGCACCCCGATTTCACCAAGGGCGGCGACTTCATGTGGAGCACGTCGGTCAGCCAGGCCGACGAGCAGCCGCTGCTGGCGGCCTATGCGGTGAAGCGTCTCGGCCTCAAGAAGCTCGCGGTGCTGCACCTCAACACCGATTGGGGCCGCACCAGCCGCGACTATTTCGTCAAGGCGGCGAAGGAATACGGCGCCGAAATCGCGGTCACCGAGGGCTACATCGCGGAGGAGCGCGACTTCCGTTCCACGCTGGTGCGCGTGCGCGACGCCAGTCCGGACGGGCTGATCCTGATCTCCTATTATTCCGACGGTGCGCTGATCGCCCGGCAGGCGCGGCAGGTCGGCCTGAAACAGGTGATCTGCGCCGCCAGCTCGGTCTACTCGCCGAAATTCCTGGAGCTCGGCGGCGAGGCGGTCGAGGATGTCCATCTCGGCACGCGCTATTTCCCCGAGGATCCCAGGCCGGAGGTGAAGAAATTCATCTCGGGCTTCAAGGCGAAATACGGCGGGCAGGAGCCCGACGCCTTCAACGCTTATTCCTATGATGCGATGAACATGGCGGCCGCCGTGGTCAAGATCGGCGGCACCGACCGCCGTGCGGTCCGCGATGCCTTCGCAAAAGTGAAGGACGTCTCCAGCGTCATCTTCGGCTCCGCGACGTTCGACGTCGAGAGCCGCCGCGTCAAGGGCGCCATGAATGCCGAACTGGTCGTGCGCAAGGGCCAGTTCGCGCTGTGGGACGGCAAGCCGACCTGATCTGTAGGCTGGAGCAACCGCTTCGGCCGACTTCATTCTACGCGGGGATCACCGTTTGTCTTCCTGGCTCGACTATACGATCAACGGGCTGATCGTCGGCAATGTCTACGCCCTCGTTGCGGTCGGGCTCGCGCTGATCTTCGGCGTCAGCCGGCTGATCAACTTCGCGCAAGGCTCGATCTATCTGGTCGGTGCCTATATCGGCTGGGTCGCCGTGGTGCAGCTGCATACGCCGCTGCCGCTCACCATCATCGTGGTCGCGGTGGCTGCCGCGCTTGTCGGATTGATCATCGAGCGGTTCGGCCTGCGTCCGCTGCAAAATTCGGTGCGCATCGCACCGCTGCTCGCTACGATCGGCATCAGCTTCGTGCTCGATCAGCTTGTCATGCTGACCTTCTCGCCCAATCCGCGCGCGCTGCCGAGCCAGTTGCCTGATGTCCGCTTCCAGGTCGGCGGCGGCACCATCGGTCCGCTCGATCTGCTCATTGCGGGCGTCGGCCTCACCAGTGCGCTGTTGCTGTTCGTGTTCCTGCGTTACTCCAAGCTCGGCTGGGCCGTGCGCGCGGCGTCGCAAGACCGCGACGCGGCGATGCAGATGGGCGTCGACGTCAACCGCGTCAATCAGGCGGTGTTCGGCATTGCCGCCGCGCTCGGCGGCGTCTCCGGCATGCTGGTCGGCATGTACTACAACCAGATCGACACCGCGATGAGCCTGCAGGCGACGCTCAAGGGCGTCGTCGCTGAAGTCGTCGGCGGCGCCGGCAATGTGCCCGGCGCGGTGATCGGCAGCCTGCTGCTTGGTCTCGTCGAGAGCTACGGCGTTGCGGTATTCGGCACCAGCTACCGCAATCTGTTCGCGTTCCTGCTGCTCGTCGTCGTGCTCGTGCTGCGGCCGAACGGCCTGTTCGCGAGCGCGCGGCAGGCGCCGCCCGAGCCGCTCACCGGCACCTTCATCGCGCCGAGCCGCCCGGTGCGCATTCCGCGCTGGGCGCTGCTCGCTGCGGCCGCGATCTTCGCGGTTCTGCCGTTTTTCCCGGTGTCGTTCTACGTGCTCCAGACCCTGATCAACGCCTGGCTGCTTGGCATGCTCGCGCTCAGTCTAACGCTGGTTGCGGGCACGATCGGCCAGGTCTCGCTCGGTCACGCCGCGCTGCTCGCGATCGGCGCCTACACCTCGGCGCTACTGTCAATGACCCTCTCCGTACCGGTGGGCCTTTCGATCATCGGCGGTGGCCTGATGTGCGCCGCGCTCGGCACCGCGCTGATCTCGCCGTCGTTTCGCCTGCGCGGGCATTACGTGTCGATCGCGACACTCGCCATCGGCGAGATCGTGTCCCTGGTGATCCTGAACTGGGAGAGCGTCACGCGCGGCCCGATCGGCATCTCCGGCATCCCGCCGCTGTCGCTGTTCGGCTACGATCTGATCAGCCCGACCTCGATCTACTGGTTCAGCTTCGCGGTGATGGTCGTGCTGGCGCTGCTGCAGGGGCGGCTACTGACATCGCACCTCGGCCGCAGCTTTCGCGCCATCCGCGACGACGACATCGCCGCGCGCGCCTATGGCCTCAGCCTGAACCGCTACAAGTCGCTGGCCTTCATCTTCGGCGGGTTCGCCGCCGGCGTCAGCGGCGGCATCGCCGCGCATCTGTATTCCTACATCAACCATGAGACCTTCAACACGCAGCAATCGATCCTGGCGCTGACCGTGGTCATCCTCGGCGGTCTCGGCAATGTCGTCGGCGCGATTCTGGGATCGGTGGCGCTGGTCGGCCTGCCCGAGGTCTTTCGGATCGCGGCGGAGTATCGCATCCTGATCTACGGCATCGTGCTGTTGCTGCTGGTGCGGTTCAGGCCGCAGGGCCTGCTGGGGACGATGTGATGGCGGAGCAGCACACGACCATGCTGTCCTTGCGTGGGCTGACGCGGCGCTTCGGTGGCCTCACCGCGGTCGACGCCATCGACCTCGATCTCGCCAGGGGAGAGCTCATCAGCATCATCGGCCCGAACGGCGCCGGCAAGACGACGCTGTTCAACCTCGTGACCGGGCTCGACCGGCCCGACGCCGGCAACGTGCACTTCGAAGGACAGGACATCACCGGCCTGTCGCCGGAGCGGCTGGCAGGTGAGGGCATCGCGCGCACGTTCCAGCTCGGCCGCGTCTTCGGCAATCTCAGCGTGATGGACAACGTCCTGATCGGCGCCCACACGCGGCTGCGTGCGGTGAAGCCGGCGGTGCCGGTGATCGGCCCGCTGCTGGAATTGGGGTTGGCGCTGCTGCGTCCCACCAGCGTCAGGGCTGAGGAAGAGCGGCTGCGCGAGGAGGTGAAAGCCATTCTCGCCCGCTTCGGCGAACGGCTGCTGCCGCGGATCGACCAGCCGGCCTACAGTCTGTCTTACGCCAACCGCCGCCGTGTCGAGATCGCACGCGCGCTGGCGCTGAAGCCGCGCCTGTTGCTGCTCGACGAGCCCACGGCCGGCATGAACCCGACCGAGACCGCGGAGATGCAGGCGCTGGTCGCCGAGCTCAAGGCGGAGGGGCTGACCATCCTCCTGATCGAGCACAAGCTGGAGATGGTGATGCGCCTGTCCGACCGCGTCATCGTCATGGACGAGGGCAAGAAGATCGCGGAAGGGCCGGGCGAAGCGGTGCGGAGCGATCCCAAGGTGATCGAAGCCTATCTCGGCCACGGGCTATCAGGGACGTCGGAGCAGGAGAGCGCAGCATGACGACGAGCGCCCCCGAACCTCTGCTGGCATTGTCGAACGTCAATACGTTCTACGGGCAGGCCCAAGTGCATTTCGATTTGTCGATCACGGTCGCGCGCGGCCACATCGTCTGCCTGCTCGGCGGCAACGCCAGCGGCAAGTCGACGACGATGAAGATCATCTTGGGCCTTGTGAAGCCGCGCTCGGGCGATGTCACGTTCGACGGCGCATCGTTGATCGGGCTGACCACGCCGCAGATCGTCCGTCGCGGCATCGCTTCGGTGCCGGAGGCGCGGCGGCTGTTCGCGGACATGAGCGTGCGCGAGAACATCCTGATGGGCGCCTTCGTGCGCAACGACCGCGACGCGGTGGCGCAGGATCTCGACAGGATGCTCACCCTATTCCCGAAGCTCGGTCAGCGGCTGTCGCAGCGCGCGGGCTCGCTCTCCGGCGGCGAGCAGCAGATGGTCGCGATGGCGCGCGCGCTGATGAGCCGTCCCAGGATGATCGTGATGGATGAACCGACCATGGGCCTGTCGCCGCTCTATGTCGACCGCGTGCTGGAGCTGATCCGCACCATCAATCAGGAAGGCGTCTCGGTGTTCATGGTCGAGCAGAACGCCAGCCTCGCGCTGGAGATCGCACACGAAGCCTATGTGCTCCAGACCGGCAAGATCGTGCTGTCAGGCCCGGCGCGGGCGCTGAAGGACGATCCTCGAATCCGCGATGCCTATCTCGGCGGCTCCGAGGCGGCGTAGCGCTTCAAGCCGAAGCCGCGCTCGCGAGCTGCTCCGCCGGCAGATCATCGCCATTGGGATCGCCCGGCGCAGTGGCCCAGGCCAGCTCGACCAGCGTCACGATCCGGCGTCCGCCGCCGTCGAGCTGGACCACGATCAGGCCCTGCTCCTCCATGTAGCCGAGCAGGCGCTGCGCCCGGCGCAGCGAATGCGAGCCATAGGCGCGCGCGATCGCGGCGTCGCCGGGACACGGCCAGCCTTCCTTCGCGGCGCGCGCGATCATCATGAACACGCCCTGCATGTCGTCGGGCAGGATCGAGGCGCGCAGCGACACGTCCTGCCAGGCGTCGTCATCAGTGAGATCGGTGCCGAGGCCGGCGCGCGCATGGGTCAGCATGCGGCGGAATTCGTTCAGGTCGGGCACGGCCGCCCCTAAGCCCTCGATGCGGCAGCGGACCACGAACTCCTGATAGAGCACGCCGATGGCGCGGAAGCCCGCGTCGGGCTCCGCCAGCACGGCGCGCAGCGTACGAGCCACGCGCTCGCGCCGCTCCGCGAGCTCCTCGGCGCTGACGGGCACCTCGACCATTTCGGGCCGGATCTCCGGCGTGGCGGCGGCCTTCGCGGCGCGGAGCTGTTCGAGCAGATCCGGCGCGGGCCGGCGCTGTGGCCGGCTGGCATCGGGCGGCGGCGCGGCCAGGATCACGGCGCGCATATCTTCAAGCGAGGATTCCGGCAGCGGCATCAGCCGCGGCGTGGAATTGCGTGGGCTCGTGTCGGTCGGGCCGATATGCAAACGCAGCGGGCGGCGCGACAGCGCAGGTCCCAGCGCCATGAACTGCCCACGCTCGAGATCGCGGAAGGATTCGGCTTGCCGCCGCTCCATGCCGAGCAGATCGGCGGCGCGCGCCATGTCGATGTCGAGGAAGGTGCGGCCCATCAGAAAATTGGAGGCTTCCGCCGCGACGTTCTTGGCGAGCTTCGCCAGCCGCTGGGTCGCGATGATGCCGGCCAGCCCGCGCTTGCGGCCGCGGCACATCAGATTGGTCATGGCGCCGAGCGAGAGTTTTCGCGCCTCGTCCGAGACTTCGCCGGCCACCGCCGGCGCGAACAGCTGCGCCTCGTCGACGACCACGAGCATCGGATACCAATGGTCGCGGTCGACGTCGAACATCCCGCCGAGAAACGCGGCCGCACGGCGCATCTGGTTCTCGGCGTCGAGGCCTTCGAGATTGAGCACGGTGGAGACGCGATGCAGCCGCGCGCGCTCGCCGGCGACCTGAAGGCCGCGCTCGGTGTGATCCTCGGCCTCGATCACGAGATGGCCGAAGCGCTCGGCCAGCGTGACGAAATCGCCTTCGGGGTCGATGATGGCCTGCTGCACCCAGGGCGCGCTCTGTTCCAGCAGCCGCCGCAGCAGATGCGACTTGCCGGAGCCCGAATTGCCCTGCACCAGGAGACGGGTCGCCAAGAGTTCCTCGAGGTCCATGGCGGCCGCGGCGCCCGCCGTGGTCTGCCCCATCTCGATTGCAACCGTCATGCCCGACTCAAGTCCCCGTCATTCGCGGACAGGGGATTATCAATCCCGCCGCGGCGCGTCGAGCGGCACGGCGCTGGTTAGGCCGCGTTGCCCACGGCGGCGTTCAGGCGTGATTCGATAGCCGTAAAAGTGCGGGCCGATAGGGGGCTTGCGGATCGTCGTCCTCGTTCGCCGGGATGACGCAAGAGCCGAATTCCTGCCTGATCCGCTCGATCTCGGCGATGCGCTCGTGCAACCGTTGCAAATGTTCCGGCGATGTCGCTCGCCAGAACCGGAACGTGTCGGCCGTCAGCGGCACGAAGGCCGTGCCGAACAGGGTCGGCTCGGGAACGACGGTGCGTCCGAGCAGCAGGAAGCGGTCGGCGCCGGAAACGATCAGGGTCGCATAGCCCCGGTTTCCGATCCGCCTGATGCCATTCAGCGACCATTCGGCGAGCTTGCTGAAATACGGCTCCTCGCGCCAGCGATCCGGGCAATGGTCGTCGACCGTGACGTTCACGGCATCCTGGCTGAAATGGACGATGATCCCCGACTTCGCCGGGAACCAGTCATCGTCGAGATGCCCTTGCAGCCAGGCGCAGACGAAGGAGCGGCACATCTGGGGGCGGCGGTCGTAGATGGTGCAGCCGGTGCCCGTCTGCCAGTGCTTGCAGAGCTGGTTCACAGGCTTGTCGACGGCGGCCACCTCGAGAATGTCGCAGCAGGCGTTGCACGATCCGCATTGCCGGGCGAGCGGCGCCGTCTTCGGCTGGCCGGCTGCCTTGAAGCCCTGGCCGTCGCGAACGAGCAGCTTCTGCTTCTCCAGCGTGTTCAAGGCGCGCTCGACCTTGAGACGGGACAATCCGGTCGCGTCGATGACACTCTTCATGGTTGTCGCGCCGGCCTCCACCGCGCGAGCGACCTGCAACGTCGACTGATCCATCTTCGATGACTTGTTCTTTCGCCCGTCAATCCGGCTATCGCGGGCAGGCTTGGAACCTGCCCGCAGCTGGCATCTGGAGTCTCTGCCGAAGCATCTCGGCGGCCTCCGTTACGTAAGGCCAGACCTCGCACGGATGCAACGTTTTCGCAAATCGGCGACCACGGGGGTGGGCGGATTCGGGTCGATTCCGGGCTTTGACGACCGGATTCGATGATGAAGATCAAACCAGCCTGGCCAGGGGCCTGCTAGCCTAGGCGCATGAGCTTCCTGACCTTCTTCACGGCGACCTATTTCCTGCTGGCCGTGCCCGGGCCGACCAACACCTTGCTCGCGACGTCGGGCGCAGGGATCGGGATCGCGCGCTCGCTTCATCTGCTTGTGGCGGAGCTCGCCGGCTATCTGCTGGCGATCGCGCTGTTGCGGCTGGCGCTCGGGCCCATCGTCATGGATATCCCGCTCGCGGCCGTCCTGCTCCGCGTCGCAGTGACCATCTACATCCTGTGCCTTGCCGCCATGCTCTGGCGGGTCAACACGCGCGAGCTGCGCGACGGTGCACCGGTGACGTTCGGCCAGGTGCTGCTCACAACCCTGTTGAACCCGAAAGCGCTCGTCTTCGCCTTCCTGCTGTTGCCGCTTGGAGCTGCGCCGCTTGAACTGTTGCCCTGGTTGGGCGCGATCGCGCTTCAGATTGTAACGGCTGGCGCCGCGTGGATCACTCTGGGCGCAACACTCGGCCGCGGCGCGCGCCGGCTCGGGCATCCCGACCTGGTCACGCGCACCGGCGCGATCACGCTTGTCACGGTGACCGGCCTGATCTGGCTTCAATCATTCCTGAGCGTGTGAGCGCCGACGTCGGTGGATGCGGCGCGCTTACTGCGCGCCGGATCCGCCCTGCACGATCTTCTCGTTCAGCTTCAGATCGACGGTCTCGACCGTGCGGTCGATCTCGGCGTTGGGCACGCCGAGCTGATGCGAGATCAGCTTCACCAGGAGGTCGACGCGCTCGATGAAGGGCGCGCCGCTCGCGACCGCGCGCGCCGCCGATGACGGCTTGAGCAGGCTCTCGGCGGCCTTGGCGTATTTCGCGAACGGCACCTGGTCCTGCGGATCGGCGCCGAGCTTGCGGGCGATGGCGTCGACATGGTCGTAGATCGTCTGCGAGCGACTGAGGTCGCCGTGCACGGCGTCGCGGATCGACTGCGGATCGTGCGGCGTGATGCAGCGGTAATTGCCGGTGAGCAGCATCGACCATTTCGCCAGCGGCACGAACAGGGAATCGAACACTTTCAGCTTCACCGGCACGTCGTGGCCGTCGAGCGTCACCGCATCGATGTCGGCCTCCAGCTCGCGCAGCACCTTGTTGTGCTTCTCGTCGGCGAACACCGACGCCTTGAAGTTGGTGGGCAGGCCGACATGCAGCACGTTGGCGGCTTCTTCCGGCGGACGGAACGCCTGCGGGTCGGGCGAGCACAGCGTCACCAGCCCCGGCTCGAACCGCTCCCACACCTGGGCATTGGTGTAGGCCTCTTCCAGATCCATGTCGGCGAGCGCCGGGATCCGCTTCAGATAGGGCAGCGGCGGCATGTTCATGATCGACAGGCACGGCAGCTTCGCCGCGGCGATCTTGACCATGAGAACGCGAACTGTGTGGTTGGTGTATTGCGGCTCCTGCATCGCAAGGCCGACCATGTCGTAGCGGGAGAGGTCGACATTGGCGGGGGTCACGGCGTCGAGCTTGCCGGGCAGGTTGCGCGAGAAGATCGCCCGGTGCACCGCCTCGTCACGCAGCTTGATGCGCACCTCGGTACCTTCGCGGTTGATCAGCTCCGCGGTCTTGGCGCGGCAGACCAGGGTCACATTGTGCCCGGCCATCAGCAGCTTCGTGCCCAGCAGCGAGCCGTAAGAAGCCCCGAGAATCAATATGTTGCGCGCCATATTCCGTCCCTTTGACAATGTGTGTGATTCTTGAGCCCCGGCCGTCATCCGCGGGCGAGTTGCCGGCATGTAAAGCGAAGTGCGCGGGGATGGCAACTGGGATAATGCATACAAGGCGCGCCAGGATCCCGGCGGCCGGATGGAGCGAAGTCCGGCAATACTTCGGCCTGCCGGCAAGGACCAGGCTTATGCCGCGCTCATCCGCTACGAGCCCCAATTTGTTGCCCGACGGGTCCTTGCTGTGCCGCCACCTGCGGCTGTCAATCGGCTCACTCAACGCCATACGGCTTTACCGAATCCGGTAGGCCGGAGGATGTCTCGCTCGTCCCGGCTCAGCGTGAGGTGCGGTCGTGCGTCGTCACATGTCGCGTGCCGATGATCGCCACGTCGGTTGGTCCCGCTGTTTTCTTCCTGTCACATTTGCCTTTCGGCATTGATGAAGCGGCAATCCGCCGCATCTCTCACCATATCGTGCTTTCACAATGCCGGCCTACGCAGGCATGTATTTTACGTCGGCGAAGTGAGTCATTTCAGTTCGCCGATCGCAACAAGAAAAGTCAGGGCCCGCATCGCAAGTCTGATCGCAAGACTGGCGGGGTGCGCGGCAAGCAACTGTGTTCAGCGATGGAGCTGGGACGTGACGATTGAGTTGGGCCGGCCTCGACCTTGGGCTCAAGCGGGCTGGTTTGGAATGGCGGCGAAAGACGTCGACGCGGCGGGCTGCCTCGCCAGACGCAAGCGCGATGGACGCGATCAGGGGCGGCGGCGATCGCATCGAGCAGGTGCGCGGGGCGCTGCGCAGAATGCAAAGCCGGCTAGTCTGGACGCAAGTCCGGGCAACCGTTGACCGCGCCGCTCGGGGGCTGACATGGAAGGTGATCATTGGCCTCACGGCTCGTGCGACGGCGCCGGGCAAAGCCTGGCGCGCTTGCGGGATCGCGCGTCCCAATTTTTCCAAAGCCTGTCCGTCGCGGAGCTTGGGCATGAGACGCACCGGCATCTGTGGATTTCGGACTGGTTGAAGGTCGCGGACGACTACCGGACCTTGGCCGAATCCGCGCACCAAAACCGTTCCGCCTGGGTTTCGCGGGAAGCGTGGCTGTGTTCGCTGACGGCCCTCGAAGTCGTCAGACGCTTGTCTTGTCCGGAAGATGTCGAAAGTGCCGGCCTCGCAGACGAGGTCGGCATCAGCCTGCGAGGTTTCGAGGCGGAGGCCGGACTGGCGATCGAGCGCGTCAAGATTGATTGCTTCGACCAAGGGGCGCTGGCCGGCTTCTTTCTGCCGGCGCTCCGTCGTGGGACTTCCGCGCCGACGGTCATCTGCCTCAGCGACGAGGACATCACCCTGGGCTCGATGATGAGCAGGCTGTTGCCGGCCTCACTCTGCGGGACCATGTCGCTCTTGTTCGTCGATGCCGGCAATTCAACCGTGCATCGCTCCTTCAAGCCGGAGCACAGGCTTCAGTGCTGGTTGGACTATCTGGAGGCTCGCCCCGATGTCGATGCGCGGCGGATCGCAGTCTATGGCGAAGGGGAGGGCGCCTCTCATGCGTCCCGCCTTGCCCTCTCGGATCGCAGGATAGCGGCCGCCGTGTGCGACGGTGGCCTTTTGACTCCGGTGATGCGTCGAGCATCGCTTCGCTGGATGACCGGCTTCGGGCAAGCGGTCCCCGACGGGGCCGCGACGGGTTCGCTACCGCCGTCGCGTCGACTCCCGTGCCCGCTGCTCATGGTCGTCGGGAGCCGCTCCATGATATGGGAGCAGGATGCCCTCGATCTGCAAGCCGGCTATCGGCAGACCGGAGCCGATTGCTCGGTCGTGGTGCCCAACAATGTCCGGCACCCGCTCGGCGAGGTCGAGAATTTCATCGCTGTCGACGACTTCGTCTTCGAATGGCTCGGCAGCAAGCTCGGAACGGCCCGTCAGCTTGACCCCGTGACCTATCTCTAGCCCTTGGGAGAATCGCATTTGAGCGCGGTGTTTGCCGCCATGCTTCGGGCGGTCGCCTCGAAGCCGAGGCGCGCGTCACGACACGTCGATAGCCAGCAATCGTGCCGCCAGCCGCGCGTTCCTGGCGATCGTTGCCAGCGCGGCATTCAGTTCAGCCAGGGTCTTCTCGTCGAGCTCGTTGAAGATGGTCGAATTCAAGGCGAGCTTTCTCTTGGATAGTTTTTCGATTTCCGTCGTGGCCTTCTCCGTCAGCGACATCAGAACGAAGCGGGCATCGTCCGGTGCCGGCCGCCGCGACAGGAAGCCGCCCTTTTCGAGGCTCTTGGTCTGGTTGGTCACGAAGGCCGGGTGGACCCGCAACTTGTTCGCGATATCGATGCCGGCGACGCCGCGCCCGTCGTCCAGTTCGGTGATCGCCATCAGGATCAGCCACTGCGGCTCGGTGATGCCCAGCAGTCCGGCCCAGCAGGTATGGATGTCCTCCAGCTGGGAGTGAATTTCGACGACGTTCCAGATGAAGTCCGTAATCGCCCTGTCGAGTTTCTTCTCGATCATGTGGCTGCCCCCCGTTTCCCTCAGTTCACTCTTTTAATGGGATATTGGGGAATCGTCTCGCATATCGCGCGTGGACAATTGTGGCGGACACCGCACGGCGGAAACGGTTCGCGGTTTAGTACTTGCAAAAAGCAATTAATTAAATTACGTCTCCTCCCACTCAATCTTTGCTGCTCTTGACCCTGTCGATGGACAGCGATGTGAGACCTCCAAGAAAGCCCTCGGGATGCCCCCTGAGGGCTTTTTCGTTTTGGATTAAAGAGTTAGTTGCCGTTCCGATCGCCTCTGTTGCCATCGGGCAACATCTCCGACGGAAGTTACGATTCACTAAATCAATAAATTGAGGCCGTTGTTTTTATAAACTATACGTGAAGCTACGACGGAGGGGGGGCACCTCACTGTCGTTTCAGTCCGGACCTTCAGTGCGGACCTGAATTGAACGGAAATTAAGTGGGTCAAGCGGCGTCCTCCGAGGAGCCGAGCCCCCTGAACCGACCTGGAGGTTTACTAATGAAGTTGACGAAAACGCTCTTTCTCGGCTCGGCTGCCGGCCTGATGGCCGTCTCCGGGGCGTTCGCAGCCGATCTCCCCGTGAAGGCCAAGGCCGTCGAATACGTGAAGATCTGCTCGCTGTACGGCGCCGGCTTCTACTACATCCCGGGCACCGACACCTGCATCAAGCTGGGTGGTTACCTGCGCGCTGAAGTCGCGTTCAACACCAACAGCAACTACGGCATCTCGAACGGCTCCCCGGCTGGTGCGCACAACCGCCTCAGCAACTACTACCAGATGCGCGCTCGTCAGGATCTCAACATCGACACGCGCACCGCGACCGAATACGGCGTCGTCCGTACCTTCTTCGACGGCGTGTTCACCTGGACCACCGGTGGCTATCAGGGCTCCGGCTCCGCGACGGGCGGCACGGTCTATACCGGCAACCTCGGCCTCAACACCTCCGGCGCCACCCCGGCGCTCGTTGGTTCGTCGATCAACGGCACCGACGGCAACACCTCGGGCGGTTCGCTCGGCGTGTACTACGCCTTCATCCAGTTCGCCGGCTTCACCATGGGTAAGGCCGTGTCGCAGTTCGATGCGCCCTGGACCAACTATCCCGGCAACAACATCGACAGCCTCGTCGGCGGTTCTGGCACGGTCACTGGTGTCAACCAGTTCACCTACACCGCTGACTTCGGTCAGGGCGTCACGGCTTCGTTCTCGGCGGAAGACGCGACGGCCTACTATCAGGCCGGCAACGTGAACCTGACCGGCGCGACCGTCGGCAGCATGGTCGGCGGTACGTACGGCACCAACGCCATCGGCGGCTCGCGTTCGCCGAACCTCGTCGGTATGGTCCGTGTCGACCAGGCCTGGGGCATGTTCCAGGCGTCGGTCGCTGCGCATGACAACCACGTTGCCTATTACGGCGCGAACGAGGCCACCGGTCACCCCGACGACAAGTGGGGCTGGGCGGTTCAGCTCGCTCTGTCGATCAAGAACATCCCGACCGGTGCGGGTGACGTGATCAACATTTCGGGCGTCTACACCGACGGCGCGACCCGCTACAACTTCCAGAACCTGGCGGGCAGCAGCTACTCGATGTTCGGCAGCTCGGGCGTCGCCTATCAGAGCGTCGGCTTCGCCTATGCTCCGGACACCGTGTTCGTCACGGGCGGCCAGCAGGAAACCGTCAAGACCTGGGGCTTCCGCGGCGCTTACACCCACAACTGGGATCCCTACTGGAACACCGCGCTGTACGGCGCCTACGCTCAGGCGCAGTACGGCTCGGTCGCCAAGACCGCTCTCTGCGGCGCTGGCGGTGCAGGCGGCGTGTTCGGCGGTCTCGCCGGTGTCACGGGTTGTAACCCTGACTTCGCCGTCGGCCAGGTCGGTATCATCACCCGCTGGACCCCGGTCAAGAACCTGACGTTCTCTGGCGACCTGAACTGGACCCGTCTCGACCAGAAGTACTCGGGCACGGTCGGTTACGCCGGTGCCGGCACGACGGCCAAGCCGGCCGCCCTGTACGAGCTGAAGGATCAGGACAGCGTCACCCTGCTGCTCCGCGCCCAGCGCAACTGGTAAGATCTTTCGAACCACGTGATGAACACCCGGCGGGAAACCGCCGGGTGTTTTTTTGTGCGCCCGCGTGATGCCTGACGCCCCGTGTTGCCCGGATCGAGCCAACGGGTCGCGTGAATGCGCTGCCCGATGGTGTAGGGACCGCTCGGCCCGCATCGCGCGCCGTCCCGGATTACGCTGGCGCTCCATCCGGGCTACGGCAACCGAGCCTGTTTCGATGCGCTGAGAATCGCGGTGCAAATATTTCGATTTACCGAAATTCGGTTTCGGCGACAGAGGTGATTGCAGGACGCTCGATCATTGCGAGGAGCTCTTGCGACGAAGCAATCCAGAATCCTTCCGTGGAAAGAGTTTGGATTGCTTCGCTGCGCTCGCAATGACGGCGTGGAGGGAGCGGGCGTCATAGCACTGCTCGCGCGCCCCGGACGCAGCGCAGCGTCTCCCTGGCGATGCGAAGCATCTGCGCAGCAATGTTGTCAGCGTTGCGGCTTGTCCGGGGACACGAGGGAACTGCATGCGTCGTTCAGAGACCGGCGCTGCGAAGTTGTCCGCGGGCTGTGCCGCAACCACTCGCGCGGAAATTGCGTGCGTCTCAGCCCTGGCTTGCCATCCGCGCGCGGTCGAGATGCTCCTCGATCTTGGGGCGGTCGCGGGTGCGCTCGAAACTGGTGCACAGCAGTTCGGTCTCATCGAGCGAGACTGGAGCGCGATACAGCCGGCACATGAATTCGGCGCTCGCGCGTCCTTTGGAGGCAGCCGGGCCGCGTTCAGCGAGAAACATGCAGTCGCGGCAGACGCTGGCATCGAGCCGCTGATGGGCCGCGTCGAGGTGATTGAGAACTTCGCGGAGCGAGTCGCGCAGCCTGACGCATTCGTCGTTTCCAAGCGAGGTGACCGCATTGACCACGTGATTGATCGGGTCGTGCTGGTTCAGGCATTTCTCGCCCTGGGCGGTGACGTGCAGGACGACAGAACGCTTGTCCTCTTGCGACGGCTTGCGCACCAGAAAGGATTTGCTCTCCAGCGTTTTCACGATCTGCGATGCAGTTGCTCTGGTGGCGCCGATGAAGCCGGCCAGCGCGGACGGCGTGCGCGAAAACCTGTTGGCGCGGCCGAGAAAGCGCAGCGCCATCCATTCGCGATCGCGCAATCCATGCTGATTGCCTTCGAAATACCAAGCCCTCGCCGCCTGAACCAGCAGCTCGACGGCTTCCCGTGCCAATGGCATGAATCTACCTCGTCCCCGGAACTTCGTCTGCGGCGCCCCGAAGCCGCTTTGCACCCTGGCCCGCGAAACCTTCGAAAGACATCGAACGGCTGCAGCTGTCCGGCGAATGCGTCGTGTCGCGCTCTCGTTCGTAGGAACGAATTATAGCGCGGCCGACCTGGACCGATGCGCGTCGCGTGCTTCGGAGTGACGAACTGCGTCGTTGGCATGCCAACAGCGTCGTCGCACGGGAGCCCGAGTTGCCGTCGCCAGCAGACGATGGATCGGAATAGTTCAACCGAAGCCCCTGAGTTCAAGTCACACGCAGACGTTTCTTATATTCCGTCGAAACGATGAATGAGCTTCTCAACAAAATCAAGTAGAGACGCTCGCGGAGCCCAGATGTCGTTGCAGGCGAATGTAACGTTCAAGACAATCTCGCTCATCGGGACACATGATAGTGAACGCAATACGCTGTCCGGCAAGCAGCATGCACTCAACTCTGCGACGCCATGATTGCACGGCGTCCTGCTGTCCGTGATCGACGCAAATTGATCGGAGCTTGTGCATGACGACGATGAGTTCGGCAGGTCATCCACAACTTGTGGGTGGAGCCGGAGAATCGTCAAGGGAACTCGGAGGAATTACACGCGCCGGTTGTCGATCGTTTGCTCGCAGAATCGCCGGTGCGGTCGCTTCCGGCGCGGTCGTCCGCTGCTCTCACCCGAGTGGTGGCCGCGCTCAGGGCGGAAAACCGGCGACGGCCGTGCGGCGCATGCGCGGGCGGCGTGGCGGCATGCGCAATCTCCTGTCGAAAACAACGGGCAGGAGCAGGATAGCGGCGCATGTTGCGGGCGGTCGCGGCCTCTCGCGCTGCTATTCGCCCTTGAGCATGTCTCGCAGCTCGCGGAACGGATCGGCACTCGGCGGAGCCGAAGCGTCCTGCCGCATCGCGCCGTAGATTCTCGGAACCATGTCGACCGCCTGGTCGAGGCCCGAATCACGTCCCGACTGATAGCCGCCCATCAGGCGAAGGTCGCGCGTGTCCTCGTATTTGGCGATCAAGGCGCGCAGCTTGCTGACCAATTCGCGCTCTTCGGGATCCCAGACGTTGTGGGCGAGGCGGGAGACCGAAGCCAGCACGTCGACGGCCGGATAGCGCGCCTGGTCGGCGATGTGCCTGGAGAGCACGATGTGCCCATCGAGCGTGCTGCGGATGGTATCGGCGATCGGCTCGTTGTGGTCGTCGCCGTCGACCAGCACCGAGAAGATTCCGGTGATGGTGCCGGCACCTTCCTCGCCGGGCCCGGCGCGCTCCAGCAGGCGTGGCAGATCGGTGAAGACCGTCGGCGCGTAGCCGCGCGCCACCGCAGGCTCGCCGGCGGCGAGCGCGACCTCGCGGGCGGCGTGGGCGAAACGCGTGATCGAATCGACCATGAGCAGCACCGATTCGCCCCGGTCGCGGAAATATTCCGCGACCGCCATGGCCGTCTTCGGCGCCAGCCGCCGCATCATCGGGCTTTCGTCTCCAGTCGACACGATGGTGACGGCGCGCTGGCGATCATTGCCCAGCACATCCTCGATGAACTCACGCACCTCGCGGCCGCGCTCGCCGACCAGGGCCAGCACGACGGTGTCGAAACCCTGGCTGCGGGCGAGCATGGCAAGCAGCGTCGATTTGCCGACGCCGGAGCCGGCAAAGATGCCGACGCGCTGGCCGGCGCAGATCGGCGCGAACAAATCGATGACGCGTACGCCGGTGCGCAGCGGCTTGTGCACGCGTGCGCGCTTCATGGCCGAGGGCGCCTCAGCCTCCGCCGAGACCGCCTGTGGGCCCGGCGTGAGGGGCCCCAATCCATCCAGCGGCGCGCCGAGGGCGTTGATGACGCGACCCTTCCAGCTCGGATCGGGTGCAAAGGACAAGGGCGGCATCCGGTAGGCGACCGAGCCGAGGCCGCCGGCGAACTGCCGGTCGAACGGCTTGGCGATGATGCCCTCGCTGTCGATTCGCACCACCTCGCCGATCTGCGGCTTGCCGCCCGAATTGACGCCGATGAGCTCGCCGAGCCTGACGAAGCGCGACAGGCCGGAGACACGGAAATGCGTCGGCGCGATCTCGGAGATCGCGCCGCTGACGCTTGCCAGGGGAGTGCTCTGCTGAAGCTCCAGCAGCGCCCACTCGAGTTGCCGAAGAGCGTTCAAGGAAACCGTCCAACCTCAATCTCAATGCGCGCGAGGCGCGGTCTACTTGCCGGGTTCGCCCAGCGTCCGGATTGCGTTCTGCAGCGAGCTTTCGGTGCCCTCGATCATCGAATTGGTGCCGTCGAAGGCACGCGAGGCCGCGATCAGCTTGGTCAATTCCATCATCGGATTGGCGCCGGAGCCCTCGACATAGCCTTGCTTGAAGCCGTCGCGGGAGAAATCGGCGATGGCGCTCGCAGGCCGGTCCGGCGTCACGCCGGAATTGCCGTAGCGCTCGAGATTGGCGTCAGCCGGAATGTTGAACAGGCCGATGGTGCCGATCTCGTTGTTGTCCTGGGTGATCGCTCCGCTGCGCGAGATCGAGATCGGTCCGCCGTTCGGGTCCAGCGTGATCTGCGCGCCGCCGGAATCGACGACGGGAAAGCCGCTTACGGTCTGAAGATCGCCGTTGGCGGCGATCTGGAGCCGGCCGTCGCGGGTATAGACCGTGCCGTTGGGACCTGCGAAGGCGATCCAGCCCTGGCCGACCACGGCGACGTCGAGCGGATTGCCGCTCTCGGTGATGTTGCCTTGCTCGCGCGAGATGATGTTGTCGCCGGGCGAGGAGAAGGCGACCGGGTTTGCGCCGGCCTTGGACAGCACGGTCTCGAACTTCACCACGTCGGTGCGGAATGCTGCCGTGTTGACGTTGGCGACGTTGTTGGCGATCGTCTGGAGGCGCTTTTCGAGGGCGACCTGGGCCGACAATCCCACATAGAGGGCCGATTGCATGGTCTACTTTCCGAACCGGAGGGACTGAAGTTTCGAGAGCATGTCGATATCCATGCTGGCCGAGCTGGCACCGCCGATCAGGACTAGCGCGGGATTGGTCGAATTGTCGCTCTGGGCCTGGGTCGCATCCCACATCGCCGCAAAGCGCTGCACGAATTTGGTGACCTTGGCCGGGTCCTGGAAATCGGTGAGCTTGACCCGGTTCGTGATCATCTTGGCCTGGGCGTCGATGTCGGCCGCGCTGATCGTCGAGGGCAGGCCCAGCGCGGTCTGAACCACCTGCGTCAACGCCTTGTCCGCGAGCACCTGGTAGGCGGTCGTGATCGTGGAGGCCTTGCGGGTGAAATAGAGCGCCAGCCGCAGGCCCTCGTTCTGGTCGCCGGCCTTCTGCTCCATCGTCTGCGTGACGTAATGCGTCGCCGTCCCGGTCGTGGCCTGGGTGGTCTTCGTCGCGTTGCTGCCGAGGGCGGCGAAATTGAAGGCGGTGGCGAATTCCCGGTAGCGGGTGTCGGTCAGCTTGTTGGCGAAGGTGTTCTTGTTCCCGACACCCTCGGTCAGCACCTTGCGCATGAACGCCTTGGCGTAGGTCATATCGCTGAGGCCAAAGGCCTTCATCGCGTAGGAATAGAGGCGATAGTCCTTCAGGAAGTCGTCGATCGTCTTCACGTTGCCGATATGGCTCAGGAAATAGTCGGTCTCGCGGCTGACGTCCGGCTGTGTCGCGACCTGCGTCAGCGACTTGCCCATGTCCTTGGTCAGTCTGGTGTAGTCCGCGATGGTGGATAGCATGACACGCGCCCCTCTGGCCGCTGTTGCGACGCCGCCCCAAGCTGCCGCCGATTGCTTGCGCGGGGCTGGCGAGGCGGGAAGCCAGCTTCGCGCAAGGCTCGCCGACTAGATATTCCCGGTGGGATTGGCGATGGAGCGGCGCGTTGGGCAGTTTCGTGGGGATTTTCATCACGGTAGCGGCGCTGCTCGGCGGATTTGCTGCCATGGGCGGGCATCTGGCCGTGCTCATGCAGCCGTGGGAGTTCGTGATCATCATGGGGACCGCGGTCGGCACCTTCATCGTCGCCAATCCGTGGAAGACGGTGGTGGATACCGGCGTTGCCTGCATGCAGGCCATCACCGGCGCGGTGCCCGGCCAACGCTACTACCTTGATCTGCTCGGTGCGCTCCACGCCCTGATGCGCGAGCTCAGGGGCAAGGGCCGCAACGAGGTCGAGGCCCATATCGACGATCCCGCGTCCTCCGAGATCTTCAAGGCGTTTCCGAGCGTGCTCGGGGATCCCTCGCTGCTCCAGTTCATCTGCGACTACGTCCGCCTCATCATCATGGGCAACGCGCGCACGCACGAGATCGAGGCGCTGATGGACGAGGAGATCCACACCATCGTGAAGAGCAAGCTGGCGCCCTATCATGCGCTGGTGACGGTGTCCGAGGCGCTGCCGGCGCTGGGCATCGTCGCCGCCGTGCTCGGCGTCATCAAGGCGATGGGCGCGCTCGACCAGTCGCCGAAGCTGCTCGGCGGCTTCATCGGCGCGGCCCTGGTCGGCACCTTCGCCGGCATCTTCCTGTCCTACGGCGTTCTTTCGCCCTTCGCGATCAAGATCAAGATGACGCGCGAGAAGAAGTGCCGGCCCTACATCATCGTCAAGCAGACGCTGCTGGCGTTCATGAACGGCGCCATGCCGCAGATCGCCGTCGAGCACGGCCGCAAGATGATCGCGAGCACCGAGCGGCCGTCGATCGACGTCGTCGAGAACGAGACGATCGCAGGTCCCAAGGCCGTCGTCACCGAGCCCGAACCCAAGGCTGCCCGCGCATGATGATGGAAGACGTCGAGGTCGATCAGCGCAAGCAGCTGCCGAACTATCTGCTGGACGCGGCCGGCATATCGATCGAACGCATGCCGATGCTCAATGTGATCTTCGATCGCATGGCGGCATCGTGTACCGACAGCCTGCAGCCGATGGCGGGAACGCCGTGCTATTTCTCGGTCAACGGCATCACCAACGATCCCCTCGGCGACATCATCAAGGACTACGAGGGCAACGCGGTCGCGGCGGTGCTCTATGCCGAGCAGTGGGACTCGCGCGTCATCATCATGCTGGACCGCGACTTCGTCTTCACGATGGTCGAGGCGATGTTCGGATCCGACGGCGCGGAACCGCCGCTCGATGTCGAACGCACCTTCTCGAACATCGAGATCCGCCTGGTCCAGGCGCTGTTCGAGCGGTTCGCCAAGGCGCTGCAGAGCGCCTTTGCCGGCACGTCGAACGTCACCTTCCGCGTCGAGCGGGTCGAGACGGCGATGGCCTCGCTGGCGATCGGGCGCGCCAGCAACATGTCGATCTGCGCGAACATGATGGTGCAGGCACTCTACCGCGGCGGCCAGATGTTCCTGATCATTCCGCACTCCGCGCTCAACCCGCTGCGTCAGAAGCTTGCAACGGTCACCGCCAGCGACGGTCGCGCGACCGATCCGCGCTGGCGCGAGCAGATGGAGAGCGAGGTCCACCGGACCGAGGTGACCCTGAGCGCGGTGCTCGACGAGAAGATGATTTCGCTCGAGGACGTCGTGAAGTTCAAGGTGGGGCAGGTGCTCGAGCTCGAGGCGACGCCGCGCACGCTGGCCCGTCTCGAGAGCAACAACCAGGTGTTGTTCTGGTGTCAGATCGGCCAGCTCGATGGCTATTACGCCATGCAGGTGGCCGATCCCGTCGATCAGAAACGGGAGTTCGTCGATGATATCCTATCTCGTTGATGCCGTGCTGCTGATCGCGCTCGCCTTCACCAGCATGCGGGTGACCCGCATGCACCGCGAGCTGGCGCGGCTGCGCAGCTACCAGGGCGAATTCTCCACCATCGTCCACGAGACCGCGGGCGCCTTCGACACCGTCATCACCGCAGCGCATGATTCCACCGCCAATCTCGGACGCTTAGCGAACGTGCTGACCACCAAGATCGATCAGGCCCACGAAGCGATCGCCGCGCTCGATGCGAGGAGCGGGCTCACGCCGGCCGCGACCGCAGGCGGCGCTGAGGTGAACAAGCACTGAAGCGAGAGCCGGCACAACCAATACGAGCGGAACGCCAAGGCGTTCCGGGAGCGGAAATACCAAGAGGCGATACCAGATGGCGCAATCCTTCGACTATGACTCTGCCACGCGAGCACCGGCCGCCGACGAGGGGCATACCGACACGACTCCGCTGGAGCGGCTCGCGGAGATCGCCGCGCGCACGGCGGAGGAGAGCGGCAAGTTCGCCAATGTCGATGCGATCTTGCGCATCCCGGTCACCATGCAGGTGGTGCTGGGATCGGCGACCATTCCGGTGGCGAACCTGATGAAGCTCGGGCGCGGCGCGGTGGTTCCGCTCGACCATCGGGTCGGCGAGCCCGTCGACGTCGTCGTCAACGGCCGCATCGTCGCCCGCGGCGAGGTGGTCGTCGTCGAAGAGGACAATTCCCGCTTCGGCGTCTCGCTCACGGAGATCGTCGGACCGCTGGGGCAGGGTGACAGCTGACCATGGCGGCACAGGTCGGCATCGCTCCCGTCAAGCAGCGAGGCGTTGCCACGCTGGGCGGTACGGAAAAGGTCGCGGCGCTGCTGCTGGCCATGGGCCGGCAGGCCGCCGCGAGCGTGCTTGCGCAATTCGAGCCGCAGGATATTCGCATCGTTACCAAGGCCGCGGCCGAGCTGCGGCCGATCACGGCGCAAGAACTCGAATCCATCGTCGAGGAGTTCGCCCAGCAATTCTCGATGGGCGCGAACATTCTCGGCACCCTCGGTGGCCTCGAGGCCGTGCTCGGCGACGTGCTTCCAGCCGACCAGGTGTCGGCGATCATGTCGGACCTGCTCGGCAATTCGAGCCGGTCGGTGTGGGACCGTGTCTCGTCGGTGTCCGAAAATTCGCTCGCGAGCTACCTGTCCAAGGAGCATCCGCAGACCGCGGCGCTGATCCTGTCCAAGGTCAAGCCGGCCTGCGCCGCCAAGGTCATGAGCCAGCTGCCCTCGAGCCTGCGCAACGAATTGATGCGGCGCGTGCTCAGCCTCAAGCCGATCGCCGATGACGCCATGAGAGTGCTCGAGAAGACGCTGCATGAGGATCTGACGCTGAACTTCGCCCGCAACCTCGGCGCCGACACTTACGCCCGCGTCGCCGACATCATCAACAAGATGGAGCGCGGACATATCGAGGACATGCTCAAGAGCCTGTCGGAGAAGCGGCCGAAGTCGGCCGAAGTGCTGAAGGAGCTGCTGTTCACCTTCGACGACGTCATCAACCTGGCGCCGAAGGCGCGCACCATGATCTTCGACCAGGTGCCGACCGACCGTATCGTCGTCGCGCTGAAGGGCACCGACAAGCATTTCCGCGAACTGATCCTGTCCGCGGTCGCCTCGCGCGTCCGCCGCGTCGTCGAGCACGAGCTCGCCATCGGCGAGCCGTCGAACCAGCGTGACGTGCTGGAGGCGCGCCGCGTCATCACCGACCTCGCGCTCGAGCTCGCAGAGAAGGGTGAAATCGAGCTCAATCCCGACCAGGAGGATGAGCTGGTCTTCCGCTGACCGCTGAACGGGCATGGCAGAATCATCCGATCAGGAGAGCAAGACAGAAGAGCCGACCGAGAAGAAAGTCCGTGATGCGCTCGAACAGGGCAAGATCCCGGTCTCTCGGGAGGCCTCTATTTTTGCCTCGATGGCCGCGCTGATGGTCATTCAGGCGTTCCTGATCGGCCAGGGCGTGCAGCAATTGACGCCGACGTTGAAGAACCTGCTGGACGATCCCGAAGGCTTCCCGCTCTCGACCGGCGCGGACGCGCAGAACCTGCTCACCGTGGTCGGCCTCCAGGCATTGCGCTTCCTGGTGCCGCTGGTCGTCACCCTCGGCGCGTTCGGGCTCGCCGCCTCGCTGCTGCAAAACGCGCCGCGCCTGGTGCTGGAGCGCATCAAGCCCGACCTGTCGCGAATCTCTCCGATCAGCGGCTGGAGCCGTCTGTTCGGAACGCAGGGACTGGTTGAGTTCGCCAAGTCGCTGTTCAAGCTGGCCGCGGTGACCTCCGTGGTCGCCTTCGTGCTGCGCGCATCGGAGGCGAAGGCGTTCGAGGCGATGTACACCGATCCGGTTGCGCTGCCGGAGATGATTCTCAACATCGCGATGCGGATCGTCTCGGCGATCTGCATCGCGACCATCGTCCTGGTGGCGATCGATCTCGCCTGGGCACGCTTCCACTGGCGGCGCCAGCTGCGCATGACCAAGCAGGAGATCAAGGACGAGCACAAGCAGGCGGAAGGCGATCCGCTGATCAAGGCGCGCCTGCGCTCACTGGCGCGCGACCGCTCGCGGCAGCGGATGATCGCGTCCGCATCGCGCGCGACGCTGGTGATCGCGAACCCCACGCACTTCGCGATCGCATTGCGCTACAAGCGCGAGGAAAATCCCGCGCCGCTCGTGGTGGCCAAGGGCATGGACGTGATCGCGCTGAAGATCCGCGAGGTCGCCGAGCAGAACCGGATTCCGGTGATCGAGAACAAGGCGCTGGCGCGCGCACTCTACGAGGCGGTGCAGGTCGATCAGGTGATCCCGGCGGAATTCTTCCGCCCCGTCGCCGAGATCATCTACTTCCTCCAGTCGAAGCAGGCGTCGCGGACCGAGAAGGTCCAGTAGAATTCAGAGGACGACGTCCGGCCCAACAGCTTGACGAAAGCTTAACGCCCTAGGCTTCTCCCGAATGGACCAGAACGGGGCTGTCGTGGGACCGCTTTATCTCTTCGAACTCGCATCGTCGCAGGCGCGGTACCTCGAGCTCCGCCAGTCGACCATCGCCACCAACGTCGCCAACGCCAACACGCCCGGCTTCAAGGCGCGCGACGTCGAGCCCTTCAACAAGGTGCTCGACGGCTTGCCGGTGAGGCTTGCGATGACGTCGCCGTCGCACATGCAGCTGGCCGCGGCCGAGACCGACACGCGGGCGACCGCGAAGAAGGACAGCTGGGAAGTGGTTCACTCCGGCAATTCGGTCAGCCTCGAGCAGGAAATGATCAAGGGCAGCGACGTCAGTCGCGATTACTCGATGAACTCGGCAGTCGTGCGGTCGTTTCACCGCATGCTGCTGTCGAGCGCGAAGAGCTGAGGTGAATTGAGATGCTGGACTCACTGCAAGCGTCATTGACGGTCGCGAGCTCCGGGCTCGAAGCGCAGTCGACGCGTATGCGCATCGTCTCGGAGAATTTGGCGAACGCGACCTCGACGGGGCGCACCGCCGGCGCCGATCCCTATCAGCGCAAGACGATCACCTTCGATGCTGCGATGGATCGTGCCTCGGGCTCGCAGCTGGCGAAGGTCAAGGAGATCGGGGTCGACACCACGCCGTACCGCGTGGAGTACGACCCGGGACATCCCGCTGCCGACAAGGCAGGCTACGTCAAGCTGCCGAACGTCAACATGATGATCGAGATGGCCGACATGCGGGAAGTCAACCGGTCCTATGAAGCCAATCTCCAGGTCGTGAAACAGGTGAGGTCGATGCTCGGCATGACCATCGACCTCTTGAGGAGCTGACAATGCTTGAGGCAATTTCATCCACTGCGATTTCCGCCGGGCAGGCGGCGAGCCGTGCGACCGAGGCGCAGGCCATCTCGCCGGCGGCTCCGACCGCCATTCAGTCCACCGGCGATGTCGGCTTCGAATCGGTGATGAAGCAGGTGACGACCGACGCGATCGGGACGCTGAAGGCAGGCGAAGCGGCGTCGATCTCGGCGATGCAGGGCAAGGAATCGACGCGCAAGGTCGTGGAGGCGCTGATGTCGGCCGAGCAGGCCTTGCAGACGGCGGTCGCGGTTCGCGACAAGGTCGTGCAGGCCTACCAGGAAGTCGTCCGGATGTCGATTTGATCTGAAGGAATGAAGCTGTGAAATCGCTCGCCATCGCGGCCACGGGCATGAACGCCCAGCAGACCAACATCGAAGTCATCGCGAACAATATCGCGAACATCAATTCGACGTCGTACAAGCGTGCCCGCGCCGAGTTCACCGATCTGTTCTACCAGATGGACCGCATGCAGGGCGTCGCGAACGTCAACGGTTCCTCGCCGATCCCGGAAGGCGCCAATCTCGGTCTCGGCGTCAAGTCGGCAGCGATCCGCAAGCTGCACATCCAGGGCGCGCTGACGCAGACCGGCAATCCCTACGATATGGCGATCAACGGCCGCGGCTGGTTCCAGGTGCTCGGCCCGAACAACGAGGTGCAATACACCCGCGCGGGCTCGTTCAACACCAATGCCAACGGCCAGCTCGTCACGATCGACGGCTATCTGCTGGATCCCGCGATCACAATACCGCAGGGCACGGTCGAGGTCACGGTCAACCAGACCGGCCAGGTCTTCGCCAAGCTGGATACCGAGGTGAACCCGCGCCAGATCGGCCAGCTCAACCTCGCCAACTTCGCCAACGAGGCGGGCCTCGAGCCGCTGGGCAGCAATCTCTACAAGGAGACCACGGCGTCGGGCACGCCGGTCGTCGGCCTGCCGGGCGATTCCGGATACGGCAAGATCAACCAGAAATGGCTCGAAGCCTCGAACGTCGACCCGGTCAAGGAAATCACCGAGTTGATCTCGGCGCAGCGCGCCTACGAAATGAATGCCAAGGTCATCCAGGCCTCGGACGAAATGGCCCAGACAGTATCGAAGGGCATGCGCTAGTTCCGGTGTCTCGATGTTGAACAGGGTGGGCCTGATCGTGCGCGGGTTGGCCGCCGTGCTGCTGGTTCTGGCTTCGGTGCGCCTTGCCATGGCCGAGGAGAAGCGGCTTCCCGTGCCGGCGGTTGCGATCCGCGCCGGCGAGCTGATCCGGGACGACATGATCACCGAGCGCGCCTTCGCGCCGAGCCTGCTCGGCGTTGCCATGTTTGTCGAAGGGCGCCAGGTCCTGGTCGGCCGCATGGCGCGGCGCGCGCTGTTGCCGGGCCAGCCCATCCCAACCAACTCGGTGGAAGACCCCTGGACCGTCGCCCGCGGCGCCATGGTCAAGGTCGTGGTGGAAGACAGCGGCCTGTCCATCGTCACTTACGGCTCGGCGATGCAATCGGGTGCGTCCGGCGCGCTCATCCCGGTGCGCAATACGGATACCGGGGTGATCATCAGGGGCGTGGTCCAGCCGGACGGCACCGTGAAGGTCGTGGACGGGTCATGACCAGAATCCTGCTTGCGCTCGTCCTGCTGCTTTCGGCCGCCAGCGCCCATGCCGCCGTCCGCATCAAGGACATCGCCGACATCAAGGGCCTGCGCGAAAACCAGATCGTCGGCTACGGCCTCGTCATCGGCCTGAACGGCACCGGCGACACGCTTCGCAACGCTCCGTTCACGGAGCAGTCCCTGCAATCGATGCTCGAGAACATGGGCATCAACGTCAGGAACGAGACCACGAGCACCAACAATCCGACGCGACCGACGACGCTGCGCACGCGCAACGTCGCGGCCGTGATGGTGACTGCGGACCTGACGCCCTCGATCGGGCCTGGCGAGCGCATGGACGTGACGGTGTCGTCGCTCGGCGATGCGACGTCGCTGCTCGGCGGTACGCTGGTCATGACATCGCTGCGTGCGGCGGACGGCGCCGTCTACGCGGTGGCGCAGGGCGCGATCACGGTCGCCGGTTACAGCGTCGGAGGCCAGGCGCAGAACGTCAGTCAGGGTACGCCGACGGCCGGGCGCATCCCGAACGGTGCGCTGGTCGAACGCGAGGTGCAGGGAAGTCTTCATGAGATGGAGTTCCTGGTGCTGCAGTTGAAGAACCCCGACTTCGTCACCGCAACGCGCATCCTGGACGCCATCAACCGGTACGCCGGTGGACGCTACCGCGCGCAAATCGCCTTCGAGCGCGACTACCGTACCATCGTGCTGTCGAAGCCGCGCCACATCGGCCCTGTCCGCTTCCTTGCCGAGATCGGGGAACTAACGGTCGAGCCGGATACGCCGGCCCGGGTGGTGATCAACGAGCGCACCGGCACTGTCGTGATCGGGCGCGACGTGCGGATATCGACCGTCGCCGTGACGCACGGCAATCTGACGGTTCGTGTCACGGAGATGCCCGTGGTGTCGCAGCCGGCGCCGTTCTCGCGAGGGCAGACCGTGGTGGTCCCGCAGACCGTGGTCGAGGCCAACGAGGCCGGATCTCAGGTGGCGATCCTCAGCGGGGTCGATCTCCAGCGCCTGGTGCGCGGGCTGAACCAGATCGGCCTGAAGCCGTCGGGCATCATCGCGATCCTGCAGGCGATCAAGACGGCCGGTGCGCTCCAGGCCGATGTCATCGTCCAATGATGCGCAAGCGTCGTGCAAGCTTGGTCGCTCAATGCTCGTGTCTCGACCGAGAATCGCACGCGGCCCGATGCTGAAGCTGGATCACAAAGCCAAACTCCTCCTGCTGGTCGCGGCATCCGTGCTCGCGGGCGCATCGCCCGTGCTGGCCCTGGATGAGGCCAAGCAATCGAAGCCGCTCAATCTGCTCTCCTTCGCGCGCGCCCGCGCCTCCGGCCCACAGAAGCCGCAGCCGGTCACGGCGATGCCTGGCGACAATGCGTCGATCCGGGCGACGGCATGGGCCGCCGAAGACCAGGGACCCACGACCACCGGCGCGGTGCCTGCTTCCCAGACGCCAGCGGCTGCACCTGCACCACCACCGGTACGTCCGGCCAAGCCCGGCAGCGTCACGGCGCCGCCGAAACCTGCGCCGCCACAGGCCGCGGTATCGGCGGACAACGAAGTGGCCCTGTTCTGCAGCAACGTCGCCGATCCCGCCGTCGATGCGAGGCTGGCCTGGCAGCTCAAGGAGCTCGAAAAGGCCGAGAGCCTGCTGCGCGAGCGCATTGCCGAGGTCGAGGCCAAGCGCGTCGAATACGAGAAGTGGATGGCGTTGCGCGATGACTTCCTGAAGAAGGCCGAAGCCAGCGTCGTCGAGATCTATTCGCGCATGAAGCCCGAAGCTGCGGCGACCCAGATTGCCGGCATGGCGGACGAGACCGCCGCCGCCGTGCTCGCCAAGCTCAGCCCGAGGAATTCGAGCGCGATCTTCAATGAGATGGATACGGCACGCGCGGCGCACCTCGCCGACCTGCTCGGCGGAATGCGTCGCGTGGATGACGGAAAGACCAAATAGATGAAGAAGCCGATCCTCATCCTCTCGCTCGTGCTGGCGTCCGCGCCCTTGGCCGGATGCTTCCATGATCCGTCCGAGGTCCTGACCGGCCCGCAAATGTCGCCGGTCGGCAGCGGCCTCCGGACCCAGGCCGATCCGATCCCGGTGACGCCGCGCATGCGCACGCCCGTCAGCTATCGCTCGACCTGGGACGACGGCACCGACCTCTACCGCGATCCCCGCGCCCGGCGCACCGGCGACGTCGTGACCGTGATCATCTCGATGCAGGACAAGGCCAAGCTCGACAACAAGACCGGCCGCTCGCGCGATTCGCAGGTCAAGTTCGGGCTCGACTGGCTGATGGATGTCGCAGGGTGGAGCGACAAGGGATCGGCCAACGCCAATCTCAGCACCAACACCCAGATCAAGGGCAACGGCCAGATCGACCGCACCGAGGACATCAAGCTCTCGATCGCGGCCATCGTCACCGACGTGTTGCCGAACGGCAATATGATGATCAGCGGCTCGCAGGAGTTTCGCGTCAACACGGAGATGCGCGTGCTCAACGTCGGCGGCATCGTGCGTCCGCGCGATATCTCGCGCACCAACACGATCTCCTACGAGAAGATCGCCGAGGCGCGCGTGTCCTATGGCGGTCGCGGAAATCTGTCCGACGTGCAGCAGCCTGGATGGGGACATCGGATCTATGACGCCGTGGCACCATTCTGAAGTCCGCGCCGGTCTGGCCGCACCGCGAGGGCAGGGGACGTGATGCGCCTGATTGCGGCCATCGTGGTGCTGACCCTTGTCGCGATCGGTGCGGGCGCGCTGGCCGGGCTGCATCTGTTCGCGGCCGCCGAGCGCGTCGCCGACGCGAAGAAAACCGCTACGCCGCCGCCGCTTGCCTCGAGCTACGCCGGCAGCGCGCGGCTCAGGAAGCTGTCCCCGATCGTGACCAATCTGTCCGCGCCGGCCAACAACTGGGCCCGCATCGAGGCCTCCATGGTGACCGAGAGCATGAGCGACGAGGATGCCGGCATCCTGGCCGCCCACATCAGCGAGGACATCGTCACCTATCTGCGGTCGGCGACGGTGACGCAATTCGAGGGATCGCGCGGGCTTCAGCATCTGCGCGACGACCTGACCGAGCGCGCCAATATCCGCTCGTCGGGCAAGGTGCGCGAATTGATCATTGAGACTCTGGTGATTCAGTGAGAGTAAAAATCCTGCTGCTCGCGTTGGTCCTGGTCGTGCTGCCCGAAGTGGCGCTCGCCCAGATTCCGGACCTCAACTCGCTGCTGCCGCCCGGAAACGGCTCGACCAGCGGCCGGATCATCCAGCTGATGGCGCTGATCACGGTGCTGTCGGTGGCGCCGGGACTGCTCATCATGGTGACGAGCTTCACGCGATTTGCGGTGGCGCTGTCGTTCCTGCGCGCCGGCCTCGGCCTGCAGACCACGCCGGCCAATCTGGTGCTGATCAGCCTCGCGCTGTTCATGACCTTCTACGTGATGGCGCCGACCTTCGATCGCGCCTGGGAGACCGGCGTCCAGCCGCTGATGAAGAACGAGATCTCGGAAGAACAGGCCTATCTGAAGATCACGGATCCGTTCCGTGAGTTCATGCTGGCCCATGTCCGCGACAAGGATCTGCAAACCTTCGAGTCGCTCGCCGCGGAGAGCTTTCGCAAGAAGTTCGACGACAAGCGCGTCGATTTGCGCGTCATCATCCCGGCCTTCATGATCTCCGAGCTGAGGCGCTCGTTCGAGATCGGATTTCTCATCATCCTGCCGTTCCTCGTCATCGACATGATCGTGGCGACGCTGACGATGTCGATGGGCATGATGATGATGCCGCCGACGATCCTGGCGCTGCCGTTCAAGATGCTGTTCTTCGTGCTGATCGACGGCTGGAATCTGCTCGCCTCCGGACTGGTGCGGTCGTTCTCGTAGCGGCGGCGAGCGTCGGCCCGGCGCGTTATGGTTAGCGGAAAGTAATATTAACCATATGATATTGCTGCGGAATTAAGGCCGATCTTAATCCGCCGGCAAGATTCGACGTGTTAGCAAGGCGTCACGGCGGGTTGGACCTCACCCACATCAGTCCAAAGGCATGATGCCGCCCCTCCGTACCGGTGCAAGTCCGGTATGTCCCCTGATGAAAATGTAACGCGTACATAAAGGGACATTCGCAATGTCAAGCCTGCTCACGAACTCGTCCGCCATGACCGCGCTCCAGACCCTGCGGTCTGTCAGCTCGCAACTCTCGACCACGCAGAGCCGGATCTCCACCGGCCAGCGCGTGGCTACCGCCGCGGACAACGCCGCCTACTGGTCGATCGCGACCTCGATGCGCGCCGACAACGCCGCGCTCTCCGCCGTCTCCGACTCGCTCGGTCTGTCGGCCGCGACCGTCGACACCGAGTACACCGCTCTGAACAAGGTCCTCGGCGACAGCAACTCCGGCCTGACCAAGCTGCAGTCGCTGCTGGTCGAAGCCAAGACCGCCGGTATCGATCGCAGCAAGATCCAGTCGGAAATCACCCAGATTCAGCAGGACATGAAGAACGTCGCAAGCGCGGCGACCTTCAACGGCGTCAACTGGCTGAGCACGAACGCCTCCACGCCGACGACCGTCAATCTCGTGTCGTCGTTCTCGCGTGTCGGCTCTACGCCGACCACCAGCTCGATCACGGTGACCGTCGCCAACTACTCGCTGTACACCTCGAGCACGGGCGGCATCCTCGACACGGTGAGCGGCAGCGCGTCGGTCGACAGCCTCAACATCGGTGCGCTGACCGACTCGGCTGCTGACCAGACCATTCTCGATGGTTACATCGCGAAGGTCACCGCAGCGATCGGCACGGTGTCTTCGGGCGCCGCCAACCTCGGCGCCATCAAGAACCGTATCTCGAACAACTCGGAGTTCGTGAAGTCGCTGATGGACTCGGTGGATCGCGGTATCGGCCAGCTCGTCGACGCCGACATGAACCAGGAGTCCACCCGCCTGGCGGCCCTCCAGGTCCAGCAGCAGCTCGGCGTTCAGGCGCTCTCGATCGCCAACAACAACAGCCAGAGCATCCTGTCGCTGTTCCGCTAAGCCTTCGACGATCTCGGGAGGGCCGCGCTTCTCGCGAAGCGCGGCCCTTTCGTTTGCCTGACCCGCGCACCGTGATTTCGGCTGCCCTGTTGCCGCGGGGGCACAGCGCCACAAGCCCCGCACAAGCTTCGCCGGCTAGTCTGGCCGTTACGACGGATTGGGTTTACGCGCATTTCCGCAGCCCAAAGGCATGATGCCGCCCTGTCGTACCGGTGCAAGCCCGGTATGTCCCCATCCAATCTGTTTTCAAAGGGACATCAAAGATGGCTTCCAGCCTGCTTACCAACTCCGCTGCAATGACTGCGCTCCAGACCCTCCGGAATGTCAGCGCCAGCCTGCAGACCACCGAAAACCGCATCTCCACCGGCCAGCGCGTCTCGACCGCTTCGGATAACTCGGCCTATTGGTCGATCGCGACCTCGATGCGCGCCGACAACGCCGCGCTCTCCGCCGTCTCCGACTCGCTCGGTCTGTCGGCTGCGACGGTCGACACCGAATACACCGCTCTGAACAAGGTCATCGGCGACCAGAACTCCGGCCTGACCAAGCTCCAGGCGCTGCTGGTCGAAGCCAAGACCGCCGGCATCGACCGCACCAAGATCCAGGCCGAAATCACCCAGATCCAGCAGGACATGAAGAACGTGGCCAACGCGGCGACGTTCAACGGCGTCAACTGGCTGAGCACCAACGCGTCCACGCCGACCACCGTCAACCTGGTGTCGTCGTTCTCGCGCGTCGGCGGCACGCCGACGATCAACACCATCACGGTGACGGTCGCCAACTACTCGCTCTACACCGCGACCACGGGCGGTATCCTGGACACGGTGACCGGCAGCGCGTCGGTCAACACCATCGGCATCGGTTCGCTGACCGACTCGACGGCCGACCAGACCATCCTCGACGGCTACATCGCGCAGGTCACCACCGCGATCAACACGGTCAGCCAGTCCGCCGCCAACCTCGGCGCCATCAAGAACCGCATCTCGAACAACACTGAGTTCGTGAAGTCGCTGATGGACTCGGTGGATCGCGGTATCGGCCAGCTCGTCGACGCCGACATGAACGCGGAATCGACCCGGCTCCAGGCGCTGCAGACCCAGCAGCAGCTCGGCGTTCAGGCGCTCTCGATCGCCAACCAGAACAGCCAGAGCATCCTGTCGCTGTTCCGCGGCTAAGCGGCGCTTTCGAAAACGACCGTGCTCCCTTAAGGGAGCACGGTCCCCGCCGTGACCGGCGGAGGTGGCGGCACAAGACGCCCGCAATCGATCTCCCGCCGTTGAATTTCATGCGATACGCCGCGGCCGATCGTGCGGCCATGCGTCCCGGCGCATGTAGCCGCTGGCCCGATTGCCTCGCCAGGGCTTCCTGTAAAATAGGCCTTCTTGTAAAATTGCAACGCCTCGCCTGCGAACTGACACATTCGTGTCCTCGCGCAACCTTCAGACAAGGTTGGCAGCGGAGTGTCCCGTACGTTCGCATTGGTACGAGGTCATATGCTCAGTCGTGCGCAGGTACAGCAACTGCTCAACAATCTGCTGGAGCTTGGGCCGCGACGCCTGATGGCCCTGGGCCTGATCGGTTTTGCCGTTCTCGTGACCGTCGTCGGCGGCGCGTACTATCTGAGCCGGCCTGAATTCGAGACGCTCTATACCGGCCTCACCCGCGAAGACGTGACGCGCATGGGCGCCGCGCTGCGCGAGCAGAACATCACCTTCGACGTCAATACCGCCGGCGACGCGCTCTCGGTGCGCCCGAGCCAGACCATGCAGGCGCGGATGCTGCTGGCCGAGAAGGGGCTGCCGACCAGCGCCAATTCCGGCTACGAGCTGTTCGACAAGATCGGCTCGCTCGGCCTGACCTCGTTCATGCAGGAGGTCACCAAGCTCCGGGCGCTGGAAGGCGAGATCGCGCGCACGGTGCAGTTGATGAAGGGCGTCAAGGCGGCGCGGGTGCATATCGTGCTGCCGGTGCGCGGCTCGTTTCGCGCGACGCAGCAGCCGCCATCGGCATCGGTCGTGCTGCGCACCGACGGCGCGATCGAGGCCCGCACCGCGCAGTCGATCCGCCATCTCGTCGCCGCCGCCATTCCAGGCATGAACCGCGACAAGGTGACGGTGCTGGATGCCGACGGTTCGATGCTGCTCGCCGAGGAGGACGAGGCGAGCGCCGCCCCGACCAAGATGGCGAGCCTGCAGAAGACGGTCGGCGGCATGGTGCAGGAGAACATCCGCAAGGCGCTGACGCCGTATCTGGGCCTCGATAATTTCGAGGTCAGCGTCGCACCGCAGCTCTCCACCGACAAGCGGCAGATCAACGAGACCGTCTACGATCCGGAAAGCCGGGCCGAGCGTTCGGTGCGGAACGTGCGCGAGAAGGAATCCTCGCAGAACGCCGACCGTTCGACGCCGACCACGGTGCAGCAGAACCTTCCCGATCAGCAGGTCAACGCCGGCGGCGGCAAGAACTCCAGCGAGGACAAGACCCGCCGCGAGGACGTCACCAACTTCGAGGTCTCGTCCAAGACCACGACGACGGTGAGCGACGGCTATTCGGTGAAGAAGCTCTTCATCGCCGTCCTGGTCAATCGGGCGCGGCTGGTCGCCGATCTCGGCGACAAGAGCAACCAGGCCATCGTCGACAGCAAGCTCGCCGAGATCAGCCAGCTCGCGGCGACGGCCGGCGGACTGGACAAGCAGCGCGGCGACCAGATCCAGGTGACGGCCGTCGACTTCATCGAGGGCTCGCGCGAGCTGGCGCCGGTGCCGCCGATCAGCTTCGTCGAGATGATCAACAAGCAGCTCGGCAGCGTCATCAACGCGGTGACGATCCTGGCCGTCGCGTCGATGCTGGTCTGGTTCGGCTTGCGGCCGGCGGTCAACGGCATTCTGACCCATCGCGCGGAGCAGGAGCAGGTGGAGGCCGCCGAGGCCGCTGAGATCGAGGCTGCTGCGGCCCTTGCATTGGCCGAGAGTCAGGACCCCGAGCTCAATCTCGTCGAAGATCTCGAAGGCAAGATGCAGCGAACGCCGCAGAAGCGACTGGAGCAGATCGTCCGGCTCGACCAGGCGCAGGCCGCAGCGATCCTTAAAGACTGGATGCGACGCGAGGAGGCGGCATGAACGCGGCAATCGGAAAATTCCTGACGCAGTTCGACGCGAACGGCCGGGCCAAATCACCGCCGCCTCCGCCGCCCAGGATCCAGGACGTGCTGACGAGGCCGAAGGAGGTCATGCGCGAGCCTTCGCCGCAGCCCCAGGCCCATTCGCAGCCGCTGCCGCAGTCGCCGTCTCCAGCGCCGAAGGCGGAAGCCCCGCCGGCCAATGTCCTGGACGACGCCTACCGGCGCGGCCATGCGGCCGGCGTCGCGGAAGGCGACGCCAGGCTTGCCGAGGAGCGCGTCCGCAGCGCGATCCGGCTCGGCGAGGAGCGCGCCAAATGGTCCGACCAGCAGGCGGTCGCGATCGTCAGCGGCTTCGAGACGGCTTGCCGCGAGATCGAGACCAACATCGCAAGCTCCGTGGCGCGGATACTGCTGCCGTTCCTCACCGAGGCGGTCCGCGACAAGGCGATCGGATCGCTGGTCGAGCAGATCGCGGCGCTGACCGGCAACTCGTCGGTGCCGGCGTTCAAGGTCACCGGCCCGAGCGAGCTGCTCGACCTCGTGAAGACGCAGCTCGAGGCGTCGAGGCGCACCGGCATCGAGTACGAGGCCGCCGACACCCTGGAGGTTCGCGTCGTGGCCGACCAGACCGTGATCGAGACGCAGATCACGGCCTGGAGCGAGCGCCTGAAGGAAGCACGCCGGTAACCCGCCATGGAAGAGGTCAAGCATGAACTCGTGATCGTCCGCCGGCGCAGCGCTTTCGCTGAGGAGGCGCATCACGGCGGCGTGTGGAAGATCGCCTATGCGGACTTCATGACCGCAATGATGGCGTTCTTCCTGGTCATGTGGCTGCTCAACGCGCTCAACCAGGACCAGAAGCAGGTCGTCGCGAGCTATTTCAATCCGATCCAGCTCGCGGAAAATGCCCCCGCGCCGAAGGGCCTGAAGAATCTCTCCAAGAAGGAGCCGACCTCGTTCGAAGGTCAGGACGGCAAGCGTCAGCCGGCCGGCTCGAACGAGGAACGTCGCGGCGACTCGCCGACGGCCGAGAAGCCGGCCTCCTATGAAGAGAAAGTCCTGTTCCGTGATCCCTATGCGACGCTCTCCGAGATCGCGAACAGCGCGAACCAGTCCACGGGACAGCGGCGCGCCGGCGCGCTGACGTCTGCCGAAGAGGATGGTCTCAAGGGCGGCGACGCCTACCGCGATCCCTTCGACCCCGGCTATTGGAAGCTGGCGCCGCAAGCATCCAAGGATGCCGATCGCATGATCGAGAGCGAGCCCAAGCCGAATGCCTCCGCGCGCGACGGCGCCTCAGGCACAAATCAGGGCGAGCCGCAGGCCAGTCGTGCCAAGGCGAACGATGCCGGCGGAAGCCTGGCGCCGAACGCGGATGCGTCGTCCGCAAACCTGTCGCCGCTATTGCCGCCGGGGCCCGCGCCGGCGCAAGCCCCGCGCGAGGGCAGCGCGCAAGCGAGCGTTCAAGCCAACGCCGCCGCGCAGGCGCGTCCCAACGATACGACGAAGGAGTCTGAGCCGCGCGATGCGGCGCAAACCCAGCAGCCGACCGTGAAGCAGCTTCAGGCCGCGATCGCGGACGCGCTATCTGACATCAAGGCGGGCGCCGGGCCGGCGGCCGAGGTGCGTCAGATCGAGGAGGGCCTCCTGATCAGCCTGACCGACGATGCGAGCTTCGGCATGTTTGCAGTCGGCTCGGCCGAGCCGCGGCCCGAGCTGATCCGCGTGATCGACAAGATCGGGCCGTTGCTGACGAAACGCCAGGGCATGATCATCGTCCGCGGCCATACCGACAATCGGCCGTATCGTTCTGAGACTTACGACAATTGGCGGCTGTCGACCGCCCGCGCGCAGATGGCCTATTACATGCTGGTTCGCTCCGGTGTCGACGCGCAGCGGATCGAGCATGTCGAAGGCTATGCCGACCGCCGGCCGAAGCTTCCGAACGATCCGGCGGCTGCTCAGAACCGCCGAATCGAGATCCTGATCCGTGAGAAGCGCCCTTGATCAGGCCGCTCCTCTGCGCCGTCCTGCTGCTCCTGCCGTTCACGGCAGCGAACGCGCTCGCACAACCCGCGCGCCAGTCGGGCGAGCCCTATGAGCTCGTCCGCGCGTTGCAGGCTGTGCAGGATGGCATCGCCAACGGTGACACCGCCGCGCATGGCAGCCACGTCGCGCTGATCCGGCAGATCGGAGAGAAGTTTCTCGCCGCCGATCCGGATGTGTGGAGCAATGCGCAGAACAGCCAGGCTGCAGTCATCTACTTGCTCAGCGGCGGCGCGCCGCAAATCGTCCGCAAGCTGCCGCGCGAAAAGATGAACGTCGACGAGCGGCTGTTCAACGGCGCGCTCGCCTATGTCGAGGGCCGTCAGGAGGAGGCGCGGGAGCTGCTCAAGGACGTCAAGCCGCGGACGTTGTCCTCCGGCCTCGGCGGACAGGTCGCGCTGGTCCAGGGCGCGTTGTTCGCGCGTTCCGAGGCATCGCTGGCGATCGAGCGTCTGGACGACGCGCGCCTGCTCCTGCCCGGTACGCTGGTGGAGGAGGCGGCGTTGCGGCGCGAGATCCTGCTGGTGGGGCAGGCGGAGGATTTCGATAAGTTCGAGTTCCTGGCGCTGGCCTATATCCGCCATTACCGCAACTCGATCTATGCTGGCGATTTCTGGCAGCGCTTTTCCTCGGGCCTGACGCAATCGAGTCTGGCGCTCGACGATCGCCGCTTCGCGCGGATCGCAGCGCTGCTCGAGCAGATTGATCGCGCGAGCCGCCTCAAGCTCTATCTCGTGATCGCGCGCGCGGCGATGGTGCGCGGGCAGATGGCCGTGACGCGGCTTGCCGGCGAGCGGGCGCTGACGCTCAGCGCCGACGCCTCGGCGGATCGCGAGCGGGCGCATTTCTTCCGCGGCGCCGCGCGAGCGCTCACCGACGAATATGACGGTGGTCTTGCCGAGCTGAAGGCAGTCGACCGGTCGAAGCTGCCCGAGCGCGACGTGCCCCTTATGAATGCCACGGTGCAGCTCGCGCTCGATGTTCGCAAGCCGTTTCCGGGCGGATCCGCCGTCTCGGCCGACAAGCCTCCGGCAACGCCGGCGCGTCTCGATCTGGCGTCATCGACCGTGACGCTCGCGCGCGCGCAGAAGCAGCTCGGCGAACTCGAACTCCTTACCAGGGACCGCCGCCCATGACCAAGCTCAGTGGAACCTCCGGACAGCTCTTCTCGGGTCTCGCCGAGAGCCTCAACATCCGCGGCACGTCGCGTTCGGCAAAGAGCGCCGGGGCCAAATCGCAGGCTGGCTCGTCGTTCAACGATCTGCTCCACACCGTCTCGAACCTCGCCAAGCAGGCACTCAACGATGAGGGCAGCGATACGACGGCGAAGGCCGGAGCGCTGCGCACGCGTCTGGCCCACCCAGCGGGCAAGGACAAGTCGAAGGACGAGACGGACGAGCGCACCGAGGCGACCGACCTGCTCAAGGCTGGCGACCAGACGACCGACAAATCGTCGGAGACGCAAAGTCCGGTCGATCATGATCCGAAGCCGGACGTTTCGAACCGCCCGAACGCTCCCGCGATCGTGGGACAGGATCTCGTTGCCGCATCGGCCGCGAAGCCGCAAATGCCGTCGCAGTCGGGCGACAGGAAAGACGTGCCCGCGCGCGACGAGCGCTCATCCGGGACGAGGCGTGAGGTTGCAGCGGCAGGCATGGCGAAGGCAACGACAGCGGATTCCGCGCCGTCTGCTGCCGTTCCGACCGGCGCGCGTGCACAAGGCGATGCATCGCAAGCCGCGGCCGCACAGCCAGGCAGCGAGGCTTCCGCCAAAGCCATGCCCGCGACCTCAGGCTTCGAGGCGGTCACGGCCAATGTCGAACGCGCCGCCAAGGTCTCGACGCGCGACGCTTTGCCCGAGACGACCAAGGTCACCGTGGTCCAGCAGGAGACCCATCTGCCCCCGGCGCAGTTCAACGCCCCGCAACAGGTCGCCAATGCGGTCGTCGCCGAGCTGAAGGACTCCGCAGCCCCGGCGGCGTCCGCAGCGCCCGATCTCGCAGCATCCCAGACCAATGCGCCGGATCAGCCGCTCAAGATCCTGACCATCAATCTCGAGCCGCCGGCGCTCGGCAACGTCACCGTGCGCCTTCGTCTCGTCGGCACCGAAGTGTCCGTCCACCTTGCGGCCGCGCGCAAGGACACGAGCCAGATGCTGGATCAGCAGCGCGACCAGATCCGCGATCTCATGCAGACGGCGGGTTATGTCGCCGACGTCGCGCCCGTGCAGCACGGCTCGCTGGATGGATTCCAGAGCGGCTCCGGCCAGTCGCAGCCGCAGCTCTCGGGCCAGCAACAGCCCTCGTCGCAGTCGCAAGGTGCGTTCGGTGGCGCAGGCACGTCGTCGGGGCAATCCGATGGCGGCGCGAAACAGGCCCGCCAGGAACGCCAGCCCCAGGAGACGCGTCATGACCAGGACGTGGGTCAGCCGAATCGTCGCGGCCCTGTTTATCTGTAATGCGGGCGCCGCGGACGCGGCCACCGACGTCGTGCGCCCCTGCGAGCGCGAGATGGCGCGCGCGGCCCAGCAGCATGGGATTCCGCTCGGCATTCTCTATGCAGTCGGTCTCACCGAGACCGGCCGCCGCGGCGCGCTTCATCCTTACGCCCTCGGCGCCGACGGCCAGACCGTGTTCGCCAGGGACATGGATGATGCGATCGCAAATTTCCAGGTCATGCGCAGCAAGGGCATCAAGCTGATCGATCTCGGCTGCATGCAGATCAATCATTACTATCACGGCGACAAGTTCGTCTCGGTGCGCGCGATGTTCGATCCCGCCAAGAACGTCGAATATGCCGCGCGCTTCCTGAAAGAGCTGAAGCAGCGCGAGGGCAGCTGGACCATGGCGGTGGCTCGCTACAATGCCGGCCCCAACAACCAGCCGGCGCAGAAGCGCTATGTCTGTCACATCGTGGCGCACCTCGTGTCGAGCGGTTTCGGCGCCTGGACCGACAAGGCGCGCTCGTTCTGTCAGCCGAAAACGACATGACGACGTGAAGTTGTGCATGGTTCCGAACCATCAGCCCCGCGCAAGCAAGATCCCCCATTGTAACTGCAACCTACCAAAGGAGCCCACTTCATGAGCCTGTATGGTGTTATGCGCACCGGCGTTTCCGGTATGAGCGCGCAGTCCAACAAGCTGTCGACGGTTTCGGACAACATCGCGAACGTCAACACCACCGGTTACAAGCGGGCTTCGACCGAATTCTCCTCGCTGATCCTGAAGAGCGGCTCCGGCAACTACGACTCCGGCGCCGTCGAGACGACCGTCCGTTACGCCATCAGCGACGCCGGGCATACGCAGTTCACGACGTCGTCCACCGACCTTGCCGTGCAAGGCAACGGCTTCTTCGTGGTCTCGAACGCCACCAATACGCAGCAGTATCTGACGCGTGCCGGCTCCTTCGTGCCGGACGCTCAGGGCAACCTCGTCAACGCGGCCGGCTACTACCTTCTCGGCCAGCCCGGTAAAGTGACCAATTTTTCGCAGAACAGCCTGGCTGGAATGCAGATCGTGAACATCGCCCAGGTCTCGCAGGTGCCGGTGCCGTCGACTGCGGGCACCCTGACGACCGGCAATCTCGATCCGAAGGCGGCTGTCATTGCCGGTCCGCCGGGTCCGGCGTCATATTCGTCGAAAAGCTCGATCGTCGCCTACAACAATATCGGTCAGGCCGTTACGCTCGACGTCTATATGTCCCACACCGCGACGGCGGCCGGCTCGGATACCTGGCAGGTTCAGGTCTACAATTCCGCGACGGGCACCTCGCTCGCCGCGGCCACCACTTTCACCTTCGACACCACCGCGACCGGAAAGGGCGCGCTGGCCGCGGCGAGCCCGACGGGCCTTACGTTCACGGTCCCGGGCGGCGCGGCGATGACCATGGACCTGTCGAACATGACGCAGGTTGGAGCCGACTTCAGCTTCAAGGCCACCGTCAACGGCAGCGTCCCCGCGGCGATCGACAAGGTCGATGTCGACGAGGCGGGCCACGTGACGGCGATCCTCAAGAACGGGCAGCAGCTGACGCTCTACACGATCATGCTCGCCGACGTCGCGAGCCCCGACAATCTGACGCCCGAGCCGGGCAACGTCTATTCGACCAACATGAATTCCGGCAATGCGCAGGCCGGGAATGCCGGCACCGGCGGGCTCGGCACGGTCCAGTCCGGTGCGCTGGAGGACTCCAACGTCGATCTCGCGGACGAGCTCACCGGGATGATCGAGGCGCAGCGCGGCTTCACCGCCAACTCGAAATCGTTCCAGACGGGCGCCGACCTGCTCGACGTCGTCGTCAACCTGAAGCGCTGAATTCTCCAGCGCTCACCCCCGGCAAGAGCAGATCATGTCCCTTACCGCCGCCCTCGACTCCGCTCGCGCCTCGCTCATGGCGTCGGGCATCCAGTCGTCGACGATCTCGCGCAACATCGCCGGTGCCAGCGCCACCGGCTATTCGCGCAAGATCGCCGTGCTGGACAACCTACCCGGCACCGGCGTCTATGTCGCGGCGATCCAGCGCGCGGCCAGTTCGGGCCTTTATTCGAACGTGCTGACCGCGACCTCGTCGTCGGCCAAGCAGAACGTGATCTATGACGGCCTGCAGAAGATCGCGGCCGCGACGGTGGACGATCCCGAGCTCGAGCAGTCGCCGACCGCCCAGCTCAACAAGCTGAAGCAGGCGCTGCAACAATTCGCTAACTCCACCGACAATGCGACCCTGGCGCAGGCCGCCGTGACGTCCGCCAAGGACATGGTGACCGGGCTCAACCAGGCCACAAGGACGGTGCAGTCGGTCCGCGAGGGGGCCGACGCCGACATGGCGAATTCGGTCGCCAACATCAACCAGCTGCTGTCCCAGTTCCAGACCGTCAACACCGCCATCGTAAAGGGCACGATCTCCGGCGACGACGTCACCGACTATCTCGACCAGCGCGACAGCATCGTCTCCAGGTTGTCGCAGGAGGTCGGCGTCTCGATGTCGATCCGGACCAATGGAGATGCCGCGCTCTATACCGACAGCGGCGTCGTGCTGTTCGACAAGACGGCGCGAGCCGTGAGCTTTGCGCCGACCAACGCCTATACCGCCGGCACCACGGGCAATGCCGTCTTCATCGACGGCGTTCCCGTGACCGGTGCCAATTCCGTCATGCCGCTTAAGTCCGGCAAGCTCGCCGGCCTGGCCCAGCTGCGCGACAAGGACACGGTCACGTATCAGAGCCAGCTCGACGAAATCGCGCGCGGCCTGATCGACGCCTTCAAGGAAAGCGACCAGTCGGCTGTCCCGACGCTGGCGGACCGGCCCGGCCTGTTCACTTATCCCGGCGCGCCCGCGATGCCCGCGAGCGCCACGATCTCGGTGGGCCTCGCCGGGAGGATCTCGGTTGCCGCCTCGGTCGATCCGGCCGTAGGCGGGAATCCGAACCTGCTGCGTGACGGCGCGATCAGCGGCGTTGCCGCCTATAATTACAACACGACCGGCAATGCCGGCTTCTCTGCGCGGCTGCAGCAGCTCATCAACAAGATGGAAGCGCCGCAACCGTTCGATGCCACGGCCCAGGGCAAGCCGAGCGGCAGCGTGATCGAGTTCGCGTCTTCCTCGGCGAGCTGGATCGAAAGCCAGCGCAAGACCGCCGACGACAACGTCCAGTATCAGAATACGCTGCTCGACCGCAGCACCGCGGCGCTGTCCAACGTCAGCGGGGTCAACATGGACGACGAGATGGCGTTGATGCTCCAGGTTGAGCGCACCTATTCGGCGTCATCGAAGATCATTTCCACCGTCGATGAGATGCTGCAGAGCCTGCTGGCTGCCGTGGGGAATTAAGTCATGATGAGCGCGAACTACATCTCGACCCTGATGCTGTCTTCATCGTTGAGGTCGTCGATCACGAACAACCAGAGCGCGCTGACCAAGGCCTCGAAGGAGGCGACCACCGGGCGTTTCGCCGATGTCGGCCTCGAGCTCGGCACGGGAACGGGCCGCGACGTGGCGCTGCGCGCCGATTTCAACTTCGCCGACCAGCTCGTCGACACCAACGAGCTGGTTTCGGGGCGCCTCGACGTGACCCAGAACCGGATCACGCAGCTCGGCAAGACCGCGTCGGAATTCCTCAAGAACCTGATCGCGGCCCGCGACGCCGACAGCGGCGCAAAGATCATCCTGCCGAGCGCGTCCGCGAACCTTCAGGACGTCATCGGCGCGCTCAACGTCTCCTACAACGGGTCGTATCTGTTCGGCGGAATCGATACGCAGACCGTGCCCATCACGAACTACACGGCCGGCTCGGCCAGCAAGAACCAGGTCGATGCGGATTTCCTGGCGACGTTCGGCTTCTCGCAGGCTGCGGCCGGTGTCAGCACCATCACGCCGGCGCAGATGCAGAATTTCCTCGACAACACCTTCGACCCCGAGTTCGCCAGCCCGGCCTGGAACGCCAATTGGTCGTCGGCCACGGACCAGACGCTGTCGAGCCGTATCTCCACGACCGAGGTCGTCGACAGCTCGGTCAGCGCCAACCAGCCCGGCTTCCGCAAGCTGGCCGAGGCCTACACCATGCTCACTGATCTCGGGAACACGAGCCTGAGCAAGGACACGTTTCAGGTCGTCGTCGACAAGGCCATCAGTCTGGTCAGCGGCGCGATCAACGATCTCGCCGTGCTCGGCGGTACCGTCGGCTCGATCCAGCAGCGGGTCACCGGCGCGACCGAGAAGCTGAAGATCCAGAAGGACATCCTCAACGACCAGATCGTCAAGCTGGAGGCGGTCGACCCGACCGAGGCCTCGGTCCGCGTCAACACCCTGCAGACCCAGATCAAGACGGCGCTCGCGCTGACCTCGCAGCTCCAGCAGATCAGCCTCATCAACTATCTCTAGAGCCGAGGCTCGCAGCCTCGTTTTGTTAACCGGTCTCCTGCGCAGAGTGATGCTGATGACGTTTGAAGCCTATGAATCGGTCGTCGACGAGAGCGGCTACGAGGCGCGGGGCCGCGAGCGGCAGGCGCTCAGCCTCGGCATCGACCGGCTCGAGCGGATTCAGCGAGGCGTGTTCCGCCTCGAGGATCTGGTCGAGAGCCTGCTCTATGTGCGGCGGCTATGGACGATCTTCATCGAGGATCTCTCGCACCCCGAGAACGGCCTTCCGGACAAGCTGCGCGCCGACATCATCTCGATCGGCCTGTGGGTCGTCAAGGAGGCCGATCGGCTTCGCGAGGAGAAGTCGAACGACGTGATGCAGCTCATCGAAATCAACCGCCTGATCCGAGACGCTCTTTGATGAAGATCTCCTTGCGGGCGGGCGAACGGATCTACATCAACGGCGCGGTGCTGCGCGTGGACCGCAAGGTCTCCGTCGAGCTGGTCAACGACGTGATGTTCCTGCTCGAAGGGCAGGTCATGCAGGCGTCCGACGCCACCACGGCGCTGCGGCAGCTCTACTTCATCGTCCAGCTCATGCTGATGAACCCGACCGACATCCGCGACGCCGCGGCGCTCTACGCCCAGCATCACGCGGCTCTGTGTGCGGTGTGCGAGAGCCGCGAGATGCTGGACGGACTGGGCGCGGTCGACGAGCTGGTCGAGGCGACCCGCTACTTCGAGGCGCTGAAGCGGATCCGGGCCCTGTTCCCGGTGGAGCAGGCCATCCTGGCCGGCGCCATCACCGAGTCCCCATTCCAGGCTGCCTGACAGCGGAGAGCTACATGAACGTCAACAGCGCGACCGACAGCACGAGCAAGTCGTCCAGTTCGACCGGCTCCACCAATTCGACCTCGAGCAACAGCGTCGACTACAACACGTTTCTTCAGCTTCTCGTCGCCGAGATGAAGAACCAGGATCCGACCAATCCGATGGATACCTCGCAATATATGAGCCAGTTCGCACAGCTCTCGACGGTCGAGCAGGCCATGCAGACCAACTCGAAGCTGGATGCGCTGCTGTCCTCGCAGTCGTTGTCACAGGCCAACGGCCTGATCGGGAAGACCGTCAGCTTCACCGACGCCACCGGCGCCAGCTTCAGCGGCAAGGTCGTCTCGGTCTCCATCAACACCGACGGCTCCATCGCGACCCTTGAGAACGGCACCAAGGTCGCGGTCGGGCCGGGACTCACGATCAGCCAGTCATGAACGAACGGGACGCTCTCGACATCGTCCAGGCTGCAATCTGGACCATCATCGTCGCCTCCGGGCCCGCGGTCGGCGCCGCCATGCTGGTCGGCACCATCATTGCGCTGATCCAGGCCCTGACCCAGATCCAGGAGGTGACGCTGACCTTCGTTCCGAAGATCATCGTCATTCTCCTGGTCGTTGCCGTCTCCGGCTCCTTCATCGGCGCGCACCTCTCCACCTTCACCGAGATGGTCTATTCGCAGATCGAGCGCGGCTTCTGATCCGCGCCGGCGATCTGCCACCATCCCCGCGTAAGCTTTGCCGGGCAGATTAGGGGTGGACCCCCTGCCGGTGACCCATGGCCGATACGTTAGCTGCTAGCCTGCCGACCCCACGACGATTGGGGGCCGACGCCTTTTTCGCCGGCGGTATCGTGGCCATGCTCACGATCCTGTTCCTGCCGATCCCGCCGATCCTGATCGATCTCGGCCTTGCGTTCTCGATCGCGCTGTCGGCGCTGATCCTGATGGTCGCGCTGTGGATCCAGCGACCGCTCGACTTCTCGGCCTTCCCGACCGTGCTGCTGATCGCGACCATCCTGCGGCTGGCGCTGAACGTCGCGACCACCCGCCTGATCCTGTCGCGCGGCGGGGAGGGCGAGCAGGCCGCCGGCCACGTCGTCGCCGGCTTCTCCAAGTTCGTCATGGGCGGCGACTTCGTCATCGGCCTGATCATCTTCGCCATCCTGGTCACCGTGAATTTCGTCGTGATCACCAAGGGCGCGACGCGTATCGCCGAAGTCGGCGCCCGTTTCACCCTCGACGCCATCCCCGGCAAGCAGATGGCGATCGACGCCGATCTGTCGGCGGGCCTGATCGACGACAAGGAAGCCCAGCGCCGGCGCCGCGAGCTCGAAGAAGAGAGCGCGTTCTTCGGTGCCATGGACGGTGCCTCGAAATTCGTTCGAGGCGATGCCATCGCCGGCCTGATCATCACCGCGATCAACATTTTCGGCGGCATCATCATCGGCGTCACCCATCACGGCCTGACGTTGTCGCGCGCCGCCGACGTCTACACGAAGCTCTCCGTCGGCGACGGTCTGGTGTCGCAGATGCCGGCGCTCATCGTGTCGCTGTCGGCCGGCCTCTTGGTCTCCAAGGGCGGCACGAGAGGATCGGCCGAGCAGGCCGTGCTGCGCCAGCTCGGCGGCTATCCCCGCGCGGTGTCGGCCGCCGCGCTGATGATGTTCGTGCTCGCCTTGATGCCGGGGCTGCCGTTGGCGCCCTTCGTGCTGCTCGGCGGCGTCATGGCCTTCGTCGGCTACTCGCTGCCGAAGCAGCAGGCGGCTTTGAAGCAGAAGGAGGACGCGCGCAAGGCCGACGAGCGCGCCCAGGCTGAGGCCAAGGAATCCGTCAAGGACCAGCTCAAGACCGCCGAGATCGAGCTGGCGCTCGGCGGCCATCTTTCGGTCCATCTGCTGGGCTCGCGCACCGAGCTGGCCCACCGCGTGGCCAAGATCCGCAAGAAGTTCGCCAAGCAGTACGGCTTCGTCATTCCCGAGATCAAGCTCAGCGACAATCTGTCGATCGACCCCAAGGGCTACCAGATCCGGATCCACGACACCCGCGTCGCCCATGGCGAGCTCAGGCTCGGCGAGGTGCTGGTGCTGGTCGACAAGGACGGCAAGCCCGACGTGCCCGGCGAAGAGGTGGTCGAACCCGCTTTCGGCATGAAGGCGCTGTGGGTGACGGAAGCCTTCACGGACGAAGTCAAGCGGCAGGGCTGCAAGCCGGTCGACAATCTGTCGGTGCTGCTCACGCATCTGAGCGAGGTGATCCGGGCGAACCTCGCCCAGCTCCTGTCCTACAAGGACATGCGCGCGCTGCTCGACCGGCTCGATCCCGAGTACAAGCGCCTCGTCGAGGATCTCTGCCCGTCGCAGATCTCCTATTCCGGCCTGCTGGCGATCCTGAAGATCCTGCTGGCCGAGCGGGTCTCGATCCGCAATCTTCACCTCATCCTCGAGGCGATCGCCGAGATCGCACCTCATGTGCGGCGCTCCGAGCAGGTCGCAGAGCACGTGCGGACCCGGCTTGCCCAGCAGATCTGCGGCGATCTCTCCGACAACGGCGTGCTCAACGTCGTCCGGCTCGGCAACCGCTGGGACCTGGCGTTCCATCAGAGCCTGAAGCGCGACGCCAAGGGCGACGTCGTCGAGTTCGACGCCGATCCGCGCCTGATCGAGCAGTTCGCGACCGAAGCCAGCGCCGCGATCCGCAAGTTCACCGAGAACGGCACCAGCGTCGTGCTGGCGGTGACGCCGGAAGCCCGGCCCTATGTCCGGATGATCCTGGAGCGGGTGTTCCCGACCTTGCCGATCCTGTCGCATGTCGAAGTCGCGCGCAGCGCCGAGATCAGGGCGCTCGGAGCGGTGTCGTGATCAGCGGCCTTGCCGACAGCGTGCTGGTGACGTTCATCGTGTTCTGCCGCATCGGCGCCTGCCTGATGCTGGTGCCCGGCTTTTCCAGCGTCAACGTTCCGGCCCAGGTCCGCCTGTTCGTCGCGCTCGTCACGACCTTCGCGCTGACGCCGATCCTGATCGCGGTGCTGAAGCCGCTCACGGACAACGCCGCGCCGCTGACGCTGGCGCTCCTGATCTGCTCCGAGCTCGTGGTCGGCAGCGTCATCGGGCTCGGCGGGCGGGTGTTCTTCCTCGCGCTCCAGACCATGGCGACCGTGATGGCGAGCGCGATCGGGCTCAGCAACATCCCGGGAACGCCGGTTGCCGACAGCGATCCGGCGCCGGCGCTGGTGCCGCTGATCATGGTGTCGGTCACCACGCTGTTCTTCATGACCGACCAGCATTGGCAGGTCCTGCGCGGGCTGATGAACTCCTACGACGTCTGGCGTCCCGGCGACAGGCTCGGCGGCGGCATGGCACTCGACCTGCTCGTCGGCCGCCTGTCGGAAGCATTCGTGCTGACGCTGCGGATCGCCAGCCCGTTCATCGTCTATTCGGTGATCGTCAACCTGGCGGTCAGCCTGATCAACAAGCTGACGCCGGCGATTCCGGTCTATTTCATCTCCGTGCCCTTCGTGCTGTTCGGCGGCTTCCTGCTGCTCTACCTCACGAGCGACGAGCTGCTGACGCAATTCATGCTCGGCCTCTCGTCCTGGCTGGCGGAGTGAGCCTGTGATGACGTCCCGCGCGGACAAGCTCGGCCGGATGGTTTCGCTGGTGAAGCTCCAGCTCCGGCTGTCCGAATGGCAGCTCGCGCAGCTGCGGCAGCAGGAGAGAAGCCTGCGGGACGAGCAGGAATGGCTGGTGGGAGCCCTGAATGATGGGAAGCCGCCGGCGGGATCGTCGAGCGATTCGATCGCGCGGCGCTTGAACAGGACGAGCGTCGGTGCGCGCGCGATCCAGACGCAGGCCGCGCAGCAGCTCGACCAGGTCCGCGCCGAGAGCCGCCGCGTGAAGCAGCTCGAGCAGGTCGCGAAGGCGGCGCTGGCCGACAAGCTCCGTGACGCCGAGAAGCGCTCCCTCGAGGAGATGACGGGAATAAGCCCAGCCGTGCGCGCGTGGACGCCACGGCCAGCCAATCGGAACAAGCCATGATCGTGACCGCGACGCCCGACCTCGTTCTCGACGTCCTCGAGGCCGCCGATCCCGTGACCCAGCGCGCGGCGACCGCGAAACTCGATGCACTGAAATCCTCCGATGCCGACTTCGCCGCCACGATGGACGCGGAGGCCGGCAAGGCGGCGGCGGCTGCCGAGCAGCCCGCCACGAAGGTTTCCGAGGCGCAGTCGGATGTGGTGAACGGGCCGCCGGTGCGGATGATCAAGGCGCCGGCGTCCGGCGAGGTGTACCGGAAGTTCGAAGCTTTCATCCTCCAGACCTTCGTCGAGACGATGCTGCCGAAGGAATCAGAGCAGGTCTTTGGCAAGGGCACGGCCGGCGGCGTCTGGAAGTCGATGCTGGCGGAGCAGCTCGGCAGCCAGCTGGCAAAGGGCAACGGCGTTGGCATCGCCAAGCAGCTGGCCGCCGCTAATCCGGCGGGGCCGAACGGTGCTGGCAAGGCTGGATGATGATCCTCGAACGGGTGACAGAAGTTGAAGGGTGGATTTCCTATGCAGGCACAAGACAGCGCGGCGGCCATGGTGATCGAGCAGCCGATCGTGGACACCGGGATGATGACGACGGAAGCAGCAGAAGCCGATGCGCTGCTGCCGGTGCTGCTGCCGGTCATGAGCGGCGAGGTCGTGGTCGACGGCGCGGATGCGGCGAGATCGGATGAAGTGCGCGGCCTGCTGGCAGCGATCGGCCGGCTCGAGAGCATCGTCGAGGAGGAGACGGTCGCGCTCACGACGCGTCAGAAGATCGATTTCGACGACTTCAGCGCGCGGAAGAGCCGGAGCATGCTCGAATTCGTCCGCCTGATGCGGGCGCGGATGCATCTCGGCGGCGACGTCGAGGTCACCGAGGAAATTCGGCGGCTGCGCGAGAAGCTCGAGCGGAATCGCTCGATCCTCGAAATGCACTACGACGCGGTGCGCGAGGTCGCGGGCATCATCGTCAAGGCGATCAAGGAGGCCGAGTCGGACGGCACCTATACCGGCCGCGCAGCACAGGACGGAAAATGATCAGACTGGTGCTGGCCGGGCTCTGGGTATGCATCCTCACCGCGGGCACGAGCTATGGCGTGGCCTATTGGAAGGAGAACGGCAGCCTGCTGCCGGCGAAGGACGAATATCTCGACGGGCTGCAATACCAGAAGACCCGGGCATTGAGCGTGCCCATGGTCGAGAATGGCAATGTGCAGGGCTATATCGTCGCGCGCTTCGTCTACACCGTGGAGGCGCGGACGATGCACCAGCTCAACGTTCCGCCGGAGCCGTTCGTCGTCGACGAGGCCTTTCGCAGGATCTATGCCGACGACCGTCTCGACTTCAGGAAGCTCGCCCGCTACGACCTCTCCATCCTGACGGCCGCCATCAAGCAGCGCGTCAACGAGCGGATGCAGGCTGACGTCGTCCAGGACGTCCTGGTCGAGGATTTCAATTACGTCTCCAAGGAAGAATTTCAGCAGAAGCCGTAGAACGTGATGCCGGGGCTATCGCATTTGGCGCTTTGCGCGAGCTGAGCGCGCGCCTCGTCCTTCGAGACGACCGCTTCGCGGTCTCCTCAGGATGAGGCTAAGCGGGCATCGACACTCGTCAAAACTGGCGCAACGCTCTCGGTCCTCATCCTGAGGGCCCGCCAACGGCGGGCGTCTCGAAGGATGGCCACAGGCGAAATCGCGCCCATATGCGATTGCCCTGCTCACCAGGGGTAGGGGAACGCAGCTCCATCGGGGCACTCGTAGGGTTCATCCCATCCGTCTCCCGCCCCGAACGTGCAACGGCCTCTGCGAAGGTGCTTCGCAGAGGCCGTTGTTGGTTTCGCCCGCAGGCTTGTGCCGTGTCAGTTGTTGACCGGATAGGCGGCCGGGACGGCATGCGCCCTGTTCAGGATGATGCCGACCTCGTCGAGCTCCTGCATCGGCACGTCGAGGGTCTCGCCGGCGGGGATGTCGAGGCGGTAGCCGACGTAACGCCGGGCCACGATCGCATCGAAGCCGAGGCGGTCGCGAAGCTTCTTGCGCAGCTTGCTGACGTGACTCTCGATCACGCTCTCGTCGAAGGTGGACTCGAAGATGCCGTAGACCGCGTTGAAGATCTGCGTCTTGGTGATCCACTTGCCGTGATTGCTGACCATATATTCGAGAATGCGCAGTTCGCGGCGGGGCAGGGTGAGGGCGTGGCCCGCGATCTCGGGGTCACGGCCGTTGAAGAAGACCTGGATCCTGCTCTCGCAGGGCCTCGGCAACTCGCCCACCCGGCGGCGCGCGATCGCGGCCGTTCGGGCCAGGATCTCGCGCAGGTGGATCGGCACGTGCACGACGTCGTCGACGCCCGACTCGAACAGCTCCAGCGTGTTCTTGAGCATCTTCTGGCCGCTCATGGCGATGATGGGAGCCGAGGAACGCTTGCGCATCGCCCGCGGCAGGCTTCCGCGGGCATCGCAATCCCCGAGAAGGAAGGCGTCCACCGCCGCCAGATCCGATTCACTGGCGGATTGCAGCCAGTCCCAGAATTCTCCGGAGGAGAAGCCGATCGACGATACGCCTTCGCGAACGAGCCCTCCGACATAGCTGTTCGCGACGCTCTCGCGATCATCAACGATAATATACATCAGTCTTTCGCCCCTGTTTCGCACCTGTCGCCGCCGGTTGGTTGTTGTGATGCCCGGCTCGGCAACGATGCTGTTTGACGACATTCCTTCCCGCGAACCGTTGTTATGGTTTCGATATTCGCGGGCAGCCCTACGCATTCAGTGCCTGCGTCTCGCAGGCCTGTTACTTCAACTCGATACTGAACGCTTACTGCGTGAGGCCCGGCGGGTGTCTTACGGATCACCTCGCGGGGCGGATTGAGAAACGACCTAGAACAGTTGCGCCAAGTTGCTCATCGCGTCCGAACGCCACTGAATCTGTGTCGATCTCCTCGCCAACTGGCGAGAATCACTTGAGTAAGACCGTAACAATTGCCGATTTCCGATCAAGCGTGCGTAACAAAGCGATTGCTACGTGTGCTTGATGCTGTTGGTTTGTTTCGGGTTGTTTCTTGATATATTCAAACGCATCAGTTGATTTGGAAACTAAACTAGTTCTGCATCGTGATGGGTCTAAGGTTCCGCATCCCCGTACAATCACAGCTATTTTAGGTGGTGTGGGGGATGAGGCATATCGAGGGGTTTTCAACCCGGGATTGACTCTCATGGACGTGTTTCCCCGTGCGACAATTCGACTCACGTGTGGCGGCGCGACTCCAGCTTGGCGAAATCTTGGCGAGTGTGTGTCTTTCGAGTCGCACTCTCGCCACGTGCATGACGCGATTGACTCATGTGACGTCGCATTGCGCGCGATGGAAAAGTTTTCGATGCGCACGTTTCAGGCAAGCTTCGGCAAATAACGTCACCGTTCGACAGATCGAACCGAACGGAGCATTTTCACATGTTGTCCGATGGACAAGCTCGTCCCAACGCGACCGCTGATGTTTCCGCGACGACGAAGCCGACTCCCGAAGCACGCGATACGAAGGACGATATGGCGCGAGCGCCCAGGCCCGCTGCGGGCGCAAAGCGGGCATCGGCCGCGGCAAGCGATGAAGCTCTCGCGAAGGAGGCACTCGAGGGGCTGAAACGTATTCGCGCCAAGGCGCGTCTCGACAAGATGGCGATCCCCAAGCCCGCGCCGACCGTGATCAAGCCGGCCGTGATCGTCGCCAAGCCCGCGCCGCCCCGTCCGACATGGGTTGCGCCGCTCGCAACATTGGCGGTCGCCGCCATGTTGGTGGTCTGCGCCTGCACCGGCGTGATCGCCTATCTCACCACGCAGCCCGCCCAGAACAACGTTGCAGCCAATACGGAGATCAGGAATCTGCGCGAGACCGTCGCGCATCTGCGCAAGCAGGTGTCGGGCGTGTCGGAGAATCTCGACGGCCTGCGCACCGCGGTGGATCAATCGAGCAAGGCGACCAATGACCGTTTCGGCAGGTTCGCCGAGAATTTGGACCGTATCGAGCGGGTGAGCTCGTCCTCGACAGTGAAGCTCGACAAGCTCGCTCAAGCGCAGGTTCAGACGCCGGCTCCGGCGCCGGCCATGGTGCAATCGCAGCCCTCGCCACAGCAAGGATCGATGCTGGCCTCGGCCGCAGCACCCGAGTTCACGGGCTCGGTGTCTCCGTCGGAGCGCGCGCCGGCGCCGCGGAAGGTGATCAAGGGCTGGTCGGTCCGCCAGGCCTATGAAGGCATTGCGATCCTGCAGGGTCCGAACGGCGTCATCGAGGCGGTGCTGGGACAGCAGGTGCCCGGCCTTGGCCGCATCGAGGAGATCAGGAGCGAGAACGGGCGCCTGGTGGTGGAGGCGAGCGGCGGTGTCATCTATTCGTCACGCAAGGCGACGCCCTGATCGAGGGCTGTCCTCTATTGGCGGTGATGCTCGAAGCTGGTGCATAGCAGATCGACCTCCGCCTCCGCGATCGGCGAGCGAAACAGGCGGCAGCTGAACTCGGCCGCTGCCTTGCTGTCGGTGGTGGTGCGCTCCTCGCGGAGGAAGATGCATCGCTTGCAGACGTCGGTGTGGTGCCGCTGCTCGGCCGCGTCCGACTGATCCAGCACGTGCCGGAACGTGTCGCGGAAGCGGATCTTGACCTCGTCGTCGAGGACGGCAATCGCATCGATCAGAACGCTGACGGGGTCGCGTACCAGGAACTTCTTGCCCTGCTGCGTCACGCTCAGCATCACCGAGCGCTTGTCGGTGGCCGAGCGTTTTCGTTCGATATAGCCCAGCCGCTCGAGCTCCCCGATGATGAACGAGGCGGTGCCGCGCGTGGTGCCGACGTAACTCGCGAGTGCCGAAGGCGTCCGGGAAAAACGGTTGGCGCGGGAAAGGAATCGCAGTGCCATCCACTCGCGGTCGCGCAGGCCGTGCTTGGTGCCTTCGAACCACAGGATTCGTGCGACTTGCTCCAACAGTTCAATCGATTCGCGAGCCAAATTCATTTCAATTCCAGATCGGATAAAGCTTTATTCAATTGAGCCTTGGGGTGCGCAATCTGTGTGGACGGAATGAAGTCCTCGCGTGACCCTTCGTCCGTTGCCGGACGGCGGACCGCGCGTGGGGAAGAAGCTCTCTCTGCAGAGATGGAACTTCCGGCCGTGGAACTAGGGCGTCACAAAGAAAGTTCGAGTAAATCGCACGGCTCAAGTCCGCTGAAAATTTCAATCAAATGACGACGGCTCGCACGTGATTGACGGTGATGTGCCGATGCGCGAGCAACATGATGTGTCATTATTGCCGCTGCGGTGTCCATTTGTTGCGAGTGAGCGCGTCGAATGCGCGCACACGCGCATCAGCCGCAGCAATTGGCGGTGCGGGCAGCCGTGAGAGAACCGTCTTTTTCGGTTAATGGATGTTGCGATGCAGTGCAGCTAGACGGTTAAGTCCGGCGCACGAGCGATGGGTGTCAGAGTGTCGTTGGGACTCGAAATAGTCAGCGCCATTCAACGTCGTGCAGCATTGGCAGCCACGGTCGCCTGGCACGGTCTGGCCTGAAAGCGCGCGTGCTCGCAGGCTGGTGATTTGCATCTCGCCGGCAACTATTGGCGAATGCGTCGCCCCCGGGGGGCATCAGCACAGGCAGCAGCAAGGGATAGACCGATGAGCTTCGAAACCACCATGACATCCGACGTCGTCGGGTTGACGAAAGCCGCCCCGGTTTCGCGTCGCGGATTCATGAGCGCCACCGCGGCCGTCGCCGCCGGCTACACGCTTGCGGCCGGGCCCGTGCGCGCCGAGGCGATCACGACCGACGCCAATGGTCTCCAGGTCGGTGACGCCAGGATCAAGGTCGGCTCCGAAGAGATGCCCGTCTATTTCGCCCGTCCCGCCGGCAATACCAAGGCGCCGGTGATCATCGTGGCGATGGAGATCTTCGGCCTGCACGAATACATCAAGGACGTGACGCGGCGCCTCGCCAAGCTTGGTGCGTTCGCAATCGCGCCTGACTATTACTTCCGCAAAGGCATCGATCTGACCAAGGTCGCCGAGGTCAAGGATCTGTTGCCGGTGGTCAATGCCAAGCCGGACGCGGAGCTCATGTCCGATCTCGACGCGACGGTGGCATGGGCAGGATCGCAGGGCGGTGACACGGTCAAGCTCGGCATCATCGGCTTCTGCCGGGGCGGTCGCACGGTCTGGGAATATGCCGCCCACAGCGGCGCGCTCAAGGCCGGCGTCGCCTTCTATGGCACCTTGGTCGACCCCGAAAATCCGCTGTTGCCGAAGAGCCCGATGCAGCTCGCCCCCGAGATGAAGGCGCCGGTGCTCGGCCTTTATGGTGGCGCCGATACCGGCATTCCCGTCGCCCAGGTCGAGCAGATGAAGGCCGCGCTCGAGCAGAGCAAGAAGACGGCCGGGTTCAAGATCTACCCCGAAGCGCCGCACGGCTTCCATGCCGACTACCGCGGCAGCTACCGCAAGGACGCCGCGGAAGATGCCTGGAAGCAGGCGCAGGCCTGGTTCAAGAAGTACGGCGTGTTGAGCTGAGCGCTGGGTCAAAACAAAAGGGCGGCCCGATCGGCCGCCCTTTTTCGTTCAGTGCGTGCCGATCTCACTTCACCATCGCACCATAGACGATGTCCTGAACCTGCTCGCGATAATACTTCCTGAGCTCGCCCGGCCCAGCCGTTCCCACCACGACGACGAGACGCTCCTTCGGGTCGCAGAAGAATTGCGTTCCGTAGGCGCCGTTCCAGGTGAACTCGCCGGGATTGCCGGGGACCGACGACAGCCCTTCGCTGGTGCGAACCGCGACCGAAAGGCCGAAGCCGAAGCCGCCGCGATGCGGCTCGACATTGCCCACGTTGTTCTTGATCTCGGGGCCAAGATGGTTGGTCGTCATGTGATGCACGGTCTTCGGACCGAGGATGCGCTGGCCGTCGAGCTCGCCGCCGTTGAGCAGCATCTGCCCGAAGCGGGCGTAGTCGCCGACCGTCGCAAACGAGCAAGCGCCGCCGCAGTCGAACTTGGTCGGGGTGTCGAGCAGCTTGATCGCCTGCGGCTTGCCCGTCAGCGGATCGTTGGCAAACGGGCGGGCGAGGCGAGGGCGCTGCGCGTCGGTCGGATGGAAAGTCGCGTCCTTCATGCCGAGCGGCTGCCAGACATTGGCGGCGAGATACTCGCCGAGCTTCTGCTCGCTCACCTTCTCGACGACGGCGCCGAGCACGTCGATCGAGAAGCCGTATTCGAATTCGGTCGAGGGCTGATGCGCCAGCGGCAGCTTGGTGATGCGGTCGATGAAGGCCTGCGTGTCGCCTTCGATCGCCGGCGCGATGCCGTCAGGGTATTGCCGCGCCACCGGGCTCGAACTGTCGGGACGGCCGCCATACATCAATCCGGACGTATGCCGGTAGAGATCGTGGATGAAGATCGGCGAAGCCTGCGGCTCGAGCTTGAGCGAAGCGTCCGCCTGGCTCACGCCGACCTTCATGTCGGCAAAGCCGGGATAGTAATCGGACAGCTTGGCCTGGAGGGGCAGCCGACCCTGCTCCATCAGCGTCAGGCCCGCGACCGCGGCCATCGGCTTGGTCATCGAGGCCAGCGCGAAGATCGCATCGATCGGCATCGGCGTGCCCTTGTCCGGATCGAGCATGCCGTAAGCCTTGTAGTGCACGAGCTTGCCGTCGCGCGCGATGGCGACCACCGCGCCGGGCACGCGCTTGGCGGCGATCTCGCGAGCGAAGAAATTGTCGAGGCGCGCAAGGCCCTGACTGGAGAAGCCGACATCGTCGGGTTTGGCTTCGGGCAGCGGCGCGGCGATGGCCGTGCCGAATGTGATGACGGCAGCCGCCGCCGCGATCATGGCGATCGTCTTGTTCATTATGTCCTCCCGCACGAGCTCGTTGTGTGAGCGGCTCGTTGCACGCCTAGATCACGACTGCACCGGCGCGAAGTCAAGCGCGGGCAAAGCATGTCTGGGACGCGCCGGGACGCCGGAACCCTATCGTGCTTCGCCTGCGTGCCACAGCGCATCGAGGCCGTGCCGATAGGTCGGGTGGACAAGCGCGACGCCGAGCTCGCGCTTCAGTCTCGCATTGGAGACGCGGGCGCTGCTGGCATAGAAGCTGCGCGCCATTGCCGACATCTCGGCGGTGGCGAACGCTTCTTCCGGCGGCGGCGCAACGCCCATCAGTTTCGCCGCATAGGCGATCACGTCCTGCGGCGGTGCCGGCTCGTCGTCGCAGACGTTCCAGGTCCCGCCGCCCTTGTGCTGAATCGCGGCCATGATCGCGCTCGCGATGTCGTCGACGTGGATGCGGTTGAAGACCTGGCCGGGCTTGATGATGCAACGCGCCGTTCCCGCTCGCAATGTCGCCAGCGCGTTGCGGCCGGGGCCGTAGATGCCCGCAAGCCGCAGGATCGCGGCATCGCCGTGCGCAATGTCCATCCAGGCCTGCTCGGCAGCAACCCGCATCCGGGCGCGGTCGAGGGTCGCCTGCGGCGGGGTGCTCTCGTCGACCCAGCCGCCGCCGTGATCGCCGTAGACGCCGATGGTGGAGAGATAGACGATCTTGCGGCGGCCCGCCGCCAACACGTCGCCGAACGCCGTGATGGCGGGATCGCCGCCGCTACCGGGCGGGATCGACACCACAAGGACGTCGGCATCGCGGACCTGCTCGATCGTCTCGCGTGCGAGGGGCTTGCCGGAGAAGGCGTGGACCTCGATGTCGGCAAGGCCGTTCCGCTGCGCGGGATCGCGCACGGTGCCGGCGATATGCGAGAAGCTGCCGCCATGTTTGCGGACGAAATGCCGGGCACTATAGCCGAGGCCAAGGATGAAGAGCCGCATGCGTCTCCCGTGCAGGTCGAAAGTTCCCGTCCGCGCGGTCGCGCGTCGTTTGCTCATAAGAGATTTTTGGGTCCGGCAAAAGATATTGCGATTTGTCTCGCCTTCTGCCTCGGGCGATGTTCGCCTGTCACAGGGAGGCATCGATCATGCAGGCAGAGGCGCTCGCTTTCGCCCCGGCGGATGCGCTGATCCGGCGCGCGAACGCGCTGATCTTCGACGTCGACGGCACCCTCGCCGAGACCGAGGAGCTGCATCGGCAGGCCTTCAACCATGCCTTCGCCCGCCACGGTCTCGACTGGCAGTGGGACCGCGCTCTCTACAAGGACCTGCTGCGGGTGACCGGCGGCAAGGAGCGCATGCGCGCTTACCACGAAAAGCTAGGGATCAGCCCGCCGTTGCCGGACGAGGCCATCGCCGCGCTTCACCACATCAAGACCGCGCATTACGCCGGGCTGATCGAGACCGGTTGCTGTCCCTTAAGGCCGGGCGTGATCGAGCTGCTCGCTGCGGCGAAGGCGCGCGGCCAGCGGCTGGCGATTGCGACCACGACCTCGCACGGCAACATCGATGCGCTGCTGTCGCAGGCGCTGGGGGCGAACTGGGCTGCCGAGTTCGACGCCATCGTCGCCGGTGACGATGTCAGGCACAAGAAGCCGGCACCGGACGTCTATCTGGAAACGCTGGCGCGGCTGCAGCTCGGCGCGGCCGACTGCGTGGCAATAGAGGATTCCGCCAACGGGCTGATGGCGGCCTCACGCGCCGGCATTCCGGTTCTGATCACGCGGAGCATGTTCTTTGCGGATGATGATTTTTCCGCGGCGCGGGCCGTGCTGGATGACCTGTCGGAACTCGGGGCCGCCAAACCAGAAACTGAAAAACAACCCCATGCACAGTAGATCACGCCCGCGTGTCCGCCACGTTCAGTGGACCCGGTGGCTCGTTCTATCGTCTTCAGCCTGCTCCACAATCTGCGCGATCGGGCTCGACTGATGGTGCACCAGGCGCCACTCGTCCCCGACGCGGCGAAAATGGTTCGCGGCGGCCAGGGCGGTGCCATCGACGATCTCGATGCAGAGCACGCGGGCGCTGTCGCCGTCGACGATGACCTGCGGCTCGGCGCAGACGATCTGCGGCCGCTCCGGGCTTTGCAGGATGTCGCGCCAGCTTCCGATCACCGTCGCGCGCCCGATGATGGCCGGCCAACCGGGATGGATGCAGGAGATGCCGTCGTCGTCCGCCCACATCCGTTCCATGCCGTCGAAGTCGCCGGTCGAAAACGCGGCATAAAAGGCCGCGTTGGCGGCGATGATCTTGCTGTCCTTTGCCATCGCTCTCGGGTGGGGCAAGGACAGGCAAAAATCAAGCGCGACTTCCGTTCGACCTTGTGTCCGATTTAGACCGCAGTGCAGCATTGCCCGCTCAGTGGTCAGGCCGAGACGAGCGTCTCCACGGCCCGCCGCGCACCTTCCTTGTAAAGACGGCCGAGCGCCGTGGTCACGGCCTCGCGCAGGCGCGGATCAGCACCCAGCGGCCCGAACACCTTCTGAACCCCGAGCAGTGCAGGCGCGAGCCGCTCGGCAACAGGCCCCGCCTCGCGCGCCAGCGCGGCGAATTCGGCGGCAAGGGGATCGCGCACGTCGATGGCGCGGCCTTGCTCGTCGAGGCCGGCGACATAGCGCATCCAGCCGGCCACCGCGAGCGCATGCGTTGCGATCGGCAGACCCCTCGCGAGGCGATCCTGCATCGCGCCGAGCAGCCGCTGCGGCAGCTTTTGTGAGCCGTCCATCGCGATCTGCCAGGTGCGGTGATGCAGCGCCGGATTGGCAAAGCGCTTGAGCAGCGAGGCGCGATAGGCGGCAAGGTCAGTGCCCGCAGGCATCGTCAGCGTCACCGCGGCCTCCTCCATCACCTGTGCGGCAAGCCGCGCGAAATGCGGATCCTGCATGGTGTCGGCGATGGTCTCATAGCCTGCGAGATAGCCGAGATAAGCCAGCGCCGAATGGCTGGCGTTGAGCAACCGCAGCTTCATCAGCTCGAACGGCTTGACGTCGGCGACGAGCTCGACGCCCGCTGCAGCAAGGTCGGGCCGGCCCGCGGTGAAACGATCCTCGACCACCCATTGCGTGAACGGCTCGGTCATGACAGGCCAGGCATCGCGCATGCCGAGCGCGTTCGCGACCGCATCGCGGTCGGCATCATTCGTCTCCGGAACGATGCGGTCGACCATGGTCGAGGGGAAAGCGGCATTATCCACGATCCACTTGCCGAGTTCCCTGGAGCGGAGCGCGGCGAACTGCGTCACGATCCGCTGCACGGTGTGGCCGTTGGCGGCGAGATTGTCGCAGCACAGCACGGTGAACGGCGGGGCCCCCAGCGCGCGCCGCCGCGCCAGCGCAGCGACGATGAAGCCGGGCGCCGAGCGCGGCGCGTCGAAATTGTTGAGATCATGCACGATGTCAGGATGCCGCTCGTCGAGATCGCCGGTCTGCGGCGTGTGGCAATAGCCCTTCTCGGTGACCGTCAGCGAGACGATACGAATGGCGGGATCGACCATCCGCTCGACCAACGCTGCCGGGCTTTCGCGTGCGACGACGCTGTCGAGCAGCGCGCCGATGACGCGGTGCTCGGTGCCTTCGGCGGCGCGCACGGCAACGGTATAGAGATGATCCTGCGGGGCGAGGGCGTCGCGCGTATCCGGGCTGCGCAGGCTGGCGCCGACGATGCCCCAGGACGCGGCTCCTGCGGCAAGACAATCGTCGATGACGACGGCCTGATGCGCGCGATGAAACGCGCCGAGGCCGAGATGCACGATGCCGGGCGTGATGCGCGACCGGTCGTAGGCCGGGCGGCGGACAGCTGGCGGCAGCCGGTCGAGATTGGCGCGGCCAAGGCGCATTGAACCTGGGCGCATGGACGTCTCCCCTTTGCTTTGCCGCTGCTTGACATGGCGCCCGTATCAGGTCAATGCTCCGGTCAATTGGTAAGACCAATTTTCCAAAATTGGCGGGCCGCGGGCATTTCGGGTGCCCCGCGCGACCCTTTCGGGAGGACCAGCGTGCCGCTGGAAGCTGTGGAGGCGAGAAGGCTTTACCGCCAGGTCGCCGATCAATTGCGAAGCCTGATCGACAGCGGCGAGTACGCGGTCGGCAGCCGCTTGCCGACCGAGCGCGAGCTCGCCGAGCAGCTTAGGGTGTCCCGGCCGACCGTGCGCGAAGCCTTGATTGCGCTCGAGGTCGAGGGCCGCCTGCGCATCCGCGTCGGCTCCGGCATCTATGTGATCGAGCCCGCTGCAATCGCCGCGCCCGCAGCCGCGTCCGTCATCGAGGGGCCGTTCGAGCTGCTGCGCGCCCGCGAATTCCTCGAAAGCGCCATCGCCGAACAGGCTGCGCGCGTCGCGACCAGGGACGACATCGCCCGCATCGACGCCTCGCTCATCGCGATGGAGAACGTCGAGCATCCCGGCGAAGCCTCGATGGTGCATGACCGCGCGTTTCACGTCGCGATCGCCGGCAGCCTCGGCAATGCCGTTCTGGTGCGCGTGGTCGGCGAGCTGTTCGACCAGCGCCTCAATCCCTATTTCGCGCAGCTGGCGCATTATTTCGAGAGCCCGGGCACCTGGCGCACCGCGCTCGACGAGCATCGCGCCGTGCGCGAGGCGATCGCGGCGCATGATCCGCAAGCCGCGCGCGATGCGATGCGCGCGCATCTGGCGCGGTCGCAGGAGCGCTTCGCGCAGAATTTCGGCGCCGAGAAAGCGGCGGGATCATCTTCGGGGCGGAGCCGCACCGCGCGATCCCCGGCGAAGCCGGCGGTGCCAAAGCGACCACCGAAGAAGCAGGCCAAGAGCGGCAGCGCGCGGCGGCGATGAGATTGTACGGTCCGCATCCGTGCCGGGGCGGGCGAACAAGAAGCAGACTTGAACGATGGAGGAAAAGTCGATGTTGAAGAAAATGACGATTGCCGCAGTGATGTCCGCCGCCGCGCTATTGGCTGCCACCCAGGCCAGTATGGCGCAGACCAAGCTCAAATGGGCCCATGTCTACGAGACCTCGGAGCCGTTCCACACCGCCTCGGTCTGGGCCGCGCAGGAGATCGGCAAGCGCACCAACGGGCGTTATGCGATCGACGTCTATCCGGCCTCGCAGCTCGGCAAGGAAGCCGACATCAACCAGGGCCTCTCGCTCGGCTCGGTCGACATCATCATCTCCGGCTCGAGCTTCGCGGCCAAGAGCTTCCCGCCGATCGGCGTGACTTATTATCCCTACACCTTCCGCGACGCCGATCATCTGCTCGCCTACACCAAGAGCGACATCTTCAAGGAGCTCGCCAAGGGCTATGAGGACAAGAGCGGCCACCACATCGTCGCGGTGACCTATTACGGCGTGCGCCAGACCTCGTCGAACAAGCCGATCAAGACCTGCGCCGACATGAAGGGCCTGAAGATGCGCGTGCCGGACGTGCCGGCCTATCTCGCGATGCCGCGCGCCTGCGGCGCCAACACTGCGCCGATCGCCTTCGCCGAAGTCTACCTCGCGCTCCAGAACGGCACCGTCGAGGCGCAGGAAAATCCGCTGACCACGATCGAGGCCAAGAAGTTCTACGAGGTGCAGAAGCACATCGTGCTGACCGGCCATATCGTCGATCACCTCAACACGGTGGTTGCGGGCGCGCTGTGGAAGAAGCTCTCCGACGAGGACAAGAAGATCTTCACCGACGTCGCCCAGGAAGCCGCCGCCAAGGCCACCGCGGAGATCAAGCAGAACGAGGCCAAGCTGGTCGCCTTCTTCAAGGAGAAGGGCCTGAGCGTGACCGAGGTCGACAAGAACGAGTTCCGCGACACCGTGCTGAAGAACGTCGCGTTCGAGACCTTCGGCTATCGCAAAGCCGACTGGGAAAAGATCCAGGCGGTGAAGTGACGACGTAGTCGTCATCCCGGGGCGGTCCGTAGGACCGAACTACGGTGCGCAATTGCGCACCTGAGAATCTCGAGATTCCGGGTTCGACGCGGACGCGTCGCCCCGGAACGACGATTTGGAGAGAGGTAACCCATGTCCACCGCCGAAATACACCGGCAGATCACCGCGGACGAGATCGCCCATACCTTCGAGGAGGAGGCGACGCCGAAGGTCGACCTCGGCATCTACGCGTTCGAGGACTGGGTGGCGCTCGCGATCTTCTGGGTGATGGCACTCGCCGTCTTCCTCCAGTTCTTCACCCGCTACGTGCTCAACGACAGCTACGCCTGGACCGAGGAGATTGCGACCTATTGCCTGATCGGCGTCGTCTTCATCGGCGCCTCGATGTGCGTGCGGCTGTCTCGGCACATCCAGGTCGATCTCGTCTATCGCTATCTGCCGCACCTCGTGGCGCGCGCCCTGTCGACGGTGATCGACCTGATCCGGATCGCCTTCTTCGGCTACGCCATCAAGCTGGTCTGGACTTACATCCAGATCATCGGCGACGAGCAGATGACGACGATCAATTTTCCCAAGAACTACGTCTATTACGCCGTGCTGCTCGGCTTCGTGCTGATGTTCCTGCGCTCGGTGCAGGCGGCGCTGCAACACTGGCGGCAGGGCTACTCGGTCCTCGAACGACCCGGCGCCTACGACGGATCGGAGATTTGACATCATGCTGCTGCTGCTCGGAGGCTTTCTCATCCTGATGCTGCTCGGCGTTCCCGTGGCGATCGCCATGGCCGCGTCGTCGCTGCTCTACATCCTGGTCAGCGGCGTGACGCCCGACGTCACGCTGGCGCAGCGCATGATCGCCGGCGTCGAGAGCTTTCCGCTGCTCGCGGTGCCGTTCTTCATCCTGGCCGGCAACCTCATGAACATCGCCGGCGTCACCGGCCGCATCTACAAATTCGCCGTCGCCCTGGTCGGCTGGATGCGCGGGGGCCTCGGCCACGTCAACATCATCGGCTCGGTGATCTTCTCCGGCATGTCCGGCACCGCGATCGCGGACGCCGCCGGTCTCGGCACCATCGAGATCAAGGCGATGAAGGATCACGGCTATTCCACCGAGTTCTCGGTCGGCGTCACCGCGGCCTCGGCGACGCTCGGCCCGATCATCCCGCCGTCGCTGCCCTTCGTGATCTACGGCATGATGGCCAACGTCTCGATCGGCGCGCTGTTCTTGGGCGGCGTCATCCCGGGCGTCGTGCTGACGCTGTTCATGATGGCGACGGTCACCTATTTCGCGCACAAGAACAAATGGGGCAGCGACACGCCGTTCTCCTGGCCGCAGCTCGGCTCGGCCGGCCTCGAAATCCTCATCGTGCTGTCTTTCCCGATGGCAATCTGGCTGATGGTGCTGGCCGGCCTCTCGGTCAACGTCGCCGTGGTGATCGGCCTCGGCACGTTGCTGGCAATCGACTGGTACTTCGACTTCTCGGCGGTGATGGCGCTGATGGCGCCGGTGATCCTGATCGGCGGCATGACGCTCGGCTGGTTCACGCCGACGGAGGCCGCGGTCGCGGCCGTAATCTGGTCGCTGTTCCTCGGCCTCGTCCGCTACCGCACCATGACGCTGCAGACGGTGGCGAAGGCGACGTTCGACACCATCGAGACCACGGCCTCGGTGCTGTTCATCGTCACGGCAGCCTCGATCTTCGCCTGGCTGCTGACGGTGTCGCAGGCGGCGCAGACCTTGTCGGACTGGATGCTCAGCGTCACCCACAACAAATGGGTGTTTTTGGCGCTCGCCAACGTCTTGATCCTGTTCGTCGGCTGCTTCATCGACACCACGGCGGCGATCACCATCCTGGTGCCGATCCTGCTGCCGATCGTGCTCAAGCTCGGCATCGACCCGATCCATTTCGGCCTGATCATGACGCTGAACCTGATGATCGGCCTGCTGCATCCGCCGCTCGGCATGGTGCTGTTCGTGCTCGCCCGCGTGGCCAAGCTCTCGGTCGAGCGCACCACGGTCGCGATCCTGCCCTGGCTGGTGCCGCTGATGCTCGCGCTGATCGCGATCACCTACATTCCCGAACTGACCCTCTGGCTGCCAAAATACATGGGACTCTCCAAATGACCTCCGTTGCTCTCGCCGCTACCCTGTTCGGTCCCGAAGATCTGCGCATGGTCGAGCATCCGCTCGACAAGCTGGCAGACGGCATGGTGCGCATCCGCTTCGGCGCCGGCGGCATCTGCGGTTCGGACATGCACTATTTCCGCCATGCCCGGACCGGCGATTTCGTGGTGAAGTCGCCGCTGGTGCTCGGCCACGAGATCTCGGGCGAGGTCGTGGAGATCTCCGGCGCGGCTGCGAACCTGAAGGTCGGCGACCGCGTCGCCGTCAATCCCTCGCGCTGGTGCGGCCATTGCGTCGCCTGCCGCGAGGGCCGGCCGAACCTGTGTGAGAACATCTACTTCATGGGCTCGGCCTCGAAGACGCCGCACATGCAGGGCGGCTTTGCCAATTACTTCGATGCGGTTCCCGCGCAGTGCGTGAAGATTCCCGATCACGTCTCCTACCAGGCTGCGGCGCTGGCCGAGCCCCTCGCGGTCTGCCTGCACGCGGTCGCGCGTGCCGGCAATATCGAGGGCAAGCGCGGCATCATCTTTGGTGCCGGCCCGATCGGGCTTCTGACCATGCTCGCCGCGCACCGCGCCGGCATGGCCGATATCACGGTGGCCGACATCGCGCCGGCCCCGCTGGCCTTCGCGACCAAGCTCGGTGCTTCGCATGTCGAGAACGTGTCGGCCGGGGAAGAGGGCCTGAAGGCGCAGGCCGCGTCGCGTCCCTACGACGTCGCGTTCGAGGTCTCGGGAACGGCCGCGGGCCTTGCGAGCGCCATTGGCATCGTCAGGCGCGGCGGCATCGTGGTGCAGATCGGCAATCTGCCGGGCGGCCAGATTCCGACGCCGTCGAATGCGGTGATGGCGAAGGAGATAGACCTGCGCGGCTCGTTCCGCTTCGGCTTCGAATTCTCAACCGCGGTGGAACTGATCTCCAATGGCAGCGTCGACGTGCTGTCGCTGGTCACCGCCGAGCGTCCGCTGTCGACCGCGCCGGATGCGCTCAGGCTGGCGCTCGACCGCTCGCAGAGCGTCAAGGTCGTGCTGACCGCGAATTGACTCTTGTTTTGAAGCGTTTTCTTCACGCGAACCGATACCCACTTCGCTCGAAAACGCTTTAGGAGATTGCGCATGATGCTCGAAGGCTGGCGCTGGTACGGGCCCGACGATCCTGTCTCGCTCGACGATATCAGGCAGGCCGGGGCGAGCGATATCGTCTCGGCGCTGCATCAGGTGCCGATTGGCGAAGCCTGGACACGCAAGGCGGTGGAGGAGCGCAAGAACTTCATCGAGCGCGGCCAGCCCGGCCGCTCGCAGCTGACCTGGTCGGTGGTGGAATCGATTCCGATCCCAGACGACGTCAAGCGGCTCGGCGGCAAGGCGACCAAGTCGATCGAGGCCTGGATCGCGAGCCTCGAAGCCGTCGCGGCTTCCGGCATCAAGATCATCTGCTACAATTTCATGCCGGTGGTCGATTGGTGCCGCACCGATCTGGAATGGGAGCTGCCGAACGGCGCCCGCGCCATGCGCTTCGACCAGGACCGCTTTGCCGCCTTCGAGCTGCATATCCTCAAGCGCCCTGCGGCCGTGCAGGATTATTCGCCCGAGCAGCAGGCGCGTGCGAAAGCGCTGTTCGAGCAGATGAGCCAGGCCGATATTGACTATCTCGTCATGGTGATCGCCAGCGCGCTGCCCGGCTCGACCACCGAGCCGATGACCATCCCGCAATTCCGCGATCGGCTGGAGACCTATCGCGACATCACGCCAAAGATCCTGCGGCAGCATCTCGCCGAATTCCTCGGGCGCGTGACGCCGGTGGCCGAGCAGCTCGGGGTGTCCTTGACCCTGCATCCGGACGACCCGCCGCGGCCGCTGTTCGGCCTGCCGCGTATTGCCTCCAGCGCTGATGACTACCAGGCGCTGTTCGACGCCGTGCCGTCCAGGGCCAACGGCATCTGCCTGTGCACTGGCTCGCTCGGCGTGCCCGCCGAAAACAATCTGCCTGAAATGGCCGAACGCTTCGGCCCGCGTATTGCGTTCGCCCATCTCCGCGCCACCAAGCGCGAGGCCGACGGGCTGTCGTTCTACGAGTCCGATCATCTCGACGGCGACGTCGACATGGTCGCGGTGCTCAAGGCGCTGCTCAAGGAGAACGCGCGACGCGCGCCGGACAAGCAGATCGTATTCCGTCCCGATCACGGCCACCGCATGCTCGACGACCTCGCCGCGACCAAGCGCACCAATCCCGGCTACACCGCAATTGGCCGCCTGCGCGGTCTCGCCGAGCTCCGCGGCGCGATCCGCGCGATCGAGCATCGGTGACGGTCTTCGCCTCTCCCCACGTGCGGCAGGGCTATCGCATATGGCTGAGGGTGGCCAAGAGGAATGCGTTGTCCCAGCCAGCGCGCTTGATTTTACGCCGGAGGGAAGCGCGATCCGGGTGGGTTCGCAGAACATTGAGGGCGAGCCTGCGCAGAATGGCGAGATTCTCGGGGGCGTGGTCACAGCGCGAGCGGTTGCCATCCTCAGCGAAATGGACGTCGAGAACCCAATGGAGCTGATT
>NZ_JACIHF010000008.1:0-317485 GCF_014198295.1 Bradyrhizobium sp. CIR18 | reverse complement strand
GTTCGGCTCCTGCTCGAACTTCACCAACTGGTTGTCGACGGTGTCCAGGCTCTCGCTGGTCTCCGTCAAAAACTCCCGCAACAGATCATCCATGAAAACAGGCCTTCATACAGGGCGGGCACGCACGAATTGTGATGCGCCTATTCGGAATGGGGCCAGCTTCACCGCAAAGCGTTTAATATTGGTTGAGTATGTGCAAAAGAACGGAACCAACAAAGAGATAAGGCGCTCCGGACAAGCCGAAGCGCCTCGTAAAGATTTGATTAAGATGCCGAGCGCGCTGCGCGCGTTTACGAAGCGGTAATGATGATGGCTTCGCCTTCCGGCTTGAGCGTCACGGTGAGACCGCAGGCCTGCGCCAGCAGCCGCGTATAGTAAGGCTGGATCGCATGCGCATCCGCAGCAGGGCCGCGCTCGCCGCTCAGCAGCTCGGAGATGTTCTGCGGCAGGCGCGCATTATGTCCGGTCGCGGTGATGCGGAAGCTCATCGTCTCGCCCTCGCCGATCGGGTCGATCGTCAGCATGCCGCCGCGCGGGATCGTGTGCTGCGACACGACCAGCATGTTGAGCAGCAGCTTGACGCGATTCTTCGGCAGCAGGAGCCGCGGCAGATTCCAGGTGATCGAGCACTTGCCGTCCTCGATGTGGCCGCGCGCCATGGTCTGGGCATCGCCGAGATCGATCTGCGCGCCGGAGGAGCCGGCGGCGCCGAAGGCGAGGCGGCAGAACTGGAGCCGGGCGGAGGCGGTCTTGGCGCTCTTGCGAATCAGGTCGAGCGCGAATTCGCGGTCTTCCGGCTTGGGATCGTCGTCGAGCACTTCGAGCCCGTTGACGATGGCGCCGACGGGGCTGATGAGATCGTGACAGACCCGCGAGCACAGCAGCGCTGCGAGTTCGAGCATATCGGGAGCAGTGGCAGTCGCGGGCGACGAGGCGTCAGACATATAAAGGGGTCCTGGAGGGTTCCTGAAATTGCACGGCGCTGGACGCCGCGAATCACGCATGCTTGACGGATGCTGCGGGTTCTAACATTCGCCAGCCCGTGGCAGCTAGCTTGCGATAGGTTCGAAGCGGCCATAAAGGGCGGCGGGCGAATCAACTGAGGGGGACGAGACTTGCTGACGAATGAGGCACACAGGTGAGGATCATCGACGCCGAGGCCGCATCCCGGTTGATGGAGCCGCTCACCGCGCTGGTGGTGAAGGCGGGCGAGGCGATCCTCAGCGTCAACCGCGCGGCGATGCGGATCGACGGCAAGCAGGACGGCTCGCCGGTCACCGAGGCGGACCTTGCCGCCGACCATATCATCGCGGACGGCCTGGCCCAGCTTGCGGGCGACGTTCCGACCCTCTCGGAAGAGCGGACCGAGCTCGCCTCGCCCTCGTTTGATGGCAGCTTCTTCCTGATCGACCCGCTCGACGGCACCAAGGAGTTCGTCGCCGGTCGCGACGAGTTCACCGTCAACCTCGCTTTGGTGACATCAGGCGTGCCGCTGCTGGGCATCGTCAGCGCGCCCGCGCTCGGCCTGCTCTGGCGCGGCATCGTCGGCCGCGGCGCCGAGCGCGTGAGCTTTGACGGCTCTACCATCGGCGTGGCCGAGCCGATCCACACCCGCAGGCTGCCGGCGCAAGGCGAGCCCTGGATCGCGGCGGTGAGCCGCTCGCACGGCGATCCCAGGAGCGAAGCGTTCATCGATAACAGGCCCAACGCCGTCAGACGGATGGTCGGCTCGGCGGTGAAATTCGGCCGGATCGCGGAAGGCAGCGCCGACATCTACCCCCGCTTCGGGCCCACTTGTGAATGGGACGTCGGGGCCGGCTCTGCGGTCGTAACCGCGGCCGGCGGCAAGGTGACCGACGGCAAGGGCGGCGAGCTCCGCTTCGGCGAACGGCACGCCAGCGGCTTCATCATCCCGGAGTTCATCGCCTGGGGCGACCCGCAGGCGGCCAGACTCTGAAGGCTGCTACTGACCGAGCCTGTCCTGAAGGGCGGGCCAGCGTTTGCCGACCTCATAGAGGAACCGCTCGGGATTGGCGGCGAAGGCGTCGCGATTGGCCTCCCGGCTGAACAGATAGAGCCGCTGCGCCACGATCGCGAAGAAACGGGGATTGCCGGCGACGGTCACCCCGCGGGCGATATCGGCGGGGTCGTAGCCGCCGAATTGCGGCCCATAGATTTCGGGATAGGCCAGGAAGGAAGCGCGGTTGCCCTCGTTGCGAAAGCGCCAGACCGCACCCCAGAGGTTCGCCTCGAACTCCGCCGTGCCCCGCAAGGCCCGGCCATCGACGAAATAGGCGACGGGGTCGAACCCTTCGATGGCGACGCCGGTGAAGCGGTTGACGACGACCCGCTCGGTGGTGGCGGCCCCTGCCGGCGTGACCGGGCCGGTGAGCCATAGGCCCGACAGCAGGCCGACGAGGAGGCCGATCAAGGCAATTCCGGGGCGCAAAGGGCTATCTTCCTGCCGTTGTGCCGTCATAGTTGCTGCGGATAACATCCGAGTCGAGGGGACATCCGGCGCAACCTAGAGCCTCGCCTGTTGGCGTCAGGTTAAGGAAGCGACCGGTTTCGGTACCAGGGGTTCTTTTATGACTTTCGCATCACGCCTTGCTGCGCTCGCGCTTGCCGCGATGGTCGGCTGGATCGTGCCGGCCTCGGCCCAGCAGGCGCCGCCGCCCAATCTGCCGCCGCCGCAGCGGACCCCGACGCCCAGCACCTACGGGCCGGATGAGCTCGTCGGCGCCGGGCACCGTTTCTTCGGCAACGTCTCGCGCGGGCTCGCCTCGATCATCGAGAAGGCGATCAGCCAATGGGGCCTGCCCAACGGCTATATCCTGGGCGAGGAAGGTTCCGGCGCGTTCGTCGCCGGCCTGCGCTATGGCGAAGGCACGCTCTACACCAAGAACGCCGGCGACTTGCGCGTCTACTGGCAGGGCCCCTCGCTCGGTTTCGACTGGGGCGGCGACGGCGCGCGCACCATGACGCTGGTCTATAACCTGCCCGCCACCAACGCGATCTACCAGCGCTTCGCCGGCCTCGACGGCTCGGCCTACATCATCGGCGGCTTCGGCATGACGGCGCTCACCGCCAACAACATCGTGCTGGTGCCGATCCGCTCCGGGCTCGGCCTCAGGCTAGGCGCCAATATCGGCTATCTCAAATACACGCCGCGTGCGACCTGGAACCCATTCTAGGGTTTTCCTCTCCCATCGGGCTTACGGATCAAGGTTAACGACAGGCCGGGGCTGGCTTTTTGCCGGGCCGCCATGGCATGGTCGTTGGTGAATTTTTCCTTAAGCTTGGGAGTTCTGCCCCATGGTCGAACCGATCATGTACCTGGCGATCGGTTTCCTGCTGTCGATGCTGTGCGGGCTCGCGATCGTGCCGCTCGTGCATAACCGCGCCGTGCGCCTGACCACGCGCCGGTTAGAGGCCGCAACGCCGCTGTCGATGGCCGAGATCCAGGCCGACAAGGACCAGCTCCGCGCCGAATTCGCCATGTCGGCGCGGCGGCTTGAGATGAGCGTCGACCAGCTCAAGAACAAGACCACGAGCCAGCTCGCCGAGCTCGGCAAGAAGAGCGACGCCATCAACCGCATGAAGATCGAGCTCGGCGAGAAGAACGCCACGATCTTCGCGCTGGAGGCGCGCGAGAAGGCGGTGAAGGAGCAGCTCCGCGCCACCGAAGAGGAATTCAACGCCAAGACCGAAGCCCTGCGCGCGGCCGAGAACGCGCTGACCGACAAGCAGAACGAGCTCGCCAAGATCAACTCGGAACTATCCGACCGCTCGATGATGGCGGAGAGCCGCCAGGTCGAGCTGGTCGCGGTGCGCGCCCAGATCGAGGAACTGAAGAACCGCGTCGGCGATGCCGAGAAGGAATTTGCCGCCACCCAAGCGCGCCTCGCGCAGGAGCGGACCGAATCCGAGACCGCCTCGCGCGAGCTCGGCGATGCCCGCGGCCGGGTCGAGAATCTGAGCCAGCGGGTCACCGAGCTCGATCGCCAGCTGATCGGACAGGTGAAGGAAGCCGAGATGCTGTCGGGCCGCGTCGCCGACCTCGAGGGCCGGCTCGCGACGCAAGGCAAGCTGCTCGCCGAGCGCGACTATGAGAACAACCAGCTCCGCCAGGCCCATGAGGGCGATGAGCGCACCATCAAGGAGCTGCGCGTCCAGATCGCGGCCTTGAGCGGCGGCAAATCCTCGGCCGCCATGGAAGCGCTGCGCGCGGAAAAGACCGCGCTCGAGGAGCAGCTGCGCACCGCCCGCGACGAGCGCGCCAAACTCCAGCGCGACATCAACGCGATCCAGCAGCAGGCGGAAAGCTCCTGGGCGACCGAGCGCATGGAGAATGCGCTGCTCCGCGAGCGCATCAACGACATCGCCGCCGAAGTGGCGAAACTCGCGATGCAGCTCGAAGGCCCGAACTCGCCGATCGAGGCGCTGCTGGCGGCCGAGGCCGGCCAGCCGCCGAAGCCGGCGCCACGCCCGGCCAACGACGCCGCGACCAACGGCGCGGCCGCAGGCAGCCTGCCCGAAGGCGGCGGAACGCTGGCCGAGCGGATCCGGGCGCTGCAGGCCCACGCCTCCCGCGCCCGCCAGCAGGGCGCGTAAGCGGCCCGAAATCCGCCCTCCCTTGCGAATTTGCGCGACCGGCCAAGGTTTTCCGCCCCCGCGGCGCCTGGAAACTTGACACCTTAAGCCCGCACTTCTAAATCGCGGGCTCCGATGCGCCGGCCGGCCGAACAGGTCCGGCCGTCTGCATGATAGTCCCGGGCGCATAGCTCAGCGGGAGAGCGTTCCCTTCACACGGGAGAGGTCCAAGGTTCGATCCCTTGTGCGCCCACCATTCGTTTCCTGAACCCAGCCGGATGCGGACGATCGCCCAAGCCTCATGGCTGTCGGGACCGTCGGTATCAAAAATGTCGAAAACAACCCCATGCACAGTAGCCGGCCCCAGCCGGATCAATGGGTTGCGCCTTTACCGAACCCTGGTTTGGCTCGTCAGGCAAGACGGGAGCAGGATGGCATGATCTGAAGAGAGGCGCGCGTTCTAATGAGCCATCAGGACAGGCAGCTGCGCATGCTCCATGATATAGCTGGTCGCCCCGCCGAATATCATTTGCCGCAAGCGGGTGCGTGTGAAGGCTCCCTTGATCAAGAGGTCGCAGCCTTCAGCTCTGCAGACATCGAGCACTGCCTGTCCGGTATCACGATTCTCCAGTTCAACCGTTCTCGCCTGCGCTGCAATGTCATTGTACCGCAGTTGCTGGAGGATCTGATCGGCAGACGGTCCTGGTACCGCTTGGCCGCCAACGACGGTTAGGACTGATACCCTTTCGGCCAGACGAAGCAACGGCATGGCAAATGCGTTGGCCCGAGCTTGCTCGGTACTCCCGTTCCAGTGGATCATGATGTTTGTTGCGACGCTTCTCGGTGCATTCGATGGCACAAGTAGAACGGGCCTGCCGCTCTCGAACAGCGCGGACTCAATCGCGCGACGGTGGGGGCCCGCAGCATCAATGTCAGACCTTGCCATCACGATCAGATCGAAGGCGCGCCCGTAACTTCCGACAAAGTCTTCGCCCTCAGGCGCGGTCTCCAGCCAGCCGAAGCACGGTCGACCCGATCCGGCAGGGGATCGAGGAACATCGTGCTTCAGCATGAATGCTTCGAAAAAGTCGCGCATGTCGTTCAATTCGGCTTCGCTCTTCACTTCATACGTATCTAACAGAATGCCGGTGGCCAATTCCGCGGCTAGATATTGCGGGATGCCGAACCGGAGCGGAAAGCCTTCGATATAGGCGCCGGTACGTTGCGCAAGGCGTACGGCGACATCGAGCGTGGATGTCATCATCGGAATATTCTGAAGCGGGACCAAGAGCGTCTTCATTTTCGACCTCCGGTGTTTGCAGTGGGCAGTGACGCAGGATGCCTAGTTTCGCTTGAATTGATGCCTACGATAATTTCACTTCGCCTCGTTCCGGTTGTCATCAACAATGCTTGCAGTCATGCGACCTGCTCAAGCCTCGCATCGATCTCCTGGCGAAGCGCCGCGAAGTCGATTGGCTTGGTCAACAGGTCGGCTGCGCCGTTCGCCAGCGCCTTGCGCCTGGTCTCGGCGTCACCATAGGCCGTGATCATGATGACCGGTACATCGGGGCGGGCCGAGCGCACGATAGGCAGCAGCTCCAGCCCGCTCATTCCGGGCATGTTGATGTCGGACAGGATCAGAATCAGGGTTGCATCCTCTGTCTCGGCCGCGCGCTGCAACGCCAGCGGTGCCGACGGTACAAATTCCATGCGAAAACGACCGCAGCGCAGATCGCGCCGAAACTGCTGGCGGAACAGCACCTCTACATCGGGCTCGTCGTCAACCACCATTATGAAGACGCTCAACTTCTGCCTCCGGTCTGCAATGGCGCCGCCAGCCTACGCGGCAGCCTGATGATGAACTCCGTATAATCGCCGGGCTCGGTATCGACCTCGATGCTGCCGCCGTGCTGTTTCACGATGATGTCGTGGCAAATTGAAAGGCCAAGGCCAGTTCCTTCGCCTGCGGGCTTGGTTGTGAAGAATGGGTTGAATATCTTCTCTCTCACGTCGGCCGGGATGCCGGCGCCATTGTCGCGAATCCGGATCTCGACGGCGGCGCCGAGGTTTGTGGTCGTCGCGCGCAGCCTTGGCTCGAAGCCGTCGCCGGCGGCGTCCCTTTGTTTGCTCGCCGCGTAGAAGCCGTTTGAAACGAGATTGAGGAACACCCGCGTGATTTCCTGCGGATACAGATCGAGCGCGCCCGCAGACGGATCGAGGTTCCTTTCAATCGTGATATTGAAGCCTGCTTTCTCGGCGCGCGCTCCGTGATAAGCAAGGTTGAGGCTTTCCTCGAGGATGGCGTTGATATCGGCCGCGCGGCGTTCGCCAGACCCTTCGCGAGAGTGCAGAAGCATATTCTTGACAATGGAATCGGCGCGCGTTCCGTGCTGCACGATCTTTTCCAGGTTGCCTTGCAGCATGTGTATCAGCGCGTCGATGTCCAGCCTTGCTGCCTCGCCGAGCCCGGCCGAGCGCAGCGCGTCGCCGAGTTCGTCGATGAGTTCGGAGGAAAGCGCAGCGAAATTGTTGACGAAATTGAGCGGGTTCTTGATCTCATGCGCAATGCCGGCGGTGAGTTGCCCGAGCGAGGCAAGCTTCTCGGTCTGGATCAACCGATCCTGCGCATTTCGCAATTCCTCGAGCGATTGCGACAGTTCCATAGTGCGCTCGCGCAGCTCGTTCAGCAGGCGTGCATTCTCGATCGCGATCACGCCCTGGTGCGCGAAATTGGACACGAGCTCGATCTGCTTGTCTGTGAAGGGTTTCACTTCCTGGCGAAAGATCGTGATGGTCCCGATCAGCTCATCTTCCCTGAGCATCGGCACGATGACGAGCGTCCTTGCGCCGGCAAGGTCGGCAAGCGCGCGAACGTTCGGGTTGCCTTCGACATAGGGCGGCTGAGTCCTGATATCGTCGATATGAACCGTCTGATGGGTTTTCTCGACGGTGCCGAGCCCGCTCGCCGGATGTGGGCGGATGCTCTGGTACAGCCGGGTATCAACATAAGCCTGTGGCGCGTTATGCAATGCGACCGTGCGAAAGCCGCCGTCCTCATAGAGATTCATGGTGCCGAAGCCGGCGCCGCAAATTCGCGTCGCGTTCTCCAGCATCTTGTCGAACACCGGAGTCAATGCGCCCGATGAAGCGCTTATGATCTCCAGCACCTCCGACGTTGCCGTCTGCCGCTCCAACGATTCGTTCAACTGCTCGAACAGACGCACGTTGCCGATGGCGATGACAGCTTGATCTGCGAAAGTCTGAAGCAGAGTGATCTGCTTGTCGTCGAATGGGCGCACCTCCATACGACGCAGTACGATCGCCCCCATGCTCTCGCCTTCGCGCAACAGCGGCACACTCAAAACAGTCCGAACGTTGGAGCGAACCGCATATTCGCGTCCTATCGGGTAATCCTCTCCATCGGGCCCAAGCAAGTCGCGCACTTGAACGGTGCGACGATCGATAATCGCCCGGCCGGTGGGCGATTTGACACTGATCGCCCGCCGGCTCCACACCACGGGAACTTGTCCATGATGGGCCTGGATGACGATGTCGTCGCCATCCCTCAGAACCACCAGCGCATCATATGCCTCGCAAAGTCCGCATGCGCTTTCCACGATCGCCTTGAGCACTGGACCGACTTCGGTCGGCGAGGAAGCGATAACCCGCAAGATATTGGCGCTGCCGGTCTGGTACGTCAGTGCCTCGGACAGGTCTCGCGTTCTGGTCTGCAATTGTTCGAACAGCCGTACATTCTCGATGGCGATCACGGCCTGGTCGGCAAAGGTCTGCACGATCTCGATCTGTCGCGAGGTAAACGGGCCCGGCTCCGGTCGCGCCAGACTGAGCACCCCGATCGCGGCGCCCTCGCGTACCAGAGGTATGTTGAGGGTCGCGCGATAGCCGCCGATTCTCGCGAGGTCATGCCGCGAGAAGTCGGGGTCTTTCATGAGATCGGCGACATGGTCGACCCGGCCAGTGAGCGCAGCCCGGCCGCTCGGCGTGTCGCGGCTCGGCGCAAGCGGTTGGCTCTTGCGTAGCGCGACCCATTCCGGTGGGTTGTTATGGGCGGCCTCCAGGTGCAGCAGCCCATCGCGAATGAGATAGATCGCGGCTCTGGGGTCGCCGCAGAGCCGTGCGGCCGAGCTGACAAGCGTTTCGAGAACATTGGGCAAGTCGAACGCCGAACGGCTGATTACCTTGAGCACGTCGGCCGTTGCGGTCTGCTGGCGCAGCGACTCGCTGAGATCCTCACTGCGTTGGCGCAACTCCTTGAGCAACCGCGCATTCTCGATGGCGATCACGGCCTGGTCGGCAAATGTGGCGACCAGCTCGATCTGTTTTTCCGTGAAGGGCTGCACGCGCTTGCGAGCGATCACGAGCGCGCCGATCGGCTCATTTTCGCGCATGAGGGGAACACCGAGCGCCGTGCGCTGACCAGCCATGGTCGTCGACTCGCGCAGCCCGTATTCGGGGTCGGCAGCGACATCGAGGATCTGCACCGGGCGGCGCTCGAGCACGGCCCGGCCTGTAACCGTGCTCCGGCCGGGCGTAATCGGGTGACCCTGCAGGAACGCGATGTACTCCTCGGAAAACCCCACCGCTGCTCCGGCCTGGTATTCATCGCCCTCGCGACGCATGATGAACGCCATCTCCGCTTCACACAGCCGGGCCGCCGAAGCGACCAGCGTGTTGAGCACGGTCTGCAGATCGAAGGTCGAGCGGCTGATCACCTTCAGCACATCTGCAGTTGCGGTCTGCTGCTGGAGCGATTCGGCGAGATCGCGGGTCTTCGCTTGGACCTCATCGAACAGCCGGACATTCTCAATCGCGATCACGGCCTGATCGGCAAAAGTGGAGACCAGGTCGATCTGCTTGTCCGTGAACGAGTTCACGGCCTTGCGACCCAGGAACAGCACGCCGATCGTTTCTCCGGATCGAAGCAAAGGTACGCCCAGGAGGGTCCGGTAACCGCCGGCTCTCTGCTGCTCGGGATAAGCGTATTCGGGATCGGCCACGACATCCTGGATCTGGACAGCCTTGCCGGACAGCAGGACGCGCCCAACGACGCTGCCGCGTCCAGCATTGAGTCGAATGCCCGCCGAGACCTCGGCCCACTCGGGCGAGAAATTGTACCGAGTTGCATGATAGAAGGCGCCGTCGGTGTCCTGCCGGACGATTGCCGCCATGTCGGCACCAGACAGCCACGCCGCCGATTCCGTGAGCGTGTCGAGGACCGTTTGCAAGTCAAACGCGGAGCGGCTGATGACCTTCAACACATCGGCGGTCGCCGTCTGCTGCTGCAGCGATTCCCGCAAGTCGTCAGTGCGCGCCTGCACCTCATCGAACAGCCGCGCATTCTCGATGGCGATAACGGCCTGATCGGCGAAGGTCTGCAGAAGTTGCACATGATGTGGAGCGAAGTTACCGGGCTCGACCCGCGTTACGCTGATCATGCCGATCACCACGCCTCCGGTCGCGAGCGGAACGAACAACATGCTGCGAAAGCCGCGGGCGCGCGCGATGAATTTGATGTCGTTTGTCAGCGCTTCGGTATCGGGGGTCGGCACCACCTTACCGGCCCGCGTCCTTTCAAAACTCTCGAAATCGGCAATCGGCCGCGGAAACATCTGCTGCAAAGCATGATCGGCGGCAGAATTGGTCGGCGTGAAGGCCGCCAAATGGGCAGTGCCGTCGATGAAGCGGAATACGGTCGTCGAAAAGCCGCCGAGCAGGGCATTGGCGCGCCTCGCGATCGCATCGAATACCGGCCTTACCTCCGATGGCGAACTGGCAATGATTTTGAGGATGTCCGCGGTGGCGGTCTCGCGATCTTGTGCGGCGCGCAATTCGGCCAGGAGCCGCGCGTTCTCGTGCTGCAATTCCGCCACAACGCCCTGAGGAAGCGCGGCCATGATGAAAATCCAGGTCGCCAGCCGGTTCGCGGCCGACGTCAAAATCCAATCAAGAAAGCGTCGGAATTATTCCACCATCAGGTGCCTCCGACCAGACGTATCGTTAGTTGATTTTCAATCGACCACGCGTCAATTCGCCTCCTCGATCTACCGAAGCAGCGAGCTCCACAAGTCGCGCTGCTTTGGGTCCACATGGTGGCAGATCGCCGGATCCAGGTGCGGCTATTGCGGCGGCTGATTTCGGACCGCTTCTAATCTCCCAATGCGAGATACGGGTTGATTTAATTTTGCGCTAGCTTTTTCCGCACCAATGCTTCAGACTTGCCTTTATTATGGATTTAATTTTAAGGGCGTTCCGATGGGAAAACCTGCCGTTTCCCGCGATGCTTTCCGTGGGCTGTTTGCTTTATATGCTGCGAGGGCGCATCACGACCGTAAGACCGAGGGCGAACATTGTCTCTTGAAGCTGTTCGGATCTGCGGAAGATTTACCCGATGCTTTACTGCTGCAGTGTTCGGACAGAGCTGAGCTGCTCCGCTCTGAAACTGTTGGTCGCTTGGTGAGCCCGCGCGTCCGTCAAATCACGAACGGCAACGCTCAATATGACCATGCCAGCGACTTTCTGCACTCGCTACTGAGAGACCTTGAGCAAAAAGTGCACTAATCGATACTCGCTGCGCCATCGTCGCTGATCCAGGAGCAATTGAATCCTGGTGATGCGAGCCAACTCATGCTGGGCGAAGCGGAGCGATCAATCAGCTGCACCAGATACCCGGAGCATGGCAGGGACGCCTACGGGCCAACGCGACGAGCCAAATGTTATGTCCGTTTACGATCCACTACGGGAAGAGCTACAGCGCACAGGAGCGCAAACGATTCGGCTCACGTTCTCGGAAATTGAAGCAATTCTCGGCAGACCGTTGCCGCCGTCAGCGTACAAGTTCAATGCCTGGTGGGGAAACAGTTTGCGCAAAGCTGGGCACACGCAATCTATGGCTTGGCTCCATGCCGGCTTTGCGGCCAGGGTTTCATTAAGACAGCGAGCCGTGGAGTTCATCGATCTTGAAGAACTTCATCGCGCTGGGCTGTGCGCTGCCCGTACCGACAAGGTCCATCAGAGATCATCTCCAGAAGCGCACGTCAGGAGCGCATCGCGTCAATCGCGTGGGCTATCAGGACCGCAACGCTGACGCCGATAAGAATAACGAGGACCCAGTTCAAAAACACGTTCGCCTCCACCTTTGGAATTGAACGCGAGCAACTGTGCACAGTCAAAAACAACCGGCCAAAATCATTAATTTCGGCTTGGGTTGAGGATTCAATGTAACTGTTGCGTCCGTTGTCGGCCCTATCGATGGAATGCCATGAATAGAAGAACCCCGACAACGCACGCCGCGAGCGAGAGCAAGTAAATACCCACGGCAAATCCCGACTCATCTCGAACTGGAGATTTAAATGGGAACTCGCATTATGCGCCGGTCAAGCCCAAAGCTTGCTGGAAACGGTTGATATGACCTTTTAAGCTTCCTGCTGCGGCAATCATGGCACGGCAGCCGAAAGTCTCTGCCGCGACACTCCAGCTTTAAATGACTGAATTAAAAGCACTTTGCCACGGAAATCAGGTTTGATTTAATTCCGCTCTCACGCGACTGCAACCGGCGCATTCAAAAGCAAGAAGCGCGCGATTTGCGTTGCTCGCACACGCCTTGCCGACGCCTTTTTCCACATTTATGACAAGCGACCTCGGTTTGGGGCCGAGGTCGCCAACCTTGGGGAAGGTTTGCTCCCGACGGGGGCTTTTGATTTGGGGACTTGCCGGGAGCTTGGATTCGACTCGGAATTGGGAAAGTCGTTCCGCTTACCGAGCAAATAAAAGCGGCCTCAGCGAACGGGTGCCGGGGCCGCTGCATTCCCGACCATTCATTCAGCTCACCTGTCCTATCGGGGCTCGTCCCAATAGTCATCGGACTTGTAAGCGCTATCGGTCCACAGCAGCCCTGGCCGCGCGCGTTCTTGGAGCAGTCTGGGCGGCTGACGCCGGCTGGGCTCTGCTCCGGCTTAGAGAGCCCATGGGCCGGAGCAAAACAGCAATCCACACTTCACGGTCGCGTGCACGAAACCGTTTTGGCGGCCAAACGAAGCGACGCTGAAACATCGCCGTCCGATGCTGAGATGGAGTGAGGGAGGATTAAATGCGCAGCCTAATTTTCGGGGTAGTGCTCGTAGCGCTAGCAACGATCGGATCTTCATCGTTTGTTTCGGCCGCTCTTTCGGCAACGCGGGATGCGAAGTCCGCAACGATCTCAACGCGGTTCGCGCCAGCACCAAATGCTGCCACCTGCACTTTCGCCCCCAAGCCGCGGGCGGGTTTGAGCGTGCGTTCTTGAGCGGCTGGTCGATCAGAACCTGATTCAATCTCAACGGCTTGAGCGAATAACAATTGCAACCAAGGATATTGCGCATTGTGCGTAGCTTGGGGATACCTGCTACTAGGTCAACGCATCTGCATTTTCCGAATCGACGTTCCATGGTGGCTGGCTCATGCGTCGTATTCGGGGGTGTAGGTGTGAGCCAGTTTCTATCGATGCTGCTTCTAACAACAGCCGTGGTTCTAACCGTCTGCTTCGGGGTGGCGGCCTGGCGCCTCTCTGACGAAAAGGACACCGACATCACTGGCCAGATCGCACGCCAGTCGTATGGATGGAAAGCGGCACCGGCCAGATAACCCTTTCACTTGCCTCCTGCGCGCTCTCTGGCCTGAAATGCCGGTTGCGCTTCCCTGGCACGGTCCTTGCCAATCCCGGCCTATCTTTACCGGTCCTGGCAGGGAGCCGTTTCGCGATGAAACAGAAATCTCGAACCCCAAAGCCGCAAAGGCCTACTCTGGCACACATAGCTTCCGATTTGGTGAGATTGCTTAAGGCAATACAGGATCTCGAGGGCCTCAGAGAGAAAGTCCGGCTAGCAGAAGCCGCTCGCGTATTGCACTAAGCCTGGCGGGTAAAGGCGCATTATTAGCGTGTGGCTAGATCAGCGCCGTCGCCCTGAAGCCTGTCGATCGCAGGCGATCACGGCGCCCGCCGGCGGAGGTGTAAGACGGAGCAAGCTTCAGGCGACCCGCTCCGGCCGCCAGGCCGCGTAGAGACCAATAAGCGTCCCCATGGCGGCCAGCGCTGCCGCCAGCAGCACCTGCAATTCGCCGTCATCGGTGGGGCCTACCGACGACACCAGTCTGGTCACGATCACGAACAGAATGCCCACGGCGGCGGCTGCACCCACACAGAGATAGGCGAGCTCCCGCGTCAGGCTGCGGCCGAGAAGTCCGAGCGCCGTGAAATACATCGCGCAGGCGTTGGGATGAACGAACAAGGCGATGCGGGCGTAAGCGCCATAGGCGTCGAACAGGGACTCGCATCGGCGCAGGGCCGCCTTCGAGGCCACCCGCTGCAGGAACGGCCTGAAGAAACGAGCCTGTCCGTAACTCAAGACGGCGCCCAGGATGATGGCGAGCCACGCCACGACAAAGACGGAAGCATCCGCCGACTTCGGATTGAGCGCCACGGACATCAGGATGAGGGCGGTTCCGGGAAAATAGCCAAAATACGGGAAGACCGCTTCCAGCAGCACGCAGACGAACATGAAGACCAGAAACCATGACGACCCTGTCGCGCCATGGACGATGGCGTTCAGATCGAAAAGGTTCGTCCTGTACAGGACGAGGTACATGCACATGGCCAGTACAGCCAGCGCGTAGAACGGCAACGCTCCCGACAGAAACCGTCTCATCCAACCATCGGGCTTTGTTTCGCGGACACGGCGGAGATCATCGATATCAGGACAAGACAATGGAAACGCATGGCTCATGCTTTAGGCGAATGGGATTGCTCCCGCAATCCTCGCCTCACCCTGCACACCCCATGCAATCGATCAAATCTCGATGTTCTGCGCGCCTGAAGTGCCGGACGCGGGTCATTCCGTTCGACTCGCCGATTCGACTTGCCGTTCTACTTGCCGCGGTATCGCAGCGCCTCTACCAGCAGCGAGAAGGCCGGGGAAGGCTGGCGCCGGCTGGCATAGTAGAGATGGTATCCCGAGAACGGCGGACACCAATCCGAGAGCACGCGGACAAGACGTCCCTCTGACAAATACGGCTGCACATGTCCCTCGGTGAGGTAGGCAAGGCCGAGGCCCTTCAACGCTCCGTTCAAGAGAAGCCCCGCGCTGTTGAACACGAGCTGGCCCTCCACCCGCACATTGAGCTCCCGCCCGTTCTTCTCGAATTCCCAGGCATAGAGGCTGCCGCCGTGCGTGGGCAGGCGCAGATTGAGGCAATTATGCTGGGTCAGATCCTGCGGCGTCTTCGGGCGCTTGCGGCCAGCAAAGTAGGACGGAGAGCCGACGACGGCCATCCGGAGATCGGGGCTGACGCGCACGGCGATCATGTCCTTGGCGACAAGCTCGCCGGGACGGATGCCCGCATCGACCTGCTGCGCGACGATGTTGGTGAGCCCGTAGTCGATGATGATCTCGACATGGATGTCGGGGTATTTCGGCAGGAGCTTTCCCAGCGCCGGCACCAGGATTTCGCTGGCGGCATATTCCGTCGCGGTCAGCCGCACGGTTCCGGCAGGCTTTTCGCGAAACTCGCCGAGCGCAGCGAGATCGTTGTCCATCTCGGTGAACTTGGGGCCGATGCTCTGGAACAGCCGCTCGCCGGCCTGCGTCGGCGTGACGCTCCGCGTCGTTCGATTGAGCAGCCTGACACCCAGCCGCTCCTCCAGATTCCGGATGATCTGGCTCAGCGCGGACTGTGTCATGCCCAGCTTCGCCGCCGCGCGCGTGAAGTTGCGCTCCCGCGCCACGGCCAGGAAGGCAAGAAGGTCGCTCGCGTCGTCCCGATGCATTGATTAGTCACTGTAATAACTTCATTCGAAATCTATCACCTAATCAAGGCACGGCGAAGGTCCTAGGTTCGGAGCAGCCACCAGGAGCCCTGAATCAGCATGCCAGTGACAGCCATGCAGCCCGTTGCCTCGCTTCGCGTCACGGCGAATTTGCTGCCGATCATGGCGGGTGTCTTCGCAGCCTTCCTCGTCATCGGCATGGCGATGCCCGTGCTTCCGCTTCATGTGCACGACGGATTGGGGTTCGGCACGTTCGTGGTCGGCCTGGTCGCCGGCAGCCAGTTCGCGGCATCCCTGGTCTCGCGGCCATGGGCCGGTCACGTCTCGGACAGGAGCGGGGCGAAGCGCGGTGTCATCGCCGGCCTCATCGCGGCCGCGGCGTCCGGGCTGTTCTACCTGCTCTCGCTCGGCTTCACTGAGGCTCCGCTGGCCTCGGTGACCATTCTGCTGCTGGGCCGCGGCCTGCTCGGCGCCGCCGAGAGCTTCATCATCACGGCCGCGGTCAGTTGGGGGCTGGTCCTCGTTGAGAGCGGCAACACCGGCAAGGTCATCGCCTGGGTCGGTTCGGCGATGTTCGCGGCCTTCGCTATCGGCGCCCCCGCAGGCTCAGCGCTTTACGCCACCTACGGCTTTGCCGCGATCGCGCTCGCGACGACGGCAGCGCCGCTGCTGGCTCTGCTGTTCGTGATGCAGCTTCCCGCGGCGGCGCCGGTGCAGCAAGTGCGCCTGTCGTTCGCCAAAGTGCTCGGCGCGGTATGGGTGCCGGGCCTCGGATCGGCCCTCGGCAGCGTCGGCTTCGGCGCGGTGACGACGTTCGTCGCCCTGCTGTTTGCCAGCCGCGGATGGGCCAATGGATGGCTTGCTTACACGGCCTATGCCCTCGCCTTCATCCTGGCGCGCGTCTTGTTCAGTCATCTGGCCGATGCGATCGGCGGCGCCAGGGTTGCGCTTCTCTGTGCCCTGGTCGAAGCCGCCGGGCAGGCCCTGATCTGGCTTGCGGCACGACCCGAGATGGCGCTGGCCGGTGCCGCGCTCACCGGATTCGGCTTTTCGCTGATCTATCCCGGCTTCGGCGTCGAGGCCGTGCGCCGCGTCCCCGTGCAGAACCGCGGCCTGGCCATGGGCGCCTACACCGCCTTTCTCGACCTGGCCCAGGGGATCGCGAGCCCGGCGCTTGGATTGATCGCCACCGGAGCAAGGCTGAACGTTTTGTTTTTCGCCAGCGCCGTCACCGTGCTCTGCGCCGCGCTGGTCGCCTGGTGGCTGCTGGCGCACCCGTTCACCGTCGAAGGACATCCGCAATGAGAACGCTCGCAACCACCTTGTTGTCATTCTGGCTCATCGCCGGCGGCCTGGCCGCCGCGGACACGGCAGCCGTCAAAGGAGCAAATCCCATGTCGACATCGGAAGACATCCGCGCCGTTGCGCCGGCGCTCGAAGCCTACGCGCAAAAGTTCGTCATCCGCGATCTCTGGAAGCGTCCCGGTCTTTCGCCGCGAGACCGCAGCATCGTCACGGTCGCGGCGCTGATCGCGCGCAACCAGACCGTGGAGCTGCCCGACTATTTCGCACGCGCGCTCGACAACGGGGTGAAGCCGGCGGAGATATCGGAGATCATCACGCACCTCGCCTTCTACACCGGCTGGGCGAACGCGGTGGATGCGATCCCGGCGGCGCGCGACGTCTTCAAGAGCCGCAACATCGGGGCTGATCAGCTCCCGCCGGCCTCTGGGCCGCAACTGCCGCTCGACGAAGCCGCGGAGAAGCAGCGGGCGACCCGCGTCCGCGAGCAGTTCGGGCAGATCACGCCAAGCCTCGTCCAGTACACGACCGACGTGCTGTTCCGCGATCTCTGGCTGAGGCCGGCGCTGGCGCCACGCGACCGCAGCCTGGTCACCGTGAGCGCTCTCATCGCGACCGGTCAGGTCGCGCAGATCACCTATCATTTGAACCGCGCGATGGACAACGGGTTGACGCGGGAGGAAGCCGGCGAGGTGCTCGGCCATCTCGCCTTCTATGCCGGCTGGCCCAACGCATTCTCCGCGGCGCCGGTGATCAAGGACGTCGTCGAAACGCGGCCGCGCTGAGCGGAGACGTGCCGTGATCAGGCGCAGGGACGTGCTCATTGGCGGCAGCGCCGCCGTTATCATCGGAATTAGCCGCGCGCAGGCGCGCGCGTCGGACGCACAGGAGACGCACATGACCATGGACTTGGACATCGACATCAAGCGAAACGGATCGCGCCCGTCCCAGAAGGGACCGCAGGACTGGTTCACCGGCACGGTACGCATCGACCCGCTATTCCAGGCCCCTGATCCGGCTCGGGTGGGCGCGGGCCAGGTCACGTTCGAGCCGGGTGCCCGCACCGCCTGGCACACGCATCCGCTCGGACAGACACTCATCGTCACCGCGGGACTGGGTTGGGTTCAGCGCGAAGGCGGAACCATCGAGGAGATCCGGCCGGGCGACGTCGTGTGGTTTCCGCCGGGACTGAAGCATTGGCATGGCGCCTCGCCGACGACGGCGATGACCCATATTGCCATCCAGGAATCCTCCGGCGGCAAGAACGTCGACTGGATGGAGAAAGTGAGCGACGAACAATATCGGAAGTGATGGCGGGCGCTGTAGAGTGCGTCCTGAAACATCCGGAGAAGCAGCGCATGGCGATCATCTTCATCACCGGCAGCACGGACGGCCTCGGCCGGGCAGCGGCGCAATCGCTCGTCGATCAAGGTCACCGCGTGGTGCTGCACGCGCGGTCGGCGGATCGCGCCGCCGATATCGGCGCGTTCGCGTCGCGTTGCGCCGGGATCGTGGTCGGCGATCTCCGCAGTGCCGCAGATGCAAGAAGCATCGCCGACCAAGTCAACGCGATCGGTCGCATGGATGCGATCATCCACAACGCCGGTGTCTACACACGGCCTAGCCGTGGCGCGACGCCGGAAGGCCATGCCGAAACCCTGGCGATCAACACGCTTGCGCCGTACATGCTGACGGCCCTGATCGAGCGGCCCGACCGATTGGTGTATCTCAGCAGCGGATTGCACCGCGGTGGAGAGGGCTCGCTCGACGACCTCGATTGGACACAGCGGGCCTGGGATTCGGCCAAGGCCTATGCCGAGAGCAAGCTGCACGTTGTCGCGCTGGCGTTCGGTCTGGCACGACGCTGGCCCAAGGTCCTGAGCAACGCCGTCGATCCCGGATGGGTACGCACCAAAATGGGCGGCTCGGGCGCCGCGGTCGATCTCCACACCGGACAACAGACGCAAGCCTGGCTCGCGGTGAGCGAGGAGCCCGCCGCTCTGGTCAGCGGGCGCTACTGGCATCATCTCCGGCGGGAGGAGCCGGCCAGTGAGGCGACCGATCCGGATTTTCAGGACGCACTCATCGAAAGATTGGGCAGGCTGACCGGAGTTCCGCTTCCGCAGGCCTAAAGCGCGATGCGATTTGGATGAATCATCATCGCGCTTTAGGTTGTTGTTTGCGCATGATCTTTCCGGAAAACCGCTTCGCACTTTTCCGGATCATGCTTGAGGCAGACCAATACGGGCTCGCCCTACCCGATCGACAGGATCTCGATCTCGTGCGCACCCGTCCCTACGACGTCACCCACCGCCTTCCCCATCAGCGACCGCGCGACCGGCGCGACGAACGAGATCGTCCCCGCCTTGGGGTCGGCTTCGTCCTCGCCGACGATGCGGTAGGTCTGCACGCGGCCGTCGGTGCGGCTGAAGGTCACGGTGCTGCCGAAAGCGACCGTTTCGGTCGAGGCCGGATCGGGAACGAGCTGCGCCGTGCGCAGCCGTTCGGTGAGATAGCGGGCGTCGCGCAACGGCACCGCCGACTGCCGGCGCTTTTCGTTGACGTCCTCGATGGCCTGCGCGGCCTCATAGGCCTCGCGGGCCTGCTGAAGCTGCGTCTGCAACGCCTGCAGCCCTGCTTCCGTCACGAGGTTGGGATGCGGCGAGATCGGGCGATCCGGCAACAGCGTCTCGGACGCGGTTTCGGCGCTTTCTTCCTTGGTAAAGGCGACGCTCAATTCAAAGATCCTGTCGAACTGTCCGGGGTGGCGGCGCCGCGCGCCGCCGATTGCCCTAGATTATATCTCAAGTTCGACGAAACGACGGAGCTTGAAGACGAGGTCCGGCATGGCCTGGCGGAACCGCGTCGCGTTCTGGAAATTGGTCGAGAACGGCGCGAAGGTGATCATGGCGTTCCAGTGCCTGTAACCGTAGACCGTGACCGAGGCGCCGGTCGCCGGGAAATTCTCCAGCTTGCGGAGCTCGCCAAGCACGAGATCGGCGATCGCTTCTGCCGGCAACAACTGCTTGCCATCCCGGGTCGTGACGATTTTCGCAGGCGGCTCGACCGGTTCCACGGTGGCCGGCGTAGCGTTGACCGCATCCTCCTGCCCGGTCGACGTCGCCTCAGGGACGGGCGCCGCGACGGCGTCCGCTCCGTTCGACGGCACGGTCGGCGGGCCCTCGGTGAGCGGCGGCGGTGCAACACTGTCTGCGCGCTTGTTGCCTCCAAGGATGCTGCTGATCATGGCCACAAGGCCAGCATCCTTCACGTCGTCACTCATCACTCCCCCCGGGATTCGGCCTACTCTAGCACTGCGCTCGCAGACCGCCACCGAGGATGTGGGGCCGGAGTTCGCCGGGCAGAGGCGGTTGGTCGCAGGCCGTTCGTCGAAGCGCCGGTTCTTCGAAAGCACAGGCGGCGCGAAGCTGAGCATCCCGCGCCGCCATGCGATCCATCACTGCTTAGCGAACGGAATATATTGCTGGTACTGCTTGGGCACCGAACTGCGATAGCGCGCAGGCACGGTGCCGGTGTCGACGGAGTGATCGATTTCCTGCTGCCGCGTCATCTTCTTCTTCGCCGGCTTCTTCGACGCACTCTTCTTGGAGTCGGTCGGCTGGCTGGAAGTATCGGTGGTCGCGGCCGGCGCCGCCGTCGTTGCCGGCGCAGCGGTTGTCGCCGCAGGCGCAGCTGTTCCGCCGGCGGCCGGCGCGCTTTGGGCCAGGGCATGCGGCGTTTGCATCATGAGCGCCAGTGCTGCCACCGCAGCCAGCAAATATGATTTCTGCATGAGAACCTCCAAATGCCTTGATCCGAACGAGGCAAGCCTAGTCCCACGGGATCGAGGCGTGCAAGTTCGCTGAGGATAGGTCGGAACCCGTGCGCGAACTGTGGCCGAGATCACAGTGCAAGGCGCCGGCTGCGTCACGATGGTCCTCGCTTCGAACGCATCCGGCGCCGGGGAGACCAACACAGCATGACCCCGCGTCAGACAGCCACGGGAACGCCAAGGCTCGGCCGTTCCACCTACCATGAAGGAGATTGAAATGCGTCGCACCATCCTCACGTTCGCATCGTTCGCAACCTTGATCGCCGCATCGTTGTCGGCGGCCCCGGCCCAGGCCGGAAGCGACAGATACTGCCTGCAGGGCCGCAACTGGGGTTATCCCGGCAACTGCCAGTTCGCCAGCTACCAGCAATGTGCGGCGACGGCCTCCGGCACATCGGCCTATTGCGGCATCAACCCGCGCTACGCCTACTCGCAGCCCTACGCCTACTGACCACGTCGCGGCGTGCGCGGCGTCGCGCACGCCGCACGTCTCTATGCGCGAGCTCCAAGGCCGATCTCCTCGAGCCGCGCCGCGAACCAGCGCGACAGCGGGTCGTCGACGGCGCCGCTGACATAGACCTCCGACATCGTCACCTGGTCCTTGTCCAGCACCAGCAGCAGGCCGACCCAGTAGGGAAACCAGACGTGGACGTCGGTCAGCGCCCTCAGCTTGTGCTGGTCGTGCTCCAGCGGGGTGTGATTGCTTGCCTTGCGGATCTCCACGCTGAGTAGATTGTTCGGGATCTCGCGCTGATGCACGACGACATCAGGGTAGATCGACTTGCCGAGATGGTCGTCGGTCGAGATGATGGTGCCGTGCGGCAGATGCAACGTGCGCTCGCCGAGCCGGTCATAGTTGCAGTCGACCGACCAGCCGGAGAACTGCTTTTCCAGATGCACGGCGAAGCGGTGCGTGACCGCGCGTTCGCCGATGTCCTTCTCGAACAGGAAGCCTTCGTGGGCGTAGAAGTCCCGCAGCGCCGCGATTACCTTGTTCAGCTCGGTCTGCATCGTGCCTCCGGGCCCATCTCGCGCACCTGGTTCGGTGTCGTCCCGGCGAACGCCGGGACCCATACCGCGAGGTCTATCGAGTGTACACGGCGCACGTACCGAACTCCGAGTCTTCGTCAAACCTCTCCCTGGGGTTATGGGTCCCGGCGTTCGCCGGGACGACGTGGGGAGAGAGCTTGTTCAATCAACCGCCTACATCTGGACTTCGATCAGCCGCGGCCCCGGCTCGGCGACGGCTTCGGCCAGCGCCTTGTTGAACTCGTCGGCATTGGTGACGGCGCGGCCGGGCACGCCCATGCCCTTGGCCAGCGCGACAAAATCCAGCGTGGGCCGGTCGAGGCGGAGCATGTCGTTGGCGCGCTGGCCGGGCTCGCCGGCGCCGACATTGTCGAACTCGCCGCGCAGGATCTGGTAGATGCGGTTGGCGAACACGATGGTGACGATATTGAGGTTCTCGCGCGCCTGCGTCCACAGCGACTGGATCGTGTACATCGCGCTGCCGTCACCGACCATGGTGATGACCTTGCGGTCCGGGCAGGCGATCGCAGCGCCGATCGAGAGCGGCGTCGAGAAGCCGATCGAGCCGCCCATGTTCTGCAGCCAGTCGTGCGGCGCCGCCGCCGCCGTCGGCGGGAAGAAGCCGCGGCCTGTGGTGAGGGATTCGTCGACCATGATCGCGTTCTCGGGGATCGCACAGGCGATCGCCTGCGCGATCGAGGCGAAGGTGAGCTCGCCGGTCGGCTTGATCAGCTCCTGCACGGCCTGCGGCTTGACGTCCTTGGCGCTCGCCTTCACCGCACCCGCAAGCGCCTCGAGCGCTGCGACCGAGTTCTCGCCCCAGGAGGTCATGCGATGGACGTCGCAGCCCTCAGGCTTGAGCATGCTCGGCTTGTTCGGATAGGCGAAGAACGCCACGGGATCGTCAGACTCGACCAGCACGATGTGACGGAACCTGGCCAGCATCGGCAGCGCGTTCTCGATCACGTAATGGATGCGGTCGATCGAGTAGCGGCCGCGGCCGCGCGCCATCTTGGGGCGGAAGGTCGGGCCCATCACGGTGCAGCCGGTCTTGGAGGCGATGCGCTCGGCCAGCGCCAGGCCCTGCTCGCTCAGCGCGCTGCCGGTCATCAGCAGCAGCGTGCCCTCGCCGTCACCGTGCAGGATCTTCGCGGCCCGCTCGACCGCCTGCGGCGAATAGCTCGCGCGCTGCTGCTCGGCCGGAACCTCGGCGATGCCGTCGGCCTCGTTCCAGGCGGTGTCGGCAGGCAGGATCAGGGTCGCGATCTGACCCGGCGCGCTCTTGGCGGCGGCGATCGCGGCGGCGCCGTCGGCGGCCACCGATTTGGAGTTCGGCGAGGTCCGGACCCAGGACGACATCGGCCGGGCCAACCCCTCGATGTCGGAGGTCAGCGGCGCGTTGTAGTCGATGTGATAGACGGCATGCTGACCGACGATATTGACGATGCCGGAATTGGCCTTCTTGGCGTTGTGCAGGTTGGCAAGACCGTTGGCGAGGCCGGGGCCGAGATGCAGCAGGGTCGAGGCCGGCGTACCTTTCATGCGGTAGTAGCCGTCGGCCGCGCCCGTCACCACGCCCTCGAACAGGCCGAGCACGCAGCGCATGCCGGGGACCCGGTCGAGCGCTGCGACAAAATGCATCTCGGAGGTTCCCGGGTTGGAGAAGCAAATGTCCACCCCGCCCTTGACCATCGTCCGCACCAGGCTTTCCGCACCGTTCATTCTTCTTGCTCCCGCAACCGCCGATTTCGAGTGAGGTATCCGACCAATCATTGTTCGCAGGCCCCGTCAAAGCAATAGGGGCCATCGCGGCCCTGCTCCGCGCGAGGATGCGCTGGCTTGGATAACGCTTTTCGTCAAATTGGCGCGGTTGCGGATCTGGTGACGTCAATCGTTAAGCATGGCATCCCTCACGGGGCCGTGGCTTGCGAAAAGCCCGCAAATATGGCCTGTGGCCCTTGTTGAATCGATTTTTTGCTGGGGGAAACAATGATCCGGTTTTTTGCCGCGCCGATTGCCGCCATCGCACTGCTGTCGGCCATGGCGGGCGGCGCGGTCGCCGAAGAGTTCGACTCGCGCGACATCATGGGCGGCGGACCGAACTTCTTCCGTTCCGGCGCCAATCCGATCCCCCGCACCACCGTCATGTATAACGGCAATTACGCCCCCGGCACGATCGTGGTGAACACCAGCGAGCGGCGGCTGTATCTGGTGCTGCAGAACGGCCAGGCGCTGCGCTACGGCATCGGCGTCGGCCGCGACGGCTTCCGCTGGGGCGGGGTCCACAGGATCACCGCCAAGAAGGAATGGCCGGACTGGACGCCGCCGTCGCAGATGCTGGCCCGCCGGCCGGACCTGCCGCGCCACATGAAGGGCGGCGTCGAGAATCCGCTCGGTGCGCGCGCGATGTATCTGGGCTCGACACTCTACCGCATCCACGGCTCCAACGAGCCGGAGACGATCGGCCAGGCGGTCTCCTCGGGCTGCTTCCGCATGACCAATGACGACGTCAGCGATCTCTACGGCCGCGTCTCGGTCGGTACCACGGTGGTGGTGCTGAACAACTGACGCACGCTTCCGGGGCAAAGCCGGAGGCATGCCCACCACTGACTGCGGTTGCGGCGCGATGGTGGGCACGGCGCTTTCGCGCCTTTGCCCACCCTACGACACTGTAACTCTCTTGCTACAGACAATGCCGGGAACCCGCAGGCCGCGTGAATCTGCGGCCTTGTGCGCGCGACGTGAATACGGCAGCGTCGCACGACGATGAGCGCACTCAATCCGTCCTCGGCTGCCCTTCGCATCGCCCTGCTGGCGCTCGCCGCGCTCACATGCGCGCCCGATCCCGCGACCACCGCGGTGGCGGGCGAGTTGCCCGCGGTCTCCTCGCGCCAGCGCTCCGAGAAGAAGAATTTTACCGACGGAGAGATCGTCGAGGGCTTCCTGAAGACGGCGTTCGGCGCCGAATATCACCTCGCCGGCCGCGTCGACCGCATTCGCAAATTCGACGGGCCGGTGCGCGTGTACGCCGAGAGCGACCGCGCCGACCGCAAGACGCAGCTCGCCAGGGTCGTGGCCGACATCGCCCATCGCGTGCAACATCTCGACATCGCCATGATCGCGACCGCCGAAGCGGCCAATGTGCGGGTGAAGCTGGTGCGCGACCGCGACCTCTTCCGCACCATCTCCAGCTTCTACGGTGCGGAGAAGGCGCGCGAGATCCGCACCTCGCTCGACCCGCAATGCCTGTCCGGCTTCCGCAAGAACGACAATTTCGAGATCGAGCATTCCGACGTCATCCTCACCGTCGACAACGGCGATTTCGTCTTTCTCGACTGCGCCTATGAGGAGCTGCTGCAATCGCTCGGGCCCATCAACGACACCGCGAGCGTGCCGTGGACGATGTTCAACGACAACGTCTCGATGGGCTATTTCGACGTCTACGACCAGTACATCCTCAATCTGCTGTACGATCCCCGCATCAAGCCCGGCATGACCGTGGCCGAGGTCAAGGCGGTGCTGCCCGCGGTGCTCGCCGACGTGCGCAGCTGGGTCAAGCAGGTGAATGATCTGAAGGAGTGAAGGCGCTTGCTCGCTGCACCCTCTCCCCCTGTGGGAGAGGGTGGCTCGCCGCATAGCGGCGAGACGGGTGAGGGGTCTCTCTCCGCAAGTTCAATTTCATTGAGTGGAGAGAGACCCCTCATCCGGCGCTTCGCGCCACCTTCTCCCACAAGGGGAGAAGGAAAAGCACGTGCGATCGCGGCGGCTTATCGCTTCAGCCTCACACCTTGCTTGCCTTCGACATCAGGAACTGCTGGCGCATCACATTGTGGCCGGGGTCGAAATATTCCGAGATCAGCGCCTCGAATTCGGCTCGGAAGCTCTTGAGCTTGTCCGGCTCGTCCTTGTATTGGGCGACGAGCTTGATCAAAGGCCCGATCGTCGTTTCCATGGTGCGGCGGAAATGCTGCGGGCTGAGGGCGGACGGTGTCATCATGTCCATCTCGAAGGAGAGGTCCTTCGCTTTCCCCGCGAGACGCTCGGCGACGATCTTCGGATCGCCCCACAACACCGGCGATGCCACGCCCTCGGGCGGCGGCAGATGGCGGCCGATCAGCGCGAACATCCGCCCGACATACAGATGCGGCGGCCAGGTGGAGAAGGCGATGGTACCGCCGGGCTTCAGCACGCGCAGCATCTCGCCGATCGCGACGTCCGGGCGCGGCGCGAACATGTGGCCGAACTGGCTGAGCACCACGTCGAACTCGTTGTCGCCATAGGGCAGGCTTTCGGCATCGCCGTCCTTGAAGTCGACATCGAGGTTCATCAATTGCGCATGCTCGCGGGCGCGTTCGATCAGGACCGGCGACAGATCGAGACCCCTGACCTTCGCACCGCGGCGCGCCGCCGTGATCGCGACAACGCCGGTGCCGCATCCGACGTCGAGCAGGCGTTGGCCGGCGGCAACGCCGGCAAAACCGACGAGCTTGGCGGCGGTCGGTGTCGTGAAAACTTCCATCGGCGTGAACAGCGACCAGGCTTCCTTCTGGACTGCCTTGAAACCTGCAAACGGATCCTGCGCGGTCATGGAACTCTCCCCTTTGCGCGAGCTGGATCTTCATGAGGCTGGCGACGGGCGCCGAAGGTTCAACGCGGCCGCATGGCTCCGCGGCAACGCGGATGCCCGGGCCTTCTGCAACGCCCTCGTCCCGCGGCGGCCGCGCCGCAACACGGCCCAACAGATCGGACCCTACTGGACGAGATCGGCGACGGTGGTTGCGGCCTTCAGGCCGGTGCCGGTGAGGACGGCGACCGTGGTGTCGGTCGCCTTGATGGCGCCGGTGGCCGAGAGTTTGTCCAGCGCCGCAGCCGCGCTGGCGCTGGTCGGCTCGGCGAACAGGCCCTGCCGTGCCAGTCGCCGCAGGGCGGCGACGATCTCGTCCTCGGTGAGCGCGACGGTGCCGCCGCCGCTCTCGCGCAAGGCCGCGATGATCTCGCGCAGGCGCAGCGGGTGCTTGATGGCGGTGCCTTCGGCGATGGTCTTGTTGACCTCGCGCGCGACAGGTGTATCGACACCGGCCTGAAAACTCGCATCGATCGGCGAACAGTTGAGTGGCTGCGCCGCGAACAGCCGCGGCAGCTTCGCGATCTGGCCGGCCCTCAACAGCTCGCGGAAGCCGAAGGCGCAGCCGAGCAGAGAGCTGCCGGCGCCAACGGGGACGATGATGTTATCGGGGGCGCGGAAGCCGAGATCTTCCCAGATTTCATAGGCGAGCGACTTGGTGCCTTCGAGGAAGAACGGCTGCCAATTGTGGCTGGCATAGAAGGTCTGTTGCGACTGGCGGATCGCCTCGGCTTCCGATTCCTCGCGCGGGCCCTCGACGAGCTGCACCTCGGCGCCGTAAGCGCGCACCTGCGCGATCTTCGCCGGCGACGTCGAGGCCGGCGCCAAAATCTTCACGCGCATGGCGCCGGCGGCCCCTAACCCCGCCATCGACGAGCCGCCATTGCCGGAAGAATCTTCGAGAATGGCATCGACGCCGATCTGGCGCAGGAAGGACAGCATCACGGCCGAGCCGCGGTCCTTGAAGCTGCCGGTCGGGTTGAACCATTCGAGCTTGAACAACGGCCGCAGATCGCCCCAGTCCTGCTGCACCAGCGGCGTGCACCCCTCGCCGAGCGTGATCGGAGTCTTGATCTCGACCGGCAGCGCCGCGCGGTAGCGCCAGAGCGAGCGCGTGCGGCCGTCGATGTCCTCACGCGAGATCCCCGCCCCCGGCGCCACCAGAAGCGGCGTGCGCTCGTCCGAGCACCAGCGCGGCTGGTCCAGCGCATAGAGCTTTCCGTTGCGGGGGTCGATGTAGCTGGCGGGCATGGGGGTCTCCGGGGCGGTCAACCGATCCAGTCGATATGTCTGAATATATGGGCTTTATCCAGTCACGCGTTTGCAAGGGTGTGGACGCAGCCCGATTTGTGCACGATACGCCGTCTCACTTGCAGGGAGCGCGGACAGGCGATGGCAGTTCGATGGACCAAAGGTTACAGTCAGCGCGAGCTCGACCGTGCGCAGATTCAACCTGGTCGCACGATATGGCCATAGCCTGGAAGAGCTCGAGAAGAAATCGGATCGCTAGCCATGCTTCGTCTTGACCACATCACCGTCGCCGCGAACGACCTTGCCGAGGGCGTTGCCTATGTCGAGACCGCGCTCGGCATTGCGCCGCTGGCCGGCGGCGCGCATCCGCTGATGGGCACGCACAATCATCTGCTGCGACTGAGCGAGACAGCGTTCCTCGAAGTGATCGCGCCGAACCCGTCGGCTCCCGCGCCCACCCGGCCACGCTGGTTCGCGCTGGACGATGCATGGACGCGCGCGGCGCTCGCGGTTTCGCCGCGGCTCATGACCTGGGTCGTGAGCACGTCCGACATCACGTCCGCGCTCGCGACGATCCCGCATGTCGCAAAACCCGCCATCACGGTGACGCGCGGCCATCTCGAATGGCTGATCTCCGTCCCGCCCGACGGCTCGATGCCGTTCGACGGCGCGTTTCCGACCGTGATCGAGTGGCCGGCCGGACCGCATCCAGCCTCGCGCATGGCCGATCTCGGCTGCTCCCTGGTGGAATTCGAGATACGGCACCCCGAGGCGGACACGATCGCCGCGTCGCTGGCGGGCTTTCTGGACGATCCGCGCATCCGCTTCAGTCACGATTCCGCGCCCTCGTTTCGCGCGGTGATCCGGACGCCGGGAGGCGACCGGCAGCTGGTCTAGCCGGCCTCGCCGGCCGGTGGCCCCTTCAAAAACACAAATAACTACATAGATATAGCCTGTATACCGGTGCCGTGCGCCATTCAGCTGGGCATGGCAATGGCTGGTGACCGGCATCGGCAGCGGAGGCCCTGCGCGCGCAGCACGATTAACTTGTCTGTCGCGTCTTGCCGCTACAATATGTTGGATTGAGCTTGCGTCGCCGATGTTCCGCGTCGGCAACGCGACCGAGCCAGGCCCGTCCGAGCGGCGGGCCGTTGGCTTTTTGGGAGTTTGGTCATGAGCCGCGCGAACCGTACCGACCACATCCGCCTGACTTCGCATCCGGAGCCGGGCCGGAAGTCCGCCTTCCCGATCCACTGGGGCGCCGCTGACGCGCGCGCCCGCGGGCCGATCATCGGCACGGTCTCGCGCGCCGGGGATCGCAACGTGATCGGCAGCCATGGCGGGTCCTACGCGATGTACCGTGCGCTCGCGGTGTCCGCAGGCGCGCTCGATCCGATTCGCAGGCCCGACCTCACCAATACGTTTCCGGCGGCGACCATCGGACCGTTCGAGCAATGGCGCGATCCCGCCAAGATCGTCGCGCTCGATCCCTGGGGGCATCTGGTCGCGGAGAATTTCGGCAAGGAGATCGCAGAAGGCTCCGACATCCGCCCGAGCATCGCCGTGACGCGGGCGCGGCTCGACCTGCCGGAGATCCGCGAGGCGCTGGCCGCAAAACGGCTACGCGCCGACGGCGAGGTCGTGCATGCCAATGGCAGCGTCTCCGTCGTGAAAATCGCGATCGATCCGGTCTGGTACCTGCCGGGGCTTGCGGCGCGCTTCGGCACCGCCGAGACCGAGCTGCGGCGCACGCTGTTCGAGCAGACCGCCGGCATGTTCCCCGAGCTGGTGACGCGGCCGGACATGAAGGTGTTTTTGCCGCCGATCGGCGGTACCACCGTCTACATGTTCGGCGATGTGACGAAACTGCCGGACCATCGCACCAAGATCACCTGCCGCGTGCATGACGAGTGCAACGGGTCCGATGTGTTCGGCTCCGACATCTGCACCTGCCGTCCGTATCTCATCCACGGCATCGAGGAATCCGCGCGCGGCGCGCAGGAAGGCGGGCTCGGGCTCGTCGTCTACAATCGCAAGGAAGGCCGCGCGCTCGGCGAGGTCACCAAATTCCTGGTCTACAACGCGCGCAAGCGCCAGGAGGACGGCGATGCGGCCGCCGCCTATTTCGAGCGCACCGAATGCGTCGCCGGCGTGCAGGATGCCCGCTTCCAGCAATTGATGCCGGATACGATCCACTGGCTCGGCCTGAAGCGCATCGACCGCTTCCTGTCGATGAGCGACATGAAATACGACGCGCTGACCTCGCAAGGCATCGACATCGTCGAGCGCGTGCCGATCCCGCCGGAGCTGATTCCCGCCGACGCCTATGTCGAGATCGCCGCGAAGAAAGCCGCCGGCTATTACTCGACCGACATCGCGCCCGAGAAGGACGTGGACGGCGTGGTCGGGCGTTCGCTGGAAAAATACTGATCGCGCGATGCCGGAGGCTTTGGAATTGCAAGCACGCTCGCTGCTCACCGCAGATGCGGTGCGCGCGCGGGCCGCGCAGATGCTGGAGATCGGCCTTGCCGGCGGCCTCCGCCACTTCACGATCGATCTCGACCGGATGGATGGTGTCGCGGAGGCCGTGCTCGCGGTGACCCGCAAAGCCTATCCGGCGCTGGAGATTCCATTCCATGCGCGCTGGCGGCATTTTGTGCTTGGCGGCGCCGACCGCTGGGCGAAGCTTGCCGACGCGGCTTCGTGGCCGGACCGCGCCGCGCGGGCGCGCGCGGAGTTCGACCTCGCCATCGTCAGCGTGCTGCTCGATGCCGGCGCGGGCGCCGCGTGGCGCTATCGCGACGCAGTGACGGGACAAGGCATCGGCCGGTCCGAGGGGCTTGCGATCGCCAGCCTCGACATGTTTGCGAGCGGTCTTTTTTCGCGCGACGCCGGCTCGCCATTCAGGGCCGATGCGAACGTGCTCGCGCAGCTGCCGCTCGCCGCACTCACCTCCGCTTTTCAGGTCAGCGACACCAATGCGCTGCTCGGGCTCGAGGGGCGCACGGATCTGTTGCGGCGTCTGGGCAAGCTGGTCGCGGAGCGCGCCGAGATTTTCGGCCTGCAAGATACACCGCGGCCGGGCGGGCTTTTTGATCACATCGCGGCACAGGCGAAGGGCGGCGCCATTGCCGCGCCTGCGATCCTGTCGGCGGTGCTGAACCAGCTCGGACCGATCTGGCCGTCGCGGCTGGAGCTTGCAAAGATTCCGCTCGGCGATTGCTGGCGCCATCCGGCGCTTAGGGCGGATGATGCGACCGCGGGCCTCGTGCCGCTGCACAAGCTGTCGCAATGGCTGAGCTATTCGCTGATCGAACCGCTGCAGCGCGCTGGCCTCGACGTCACCGACATCGACGGCCTGACGGGGCTTGCGGAATACCGCAACGGCGGACTGTTCGTCGATTACGAGGTGCTGCGCCTGCGCGACGCCGCGGATGCCGAGCGTGCGCATGCGGTGGACTCGCTGCTCGTCGTGGAATGGCGTGCGCTGACGGTCGCGCTGCTGGACCAGCTTGCCGAGCTGGTTCGCGCCAAGCTCGGCCGCACGCGCGAGACATTGCCGCTCGCCAGCATTTTGGAAGGCGGCACCTGGGCCGCCGGCCGCGCCATTGCGTTTGCGCGCCGGCCCGACGGTTCACCGCCGCTCAAGGTGATCAGCGACGGCACGGTTTTCTAAACCCTCTCCCCTTATGGGAGAGGGTGGCTTCGCAAAAGCGAAGCCGGGTGAGGGGTCTCTCTCCGCGGGGGGTCTCTCAATTGGAATACGCGGAAAGATACCCCTCATCCGGCGCTTCGCGCCACCTTCTCCCACAAGGGGAGAAGGGAAGAAGAAGAGCATCCCATCATGGAAGGCGTCACGATCGTCGATCATCCGCTGGTGCAGCACAAGCTGACGCTGGTGCGCGACAAATCGATCTCCACAAAGTCGTTCAGGGAGCTGATCAAGGAGATCGGCATGCTGCTGTGCTACGAGGTGACGCGCGACCTGCCGCTCGCAGACACCGTGATCGAGACGCCGCTGGCGACGATGCATTCGGCCAAGATCGCCGGCAAGAAGCTGGTGTTCGTGCCGATGCTGCGCGCCGGCACCACCTTCGTCGACGGCATGATGGACCTGGTGCCGACTGCGCGCGTCGCCCATATCGGGCTCTACCGCGAGCCGCACAGCTTTGCGGCGGTCGAGTATTTCTTCAAATCGCCGTCCGACCTCGGCGAGCGCCTCGCGATCGTGGTGACCCCGGTGGTAGCCACCGCCAACACGGCCGTCGCCGCCATCGACCGCCTGAAAGAGCGCGGCGCCAGGGACATCCGCCTCGCCTGCCTGATCGCCGCGCCGGAAGGACTCGAACGGCTGCGCGGCTTGCATCCGGACGTGCCGATCTGGACCGCGGCGGTGGACGAAGGTCTCGACGAGAACGGGTTCATCCTGCCGGGCCTTGGCGATGCCGGCGACCGCGCTTACGGGACGCGGTAGGCGCGCTCTAATGCACCTCTCCCGCAAGCGGGAGAGGGAGCGCACCTCCGCCGTTGCAGCGATCAACCTTCAGATCTTCCCGCTGCCGCAAATTCCCTTCAGCGACTGCCATTCCTTGTCCGTCAGCAGCGGCGGGCCGCTGACGGGGCGATCTTCCCTGGTCATGCGGGCGAGGCGGTCCTCGGTCAGCGGGTGGCTGGCGAGGATCGACGTGAGCGTGGAGCCGCCTTCCTTGCCGGTGATGCGGTACATCAGCTCAAAAGCGGGCTTCGGCGAGCGGCCGAGCTTGTGCATGATCTCGATCGCGAACGTATCGGCAGTAGTCTCGGCCTCGCGCGAATAGGAGGCTTCGACGACGGTGCGCGAGGCAAAGATCACGGCGGATGAGCCGGTGACGTCGCCGAACAACAGGCCGATCAGGAATGAGGTGCCGCCGTTGTAGATCAGCCCGCGCATGTTGTCGTAATGCTTGAGATGGCCGAGCTCGTGCGCGAGGATGCCGGCGAGCTCGTCGGGGTTCTGCGCCTTGTCGAGCAGGCCCCTCAGCACGTAGACCTTGCCGCCGGGGAGCGCGAACGCGTTCGGCACCGCGGTTGGCAGCACGCCCGCTGTCATGGAATCGTCGTCGAGGCCGGCGGCATCGCGCAGGCGGTTGACCAGCTTTGTGAACGCGGCCTTGCCCGCGGGGTCTTCGCACACGCTGCGGCCGAAGATGGTCTTCACCTGGACTTCGGAGGCATCGCCGATGCGCCGCTCGATCGGTTTCGGCACCAGCGGTGCAAGCCGGTCGGCGGCGAGCGGCACGCCGAACAGCACGACGCAGACGATGGAGACGGTGGCAGCCACCGACCAGCCGACGATCCTTGCGACGCCACGGCGCGAGGTTCGGTGCTCGTCGAGATGGGTGCAGCGGACGGTCACGTCCGCCGCGAGTACAGCGTCGCGGATTTCCAGCCGCGCCAATGGCGGCGCGGCGGTGCAGGCAAGACGCAGGATTCCCGGCGGACTGTCGGCGCGGCGAATGTCGGCATAGGACCAGCGAACCGGCGTTCCGCCCTCCTCGAGGATCTCGAGCGCATCAGCGAACGTCAGCGTCACCTGCCGCCGGCGGCTCGACGTGCCGTCGAAGAAGATGGTCGGCTTGGCGGCCTGCGCCGGCGCCTCGGCAAATACGTCACTCACAGCTCAGAATCCCGCGACATCGAGCCCGTCGGCAAAACCTTCGCCGAGCGCACTGGCAAGTACGCCGCGCCCCTGCACATCCGACGCCGCGCCGATGTCGTGCACCTTGACCGTCTCCAGCACCTTGGCCCAGAGATCACGCTGAAGATAGACCCGCATGACGATGTTGATCGCAAGCGCCAGCGCGAGATAGCCTGCTACCATCATCACCACCATCGGGATGCTCCTGGCGGCATTGTCGGAGCCGAACACCTGATCGGCCGGAACGCCGCTCAGCTGGACGACCAGCAAGGCGGAGCCGCCGAGATAGGCGGAGAATACCATCGAGAGCAGCGTCCACCAGCCGATCACCTTCCAGTACAGGCCGTAGAAGGCATCGTGCGGCAGGTCCGAGGACAGGCTGACGCCGCCGATGCGGATGCCGTCGAGCCACCAGCGCCATTCGCGCGCCTTGAACTCCGCATAGAAGAACGGCGCGAGCGGGAAGATCACCAGCGCGATCGGGGTGAGCAGCCACAGCCACCAGCCACGCTTGAAGAAGGTCCAGCCGTTGCCCTCGAAATCGCCGCGAAGATCGCCGTAATGGGTGTGCTGCATCTTGTAGCGTTCGAGCGCGGCCTCGCGCCAGGGCAGCGCCAGGCCGAGCGTCAGGAATACGAGCAAGCCCCACGCCATGGCGCGGAACGAATAGGCCCAGCCCGAGCCGTCCATCCAGAATCGGACGCCGCGCCAAACGGTGCGCGTCAACCGGTAACGTCGCGCACGAAAAATCGCGAACTGGCCGAAGGCGTAGAAGCCGATGAACAGCGGCGTCGAGGCAAAACCCTGCCAGCGCTCGAACTCGATGCCGATCAGGAAGTAGGCGAGATAGATCGGCACCAGGATCGCGAGCGCGAACAGGAAGCCGACCAGGAGCTCCTTGGCCCGCCCGGTATATTCGGCGGCATCGCCGTCGATCGCGGTGTTCGCCCACAGATGACGACGGATGTCGGTGACGAGCCAGAACCGGTAGAAGCCGAAGGTGACGAGCTCCAGCATGGCACCCTTGGTGACCATTTTCCGGAACTCGGAGCGGTCACCGCTGAAATCGACCCGCGTAGGCGGCAGCGGCGGCGGTAAGGGCTCGGAGCCGATCGGGGTCCATTGCATGTCGTTCACGGCGGCAACCTCGGGATGCGGTCTTGATCGGGTCAAACTATAGATCAGAGCTTGGTCGGTCCCCAAGATGGCGGGGTTCGATTTACCTTGATTCCAGTCGGTTTCTGGCACGATTTCACGACAAATGGTGTGCGGCGGGTCACGCTGATCGAGATCCCGTCAGCGCATCCGGGATCGTGCCCCAAGTGACGCCGGCCCCGGATCACGCGGAGCCTGTCATCGGGCGGCGCTTTGCGCCGACCCGTTGGCTCCATCCGGGCTACGCGCCCGGCCACGCCCAAAGGTTGGATGTGACAAAACTCTCCCTTGCTCCGGCGCAGACAACCGGCTGTAATTGCAAATCAAATACCGCAGCGCAGAATTCAACGAGAACGCGCGGTTCATGCCAGGGAGAGCGGTCATGCATGGGACCATGGAGAGCGCGGCAAAGCTCGACGCATTGCGCGAGCGCGCCAACTCACTGCCGCTGGAGCAGTACGATCCGGGCGACCCGGAATTGTTCAGGACCGATACGTTCTGGCCGTATTTCGATCGGCTGCGCCGGGAAGATCCCGTGCACTATTGCAAGGACTCGATGTTCGGGCCGTACTGGTCGGTGACGCGCTACAACGACATCATGGAGATCGAGACCAACCATTCGGTGTTCTCCTCGGCCTCCGCGCTCGGCGGCATCACCATCCGCGACATCGATCCGGACCTGCGCCGCGAGAGCTTCATCTCGATGGATCCGCCGCGCCATGCGGCGCAGCGCAAGACCGTGGCGCCGATGTTCACGCCGACGCATCTGGACAATCTCGCCCTCAACATCCGCAAGCGCTCGGCCGAGTGCCTGGACAACCTGCCCCGCGGCGAGGTGTTCGACTGGGTCGACCGCGTCTCGATCGAGCTCACCACGCAGATGCTCGCGGTGCTGTTCGACTTTCCCTGGGAGGACCGCCGCAAGCTGACGCGCTGGTCCGACATCGCCACCACCATCCCCGGCCCCGACGGCCTCGTCGCCACCGAAGACGAGCGTCAGGCCGAGCTGACCGAATGTGCCAGCTATTTCGCGCGGCTGTGGAAGGAGCGCATCGCGCAGCCGCCGAAGAGCGATCTGTTGTCGATGATGGCGCATGGCGCCGCGACGCGCGACATGGACGCCAAGAACTTCCTCGGCAATCTCGTGCTTTTGATCGTCGGCGGCAACGACACGACGCGCAACACCATGTCGGGCTCGCTCCACGCGCTGAGTCAGCATCCGGAACAGTATCGCAAGCTGCGCGAGAACCCCGCACTGCTCGATAGTTTCGTCCCCGAAGTGATCCGCTGGCAGACGCCGCTGGCGCACATGCGGCGCACCGCGCTCACGGACTTCGAGTTCCGCGGGAAAGAGATCAAGAAAGGTGACAAGGTCGTGATGTGGTACGTCTCGGGCAACCGCGACGAGGAGGCGATTGAGAAGCCCTACGACTTCATCATTGACCGCGCCCGCCCGCGCACGCATCTGTCCTTCGGCTTCGGCATTCACCGCTGCGTCGGCCTCAGGCTCGCCGAACTCCAGCTCAAGATTATTTGGGAAGAAATTCTCAGGCGGTTCGACCATATTGATGTGGTCGGTGAACCCAAGCGGGTCTATTCGAGTTTCGTAAAGGGCTTGGAAGAGCTGCCGGTGAGAATTACGGCGTGAGTTGCGAACTATGCCACGACAATGCTGCGCCCCCTCTCCCGCTTGCGGGAGAGGGTTGGGGAGAGGGTATCTCCGCAACGGGACAATCCCCTAGAGGAGAAAACCCTCACCCGGCGCTACGCGCCGACCTCTCCCGCAAGCGGGAGAGGTCCGAGAACCAATTGGAGCCACGACGATGAACATCCAAGCGCCGGTTAAAGTGGACAAGGCCGAACGCATGCGCAGGGCCCGCGAGGAGGCCTATGCGACGCCGTTGTCCCAATTCCACCCCGGCGCGCCCCGGCTGTTCCAGGACGACACGCTGTGGCCATGGTTCGAGCGACTGCGCAAGGAAGAGCCGGTGCATTACTGCACCAACGCGCCGATCGAACCGTACTGGTCGGTGGTGAAGTACAACGACATCATGCATGTCGACACCAATCACGGCATCTTCTCCTCGGACTCCACGCTCGGCGGCATCTCGATCCGCGACGTGCCGGAAGGCTACGACTATCCGAGCTTCATCGCGATGGACCAGCCCAGGCATTCGTCGCAGCGCAAGACGGTGTCGCCGATGTTCACGCCGACACATCTGGACGAGCTGGCAAAGCTGATCCGCCAGCGCTCGCAGACGGTGCTCGACAATCTGCCGCGCAACGAGACCTTCAATTTCGTCGAGCGCGTCTCGATCGAGCTGACGACGCAGATGCTGGCGACCCTGTTCGACTTCCCCTGGGAGGAGCGGCGCAAGCTGACGCGCTGGTCGGATGTTTCGACCGCGCTGCCCAAGAGCGGCATCGTCGCCTCCGCCGAGGAACGCCGCCGCGAGATGGACGAGTGCTACGCCTACATGTCCAAGCTGTGGAACGAGCGCGTCAACTCGGCGCCGCGCAACGATCTGCTGTCGCTGATGGCCCACAACGACGCCACGCGGCACATGGACCCCGACAACCTCATGGGCAACATCATCCTGCTCATCGTCGGCGGCAACGATACCACGCGCAACACCATGACCGGCTCGGTGCTGGCGCTGAACGAGAACCCGGAGCAATACGACAGGCTACGCGCCAATCCGGAGCTGATCGACTCCATGGTGCCCGAAGTGATCCGCTGGCAGACGCCGCTGGCGCATATGCGCCGCACCGCGTTGCAAGACACCGAGGTCGGCGGCAAGCACATCAGGAAGGGCGACCGCGTCGTGATGTGGTACGTCTCCGGCAACCGCGACGAGGAGATGTTCGACAAGCCGAACGATTTCATCATCGACCGTCCGCGCCCGCGCACCCATCTCTCCTTCGGCTTCGGCATCCACCGCTGCGTCGGCATGCGCCTCGCCGAGCTGCAGCTGCGCATCGTCTGGGAAGAGATGCTGAAGCGCTTCGACCGCATCGAGGTGGTCGGCGAGCCGAAGCGGATCTATTCGAGCTTCATCAAGGGGTACGAGACGCTGCCGGTCAGGATTCCGGGGTAGGCTGCTAATCGACTGCCCTGGGGCAATCGATCTCCTCAATCTCCACTGTCATGCCCCGCGAAGGCGGGGCATCCAGTACGCCGCGGCTTCTCGATTCTAGCCGCGCGGCCTCTGGAATACTGGATTGCCCGCCTTCGCGGGCAATGACACCGAGTGTGAATAAAGAGCGCGCTCCGAACGCCCCTAGAGCTCGCACCGCAGCTATAAAATTTCGGCATGACAGCTCGCGCCAGATGCGAAGGCAAGGCGGCGCCTGACTGTTCTACGACGTCAGCGCATCTAACTCAATTTGATGTCCCAGACGCCTTCCTTGCGGCAGGCCGCGACTTCCTCGCGCAGCAGCGCCGTGACGGCGAGCGAGGCCGTCGAGACCGGGCGGTCGATCGGAGAAGCGAAAATGAGCTCGCGTGTCATCGGCTTGGATACCGGCGCGGTTTCCAGCCGCCCGTCCGCGACCTCGCCATGGACCGACGACGGCGGCAGCAGCGCGAAGCCGAGGCCCTCCTCGACCAGGCTCGTCAGCACGCGAAACGAATCCGCCTCGAGCTGGACGTCGAGCTTGATCTTGCGCTGGGCGGCCGCGTGCTCGATCAGCGCGCGGAGGCCGTGGGAATGACTGGGCAGCACCAGCCGTTGCCGCAGCAACCAGCCGATGTCGACGTTCTTCTTGCGGGCGAGGCCGCAGCCGCGCGGGCCGACCGCCACGATGTTGTCGCGCCCCAGGCTCTCCACGTTGAGATGCAGATCGGCCGAGCGGCCATAGAGGATGGCGAGATCCATCTCGCCGCGATGCAGCCATTCGACCAGATGGCCGCTGTAGCTCTCGACGATGCGCAGCGAGATGCCGGGGAATTTTTCGACGCAGCGCCGCGCAAAGCGCGCCGACAGCACGCAGCTCACGGTTGGAACGAGGCCAAGCACGACCTGGCCCGACGGCGGCCCCTTGGACGACTGGATGTCGTCGCGGATCTGGTCGATCTGCCGCACGATGCCGGAGGTGCGCGCCAGCAGCAGCCGGCCGGCTTCGGTCAAGACCATGCCACGGCCGTTGCGGGTGAAGAGTTCAGTTCGCAGCTCATGTTCCAGCAGCTTGATCTGCCGGGAGAGCGCCGGCTGCGCCACGCGCAGCGTGTCGGAGGCCTTGGAGAGGCTGCCGAGCTCCGCCACGCAACTGAAGGTCCTGAGCTGCCGGAAATCCATGCTTGCCAATCCTGGAAGGCTACTCCATACGCTATAACAAATGAGCATAGGGGGCGGGCGTTGTTTTCACAACGCCTGAGGATCGGCCGGCGTTATCTTAACTGCCGCTGAGAATTGGAAACGCCATGAGTGAAGAACACCACACCGAAGACTACGCCGACATCCGTGAAGCCGTCGCCAAGCTCTGCGCCCAGTTCCCCGGCGAATATTGGCGTAAGCTCGATCGCGAGATGGCCTACCCCAAGGCGTTCGTCGACGCGCTGACAGCGGCCGGTTATCTCTCCGTGCTGATCCCCGAGGAATATGGCGGCGCGGGTCTGAAGCTGTCCGCGGCGGCCGCGATCCTCGAAGAGATCCAGCGCGCGGGCTGCAACGGCGGCGGCTGCCACGCCCAGATGTACACGATGGGCACCGTGCTGCGGCACGGCAACGCCGAGCAAAAGGCAAAATATCTGCCGAAGATCGCGAGCGGCGAATTGCGCCTGCAGGCCTTCGGCGTCACCGAGCCGACCAGCGGCACCGACACCTCCTCGCTGAAGACCTTCGCGCGCAAGGATGGCAACGACAGCTACATCGTCAACGGCCAGAAGATCTGGACCAGCCGCGCCGAGCATTCAGACCTGATGGTGCTGCTGGCGCGCACCACGCCGAAGGAGCAGGCCAAGAAGCGCACCGACGGTCTTTCAGTGTTCATCGTCGACATGCGCGAGGCCAAGAACAATGGCCTCGAGATCCGCCCGATCCGCACCATGATGAACCATGCCACCACCGAAGTGTTCTTTACCGACATGAAGGTGCCGGCGGAGAACCTGATCGGCGAGGAAGGCAAGGGCTTTCGCTACATCCTCTCCGGCATGAACGCCGAGCGCATTTTGATTGCGGCGGAATGCGTCGGCGACGCCAAATGGTTCATCGCCAAGGCAACGAACTACGCCAAGGAGCGCAGCGTGTTTGGTCGGCCAATCGGCCAGAACCAGGGCATCCAGTTCCCGATCGCCAAGGCCTATGCCTCGATGCGCGCGGCCGAGCTGATGGTGAAGGAAGCCACCCGCAAATACGAGGCCGGGCTCGACTGCGGCGCGGAGGCCAACATGGCAAAAATGCTGGCGGCGGATGCGTCCTGGGAAGCGGCGAACGCCTGTATCCAGACCCATGGCGGCTTCGGCTTCGCCGAGGAATACGACGTCGAGCGCAAATTCCGCGAGACGCGGCTCTATCAGGTGGCGCCGATCTCGACCAACCTCGTGCTCTCCTTCGTCGCCGAGCATGTGCTCGGCATGCCGCGCTCGTACTGAGGCCACCATCATGGGAGCACTTGACGGGATCAGGGTGATTGCGGTCGAGCAGGCGGTGGCGGCGCCGTTCTGCTCCTCGCGCCTGGCGGATGCCGGCGCGGAGGTGATCAAGATCGAACGGCCCGAGGGCGACTTCGCCCGCGGCTATGACGCGGCGGCCAAAGGCCAGAGCAGCTATTTCGTCTGGCTCAACCGCGGCAAGCAATCGGCCGTGGTCGATCTCGCGACGAAAGAAGGCTGCGCCGAGCTGGAGAAGCTGATCGCCAGCGCCGACGTTCTGATCCAGAACCTCAAGCCGGGCTCGATGGACAAGCTCGGCTTCTCGCGCGAGCGGCTCTTGAAGGACTATCCGAAGCTGATCTCCTGCACGATCACCGGCTATGGCGACGAGGGCCCCTATGCACATCGCAAGGCCTATGATTTGCTGATCCAGGCCGAGAGCGGCCTCGCCTCGATTACCGGCAATCCCGATGGCGCCTCGCGCGTCGGCATGTCGATCGTCGACGTCGCGACCGGTGCCACCGCGCATGCGGCGATCCTGGAAGCGCTGATCGGACGCGGGCGCACCGGCAAGGGCGCCGACATCCGCATCTCCATGTTCGACGTGATGGCGGACTGGTGCACCGTGCCGCTGCTCAACTCCGAGGCCGGCAATCCGCCCAAGCGCATGGGCCTGCGCCATCCCTCGATCGCGCCCTATGGCGTGTTCACCTCGAAGGACGGCAAGGACATCCTGATCTCGATCCAGAGCGAGCGCGAGTGGAAGACGCTGTGCGCGAAGGTGCTGGACCAGCCTGATCTGCCGGCCGATCCCCGCGTCGCCAATATGGTCGAGCGCGTGCGCAACCGCGACTTCACCGACAAGACCGTCGCCGACATCTTCGGCAAGATGACCCGCGACGAGCTCTTGAAGCGGCTGTCGGAGGCTGACATCGCCTTCGCCGAGGTCAACACCATGGCTGATCTCACCAACCATCCGCATCTGCGGCGCATCGAGGTCGACACGCCGAATGGCCGTGTCAGCTATCCCGCGCCGGCGCCGATCATCGTTGGTGAGACGCGCAGCTATGGCGCGGTGCCTGCCATCGGCGAAAATCCCAAGAAGTAAAAAGAGCGAGGCGTCATGACCGAGAAGCTCGACATCGATCATTTGCGGCAATGGATCGGCCGCAGCACCGAGGCTACCGACATCGTCACCGCGCAGCTCGTCATGGGCCTGCGCGCGACGCTGTTCCAGGACGTCGGCGAGCCCAAAAAGGGTGACGCCGCGCCGTTCACGGTGCATTGGTGCCTGGCGCAGCCGGTGTTTCCGATGTCGATGCTAGGGCCCGACGGCCACCCGACCCGCGGCGGCTTCCTGCCGCCGGTGCCGCTGCCGCGCCGGATGTGGGCCGGCGGCGAGATCGAGTTTTTGCAGCCGCTGCAGGTCGGCGATGAATCGACGCGGACCTCGCGCATTGCCGACGTGCAGGTCAAGACCGGCTCGACCGGCACGCTGTGCTTCGTCTCGGTCGAGCACAGCATCTCCTCGCCGCGCGGCGTCGCTATCCGCGAGCGGCAGGACATCGTCTATCGCGAGATGACGAGCAACGCGCCGGCCGGCGGCAAGGCTCCGACCCCGCCGCCGAAGGCGCAGCACCGCGAGAGCCACGTCTCCGACCCCGTGCTGCTGTTCCGCTATTCCGCGCTGACCTTCAACGGCCACCGGATCCATTACGACCGAGACTACGTCACCAAAGTCGAGGGCTATCCGGGCCTGATCTTCCACGGCCCGTTGCAGGCGGCGCTGATCATCGAGATGGCCGCCAAGCTGCACGGCGGCAAGGCGCCGAAGAAGTTTTCGTATCGCGGCCTGCAGCCGCTGTTCGAGGGCACCGAGTTCTCGGTCAACGCCAACGAGACCGAGGCCGGCATGGAGCTGTGGACCGCGAACGCGGAAGGGCAGCCGACGATGAAGGGCACGGCGGTGTGGTGATGGCCTCTCCTCGCCATTGCGAATGTAATGACGATGTAGGAAGTTAGACCCTCACCCTGAGGAGCGCGCCGTTTGCGCGCGTCTCGAAGGGCGAGGCCACCAGCCGGGCCTTCATCCTTCGAGACGCGCGAAGACGCGCTCTTGAGGATGAGGAGTTGAGAAGGGACGGAAACCATGGCCAAGAACGGCAAGCCAGGCGGCAAGACCGGCAGCAGATCCGTCACCGTGAAGCAGGCGACGCTCGACCTGCTGCGCTCGTTCGGCATCGACAGGGTTTTCGGCAACCCTGGTTCAACCGAGCTGCCGTTCCTCAGCGACTGGCCCGATGACATCGACTACGTGCTGGCGCTGCAGGAAGCCTCCGCCGTCGGCATGGCCGACGGCTACGCGCAAGCGACCCGCAATGCCGCCTTCGTCAATCTGCATTCGGCCGCCGGCGTCGGCAATGCGCTCGGCAACATCTACACCGCGCATCGTAACCAGACGCCGCTCGTGATCACCGCGGGCCAGCAGGCGCGCTCGATCCTGCCGCTGCAGGCCTTCCTTTATGCCGAGCGCGCATCGGAATTTCCGCGGCCTTACGTGAAATACAGCGTCGAACCGGCGCGGCCCGAGGACGTGCCGGCCGCGATCGCGCGCGCCTATTACACCGCGATGCAGCCGCCCTGCGGGCCGACCTTCGTCTCGATCCCGATCGACGACTGGGCCCATGCCTGCGCGCCGGTCGAGGCGCGCAAGGTCAGCCGCGAGACCGGCCCCGAGCCGGAGGCGATGAAGGCGCTGGCGGCCGCGCTCGGTTCGGCCAAGCACCCTGCCCTCGTCGTCGGCCCCGGCATCGACCGCGCCGGCGCGGTCGACCTGATGGTGCGCGTGGCCGAGAAGGCCAAGGCCAGCGTCTGGGTCAGCCCGTTCTCGGCGCGATGCTCGTTCCCCGAGCGGCACCCGCAGTTCGCCGGTTTCCTGCATGCCTCGCCGGCGCAGCTCTCCGACGCGCTGCGGGAGCACGACCTTGTCGTCGTCATCGGCGCGCCGGTGTTCACCTTCCATGTCGAGGGCCATGCCGCGATCTTCGATGGCGGCGCGACGATCTTCCAGATCACGGATGATCCGGATGCAGCGGCGGTGACGCCGGTCGGCACCAGCATCATCGCGACGATGAAACCGGCGCTGAGCCTGCTGCTCGACCTGCTGCCGGAGACCAAACGCGCGGCGCCAAAGGGCCGCACGCTGCCGCCGGCGCCGCAGGCCGCCGATCCGCTGCCGGTCGAGTTCCTGCTGCATTCGCTGTCGCAGGCGATGCCCGACGGCACCTCGCTGGTCGAGGAAGTGCCCTCGCACCGGCCGGCGATGCAGAAATTCATGCCGATGCGCGGCCAGGACAGTTTTTACACCATGGCGAGCGGCGGCCTCGGCTATTCCCTGCCCGCCGCCGTCGGCATGGCGCTGGGCAAGCCGAAGCAGCGCACCGTGTGCCTGATCGGCGATGGCTCCGCGATGTACTCGATCCAGGCGCTGTGGACCGCCGCGCAGCGCAAGCTGCCGCTGACCATCATCGTCATCAACAATTCCGGCTACGGCGCGATGCGCTCGTTCAGCCAGGTGATGCAGGTGCGCAACGTGCCGGGGCTGGAGCTGCCGGGCATCGATTTCGTGAAGATCGCCGAAGGCATGGGGTGTCACGCGGTGCGGGTGACGAGGGCAGCGGAGCTCGGCGAGGCGCTCAAGCGCGGGATGGCATTCGAGGGCACGAGCCTGGTCGAGGTCATCGTGGATTCGGCGGTGCCGGTGCTGTACGGGCAGAAGCATTGACGCTGTCGTCCCTGCCTAGTGCGCAATTGCGCACGGGGCGCAGGGACCCATACCGCGTGATCTATCGGTAAGGCGCGGTGTCAGTACCGCGGGCAAAAACACGACCAGTCTTCGCCAAACTTCTCCCTGGGGTTATGGGTCCCCGCGCCCCGTGCGCAATTGCGCACTAGGCGGGGACGACACTGAGCTTGTTGCGCCACCGTCCAAAAACTACGACGCCAAAAACCCCCCGTCCGCCGCGAGCACGTGCCCAACCACATAGGATGACGCATCGGATGCCAACAATGACGCATCGGATGCCAACCACACCACGGCTTCCGCCACCTCCTCCGGATTCCCCATCCGCCGCAACGGCAGGCCGGCGCTGACGGTTGCGACATCGCCGACGCCGGCGCGCAGCATCATGTCGGTGACGACGCGGCCCGGCGCGATGGCGTTGATGCGGATGCCGCGCGGGGCGTTCTCCAGCGCGGCCGAGCGCGTCAGCGAGATCGCGGCGGCCTTCGAGGCCGAATAGAGCGAGAAGCCGGGGTTGGGATTGCGCACGCCGCTGACAGAAGCGTTGACGACGATGCTGCCGCGGCCCTGCGCCAGCATCGCCGGCAGCTGATGGCGCAGGCACAGGAACAGCGCGCGGACATTGGTGTCGAACACGCTGTCGTAAATATCAGTGCCCTGCTCTTCCAGCGGCGCGCGGCGCTCCTGGAAGCCGGCATTGTTGAAGGCGACGTCGAGCCGGCCGCAACGTTCGATGGCGGTGCCGACGAGGCGCGCGACGTCGTCCTCGCGCGTGATGTCGGTCTTGAGCGGGATCGCCTCGACACCGAGTTCGCGGCACGAAGCGGCGGTCGCCTCGATCTCGGCCTCGCGCCGGCCCGCGACGATGATCGCCTCGGCGCCTTCGGTCGCCATCCGCAACGCTGTGGCGCGGCCGATGCCGCTGCCGCCGCCCGTGACGAGGCAGACCTTGCCCCGCATCCGCTGACCTGACGGCAAAGCTCCGCTCATGGCTCACTCCAAAACCCTTGCGCGCGCCGCTGCGCGCATATAGTTGTATGATACAACTATATGCCGGGAGTCAAGATGGCCGAGCTTGCGCTGATCGACGACATTCGCGCCGCCTCGCGGTTGATGGTGCGCGAGCTCGGCTTCATGGATGCGACGGTGGCGGCCTCGGACTATCCGCCGTCGGCCGTGCACACCATCCTGGAGATCGGCATCCGCGGTCCGATGACCTCAGCCGAGCTCGGCGATTTCCTGCGGCTGGAGAAATCCAGCGTCAGCCGCCTGGTGCGCAAGCTGATCGACTGCGGCGAGCTCAGGGAGACGCCGGATGAGAATGATGCCCGCAGCAAGCTACTGTCGCTGACGGCGAAGGGCCGGCGCACGCTGGAGGCGCTGCACGCGTTTGGCCGGCAGCAGGTCCGCGGCGCGCTGGCGGCGTTGACGGCGGCGGAGCAGCGCACCGTGCGCGACGGCATGATGCTTTATGCGCGGGCGTTGCGGGCAAGCCGGGGGGAGGATGAGGCGTTGCCTCCGTAACCACCGGTGTCGTCCCTGCGAACGCAGGGACCCATACCGCGTGATTTATCCGTAAAGCGCAGGTGTCAGTACCGCGCGCAAGAACATCTACCAGTCTTCGCCAAACTTCTCCCTGTGGTTATGGGTCCCTGCTTTCGCAGGGACGACAGCGAGTGTTTGGCGCGAGTGTGCCTCAATCGCACCGACCTCACGGCTACTTCCCGAACTCCTCCCGCATCTTCGCCTGGATCTTGGCCATGCCGCCGAGCCAGCGATCGTAATTCTCGGTCTTCTTGCGCATATAGCCGAGCACTTGCGGATGCGGCAGGATCAGGAACGTCTCCTGCTCGAGGCCGGCGAGCACGTCTTTCGCCACCTGCTCCGGCGTGAGATCGCCGTCACCGGATTGCGGGCCCTTCGGGATCGAGCGCAGCATGTTGGTGTCGACGCCCTGCGGACAGAGGATCGAGACCTTGATGTTGTCGGCCTTGTGCGAGATCGCGAGATTCTCGGCAAAGCCGACCGCGGCGTGCTTGGTGGTGGAATAAGCGGGGCTGCCGACTTGGGACAGCAGGCCCGCGGCCGAGATGGTGTTGAGGAAATAGCCGCCACCGCGCGCCTTCATGCGCGGGATCAGATGCCGCGCCGCATAGACATGGGCCATGACGTGGATCGCCCAGCTGCGCTGCCACGGTTCATCCGAGGCGCCGCCGGCATTGACCGACATCGGATCGAAGCCGCCGCCGATGCCGGCATTGGAGCAGAACAGGGCGATGGGGCCGAACTGCCGCTCGGTCTCCTCGATGACGTGCGAGATGTCTTTCTCCTGCGCGACATCGCATTTGAAGGCCGCGCCATCCACCATGGCCGCGACCGCCCTCGCATTGGCGGCGTCCATATCCGCGACGACGACCTTGGCTGCGCCCGCATTGTAAAACGCCTCGCACAGCGCCTTGCCGATGCCGTTTGCGCCGCCCGTGACGACCACGACCTTGCCGGTCACCTGCATGCGACGTCTCCTCTTGTCTTATACCGCTTCCTGGAAGACCCCTTTGGGTCTTGCTCAGCTCAACATGAGGTCGAGCACCGCAGTATAATGGCACGCCGCGCCGGCCAACACAAAGCCGTGCCAGATCGCATTCTGAAAGCGCAGCCGCCGCCAGGCATGGAAGATCACGCCAAAGCTGTAGAGCAGTCCGCCCGCAAGGATGAAGCCCAGCACCAGCGCGGGCAGCGCCCGGACCACGGCGTCGTAGAGCATCACGCCGCTCCAGCCCATCGCGAGATAGATGCCGACCGAGACGCGGTCGAACCGGCCGGGGTAGAAGAGCTTCAGCACGATGCCGAGGATGGCGACACACCAGACGCCGGCGAGCAGCACCAGCGCGAATCCACTGTCCTTCACCTCGAGGATGAACGGCGTATAGGTCGCCGCGATCAGCAGATAGATCGCGGAGTGGTCGAACCGCCGCAGCAGCCATTTGGCTGGCGACACCGGCCAGAGATTATAAGTTGCCGACAGCACCAGCATCGAGAGCAGGCCGGCGACGTAGATCGAGACCCCGACGATATCGATCGTATTGGCATAGACCACCGTCAGCACCACCAGCACGGTCGCGGCGATGATGCCGAAGAGGACGCCGATCGCGTGGATGACGCCGTCGGCGATCAGCTCGGCGCGGTCGTAATTCCAGCCGATCACGTCGGCTGCGGCGTGGACGGAGGTGGATGCGAACTCTTTCAGTTGGAAGACGGTCATGGCAATCCGCAAGATGAGGCAATGTCCTCTTGTATGGGTCTTTCGGGATCGGCGCGTCGTTCAAACGGCTGATTTTCCGACAAAGACGGTGGAAGTATGGAGCTTGATTTTCTTCACGCAATTGCCACTTTTGTGATCGGTCACACAGTCCCGCCGCCCCCGATCCATTAACGTTCATATGGCATTCAGTTTCCAGGATATGGTCGAAGAAGCGCGCTTGTCCGCGCAGGCGCTGATCGACTACGGCGAGCACTTCTTCAACCCGACGGTGCGGTTAGGCGTTACCGGCCTGTCGCGGGCTGGCAAGACCGTGTTCATCACCGCGCTGATCCACGGCCTCACCCGCGGCGGCCGGTTTCCGGTGTTCGACGCTTACGCCTCGGGCCGGATCGCGCGCGCGCATCTGGCGCCGCAGCCCGACGACGCCGTGCCGCGTTTTGCATATGAGAGCCATCTGCGCGCGCTGGTCGAGGAGCGACGCTGGCCGAACTCGACCGTCGACATCAGCGAGCTCAGGCTCGTCATCGACTATCAGCGCCCGAACGGCGCCGATCGCACGCTGACCCTCGACATCGTCGACTATCCCGGCGAGTGGTTGCTCGACCTGCCGCTGCTGCAGAAGAGCTTTGAGCAATGGTCGGCGGAGAGTCTTGCGCTGTCGCGCGAGGCGCCGCGCGCGCATCTCGCCAGCGAATGGCACGCGCATCTGGCAACGCTCAAGCCCGACGCATGCGAGGACGAGCAGGCGACGCTCACCGCTGCAAAGCTCTTCACCGATTATTTGCGCGCCTGCCGCGACGAGCGCTTTGCGATGAGCCTGTTGCCGCCCGGCCGCTTCCTGATGCCCGGCAATCTCGCAGGCTCCCCGGCACTGACCTTCGCGCCGCTCGACGTGCCGATCGGCGGGCAGGCGCCGGAGGGATCGCTGTGGGCGATGATGGTGCGCCGTTTCGAGGCCTACAAGGACGTCGTGGTGCGGCCGTTCTTCAGGGATCATTTTGCCCGGCTCGATCGCCAGATCGTTCTAGCCGACGCACTGTCCGCGTTCAACTCCGGACCCGAGGCGCTGCACGATCTCGAAGCCGCCCTCGCCGGCATTCTCGATTGCTTCAACATCGGCCGCAGCACGATCCTCTCCAGCCTGTTCCGCCCGCGCATCGATCGCATCCTGTTTGCGGCGACCAAGGCCGACCATCTGCACCATTCCAGCCACGACCGGCTCGAGGCCGTGCTGCGCCGCGCCGTCTCGGGCGCCGTTGCGCGCGCGGAAAATACCGGCGCGGCGATCGACGTGGTGGCGCTCGCCGCGGTGCGTGCCACACGAGAAGCCCAAGTCGCGCGCGGCCGCGACAAATTGCCGTCGATCCTGGGAACACCGGCCGCGGGCGAAAGCGCCGGCGGTGAATTCTTCGACGGCAACACGGAAGTAGCGACCTTTCCGGGCGATTTGCCACTGGATCCCGAGCCGCTGTTCAACGGCAATGCCGCGTTCCGCGGCCTCGCAACCGAGACCGCCGGGACAAGCGATTTCCGCTTCCTACGCTTCCGTCCGCCCACACTCGACCGCGAGGGCACCGAGCCGCCGACGCTGCCTCACATTCGCCTCGACCGTGCCTTGCAGTTCCTGATCGGAGACAAGCTCGCATGAACGACCGATCGAAGCCACGGCGGCCGGCAACGTTCCGGCTCGACGATCCCGGCGTCGTCGTCACCGAAGCCGACGAGACGGCACGGCTTGGCCGCGCCACGATCCAGATCACGCCGGAGCACGATCCGCAGGCACTGCCGGTGCCGATCGAGGCCGCGCGGCCGACGCGGCGCGGATTTCCCTGGGGTACGCTGTTCTGGTCAGGCCTCGCCGGGCTGACGCTGCTCGGCACCGGGCTCGGCGTGGTGCATCTGATCGAGGACCTGTTCACGCGCAGCGAAACGCTCGGCTACTTCGGTCTCGCCTTTGCGCTCGTCACCGCGCTGGCGCTTGCGGTGGTGATCGGCCGCGAGGCACTCGGCCTGGCGCGGCTGGCGACGATCGAGCAGTTGCATGCGCGCGCCGCCGCGGTGCTCGCCAGCGACGACCGCAAGGAAAGCCGCGTCATCGTCCAGGATCTGCTCAAGCTCGCGCACCAGAATCCGCAGCTCGCACGCGCCCGCGCGACGCTGGAGAGTCACACCGGCGAGATCATCGACGGCGCCGACATGATCCGCCTCGCCGAGCGCGAGCTGATGTCGCCGCTGGATGCGGAGGCACGGCGGCTGGTATCGTCGGCGGCGCAAAAGGTTTCGATCGTGACCGCGGTCTCGCCCCGTGCCGCGATCGATGTGCTGTTCGTGTTCGTCGCCGCACTGCGCCTGATCCGCCAGCTCGCTTATCTCTACGGCGGCCGCCCCGGCGCGCTCGGCATGATCCGCCTGCTCCGCCACGTCATCGCCCATCTCGCCATCACCGGCGGCATGGCCGCGAGCGACAGCCTGGTGCAGCAGATGCTCGGCCACGGTATCGCGGCAAAGCTGTCGCAGCGCTTGGGCGAAGGCGTGCTGAACGGATTGCTGACGGCACGGCTGGGACTGGCGGCAATCGCCGTCACAAGGCCGCTGCCGTTTGCGGCATTGCCGCCGCCGAAGCTGTCGGACCTCGCGACGGATCTGCTGCGGAAAAAGGACGAGGAGGAGTAGCGGCAAGACGGGTGAGGGCTCTCTCCGCAAGACCGGAATCGTAGGGTGGGCAAAGGCGCGCTTGCGCCGTGCCCACCATCTCTCTCGATCGCAAAGATGCGTGGGCACGCTTCGCTTTGCCCACCCTACGATACTGCCCGTGTGGAGAAATCACCCCACACCGCCGCGCTGCGCGCACTCGCTTTTCAAACTCCCCCGCCAGCACCTTCCACCAAAACAGCGGCGAATCCTTCGGCGGTGACAACTCCGGCGTCCAATCGGTGAGCTTTTCGATCACATAGGTATCCGCGAGAACACCGCGCCAGCGGCGCTCGACTTCGCCGAGATGCTCGCGCTTGGCCGGGATGTTCTCCCACAGCGAAGACCGATTGTCCGGCTCGCGGCCGACATAGATGCCGGCATGGCCCTTGATCCGGTCCATGCCGGGATCGCGGAAATCCTGGAAGCGGCCGCGTTCGTTGATCTCGATGACGGGCACGCGGCCCCGGAACAGCCAGCGCATCATGGCGTAGGTGCGGTAGTCCGTGGTCGCGATCCAGGTCGCGCCGGTTTCGTCGAGCGCGGCCTGCGCGCGCGCGGCGACCTGCTCGTAGCCGGCTTCCGCGCCGATCGGGTCGATCTTGCCGAGCAGATTCCAGGGCGCGGCGACGTAATAGAGGAACACGATCACGACGAAGGCGATGCCGGAGCCGACCGCTGTCCTCACCCAGAACAGCGACGAGTTGAGCATGCGCGCCGACCAGCCCTCCTTCGCCATCATCGCGAGGTTCACGGCCGCGGCGGCGAAACCGACCGGCCACATGAACATCGGCCAGGTGTCGCCGACCCGAAGCGTGGTCGACTTAAAGAGGAAATAGGCGAACGGCACCAGCACCGCCGTCGACAAGAGAATTCCAACGGGCTCGCGCGTGCGATAGCCGCGCCATGCCGTCAGCACCAGGCCGGTCAGCACCACCGGCAGCATGACGAAGCCGACCAGACCGAACTGCAGGCCGATGAAGTCACCGATGGTCCGCAGCGAGATGCCGTAATTGGCGGTGGCGCGTACCCCCTGGAAACGAAACGAGGCCCAGTCGTGCTGCGCGTTCCAGATCAGCACCGGCGAGAACACGGCGATTGCGACCAGCACCGCGAGATAAGGATAGGGGCTGCGCAGCCAGCGCCAGCGCCAATCCGGTACCAGCAGGAAGGCGGCAACCGCCGGAGCGAACATGATCGCGGTGAATTTCGACAGCATCGAGAGGCCGGCGAACAGACCGGACGCGAGCCACCAGCGTCCGTCGCCGCTTTGCGTCAGCCGCACCAGCGACCACATCATCGCCACCGCGAACGGGATCATGGCGACATCGGGCGCGACCTTGGCCATCAGCAGGCCGTAATAGAGCGCGGCTTCCGGCATCAGCACCGCGAACAATACGGCGCGCACATCATGGGTGAGGCGGCGGACAATGTCGGCGAGCAGGAGCTGCGTGACGAGCATCGCGACGATGCCGCCGAAGCGGACGCCGAGCGCGGTGTCGCCGAAGATCGTGGTTCCGAAACGGATCAGCCAGGCGATGCCCGGGGGGTGATCGAGGAAGCTCAGCGCCCCCTCCTTCGACCAGGTCCAATAATAGGCCTCGTCGGTGCGCAGCTCGATTGCGGAGGCGTAGACGATGCGCAGCAGCGTCATCGCGGCGATGATTGCTACGGCCATGACAAGGGTACGGCGCGAGGCGCCGCCGGCGGGCATGGTGATGTCAGGGGCTGTCGTCACGGCCGCGCTTTTCGCCAACCTGGGAGGGGGAGTCAATGCGGGGGGATGGGCAAGCGGCGATCCCAGCCTCAACGCGGACGCCGCAAAGCGAAGCGTGCCCACCAGCAGGATATGATAGAAAAACGGTGGGCACGGCGCGCAAGGGCGCGCCTTTGCCCACCCTACGATTTCGTAACCTTACCGCGCATGTGATCCCGCAACCTGTCCACATCGGGAATTAAACGCTACGCTGGCTGTTCTCCTTCATGAACTGATACAACCGAATCATGGCCACCGCTGCTGCATCCATCTCCGAACTCGTCCGCGGGACCAGCGTGCGGCAGGTGCGGCTCGTCTGCGGCGTGATCCTGTTCTGTTATGTGATCAGCCATTTCCTCAACCACGCGCTCGGCAATATCTCGGTCGAGGCCATGGAGGCTGGGGTCTACTACCACACCGCCTTCTGGCAGTTTCTCCCCGTCTCGATCGTGTTCTACACCGCCGCGCTCACCCATATGGGGCTCGGCATCTATGCGCTGTACCAGCGCCGGCAGTTCCGCTGGCGGACGATCGAGCCGCTTCAGCTCGTGCTGGGCCTCAGCATCCCCGCGCTGGTCATGGCGCACGTGGTCGGGGTGCGGCTCGGCTATACGCTGTACGATCACCAGAAGCTCTATCCGCAGGAGCTCTATCTGTTCTTCGTCGCAGCGCCCGGCCGGCTCTGGCAGATGACGATCCTGCTGCTCATTGCCTGGGTGCACGGCTGCATCGGAATTTATTTCTGGCTCCGCCTCAAGCCGTTCTTCACGCGCGCCGCGCCCTATCTGCTCGCCGCCGCGGTGCTGGTCCCGACGCTGTCGCTGCTCGGCATCTACCAGGGCGGCCGCAGCGTCGCGATCGAGGCCGATGACGGGGAATGGCGGACGCACAATCTCACCCGACGCCAGGTCGGCACGGTCGCGGAAGGCAACACGCTCGATCGCATCACCGGCGCCTTCACCATCACCTATTTTGGGCTGCTTGGCCTGGCGCTGGCGGCACGCGGCGTGCGGGCCTGGCGCGAGCGGCGCGGCGGCATGATCGCGCTGTCCTACGGCAATGGCAGGACGGTGCGGGTTCCCAAGGGCCTCTCCGTGCTGGAAGCGAGCCTGCGCCATAATCTGCCGCATGCCAGCGTCTGCGGCGGCCGCGCCCGCTGCTCGACCTGCCGCATCCGTGTCATCGGCGATCATGGCGTCCTGCCCGAGCCGTCGCAGCGCGAGGCCTTCGTGCTGACCCGCGTCGGCACCAACGACCCCTCGATCAGGCTGGCCTGCCAGCTGCGGCCGACGTCGGATCTCTCCTTCTTCCAGCTTTTCACCCCGCAAACGTCGTCGGCCAACGCGCAGGCCTCGGCGCCGGCGCGGATCGGCCAGGAGCGCTATCTCGTCAGCCTGTTCGTGGACATGCGCGGCTCGACCCAGCTCGCCGAGAAGCGGCTGCCGTTCGACACCGTCTTCATCGTCAACCGCTTCCTCGGCGCGGTCTCGCAGGCCGTGATCGAGAATGGCGGCCAGCCGAACCAGTTCGTCGGCGACGGCATGCTGGCGCTGTTCGGGCTCACGGCCGATCCGCAAACCGCCTGCCGGCAGGCGCTGAAGGCTGCCAGCGGCATCGCCACGCATATCGACGAGCTGAACCAGCTATTGAGCCATGATCTGCGCCAGCCGATCCGCTTCGGCATCGGCATTCACGGCGGCGAGGTCATCATCGGCGACATCGGCTATCGCGATCACATCGTCTTCACGGCGCTGGGCGATGCCGTCAACGTCGCCGCCCGGCTGCAGGACATGACCAAGACGCTGGCCTGCGAGGCGATCGTCTCGGACGAAATCCGCAGCACGGCGGGCCTCGCCGACGATACGCTGCCGCAACAGGAGGTCGCGATCCGCGGCCGCGACGAGCCGATGGCGGTGCGCGTCGTCGCGGATGCGCGGGAGCTGACGGCGCTGGTCGATCGAACCGAGCGCGTCGCAGCGTGATTTGTGAGCTACGGAGGCGGTGAGCTCCCTCCCCCGCTTGCGGGGGAGGGTTGGGGAGAGGGTGTCTCCGCAATGGGACAATCCCCTAGAGGAGAAAGCCCTCACCCGCGCGCGGGACGATGCTTCGCATCGCCCCGGGGGCGCGACCTCTCCGGCAAGCGGGAGAGGTGCAGCGAGCGCGCGGCGACACTGAGTTAAACGACCAGCCTCGTCCCCACGTAACACCGGCCTGCTGCAGCGCAGCGGCATGGGCCTGCTGCGAAAGCACGAATTGACTTCGTTCAAATCGTTGCGACAGATGAACGCGGTTCGCGGTGATGACCGCGAGCCAACGAAAAGCTCCGGGAGGGGACCAGATGTTCGATCGACGCGACCTGCTCAAAGGAGCGGGGCTTGCCACACTTGCGGCCACACTCAATTCCACCAGGGCACTGGCACTCGATACCGTGACCCTGCCCTTCGCCAATGGCGAACGGCCGCTGGTGAAATATCCGCAGAAGCGAGCGATGATTGGGCTAACCAGCCGGCCGCCGCAGCTCGAGACGCCGTTCGCGATCTTCAACGACGGTCCGATCACGCCAAACAATGCGTTCTTCGTGCGCTATCACCTCTCGGACCTGCCCTACAATCTCGACCCCGACAAGTTCACGCTCGAGGTCAAGGGCAAGGTCGACAAGCCGCAGAAACTTTCGCTGAAAGACATCAGGAAGATGAAGGCGACCGAGATCGTCGCCGTCAACCAGTGCTCCGGCAACAGCCGCGGCTTCTTCGAGCCGCGCGTTGCCGGCGGCCAGCTCGCCAACGGAGCGATGGGCAATGCGCGCTGGCGCGGCGTGCCGCTGAAAGCGGTGCTGGAGATGGCGGGTGTGCAGAGCGGCGCCAGGCAGGTCACCTTCAACGGCATGGACGGGCCGGTCAGCGACAAGACACCTGACTTCGTCAAGGCACTCGACATCGATCACGCCAGAGACGGCGAGGTGATGCTGGCCTATGGCATGAACGGCGAAGATTTGCCGTTCCTCAACGGCTTCCCGCTACGCCTGATCGTGCCGGGCTATTATGGCACCTACTGGGTCAAGCACCTCAACGAGATCACCGTCATCGACAACGTCTATGAAGGCTTCTGGATGAAGTCGGCCTATCGCATTCCGGATACGCCTGATAACGCGATCGAGCCCGGCACTACGCCAAAGGCGACGATCCCTATCAACCGCTTCACCATCCGCTCCTTCATCACCAGCGTGCCTGATGGCGCCAAGCTGAAGGCGGGCGCGACGACGCTACGCGGCATCGCCTTCGACGGCGGCAAGGGCATCAAGGAGGTCCAGGTCTCCATCGACGGCGGCAAGACCTGGACGAGCGCCAAGCTCGGCAAGGATCTCGGCAAATATTCGTTCCGCGAATGGAAGCTGCCGGTGAAGCTCGCGGCAGGCAGCGTTGAGCTCAAGGTGCGTGCCACCGGCAATGGCGGCGAGACGCAGCCGGATACGCCGCGCTGGAACCCGGCGGGTTATCTACGCAACGTCGTCGAAACCGTCCGCGTCACCGTGGCCTGAAGGAGAATGACCATGCAGCGTACCGTTCTCCTCGCTATCACGCTCGCCCTCGCCACCGGTCTCGGCGCTGTGACCGCGGCCCCCGTCAACTACCAGCTTCCGGACGAGGTCGCCGCATTCAAGCCCGGGCCCAATCTCGAAGTGGTCCAGGGCAATTGCAGCGCCTGCCACTCGGCCGACTACATCAAGACGCAGCCGCCGATGAAGGACAAGAAAAGCTTCTGGCAGGCCGAGGTGACCAAGATGATCAAGGTCTATGGCGCGCCGATCGACGATGCCGATGTCGGCAAGATCGTCGATTACCTGGCCGCGACGTATTGAAGGACCGGAGCGCTTTCTCTTTACCCTCCCCTGGAGGGGGAGGGTAAGGAAGAGTGGCTGCTCGCTCCTTCTGTCTACAGTACATCCGCCGCGCTCCGGCCATTTGACCGCGAAACGGGCAAAACCGGCAAAAACGCCGCGAAGTTGAGCGGAATTCGGCAAAAGGCCGATGTGGTTTGAGCTACCAAGCCGGCCACATTCCGCGTATCCTGTTAGGACCGAACCGGCCGGTTGGCGGGGACTGGCGGTTCGAGATCTCGGAGGAAGACCCGCGGAGAAGTCGTGATGGCTAAAGGTACGGTCAAGTGGTTCAACCCGACGAAGGGTTATGGATTTATCCAGCCTGCGTCGGGCGGCAAGGATGTGTTCGTGCATATCTCGGCAGTGCAGAAAGCCGGTCTGTCGTCCCTGAACGAAGGACAGACGGTGGAATACGAAGAGATCGCAAACCGGGGCAAGACCTCCGCAGAGAACCTCAAAGTATAAGCCCGCCAGCTTTTGCTGCCTCCCGGACCCTTCCGGGAGCCGGGCCAAGAAAATTTTAGAAGACGGCCAGTGCATTCGACGACAGGCGTTGCGACTGCACACGGAGAGCTATTTCCCGCGAGGACCGCTCGCTCAACGCCTCAGCAATGACAATCGCGACGGCACTTCATCAGCCCACCGGTAACGGTGCGTCGCGCTTGATCTCCTCCATCACCGCATAGGTCCGCGTCTCGCGCACGCCCGGCATCGACAGCAGGGTCTCGCCGAGGAAGCGTCGATACGCCGCCATGTCGGCTAGCCGCGCCTTCACAAGATAGTCGAAGCCCCCGGCAACCATGTGACACTCCAGCACCTCGGGCGCGAGTTTCACCGCGCGCGCAAAACGTTCGAAATTGTCCGGCGTGGTCTTGTCGAGCAGCACCTCGACGAACACCAACAAACCGAGGCCGAGCCGATGCGGGTTGAGCCGCGCGCCATAGCCTTCGACAAAGCCCTCGCGCTGCAAGCGCTTCAGCCGCTCGCCGATCGAGGTCGGCGACAGCCCGATGCGCTCGGCAAGCTCGACATTGGCGATGCGCCCATCCTCCTGCAAAATCGAGAGGATCTTCCGGTCGATTCGATCGAGTTCCATAGTTTATCAGGTCAGATCGCTTCCGATCTTCATTTTCTAAGGCAAATGGGCTAGATTGTCTATCGAACAACGGTCATGCGAGCCTTATCCTGGATTGAGCCACAGGACATGCCATGCCGAACATCCCACCGCCCTTCACCGCCGCCTACGCGCCCGATGATGCCGAGATCGCCGCGCGGCTGTTGCCGGCGTCGCATCTGTCCCCGCCACAGGAAGCCCGGATCGACCGCACTGCGACGCGGCTGATCGAGGCGATCCGCAAGCGCGACGACCGGCTCGGTGGGGTCGAGGACATGCTGCGGGAGTTTGCGCTCTCGACCAAGGAAGGGCTCGCACTGATGGTGCTGGCGGAGGCACTGCTGCGCGTGCCGGATGCGCGCACTGCCGACCAGTTCATCGAGGACAAGCTCGGCGAGGGCGACTTCATCCACCACGAGACCAAGTCCACCGCGTTCCTGGTCAACGCCTCGGCCTGGGCGCTCGGCCTGTCGGCGCGGGTGATCCAGCCCGGCGAGACGCCCGACGGCACCATCGGCCGCCTCGTCAAGCGGCTGGGGGCGCCTGCGGTGCGCACCGCCACGCGCCAGGCGATGCGGCTGATGGGCAATCATTTCGTGCTGGGCGAGACCATCGAGCAGGCGCTGGAGCGGGGCAAGCCGCGCTCCGGCCAGAAGCCGCGCTATTCCTTCGACATGCTCGGCGAAGGCGCGCGCACGGCGGCGGATGCCAAGCGTTACTTCGATGCCTATGCGAGTGCGATCGAGACGATCGGCAAGGCTGCGGGTCCCCATCCCCTGCCCGACCGGCCCGGCATCTCGGTCAAGCTCTCGGCACTGCATCCGCGCTTCGAGGCGATCAGCCACGAGCGCGTGATGGCCGAACTGGTGCCGCTGCTGCTCGATCTCGCGCAGCGCGCCAAGGCATATGACCTCAACTTCACCGTCGATGCCGAGGAGGCCGACCGGCTGGAGCTGTCGCTCGACGTGATCGCGGCAACGCTCGCCGATCCCTCGCTGGCCGGCTGGGACGGATTTGGCCTCGCGATCCAGGCCTATCAGAAGCGCGCCAGCGCGGTGATCGACTATGTCGATGCGCTCGCCCGCGCGCATGACCGCAGACTGATGGTCCGCCTCGTCAAGGGCGCCTATTGGGACACCGAGATCAAGCGCGCGCAGGAGCGCGGGCTCGACGGCTATCCCGTGTTCACGCGCAAGGCGATGACCGATCTGAACTACGTCGCCTGCGCGACAAAGCTTTTGAGCTTGCGGCCGCGCATCTTCCCGCAATTCGCCACCCACAATGCGCTGACGGTCGCGACCGTGCTGGAGCTTGCCGGGAAGAGCGGCGGGTTCGAATTCCAGCGCCTGCACGGCATGGGCGAAGCGCTGTACGAGCAACTCGCCAAGGATCATCCCGAGACCGCCTACCGCACCTATGCCCCGGTCGGCAGCCATCGCGACCTGCTCGCCTATCTGGTGCGGCGCCTGCTGGAGAACGGCGCCAACTCGTCGTTCGTGGCGCAGGCCGCGGATTATCGCGTGCCTGTTACGGCGCTATTGCAGCGTCCGGCCGATGCCATCGTCCGACCGCAAGCGGCAGCGCATCCGAAAATCCCATTACCGGGCGATCTGTTCGCGCCGGAGCGGCGCAATTCGCGCGGCGTCGAATTCGGCGCGCGCGTCGCGCTCGATCATTTGCTCGCTGACGTCAAAGCCGAGGCGACCGATCTCCAGCCGATTGCGGACGCCACTCCGGATCAAGCCAATGCGGCGGTGGCCGCGGTACGCGCTGGCTTCGCCGCCTGGAGCCGGACGCCGGCGGCCACGCGCGCGGCGGCGCTGGAGCAAGCCGCGCATCTCCTGGAGAGCCGCAGCGCCCGTTTCATCGCGCTGCTGCAAAGCGAGGGCGGCAAGACGCTCGACGATTCGCTGTCGGAGCTGCGCGAGGCGGCCGATTTCTGCCGCTATTATGCTGCGCAAGGCCGCAAGCTGTTTGGCGGTGATGCCGCGATGCCGGGCCCGACCGGTGAGAGCAACGCGCTCGCGATGCGCGGCCGCGGCGTCTTCGTCGCGATCTCGCCGTGGAATTTTCCGCTGGCGATCTTCCTCGGCCAGGTCACGGCGGCGCTGATGGCTGGCAACAGCGTGGTGGCAAAGCCCGCCGAGCAGACCCCGCGCATCGCACGCGAAGCCGTCGCCCTGCTGCACGAAGCCGGCATCCCGAAAGATGCGCTGCATCTCGTTGTCGGCGACGGCAGCATCGGTGGCGCCCTGACCGCGCACGCCGATATCGCCGGCGTCGTCTTCACCGGCTCGACCGAGGTCGCCCGCCGCATCAACCGGACGCTCGCCGCCAAGGATGGGCCGATCGTGCCGCTGATCGCGGAGACCGGCGGCATCAATGCCATGATCGCAGATGCGACCGCGCTGCCCGAACAGGTCGCCGACGACGTCGTGACCTCGGCGTTCCGCTCCGCCGGCCAGCGTTGCTCGGCGCTACGACTCTTGTTCGTGCAGGAGGACGTCGCCGACCGCATGATCGAGATGATCGCGGGCGCCGCGCGCGAGTTGAAAATCGGCGATCCCTGTGACGCCGCGACCCATGTCGGCCCTGTGATCGACGCGGAGGCCAAGCAGCGCCTCGTTGCCCATATTGCGCGGATGAAGAGTGAGGCGCGGCTGCACTTTGCCGGCCATGCGCCGCGAGGCTGCTTCGTGGCACCGCACATCTTCGAGCTCAGGGACGCCGGCCAGCTCACCGAGGAGGTGTTCGGCCCGATCCTCCACGTCGTGCGCTACCGCGCCGAAAACCTCGAACGCGTGCTGCAGGCGATCGAGCGCTCCGGTTACGGGCTCACCCTCGGCGTCCATTCCCGCATCGACGACACCATCGAAGCCATCATCGACCGCGTGCAGGTCGGCAACATCTACGTCAACCGCAACATGATCGGCGCCGTCGTCGGCGTGCAGCCGTTCGGCGGCAGCGGCCTGTCCGGAACCGGCGCCAAGGCCGGCGGCCCGCACTACCTCGCCCGCTTCGCGACCGAGCAGACCGTGACGATCAACACGGCCGCGGCGGGCGGCAACGCGGCGTTGCTTGCGGGGGAGGAGTGAGCGGCAAGTCCGGATTCGGATCTCACAGTATCGCAATAGCAGTTCCGTCATCCTGAGGCGCGAGTAGCGCGATGCCAGGCATCGCGCCGGGAGCCTCGAAGGATGAACGGCCCCGATACAGCCGGGCCGTTCGAGGGCCGCTGAAGAAGCGGCCACCTCAGGGTGACGGGGATGGAATTAGCGCCCACCGGACGCACGCCGACCGCCGCAATGGGCCCTGCGCCGGGCGCCGTTGCATCCCGGCAAAACATCAGTCTAATTGCTCCATCACCTGCCCGCGCCAATTCCAGCGCGCGGGAAACGACAAGAGCGAGGGAGCAACGCCGCGATGGAAAAAGGCATTTTTGCGGGCCTGAAGGTTTTGGACTGCGCAAGCTTTATCGCAGCGCCCGCGGCCGCGACCGTGCTGTCGGATTTCGGCGCCGATGTCATCAAGATCGAGCCGCCCGGCGCCGGCGATCCCTACCGCAATCTGCCGAACCTGCCTGGCTATCCCACCGGCGAGCACAATTTCGCCTGGCTGCTGGAGGCCCGCAACAAGAAGAGCATCGCACTCGACCTCGCCAAGCCGGAAGCGCAGGCCGTGCTCTACAAGCTGGTCGCAGAGGCCGACGTCTTCATCACCAACATGCCGCCGCCGGTGCGCGCCAAGCTCGCCATCACCCACGATCACCTCGCCCATCTCAACGACCGGCTGATCTACGCCTCCTTCACCGGCTATGGCGAGAAGGGCGAGGAGGCCAACAAGCCCGGCTTCGACAGCAATGCCTATTGGGCGCGCTCCGGCCTGATGGACCTGGTCCGCGCCGACACCGACACCACGCCGGCCCGCTCGGTCGCCGGCATGGGCGACCATCCCTGCGCGATGGCGTTCTACGGCGCCATCGTCACCGCGCTCTATCAGCGCGAGAAGACCGGCAAGGGCTCGCACGTCGCCTCCAATCTGATGGCGAACGGGGTGTGGGCCGCGAGCGTGCTGGCGCAGGCAAAGCTCTGCGGCGCCAAGTTCGGCGAGCGGCGTCCGCGCGAGCGCGCGCTGAACGCTGTCGCCAACCACTATCAATGCAGGGACGGCCGCTGGCTGATCCTGTCGCTGCTGAGCGAAGAGAAGCAGTTTCCGACACTGGCGAAGTGCCTGGGGCGCGAAGACCTCATCACCGATCCGCGCTTCGCCACCAAACCCGACCGTCACGCCCGCTCGGTGGAGCTGATCAAGATCCTCGACGAGACCTTCGCGACCAGGGATCTTGCCGAATGGCGCAAGATTCTCGACGGCAACGGCCTCGTGTTCGGCGTCGTCGCCATTCTCGACGACATCCCCAACGACAAGCAGATGCTCGACAACGAGGTGCTGGTGCCGTTCGAGAACGACACCATGCTGACCATCTCCAGCCCGATCTGGATCGACGGCACCAAGAAGGTCCAGCCGCGCAAGCCGCCCGCTGTAGGCGAGCACAGTGACGAGATTTTGCGCGAGGCGGGATACGACGAGACCGCGATCAAGCAACTGCGGTCGTCGGGGGCTGTGGGATAGGAGCGCGCTAGATACTCGCAATGACGATGCCGGGCGATCTCGCTATAAGCTACCGGCAAAACAACGCCGCGAGGTCCCATGCCCAGCTACCGCCTGCACTACTTCCCCGAATCCGGCAACAGCTACAAGCTTGCGCTGATGCTGACGCTTTGCGGCGAGAGGTTCGAGCCGGTCTGGACCGATTTCGGCGGCGGCGTCACGCGCACGGCGGAATGGCGCAAGGCCGTCAACGAGATGGGCGAGATTCCGGTGCTCGAAGTCGACGGCGTGAAGATGACGCAGACCGCGCCGCTGCTCTTGAAGCTCGGCGAGCAATATGGGCGTTTCGGTGCCGACACGGAGGACGAGAAGTTCGAGCTGCTGCGCTGGCTGTTCTGGGACAACCACAAGCTCACCGGCTACATGGCGACCTATCGCTTCATGCGCGCCTTCACCGAGAAGAACGATCCGCAGGTGCTGAAGCACTTTCGCCGCCGGCTCGAGGACTTCCTTGGCATCCTCGACGGACATCTCCAGCACAACGAATTCGCGATCGGCGCAAAGCCGACGGTCGCTGATATCTCGATGATGGCCTATCTGCATTATCCGAGCGACGAGCACGGCTTCGATTTCGCGGCGAGCCATCCATCCATCCACGCCTGGCTCGGCCGCATGGCCGCGCTACCTGGCTGGAAGCCGGCGTATGAGCTGCTGCCGGGCAAGCGGATGACGAACTACGCGAAGTGAAGACTCCTTCTTTCCCCTCTCCCCGCTTGCGGGGAGAGGCGAAGGGAAACTACCTCAACGACAGCCAGCCGAGCGTGAACAGGATGCCGCCGACGATCACGGCCATCGCGATCGCCCAGATGCTGACGCGGGCGCTGCCGGTGACCTGCTTGACTTCCTCATTGCGCGCAATCTCGCGATTGCGCTCCTTGTTGGCGTCGCCAGTATTCGTCATGAATCATCCAAATCGCTTTGCGGGCTCAACGCGTCTTGATGAAGCACATGCCGATGCGGCGCGAGGCCGCGGCAGCCTGACAGGTGAGACCGTTAGCACAGCTCCATGACGTAAAACTCTCATCCCGCGTTCCCGATCCCGCCTCCTGCAGGGAACAATGCGCGCCCCAGCCGTCCTGATACTCGCTCCCGGCGAGCTCCCGGCTGCCGCGGGTCTGCGGCCGGCCGGCAATTCCGCGGGAGAAATCAGGGCGTTTGCCTGCGGCGAACGCAGTCAGGATGTCGCGGCGGCGGGGCTGGTCGCCGAGAAAGTGCGGCGAGGCCGGCACGATGGCGGAATTCGACGGCCTGTCCGCCAGCCAATCGACGCCCGGAAAGTGAAAGCCGCCGATGCCGCGGGTCTGGTGGCAGCCCGAGCAGGTGACGTCGTTGAGACGGCGCTGGAAGCCCGCGACCGAGCGGATGTTCTGCATGTCGCCGCGCGTTGCCGCCTGCTTCAGCGCACCGACCACGTCGTTGTCGGTGAAGACCGCTTTGCCCTCCCCTTCAGCCTGCATCATGCCGAACTCCGGCTGCAGCACTGATGCATCGAGGCCGGCCGGCGTCGGCACCACCGCACTCCTGGCCAGGAATTTCTCGGGGATCAGCACGGTGCCGCGATCGAACTCGCGAAGATGCTCGGGTGCGAGCAGCCAATCCTTGAAGTCGCGCCGAAGCGCGTCGTCCGCCATGATCCGGTCGCGGTCGATCTGGTTCTCCAGCGTCGATTCCTCGAAGGCCTTCGTGGCGGAATTGTACTTGAACACCTTGAGCAGATAGTCGGAGCGGAAATCATGCAGCGCCGACTTCGCCGCGACCGAGAGCTGGATATTGGTCTCGATGCGATCGAGCATGGCGTCGTCCCGGCTGCCGATCAGCTCCTGCCAATTGCCGTTGTCGAGCCAGCGCCGCGCGAGTTCAGCGCAGCTGATCGGCTTGCCGTTCGCGTCCGTCTGGCGCGCATCCCGTGCCTTCATCACCAGATTGAGCGTCATCGGCAGCCGCGTCGCGGTTGTGCCGTCGAAGCGCGCCAGCCGATAGATCAGCCGGATCTCGCCGCAGGACTCCTCCGAGGCGTAGGCGCGGTCCATGCGGTTGACGATGCCGGCCAGCACGAAGCGCGTGTCGCGAGAATTCAGCACGGCCCGATCGAACAGCTGCACGTCAAAGCCCTCGCCGACGCCGATGGTCTCGCTCGGATAGGCCGCCTTTTGCCCTTTGACGTAGCGGTCGACCTCCGCATCGATCGCCGGCGGAATGTCCTTGAGCTGCGGCAGCTCTGAAAACAGCCGGTCGGTCGTCAGCGAAGCATCCGCCTTGCGCTCCGGCGCCAACAGGCGCTGGAGCGTGAGAGCGTCACCCTCATCGAGCCTGCGCAGGAGATCGGGATCGGTGATGGCGGTGCCGCGCGTCAGCGGCGCGGTCTCCGCGGCCGATAGCGCGGCGGTACCGCCAAACAAGACGGCGGCAGCAAGGAGAATTCGCAACGCGCGGCTCATGCCTGAGGTAACACCGCGGCGGTCCGCCTATTCAAGCAAAAAGGCGCTTCACATGGTGGTGAAGCGCCTTTCGAAAGTCGTATCTGGGCCGCTCAGCGCGCGACGATCAGGCCCTTGCTGGTGACGACCACCCAGCGGCCGTCCTGGCGACGGATCGCATCGACGCGGCCGAGGCCGGGAATGGGATCGCCGGGATAGACCTCGTAAAGCCCGTCGCGGCCCTCGATCAGCGCACCGCCATTGGCGGCGTTGCGCAGCCGCCAGCCTTCGACCGTCGGCAGGCGGCCGACCTCGGTCTTGGGCGCGGCAGCCACTGGGGCCGGTGCGGCCGCGGCGGTCGCAACCTGGGTCGGCGCGATCGAGCCGGTGGTCTCCTTGGGCACCGCTGCTGCGGCCTGCGCGGGGGCGGCGGGCGGCGTGGCGCGGAGCTTGTCGACGGTCTCGGACAGCTTTGCGATTTTGGCCATCGGCTCGGCCTGCGCCTTCTCGAGCTTGTCGAGGCGGTCATTGGCGCGGTTGAACTGGGTGACGCCGGTTTTCGAGCTGTGCTCGACATTGGCCTTGAGCGCGACGAGGTCGGCATCGATCCGGGCGACCGACGCATCGAGCGCGCTGGTGTCGGCGACCTGCACCGGCGCCTGAGCCGGGGCGGCGAAATGCATCATGCCCGCGGTCGCGAGCGCGCCGCTGATGGCGCCGACGCTCGCCGCGATCGCCACCACCGCGGCCATCGCCGACAGGCGGCGCTTGCTGCCGGTCTCACGCGGCTCTTCCGCCTTCACATGCGGGGCAAAATCCTCACGGTCCCAGGAGCGTTCCGACGGCGCCATGACGATGAGCTTGCCGGGCTTCGGCTCAGGCTTGGCTTCGGCTTTGGCTTCGAGCTTCGGCACCTCGATCCGGGATGCCTCGATCTTTGGCGGCTCGACCTTGATCGGATCGGGCTTGACCGGATCAGGTTTGGGCGGCGCCTCATGGTCCGGGGCAATCGAGGGAGCCTCGATCCCAGCGGCCTCGACGGCCTGCGGCGCGGTCGCAGCAGCCTCGACGACGCCGGTGTCCTGGGCAGCCTGCTCGGGCATTGGTTCGCTCACGGCTCAAATACTCCAGTCTGGGTTGACCTTTTGGTAACTTTCATTGCTTGCGAAATCCTTACCTGCGGACCCGCTTACCGAAATTTTAGGAAGTTATCCGGGGCCGAATTTGGCCGGGAAAGTGGAACAGGTGTGGCGGGCGTCAAACAATTCGTAATCGGGTGAAGATGAACGGCCGCGGAATGAGCGCCTTAGTCGCTACCGTCTGAGGTGCGAGGCTTGCGATGCGATGCATCGCAAGTGGAGCCTCGAAGGATGAACGGCCGAGCTGCAGCAGCCGGGCCGTCGCCCTTCGAGGCTCGCCGAAGAGGCGAGCACCTCAGGGTGACGGTGCGAGAGTTGGCCTAGCTCCTCGTCACATCACGACCGGCGCATCCGGCAGCTCGTTCGCATGCGATGCGCCGGGCGGAAAATGCCGCGCCAGTTCGCGCGACACCGCCGTGATGCCGGCGATGACGCCGCGCTCGAACTGGCCGGAGCCGAACTCGGCCTCCATCGCGCGGCAGATGCTTTCCCATCCTTCGGCACCAACCTTGGCGTGGATGCCGCGGTCGGCCACGATCTCGACGTCACGGTCGGCGAGCAGGAGATAGATCAGGACACCGTTGTTATGCGCGGTGTCCCAGATGCGCTGATGCGCGAACACGTCGAGCGCGCGCTCGCGGGCCGGCTGGTTGCGGAACAGCGGCGCGCCGTCGAGTGCGCCTTCGACCACGAAGCGGACCTGACCGGAATGGGTGGTCTCGCCCTGCTTGATCGCCTGCTCGATGCGGGCGAGCACGGCCGGCGGAAAGATCTGCTTTGCGCGCCAATGATGCTGCACGAGATGTCTGGCAATGCGCTTGATGCTCATGACCGCTACCAGCTCCCCGAGGCGCCGCCGCCGCCGAAACTGCCGCCACCGCCGCTGAAGCTGCCGCTGTCACTGGAAGACGACCCGCTGCTCCAGCCACCCGACGAAGAGCCGCTCGACCACGAGCCGCCGCGCGAACGGCCAGTGGCCGGCATGATCGCCGAAAACAGATCGGCCACGAACCCGATGATGAAGCCGAGGACTCCGACAGCGATGGCGAGCGCGAAGGAGCCGAGAATGAGCCAGGTCAGCCCTGCGATGATGCCGCCGGTCACCAGGGATCCGAGCAGCCGCCCCAGCATGGCCCGGAAGAACCCGCCGACCCCGATCGAGGCGAACAGCGTCACGATGAATACCGGCGCGAGGTCGTCCAGATGACCGAAGCTCACCGTGGGTGACGGAACCGGCAGCGGCTCGCCGTCGATGACCCGGATCATGCGATCGACGCCATCCGAGATGCCGCCGCCGAAATCGCCTGCCCGGAATTTCGGTGTAATGATCTCATCGATGATCCGCCGCGAGGTGACGTCGGTGAGCGCGCCTTCGAGGCCATAGCCGACCTCGATGCGCAAATGCCGGTCATTCTTGGCGACGACGAGGATCGCGCCGTCGTCGACCTTCTTGCGACCGATCTTCCAGGCCTCCGCAACGCGGATCGAGAATTGCTCGATCGTCTCCGGCTGCGTGGTCGGCACGATCAGGACGGCGATCTGGCTGCCCTTGCGCGTCTCGAAGTCGCGCAACCTTTGCGACAACGCGGCGACGTTGCTGCTGGACAGCGTCCCGGTCTGGTCGACCACGCGGCCGGTGAGCTCGGGGATGGCGACGTCGGCTGAGGCGGGGAGCGCGAAGGCGAGGACGAGCGTCGCAACGAAAACCGCGCGCCGCACACTCAGTGTCATCGCCCGGCTTGCCGTCTTCGCTGACGCTTCGCCGGCCCAATACCGCTGTGCCCGGCGAAGCCCTTGGCGTAGCCGGGACCGGGCGATCCAGTATTCCAGAGACGCCAGAGGCCTACGGAGAGGCCGCGGCGTACTGGATTCCCCGCCTTCGCGGGGAATGACGGCAGAGGGCGTGGCGCGCATCGGGATCTGGGGCGCTTACTTCGACGGTGCCGGCGCCGGGTTGAAATCGACCTTCGGCGCGGTCGAGATCTCCTTCTCGTTTGCGACCGAGAAGTTCGGCTTCTCCTTGTAGCCGAACATCATCGCGGTGAGGTTGCTCGGGAACGAGCGGATGGTAACGTTATAATCCTGCACCGCCTTGATGTAACGGTTGCGCGCCACCGTGATGCGGTTCTCGGTGCCCTCGAGCTGCGACATCAAATCCTTGAATAGCGCGTCCGACTTGAGCTGCGGGTAGTTCTCGGTGACGACCAGCAGCCGCGACAGCGCGCTGGAGAGCTCGCCCTGCGCGGCCTGGAACTTCTGGAAGGCGGCTGGATCGTTCAGCACCTCGGGCGTCGCCTGGATGCTGCCGACCTTGGCGCGCGCATTGGTGACGCCCAGCAGCACATCCTTCTCCTGCTGGGCGAAGCCCTTCACCGAGTTGACGAGATTGGGCACGAGATCGGCGCGGCGCTGATACTGGTTCACGACCTCGGACCAGTTGGACTTGATCTGCTCGTCCTCGCTCTGGATCGCGTTGTAGCCGCAATTGGTGAGACTCAGCGAGGCCAGCGCCGCCAGCACGGTCAGGATCTTGCGCATTAAATTTCTCCCGGTGGAATCCTGTAACTCAATATCAGATAGCGATAACGCGGTACCAGCTTTTCGGGTTCATTCCGGGGCGCGAAGCGAGCTATGGTGCGCCCTTGCGCACCTAAAAATCTCGAGATTCCAGGTCTGGTCCTTCGGACCATCCCGGAATGACTGCGCCGGATGAGCGCACCTCAGCCGACTGACGCAAGCCTCTTGCCTATCCCTGACCGACATAGTCAACTCGACGAAACAATAAGACAGAACACCGGGGGACGCGATGACCTCGTTCGAGACCATCCTCGTGGAGAGGCCGGATCCGGCGATCACCCGGATCGTGATGAACCGGCCAGAAGCGCGTAACGCGCAGAACCTGCAAATGACCTACGACCTCAATGCCGCCTTCGACGCGGCGGTGCAGGACGATTCGGTCAAGGTGATCATCCTCGCCGGCAACGGTCCGCACTTCTCCTCCGGCCATGATCTGCGTCCCGGCGGCAAGAATGCCGCCGGCGTCGATTTTCCACCGATCGGAAATTGGGGCGGCTTTGCCGAGCCGAATGCCCATGGCCGCTTCGCGCGCGAGCAGGAAATCTATCTCCAGATCACCCGGCGCTGGCGCAATCTCGCAAAACCGACCATTGCCGAGGTGCACGGCAAGTGTATCGCCGGCGGGCTGATGCTGGCCTGGGCCTGCGACCTCATCATGGCCAGCGACGATGCGCAGTTCTGCGATCCCGTGGTGACCATGGGCGTCTGCGGCGTCGAATGGTTCGTGCATCCCTGGGAGCTCGGCGCGCGCAAGGCCAAGGAATTCCTGTTCACCGCCGACAACTGGAGCGCCGAGGTGGCGCAGCAGCTTGGCATGGTCAACCAAGTGGTGCCGCGCGCGGAGCTTTCTGCGCGCACGCTGGAGCTGGCGCGCAGGATTGCGGCAAAGCCGGCCTTCGCGCTGAAGATGACCAAGGAAGCGGTGAACCGCTCGGTCGACGTGATGGGCCAGCCCGCCGCAATCGACCAGGCCTTTGCGCTGCATCAGCTCTGCCACGCGCACAATCTTCAGGAGTTCGGCATGATCGTCGATCCCTCCGGCTTGCATCCCTCCGTGCGCAAGCCGCCGGCGGCCGCGGAGTAATTGCGATGGACCTCAATCTCAGTGACGAGCAAAGGCTGCTGCGCGAGAGCGCGGAGCGCTTCGTGTCCGGAAGCTACGATGCCGATCACCGTCGCAAGATGGCGAACGATCCGCTCGGCTTTAGCCCGGAGGTGTGGAAGCAGTTCGCCGAGCTCGGCTGGCTGGCGCTGCCGATTGCGGAAGAGTTCGGCGGCCTTGGCGGCGGCGCGGTCGAGATCGGCATCCTGATGGAGGCGTTCGGCCGTGGGCTGGTATCGGAGCCCTATGTCGCGACCGTGGTGCTGGGAGCCGCACTGATCGCCAGATGCGGCACCAATGAGCAGAAGCAGGAGAGCCTGCCGAAGATCGCGGATGGATCCTTGAAGCTTGCGTTTGCGCATTCCGAGCGCACGGCGAGGTTCGATCTCGCCAAGGTCGCAACCGCCGCCGACCGGACCGCACAGGGCTGGCGCCTTGCCGGCAGCAAGCTCGCCGTGCTCGACGGCCATGCAGCCGATGAGATCATCGTCTCCGCGCACATTCATGATCATCAGAGGCCTTCGGGACGGACCGGCCTGTTCCTCGTCCCCGCGACGACGCCTGGCCTCGTCGTCAGCGACTTTCCGCGCCTCGGCGGCGGGCGCGCCTGCAACCTCGAGCTATGCGACGTGCATCTGCCCGAGGACGCCCTGCTCGGCGACGGCAGCGACGCACTGCCGGCGATCGAATGGGCGGTCGATCGCGCCATGGCCGCGCTCGGCGCAGAAGCCGTCGGCATCATGCAGACGCTGCTGGACACCACGCTCGAATACACCAAGATCCGAAAGCAGTTCGGACGGCCGCTGTCGGCCAACCAGGTGATCCGCCATCGCCTCGCCGACATGGCGATGCAGGTCGACGAGGCGCGCTCGATGGCACTGCGCGCTGCGCTCAAGGCAGATGCCGCGCCAGTCGAGCGGGCACGGGCCGCGTCCGGCGCCAAAGCCAAGATCGGCAAATGTGCGCGCTTCGTCGGCGAGCAGTCGATCCAGCTCCACGGCGGCATGGGCGTCACCGAGGAGCTCGAGGTCGGCGCCTATTTCAAGCGCCTCGTCGCCTTCGACACGCTGTTCGGCGGCAGCGCGCACCACTATGCCCGTCACGCCGAACTTGGCCGCAAGGCTTGATACCGGGAGAGCCTCATGGACCTGTCGTTCAATGCCGAAGAGCGCGCCTTCCAGGACGAGGTACGCAGCTTCATTGCCAAGAATCTCACCGAGGAGATGAAGCGCGCGACCGCGCTGACGCCCTCGGTGTTCTCCGACCCTGATATCGGCATGGCCTGGCAGCGCGCGCTACACAGGCAGGGCTGGGGCGCGCCGGGCTGGCCGGTCGAGCATGGCGGGCCGGCCTGGACGCCGGCGCAGCGCTGGATCTTCGAGACAGAGTCCGCGCGGGCCGGCGTGCCCAATGTGAATGTCATGGGCGTGAAGATGGTCGGGCCGGTCATCATCGGCTTCGGCTCGCCCGAGCAGAAGAACTTCTACCTGCCGCGGATTCTCTCCGGCGAGGATTACTGGTGCCAGGGCTATTCCGAGCCGGGCTCCGGCTCCGACCTCTCCTCGCTGAAGACGCGCGCGGTGCGCGACGGCGACGATTACATCATCAACGGTACAAAAATCTGGACCACGCATGCGCATCACGCCAACCGCATGTTCGCGCTGGTGCGCACCAGCGACGGGCCGCGGCAGCAGGACGGCATCAGCTTCATCCTGATCGACATGAAGACGCCTGGAATCACCACGCGTCCTATCCTCACCATCGGCGGCGACCACGAGGTCAACCAGGTGTTCTTCGACGACGTGCGGGTGCCCGTGGCCAACCGGGTCGGCGAGGAAGGCAAGGGCTGGACCTACGGCAAATATCTGCTCGAGTTCGAGCGCGGCTCGGGCATCGCCTCGGCCAAGCTGCGCGAGGGCTTGAAGGCGATCGCCGACCTCGCCGAGTCCGACCTGACCGGCCGCGCCATCGACAGTCCCGATATCGCCGCGCGCATCTCGGAGGTGGAAGTCGATATCGACGCGCTTGAAATGACCGAGCTGCGCGTGCTCTCCGCGCTGCAGACCGGACAAAACCCCGGCGCGGTGTCGTCGATCCTGAAGCTGCGCAACAGCGAAATCCGCCAGGCCGTGACGCGGCTCGGCGTCGACGTCATCGGCCACGACGCCCTCGCCGTCGAGCCGATGCGCCCGCTCTACAAGCTCAACCACGAGCCGCCGACGCCGGAGGAGATGCTGACAATGGTGCCGGAATATCTCAACGGCCGCGCCTACACCATCTTCGGCGGCACCTCGGAGATCCAGCGCGACATTATTGCGAAGATGATGCTGGGGATTTGAGGTCTAGGACTTCAGCTCGAGTTGGCGCGGCATCCTCCGCTGTCGTCCCCGCGAAGGCGGGGACCCATAACCACAGGGAGATGTGGTTGCGGGGACTCGGAATTACCAGTTTTGCGCCAAACTCCTCCCTGTGGTGATGGGGCCCGGATCGGCGCGCGCTTGGGCGCGCTTGTCCGGGACGACAGCGGAGTGTGTGGCAGCGGCTAGCGCAATAACTCGACGCTAACCCGCCGCCTTCGCCTCCCGGATCGCCTGCCAGATCTTCTGCGGTGTCAGCGGCGTATTGAGCTGGGTGACGCCGAGCTCGGCGAGCGCGTCCATCACGCCGTTGGTGACGCAAGGCGGGCCGCCGATGGCGCCGGACTCGCCGCAGCCCTTGGCCCCGAGCGGATTGGTGCGGCAGGGCGCGGAATCATCCAGCGTCACCACGATCGGCGGCACGTCGTCGGCGCGCGGGATGCAATAGTCCTGATAGCTCGCGGTGAGGAGCTGGCCGTCCGCATCATACGAGACGCCTTCATACAGCGCCTGACCGATGCCCTGCGCGACGCCGCCATGGATCTGCCCCGTCACCAGCATCGGGTTCACGGCGACCCCGACATCGTCGACCGTGGTGTAGCGCACGACCTTGGAGACGCCGGTTTCGGGATCGATCTCGACCTCGCAGATATGCGTGCCGTTCGGCCAGCTCGGACCATCGACCTCGCCCTCGGAATCGACGCTGAGCTTGGCGCCACTCTCCTTTTCGGCGATGTCGAACAGGCTGATACGGCGGTCGGTGCCGACCACGGTCAGCATGCCGCCCTGATATTCGATGTCCTCGACCGAGGTCTCCAGCACGTTCGCCGCCTTCTCGCGCGCCTTCTGGATCAGATCGTTGGAGGAGACCGCGACCGCCGTGCCGCCGACGAACAGCGAGCGCGAGCCGACGCTGCCAAAGCCCATCGCGAGATCGGTGTCGCCTTGCACGACATCGATCTTGTCCATGGCAATGCCGAGCGTGTCGGAGATCATCTGGGTGTAGGTGGTCTGCAGCCCCTGCCCCATCGCCATGGTGCCGGAATGCAGCACGACGCGCCCTTGAGAGGTCGCGTGCAGGCTGACCTTCTCGGTATGAGCGCGGCCGCCGGTCCATTCGATGTAGGAGGTGAGGCCGCGGCCGTAGAGCAGGCCCTTCTTCTTCGCCGCCTTCTTGCGCGCGGCAAAGCCGTCCCAGTCGGCCAGCTTCACGGCGCGGTCGAGCATATGCGCGAAGGCGCCGGAATCGTAAACCTGGCCCGCCGCATTGGTATAAGGCAGCTGCGCCGGCTTGATGTAGTTGGCTTTGCGGATCGCGCGCGGATCGATGCCGATCTTTCGCGCGGCGGCGTCGAACAGGCGCTCGACGATGAAGACCGCTTCGGGCCGGCCGGCGCCGCGATAGGCACCGACGGGCGCGGTGTGGGTCATCACTGATTGCACCTCGAAATGCACCAGCGGCAGGTCGTAGACGCCGGTCTGCACGAACGGGCCGAGCACCAGCGGGATGATGTTCGCCGCGCCCGAGGAGTAAGCGCCGGTGCAGCCGATCGACTTGACGCGATAGGCCAGCACCTTGCCCTTCTCGTCCAGCGCAAAGGACGCAGTCGAGGTGAGATCGCGGCCGTGGGTGCCGCCGACGAATTCGTCGGTGCGATCGCCGCGCCAGCGGATCTTCTTGCTCAGCTTGGTCGCGGCGTAAGCGACGATGCCGTCCTCTGGATAGAGGTTGGTCTTCTGACCAAAGCCGCCGCCGATATCGCCGACCAGCACACGCACACTGTCCTTGGGACGCTTCAGCACGGCCTCGGCGAGCACGTCGCGGGTCGAGGCCGGGGTCTGCGACTGCACATGCAGCAGCAGGCGGCCGGTCTTCTTGTCGATCTCGGCAATGGTCGAGCGCGGCTCCATCGCGGACGGTACGAGGCGCTGGCTGACGAGGTCGAGCTCGACGGTGTGCGCGGCCCTGGCGAAGGCTTCGTCCACCTTGGCGGCATCGCCGTAAGCCATCGCGCCGACGATGTTGTCGGGCGCCTCCGGCCACACCACGGGCGCGCCGGGCTTGACGGCCTCGACAGGGTCGACCACCGCGGGCTGCACGTCATACTCGACCACGATCGCCTCGGCTGCGCTCTGCGCCTCGACGCGGGACGAAGCCACAACGGCAGCCACGGCCTCGCCGGCGTAGCGGACGACCTCATGGGCGAGCAGCCGGCGCGGCGGCACCGTCATCGGCTTGCCGTCGGGGCGCTTGAAGATGCTCAGCGTCGGGATGCTGCCGACGTCGTCCTTGACGAGGTCGGCGCCGGTGTAGATCGCGGCAACGCCCGGCATCGCGGCCGCCGCGCTGGTGTCGATCGAGACGATCGTCGCATGGGCATGCGGCGAGCGCAGCACGTACAACCACAGGGCGCCGTCGCCTGGCTTGTCGTCGATGAATTGCCCCTTCCCGGTCAGCAGCCGCTGGTCTTCCAAACGCTTGACGGGCTGCCCCGCTCCGAAACGCAAATTGCCGGGAAGAATGTTCATTCCGTGGGGTCCTCGAAATCCGCAAAAACGACCGCGGCGGTTTTAACCGATTTTGCGCGCCAGACAACCGAGCCGCGACACATCTGCAATGCGCGTCTGCCCCCCTTGCGGGCGCGGAATTCGCCGTCAGGAACGCTCGATATCGATGATGCCTACATTGACGTCGCGGCTGTCCGAGCCGCGTTTGACCGTGAGGCGAACGGTCTTGCCCGCTCCGGCCTGCTCGAGCGCATCGGTCAAATCGGAGAGGCGCCGCACCGGCTTCCCTTCCACCGCGGTGATGATGTCTCCGACCGCTCCCGTCGAAAAGTTGACGCCGCGAATCCCCGCCCGCTCGGCGGGGCTGCCGGGGGCCGTCCGCACCACGATGACGCCTTCGACGCCAAGCCGCGTCGACACATCCTCGCCGGCGGCGACGATGCCGATGCCGGGCGTCGGCACGCGGCCGTTGCGGATGAGCTCGGGGACAATCCGGTTCACAACATCGACCGGCACGGCGAAGCCGATGCCGGCATTCGAGCCGGACGGCGATATGATCGCCGTAGTCACGCCGATCAGCCGGCCGGCGGAGTCCAGCAGCGGCCCGCCTGAATTGCCCGGATTGATCGCAGCATCGGTCTGGATGACGTTGGCGATCTCCCGGCCGCCATGGGTTGGAAGCCGGCGCTTGAGCGCGCTGATGATGCCAGAGGTCATCGATTGATCGAGCCCGAAGGGGTTGCCGATCGCAAAGGCGGATTGGCCGACCTTCAGGTCGTTCGAACTGCCGAGCGCCACCGGCTGCGGGAGCTCGCGCACGCTGCGGATCCTCAGCACCGCGAGGTCGTAATTGGGCGCCGTGCCGACGAGGTCGACCTGCGCGACTTCACCTGAGGCGAAGCGCACCGCGATCTCGCCACCATTGGCCACGACGTGATTGTTCGTCACGAGATGGCCCTCGCGGTCCCAGACGAATCCCGTGCCGGACGCGCCGCCGCCCTGGCCTTCCTCGCCCATGAGCGGACTCGCCGCCGATTTCACCGCCACCTGAACGACCGAGGGCGACACGCGTTCAAAGATGTCGATGGTCGCCTTTTCGCCATCGGACAGCGGGCCGCGCTGCTCGACGGCGCGTGCGGAGGGTGCCGCCCATGGGGCATAGGAGACCGGGACATGCAGGATTTTCGCGGCCGTGACGGCGAGCAGCAGGGCGGCGAAGGCTGCCGCGGCAATCGCGTAGCGACGATTCATGGGTGATCACCGTGTCTTGTGCTGAATGCGGGCTCTGAGATGCACATTGCATGGACAGAAATCGCTCACGCGGCAACGTCGCAAACGCTCGGAAGTTTCTCGATTGCGCAGGTTGGGACTTTTGGGGCTCCCGCACGAGCGCCGGGGCATATTGCCGCGTGACAACGAGCTATGTCAGCTCGCGCAGCGCCGCCTCCACCACCTTGCGCGCATCGGCCGTCAGCGCCGCCTGCGGCGGGACGGGGTCGCCGACGTCGTAGCCCTGGATCGAAAGCCCGGCCTTGATGCAGGCGGCGAGATTGAAGCGGGCGAAGGCCTCGTTGATGCGCCACAGCCTGCGCTGCAGCGCCATCGCCTCGTCCCAGCGGCCGGCCTTGCAGAGGTCGTAGAGCGCGACACTCTGGTGCGGGATGATGCAGGCCGGTCCCGCCATCCAGCCAAGCCCGCCGATCAGCATCACCGCGGCCGGGATGTGGGCGGAGGCCGAGAACACCCGCAAGGCATCGCCGCAGCGGTTCATGATCGAGAGCAGCCGGCCGGTGTTGGTCGAGGCGTCCTTGATGTAGCCGATGCGCGGATGCTCGGCGAGGCGCGCGATGGTGTCGAGGGTGAGGTCGGAGCGCTGGAATTGCGGGTTGGTGTAGATGACGACGGGAATGTCGACGGCGTCAGCGATGGCCCGGAAGTAGGATTCGATTTGGCCGTCAGTGAGCGGAAAATACGCTTCCAGGATCGCCAGGATGCCGTCGGCCCCACATTTCTGGTAGGCCCTCGCCTGCGCCACGGCATCCGCCGTCGAGGTCGAGGCGACGCCAGCGACAACAGGCACGCGGCCCTGCGCGGCTTCGATCGTGGTCTGCACGACCGCGGTGCGTTGTGCGGCATTGAGATAGGCGAACTCGCCGGTCGAACCCAGCGGCGTCAGCCCGTGCACGCCGGCGCCGATCAGATCGTCACAGAGCTTTGCGAGCACGTTCGTCCGCACTGTGCCGTCGGCAGCGACGGGCGAGACGAGATAGGGGAAGACGCCGTGGAATTCGGACATGTCGGGGGCTCCGGAAGCTGGCACCCGAGGGGTCTTAGCAATGCCCGCCCCCGCGATCAAACCTTGAGCAAGCGTACCCGCGTGCCCCAGGGATCAATCGCCTCCACGCCGTCGGCAAGCGCCGTGACCTTCGCACCGCCTTTGCGCAGGCGCTCTTCCTGCGCGGCGAGCAGCTCCGGCTTGGCCATGACCAGCGAGAACCAGGCGAGACCCGTCATCTGGTCGTCGCGCTGGCCGGCGCCCTGGCTTTGCCAGACGTTCATGCCGAGGTGATGATGATAGCGGCCCGACGACAGGAACGCGGCGCCGCTGCGGCTGCGGGTCGGATCGAGGCCAATCGCGCCATGATAGAAGCCTCCGGCCTGCGCGAGATCGCCGACACGCAGATGCATGTGCCCGATGCGCATTCCGTCCGGCGCCTTGGCGTAATCTGGCACGCGGGTATTGGTCAGCGACAGGAGATCGGGAATGTTGAGCTCGTCGGACGCCATCTTCACGCTGCCCTCGCTCCACTGCCATTGCGAGGGATCGCGGTCGGCATAGACCTCGATGCCGTTGCCTTCGGGATCGTCGAGATAGACGGATTCGCTGACGAGGTGATCGGCAAAGCCCGACAGCTTCAGGCGGTGCGAGGCCGCGTGCACCAGCCAGCGCGCCAGGTCCTTGCGGGTCGGCATCAGGAAGGCGGTGTGGTAAAGGCCGGCGGCATTGCGCGGCTCGATTTCCGCATTGGGGCGGGCCTCCAGCACCAGCAGCGTGACGCCGGCCGTACCGAGCTTCGCCGCAGTCGCCGAGCGCTCCATCACCGTGAGGCCGATCACGTCGTGATAGTAGTCCGCGACCTTGTCGAGATTCTTCACCCGCAGCGTCACCATGCCGACCCGCATCGGCGTTCGGCTGGCATAGGTCGGCCCGCCGCCCTGCGGGGTGCCCTCGGCCCGTGCGGCAGCTGCGGCGGCCATGGCAAGCGAGGTCGCGCCGGCGAGTTGCAGCAGGGTGCGGCGGGTGAGGTCGATGGTCATCAGTCAAGGCTCGCTGAAACTGGTTGAGGCCGTGCGGCGCAATGTCGGGCCGATTGCTACACGTTCCCGTGAGCGGCTCCCAATCACATGTTCGTCGGCCGTAACAGGCGGTGTCCTGACCACCCGGCCAGTTTCGCGATTCCCCGCGACATCCCAGATTGAGGGCAGCTTATAGGAGCCAGCTATGACTGACCCAACTCCCCTGTCCTCACTATCGTCCGCCCTCGCGGATGTGGTGGCGCGCACTGCGCCCGCAATCGTCTCTGTGCACTCGCATCGCTCCCGTGCGACCGGCTTCGTCTGGAAAGGGGGGCTGATCGTCACCGCCGACGAGGCGCTGGCCGACGAGGGCGAGGTCGAGATCGGTCTCGCCGACGGCAGCCGCGTGGCTGCCACGATCGCCGGCCGCGACCACACCACCGACATCGCGCTGCTGCGCACTGAGGCCGCTGCTACGCCGGTCAAGCTCGCCGCCACGGTCCCGCCCCTCGGCGCGTTGTCGATCGTGGTGGCCACCAACCGCGAGATGCCGAGTGCCGCGCTGGGGATGGTATCGGCGTCCGGCAGCGGCTGGCGCTCCCTGCGCGGCGGCGAGATCGATGCGCGGATCGAGCTCGATGTCCGCCTGCGCGGCAGCCAGCAGGGCGGCCTTGCGCTCGATGCATCGGGCGAAGCCTTTGGCATGGCCGTGCTCGGGCCGCGGCGCGTGCTGGTGATCCCGACGGCGACGATCGAGCGCGTCGCAGCCCAGCTTGAAACGCGCGGCCGCATCGCGCGCGGATATCTCGGCCTCGGGCTCCAGCCGGTCCGGCTCGACGACGGCATCGGCGCCATGGTGATGAATGTCGACAAGGCCGGCCCTTCGGCCGCGGCCGGCATCCGCCAGGGCGACGTCATTGTGGCAGTTAACGACCAGAAGCTGTCAGGCGTGCGCGCGCTGTCGCGAACGCTGGGTCCTTCGAGCGTCGGCGCGGTGGTCGACGTCGCGGCGCGCCGCGGCGGCGAGCCGATCAGCTTCAAGGTCACGGTCGGCGACAGGCCGGAGGCGTGAGCGAGGACCGGACGCCGGAGATCGTGCTTGCCCTGGAGATTGACGATCCCGCCCTCGCCGATCGCCTGGCGGCCTTGCTCGGCAGCGTCGCCGGGCTTCGCCTTGCCGCGCCCGGCGAGGCTGCCACGGCGACCGTTGTCGCCCGTGATCCGCGCGCGATGCCCGCCGACATCGCGCTGACGCAGCGCGAGCTCGACGTGCTGGCGCTGATGGCCGAGGGTGCCTCCAACAAGATGATCGCCCGCCGGCTCGGCATCTCCGTGCACACCGTCAAATTCCATGTCGGCTCGCTGCTCGACAAGCTGGACGCCACCGGCCGCACCGATGCGGTGGCGCATGCGGCACGCCGCGGCGTGATTGAGCTATGATGTCGCGGGGAAGCGGAGCTCGACCGTCAGGCCCGGCGCATTGTCATGCAGCGCTACGCCCGCGCCGTGAAGGCGCGCGACCGCGGCGACGAGGCTGAGGCCAAGGCCGTTGCCCGGCGTGTAGCGGCTCTGCTCGAGCCGGTAGAAGCGCTTGAAGACGTGATCGCGCTCCTCAGTGGGAATGCCCGGACCATCGTCGGCGATGGCGATCACCGCACCGCCATCGGCGCGGCGGCACGTCACGGTCACCTGCCCGCCTTTGCAGCCGTGCTTGATCGAATTGTCGACGAGATTGGCGATGGCATCGAACAGCAGGTCGCGATCACCGGTGATCGGCACCTCGCGGTCTCCGGCGAGGCTGAGGCGCGTTGAGACCTGCTCGGCGGCGGCGTCGTAGAGCTCGACGACCTCGCCGGCAATCTCGGCGAGATCGAGCGCACGGAAGGCGCCGGTGCGGGCGCGGGTCTCGATCTCGGAGATCCGGGTGATGGAGGCGAACATGCCGAGCACGGCGTCGAGATCGGCGATGGTGTCGCCGATCAGCGCGGCATCCGCCTCGCTGTTGCGTTCGTGGTGATACGCCTTCTCCAGCCGGCCGCGCATCCGCGTCAGCGGCGTGCGCAGATCATGGGCGACGTTGTCGCTGACCTGCTTGACCTCACCCATCAGCGTCTCGATGCGGTCGAGCATCTGGTTGAGGTTCTCGGCGACGCGGTCCCATTCGTCATGGCTGCCGCGCAAGGGGATGCGCTGGTCGAGGCCTGAGAGCATGATGGCGCGGCTGGTGGCGTTGATCTCCTCGATCCGCCCGACCGTGCGCCGCGTCACCAGCACGGCGGCAAGCCCGGCGAGCACCAGCAGCAGCATGGCAACCGCCGCCATTGCAAGCTCGATCATCGCGGTGAAACCGCTGTGATCGCCGGCGTCGCCGACCCGGCTCTCCACATAGGCCAGCGTGCCGAAATAGACATAGGCCATGATCGCCGCGACGATCAGCCCGAACGCCGCGATCGCGATCAGCGCCAGGCGGAAGGTGGAGGAGCGGAGCGTCTTAACCAGGAGCACGGAGGCAATATCCGATGCCGCGGATGGTGTGGATCAGCGGATAGGCCTGGGCATCGTCGACCTTGCGGCGAACGCGACCGACATAGACGTCGATGATGTTGGTGGAGGGATCGAAATGCAGGTCCCAGACGTGCTGGAGCAGCATCGCGCGGGAGACGACGCGGCCCTCGTTGCGGACGAGATATTCGAGCAGCTGGAACTCGCGCGGCAGCAGCGGGATCTTGCGGCCGCGGCGGCTGGCGTTGCGCGCGATCAGGTCGATGGCGAGATCGCCGACCCGCAGCAGCGTCTCCTTGGCGATGGTCTCGCTGCGGCGGCCCAGCGCCTCGAGCCGCGCCAGCAATTCGGTGAAGGAGAACGGCTTGACGAGATAGTCGTCGCCGCCGGCGCGCAGGCCGCGCACGCGATCATCGACCTCGCCGAGCGCGGAGATGATCAGGAACGGCGCGGCAACGCCGTCGTCGCGCAATTGCCGCATCACGCTGATGCCGTCGATATCGGGCAGCATCCGGTCGATCGTGATCACGGCATAGTCGCGCGCGGCGCCGTGGCTGAGAGCTTCACGGCCGCTAGCTGCGAGATCGACGTCGTAGCCGGAGGTCGTCAATTCCTCGACGAGCTGGCCTGCTGTTTCCGGATCGTCCTCGACGACCAGGATGCGACGGTGACCTCCGGTCATGCAAAACTCCGCGCGACAATCGCCACCAGACTATCCCGTTCCGGGGCTGGACGGAACCGCCCGGTGGCGATCGCGACAATGGTGCGGTACGGCGATGCGACTACCAATAGTCTCCGCACACATTGACCCATTGCCATCCATAGGGCGTCCAGCTCCTGCGCCAGCAGCCATCGTTGTAGCCGGCGTAAATGAAGGGCGCGCCGAAGACGGCGAAACGACGGAAATGGTGATGATGGTGGAAGCCGCGATGGCCGTGCCAGCCGGCCCCGGCGAAACGCGGCCCGATCGCCGCATGGGCGAAGCGTGCGCCGCCAAAAGCGGGACCGCCGGCATGGGCGAAGCGTGCACCGCCAAAGGCAGGACCGCCGACATGGGCGAAGCGCGCACCGCCCATCCCGCCGGCGCGCATGCCGCCGAAGCCGCCTGCGTGCATGCCGCCACCGAAATGTCCACCGCCGCCGAAGCCGCCATGTCCGCCGCCGCCACGGGCGAGCACCGGTGAAGCGAGCGCCATCGCCGCGGCGATCGTCACCGCGGTGAAGCCTTTGAGAAGCCTGTTGTTCATCGAAGCATCCTCCTTGCAGTGCGGCGGTTAGCGCGTCGCACGAGGATGATCAGATGAGAGCAAGAGATCGGCGCCTTCAACTTACAAACGCGCCAGATTCTGACGCGAGTGTTAGGGAGGCGGAGCCCAACTCTCTCCCCGTCATTGCGAGGAGCCCTGGCGACGAAGCAATCCAGAGTCGTTCCGAGGAGGGATTCTGGATTGCTTCGCTACGCTCGCAATGACGATGTGGAGAGAGCTCTCCGTACATCCAGAAGTTGACCTCTCCCCGCAAAGGGCGGGGAGAGGTCAAGATGTCACGCCCGCTTGCCGTTGTTCTTCTCCGCCGCGCGGCGCAGCGCTTCTGCGAGGGCGCCGCCGCCGGAGGATTCCTGCTTTCGCGGGGCGGACGACGTCATGCGGGAAGGGTTGCGCGCGCTGTTGTCGCGCTGCATGCCGGGGGCGTCCTTCTTGGCACCGACCTCGTCGTCGAGACGCAAGGTCAGCGAGATGCGCTTGCGGGCGACCTCGAAGTCCAGCACCTTGACCTTGACGATGTCGCCGGGCTTCACCACCTCGCGCGGGTCCTTGATGTAGGTCTTGGACATCGCGGAGATGTGCACGAGGCCGTCCTGGTGCACGCCGATATCGACGAAGGCGCCGAAGGCGGCGACGTTGGTCACGGTGCCCTCGAGAATCATGCCCTTCTGGAGATGCTTGATCTCCTCGACGCCCTCCTTGAACACGGCGGCCTTGAACGCCGGACGCGGATCGCGGCCGGGCTTCTCCAATTCCTTCAAGATGTCGGTGACGGTCGGCAGACCAAAGGTCTCGTCGACGAAATCCTTCGGCTTCAAGGTGCGCACGATCTCGCTGCTGCCGATCAGCGCCTTGATGTCGCTCTTGGTGGCGCTGAGGATCCGGCGCACCACCGGATAGGCTTCCGGATGCACGCCGGAGGCGTCGAGCGGGTCCTCGCCGCCGAGAATGCGCAGGAAGCCGGCGCACTGCTCGAACGCCTTCGGCCCGAGCCGCGGCACGTCCTTGAGCGCCTTGCGCGACTTGAACGGGCCGTTGGCGTCACGATGCGCCACGATGCTCTGCGCCAGACCTGAGCCGACGCCCGACACGCGGGCAAGCAGCGGTGCGGACGCGGTGTTGACGTCGACACCGACGGCGTTCACGCAGTCCTCGACCACGGCGTCGAGCGATTTTGCGAGCTTGGCCTGGCCGAGATCGTGCTGGTACTGGCCGACGCCGATCGCCTTGGGCTCGATCTTGACGAGCTCGGCGAGCGGATCCTGCAGGCGCCGCGCGATCGAGACCGCGCCGCGCAGGGTGACGTCAAGACCGGGCAATTCCTCCGAGGCGAAAGCCGAAGCCGAATAGACCGACGCGCCGGCTTCCGACACCACGATCTTGGTCATCTTCAGCTCGGCCAGCCCCTTGACGAGATCGCCTGCGAGCTTGTCGGTCTCGCGCGAGGCGGTGCCGTTGCCGATCGCGATCAGCTCGACGCGATGCTTCAATGCAAGCTTGCCGAGGATCGCAAGCGACTCGTTCCACTGCCGCTGCGGCTCGTGCGGATAGATCACGGCGGTATCGACGACCTTGCCGGTCGCATCGGTGACGGCAACCTTGACGCCGGTGCGATAGCCGGGGTCGAGCCCCATGGTGACGCGGGTGCCGGCCGGCGCGGCCAGCAGGAGATCGCGCAAATTGGAGGCGAACACGCGCACGGCCTCGGTCTCGGCGGCGTTCCACAGCCGCATGCGCAGGTCGATGTTGAGATGCACCTGGATCTTGGTGCGCCAGGCCCAGCGCACAGTGTCGATCAGCCAGCGGTCGCCGGCGCGCTTGAGGTCGGCGATGCCGAACCGCTTCATGATCTTCAGTTCATAGGCGCTAGGCACGCCCGGCGGCGGCGCCTCGGCCTCGGCCTGGATCTGCAGGTCGAGAATCTCCTCCTTCTCGCCGCGGAACATCGCGAGGATGCGGTGCGAGGGCAGCTTGGTCAGCGGCTCGGAGAACTCGAAATAGTCGGCGAACTTCTCGCCCTCGGTCTTCTTGCCGTCGCGCACCTTGGAGGCCATGCGCGCGTTGGTCCACATCTCCTCGCGAAGCGCGCCGATCAGGTCGGCGTCCTCGTCGAAGCGTTCGACCAGGATGGCGCGGGCGCCGTCGAGCGCGGCGGCGGCATCCGCAACGCCCTTCTCGGCGTTGATGAAGCCTTCGGCCACCACCTTCGGATCGTTGGTGGGCTCCGCCACCAGCTGGTTGGCGAGCGGCTCGAGGCCGGCCTCCTTGGCGATCTCCGCCTTGGTGCGGCGCTTCGGCTTGAACGGCAGATAGATGTCTTCGAGACGGGCCTTGCTGTCGGCGGCGAGAATGGAGGCCTCGAGCGCCGCATCGAGCTTGCCCTGCTCGCGGACTGATTCGAGGATGGCCTTGCGGCGATCCTCGAGCTCGCGCAGGTAACCCAGGCGCTCCTCCAGGGTGCGCAATTGCGCGTCGTCGAGCGCACCGGTCGCTTCCTTGCGGTAGCGGGCGATGAAGGGAACCGTGGCGCCGCCATCGAGCAGCGTCACCGTCGCCTCGACCTGCTCCGCCCGAACCCCAAGCTCCTGCGCAATTTTCTGGTTGATATTTGCCACGCGAGAATTCCTCTATCCAAGCACGCAACGCGGGGGCGAACCACCGGCCACGGGACGCCGCTTATGGACCAACCGGGGTTGATTCATCAAGGTACTGCGGCGGACCGTCGACAGGGGATTTTTTGTCGAACCGATGCGATCTCGCCACATTCGTGGGGACGGCGCGCGAACACCCTCGCGGATCCCGGATGCGCCTGCGCGGGCGATGACACCGAGTGTATGCGGCAGACACGGTGCCGTAGGGTAGGCAAAGGCGCACCGCGCCGTGCCCACCAAATTCAAACGCGGCACGAGATGCGTGGGTAGCTTCCGCCGTCGCTCTTCGAGCTATGGCGGACAAGTCGCTTTGCCCACCCACGACGCCGGTTGTATGTTGCAGACATGCCTTCACCTCCTCGCGGCGCTTCCGCCCGAGCTTTGCGCTCCGCATCGCGCCCTCAACGAAAGGGCGCAGGGAAGGCCGGGCGCCGACTGGCACCCGCGGGTCCGTCGTGCGATGAGATGCACACGCAATGCACAACGGATGAACAGGTGAAGCCGAAACGTCCGGCCTTCCCTGCGCGATGTTTGACGGCCTATGGCGCGCTCTCCCCGGAGACGAGTTCCTGCTTGCCTCCGTCACCTCACGGATGGCGGCGCGCTTCGCCCGGTCGGGCTCGGCGCACCTCCGCAAGGCTTGGCTGTAGCAACGACAGCCAGGACCACGCGATTTGGCCGTACGCTTGAAGCGCCGTTCCCGCACGAAGCCTGGACCTCACGGGGGTCATCCCGCCCTGCTCCCGCCTCTCGTGCACGACGCTGCGCGTCCACCGCTCCCCGATCCGCGGCTCGTGACGACGTACGACCGCCCCTTTCGCCGGATCAGGATGGCCGACACATACGCCGAAACCGAATTTCGGTAAAGTGGTATATTTTTTGTGCGCGGCAATTGACAGCCGGCGACACAGGACGATGGCGCGTAGCCGGGATGGAGCGCCAGCGTAATCCGGGACGGTGCCAGATGCCGGGCGAGCGGCCCCGGATTACGCTGCGCTCCATCCGTGCTACAGGCTCCTCCGGGTTGCAACGATCGGACAACTGCCGGATTGGGATGACGCCGCCTTGCGACCTCTCCGCCCCGTGCAACCCTGCCCCTCGTGCCGGCTCAGTTGATTCAAGCGGTCCCTTGCGAAAAAGGTGGCGCCGCATCTTAAGGAGATCAGGACTTCATGACGTTGCCGATGAGCTGGACGGAATGGGCGCAGCACGATGGCGTCGCGCTGGCGGGGCGTGTCCGCAAGGGCGAGCTGACGGCGAAGGAGCTGGCGCGCCAGGCTGCCGCGGGTGTCGCCAAGGTCAATCCGGCGCTGTCGGGCGTGGTCGAGCTGTTCGAGGACGTGATCGCCGATCCCGCCAAGGACGGCGCCAATCTCGCAGGTCCGTTCGCCGGCCTGCCCTTCCTGATGAAGGACCTCGGGCCGACCATGAAGGGCCGGCTGCAGGAAATGGGCTCGCTGTTGATGAGCGGCAATCGCGCCGCGGCCGATACGTTCCTCACCGGCAAATTCCGCCAAGCCGGCCTCAATTTGATCGGACGCACCACGACGCCGGAATTCGGCGTGTGCTCTTCGGCCGACAATCCCGCCGTCTATGTCACCCGCAATCCCTGGAATACCGACTACACCACCTGCGGCTCCTCGGCGGGCAGCGCCGCGATGGTCGCGGCCGGCGTGGTGCCGATCGCGCATGCGACCGACGGCGGCGGCTCGATCCGCATTCCCGCCGGCGTCAACGGCAATATCGGGCTGAAGGTCTCGCGCGGCGTGTTCTCGCTGGCCCCGCACATGTCCGACCTCACCGGCCTCGTCTCGATCCAGGGCTGCCAGTCGCGCAGCGTGCGCGACACCGCCGCCTTCGTCGATCATGCGCGGGGGCCCGCGCCCGGCGAGTTCATGCCGTTCTGGACCACGGCGCAGCCTTATTCCGAGATGATCAAGCGCGATCCCTCGAAGCTGCGCATCGCATTGTCCCATACATGGGGCAACTACACCGCGACGCCCGAGATCGCAGCCGAGTTGGAGAAGGCCGGACGCTTCCTCGAAGGCCTCGGCCATCACGTCGACTATGCGCTGCCGGAGATCGACCTTCCCGCTGCATTCGAGGCGCAGACCACCTGTTACATCTCGAACTTCGCCGTGGTGATCTCCAACATGCTCGCCGCCCGCGGGCTGGAAAGACCTCCGGAGGATCTGATCGAGCCGATGAACATCCGGATCTGGGAAGCCGGCCGGCACACCAGTTTCGCCGAGCGTGCCAAAATGCAGGGCGTATTCAACACCACATCGCGCGGCTTCGGCGCCTTCTTCGAGCAATGGGACGTGATCCTGACGCCGATCACCGCGCTGCCGACGCCGAAGGTCGGCACCAGGGAATATCTCACCATTTCCGACAACCCCGATGTGCGCGACTGGTTCGACAATCTCTGGCGCTTCTTTGCCTTCACGCCGCTGGCCAATCTCTGCGGCATGCCGGCGATCTCGATGCCGATGGCGACGCAAGACCACGGCCTGCCGCTGGGCATCCAGGCCATCGCCAAGCAGGCCAATGACGGCCTGCTGCTGCAACTCGCCGCCCAGATCGAGCGCGCGCTCGACGGCAAGTGGAACGGCGGCAAGAAGCCGAAGGTGCATGTAGGCTGAGGCTTGGCTGTTTGTTTCAGCCTTGCGCTTGCGGCCAGCCTTCGAGACGCCCGCCGTTGGCGGGCTCCTCAGGATGAGGTCTGATTTCGCAGCGATATCTTAGACCCTCATGGTGAGGAGCGCCGCCTTGCGGCGCGTCTCGAACCATGAAGGCCGACGCAGTCGCACCACCAGCTTCAATTCTTCACCGTCGGGATCTCCTCCGTCACCGGCTGCTGCTGGCCCTGCCGGTACATCGCCAGCGCCTTGTCGAGGGCTTCGCGCAGCGCCAGCGCGGCGGCCACGCTGCAGCGCAGGTGCGCGGTCTGGATCACGTCGACCCTGACCGCGGCACCGACCGGCATGAGCAAGTTCGCGGCGAGCTCGATCTGGATCGCGCCGTTGTGATGACCGAAGCAGGACGCGCCGTCGAAATAGATGATCGGCGCCCGCTCCGAGCTGGAGCTCGAAATGGTGACGGGCCCCTGATTGTTGGCAGGCGTTTCGGGGTCGGCCATGGGCGCTCCTTGCGGCTAGTCGGCGAACGGAGCGCTCACCATCGGTGCTTCGGCCTGCTCTGTCGAGGCCAATTCGGGGTTTTGCGCGGCGCCCGACACTGGTCTAGAACGTCCCCATGAGCACCATACCGACCACGCTCCCATTCGAGGAACTCGCCGACGCCATCCAGGGCCGCCGCTCCGATTACGGCCATATCAGCGGGCTCCAGCTCGATCGCTTTGCACCAGCTGAGGCTTGGTCGAGCCTGCCCTACCGGCCCGTCTTCGTCGGCGACACCGAGACCGGCGTGCTGCATGGCGGTGTCGTCACCGCGATGCTGGACGAGAGCTGCGGCATGGCGGTGCAACTTGCGCTCGACGGCACGCGCGCGATCGCAACCCTTGACCTGCGCATCGACTATCAGAAGCCGGCGACGCCGGGCCTCGACATCAAGGCGCATTCGGTGTGCTACCGCACCACGCGCTCGATCGCCTTCGTGCGCTCCACCGCCTATCAGGAATCCGAGGACGATCCGGTGGCGACTGCGACCGCCTGCTTCATGATCGGTGCCAACCGCACCAACATGCTCGCCGACCGCAGGATGGATGCGCGCAGCATCCCGGTGCTGGAGGCGCCGGAAGATCCGGATGGCCCGTTCGCGCGCAGCCCGTTCGCGCGCGCGCTCGGCATCCGCGTCAATGACGACGGCACGCTGACGATGCCGTTCTCGCCAATAATCATCGGCAACCCGATCCTGCCCGCGATCCACGGCGGCATGACCGGGGCCTTCCTCGAGACCACGGCCATCATCGGCGTCGCGCGCGAGCTCGGCGCCGCCGCGCCGCCGAAGCCGATCGGGCTCACCGTCAACTATCTGCGCTCCGGCCGTGCGCTCGATACGTTTGCCAACGTCTCGATCGTGAAGCAGGGCCGGCGCATCGTCGCCTTCGAGGCGCGCGCCTGGCAGGACGATGCGGACAAGCCGATCGCCACCGCCTTCGGCCATTTCATGCTGCGCCCGACGCCAGGAAGTGACGAGGAATAAGCGCATTTTGACTTGACGGCCGCAGCCCCGGCCACAACGATAGCACGTCCCCGCGAGAGGTATTGGATTGCGGCATCCGCTCGACATCGTCGCCATGTTCGCCGCACTCTGGCTGCTGGCCTCGATGATGCTCGACGCGTTGACGCCGAAGGAGCTGACCGCGATCATGATCGGCGTGGCGATCGGACCCGCCATCGTCATCACCGCCGTGTTCTACTACCTGCGCTGCCCGCGAACGGACTTTGCGGTGATGTTCGCGGCGCTCTGGCTGATCTCGGACATCGCCATCGCCTTCGTCTCGCCGAAGGAGCTGCCGCACTTCCTGATCCTGCTCGGCTTCGTGCCGGCCCTGCTGATCGGCTCAGTGATGCACTGGCAACGCTTCCAGAACCGGCACGAGCGACTGCCCGCGCCTTCGGTGAAGCGGGGCTAACGCGGCAATAGGTTCGTCTTCGCGAGATCGAGCACCTCGTCGCCGCGGCCGTTCATCACCGCGCGCAGGACCCAGAGGCTAAAGCCCTTGATCTGCTCGGGCGTGATGGTCGGCGGCATCGACAGCTCCTGCTTGGCGGTGACGACGTCGAGCAGCGCCGGCCCGTCATGGGCGAGCATCTCCTTCACCGCGCCCGGAAGCTCGCCGGGGTCCTCGACGCGCTTGGCGAAGATTCCCATGGCGCGCGCCATCGCCGCGAAATCGGGATTCTCCAGGTCGACATTGGTGTCGACGAAACCCGCCGCCTTCATCTCCAGCGCGACGAAGCCGAGCACGCCGTTGTTGAAGATCACGACCTTCACCGGTAGCTTCATTTGCGTCAGCGTGATGAGATCGCCCATCAGCATGGAGAAACCGCCGTCGCCCGACAGCGAGATCACCTGGCGGCCGGGCTGGGCGGCCTGCGCACCGATCGCCTGCGGCATGGCGTTGGCCATCGAGCCGTGCACGAAGGAGCCGACCAGCCGGCGGCGGCCGTTCATGTCGAGATAGCGCGCCGCCCACACCGTGGGCGTGCCGACATCGGCGGTGAAGACCGCATCGTCCGATGCGTGGTCGCTGATGACTTTTGCGAGATATTGCGGGTGGATCGGCTTGCTGCCGGGCGTGCCCTTGGCCAGCGAATCCAGGCCCTCGCGCGCCTTCTTGTAATGCGCGACGGCATCGTCGAGATGCTGGCGCTGCGTCTTTGATTTCAGCAGCGGCAGCAGCGCCTCGATGGTCAGCTTGACGTCGCCGACGAGGCCGAGATCGATCTTGCAGCGTCGTCCGAGATTTTCCGGGCGGATGTCGACCTGCGCGATCTTCGCATCGGTCGGAAAGAATTGCTTATAGGGAAAATCGGTGCCGAGCATCACCAGGGCGTCGCAGGCGTGCATGGCGGCATAGCCCGAGGAGAAGCCGATGAAGCCGGTCATGCCGACGTCATAGGGATTGTCGTACTCGACATGCTCCTTGCCGCCGAGCGCATGCACGATCGGACTCTTCAGCGCTTCCGCCAGCTGCATCAAGGGCGCATGCGCGCCGGCGCAGCCGCGGCCGCAGAACAGGGTGACGCGCTCGGTGCCGTTGAGGAGTTCGGCGAGCGCCTGCAGCTCATCGGCCTGCGGCACCACCTTCGGCGCCGACAGCGCGAGTCCGCGCGTCGTCGACAGCGCGCGCTTGGGCGGGCTACGGAATGCGACGTCGCCGGGCATCGCGACGACGGCGACGCCGCGCAGGCCCACCGCCGCGCGGATGGCATTCTCCAGCACGTAAGGAAGCTGGCTCGGGTCGGACACCAGCTCGCAATAATGGCTGCATTCGCGGAACAGATTTTGCGGATAGGTCTCCTGGAAATAACCGCCGCCGATCTCAGCGGTCGGGATCTGCGCCGCGATCGCCAGCACGGGAACGCGGCTGCGATGCGCGTCGAACAGGCCGTTGATCAGATGCAGATTGCCGGGACCGCAGGAGCCCGCGCACACCGCAAGGCTTCCGGTCATCTCGGCTTCGCCGGCGGCGGCGAACGCGGCAACCTCCTCGTGGCGGACATGGATCCATTCGATCGTGCCGCGGCGGCGCAGTGATTCGGTCAGGGCGTTCAAGCTGTCGCCGACGATGCCGTAGATGCGCTTGACGCCGGCCTGCTCGAGCGTTGCCACGAACAGATCGGCCACGTTGTTGATCGCCATGTCGGTCTCCTGATTCAGCCAGTCACATAATGCGATGCGCAAAACGTCAGCATCGCGACACTATGTGGCACAATAGGCCATGTCAGGATCACGGCTAGTTTATTGTCCGTTCAATCTTTCTGAATTGCCCGATCGTAAGCCGCGATCGTTGCCTTCGCTCGGCCTGCGACATCGGCCGCGCTCATGCCGGGCTTGTAGAGGCTGGAGCCGAGCCCGAAGGCGGTGACGCCGCCCCCGATGTACTCCGCAAAATTCTGATCGGAGACGCCGCCGACCGCGGCGATCATGACGCCTGGCGGCAGCACGGCGCGGATCGCGGCAATGCCGGATGCGCCGAGCACGTTGGCCGGAAAGAATTTCAGGCCCGATGCGCCCGAGCGCGCCGCGAGCAGCGCCTCGGTCGGCGAGAACACGCCAGGCAAGGTCACCATGCCGTGCTGATGCGCACGCGCGAGCACCTGCGTGTCCACATTCGGCGAGACCATCAGCCTGCCGCCGACGTCGTTGAGACGATCGACATCCGCAGTGGTCAGCACCGTGCCGGCGCCGATCAGCACGCCTGAAGGCGCCTGCTTCACGGCCGTTGCGATGGAGCGGAACGGATCGGGCGAGTTCAGGGGAATTTCGATCGCGGTCATGCCGGCCTCGATCAGCACGGCGACGATCGCCTCGGTCTCCTCCGGCTTGACGCCGCGCAGGATCGCAACCAGCGGCCGCTTCATCGGCGGAAAGGGAACGCTCATCTCAAAAATCCTTCTGCTTCGTCCAGATCGCGGCAGCCGCCATCGACAGGCCGCGGCGGACGGCCTCATCCGCGTCGACCGGAATTGCGTTGACCGACAGCGCCTCGAACGCCAGCCGGTACAGCATCGCAAGCCGCCCCGATGCAACCAGCTCGACGCCCGCTTGGGGAACGGGGCCGGAGAGCCCCGCCGCCAGCTCGGCGCCGATCAACGTGCCCGACAGCGTCTCGCGCGCCGCGGCCGGCGTGCCGCCGAACAGCAGCTGGCGTGAGCGCGCGCCGAACAAGTGATTGGCGACAAAGGCGGGCGCCTCATACGCGGCTTTCACCGCCGCCTTGAAGCTCGCGACATCCTCGGCCTCGTCGGCGCCGGCGACCGCGAGCGACAGGATGGTCTCGCGCGAGACGGCGCTGAACAGCTCGCCTGTCATGAAGGTGGAGAAGCGTTCGACCACGCCGTCCTTCACGCGCACCCATTTCGAATGCGTGCCGGGCATGCAGACCAGCGCCTCGCCCGCGGCCTTGAGGCCGAGCGCGCCGAGCAGCTGCGTTTCCTCGCCGCGCATCACGTCCGGCGCTTTTGTCTCGCGCTGCGCGATGCCGGGCAGGATGCGGATGTCGCGGGCTTCGCCGGGGACGCGCACGGCCTGTTTCAGGATGGCGGCCAGCGGCGCCGGCGTGTCGACATAGCCGGCTTCGACCCAGCCGTTTCTGGCGCCGGCCATGCCGCAGACGAGAACCGGCAGATGATCCGGCGCCTCGACCGCGGCAAGATGCGATTGCAGCACGGCGGGAAAGCCGGTCTTCGCCGCGGCGAGCATGCCCTCGCCGCTGCGGCGCTCAGTCAGTACCTGGCCGGCACGATCGACCAGCCACAGCCGAAAGCTGCTGGTGCCCCAGTCCACCGCGACATAAGCGGGTTCGGTCATTCGAAACTGTCCTCGTCTCACGGCCGGGACGTCGTCTCGCGACAATGAGACGACGTCTTGCGGGTCTACCGCCGAGATACCGGCTATTGTGCGGGCAAACCAGCCCTTTCTCCGCAATTCGAGGCTCCGCCGTGCTGGCACAGCGCTTGCTGAAGCCTTCCCACTCAACTCCGTCAACGCGCGACAAGACGCGTCAACATCAGATGAGGAAACCCATGGAGATCGGCTATTTCACGATGCCTTCGCATCCGCCAGAGTGCGGCCTGAAGGAAGGGAACGACTGGGACCTGCAAGTCATGCGCTGGCTCGACGAACTCGGCTATCAGGAAGCCTGGGTCGGCGAGCACCACACCGCGCCCTGGGAACCCAATCCCACGCCGGACCTCCTGATCGCGCAGGCCCTGATGCAGACCAAAAAGCTGCGCATCGGACCCGGCGGCTTCCTGTTGCCCTATCACCACCCGGCCGAGCTCGCCAATCGCGTCGCGATGCTCGACCATCTCTCCGAGGGCCGGCTCAATTTCGGCGTCGCAGCTTCGGGGCTACCGAGCGACTGGGCGATGTTCAACGTTGACGGCATGAGCGGGCAGAACCGCGACATGACCCGCGAGGCGCTGGAGATCATCCTGAAGCTGTGGACCGAGCCGGCACCCTTTACTCACAAGGGCAAATTCTGGACGGTGACCAAGCCGGACACGATGTTCGACTTCCTCAAGCCCCACATCAAGCCGTTGCAGGCGCCGCATCCGCCGATCGGCGTTGCCGGGCTGTCGAAGAACTCGGACACGCTGAAGCTCGCCGGCGAGCGCGGCTTCATCCCGATGAGCCTCAACCTCAACCCGGCCTATGTCTCCAGCCATTGGGACTCGGTCGAGGTCGGCGCCGCCAAGACCGGGCGCAAGCCGAACCGGCAGGACTGGCGCCTGGTGCGCGAGGTGTTCGTCGCCGACACCGACGAGGAAGCCTGGAAGCTCTCGACCGGCGACATGATGGGCCGGATGATGAGCGAGTACTTCCTGCCGCTGCTCGGCCATTTCGGCTTCAAGGATTATCTCAAGCACGCCCCTGATGTCCCCGACAGCGACGTCACGGTCGAATATTGCGCCAAGCGGAACTGGATCGTCGGCTCGCCCGCGACCGTCGCCGAGAAGATCGAGAAGATCTACGACGAGGTCGGCGGCTTCGGCGTGCTGCTGGTGTTCGGCTTCGACTACAAGCACAAGGCGGAAGCCTGGCACCACTCGCTCTCGCTGCTGAAGAACGAGGTGATGCCGCGCCTTGCGCATCTCGGCTCCGCGAAGAAGGCAGCTTGACGCCCAACGGGTGCGGCGCAATCGTGTCGCACCCGCTTCTGTTTTCGGAGATTTCCGCGTGACGGTCGACGCCAATCCTCTCGACGTGAAGGATTTCAAGCAGGCGATGCGCCAATGTGCCGGCGCCGTCGCGCTGGTCACGGTCGGCGCTGAGCACGGCAAGCGCACGGGATTGACGGTGACCTCGGCCTGCTCGCTGTCGGATAGCCCGCCCTCGCTGATCGTCTGCGTCAACCGCAACGCCAGCGCACATGCGCGCATCCGCGAGGAAGCCGCGTTCGCGATCAACTTCCTGCACGAGGACCACGCCCTGCTCGCGCTGACCTTCAGCGGCCAGAAGGGCGTCAACGGCGACGACCGTTTTGCGTTCGGGCAATGGACGCGCGGCGCGACCGGCGCCCCGGTGCTGACGGATGCGGTGGCCGCATTCGACTGCGTGCTGGCGCAGGAGTTCGAGACGACGACGCATTCGATCTTCGTCGGCGAGGTGCGCGGCGTCTCGCATTCGGATGCGGCCGGGCCGCTGGTGTACTTGCGCAGCAGTTTTCACACGCCGCATGAGATGCGCGAAACGGTGACGGTCGGCGACCTCGATTCACGGCATCTGAGCTGGACGGATTTTTCTTAATCGTCACTCTCGCTGCGAATACAGTATCGTAGGGTGGGCAAAGCGAAGCGTGCCCACGTACTGCAACATTCGGTTAGAGATGGTGGGCACGGCGCAAGCGCGCCTTTGCCCACCCTACGATTCCGAGCCAGCGGAGAACGCGCGCCACGTGCAGCTGATCCCTACTGCGCCGTCTCGATCTTCAGCTGCTTGATCTTGCGATAGAGCGTGGCGCGGCTGAGCTTCAGCGCGCGGGCCGCCGCCGTCACGCGGCCGCCATGCTGGCGCAAGGCTTCCACGAGCGTGGCGCGTTCGGCCGCTGCAAGATCAGGCTCCGCCGCCCTCCCTCCGAACGGCGGCAGATCCAGATCCGCCTCGGTGATGACCCCGTTCTCCGCCGTGCAACCGGCGAGCCGCAGCACGTGGCGAAGCTGGCGCATGTTGCCGGGATAGGAATAGGCCGAGAGTTGCGACCACGCCTGGTCCGAAAGCCTGCAGTTCGGCGCCTCTTCGCGCGCGATCTGGCGGATGACGTCGTCCCGGTCGGCACGCTCGCGCAAGGCCGGCAGCCGCACCTCGAGGCCGCGCAGGCGGAAATAGAGGTCGGCGCGGAAGCCGCCTTCTTCGGCCATGCGGCCGAGATCGCGGTGGGTGGCGCTGATGAGGCGGATGTCGACGGCGACGGGCTTGAGCGCGCCAAGCGGCCAGACCTCGCGGTTTTCCAGCACGCGCAACAAGCGCGTCTGCAGCGCGATCGGCATATCGCCGATTTCGTCGAGGAACAGCGTGCCGCCGTCGGCCTGCACGATCAAGCCCTTCGAGCCGTCGCGCCGCGCGCCGGTGAAGGCGCCGGCCTCGTAGCCGAACAGCTCGGCGTCGATCAGGCTCTCCGGCATCGCCGCGCAGTTCAGCGCCACATAATTGCTGCGCGCGCGGTTGCTGGCGGCGTGAATGGCGCGCGCGAACACATCCTTGCCGACGCCGGTCTCGCCATGGAGCAGCACCGGCAGATTGTGATCGCCGATGCTTCGGAGCCGCTTCACGCTTCTGATCAGCCCGGGATCGCGGCCGGCGAGCCGATGCAGGGCGTCGAAGCGATCGACAGGTGCATCGCGGCGCGGTGCGAGCGGGCGCGCCGATGATCTCGCCCGCAGCGGCGGCGCAACATGCCCTCGCCCTAACGCACTGCCATCGGCGCGGCGCAACTCGACCGTCTCGTCCGCGCCGCGGCCGGCATGATGATCGAACTTGACGTAGCGCGACAGATCGATGCCGGATGCGATCAGGCCGTCGGTGAGACCCAGCAGTGCGCGCGCCGAACGGCAGGCGCCGACGATGCGGCGATCGTCGTCATAGGCGAGCAGACCGCTGCCGCCGTCGCCCGGCACAGTCGCGATCCAGGCGTTGCGGAAATGACCGCGGAAGATCGCACCCTCCATGCGCCGCGTCGCCTCCATCGTCACCGCGAGCGCGAGCTGATGCGCAGCGCGCTCGAGATCCTCGCGGCAAGAGGTGATGTTCACGGCACCGGCGAGGCGACCGGCCTGGTCGAACAGCGGCGCCACGGCGCAGGAGAACATGTGCCACTGCGCGCGAAAATGCTCGTCACGATGCACCAGGATCGGCTTCTGCTCCGCGAGTGCGGTGCCTAGCCCGTTGGTGCCTTCGAAAGCCTCGGAAAAATTCGAGCCGGTATAGACCTTCCAGCGCATGAAGATTTCAGTATCGGCCGGGCCGGGTAGCCGGCTCCACAGCATCGTGGCGCTGGGGTCAGCGAGATTGACGCAATAGCCGGCCTCGCGCAGCACCCGCGCGAGGTCTTCGAGCTCCGGCGTCGCGAGCTGGATCAGCTGCTCCATGGGTTCGGCGACATGCCGGACCTCGGCCTCGGTCAGCGTCTGCGGCGGTCCCTGGCGGGCGGGGTCGAGCTTGTGGCTGATCAGGCAGCGCCGCCAGGAATCGGCAATGCGCGAAGAGGCATCGACGTCGGCCAATTGATTGGCGACGGACAAGACACGGGCGACATGGTTCGAGGCCGACAGGCTGGCCATCGCGGACGTCTCCACCCTGTATTATTGTGCAAAGTCTGGCACCACAGGCGGGGATGTCAATCGGGAACCGGGAACGAGGATGAAGGCACACGGGCTCAGCGCCTTCATGGCCGGGCTTGTCCCGGCCATCCACGCGTTACCGCGGATGCGAAAGAACGTGGATGCCCGGGACATCTGGCGCGAAGACGCGCTTCGCGCTTCTGCCCGGGCATGACGATTTGGATAACGAGTGCCTTAAGCGACCCGCGCTTGCTGCACCGCCGTCACCACGTATCGATGCATGGCCGCTTCTTCCCGGCCCTGGCCGGCGGCTTCGGCACCGAACGGAGTCCGGCCATGATCCAGCGGCGCGTCTCGGCGGGGTCGATCACGTTGTCGATCTCGAATACCGATGCGATCGAGACCGCCTTGCCGTTGGCATAGAGCTCGGCGACCTTGTTGCGGTAATAGGTCTCGCGCTCCTCGGGATCAGTGATCGCCTCCATCTCCTTGCGGAAGCCGAGGCGGACGTAGCCCTCCAGGCCCATGCCGCCGAATTCGCCGGTCGGCCAGGCCGCGGTGAAGAACGAGGCGTGGAAGCCGCCGCCGATCATCGACTGCGCGCCGAGACCGTAGCCCTTGCGCAGCACGATGCCGAACAGCGGCACAGTGAGGCTCGCGCCCGTCACGAACATGCGCGAGACGTGACGCACGATCGCGGTCTTCTCGGCTTCCGGGCCGACCATGAAGCCGGGCGTGTCGCAGAGCGAAACGACGGGCAGGTCGAACGCGTCGCAGAGCTGGAGGAAGCGGGCAGCCTTATCGCCGGCATCGGCATCGATCGCGCCGCCGAGATGGCGCGGATTGTTGGCGATCAGGCCGAACGGCTTTCCTTCGATGCGGATCAGCGCGGTGATCATGCCGACGCCGTAGTCGCGGCGCAGCTCCAGCACGGAATCCTTGTCGGCGACGAGATCGATGACGCTGCGGATGTCGTAGACGCGCAGCCGGTTCTCGGGGATGGCGCGTCGGAGCAGGCGCTGGTCGGCGGCCTCCCACTCCGTCACCGCGCCCTGGAAATAGGACAGATACTTTTGCGCGACGGATGTCGCCTCCTCCTCGTCCTCGACGAGGATATCGATGACGCCGTTCGGCGACTGGAACGAGACCGGGCCGACCTCGGCCGGATGATAGACGCCGAGACCGCCGCCTTCGATCATCGCAGGGCCGCCCATTCCGATCGAGGCGTTCTTGGTGGCGATGATCACGTCGCAGCAGCCAAGCATCGCGGCGTTGCCGGCGAAGCAATAGCCGGAGACGACACCAATCACAGGCACGAGGCCGGAGAGCCTTGCGAATTGCACGAAGGACGGACCGTCGAGCCCGGTCATACCGAGCCGGTCGGTGTCGCCGGGCCGGCCGCCGCCGCCTTCGGCATAGAACACCAGCGGCACGCGCCAGTCTTCCGCAAGGGTCAGCATGCGGTCGATCTTCTTGTGGTTCATGTGGCCCTGCGTGCCCGCGAGCACGGTGTAGTCATAGGCCACAACGATGCAGCGCGCGCCCTCGGGTCCGAACTTCTCGCCATTCACCGTGGCAACGCCCATCACGAGGCCGTCGGCCGGCGTGTTCTTGATGAGATCGTCGAGCTTGCGCCGGCGGCGCTGCGCCGCGATCGCGAGGCTGCCATACTCCATGAACGAGCCGTCATCGACGAGCTGGGCGACGTTCTCGCGCGCGGTGCGCTGGTTGGTGTTGCGGCGGCGCTCGACCGAGGCGGGGCGATTCGCATCCAGCGTGTTCGCCTGGCGGGCAATCAACTCGGCGAGATCGGGCCGGATGTGATCCAGATCGATGTCGGCTTCGGCCGTGGCCCTATCCGCCGCAACGTCGAGCGGCTCGAGATACATGATCGGCTCGCCATGCATCAGCGTGGCGCCGTCGCCGGCGGCGAGCGTCATGACACGGCCGCCCTGCTCGGCCATCACCAGATGCTCCATCTTCATGGACTCGATCACGGCGAGCTGCTGGCCGGGGCGCACGATCTCGCCCTCCTTCACCTGAATGGTGACGATGGTCCCCTGCAACGGTGCGGCGACCATCACCGTGCCTTCAGGCACCACTTGCGCGATGTGCGTCTCGGCACCGTGAACGCCACTTGCTTCGGTTGGCGCAAAATAAAGCGGCTTGGCCGCGCCATCGGCGGCATCGACAAGCTTTGCGATATTGCGATCGATGAAATCGGTCGCGATATGGTTGGTCCTGAAATCAGGATGCGCCAGCACCGCCTGGAGGAAGGCGATGTTGGTGACCACGCCGTCGATCCGGAACTCGCGCAGGGCACGCGATGCCTTCGCGACCACATCATGCCAGGCTTCGCCCGGCGTATGCACGATGACTTTTGCGAGTAGCGAGTCAAAGGCCGCGCTGGTCTTGTAGCCGGCGTAACCAAAACTATCGACACGAACTCCGGGGCCTGACGGGGGTTCGAAAACGGCGAGCACGCCGCCGGTCGGATGCGTCGCGCCCGTCTCGTCCAGCGTTTCCATGTTGACGCGAAGCTGCATGGCATGGCCTCGTGGCTTCGGGATCGAAGCTTGCGCAAAGCCAAGCGAGGCGAGCGTCGCGCCTGATGCGACCGCGAGCTGGGCGCGGACGAGGTCGAGGCCGAGCACTTCTTCGGTGACGGTGTGCTCGACCTGCAGCCGCGGATTGGCCTCGATGAAGGCAAAACTGTCCTCGGCCGTGCCGTCGACCAGGAACTCGAACGTGCCGAGATTGTCGTAAGCCGCCGCCGACGCAAGTTGCTTGGCCGCCTCGATGATGCGGCCGCGCAAGGGATCGCTCAACGACGGGCTCGGCGCCACCTCGATCAGCTTCTGGTGCCGGCGCTGGATGGTGCATTCACGCTCCCAGAGATGAGAGATCGCGCCGTGACGATCGCCGATAATCTGCACCTCGATATGCCGCGCCTGTCGGATCAGCCGCTCGGCATAGACGCCGTCGAAGCCGAAGGCCGCCTTGGCCTCGGACTGGCAGCGCGCATAGGCTTCCGCAAGATCGGATGCGTTCTCGACGACACGCATGCCGCGACCGCCACCGCCGGCCATGGCCTTGATCACGATCGCAGCATGGCTGCCGAGCGAAGCGAAGAACGCCGTGATCTCCTCCAGCGAGGACGGCCCGCTGGTGCCGGCAATGATCGGCACGCCGCAACGCTTTGCCAGTTGCCGCGCCGCGACCTTGTCGCCGAACAATTCGAGCGCCGCCGGCTTCGGCCCGACGAAGGTGAGGCCCACGTCCGCGCACGCCTTGGCGAATGCGGCGTTCTCGCTGAGGAAGCCGTAGCCGGGATGCACGGCATCGCACCCGACGCTTTTCGCCGCCGTCACCACCGCATCGATGTCGAGATAGGCCCGGGCGCCGCGGCCGGGGATTTCGACCGCCTCGTCGGCCACACGCACGTGCAGCGACAGCGCATCATCAGTAGGATGGATCGCAACGGTCGCGATGCCGGCATCGGCCGCCGCGCGCGCGATGCGGATGGCGATCTCGCCGCGATTGGCGATCAGGAGTTTCTTGAACGACATCGTCTCTCTCATTCAGACAGCAGCAGGAAGATTCGGATCGAGGTCCTGCTTCTTCACCTTGCCCGTCGCCGTCAGCGGCAGGGCATCGATAATACGCACTTCCGGGATCTTGTAGACGGCCATGCGCTCGGCGCACCACGCGCGCAGATCTTCCGCAGAGATGGTGCCGACCGCCTCCGGCTTGAGCTGGATATAGGCCACCGGCACCTGGCCCTTGTCAGGATCGTCGCGCCCGACCACGCCCGATCCCAGAACTTTCGGATGCTGGCCGAGCAGCGCCTCGATCTCCGGCGGAAACACGCTCATGCCCTTGACCTTCAGCATCTCCTTGCGGCGGCCGAGGAAGTGCAGAAAACCGTCCTTGTCGATGTTGCCGATATCGCCGGTGCGCAGCCAACCGTCGACGAGCGACTCGGAGGTCGCCTCCGGCTTGTTCCAGTAGCTCTTCAGCAGCGACGGCGTGCGCACGCGGATCTCGCCTTCCGCGCCGAGCGGCAGCAATGCGCCGGTCTCGAAATCGGTGATCTTGAACTCGGCGCCGGGGACCGGCAGGCCGACGAAGATCGGCTGATTGTTGAGGTCGAAATCGTCATCCTGGAAGCCCGCCGTGAAGGTGTTGGAGGTGTGGGTTTCCGTCATGCCCCATGCCGCCTCCATCAGGATCGTGCCGGTCAGACCCTTCCAGCGCTTGCGATAATCGGCGTTGAGCTTCTTGACGAAGGAGACGACGCGGACCTGCTGCAGCGACGACAGGTCGAACTCGCTCCAGCGCGGATGGTCCATCAGCTCGACCGCGCCGTCGACCGGCATCGCGGTGATCGTGACCTTGTACTTGTCGATCGCCGCCATCGCGCCGACGGCATCCCAGCGCGCCAGCAGCACCAGCGTCGCGCCGGAGAACAGCGGGAAGATCAGGCCAAAGTTCTCGCCGGCGATCCAGAATTCCGGAAAGAACGACAGGAACACGCTGCTCTCGTCGGACAGCACCGAGATGCCGTAATTGGCCGCGGCCGTGTAGACCATGTCGCGATGGGTATGGACGCAGCCCTTGGGCATGCCCGTGGTGCCGCCGGTGTAGTTGAGCGCGGCAACGTCATCGAGCCCAGGCGGCGGCAGCGGCATAGGCGTGGGCATTGCCGCCAGCGTCGGCAGCAGATCGGTCGCGCCCGGGACCGCAACGCGCGGCGCGCGGATCGAGTCCGGCGTGGGGAACGCGGGCGTTACCGGAATGACGTCGGCGAAGCTGGTGACGATGATTTGGCGCAGGCGCACCTCGCCGCGGACCTGCTCGACGACGGGGACGAGCTGGTCGAGCGCCACGATCACATCGGCCTGGGTGTCGTTCAGTTCGTAGGACAGCTCGAACGCGCGCGACAGCGGGCTGACGGGGACATGGATCGCGCCGAGCTTCAAAATGCCGAAGAACACGATGTGGAATTGCGGGCAGTTCGGCAGGAACACGGCGACGCGGTCACCCTTGCTGACGCCCTTGGCTTGCAGCAGCGCCGCAAAACGGTCGCTCTGCCGGTCGAGCTCCGCGTAGGTGGTGACGTGGCCGTAGAAGATGATTGCGGGCCGCTCCGGGCTGCGCTTCGCCCAGGCGCGCAGATATTCCGTCAAGGGAACTTCGCCGTGCAGATAATTCGGCGAACGCGGCATGCCGTTCGGCCAGGCCTTCTCCCACAGGCCACGCAATGTGGCGAGATAATCCTTCTCGTTGAGGCCCGCGCTCATGACGTCTTTCCCGTGTTGCTTTTCTTTTCGAAGGCACGCACGTGCCGTCAATCGACATCGCTACACGTCGAGCACGGCGGAGGTCATGTCAAGAAAAACAGCATCGGCTCGCGGCCGATGCCGCGACGCGGAAAAAGAAAGTCTCTCGCAGCGCGTTTCGTTACGCTGCCCGCACGCCCGCGACGAAAGCGCTGACCTCGTTTTCCAGCGATTGCAGCTTCTGCGTCAGCCGGCCGCTCGATTGCAGCACGAGGCCTGCGGCTTGGCCGGTCGCCGCGGTCGCGTCGGTGACGCCGGAGATGTTCTGCGAGACCTGATCGGTTCCGGAGGCCGCCTCCTGCACGCTGTGGGCGATCGCCTGCGTCGCGGCGCCCTGCTCCTCGACCGCGGCGGCGATCGACGAGGAGATCTCGTTGACCTCCATGATGGTGGCGCGGATGCTCTCGATGTTGCCGACGACCTGGTTGGTCTCGGCCTGGATCGCGGTGATCTGCGCGCCGATCTCGTCGGTCGCCTTCGCGGTCTGGCTCGCCAGCGACTTCACTTCGCTCGCAACCACCGCAAAGCCCTTGCCGGCCTCGCCCGCGCGCGCCGCCTCGATCGTGGCGTTGAGCGCGAGCAGATTGGTCTGCGAGGCGATCTGGTTGATGAGGTCGATGACCTCGCCGATCTTGTGCGCGGCCGCTGCCAGCCCCTGCACGGTGTCGTTGGTGCGCTGGCCGTCGGCGGCGGCCTTGTCGGCCACCGTCGCGGCCTGTGCGACGCGCTGGCTGATCTCCGAGATCGAGGACGACAGCTGGCCGGCGGCGGAGGCCACCGTCTGCACGTTGCTCGAGGCCTGCTGGCAGGCGGAGGCGACGAAGCTCGCGCGGTCGGTCGCCTTGTCCGCGGTTTCCGACATGCCCTGCGCGGCCTGCTGCATCGCGCGCGCCTCGTTGAAGACGTCGCGGACGACGGCCTGGACGCTCGCCTCGAACTTGCCGGCGAGGTCAGTCATGGCCTTGCGCTTCTCGTCGTCGGCCCTCTGCTTCAGTTCCTGCTGCTCGGCATGCATGCGGCCGACGGCCGAGGCATTGTCCTTGAACACGGCCAGCGCCTTGGCGAGCGCGCCGACCTCGTTGTTGCGGTCGGTATAGGGCACCTCGAACGCGCTGTCGCCGGCGGCAAGCCGCTCGGTCAGCGCGGTGATTTTTGCCAGCGGCCGGGTCACGCTGCGGCCGATCACGAAGGACGCGCCGAGGACCAGGACCAGCACGGCCAGACAGACATAGCCGAACGTCGTCGCGGCCTGGCGGAAGACGGCGTCGACATCGTCGAGATAGATGCCGGTGCCGATGATCCAGCCCCAGGGCGCAAAGCCCTTCACATAGGAGATTTTCCCGACCGGCTGGTCGAAGCCGGGCTTCGGCCAGAGGTAGCCGTAGAAGCCCGCGCCCTGCTTCTTGACGACGTCGACGAAGCCCATGAACAGCGCGTTGCCGGCGGGATCCTTCATCTCGGAGAGATCCTTGCCGTCGAGCTCCGGCTTGATCGGATGCATGACCATCTTGGGGGCCATGTCGTTGATCCAGAAATACTCGACCTTGTCGTAGCGCAGGCTCTTGATCTCGGCGATCGCGGCGGCCTGGGCCTGCTCGCGCGGGAATTTCCCCTCGCTCTCGAGCTTTTGGTAGTGGGCGAGGATGCCGTAGCCGACATCGACCATCTGCTGCGTCTTGGCCTGGCGATCGGCGACCATCTGCGTGCGCAGGGTCGACAAGGCGATCGGTGCCAGGGCGATCATGCCGAGGAGGCTGATGCCGACAATCAGGACCAGCTTGAAACTGATGCGGGAGAAAATCATCGGAGCTCACGAAATTTGGCGGGACAGACATGCCAGATTATCCCGATCCCCTTAGCAAAGCTTTAAGCATTCGGGTTCCCAGGCGGCCGCCGAAGCCCGGCGGCCGCGCACGGTTTTCGCACCCTCGCGGCGCCGCGCCCGTCTTCGAATATAAACCTCTTCAAAACTAGAAGACCTCGATATCGCCCCTGCGAGCGTTGACTTGGAGAGGGCTCCGGCAGAACGATCGATGCAGACAATCAGCGCCAGCTGTGGCGTGAGCGCAGCCAAGGGCCAGAGGTTTCATGCATCAATCGACATCATCAGGATCTCTCGACCTTCCCGCGCTCAGTGCGGCGGAACGGCTCTTCATCTGGGGATTCCGGGCCAAGGCACGCAGCGGAGGCGCCGTTCCGACCGCAGCGGATATCCAGGAGGTGTACGACCATTTCCGCGTGGGCGATGCCGTGCTCTCGCTGGAATCAATCATCGAGATCTTCGCCTGCACGGCCCATACCGCGATCGAAGTGCACTGCCCGACCTGTCCGCGCATGTCGGACAGCGAGCGCGGGATTCTGCAGGCCATCGCCGCGGCCCAACAGGATCGCATCGACATCGTGCGCGAACGATTCGAGAGCTGGCTGCCGCCGGTCGGCGCCGATTGGGCGCTGGCGCCCGTGCGGGGGCTCGCCACGATCTTCCGCATGGCAGGCCTCATTCTGCCCGACCGGCAGGTGCGATCCCTCGACCATGACCGCACCATGGCGATGAAGAGCTGGCTGGTCGGAAGCCCGACATTGCACTGACGAGATCGGTCATGACCCCAGCTATTTGCGCCTCGGTGCCGGACGCCGGCCCATCGCGGCTCTGTCCGCTCCAGGCCGCGCTTGGAGCGCGCCCCTGCGTCGACAGCTACGATGATTTCTGCCGCGTCGCGCTGTCGCTGTTCCGCTTCATCGGGGCGGCCTACACGACCGGCGCCTCCGATTGCTGGGAAGCCGCCTATCGCTTTGCCGACGAGGCGCCTGATATTGCCGACAGTCCGCTGCTGGTCGCGCGCGTGGCCGCGCTGGTCAGGATCCTGCGCAGCGGCCGGCCATGCGAACTGTGCTTCATGCCGCCGTCCTGCCGTCGGCTGTCGAAGGACGAGACGGAATTGATGCGATTGCTGGCGGTCGCGCGAAGCAAGCAGCCGGGCGAGCTCGAATCCATCGTCTGCGCGTTCGTCGGCTCGGCCAAGGAAGCCGCGGCAACGCGGGCGGTCAACGCGCTCGCCTTGTGCTGAGGGCTGTTGTTTGCGCATGATCTTTCCGGAAAACCGCTTCACACTTTTCCGGATCATGCGCTAGCCGCCCTTCCTGCCCAGCAGCAGATCGATGGTATGCGCGGCGATCTTGCGCAATTGCGGCTCGTCGCCGAAGGCACGTTCGAGCACGGCGAGACCGCGCGTCACGGTGACGATGTGCAGCGCCGCGGCCGCGGCATTGCCGTTGAACTCGCCGCGCTCGGCGCCTGCCGACAACGTGTCCTGAACCAGTGCTGTGATGCGCGAGATAAGGCCCGCAAATACCTGGCGCGCTTCTTCGTCCAACCCCTCTCCTTCCGCGGCGCCGAGCTCCATCAGGCCGCGCGTGGTCGGACATCCGCGCGGCGGCGTGCCCGAGCGAAAGTTGGTGATGGTCAGATCGAAGAAAGCGGTGAGGCGCTTGCGCAGGCTGCCCGTCCCGAGCGCCTTCTGCAGCGCGAGGAGATAATCCCCCGCATAGCGTTCATAGGCCTGCAGGAACAGCGCTTCCTTGCTGCCGAAGGCGTTGTAAAGGCTGCCGCGCTGGACGCCGGCATCGCGCGCGATGTCCGACAGCGAGGTGCCGCGCACGCCCTTGCGCCAGAACTGGTCGAACGCAATGCGCAGGACATCGTCATGGTCGAATTCGCGCGGCCGCAAGCTCGGCTCCTTTGGGAAGTATTTGACACGACGTCAAGAACATGCTTTCTCGACATCGTGTCAAAAACCAATTGGAATTGATAGCCCGCTTCAACACTGGACCGAACAGCGGCGTACGCATTCGCCTTGCTGGTCGGACCCGCATGCAAAGGGACGCGCGATGCCTCTGCTCCACATCTCGATGCGCGCCGGCAAGCCGCAAGCCTACCGGCAGGCGATTCTCGACGGCCTCTACCGCGCCATGCGCGAGGCGCTGAATGTGCCCGTGGACGACGCGTTCATGGCCATCACCGAGCATGAGCCGGCGAATTTCCGCTGCGGCAATGCCTACGGCGTCGAGCGCAGCGACGACGCGGTGCTGATCCAGATCACTGTGTTCGCCTCGCGAACCCCCGAGCAGAAGAAGGCATTGTATCGCCGGATCGCGGACCTTCTCGGCGAAAGCCCGGGTATCCGGCCCGAGGACGTGTTCGTGAACGTGCTCGATGCCCCCAAGGAGAACTGGTCCGTCGGTCACGGGCTGGCGCAATTCGCGTGAGCTGGGCGGACCTGCCGGTGCCCTGCCGATCGAGGATTGAGGCGCCTGATACGCCCTGCGATCGGCGCGGATTGCCCTACTCGCCAGCAACGCACGCTTCCATGATGCCGTCGAGCTCGGCTTTCGACAGCACCCCGAGCTCGGCGATGAAGACGATCCGTGCGCGCGGCACGCCCGGCGCGGGCGCATCGCCCGGGGCGAGCGTGGCGCGGCCGGCGGCGAATTGAAACACCATCTGGCGGCCGGGCTGCTCGACCGTCTCGAACAGGCCTTTCGCACGCGCCAGCTTCGGCGCGAGACGGCCGATGGCCTGCTGCAGGCGCGGCAGCGAGATCGGGCGGTCCGAGGTCCAGCTCAGCGTCTCGAAGCGCTCTTCTGCCGGTCGTTTCGGGCCCGGATCACGCGGCGCGGGCGCACGCTCGACGTTCGCGGGGAACAGGAGCGCGGACGGAATCTCGCCATGTGGCGCATCGACCACCACGGCGGGAAGGCGCAAGGCGCGGATGGCTTGACGCATCCGCGCCCCCGCGCCCTCGTCCGCCAGATCCAGCTTGGTCAAGGCCACGATATCGGCGACGCGCAATTGCGAGCGCTGGAGAGCGTCGTCCAGTGCGGCCGGCGGTGTCGCGGCGTCGATCACGCACAGCACCGTCTCCAGCGGCGCCTCGCGCAGGATCACGGGGTCCATCAGATTGCGGACGATGTCGGCGGGATCGGCGACGCCGCTGGTCTCGATGACGATGTGTTCGGGCTTCGGATCGCGCCGCAGCAGCGTCGAGAGCGTGCGCAGCAGATCGCCTTCGAGCGAGCAGCAGATGCAGCCATTGGCGAGACTGACCACGCCGTCGCTGGCGCCCGCGATCAGCTCCGCATCGATGTTGATGGCGCCGAAATCGTTGACGATCGCGGCGATCCGCCGTCCCTCCGCATGCGCCAGGAGATGGTTCACGACCGTGGTCTTGCCCGCCCCCAGAAAGCCCGTCACCAGGAGAATGGGGACCGGCACGGGTCAGCCCCCGACCACGGGCCGGCGCACCGGCTGACCCGGACGCGCCGCGAGGTCCAGCACGCCGTCGCTGATCAGCATCTGGCCGCTGACCACGAGATGCCGCACGCCTTCGGACGGACGGTTCATCGCCGTGAAGGTCGCGCGGTCCGAGAGTTTTTCGTAGTCGAACACGACGATGTCGGCGTCCGCGCCCTTCGTTAGCCGGCCCTTGGCGCGCATCGCCGGCGTGCTCTGCGACAGGATTTCCGCCGGGATCAGCGCGCATTTGCGCACGCCTTCCAGCAGCGACACGGTCTTGCGCTCGCGCACCCATTCGCGGATGAAGCGGGTGAAGCAGCCGGCCGAGCGCGGATGCGAGGTGGCATCGTCAGGCAGCGGCCAGGCATCGCCGGCGTAGGTCTTGCCGTCCGACGTCGTCCACGGCATCGCATCGGACGCGATCGCGCCGCCGGGATACAGCACCGACATGTCGAGCAGGTCGCGGTGATGCGAATTGTTCTCGATGTCGAGGATGTGCCAGAGCACCAGCGAGGACGGCTCTTCGGCCTGCGCCTTCAGGAGCTCCTCGCGGTCGTGGAAGCGATAGCCGTCGGTCACGCGCTGCACCGAGTCGTAGCCGGTGCCGTTGCGTTCGACGAATTCGGGGTCGCTGAAGAAGGCGGCGGCCAGCACGGTCGAGCCGGTGCCGTAAGGATAGGCCTCGACCGTGATGGGCAGGCCCTGCGCCTGCGCTTTCGCGATCAGCACGCGGCAACGCTCGACGTCGGTCTTGCTCGACGAGTTGAAATGGCAGATGTGCATGTGCGCGCCGGTGGCGCCGGCATAGCCGATCAGACGGATATAGGCTTCCACCGCACTCTCGGGGTCGATGCGCGACATGAAGGCGACGTGGGTGAAGGTCGGCACGTCCTTGGCGGCGGCGAGCTGGCAGACCGCGGTCAGCTCCTGCACGCCGGCGCCCGGCGCGTAGGCATTGAGGATGCCGATACCGATGCCGCCTTCGTCGAGACCGCGCCCGAGACGCTCGAGAATGCCGGCGACCTCCGCATCACTCGCCACGTTGTCCATCCAGCGGCGGTCGCGCATGGCGTTGCCGAACGCCTCCAGCGAACTCTCCGCATTGGAGCCGGTCATTGCGCCGATGCGCGCAAACGCCCAGTTGGTGGCGGCGCCGTAGTTCAGCACGCGGCCTTTTCTCGCCTGACGCTCGTACCAGGACCCGACCGGCAGCACGCCGGCCTCGAGATCGAGCGTCGTCGTCACCCCATCGAACGCCTGCATGCGGTCCGCCGGGATCGATTGGCCGTGGGCGTGCAGGTCGATGAAGCCGGGGGCGACCACGAGCCCGGTCGCGTCGATCACGCGCTCGGCGCCGCCAAGGCCCGTGCCGACCGCGGCGATCCTGCCGTCCACCACCGCCACGTCGCCGACGGCGTCCATCCCACCCGCGGGATCTACCACCCGGCCGCCAGAGATCACCAAGCCGCTCATATCGTCACTCCCTCCACCTCGAAATCGCATCAAGGCAGATTCCGGAAGCGACGACCACCTCCACTGAAGCCGACGCAGCATGCTCGCACGGAAGGTCATTTCGCAGGCAACCTGCGGACGCGCGCCCGCGTCCTCGCGGCATGTTTTGCCCGAGTGATGCTGCTCTCCTCACCCTCTCGAAGGAAAGGGCGCAGGGAAGGCCGGGCGCCAGCTGGCACCCGTAAAGACCCCCGTGCTGAACAGATTGCACACGCAATGCACAGGGGAGACACAGGGCAGCCGAAACCAGGCCTTCCCTGCGCGATGGTCTGACGGCCAATATGCCGCGCTCTCCCGGGAGCCGAACCTTCCTTCTGGCCTCCCTCGCCCCGCGAATTGGATGATGCAGTCTGCCCGGTTGGGCTCGCTCGCATCTCCGCGAAAGGCTTGACCGTAGCAACGACGGCCAGGACCACACGGTTTTGCCGTACGCAGGCCATCCGGCTTCGCCAAGAGGCTCCGCCGGACATGGGCGCCGTTCGTCTTCGCAGGTCACGCATGCTCACGAGGTTCTCTCGCCCTGCACACGCAAGCTCCGCCTTAACGCCGCCCGCGTCCACCGCAACTCCCAGCCCGCGCTCGAAACGACGTACGACCGCCCCTTTGGTGGGCTGGAATGGCCGACACATACGACAAATCCGAATTTCGGTAAAGTGGAATATTTTTGTGGAGAGGGGTTGACAGCGGATCGGGCTGTTTTGCCCGACGGTACAATTTGTCTCGATCTCCCCGGGATGAATTGCAAAAGGCGTCGCTTCGTTAGATCAAGCTGCTTTGGTATATTGTGATCCAATCAAATTCTGTCACGGGTACCCGCATGACAAATGCGCGCAAGATAGGACGAAACGATCCCTGCCCCTGCGGCAGTGGCAAGAAGTTCAAGAAGTGTTGCCTCGACTCGGAAAGGTTGGACGATCTGTCATCCGATTCGCCCCAAAGTGTGCAGACACCGAGCGTTCTCCGGTCGGCGCTTCAAGACGAAGAAGCGCTCCCGGCGTACGATCCATTCACGGAGCCAGACCCGGATCTGTGGGTTGTGCTGGACGAGGAGGAACGGATTGATCTCGTGATGGCCTACCATCGGCGCGTCGGAATCCCTCTTCCGCGGGAGAAAGTGCACGCTATTCTTCATGTGATCGTCGAGAGCCAAATTGCCGATCCCACGCTGCCGGTGCGTAGCGAGGCGCAGCGGTTGATGTCCGAAGGACTCGATCGTCACGAAGCCATCCATGCGATCGGCTCGGTGCTTGCCGGACACATGAACGAGCTGATGCGCGAGACCAAATCGGGCGATGACAACGTCGAGACGAAGCCCGATCAGGACCCGAATGAGACTTATTTCGCCCAGTTGAAACTACTGACGGCGGATGAATGGCGTCGGTCGGGCTGACCGGCGTATCCAGGTTCGATATCGAGCTTTCTCGAGCGTGGACTCGCCTCCACACAAACCGGCTTGCCTTCGCGGCATTAGCCACTGAGCAGGCGTTACGCGAGTGGTGCGCGCTCCATTCGATCGGGATTATCGGCTGATCTGGACCGCGAACCGGCTCCGCCGTCTTCTCGCCTGCATTGTCATTCAGTGAGCTAGGCGGGGCGGCGTGAGGTGGGCAAAGTTCCCAAAGGTTCCCAGTGATCGTCCGACGTCCTCTGCAACGCGACTCCCGTCGTTCCGTTTCTCGCCGCGCTTTCCTCGGCGGACTTATGTCGGCAGGGAGTGCCCTCGCGCTCGGCGGATGCGCCGGCCTGGGTGCGACCGGCGCGCGCTTCGATGCCTCGTCCCTCTCCGTCGACCCGACCGTGCTCGTCACCACCACGCGCAAGCCCGTCAACGGCGCCCGTGCCAAACCCTGGTTTGGGCCGGAACGCGCGACGGCCATGACGGTCGCGCGGGCCAAGCTTGCGGCGCCGGACGAGAGCCGTCTTTCCCTCGCCTCCGTTGGACTTGGCGATTGGCGCCTTGATCGGGTCGAAGCGGTGCCGGCCGACGCTGGCGATCTTGCTGCGCAAGCCGGGACAGGAGACGTGCTGATCTATGTTCATGGCTTCAAGCAGACATTCGAGACGGCCGTGCTGGACGGCGCCCATCTCTCCGACGGGATCAAGTTCCGCGGCCGGACCATGGTGTTCTCCTGGCCCTCCAAGGCCGGCCTGTTCGACTACGCCTATGACCGCGACAGCGCGATGTGGTCGCGCGACGATTTCGAACGCGTACTCTCTGCGCTGGTGTCCGCGCCAAGCGCCGGCCGCGTGCACATCGTCGCCCACAGCATGGGAACCATGCTGACGCTCGAAAGCCTGCGGCAGCTCCACGCTCGTTACGGCGACACGGTCACGAGCAAGATCGGCGCCGTGGTGTTTGCCGCGCCTGATATCGACATGGACGTGTTCTCGTCGGCGATCCAGCGCATCGGCCCGCTGGCCGGCAAGATCACCGTGATCGCCGCGACGAACGATCGCGCACTCGCGCTGTCGGGACAGCTCGCAGGTGGCATGACGCGGGTCGGCGCGGCCGAGAAAGCGGTCATCGCGCGGCTCGGCGTGCGTGTGGTCGATGCCTCCCAGGAAGGCTGGGGCATCATCAACCACGACCTGTTCCTATCGAATTCGGAGGTGCAGAAGGTGATCCGCCGCTCGATCGACGGCACAACGGCGTGAGAGAGAGGCTGTGCCGAGCCATGCGCGAAGCTTGCCCCTGAGTGCCAGTCTCGACCGATGGCGCTCCGCGCAGAAGAAAACCGCGAACGCTGAATTGCAGCTTGCGGATGGAAGACCTATGTTGGGTCTCTAGTCAGGCAGCCGCCCATCGTATGGCGAGAGTCTGCAGGGTCGACCTCGCGGTGGATGGTTTGCATTCCGCATCGGAGGTGATGCCATGGCCATTGCTCCCACGCTCCAGAAATACCTCGCCGCTGAGAACATCCAGTACGAGGTGATCCCGCACGAACTCAGCATGACGTCCGCTCGAACGGCCGAGGCATGCCATATCTCGGGCGACCGCCTCGCCAAGGGCATCGTGTTGCGGCGCGACGGCGGATACATGCTGGCCATCCTGCCCGCATCGCATCACCTCCGCCTGTCGGACCTGAGGACAAGCCTCGGCGACAATGTCCAAATGGCCAATGAAACCGAGGTCAATCGGCTATTCAGCGACTGTGCACACGGTGCGGTTCCCGCCGTCGGCAAATGCTACGGATTGGACATGATCGTCGAGGACAGCATCGAGGCACAGCCAGACATCTATATGGAAGCCGGCGATCATGAGACGCTGCTCCATATGGGTCACGCGCAGTTTGCGCGCCTGACGGCCAACGCACCGCACGGGCGCTTCAGCGCGCATGACTGAGGTTTTGTAGACCGCCGATTGCCGTTGCGATCCTGGGCGGGAACTCTGGCCGTGAGGTCGCCGTCATACTGTTCCGCAGGGTGGCGGCGAGAGTGTCTGCGCTTGTCTGGTCGGAGTTCGGAAGATTGGGGGTGCCGTTGCATGCATCAACGCACTTGAAACCCACGAACGGAGGCTCGCCATGAAAGTCAAAGACGTGATGCACAAGGGTGTCGACTGGGTCAGCCCCAACACCCCAATCACCGAGATTGCCAAACTGATGCGGGCGCATGACATCGGCTGCATTCCGATCGGCGAGGATGACAAGCTGGTCGGAATGGTGACCGACCGCGATATCGTCTGCAAAGGGCTCGCGAGCCACAGCTTCGATGCCGGCCGCGCGACGGCAAGCGACGTGATGACCGAGGGCATCCATTGCTGCCGCGAGGACGATGACCTCGCCAAGGCGATGCATCACATGGAGAAGCTGCAGGTCCGCAGGCTGCCGGTGATCAACAAGAGCAAGCGGATGGTCGGCATCATCAGCCTGGGCGACGTCGGCCATTCCGCGTCCGGTGATATGCTCACCGAGACCGTCAGGAGCATTTCGGCGCATCACTGAACTTGCGGCCAGGGCTCTCTCGCGATCGCCGCTCAAACGGGCGTTGAGGGGAGCCCGAGCCACGCGCTCGTCATGCAACCATCGCGCGGCACAGAAGCGACGGCGCGATGTGGCTTACTTTGCGCCGGAGTTAATGTCGGGGCGGGCTCACTCGATCGCTTCATCAGCGCCGACGCTGCGGCGCGCAACTATGACCAAGCGAGATCGCGCGGCCGGACCGGGCCGCCGTCGGATGGGGTCGCAGCAAAAAGTCGAGGAATATCGCGGATTTGGCGCTCCCTAGGGGAATCGAACCCCTGTTTCAGCCTTGAGAGGGCCGCGTCCTAACCGCTAGACGAAGGGAGCGTGAGGGCTAGCCAATAGCCTCGAAATTTGTCCGCCGCAAGGACCCCGAGGAGCCTTTTACGGCTCATTGGCGAATTTCAGCCGCCCGGCCGGCTTGAGCGTGTGGGCGTCGAAGGTGCGGATCTCGATGACGCCGCCGACATCCAGGCTGACCACGAGGCGGTCGCCGGCGAGGCCGGTCGAGACGATTTTGGCGCCCTTCGGCAGGATGGCGGTGACGTCGCTGGCCGCCTCGGCCGCCCTTCCCTCCGACTTGAAAAGGCGGTAGCCCACCGCGATCAGCACGGCGCAGATCGCCAGCGCCGTGGTCAACCCCGCGATCAGCATCATCCGCCGCACCCGCGCGAACAGCGCGGCCTGCTCGGGGCTCGGTTCGGGAACAGCGGTATCAGTCGTCGTCATGGAAAATTTTGGCTCTGCGCAAAGGTTGGAGGTTGTCGTCGCCGGCAACGAGGGGTCGGCCCGGCTCGACCGCGTGCTGGCGGCACACCTCACCGACCTGTCGCGATCGCGGCTGAAAGCCCTGATCCTGGCGGGCGCGGTGAGCCTGAAGGCCTCCGCGGTCCGCGACCCCGCTTATCACGTCACATCCGGCGATACGATCATAATCGACGTGCCGGAGGCGGCCCCGCCGGAGCCGAAGGGGGAGGATATCGCCCTCGATATCGTGTTCGAGGACGATGACATCGTCGTCCTCAACAAGCCGAAGGGGCTGGTGGTGCACCCCGCGGCCGGCCACGAGACCGGTACGCTGGTGAACGCGCTGATCGCCCATTGCGGCTCTTCGCTGTCGGGCATCGGCGGGGTGCGCCGGCCCGGCATCGTGCACCGACTCGACAAGGACACCACAGGGCTGATGGTGGTCGCCAAGAACGACCTCGCCCATGCCTCGCTGACCGCGCAATTCGCCGACCACGGCCGCACCGGTGCGATGCGCCGCGGCTACATGGCCTTTGCCTGGGGCGTCCCGGGCCGCCATCGCGGCACCGTCGACGCTCCGATCGACCGCCATCCGCATGCGCGCGAGAAGATGGCGGTGCGCCAGGGCGGCCGCGAGGCGGTGACGCATTGGGAGATTCTGGAGAGTTTTAACGGACGCGACGGCAAGCCGATCGCGACGCTGCTCGCCTGCGAGCTCGAGACCGGGCGCACCCACCAGATCCGCGTCCACCTCGCTCATATCGGCCATCCCCTGATGGGCGATGCCGTCTATGGCCCGCATTTCAAGACCAAGGCGAACCAGTTGGCGCCCTCGTCGCAGGCCGCTCTGGCCGCGCTTGGGCGGCAGGCCCTGCATGCGTATTTGCTGGTATTGGAGCACCCGAGGACCGGAGAATTACTCCACTGGGAGGCGGCTTTGCCGGAGGATTTGCTTCTCCTCCAGAGCACCCTCAAAGCGGCGGTATGACGCAGGCCCTTTAAGAAAAGCGTTACATTACAAAAGATTATAGCTGCCACACGGGGTCGTGACGTCAGCAATCCTTCCCTTTTTGCCCCCCCATGGGGTATATTGCGCCTGCGTTGGAAATGACCAACGGAACATCGCAGCTACGGCCGGCTTTAACACAGCGGTCGTCTGCCTGGCCCGCCGCTATCGGGGGCCTGAACCTTTGGAGGGCTTCAGTATGGCCCGTACCGCTGCTTTGCCGGTCCTCAATGGAGAATCCGGCCTTTCCCGTTACCTCGCCGAGATCCGCAAGTTCCCGATGCTGGAACCCCAGCAGGAATACATGCTCGCCAAGCGTTGGCGCGAGCATGACGATCGCGACGCGGCGCACCAACTCGTCACCAGCCACCTCCGGCTCGTGGCCAAGATCGCCATGGGCTATCGCGGCTACGGCCTGCCGATCTCCGAGGTCGTCTCGGAAGGCAACGTCGGCCTGATGCAGGCGGTGAAACGTTTCGAACCCGAAAAGGGGTTCCGTCTCGCCACCTATGCGATGTGGTGGATCAAGGCGTCGATTCAAGAGTACATTCTGCGTTCCTGGTCGCTCGTGAAGATGGGCACCACCGCGAACCAGAAGAAGCTGTTCTTCAACCTGCGCAAGGCGAAGAGCAAGATCAACGCGCTGGACGAGGGCGATCTGCGTCCCGACCAGGTGAAGATCATTGCCAAGCGCCTCGGCGTCACCGATCAGGACGTGATCGACATGAACCGCCGCCTCGGTGGCGACGCGTCGCTCAACGCACCGATCCGCGACGACGGCGAAGCCGGCGAATGGCAGGACTGGCTGGTCGACAATACGCCCAACCAGGAAGCCATGCTGGCCGAGCACGAGGAGTACGACGAACGCCGTGACGCGCTGAACGGCGCCATGGGCGTGCTCAACCCGCGCGAACGCCGCATCTTCGAGGCGCGCCGCCTCGCCGATGAGCCGATGACGCTGGAAGACCTTGCTGCCGAGTTCGGCGTGTCGCGCGAGCGCGTCCGCCAGATCGAGGTCCGCGCCTTCGAGAAGGTGCAGTCCGCGGTCAAGGGCACGATCGCAAGGGCCGAACAGGCCGCGCTGGAAGCCGCGCACTAAGCGGGGCGTTTCCGCGGCAAGAGATTGGCGGATCGAGAAAGAGAAAAAGCCGGCGGCAACGCCGGCTTTTTTGTTGGGTGAGCTGCGGCAGCTTCGCGAAGCTGGCGGGGGCACTTGAACGCCTATGACGGGTCGCCCGACACATGATGGTCGGATCACATCACAAGAACGGACACGCACCGTGTCGATCATCCTGCAATCCACCGTCGGCGGCTTCTCTCCCCAGTTCATGCGCAAGCTGCCGCTGGTCGAGCAGGCGATGCGCGAGCACGGGCTCGAGCCGTCGGAGTTCGTGATCTCCAAGGACTATGCAGGCACGGCGACGATCCCGCTGATGGGGCCATTCTTCTTCAGTTACAGCGTGTTCTTCGGCGAGGAGACATTCACCGTCACCGAGCCGAACGACATGGTGTTTCTGGATTACTTCTTCAAACGCGTGCTGGCGGTCGATGATCCGCCGGAATTGCCGCGGCGGCCGGGATTGATGCGACGGTTCTTCGGTTGGATGGCGCAGGCGGTGTAGCCAATCCGGGCCGCCGGTCGTTCACCTCGCCCCGCTTGCGGGGAGAGGTCGAATTTGCGCGAAGCGCAAATTCGGGTGAGGGGGACTCTCCGCGAGTCCAACTCTCACCGTCCCCATGGAGAGTCCCCCTCACCCCAACCCTCTCCCCGCAAGCGGGGCGAGGGAGCGCACCTCCTACTCCCCCCACATCCTCGCCAGCGTCGCGAGCCAGCAGCCTTCGCAATGGCGCGCGTCCTTGTAGTCGATCCAGTTGTGGGCATAGACGCGGTCGAGCGGGATGTCGTAGCGCGCGCGCAGGACCTGAACGAGCACGCGCCACGCCGCGACCTGCGCGTCGGTCGGACCGGTCGTCACATCAGGATAATTGCCGGCGAACTCGACGCCGATCGAATTGTCGCGCACCACTTGCCGATAGGTCGCGCTGTTGTCGATATACTTGCTGTCGTTGCGGTTGGCGCCGTCGCCATGGGTCGGCACCAGGTTTTCCGCGACCGCCCAATAGACCGTGCCGTCGGTCTCCACCCACACGGTGACGCCGCGCCGGGTCGGGGTCTTCGCTTGCGCTTGCGCACCGCCGCGCGCCGAGCCCGCCGGCCCTTCGGTCTGGTGCACGATGATGTTGCGCCAGGGTCTTGCGTTCCGGACGTCACCCCAGGGCGCCAGCCAGACCAGCTTCAGGCCGGGAATGTCGGGCGTGCCGGAGGCGCGTGCGAGCTTTGCGAGCTCGGCATCCTCGGCAGCGGCGGGGGCGATCAGAAAGAAAACGGCCAGAACGGCCGCGAGCAGGCGAGCGATCATCATGCGGGTCCAACGGTGACCGCAACCTAGCATGGCCTCAGGCGAAATGGCGCACGGTCTCGCCCCGGCCGATCGGCTCAGGCGACAGCGGCGGCGACGGATCGTAGACGGCAAAATCGTTCTTGCCGTTCTTCTTGGCGGCATAGAGGGCGTGGTCGGCATTGGCCATCAGGCGATCCGGGAATTCGCCGATGCCGCGATCCCACTGCGCGACGCCGATCGAGATCGCGATCGGGATCTCGCTGCCGGTGCAGGCCTCGGCATCCTGACGGCAGACCTCGAGCACGCGGCGGGCGATCGCGGCGGCCTCGCGCAAGGACGAGGACGGCAGCACGACGCAGAACTCGTCGCCACCGGTGCGGGCCAGCATGTCGCCGGGCCGCAGCCGCGTCTGCGCCATCAGTGTGAAGTGCTGCAGGCAGGCATCGCCGGCGGCATGGCCGTGGGTGTCGTTGATGGTCTTGAAGCCGTCGAGATCGATCACCAGCAGCGAGAACGGCGCACCGCTGCGCTCCGAGCGGGCGCATTCCTCGGTCAGGCGCTGCAACAGATGCCGCCGGTTGGCGACGCCGGTGAGATCGTCGAGCAGCGCGAGGTCGGCGACCTCGCCCCGCAGCCGGTCCATCGCCATCAGCAGGAAGCCGAAATTGAGCGTCATCGACAGGAACAGCAGCCCCAGCACCATCACGGCATGGGTCTGGCCGCCGGCCTTCGCCGAGAGATCGTGGCCGAGCAGATTGCCGATCGTGCGGGCAATGAGGATCGCGATGATAGTGAGGATGACGATGCCTGACAGCCGCGCGCCCGGGCTGACGCGCCCTTCCGGCGGCGACAGCAGCAGACGCAGCGCCAGCATCAGCGGCAGGGCCTGACCGAGCGTGTAGCTGAGCATCCGCAGCTGCATGTGCTCGAAGCCGACCATGAAGACCACGACGCCGACAAGGCTCAAGCCTCCCGTCGCCGTCATCAGGCGCCATGAGACCGGCCGGCCATAGAAGCGCTGAATGCCCATCGCGGCGAGGCAGCTCGCGGCGATGACACCGGCCGCGCCGAGCAGAAGCGGGAGGGGAGACGCCACGAACAGGCGCACCAGCGCCGTCATCGCTCCGATCGCGCCGACGAAGGACGATGCCATCCAGAACCGCGCGGCGGCGAATTTCGGATAGGAGCGCGTCACGTAGGCCCAGATCACGCCGAGCGCCAGGAAGTTGACGACGAAGACGGTCCAGAGCGTCGGTACGTTCAGCATGACGCGTGCGGCATGCGCAGCGTCGCGCCCCCCGTCCCTGGCAGCCGTCCGTCCATGACCCATCCCCGTTTTCTTGCGGAGAAGAATGCGGCCTTCGCGCTTAATGGAGTCTCACCGCGTTCCGGCAAAACGCGCCTTTGGTTTTGGATTCATGAACGGCGCCGCTCCGTTGTCGGATCGTTAGGGATGTCGGCGGCGACGCCGCTTCGACGCTGCGATGCGGATTCGCGCACCAAAATCACCCGAAAATGCATCTGAGCTGTGGATAACGCGATGACACGGATGTGACAGCGCGGGGCAGGAAGGCGCGAATCTGCTGAGTTTGTCGTCGAGGATGTTGCGAGGCTGGCCCTCCGCCGAGCATCCCTCGTGTCGCGTTCCACCATTAACCCTTAAGAGGATCCTATGGCTAAGAAAGCGAAGAAGGCGACGAAGAAGAAGGCGAAGAAGGCCAAGAAGGCGAAGAAGAAGTAACGAGGCTTGTTCTTTGCCCGGGTGGAGCTTGCTCCGCCCGGGCGTCGGGTAAGTTTGAAGGTGGCGGGCGCGAGGCCCGCTTTTTTATTGGGTGGTGTTGAGAACGCTGCCCCTCCTGGACGCCGCATCAAGAACGTGGATGCCCGGGACAAGCCCGGGCATGACGAACCTTTCAAAAGGTGAAGGAGGAACTACCTCTCCGCCAACGCCAGCTTGGCGCCGAGCGCGGCGAAACCAGCGGCGAAGCTGCGGCGCAGCCAGGCCATGATGCGCGGGCGGGAGATGACGTGCTCGCGCACCGAGGCGGCGCAGAGGCCGTAGACCACGAACACCGCAAGGGTCATCGCCATGAAGGCGCTGCTCAATTCCAGCATGCGCGCCAGCACATGGGCTTCGTCCGCCGCGATGAACTGCGGCAGGAAGGCGAGGAAGAAGATCGACAGTTTTGGATTGAGGATGTTGATCAGAAAGCCGGTGACGATGACGCGGCCGACCGAACGCTCGCGGATCTCGCCCTCGACCGCCAGCGCACCTTGCTCGCGCAGCGCCTGCCAGGACATGTAGAGCAGATAGAGCACCCCGCCCCATTTCAGCGCGGCAAAGGCGAGCGCGCTGGTGTGGAGCACGGCGGCGAGCCCGAGCATGGCCGCCATCATGTGCGGCACGATCCCGAGCGTGCAGCCGAAGGCGGCCGCGAGACTGGCACGCGAGCCGCGCGTCAGCGCCGCAGCCAGGGTGTAGAGCACGCCGGTGCCGGGCGAGGCGACGACGATGAGCGAGGTGAGCAGGAAGGACCAGGACATGGGCCGACCTTATCAACCCGCCTCGCGGCGGGGAAGCCAGGTCTCGGGCCTTCAGTCTCTGACCGTCACCCTGAGGTGCTCGCCCGCTTGGGCGAGCCTCGAAGGGCGACGGCCCGGCTGCGTCTCGGCCGTGCATCCTTCGGGGCTTCCCATCGGGCGCTTTGCGCCCGATGCCTCGCACCTCAGGATGACGGATTTGATAGCGAAACCTTCGCTTCACGCCAGCTGCGCGAGCTCGGCTTCGCGCAGCACGTCGAGCGGCGCCCAGGGTTTGGCCCAGAACTTTGCGCCGTCGGGCAAGGGCTGCATCAGGGGGCGGCCGGAGGTGACGACGACGTCGAGCTTGGGATTGCGGTCCTTGGCGACGTGCGCGAGCTCGACGCCGTTCATGCGCCCCGCGAGCTGGACGTCGGTCATCATCAGGCAGAGCGCGCCGGCGCTCTTGTCGAGGACGCGCTCGGCGGCCTCGGCGCTTTCGCACTGGATGACCTGGTAGCCGCTCTCCTCCAGCAGCAGGCTCAGCATCTCCCGCTGCATGACGTCGTCTTCAACGATCAGCGCAGTTGCACGAAATGGCTGTGCCTGTCCCATCAGCGTCTCCCAATGATCGCTTGCGTAACGTATGTTAAGGAGCCAGAGCGCCTGCGGTTCAGTTCCATTCTGAAAAAATGTAAATCATGGTTCCACGCGCAGGGACTTGACGGGGGGATTCATGACCACGATTCGCGGCGCCGCCGCCATCACGGGAGCCGCCAGCGGCATCGGCCGGGCGCTGGCGATCGAGCTTGCACAGCGCGGCTGCGATCTTGCGCTGGCCGATCGCGACGAGGCCGGGCTGAAGACGCTCGCGGCCGAGATCGGCGCGGGACGCAAGGTCAGCGTGCACCGCGTCGACGTGGGCGAGCCCGACGACATCGCGCAGTTCGCGAACGAGGCGACCTCTACCCATCCCGCGCTCGGCATCGTCGTCAACAATGCCGGCGTCGCGCTGATGGGCTCGTTCGAGGAGATCGACCAGGCGCAGATGGACTGGCTGTTCGACATCAATTTCTGGGGCGTGGTGCACGGCACGCGCGCCTTCCTGCCGCATCTGAAGACGCTGGCAGAGGCGCACATCGTCAACCTCTCCTCGATCTTCGGCATCATCGCGCCGCCGGGGCAATCGGCTTACGCGGCGGCCAAGTTCGCTGTGCGCGGCTTCTCCGAGAGCGTGCGGCACGAGCTTGCGGTGGCGGGCAGCCCGGTCAGGCTCTCGGTCGTGCATCCCGGCGGCGTCGCTACCGCCATCGCGCGCAACTCCCGCACCGGGGTCGGCGTCACCGACAATGCCCGCCGCGCGCAATCGATCGAGCGGTTCGAGAACGCGGCGAAGACCACGCCGAAAAACGCCGCGCTGCGCATCATCAGGGGTATCGAGAAGAACGAGCCCCGCATCCTGATCGGCAACGACGCCCGCTTCATGGACCTGTTGCAGCGGTTTCGGCCGGCAACGTATTGGGCGCCGCTGCAGCGGCGACTGGAGAAAATGGCGAAGGGGACGTGAGGTCGGGGACGCGATGGCGTTGCTTCGCCCTCCGCTGTCGTAGGGTGGGCAAAGGCGCACTTGCGCCGTGCCCACGATCTCTTTGCCGCCGACAGAAGTCGTGGGCACGCTACGCTTTGCCCACCCTACGAGACTGAGTATGTGGTCACTGCCCCGCCAGCCGATCGGCGAAATACCCGATAGTCTTGCGATACACCACCGCCCTGTTCCACTCGCGCATCGCCTCGAAATTGGCGGTGCCTTCGCCATAGGGCTGGCCCATCTTGAAGCCGCTGGTGTGGAGCAAATTCGCGGTCGAGGCGAGCACGTCGGGGACGCTGTGGCGGAGGTCGACATGGCCGTCGCCGTCGAAATCGACGCCGTATTTGATGTAGGACGACGGCAGGAACTGGGTCTGGCCGATCTCGCCGGCAAAGGCGCCGATCAGGTCGCGCAGCGGAAGGTCGCCGCGCTGCACGATCTTCAGCGCAGCGAGCAGCTCGCCCTGGAACAGGTCGGTGCGGCGGCAATCATGCGCGAGGGTTGCGAGCGTGCGGACCACCGGCATCTTGCCGATGTCGCCCTTGCCGAAATCGCTCTCCAGCCCCCAGATCGCGACCAGGATATAGCGGGGCACGCCGAACTGCTGCTCGATGCGCGAGAGCAGCGCAGCGTGGCGCTGCAGCAGTGCTCGGCCGCCGTTGATGCGGCCGGGGCCGACGCGGGTCGAGACATACTGCTCAAAGCTCTTGTTGAAGGTGTGGCGCTGGCGCCGGTCGAAGGCAAGCACCGCGCCATCGGGGGTGACGCCGCTGAGCGCCGCGTTGGTTACGCTTGCCGAGACGCCGGCCGCTTGCGCTTCCTGGGCCATGGTAGCGACGAAACTGTTGAAGTCCCCGCCGCAGCGCGCGGCCTGCGCCGACCCGCCGGCCAGACAAATGACGGACGCGGCGGCGAGAAGCAGTCTCAGCATGTGGAGCAATCCCCTTAAAAATCTCAAGCTGCGAAGCAGCGCGCGGATCATGCCCGGGAACGCAGCGAGCGTCAAAGCAGCACGCTTGATCCGCATCAAACTGTCTCACGCCCTGCTGTCTAGATTGCAGATACACGGGAGCCGCCAAGGAGAAGCGTCCATGACCGGCCGGATTGATGGATGAGAGAGCTGGCGCTGTGACAATGTTGCTTGCGCCACACCGCTGCGCGATCGACGACGACGTTGAGCCAGGATGAAGCGATCAACCATGTCCAACCATCAACATCCTCACCGGCCCGCTCCCTCCTCCGCATTCCCCTGTTCCGCCTGCTCGCCATCAACCTTGCGATCGGCGCCTGCGCCGCGACGCTCCTCGTCGGCGGCCTGCTCTGGCTCAACCCCGGACATCTGCGCGAGCTGATCTTCGCCGACAGCTCGCCCGGCATCGCGCTCGCGCTGCTGGTGGCTTCGTTCCTCATCACCTTCGGCTCGGCTGCGATGGGCAGCGCGATCATGGCGCAGGGACTTAAAGAGCACAGCGGCAAGGGCGGCGGACACGGGTCGCGGCTGGCGGTGCAGGAGACGGCGCGGCGCACGCGCACGCATTGAGACATCAGCCACGACGATGGAACTCGCTTTTACAAATCGAGATCACACTGTCTGCACGCAGGCGGGAAGAGGTGCAGGCTGGCGCGCCTTCCGACACAGAGCGCTACGCGCGTTGCATCGCGAGGGCCGGCAAGATGAACAAACTGGTTTGACGCTCTAAACAATTGCTTCGATGTGAATCGAAACCAGATGTCGCGACCATCGCATATCTGATCCGCTCGCTGCGACATCAACGCCGCCACGATTTGCCTTGCCATCGCAGGGCGTCTTCTATAGCCTTCTATTTTAGGTTGTCACCCTGCCAGCCCCGGGTGACGCTGAAGACCAAAAATAAGCGGCGGGCTTCGGCCCGCCGTTTATTGAGGCAAGGATCCCTTGCGCAGCGGGCCCACGGCTCCGTACCGACCCCGGCGACGCGCGAAGTCATTTGACTATGACGCGGCTATCGACGACAAGCCGCCATGGCCAAAAAACCCGGAACCAATCCCAAAGGCGAATTCGCCTTTTTCAACGTCTTCTATGAAGACGATTCCCAGCGCTCCAACCGCCGCGTACCGAGCGAGCTGCTCGGAGGCCTCGACGGCGACGAACCCGCCCGCGCCTTCATCATGGAGCAGGACCGCGAGATCGCCGAAAAGAGCGGCCGCCCCGCGCTCGAGATCAAGCGGATCGAGCGGGTCGGGGTGAAGAAGAAGTAGGACGACATAAGCAGGCGCTCACCAGCGCCCGCTCCCTTTATTCCAGGTAAACAGCAGATCGGCAAACCGGTCGTAGCCGAACCGCGTGAATGGCAGCGCCACGCGATTGCCGAACAGCGCAGCAAGCCAGCCCTCCCCCGGCGTCAGCCTCCACAACGCAATCGCGACATCCGCACCGACGATGAGCCGCCCCGCTTCATCGGTCGCATGCAGGCGCCGCCTGATGTCGTCGAGCGAAGCACCAAAGTGCGCCAGCGCGTCGGGCTGCTCGTTGATGTCCCTGAACTCGACCGTACCCGCGCGCACCAGCGCTAGCAGCTTGTTGCGCTGCCAGTCGATGCCGGCGTCGCAGACGGGGCAGCGGGTGTTGTACCAGACGGTGAGGTGATAGTCGGGCATAGCTGGCGGGGTTGAAAAAAGCGGAAGAGCAACGGAGATGGAATGAGCAAACCAACGGCATCCGCTTCGCAATTTACTATCCGACGCAATCCAGGCGCTAGCACAAAGAAAAACGGCGGACTTTTCGGCCCGCCGTCTTCGTTACGATGGATGCCCGGGTCGGGCCCGGGCATGACGATCCGATCAATTATCCAAGAAGCTCCGCAGCTTCCGCGACCTTGACGGATGCTTCAGCTTCCGCAGCGCCTTGGCTTCGATCTGACGAATACGCTCTCTCGTCACCGAGAACTGTTGCCCCACTTCTTCCAGCGTGTGGTCGGTGTTCATGCCGATGCCGAAGCGCATGCGCAGCACGCGCTCTTCGCGCGGGGTGAGCGAGGCGAGCACGCGCGTGGTGGTCTCGCGCAGGTTGGACTGGATCGCGGCGTCGATCGGCAGGATCGCGTTCTTGTCCTCGATGAAATCGCCGAGGTGTGAATCCTCTTCGTCACCGACGGGCGTTTCGAGCGACAGCGGCTCTTTCGCGATCTTCAGGACCTTGCGGACCTTCTCCAAGGGCATGCCGAGCTTCTCGGCGAGCTCTTCCGGGGTCGGCTCGCGGCCGATCTCGTTGAGCATCTGGCGGCTGGTGCGCACGATCTTGTTGATCGTCTCGATCATGTGCACGGGGATGCGGATGGTGCGGGCCTGGTCCGCAATGCTGCGGGTGATCGCCTGCCGGATCCACCACGTCGCGTAGGTCGAGAACTTGTAGCCGCGGCGGTACTCGAACTTGTCGACCGCCTTCATCAGGCCGATGTTGCCTTCCTGGATCAGGTCGAGGAACTGCAGGCCGCGGTTGGTGTATTTCTTGGCGATCGAGATCACGAGACGGAGGTTGGCTTCCACCATCTCCTTCTTGGCCTGGCGTGCCTCGCGCTCGCCCTTCTGCACGGAGTGCACGATCTTGCGGAACTCGACGATCTCGAGGCCGGTCAGGGCGGCGAGCTGATGCACCTCGTGACGCAGGTCCTTGATGCGGTCCTTCTCGTGATGGACGAAGTTCTTCCAGCCCTTGGCCGAGAGTTTTGAGACGCGGTTGAGCCAGCGCGGATCGAGCTCCGAGCCGGTGTAGTTGCGCAAGAAGTCCTCGCGCGCGACGCCGTGGCTGTCGGCAAGGCGCATCAGGCGGCCCTCGTGCGAGACGAGGCGCTTGTTGATGTCGTAGAGCTGCTCGACGAGCGAGTCGATACGGGCCTGGTTGAGGCGCAGCGACTTCACCTCGACGATGATCTCGTCCTTCAGCTTCTTGTACTTGCGCTCCTGATGCGGCGAGAGCGACTCGTTCTGGAGCTGGTTCTGGATGTCCTGCTCCTGAAGCTTGCGCAGCTTCTTGTAGCTGTCGGCGATCTTGTCGAAGATCTCGACCACCTTCGGCTTAAGCTCGGCCTCGATGGCCGCCAGCGACATCTGGTTCTCGAACTCGTCGTCGTCCATGTCGGACTCGGCCGCAGCCTCGCCCGGATCCTTCTCCTCGCCGGCTTCCGTGCCGCCCGGCGCAGGCGCGGCCCGGAACGGGGTCGGCGACGGCGGCGCGGCGGGCGGGGCGACATGCGCGGGCGCGCCGGTCGCGGCGGCCTGGCCGCCCTCGGCAGGCGCCTCACCGTTCTCGCCGGTGGGACCTGCGATCATCGCATTGTTCATCCCGGCCTTGGCGTCGGGGCCGGCATAGGTGGCTTCGAGATCGATGATGTCGCGGAGGAAGATCTTGCCTTCGTTGAGCTCGTCGCGCCAGATGATGATGGCCTGGAAGGTCAGCGGGCTTTCGCACAGCCCTGCGATCATCGCCTCGCGGCCGGCCTCGATGCGCTTGGCGATGGCGATTTCGCCTTCGCGGGAGAGCAGCTCGACCGTGCCCATCTCGCGCAGATACATGCGCACGGGATCGTCGGTGCGCTCGCCCGGCTCGCTCTTCTTGACCTCGGTGACGGCCTTCTGGGTGACCTCGACGAGCTCGTTGTCGGTCTCGTCCTCGCCGCCCTCGTCCTTGTCCTCCTCGCCTTCGCTATCGTCGGCTTCGGTGACGTTGATGCCCATGTCCGAGAGCATCGACATGATGTCCTCGATCTGTTCGGGCGAGGTCTGGTCGGACGGCAAGACTTCGTTGAGCTGATCGAAGGTCACGAAGCCGCGCTTCTTGGCCTGCTTGATCATCTTCTTTACGGCGGCGTCGGACAGGTCGAGCAACGGCGAGGGCGCGTCCTGGGAATCCTTTTCCGGCGCGTCCGCTGCCTTGTCGTCTTTTTCCTTGTCCTTCGCCTGCAGCGTCTTTGCCTTGGTGGCCATCCATTGCTCCTAAACGCGCTTCAATGCAGTCGGCTCGCCGCGTCTGCCTGAATTCACATGAACCTGTTGCCCGACGCTCTCGCTTCGGCAGCTCTCGACACGGAAAGGGCGGCGCACATATCTCTCGCCACCCCCAACTCTCTCTCGCCGGAAATGCCTAACGCTTCGTCAGCCTCTTTGTCGCAGCGGATGCAGGTGTAGTGCCAACAGCAATTGCGCGGATTCATTCCTGACGCGTCTGTTCTGCCTGCGGCCGCCTGGTGGCCAAAGTGCTACAAGACCGTTAAGCCTCGATTAACCCTGTTTTTGCCGCCAAACCTTGGATTTGGCGAGTCTTTTAGCGGTTCCGGCTCCGGCCGTCCGCATGATTCTTTCATCACACGCTCTTCTGGAACCGACCCGACAGCTCGCCAAAACCCTCGATCAGGGCTTCGGTGCCGTCGACCTCGCCTATCCGAGCCTTGACGTCACGCAGCCACGCCAAATTGGCCTCGCTGGGGTCCTCCCCCAAGGCCAGCTCGGCGTCTTTCAGCTCTCTAAGTAGTGAATGCCATTGCCGATGCAAGGCAACCAGCTGATGCCAGGTGGCGAGAACATCGTCGGGGGCGGCACCCTCGCGGGCGCCCCACACCGCCGCGGTCGTGATGCCGTTCTCAACCCGTTGAAGAACTTGCGAAAATCCGCCTTTGGCGAGATCGCCGCGCATCTTTTCGGCCTGCTCGCCGGGGTCCGGGGAATGGTGGTGGTCATTGGCAAAGGCGGCGATGATGCCGGCCCTGAGCTTGTGGGCCTCGGGATGGGCCAGCTCCAGGGCGGCGACCTCCTCGAGGTGGTCGTGCAGGAGCCAGGGGTGGTTGATCAGGCATTGCAGGATCAGCGCCTCCCGGCGGGAGATGGCGCTGCGCTGGCCGCGCATGATCGGGCTGGCCGCCAGCTGCGGGCTCGCCGCCTGGTAGGGGCCGGAGGGTAGCGGGATGGGACCGGGCGGGCCGCGGCGGCTGCCACCGAAGCCTCCCCCGAATCCCTGGCCGCCGAATCGATTCGCGCCCCCCGCAGCCCGGGGCTGGAATTGGCGGCTGGAATTACCTTGGAGATTGCCCCGGCCGGCAAAGCCGCCGCGGCCACCCTCAGGCGCGAAAGTGCGCCGAAGCCGCTCGGCAAAATCATCGCGGTAATAGCGCCGCACCACCTCGTCGCGGATGCCGTTCGCGAGCTCCTTGATGCGCGCCTCCAGCGCGGCGCGGCGCTCGGGGGTGGCGAAATTGCCGCCTTCGAGCTCGCGCGACCAGATCATCTCGGCAAGCGGCTTCGCCGCCGCGATGACTTCCTCGATCGCGCCGCGACCGCCGGAGCGCGCGAGATCGTCGGGGTCCTGCCCCTCCGGCAACAGCGCGAAACGAAGACTCTTTCCGGGCGCGAGGAATGGCAGCGCGAGATCGGCGGCACGATACGCCGCCTTCTGGCCGGCGCGGTCGCCGTCGAAGCAGAGGATCGGCTCGTCCGCCATCTTCCACAACAGCGCCAGCTGGCTTTCGGTGAGCGCGGTGCCGAGCGGCGCGACGGCGCCGGCAAAGCCCGCGGTGACCATGGCGATGACGTCGACATAGCCTTCGACCACGATCAGCGCGCTGCCGTCATGGGTGGCCTTGCGCGCGGTCTGGTGATTGTAGAGATTGTCGCCCTTGTGGAAGAGCGGCGTCTCCGGCGAGTTGAGATATTTGGCCGGAACGTCCTTCTCCAGCGCGCGCCCGCCGAAGGCGATGACCCGGCCGCGTAAGTCCGTGATCGGAAACATCACGCGGTCGCGGAAGCGGTCGTAGGGAACGGGAATATCGTCGCCGGCCACCAGCAGGCCGGTCTCGACCATGTCGTCAACGGAGACACCGAGCTTGCCGAGATGCTCCTTCAGCGCGAAGCGATCGGGCGAGGCATAGCCGAGGCGGAACTGCAATTGCGTCGCCGGCGAGATCCCGCGGTCGGCGAGATAGCCGCGTGCCTTGGCGCCGACGCGCGAGGCCAGCGTCTCCGCGAAATAGGTCGCGGCGAGATCCATGACGTCATGCAGCGTGCGGCGGCGCTGCTCCTGCCGCGCAGCATCCGGCGTCACCGCCGGCAGCGCCAGGCCCGCCATGCTGGCGAGCCGCTCGACGGCCTCCGCAAACGGCAGGCCGTCGGTCTCCATCACGAAGCTGATGATGTCGCCGTGCTTGCCGGAGGAGAAGTCGTGGTAAAAACCCTTCTGGTCGTTGACGTAGAAGGACGGCGTCTTCTCCTGCTGGAACGGCGACAGCCCCTTCCACTCCCGCCCGGCCTTCTTCAGCTTGACGCGCTTGCCCACGACTTCGGAGACCGAAAGCCGGGTACGAAGCTCGTCGAGGAATTGGGGCGTGAAACGCATGGGCCTCTGTAGCGCGAACCGGGTGAGTCGGGCGAAAGATCAGGGATATAGGGGCGGCGGGCCTAAAAGTCAGGTTTGTCAGGATTATACGCGCTGTTCACAGGCCTTTGGTCCCGTCACCCTGAGGTGCTCGCCTCTTCGGCGAGCCTCGAAGGGCGACGGCCCGGCTCTAACCCTCGGCTGTTCATCCTTCGAGGCTCCCGGAGCGATGCATGGCATCGCGCCACTCGCGCCTCAGGATGACGGGACCGTAGTGCCGAAATGACGAGCCCCTTGAACCTAACCCGGTTCCACGCTTCCATATCCCCATGTTCAGGACCTTTCGGGGCGGACACAGCGGGGGCTGGCGTGTGATCTCGATCGCACCCGTGACCGGCGAGCCCCTGCCCTTCATGCCGGCGCTGTCGGTGACCGACAGCGAGGCCGTCTCATTGCCGCTGGTGCCCTCGCGCAATGCGTGGCGGCTGGTCGGCGCCCCCAGCAATTTGCGCTACACCGAGCGGCCCGAGAAGCAGCAGCTCACAGCCGTGCAGGCCGGGCTCGGCCGGATGGAAGCAACCAGCGCGGCGCTGATCCCGATCCGCAAATCGCAGGCCTGGTGGGAGCTGACGCAGGAAGAGCGACGCCAGATCTTCGAGGACAAGTCGCACCACATCGCGAGCAGCCTTCGTTTCCTGCCCGCGGTCGCGCGCCAGCTCTATCATTGCCGCGACCTCGGCGAGCCCTTCGATTTCCTGACCTGGTTCGAATTCGCTCCCGCGCACGCCTCGCTGTTCGAGGAGCTGGTGGCGATGCTCCGGGAAACCGAGGAATGGAGTTACGTCGAGCGCGAGGTCGACGTGCGCGTGGTGAAGGAAGTGCTGTCGGCTTAGAGCATGATCCGGAAAAGTGCGAAGCGGTTTTCCGAGAAGATCATGCTCGAAAACAACTAGTGCGCCAAGAACCGCCCGGACTCGATGAGCGGCAAACCCGTGACGGGCCAGTTGTAGACATAGGTCCAGGCCTTCTCCGTGGTGCCATCAGGCAGCGTCACGTCGATCAGCCGGCGCAGATATTCGGTCGGCTCGGGAAAACCTTCGCCGCAGGCCTCGTACATGTCGAGCTCGCCCAGGAGCTCGTCAGGTACGCGCATCCGGAAGAGCTCGCCATGAACGATGTCGGAGGCAGCATTCGACAGCAGCAGTCCCGGATAATGCTTCACCAGGACGAGCCGGCCGCGGCAGGTCGCTTCACCCACAAAATCGGCGTGGCCCGCGAGCAGTCGCGCCATCGGATGGTCGAAGCCGCGCATCAGGGTGCCGTAGACGAAAAGGCGATCGGAGGTCATGCTGCTCTAAAGTTGCGACGTCGGTGCAATATCGTTACTCCGTTTAGACACGTAATCGTTTCATAGGCAATCAGGATGGATCTGCACACGGCCGAGGCCGCCGATCAACTGCTCGGCGAGGGCGATATTTTGCCCGTGCATGAGGTAAATGCCGAAGGGACTTCGCCCTTTCTGCTCACCTCGGATCATTACGGACGGGTGCTGCCGCGCGCGCTCGGCGATCTCGGCATCGCGGAAAGCGAGCTTGTCAGGCACATCGGCTGGGACATCGGCATTGCCGGCGTCGCCGAGCGGCTCGCAAGGTTGCTGGATGCGCATCTGATCGCGCAGCGCTATTCGCGGCTCGTGATCGACTGCAACCGCCCGCCTTCTGCTGTAAGCTCGATCCCCGTGATCTCCGAAGCCACCGCGATCCCGCGCAACGAAGGGATTTCGGATGGGGAGCGCGAGGCACGGCGGCGCGAGATTTTCGAGCCCTATCATGATCGCATCGATGCCGCGATCGACGCCCGCCTGCACGACAAGCGGCCGACGGTGCTGGTGTCGCTGCACAGCTTCACGCCCGTCTATGCCGGCGTCGCGCGGCCCTGGCACATCGCCGCGCTGTACAACCGCGACACCGTGCTGCCGCAACTGCTGTTGAAACATCTGCGCGCAGAGGGCGATCTCGTTGTCGGCGACAACGAGCCTTACGCGGTCAGCGACCTCACCGACTACACCATCCCCGTCCACGGCGAAGGGCGGGGCCTCGTCAACACCGGCATCGAGATCCGGCAGGATCTGATCACCGACCACACCGGCCAGCAGCAATGGGCCGAACGGCTGGCAAGGATCCTTGCCGAGGTCGAGATGGAGCTGAAGGTGGAGCTGTTGGCGTAAGCCTCACTTCGCCCTGGTCAGCGCCAGCCAGATGCCGCCGCCGATCATGAAGCCGCCGGAGATGCGCGACATCATCCGCGTGCGGCGCGCCGAGAAGAATTTTCGCGCGCGGCCTGCGGCGACGGCGTAGAGCGCATCGGTCACCACGGCGGTGACCATGAAGGTCGCGCCCAGCAGCGCCACTTGCGGAAAGTGCGGCTGGCTCATGTCCATGAACTGCGGGATGAAGGCGCCGAAAAACACCAGCACCTTCGGATTTGACAGCAGTACCAGGAAACCCTGCAGGAAGAAGCCGCCGCGCGGCGGCGGTGGCGGTGTGTCGACATCGACGCCCTCGACCGGCGCCCAGATCAGCTTGATGCCGAGCCAGACGAGATAAGCGGCGCCGGCAAAGCGCACCCAGTCGAACCAGTAGCCCATGGTCGCCATCAGCGAGGTCAGGCCGACCGCGACGATGCCGATGACGATGGCAAGGCCGGCCTGCGCGCCGGCCACGTTGGTCAGCGCAGCACGCGTGCCGTGGCGCAGGCCGTTGGCGATGACGAGGGTGACGATCGGCCCCGGCAGCAGCGCCAGCGCAATGCAGGCGGCGACGAAGGCGAAATAGGCTTGCATGGACATCATGGGGGAGACTCGGCTCGGAGCGTTGGGCCGTATTAATGCATGGGACGGGCGCAGAGGGAAGTGAGATGAGCGCAAGGTGCGCGCTCAGCCAACGGTGTCATCCCCCGCGAAAGCGGGGGATCCAGTACGCCGCGACGCCTCCGCACTTCACCAACGTCTCTGGAATACTGGATTCCCCGCCTGCGCGGGGAATGACAGCGGAGAATGTGGAAGCGACGTACCAACATCGACGCCGACATCGGTCCGCGCCGCATCATCAGTTCTTCGGCAGGCCGGCGACATTGCGGGCCGGGCCGGTCAGCTCCAGGATATGCAGGCCGGTATTGGCGCGGTCGACGATGTAGATGTAGCCGCGATCATCGGTCTCGACATTGTTGGTCTGGATCGCGACCTTGCAGCGCTCGCCGCCCTCGATCGGGATGCAGCGCTTGTCGGTCGCGCTGGTGATCGACGGAATGAAGTAGCCGACTTCCTTCGGGTGATAGGGATCGCGGATGTCGAGCGCGCGCACGCCGGCATTGAAGAAGGCGATGAAGGCCATCTTCTTGTAGTAGACCGGCGCCATGCTCTCGTTGGAGGAATGCGCGCCGAAGCGCCCGCCGCGCTGACAGAACTGCCCGCTCGCCTCCGGCACGGTGTAGCTCGAGATCATCATCGGCCGCATCTCGGTGGTGACGTCGGCGAACCACACCATCTGCCGCGCCTCGCCGCATTCGTTGAGGATCGCTTCATTCACGATCATGACGATGTCGCGGGTCTTGCCGTCCTTGTCCTCGGCGAATTCCGCGATGGGCATGTCGAGCATCGGAAACGTCGTGTGCGCGCCGTTGAAGGCGGACATCGGCATGCGCGCAATCTCGGGATAGCGCAGATTGTCCGGCGTCGGCTCCTTTGCCCCGCTCAAGAGCTTGTCGCGATCGACGATCTGCAAAATGCCGCCCTTGTTGGTGCCGTAACCGAAATAGACGCGGTTGCCGTCGGGCCCGGTCGAGATCGGCCCGTGCAATTCGGTCGGCAGCGCGCCGGTCGAACCGGGCTCCTGACCGGGCAGACCGAAATCGCGGATCTTCTGCGGGCGCGCGGGATCGGAGAGATCATAGATCTGCGTCATCCGCCGCGTGCGCCAGTCCGGCGCGCCCGAGACGAGATAGGCAATGCCGGTGTCGCATTCCCACCAGCTCTTGTGGGTGTCCTTCAGGCCGCCGATGCGCGTGATGAGCACGGGGCTCGCGGGATCGGTGACGTTCCAGATCTCGTGCGCCTCGCCGCCGAACGTCCGCAGCATGTAGACCGCGTTGGGATCGCCCTTCGGCAAGGTCTTGCCGTCGCAGACCCGCACCATCTGCGCGCCGCCGGATTCGTACTTGCCCTCCTGCCCCGGCAGATGCCGCAGATATTTCGGACGCGCGGGATCGGTGACGTCGACGATTGAGGTTCCGTTCGGCTCGGCCTTGCCCGTCATCGGATTGACGGGCGCGGGCACATCATCAGTGCCGCCGTGATGGCCGATATAGGCGATCCAGCGATCGCCCTGGTGATGGATGGTCGGCTGATAGGCGCTGCGGGCCTGGAGATCGTTGCTCCCGACGATCTTCATGTTGGAGGCTTCAGGCGGCGCGCCGATGGTCTGCTTCTGCGCCTGGGCCGCGGTGCTGCACGCGAAAAGGACGAGAGCGGCAACACGTGAAACGCGACGGAACATCAAAATCCTCCCGGAACCAATCTGCGTTGGCTGAGCGTCGAGGCTAGCACGGCCGACTGCGCGCGCCAAAGACTCCATCTTGACATGCAACCATTTGGTTGCCTATTATCGACACCATGGATGAGGTCTTCAAAGCGCTCGCCGATGCGTCACGACGGTCGCTGCTCGACAGGCTTCATGCCAGGAACGGCCAGACGCTGAACGAGCTCTGCGAGGGCCTCGCGATGACGCGGCAGGCCGTGACCAAGCACCTTGCGATCCTGGAAGAGGCCAATCTCGTCACCGCCATCAGGCATGGCCGCGAGAAGCTGCACTATCTCAATCCGGTGCCGATCCATCAGATCGGCGAACGCTGGATCAAAAAATTCGAGCGCGGCAAGCTCGCCGCACTCAGCGAGTTGAAACGCCAGTTGGAGAAGCGCGATGAGTAAGCCGGAGTTCGTCTACGTGACCTATATCGAGACCACGCCGGAAAAGCTGTGGGAGGCGTTGACGTCGAGCGAATTCACCAGGCAGTACTGGTTCGGCGCCGAGGTCCGCTCCGACTGGCAGGTCGGCTCGCCTTTTGCGCTTACGCTCGACGGCGAGATCACCGATTCCGGCGAGATCCTGGAATCCGATCCGCCGCGCCGCCTGTCCTACAGCTTCAAGCACCAGAAATTCGAAGAGCTGCGCGGCGAGCCAATCTCACGCGTCGTCTTCACCATCGAACCGTTCGGCGCGCTCGTGCGTTTGACCGTGTTGCATGACGGCTTCGTCGAGGGCGGCAAATATCTCGGCGCCGTCTCCAATGGCTGGCCGGCGATCCTGTCCGGGCTCAAGAGCCTGCTGGAGAGAGGCAAAGTGCTCGCCATTCCCCGCACGGCGCTCAACAAGGGATTCGACGCAAAATGAACCTCGATCAATTCAAACCGCTGACGGTCTACACCATCTACATCGCTTCGACGCCGGAGAAAGTGTGGGAGGCGCTGACCTCGGCCGAGTTCAGCAAGCAATATTTCTTCGGCAATGCCGTGGAAGTCGAGCCGCGCCTTGGCGGCGCGTTCACCGTGCGCACGCCCGATGGCGCGTTACACATCAGCGGCGAGGTTCTCGCCTACGATCCGCCGCGAAAGCTCTCGGTCACCTTCAACGTGAACTGGCCCGAGCTGATCGAGAAGCTCGGCCCGACGCTCGTCACCTACGAGATCGAACAGGCCGGCGATGCGGTCCGGCTTACCATGTGCGAAGGCCACGACCGCCCGCTTAGCGACGACATCCTCGCCGGTGGCCGTTCGGGCTGGCCCGCGATCCTGTCCAGCCTCAAGAGCCTGTTGGAAACCGGCAAGCCGCTGGCGGTGAAGATGGGCCCACCGCAGCGGATGCTGGATGCGCTGAAGGCGATGGGGATCAAGACGCCTTAATTGATGAAGAACAAGCAGCGGTCGCTTCTTCCCCTCTCCCCTTGTGGGAGAGGGTGGCTCGCCGCGAAAGCGGCGAGACGGGTGAGGGGTCTGTCTCCGCGTCTGGGTCTCCCGCAATAGAATTCGCTGAGGCAACCCCTCATCCGGCGCTTCGCGCCACCTTCTCCCACAAGGGGAGAAGGAAAAGCAGCGGAGGCGACTAGCTACACCGGCACCACCAGCCGCCGATAAAGATGCCAGGTCGCATGCCCGAGCACGGGTAACGTCACGATCAGCCCGAGAAAGTAAGGCAGCGCCGAGACGATCAGCAGCATCACGATCACGGCGGCCCATGTGATCATCGGCAGCGGGCTCGTCACCACCGCGCGCACGCTTGTCACCATCGCCGTGACGAAATCGACCTCGCGGTCGAGCAGCAGCGGAAACGACACCACGGTCAGCGAGAACAGGATCAGCGACAGCACCGCGCCGACCGCATTGCCGATGCCGAGGAACAGCAGGCCTTCATTCGTGGTCAGCACCACGGTCATGAATTCCTGAAGGCTCGAGAACGAAGCGTGCAGACCGAGCAGCAGCGCGATCAGGAGCCGCACCTGATACATCCAGATCACGAACACGAACAGCGTGACGAACGCCATCCAGCCGATCTCGCTGCGCGCGCGCACAGCCGACCAGATCGCGCCGAACGAGACCGGCTCGCCGCGCTCGCGGCGGCGGCTGACCTCATAGAGCCCGATCGCCACGAAAGGCCCGATCAACGCGAAGCCTGCCGCCAGGGGATAGACGAGATAGACCATTCCGAAGGCGGTGAGGCACAGCATGATGGCGATGCCGCCGGCGGCGTAGAGCGCGCCGAAGCAGAGACCGTAGAACGGCAGCGCCTGGAAATCGCGCAGACCCTCGACCAGCGCCTCGGCGATATCGGTCGCCGCGACGCGACGTACCACCGGATCGACCTTGCCGGAGATGGACATCAGCTCCCTCCACACATCGGCGCGATCTTTCGTCGCGCGCATGCTGCGATACTAGCGCCGCCGCGCGCAGGCGCAACTTGATGCCAGCCTGCGCGAAGAGCAGCGGCGAGGTAACAATGCTCGCGATGCGAAATCCTTCACCATCGGTGCGATTTTCGCGCCAATGCTATGGACTGGGCAGACGATCGTCCGCAAATTGTACCTCCGAGCAGATGCGCCTGAGAGCGGACCGCCCCACCGATGAGCCTGCGTACCCGGTTACTGATCCTCGTCATTGCCGCCATGCTGGTGCCCGCGATCCTGGTCGGGCTGCGTTTTGTGCAGAACCGGGCCAGCGAGATCGACGCGGCGCTGGCCAATCTGGCCGCATCCGCCGACGACATCGCGAGCGATCTGAACGAGAAGATCCAGGGCACCGCCCAGCTCCACTACGGTCTGGCCCGCGCCCGCGACCTCGACACGCGCGACAAGGCGGCGTGCTCGGCGTTTCTGTCGGAAGTGCGCGAAGAATATCCGCAGTTCACGGGCATCTTGACCATCGATCCCGACGGCAGCCTGTTCTGCGACTCGCTTCGGACCAACCGCACCCTCGACCTGAACGACCGCGGCTATTTCAAAGAGGTCAAGGGTCTTCAAGGCGTCGTTGCCGCGGAGCCGGTGTTCGGCCGCCTCACCGGGCTATCGGTGCTCCAGATCGCCTATCCCGTGCGATCGGAGGCGGGCGCGCTGAAATTCGTGCTGCTCGCGTCCTTCAACCTGAACAAATTCGCGGAATTTCACGACAAGCGGCTGCTGGCCGAGAAGGACATCCTGTTCGTCGACGCCAAGGGTACGGTCCTGGTCGCCCCCAAGGGCGGCGGCTGGAGCGTGCCCATTGGCGGGACCATTGCGGGCTCCGATCTGTTCCGCTTTGCGGCAGCGCACGATGGCGAGCCATTTCGGGAAGTCACCGACCGCGGGGGCCGCACGCAGATCTGGGGCGTTGCCCGCTCGCCCTCGATGCGCAAGGCCGGCCTCACCATCATGGTCGGACGCTCCAAGGACGGACTGGTCGCGGCAGCGAACCGCCGGCTTTACGAGGACATGGCGATTCTCGCGGTGGCCTTGCTGTTGCTCCTGGCCGGCTTATGGATCCTCACGACCGTGAGCATCGGCCGCCAGGTCGGGCGGCTCGCCACCATGGCGAAGAGGCTCGGGCGCGGAGATCTCAGCGCGCGCATTCCGGAGCCCCATCCGGGCGGCGAGCTCGGCGGATTGATGACCCTGCTCAACGGCACCGCCGAATCGCTGCAGCAGCAGCGCGCCGCGATCGCGGATCTCAACCAGAAGCTCAGCCAATCCCAGAAGATGGAAGCCATGGGCCAGCTCACCGGCGGCGTGGCGCATGACTTCAACAATCTCCTGACCGTCATTCTCGGCAACTCCGAGCATCTTGCCGACCAGCTGGCGGGAAACAAGGAATTGCACCGCATCGCCGGCGACATCGCGACCGCCGCCGAGCGCGGCTCTGACCTGACACGGAGCCTGCTCGCCTTCGCACGCAAGCAGCCGCTGCGGCCGAGAAAGATCGACATCGCCGAGAAGGTGCTCGGCATGGAGCAGCTTCTGCGTCGGACACTGGGCGAGCACATCGAGTGCCGCTTCGCGCTCGAACGGGATTTATGGCCGGCCAGCGTCGATCCCGGCCAGCTGACGACAGCGCTGCTCAACCTCGTGCTCAACGCGCGCGATGCGATGCCGGAGGGCGGCAAGCTGACGGTCGAGGTCCATAACAGCTCGCTCGGTGAATCCGACCTCGACGTCAACGGCGAGCCGCGGCCCGGCGACTACGTGATGGTGGCCGTGACCGATACCGGCAGCGGCATGAGCGCCGAGGTGGTCAGCCGCGCGTTCGAGCCGTTCTTCACGACCAAGGAGGTCGGCAAGGGGACCGGCCTCGGCCTGAGCATGGTCTACGGATTTGCACAACAGTCCGGCGGACTTGTGCAGATACAGTCCGAGCCGGGACGAGGCAGTGTCGTCAGGCTGTTCTTTCCCCGCCTCGAAACACCGCCGGGCGAGGACCTGCGCCCAGCGGAAGCGACCGTCACACAAGCGGGACACGAGACCATTCTCCTCGTCGAAGACGACGACATGGTGCGGGCCTATGTCGAGAACGAGCTCAGGACGCTCGGCTACCGGGTCATCGCGACGTCGAACGGACCGGCAGCGCTGGAGGTGATGCGCCAACCCGGAGACATCCAGCTGCTGTTCACCGACGTCGTCATGCCCGGCGGCATGTTCGGGCCGGAGCTTGCGAGGCAAGCAACCGAGCTGCGGCCTGATCTCAAGGTGCTCTTCACCTCCGGCTACAGCCAGACGCCCGTCAAGACTCCGGACGGGGACGGCGACGCCCGCATTCTGACCAAGCCCTTCCGGCGAAAGGATCTTGCGGCGATGCTGCGGGCCGCGCTCTCGGAGCCGTCGCGGTAGATCAGGACGCTATCGCGAGCTGGAGCGCCACTGCGAGATTGGCCGCGAACAGGCCCGCGTCGATGACGAAGATCCGGAGCATCGGACCCTTCAACACCGGCCAGTAGGCGACCCCGACACGTCCGCCACGCATCAGCACTGGGAGGTTATAGGCGAACTGGCTGAAATGGCAGGCCGAAAAGAACAGGAACAGCGTGAGCTGCGCCTCGACCGGCTGGAAGAAGAGCGGACGCGCAACCAGAAGGTAGAACGACAACAGCCCGATCGGCAGGTTCATCCCGCCCAGGAACGCAACGCTGGCCGCCAGGGTCGGCGCGATCGGATTGCTGCGTTCTTCCCGCGGCAGCAAGATCTTCAGCGTGTTGGCCTGCGCAATGCTGAACTGGATGAAGGCGCCGCCGAACCACAGCGTGTTGAGGAGCAGGACGATATCCGAAAGGCGCATGGTCATTTTCCGTAAAAGGCTTCGCTGCGCACGACGCGGCCAGCGTCGTCGAAATCCATGAACTCGCTGGCGCGCGTGTCGCCGAGCTGCCACCACACCGTCAGGCGCGCGATAGTGTCGTCCCAGCTCCAGCTCAGGATCTTCAGGTCCGCGCTTTCGATGTGGCCATAGGCTTTTCGCCAATAGCTGCGGATATTCTCGATGCCGGCGACGACAGGAGAACCGGTCAGCGTCAGCGCCAGAGGGCTGCGCATCTGCGCATTCTCGGCGAAATGCGCCACCACCGCGTCGATATCGACCTTGCACCAGCTCGCGCACCATGCCGCGACGAAGCGCTCGGCGGCCGCGCGATTCATTTTCTGCGCGCTCAATGGATTCTGTCCGCTCATGACGACACGGCCCTCCCCGGCTTGTTGCCAGGACAGTGGCAAAGCCCGCTTCTCATGTCAACTACATTGACTTTAAGAACCGTCAATTGTTGTCGGCGATCGTCCCCATGACCGCCATCCATGCCGCCGCCCCGGATGCGCCGACGCGATCGAACGCCTCGCGCAAAACCTTGCGCTCGTGGTCCGAGGCCCGTTGCTCGATGCGCTGCCCGGCGGCCGTCAGACGCAGCAGCTTCGAGCGATGCTGCTCGGGCGAGCGCCTCGACGTCAGGAGCTTGCGTTCCAGCAGCAGGTTGAGCGGCCGGCTCAAGGCCTGCTTGGAAATGCCGAGGACCTCGAGCAGCGAGCCGATCGCGATATCGGGCCGCCGCGCCACCACGTAGAGGATACGATGATGCGGACGCGACAGGCCCTGCTTCGCAAGATATTCGTCCGCTTCCAGCGTCATCCCGCGCCAGCCGTAATACATGAGCTCCAGCGCCGCATCGAGATCGTGCAGCTTGTCGAGCGAAGCGCGGTGAAGTCCCGCGGCTTGAGACGTCTTGGCCATTGTCGGAAGTCAGCCCTTTTAAGAAGTCAGCCCTTTTAAGAAGTCAGCCCTTTTAAGAAGTCAGCCCTTGGCCCGCAGCTCGCGCCGCAGCACCTTGCCCGTCGCCGTCATCGGCAGCGTCTCGGCGAATTCGACGAAGCGCGGATATTCATGCGCGGCGAGCTGCACCTTGACGAACTCCTGGATCTCGCGCGCCAGCGCGTCGGTGCCGGTAAAGCCCGGACGCAGCACGATCCAGGCCTTGATCGATTCGGTGCGGATCGGATCGGGGATGCCGACCACCGCGGCCATTGCCACCGACGGGTGCTTCATCAGCGTGTGCTCGATCTCGGACGGGCCGACGCGATAGCCGGCGGTGGTGATGACGTCGTCCTCGCGGCTGACATACCAGAAATAGCCATCCTCGTCCTGCACGCCGAGATCGCCGGTGAGCAGGAATTCGCCGGCATATTTCTTCGCCGTCGCCTCCGGATTGCGCCAATATTCGAGCATGGTGACGGGGCATGGCTGGCGCACGCCGATGATGCCCCGCTGGCCGCGCGGCAATTCCTCGCCCTTGTCGTTGACGATGCGGACGTCGAAGCCCGGCGTCGCCTTGCCCATCGCGCCGGGGCGGATCGGAAACAGGTTGGAGTTGCTGCCGATCACGAGATTGCACTCGGTCTGGCCAAACACCTCATGTGCGTCGATGCCGAAGGTCTCGCGCACCCATCCCAGCAGCTCGCCGCCAAGGGACTCGCCGCCCGTGAAGATGCTGCGGAGCTTGACGCCCGCGTGCTTGACGTCCGCCTGCCGCATCAGCTTCAGCGCGGTTGGCGGCAGGAAGACGTTGCGGACGCCGAGATCGGCCATCATCTGCATCGCCGCCTGCGGCTCGAATTTGCGCGCGCGATGCCCGACCAGGGGGATGCCGTGATACCAGAATGCGAGCAGGCCGTTGACGAGGCCGCCGATCCAGGCCCAGTCCGCCGGCGTCCACATGAGATCGCCTGGACGCGGCAGGAAATTGTGACACATCTCGACGTTGGGGAGATGGCCGAGCACGACGCGGTGCGCATGCAGCGCGCCTTTGGGATTTCCCGTCGTGCCCGAGGTGTAGATGATCAGCGCGGGATCATCGGCGGCGGTGTCGACGGTCGCGAAGTCCTCGGACGCGGTTTCGATCGCCGGCCAGAATGGCTTTGCGCCGGCGTGGACGGCGCCGCTGGTGATGTAGATGTCCTGCAAATAGGGCAGCCGCTCGCGGATCTTCGTGAGCTTCTCCCAGCCCGCCTCATCAGTGACGATTGCCTTCGCCTGTGAATTCGACAGGCGGAATTCCAGCGCGTCCTCGCCGAACAGGGCGAACAGCGGGATCGAGACCAGGCCGGAGCGGAACGCCGCCATATGCGCGATCGGCAGCTCCAGCGACTGCGACAGGAACACCGCGACGCGGTCGCCGCGCGAAAGCCCATCGGCCTTCAGCACGTTGGCAAAGCGGCGCGACATGTCCGCGACCTCGTCGAAGGAGGTGCGCGTGGTGGCGCCGTTCTCGTCGACATAAACGAGCGCGAGCCGGCCGGTGCCGTCGGCATGCCGATCGCAGCATGCTTCCGCCATGTTGAAGCGCGCCGGGATGTCCCAGCGGAAATTCCGGACGAGCTCGTCGTAGGTCTTGGCTTCGGTGAGCATGGGCTTGGTCGTCTTCCCGGGTCTTGTCGTTGTTGCCCAGTCTAGAGAGTTACCGCATCGTCCGGAAGAATTTCCTGACATCGCGCACGAACAGCTCCGGCTGCTCGAAGGCGGCGAAATGGCCACCCTTCTCCATCTCGCTCCAATGCGTGATGTTGTGAAAGTTCGGTTCCATCCAGCGCCGCACCGGCGTGATGATTTCCTTCGGGAACGCAGCGACGCCGGTCGGCACCTTGACGACAGGCGTGGTGCGGCGCTTGCCAAAACTTTCCCAGTAGAGCCGTGCCGAGGAAGTCGCCGTCTCCGTCACCCAATAGAGCATGACGTTGTCGAGCAACTCGTCGCGGGTGAAGATGTTTTCGGGATGGCCGTTGCAATCGGTCCAGGCCCAGAATTTTTCCAAAATCCAGGCCGCCTGCCCGCTCGGCGAATCCGTGAGGCCATAGCCGAGCGTCTGCGGGCGCGTCGATTGCTGCTTGGAATAGCCGGAGTCGAAATCGACGTAATGCTTGAGGCCGGCGAGTGCCCGCTTCTCCTCCGGAGTCGGCTCGCCCTCCATGCGCGGCGGCGAGTTGAAGGACAGCGTGATGTGAATGCCGGCGCAGTGCGCGGCATCCTGTGCGCCGAGCGAGGCCGTCACCGCCGAGCCCCAGTCGCCGCCTTGCGCGCCATAGCGCGCATGGCCCAGCCGCTCCATCAGCTTCGCCCAGGTCGCGGCGATGCGATCGACGCCCCAGCCGGTCGCCTTCGGCTTGGCGGAGAAGCCGAAGCCCGGCAGCGAAGGACAGATCACGTGAAACGCATCCGCAGGATTGCCGCCATGCGCGACGGGATCGGTGAGCGGCGCGATCACCTTCTGGAATTCGACGATCGAGCCCGGCCAGCCATGGGTGATGATCAGCGGCAGCGCGTTTGGTTCTTTCGAACGCGCATGCAGAAAATGAATGTCGAGCCCGTCGATCTCGGTGGTGAACTGATCGAAGCGGTTCAGCTTTGCCTCGCGCGCTCTCCAGTCGTATTCGCTCGCCCAATAGGCGCAGACCTCCCGGATCCACTTCAGCGGTGCGCCCTGGCTCCAGTCGTCGACCAGCTCCGCCTCCGGCCAGCGCGTGCGGGTGAGACGCGACTTGAGATCGGAGAGAATGTCGTCGCTGATGGCGATACGGAACGGTTTGATGGCGCCGGTCATCGTGCCTCCCGATTTTTCTTGTCGAGAGAGTAGACCGGATCGCAGCCACGTCAAAGGTACCGATCCTCCCCGGAGGGGGAGGGTCGGTTCGCATGAAGCGAAGCGGCATGCGAACCGAGGTGGGGTGACAGTCTTTCCGCGGAAGCGCTGCCCGAGTGGAGAGATCACCCCACCCCGCTAGGCTTCGCGCGATCGACCCTCCCCGTCCAGGGGAGGGTAAGCAGCTAGCCCGACAGCGCGGCCTTCACGAGGCCGCTCGCCTTGCCGAAATCCATCTGCCCGGCATACTTCGCGCGCAGCACGGCGATCACCTTGCCCATGTCCTTCATGCCGGCAGCACCGGTCTCGCCGATCGCATCCGCGATCGCCTTCTTCACCTCGTCGTCGGCCATCTGCTTCGGCAGATAGGCCGAGATTACCGCGATCTCCTCGCGCTCCTGGGCCGCGAGCTCGGCGCGGCCGCCCTTGTCGTAGAGCTCGACCGCCTCCTGGCGCTGCTTGATCATCTTCTGCAGCACACCGAGCAGATCGGCGTCCGACAGCGGCGGCTTGCCGTTGCCGCGAGCGTCGATGTCGGCGTTCTTGATGGTCGAGTTGACCATGCGCAGCGTGGACAGCTTGCGCTCGTCTTTGGCCTTCATGGCCTCCTTGACCGCATTGTTGATGTCGTCGCGCAACATGATCGTGATCCCTTCCAATATCTGACGCCTGATCTAGGCCGTTCGCGGCCCCTAGACAACCTCGGTTCCGAGCCATTCGGTCAGGGCCCGCACTGTCGCTTCGGGCTGCTCGGCTTGCGGCAAGTGCCCGCAGCGATCGAGGACCTTGAGCCTTGCGCCGGCGATGCCCTCGGCCATCTCCCTGGAGAGAGCGTTCGGGATGGTGTTGTCGGCATCGCCCGTCAACACCAGCGTCGGGCATTTGATGGCTGCAAGCGTCGGGCGCGAATCGACCCGTGCGATGATCGCGGTCTGCTGCCGCAGATAGCCCTCGACACCGACATCCTCGTCCTGTGCATGCACCAGCTTGAGAATATCGGCATCATCGCGCCGCGACGGATGCACGAGCTCTGGAAAACTCTCCTCGCGGACCGCGCGAAGCTCGCCGCGCCTGGCGCGTTCCATCAGGCCGCGCCGGCGTGCGGTCGCCTCCGGCGTATCGGGCCGCGCCTGGGTATTGATCAGCGCGAGCTTGACCACCCGCTCGGGCGCCTGGCGCATGATCTCGAATGCGATGTAGCCGCCCATGGAGTGACCGGCGAGCGCGAAGCGCGGCGGGGCCTCGCTCAGCACGCGGGAGGCGATCGCCGCAATGCTGTCGTCGCGGATATGGTTGGCAACCATAACCGGGCCGAAACGCCACAGCGCCGGGATGACCGGAGCATAGATCCGGGCCGAGGAGGCCAGCCCCGGAACCAACAGAATCGGGGTGGTCTGGTCCATTATTGCCTCGCAAGCCCAGGAATTTGCCGGAAATTGTGCGGCCAAGCTTAGGAGCCCGAGACGGGCTGTCAAATATGCAAAAACGCATGTGAATCGGTGCATCTGCGCTTTGACGGGGGCGTCCGGCAGGCTTATGAAACGCGCTCATGACACAACATGACAACGATCCCGCTTGGCCGGACCATAAACCGACCGCGCTCCTCGTGCTTGCCGACGGCACGGTGCTCGAAGGCTTCGGTCTCGGCGCCGAAGGCCACGCCGTCGGTGAAGTCTGCTTCAACACCGCGATGACCGGCTATGAGGAGATCCTCACCGATCCCTCCTATGCCGGGCAGCTCATCACCTTCACCTTCCCGCATATCGGCAATGTCGGTACCAACGAGGAAGACATCGAGACGGTGAACATGGCCGCCACACCTGGCGCCCGCGGCGTGATCCTGCGCACCGCGATCACCGATCCCTCGAACTATCGAGCCACCAAGCATCTCGACCAGTGGCTGAAGGCGCGCGGCATCATCGGCCTCTCCGGCATCGACACCCGCGCACTGACCGCGCTGATCCGCTCAAAGGGCATGCCCAACGCCGTGATCGCGCACGCCAGGAACGGCGAGTTCGACCTGCATGGCCTCAAGGAAGAGGCGCGCGAATGGCCGGGCCTCGAGGGCATGGACCTGGTGCCGATGGTCACAAGCGGCCAGCGCTTCACCTGGGACGAGACGCCGTGGCTGTGGGACAAGGGCTTTGGCCGCCAGGACAAGGTGGAGTTCAACGTCGTCGCCATCGACTACGGCATCAAGCGCAACATCCTGCGCCTGCTCGCCGGCGTCGGCTGCAAGGTGACGGTGGTGCCGGCGACGACTTCGTCCGAAGACATTCTGGCGATGAAGCCGGACGGCGTGTTCCTGTCCAACGGTCCGGGCGATCCGGCCGCGACCGGCAAATATGCCGTGCCTGTGATCCGGGACGTCATCAAGTCCGGCACGCCGACCTTCGGCATTTGCCTCGGCCACCAGATGCTCGGCCTCGCCGTCGGCGCCAAGACGAAGAAGATGCATCAGGGCCATCACGGCGCCAATCACCCCGTGAAGGACGAGACCACCGGCAAGGTCGAGATCACCTCGATGAACCACGGTTTTGCGGTGGACGAGACCACGCTGCCGAAGGGCGCGACGCAGACCCACATCTCGCTGTTCGACGGCTCCAATTGCGGCATCCAGCTCGACGGCAAGCCGGTGTTCTCGGTGCAGTACCACCCCGAGGCCTCACCAGGCCCGCGCGACTCGCACTACCTGTTCCAGCGTTTTGCGGATCTGATGCGGCAGAAGAAGAGCGCGTAAGACGCGCGCTCTCATGCCCCGCTGACTGGGCCTCGCGGCTCTGGGGTCCCGGCTCTGCGCCGCGGCGTTGCACGCTGCAGCGCGTCCGGGACAGGTGACCTGTTGAGGAACGCCTCCACCCGATAGAATGTTGTCCCGCTGTCTTTGCAGCCGGAGTCCCGCCATGTCCGTCGTCCGCGACAAGGCCGAGCCGCTCGCCATCGTGTTCGAGGATGACGGGCTCGTGCCGAACAACATCCTTCCGTTCCTGGTCTACCAGGCTGCGGTGAAGCTCGACCCGAAGCGGCCGGAAGAGACCATCGAGAACCTGTTCGAAGCGAATGGCTGGGGCGGGACGTGGCGGAATGGCGTCTACGATTATCTGCATTACCACGCGACGGTGCATGAGGTGCTCGGCGTCGCGCGCGGCAGTGCCCGCGTCCGCTTCGGCGGCGACCATGGCCAGGAGCTCGAGATCAAGGCGGGTGATGTCGCGATCCTGCCTGCCGGCACCGGCCATCAACGCATCAGGGCGAGCGACGATTTCTGCGTGATCGGCGCCTATCCGCCCGGGGCAGAGATGGAGATCACGCGGCCAACGCCGGAGAGCCACGCGAAAGCGTTGAAGACGATTCCGAACGTCGCGATGCCGCCGGCCGATCCCGTGACGGGCACGGATGGGGCGTTGATGCGGCTGTGGCGGTAGCCACAACGGCGGCGCCGTAGGGTGGGCAAAGCGAAGCGTGCCCACCAATCTATTCAAGCCGAAAGGAAAGATAGTGGGCACGGCGGGCAAGAGCGCGCCTTTGCCCACCCTACGACACCGTGCCCTACGCCTCGTTGCCACCCTCCTGCCGCGTGGCCTCGAACAGGAACCACGTCCGGCGCTCGGTCTCGTCGATGAACACTTCCAAAATGCTGGCGCTGGCGACATCGCCGGCGTCGTCGCAGACCTCGTGCGCTTTGCGCATCGCAGCCGCGACGTGCTTGTTGTCCTGCATCAGCTCGCGCAGCATCTCGCGCGGCGGGACGTAGTCCTCGTTGTTGTCCTTGATGGTCTGGAGCTTTGCGACCTGGCCGATCGACTTCAGCGTGGTGCCGCCGATCTTGCGGACGCGCTCGGCGAGCTGGTCGGTGGTGGCGAAGATCTGGTCGGACTGCTCGTCGAGCAGCAGATGATAGTCGCGGAAATGCCGGCCGCTGATGTGCCAGTGAAAATTCTTGGTCTTCAGATACAGCGCGAAGGCGTCGGCCAGAAGTACGTTGAGCGCCTCCGAAACCTTCTTGACCCCGTCGGGCGACAGGTCGGTGGGGGTATCGAGATCGGGCGAGACCTTGTTGTTGGTTTTGCTCACGGGAAGCCTTCCTGTTAGGACGCGGACATTGACGGCGCGCCGTCGCACCCCTAACGCAAGGCGGGCAGCGCCGGTTCCTTGACGGGAACCGTTTGGCCGGGACCATCGAATACCATGGACGATTGGATCGATTATTACGACTCGACGCATACGATCTATGTCAGCAAGCTGCATCGCGACTTGCACTTCCAGATCATCGCGCGGGACATCATCGGCTATATCCCCTCGCCGGACGCGACGGTGCTGGACTATGCCTGCGGCGAGGCGCTCTCGGCGACCCAGGTGGCCGCTAGCTGCGGCAAGCTGATCCTCGCCGAGCCCGCGCCGGGGGTGCGCGGCCGGCTGATCGCGCGGTTTGCCCCGAACACCAAGATCCGTGTCCGCTCGCTCGACGATGTCCGCAAGATGCAGGACCAGTCGATCGACCTCGTCGTGATGAACTCGGTCGCGCAATACATGGCGCCGGACGAGCTCGATGCCGCGCTCCTCACCATCCGCCGTATCCTGAAGCCCTCCGGCAAGCTGGTGCTGGGGGACATCCTCCAGCCCAATGTCGGCATGTTCAGGGACGTCATGGCGCTGCTCGGCTTTGGCCTGCGCCACGGTTTCCTGAAAGACGCGCTGATCGGGCTGATCAGCACCGCGCTGTCCGACTACCGTCATCTGCGCACGCGTATCGGGCTCCAGCGCTACAGCGAGGAGGAAATCACCGCCAAGCTGAGAGCGGCCGGGTTCGCGGTCCAGCGCGCCCACACCAATATCGGCCACAATCGCTGGCGCATGACCTTCATCGCGCGGCCGCCTCTGGTTCGTTAAGCATAACAATTAGCCGTTGTAGCTTGTCGCACTGCAATCGGTAATGATCGCCTCGGCCCGGTGGCGGAAGCGTCTACGCGAGGGCGGTGCAACGCTCTACATCCTGGTTCAAATCCAGGCCGGGTCTCCAGCCTTCGCTGCTTACGCAGCTTCGGCTCGGCAAGCCTTTTCGTGGCGAACGCTGCCGCGGCGAAGCCCGAAGGGCGAAGCCGGGCGTGGTGCAGCCATCCGCAGGGTCGAAGCATGTCCGGCGTAGCTGGAGCGCAGCGGAAGCGAAGACGGACTGCCCGCCCCAACCTCAATCTGCCGCAACCACTTCACCCTCCGGCAGCAACTGAAGCCGCTCGGCATCCCTGGCCGCGGATTTGATCACCGCATCGAGCAGGCCGGGAAAACGCGCGTCCAGATCCTCGCGGCGCAGCCGCATGAAGCGGTTAGTGCCGGCCACGCGCGTCTGCATCAGGCCGCATTCGCGCAGCTTGGCGAAGTGATAGGCGAGGTTGGACTTGCCCGCGAGCCCGTTGAAGTCGCCGCAGCAGAGCTCGCTGCTGACACCTTCCTGCTGGGCAAGCTGGTAGACGATGGCGAGCCGGATCGGATCGCTCAGGCAATCCAGCACCATCGGCAGCTCGATCTGCTCGGGGGTCGGGTGGAGAGGTGTGCGGCTCATGACCCGTGAATGATAGCGAAGCGGCCACAATGTTCAATAGTTCTTGAACCAATTGACTTACAAATTGCCACACCCAATAGTTCAATAAACGTTGAACATAGGGATCTCGTCCAATGAGCGTATTCTGGCTGGCCTTGGCGGCCTTTGCGATCGGCACCGAAGGCTTTGTAATCGCAGGTCTTTTGCCCGGCATCGCCGCCGATTTGCAGATTTCGGTCTCCGCCGCCGGCCAATTGGTCACGGCTTACGCCCTCACCTACGCCGTGGGCTCCCCGATCCTGGCCGTCGCGCTGAACAATATCGACCGCCGCACCGTGCTCGCCCTGGCGCTGGCGACCTTCATCGCCGGAAATCTCGCCGCGATGGTGGCTTCCAGCTACGCCCTGCTGCTGGCCTCGCGGATGCTGATGGCGCTGGGCTCCGGGCTTTGCATGCCGACGGCGCTCGCAGTGTCCGTGGCGGTCGCCTCGCCGGAACGGCGCGGCCGAGCGGTGGCGCTGGTCACGTCGGGCCTGACGGTCGCGACCGTCATTGGCGTTCCCCTCGGCAACCTCGTCGGCAGCCTGCTCGGCTGGCGCGCGACCTTTGCCATGGTCGCTATGATCGGCACCGTCGCGCTTGCCGGGCTGCTGCTCGGCCTGCCCCGCGGCCTGCCGCGCAACACCGCCTCGCTCGGCGAACGGCTGGCCGTGGCGCGTCACAGCAATGTCCTGGTCGCGCTTGTGATCACGATCCTATGGGCGCTCGGGGGCTTCACCGTATTCACCTACTTCGCGATTCCGCTGCGCGGCCTCGGCTTCGATGCGCAGCAAATCAGCCTTGCGTTGCTGGTGTTTGGCGGCGCGGCCGCGATCGGGAACATGTTCGGCGGCTTACTTGCCGACCGGCTCGGTACGCTCGCCACCGTGGGCCTCGGGCTCGCCGGCATGGCAGCAGCGCTGATCCTGCACTCGGTGGTCCTGAAGCTGATGCCGGGCCAGGCGCACTATGCGGTGCTGGGCGCGATCTTCCTCTGGGGCATCTCGGGCTGGGCATTCTACCCGGCCCAGGTCGCCAGCATCATCCGGATCGAGCCGCAGGCCTCGATGATCGCGCTCTCGCTCAACGCCTCCGCCATGTATCTCGGCTTCGCCATCGGCGGGGCATTGGGCGGGGCGGTGCTGGCCACCCTCTCGCCGACCGACCTCGGCTGGATCGGCGGAACGAGCGTTGCGGCCTCACTTCTGGTGCATCTCGCCCGTGGCTGGCAGGCCAGGCCAAAACCCGTCAAAATTGCCGGTTGATGGGCGTTTTTCGGGGTTTCGCCGCTCCGGAATCTGGTCTAAGACCCACCCGCGCGCGAGGGAGACCACCGCGCGCGCGCATGATCCGCCAAAGTGTAGGCGGTTTGGCGTCAAGATCATGCGCCTCTTATAAGAGGTAGAAGCGCGATCGGACGCAAAACCGGTGGCCACTTTTGCTGATCGCGCTTCGGCCAAAGGGACGCGCAGGAGCGCGCCCTTTTTTTGTGCCCAAATTCCAGTCCGGCGAGAGTTGATGCCCAAACGTACAGACATCACCACCATCCTGATCATCGGCGCCGGTCCCATCGTGATCGGCCAGGCCTGCGAGTTCGACTATTCGGGCACCCAGGCGGTGAAGACGCTGAAGGAAGAGGGCTATCGCATCGTCCTCGTCAATTCCAACCCGGCCACCATCATGACCGACCCGGAATTGGCCGATGCGACCTATATCGAGCCGATCACGCCCGAGATCGTCGCCAAGATCATCGAGAAGGAACGTCACGTCATCCCCGGCGGCTTCGCGCTGCTGCCGACCATGGGCGGACAGACCGCGCTGAACTGCGCGCTGTCGCTGCGCCGCCAGGGCACGCTCGACAAGTTCGACGTCGAAATGATCGGCGCGACCGCGGATGCGATCGACAAGGCGGAAGACCGCCAGCTGTTCCGCGAGGCCATGACCAAGATCGGGCTCGAGACGCCGAAGTCGCGGCTCGCCAACGCTTCGGCGCTGAAGAAATCGTTCCGCGACAAATATCAGGCCGAGCGCGAAAAACTCTCCGGCGCCGCGCTCGAAGAGCATGAGCGGCAGTGGACGCTGGGCGAGAGCGAGCGCCGCAAGCGCTACCAGGAATACGCCTTCGGCCAGGCCATGATGGCGCTGTCCGAGATCGGCCTGCCCGCGATCATCCGCCCCTCCTTCACCATGGGCGGCACCGGCGGCGGGATTGCCTACAACAAGGAAGAGTTCCTCGACATCATCGAGCGCGGCCTGGATGCGTCTCCGACCAACGAAGTGCTGATCGAAGAATCCGTGCTCGGTTGGAAAGAGTACGAGATGGAGGTGGTGCGCGACAAGAAGGACAATTGCATCATCGTCTGCTCGATCGAGAACCTCGATCCGATGGGCGTGCACACCGGCGATTCCATCACGGTGGCGCCGGCGCTGACGCTGACCGACAAGGAATACCAGATCATGCGCGACGCCTCGCTGGCGGTGCTGCGCGAGATCGGCGTCGAGACCGGCGGCTCCAACGTGCAGTTCGGCGTCAATCCCGAGGACGGCCGCATGGTCGTCATCGAGATGAACCCGCGCGTGTCGCGTTCGTCCGCTCTGGCTTCGAAGGCCACCGGCTTCCCGATCGCGAAGGTCGCGGCCAAGCTCGCGGTCGGCTACACGCTCGACGAGATCGCCAACGACATCACCGGCGGCGCCACGCCGGCCTCGTTCGAGCCGACCATCGACTACGTCGTCACCAAGGTGCCGCGTTTCGCCTTCGAGAAATTCCCCGGCGCCTCCACCACGCTGACGACGTCGATGAAGTCGGTCGGCGAAGTCATGGCGATCGGCCGCACCTTCCAGGAAAGCCTGCAGAAGGCGCTGCGCGGGCTCGAGACCGGACTGACCGGTCTCGACGAGATCGAGATCGAAGGGCTCGGCCGCGACGACGACAAGAACGCGATCCGCGCCGCGCTCGGCACGCCGACGCCGAACCGGCTGCTCCAGGTCGCCCAGGCGATGCGGCTCGGCTGGTCGAACGAGGAAATTTTCAACTCCTGCAAGATCGATCCGTGGTTCCTCAGCGAGATGCGCGGCATCGTCGACATGGAGGAGAAGGTCCGCAAGAACGGCCTGCCGGGCAATGCCTTCGGCATGCGCACGCTCAAGGCCATGGGCTTCTCCGATGCGCGGCTCGCGGTGCTCGCCGAGACGACGGAAGCCGAGGTCACCGCGAAGCGCCACGCGCTCGGCGTTCGTCCGGTGTACAAGCGCATCGACACCTGCGCGGCCGAATTCGCCTCGCCGACCGCCTATATGTATTCGACCTATGAGGCGCTGTTCGCGGGCGCACCGGCGGACGAGAGCACGCCGTCCGACAAGAAGAAGGTCATCATTCTCGGCGGCGGACCGAACCGCATCGGCCAGGGCATCGAATTCGACTATTGCTGCTGTCATGCCTGCTTCGCGCTGCATGATGCCGGCTATGAATCCATCATGGTCAACTGCAACCCGGAAACCGTGTCGACCGATTACGACACCGCCGACCGGCTGTATTTCGAGCCGCTCACTGCCGAGGACGTGCTGGAGATCATCGCCAAGGAGCGCACGAACGGCACGCTGCACGGCGTGATCGTGCAGTTCGGCGGCCAGACGCCGCTGAAGCTCGCGCGCGCGCTGGAAGCCGCCGAAGTGCCGATCCTCGGCACCTCGCCTGACGCCATCGACCTTGCCGAAGACCGCGACCGCTTCAAGCGCGTGCTCGACAAGCTCCGTCTCAAGCAGCCGAAGAACGGCATCGCCTATTCGGTCGAGCAGGCAAGGCTCGTCTCTGCCGATCTCGGCCTGCCGCTGGTGGTGCGCCCGTCCTACGTGCTCGGCGGCCGTGCGATGCAGATCATCCGCGAGGAGAACCAGCTCAACGATTATCTGCTCGGCACGTTGCCGGAGCTGGTGCCGGCCGACGTCAAGGCGCGCTATCCGAACGACAAGACCGGGCAGATCAACACCGTGCTCGGCAAGAACCCGCTGCTGTTCGATCGTTATCTCTCGGACGCAACCGAGATCGACGTCGACTGCCTCTGCGACGGCAAGGACACCTTCATCGTCGGCATCATGGAGCACATCGAGGAAGCCGGCATCCATTCCGGCGACAGCGCCTGCTCCCTGCCGGCGCATTCGCTCGAGCCTGAGATGATCGAGGAGCTGGAGCGGCAGACCCGCGAGCTCGCGCTCGGCCTCGACGTCGTCGGCCTGATGAACGTGCAATACGCCGTCAAGGACGGCGAGATCTACGTGCTCGAGGTCAATCCGCGTGCCTCGCGCACCGTGCCGTTCGTCGCCAAGGTGGTCGGCACGCCGGTCGCGAAGATCGCCGCGCGCATCATGGCCGGCGAGAAGCTTGCCGATTTCAAGCTGAAGAAGGCAAAGCTCAAGCACGTCGGCGTCAAGGAATCGGTATTCCCGTTCGCGCGCTTCCCCGGCGTCGACACGGTGCTCGGCCCCGAGATGCGCTCGACCGGCGAGGTCATGGGCATCGACCGCAATTTCGAGGTCGCCTTCGCCAAGAGCCAACTCGGCGGCGGCACGCGAGTACCGCGCAAGGGCACGGTGTTCGTCTCGGTGCGCGAGAGCGACAAGACGCGCATCGCCGATGCGGTCCGCGAACTGCATTCGCTCGGCTTCAAGGTGCTGGCGACCTCGGGCACCCAGCGCTTCCTGACCGATCAGGGCATCCCGACCGAGAAGGTGAACAAGGTGCTGGAGGGTCGGCCGCACATCGTCGACGCCATCACCAATGGCGACGTCCAGCTCGTCTTCAATACCACCGAAGGCCCGCAGGCGCTCGCCGACAGCCGTTCGCTGCGGCGCGCGGCCCTCTTGCATAAAGTGCCGTATTACACCACTCTTTCCGGGGCCGTGGCGGCCGCGCAGGGCATCCGCGCCTATCTCGGCGGGGACCTTGAGGTTCGTACCCTGCAGAGCTACTTTTCGGAAACCTGATCGCGAGCGGGAGGCCGAGCCTTAAGGGTTAGGCCTCCGCTAAGTGATTGGCAATGAAGCCACAATGGCCGGAGGAACTGTCCGGCCATGGTGGTTGTTCTGTTCCGGCGCCAGCCCACATAACGTTCCGGTGGCCGCGTGTTCAGCGCCGGGAATACCGACGAATCAAGGTTTCCGCGCCCGCTGTTGGGGGGCGCGTAACCGAAGAACGAGAGAAGAGATGGAAAAGGTTCCGATGACAGCGAGCGGCTTTGCCGCGCTCGGGGAAGAATTGAAGAAGCGCCAGTCCGAGGACCGTCCGCGCATCATCGAGCACATCGCGGAGGCCCGCTCGCACGGAGACCTGTCGGAGAACGCGGAATATCATGCCGCGAAGGAAGAGCAGTCCCACAATGAAGGCCGCATCGCAGAGCTCGAGGACAAGCTCGCGCGCGCCGACATCATCGACATCTCGAAACTGTCCGGCGACACCATCAAGTTCGGCGCCACCGTGACCTTGGTCGACGAGGACACCGAGAAGAAGACGGTGTGGCAGATCGTCGGCGAGGTCGAGGCCGACGCCAAGAAGGGCCGCATCTCCATCACCTCGCCGCTCGCCCGCGCGCTGATCGGCAAGAAGAAGGGTTCGACCGTCGAGGTCAACGCACCCGGCGGCGCCAAGGCGTATGAAATTACCAAGGTGGAATGGCGGTAAGGATTTGCCGCTGCACCGAGACGTTTCAAAAGGCCGCGCGATGCGCGGCCTTTTTGTTTTGGGGTGTCTTCATTTCAGCGCATCGCTTGCGTGAGTGGAGAAACGCACTCTCTCCGCCCGTCATTGCGAGCGCAGCGAAGCAATCCAGGCTGCCGCCGCGGAAAGACTCTGGATTGCTTCGTCGCAAGAGCTCCTCCTAACAATGACGATGTTGATGCAGCGAACCTAATTCCTCCCGTCACCCTGAGGTGCTCGCCTCTTCGGCGAGCCTCGAAGGGCGACGGCCCAACTGTTGCCGCGCGCTGCTGCATCTTGGCCGCGCATCCTTCGAGGCTCCCCATCGGGCGCGCTGCGCCCGATGCCTCGCGCCTCAGGATGACGGGATTGGCAGGACTCTAGAGCGGCTACCTCCGCCCCTTGACGTCCAGCGGCACGGCCGCCTCATACTTCGAATTATGCAGCACCAATGACGTTCGCACGTTCCGCACGTGGGGCGCGGCGGTCAGATGGGTGACGAAATCCTGGAAGGTCGCCATGTCGGGGGCGACGCATTTGAGGATGAAATCGACCTCGCCCGACAACATCCAGCATTCCCGCACCAGGGGCTCGGCGCGGACGAACTCCTCGAAGGCGCGCAAATCCGCCTCGGCCTGGCTGGACAGGTGCACAGCGGCGAAGACCGTGACGTCGAAGCCGAGCTTGCGGGCATCGAGCAGGCCACGATAGCCGTGGATGTAGCCCTCCTCCTCCAGCGCCCGGACGCGGCGCAGGCAGGGCGGCGGCGAGATGCCGACCCGCTTGGCCAGCTCAACATTCGTGATTCGACCGTCGGCCTGAATCTCGGACAGAATTTTCAGGTCGATGTCGTCTAGGTTCCGCGACACTTGATTGGAACTCCTGGCCTTTGCGGCTTGATTGGTGGGTTTGCCGCAATCCTCATAGCCCAGTCCGCACGACTAGCGCAATTTTATTGCGCGTGCACCGCAATCGACTTTTGTTCCTTGTTGGAAAAATCCGCCGAGAGGGAATGCAATTCTTGCATAGCTCACCAGAACGCTTAGATTAGCTCTGATATTTCAGCGCCTCCGCGACGCCTCCCGGCATGTTCCGCGCCCGCGCTGCAAATCCCCCGTGAAAGGCGTCCATCGAAATGTCCGCTCCTGTTCATGCAAAGGTCGTCATTATCGGCTCCGGCCCCGCCGGTTACACGGCGGCGATCTACGCCGCGCGCGCGATGCTCGAGCCGATCCTGATCCAAGGCATCCAGCCGGGCGGCCAGCTCACCATCACCACCGACGTCGAGAACTATCCCGGCTTCGCCGATGTGATCCAGGGCCCCTGGCTGATGGAGCAGATGGAGAAGCAGGCGGTCCATGTCGGCACCAAGATCGTCACGGACCTGGTCATCAAGCTGGACACTTCGCATCGGCCGTTCCGCCTCACCTGCGACTCGGGCGATGTCTATCTCGCTGACTCTGTGATCCTCGCCACCGGCGCGCAGGCGCGCTGGCTCGGGTTGCCGTCCGAAGTAAAGTTCCAGGGCGGCGGCGTATCGGCCTGCGCCACCTGCGACGGCTTCTTCTACCGCAACAAGGAGGTCGTGGTGGTCGGCGGCGGCAATACCGCGGTCGAGGAAGCCCTGTACCTCACCAACCATGCCTCGCAGGTCACCATCGTGCATCGCCGCGACCATTTCCGCGCCGAGCGCATCCTGCAGGAGCGCCTGTTCAAGCACCCGAAGATCAAGGTGATCTGGGACAGCGCCGTTGACGAGATCTGCGGCACCGAGAACCCCAACAAGGTCACCCATGTCCGCCTCAAGAACGTCAAGACCGGCGCGCTGACGGACGTGAAGACCGACGGCATCTTCATCGCCATCGGCCACGCACCGGCGACCGAGCTCGTCAAAGACCAGATCAAGCTCAAACCGTCGGGCTATGTCGAGGTCGCCCCGAACTCGACCGCGACATCGGTGCCCGGCCTGTTCGCCGCCGGCGACGTCGCCGACGAGACCTATCGCCAGGCCGTCACGGCCGCCGGCCTCGGCTGCATGGCAGCTCTCGAAGCCGAACGTTTCTTGGCCCTGCGCGCCAGCGAGCGCGCGGCAGCGGAATAAAGATCATGCCCCGAACACGCGACGGATTTACGGATATGGACTGGGACAAGCTGAAGGTGTTTCACGCAGCGGCGGAAGCTGGCAGCTTCACGCATGCGGGCGAGCAGCTGGGCCTGTCGCAATCGGCGGTGTCGCGCCAGGTCTCGGCGCTGGAGCAGGAGCTTTCAGTCTCGCTGTTCCACCGCCATGCCCGCGGCCTGATCCTCACCGAGCAGGGCGATTTGCTGTTCCGCACCGCGCATGACGTGTTCATGCAGCTTCAGGCGGCGCGCGCCAAGCTGACCGACAGCCGCGAGCGGCCGAGCGGCGACCTCAAGATCACCACCACGCCCGGCGTCGGCATCAACTGGCTGATCCCGCGGCTCGGCGAGTTCACCGCGCTCTATCCGGAAATCCGGATCTCCCTGATCGTCACCGACGAGGAGCTCGACCTGTCGATGCGCGAGGCCGACGTCGCGATCCGCACCCGCAAGCCGACGCAGCCGGATCTCATCCAGCGCAAGCTGTTCGCGATGGGCTTCCACGCCTATTGCTCGCCGGAATATATCAAGCGCTTCGGCACGCCGCGCACGCTGGAGGAGCTCGACTCCCACCGCATCATCACGCTCTCGGACGGCAACTTCGCGCCGCATCTGCAGAACCGCAACTGGCTGGTCGAAGCGGGCCGCAACGGCTCGGGTCCGCGCGAAGCCTATTTCAGGGTCAACAACATCCTCGGTCTCGTGCGCGCCTGTCAGCAGGGCCTCGGCATCGCGGCGCTGCCCGATTACCTCGTCGAGGAACAGAGCAAACTCGTGCAGCTGTTCGGCGAGTCGGATTCGATCCAGCTCGATACGTATTTTGTCTATCCCGAAGAGTTGAAGACGGTCGCGCGCGTGCAGGTGTTCCGCGACTTCGTGGTGAGCAAGGCGCAGCGCTGGCCGTCCTGATTTCCGCATGACTGACATGCGGCCTCGGCTGTTGCTGCATGGCGCTCGTCAAGCTCATACTGTTTGCACGCTGAGCCTTCGCGTTGCGCATTTGTCCCCCTCCTCCAGTGGCGCGGGAGTTCAGTAATCCCTCTTGGAAGGTGATTGTGTCGGCCTCACGTGGCCAATACCTTAAGCCGGGCTCGTTCGAGCCCGGCTTTTTTTCGGTCAAATCGGCCTTCGCCCTCCGCGTGTATTGACAGTTCCAGGCATACCCCGCATCATTTGGAGATGATCACGAAGTCGTGCGCAATCTCGTCGAAGGCGATCGCCTCGAAAAAAGGCCCCCATCCGGGGACCTCGGAGTTTTGCGCGCGCTAGACCGGCTTCGTCATCGCTGCAATCCCGAAAACCCCGCCGCCTGGACGGGGTTTTTTCATGTGCCCTCCGTCTCAGGTTTCCCGAGAAGGAGATGGAAACATGACCGGACTTGAAGATCATTTGCACGGGCTGTGGCTGCCGCTGGTGACGCCGTTTCAGGGCGGCGCGCTCGACGAGCGATCGCTGCGGCGGCTGACGCGACATTACAGCGCGCAAGGCATCGACGGATTCATCCTGGGGGCGACCTCGGGTGAAGGCATGACGTTGCGCGAGGCCGAGCTCGAACGTCTCGTCGCCATCGTGCGCGACGAGATGGCGGCGAGCCGGCGCACCCTGCCGATCTGCCTCGGGCTGTCGGGCGCGGACACCTCGCGGCTGAAGGACCGTCTCGACGAGACCGCGGACTGGCCGATCGACGGTTATCTGATCGCAAGCCCTTATTATGTGCGGCCCTCGCAGCGCGGCCTCTTGGCGCATTTCGAGACGCTCGCCGATCACGCGGCATGGCCGATTGCGCTCTACAACATTCCCTATCGCACCTCGGTGAACATCACCAACCAGACCATGCTGCGGCTCGCCGAGCATCCCAACATCATCGGCTTGAAGGATTGCGGCGCGAGCCGCGAGCAATCGATCGCGCTCTTGCGCGACCGGCCGAAGGAGTTTCGCGTGCTCACCGGCGAGGACGCGAACTTTTTCGAGGCGCTCAGCGACGGCGCCGACGGCGGCATCGTGCTGTCCGCCCATGTCGAGACCGCGACGTTTGCGGCGATCTATGCCGAGCACAAGCGCGGCAACCATGACGCGGCGCAGGCGCGCTGGCACGAGGTGGCCGATCTGACGCGGCTGCTGTTCACCGAGCCGAGCCCGGCGCCGGCGAAGTACTGGCTGTGGCGATGCGGCCTGATCGACAGCCCCGAAGTGCGCCTGCCGATGGTGGAAGTGAGTAGCGAGCTCGCCGCCGCGATCGATCGCGAGATCGAGCGACGGACGAAGGTGGCGGCGTAGTTTCTCGTTCACCCTCCCCTGGAGGGGGAGGGTTGATCGCGCGAAGCGCGAGCGGGGTGGGGTGATCTCTCCACTCGGGCACTGTTGGATGTCGTGAGACCGTCACCCCACCCCGTCTCACATGATCGCTGCGCTCAATGTGAGCCGACCCACGGGCGAGCTTCGCTCGTCCCGGACCCCTCCAGGGGAGGGTAAGAGCCGCCACTTGGTTAACCGCGCCCCAACGGCCTTCGCTGTTGCCGCATGGCGCATCCACGCCTCGTTTACCCATCCGTCCCTATCGTTGCTCTCCAGGAACTTCCAGAGGGGAATGACCATGGGACATCGCACCCGGCCTACGGCCGCGCAGCAATTCGCGCCGGCCGATCTTTTGCAGGGAATTCTCGTCGTATCGTCGTTCGGGTTCTGGGCCGTGATGCTCGGCCTGATGCCGGCGCTGCTGTTTCGCGCTGGCTCGCCTGAGGCGGCACGTCGCGCGGATGGTTAAGCGGCCGTCACAAATGCGCTCAAAATGCGCAGCGGTTTGCAAGCCGGAATCTTAAAACATCCCGCGTATCGTTCACGCCCATAAGCGAAGAAATCGCGGGGGCGTTTATGAATAGTCATAATGAGATGGCGTCGCATTTCGGCGCCGGACAGGAGAAGCTGTCCACCGAGCAGAGCTTTACCACCGAGGACATTCTCTGGGCCGCCGGCATCTGGTCGGTGATCCTGACGATGTCGCCGGTCATCGTGTTCTACATGCTGATGGTGGCGTAGCCTCCTTCAGCAGATCCCGAAAACGCAAAACGCGCGGACGTTCCCGCGCGTTTTTCGTCCGGGGAAATGAATAATGAAATTAAGCAGCCTGCTTGTGCATTGCGCCGGACGCCGACGCCGTGCCGCGAATGGCCTTAACTGAACGCTCGATCGCCGCCCACAGCCTTGCGATTTCCTGGGCCGCACGGCTCTCGGCCTGGTATTCCCGCGCGCCCTCGCCGTGGCTCAGCGCCATCAAGAGATCCGAACGGTTGGTGATCTGGCCGCCCCACACCGGAGCCCGGAATTTCGCCAGCGCTTCGCGGGCGATGGTGACGATCGGGCTTTCGGCTTCGTCGCGCTTGGCCGGCGCACCGTTGAGCACGACCGCATAGGGCTTGCGCGCCGCGCGGCACATCTGGATGGTTTCCTGCACCGCGTTGACGTCGAACACGCCGGGACGCGCCGGAATGACCACCATCGTCGCGTTCTTGATCGCGTCGTCGACGACGGCCGAGAGGTTCGGCGGCGTGTCGATCAACACCCATTCATAACCGTCGCGCTTGGCAGCGGAGACGATGCCGCTGACGGAGTTCACCGCCGCCTTGATCGGCGGCTCGTTGGTGCCACGCAGCTTGTGCCACAGCGTCAGCGAGCCCTGCGGGTCCGCGTCCACGAGCATGACCTGCTTGCTCGCCTTGATCTGCGCGGCGAGATGCGCGGCTAGGGTACTCTTGCCCGAGCCGCCTTTACGCGATGCAAAAACAATAACGTTCATACCTTCGGCCTCCAGATTGACCCTAGGCCGCGAAAATGAATCACCGCGCTGATTCGTGAAAGAAAAATTTATCGGGGGTTGCGTTACCGCCACGAAATAACAAGGCGTGTTGGCTTTTGAGTCACACTGCGTCGCACGACAAGAGACCAACTGCAGCGAAACGCCGCCCGCGCGAGCATCTGTGCGTTCTTTGAGCAGCCGAACGGGACCAAGCGGAATGCAACCTTCCCGCGCAAACCCTTACCCGACTCTTTTCCTTCGCACATTCGTAATTGCCGCAGGCATCAGCGCGGCCTGCGCGAACAAAAGGAGTCCGTTACATTACGAAGTTTCGGATAAGGAACGCGGGCTATCCCGCGCTCAGCCGTCGCTGGTCTTTTTCTTCTTGGGTTTGCCGCTCTTCTTCGCGGTTTTGGGCGCGATGCTGGTCGGCTTGCCGGCGCGGGCCTCACCCGGCTCGGGTCCGGGACGGAAGAACACCCGGCATTGCGGCGAGAGCTGCGCCTTCTTCTTGATCATGCAGGCCGTGATGGCGTCGACGTTCGGCACGAACTCGCCGCACAGCCGCATCGCATCCGGCGTGCAGGCCTGCTGCTCCTCCGGGGTGTAGGCGAAGCCGGTACCGGGCTGGATCAGAACGGCCAGGGCCATCCCGAGGGTTGCAGCAGCCAAGGATGTCTTGAAGCGAAACGCCGGCATCGATCCCCCCACATGTCGAGTCGGAGGGAATAGTGGGTGAACGGCGGTTCGTTGGCAACGAGGGCAGATGCGAAAGGTCGGACCTGTGCGGTCTCGGCAACAGGCCGGCGGCGGCCATCTCCACCGCTGTCGTCACCCGCGAAGGCGGGTGACCCAGTATTCCAGAGACGCCCGACGTTCCCCGAGAAGCCGCGGCGTACTGGATCCCCCGCTTTCGCGGGGGATGACAGGTGTGGCCGAGGAAAGGGTCTCGCCCTCAAACACAAAACTGCGAAAACAACCCCATGCACAGTAGCCAAGCCACGGTAATCGCAGCGCATTTCGTCTTAGGATTTGACGAAATCAGGTTTGACTTGTCGGGCAAAACAGGGGCATCATGTCCCATCCAAAAAGATGCGCGTGGGGTGATCGGCCTGTCTCCTGCGCTGGTCGAAAAGCGCACGAGAGGAAGCGATCTCATGGAAGCGAATGAAGCGGAGCTGCCGCTGTCCGGCGTCACGGTGGTCTCGCTCGAGCAGGCGATCGCGGCGCCGCTGGCGAGCCGGCACCTGGCGGACTGGGGCGCGCGGGTGATCAAGATCGAGCGGCCGGGCACCGGCGATTTCTGCCGGGACTACGACCACGTGATGAACGGCATGTCGAGCCAGTTCGTCTGGACCAATCGCTCCAAGGAAAGCCTTGCCATCGACATCAAGAGCGAGGACGGCCGCAAGGTGCTCGACGCCCTGCTGCCGCAGGCCGATGTGTTCATCCAGAATCTTGCGCCCGGCGCGGCCGAGCGGCTCGGCCTCGACGCCGCATCGCTTCTGCGCAGACATCCGCGCATCATCGCCTGCGACGTCTCAGGCTATGGCACTGGCGGCCCCTATAGCGACAAGAAGGCCTATGATCTCCTGGTCCAGTGCGAGGCCGGTGTTCTCGCCATCAACGGCACCGAGGCGGAGCCGGCCAAGGTCGGGCTGTCGGTGGTCGATATCGCCACCGGCATGTACATCCTCAACGGCGTGCTGATGGCGCTGTACCGTCGCGAGCGGACCGGCAAGGGCACCGCCTTCCAGGCCTCGCTGTTCGACTCCATCACCGACTGGATGAGCTATCCCGCCTTCTACACGCACAGCACGGGACGGCCGTTGCCGCGGACCGGCGCCAGGCATGCGACGATCGCGCCGTACGGGCCGTTCCGGGTCGGCGACGGCAACACGATCTTCTTCGGCATCCAGAACGATCGGGAATGGCGGTCGCTGTGCGGCATCGTCCTCGGCGATGCCGGCTTCGCCGACGACCTGCGCTTCCGCACCAATCCGCTGCGCATGCAGAACCGCGACGAGCTACAGGCGCATATCGAGCAGCGCTTTGCATCCATGACCAGCGAGGAGGTGCTGCGACTGCTGGATGAGGCCTCGATCGCCAACGCGCATCTGAACTCGGTCGAGGCTTTCCTGGCGCATGAGCAGCTGCGCGCGCGGTCCCGGGTGCAGAGCGTCGGCTCGCCATGCGGGCCGGTGATGAGCTTCCTGCCCGCGCTGACCATTCCAGGCGTCAAGCCGCGGATGGATCCGGTGCCGGATGTGGGGCAGCACAACCAGGCCATCCTCAACGAACTCGGGCTGTCGAAGGACATTTGACGATGGCGCAACAACGGCCAACGCGGGCCTACCTCGCCGTCCCCGCGCATCGCTCCCGTCTCGTCGCCAAGGCCGCGGCATCGACCGCGGATGCCGTGTTCATGGATCTCGAGGACGCGGTGCCGCCATCCGAGAAAAGCCTCGCACTGGAGGAAGCCGTCAGGTCCCTCGCCTCGCTCGACTGGGGCAACAAGCGCGTCTCGGTGCGGATCAACGCCGTCGACAGCCCCTTCATCGCCCAGGAGATCCGCGCGCTGCCGGCGCTTCCACGGCTGGATGCGGTGATCGTGCCGAAGGCGGAGCGCGCCAGCGATATCGCCGGGATTGCCGAGCAGTTGCGGGCAGCTAACCCCGACCGCCCCGCGCCGGTCGCGCTGGAATTGCTGATCGAGACCGCGCTCGGCCTCGTCAATGTCGACACGCTCGCCGCGTGCCACGCCAGCGTCGCCGCGCTGCATCTCGGGGTCGGCGATTTCGCGGCCTCGATCGGCGCCCGCTCCTCCGACATCGGCGTGTCGCCGGATGGCTACCGTCACGTCGGATCGGCGCAAAGCGGCTATTCCTCGGCCCCGCTCGACCTGTTTGCCTATCCGATGATGCGCGTCCTCGTGGCCGCCCGCGCGTTCGGCCTCATCGCCATCGACGGCCCCTGCGGCGCGTTCCGCGATGCCAGGCTGACTGAGGCCAGCGCGCAAAAGGCCGCGGCGATGGGGTTCGACGGCAAGCAGGTCATCCATCCCGACCAGATCGAACCGACGCTGCGCGCGTTCATGCCGTCCGAGCATGAGCTGGCCCAGGCGCGGCGGATCGTCGACGCCATGGAGCAGGCGGAGGCGAACGGACAGGGCGCGGTGACGCTGGACGGCAAGATGATCGACTATGCCAATGTGCGGATGGCGCGCCGGATCATCGAGCTGGGGTCATAGCGGCGCATGGCCACATTGCTGATCGTCGCGCCGGTGTTTGCGCTGATCGCGGCCGGCTATGCCGCGGTGCTGTTTCGCTTCGTCTCCGAGAGCGCGCACAAGGGCATCTCCGAGTTCGCCTTCAGCATCGCAATCCCGGCGCTGCTGTTCCGCACCATCGTCGTGTCGGAATTCCCCGATGTCAGCCCCTACCGGATGTGGGGCGCCTATTACGGCGCGCTGGCCGTCATCTGGATCGCGGCGCTGGCGATCTCGGCGCTGCTGCGCGCGCGGCGCGGTACCAGCGAAGACGGCGTCGTGTTCGCGATCGGCTCGGTCTACGGCAACATCGTGATGCTCGGCATTCCCCTGACGCTCTCGGCGCTCGGCAATGAGGCCGCAGGGCCGATGGCGCTGATCCTGTCGGTGAACACGCCGCTGCTCTGGCTCTGCGGCATCCTGCAGATGGAGCTGGTCAACCGCAAGCGGACCGGCTCGGCACTGTCGGTGATCTGGCCCGTGCTCACAGATCTCGCCCGCAACCCGCTGATGCTGGCGATCGGTTTCGGCGTGGTCTGGCGCTTCACCGGTCTCGGCCTCACCCCCGTCGTCGACCGCACCATCGAGCTGCTGGCGCAGGCGGGCTCGCCGACCGCGCTGATCGCGCTCGGCATCAATCTGTTTCGCTTCGAGGTGAAGGGCGAGAAGCTGAGTATCCTGGTGATGTGCGCGCTGAAGCTGGCGGCGATGCCGGCGGCCGCGTTCGTGCTGGCAAAACTGCTCGACCTGCCGCCGATCGCCGCCGGCGTCGTCGTGCTGTTCGCGGCAATGCCGACCGGCGCCAACGCCTACATCTTCGCGGTGCAGTATCAGCGGCTGGTGAACCCGGTGTCCGGCGCGGTGGCGCTGGGGACGTTGCTAGCGGCGGTGACGTTACCGGTGGTGGTTTGGGTGGTGGCGCGCTGAGCACGCGCAACATCGTCCCGATGATTTTGCCTTTACACGCGAAGGTCGCTAGGCTGCCATGATACGTGCTGCAGGGAGGGTGACATGGCACAGCGCGAAGAGATGCTCGCATTGATCAGGACCGCCTACGCCGCGCGCGGTGAGGGCGACGTTGAAGGCCTGGTGACGGCTTTTCATCCCGAGGGCCACTTCACCTTGATGGGCGACAAGGGCGCGCTCGAACTGACGGGGCGCATGGAGGGGCATCCGACCCTGCGCGGGGCTTTCACTCAGTTCACTGCCGCCTTCGGCTTCGAAAGCCGCGAGATCCTGACTGAGCTGGTCGACGGGGATCGCGTCGCAGTCCATTCCCGGGTTCTCGTTCGATACAATCCAAGCGGAAAGACTTTCAGCACCGAGATCCTGGACCTGTTCAGATTTCAGGATGGCAAGATCGCGGAGCTGATCGAGTTTGCGGATACTGCGCAGATCAAGGCGATGATCGCGTGAGGGGCGGTGCAGCTCCGTAGGAGTTTCGTGCACTGTTACCGTAATTCGGCAACACACTGGCCCTCGCGCCAGGCCATCTCCCAGAAGTCTGCCTCGAGCCGGGTGGCTTCCTTGAAGATCGCAGTCAGCTCGGCCTCGCGGGCCGGCGTGGCGTAGAGATCGGCGAGATGGTCGAGGTGCGCACGGGCTTTGGCAGCGACCTCCTGGTACGGCACGCCGGCGTACTCGGCGATCCAGACGCGATAGGCATTCGTCGCGGCGTCCGCATGGGGTCGCGAGGCGAGCCGCGTTGCGATCTCGGCGTACCCGATCACACAGGGAGCAAGCGCCACCTTGAGTGCCAGCAGATCACCGCGCATTCCCGCGTCGAGCACGTAGCGTGTATAGGCCAGCGTCTCGGCCGCCGGAGGGGCCTGTTCAAGATCGGCCGGGGATAGGCCCCAATCGGCACAGAGCTTCACATGCAGGTTCATCTCGACATCGAGGATGGCCGACAGGCCGCCCGCTGCCTCGCGCATGTCGGCAAGCCTGGGTGACTTGTAGACCGCGAGCGCGTAGGCCCGAGCAAACTCGATGAGGAACAAATAGTCCTGAACGAGATAGTGACGAAACGCCGCTTCGGGGAGCGAGCCGTCTGCCAATCCGTTCGTGAAGGGATGTTCGGTGTAGGCCCGCCACTCAACGGATGCTTCTGCCTTGAGACGCTCGAAGAAACCCACGATCTTTTCCGCCCGCTTGCTTGTCCATGAACGGCTTTGGCTCGCTACCGATATCGCATTGCGAACCGAGGAGCTACGGTGACGGGGCATAAATTGGCTTTGAGCGGCGTTGCGGACGTACCCATACACTCACCGCCGTCTACTCGTCCGAATGCTGTTCATAAGCCCTTCGTCGATCTGGCAAAAGGCGCTCTTTTTCGTAAGCATTACGCAAAAGAACAACCGATGCTAGACGTACAACGAGGAGGGAGGAGTGGATCATTCTTTCGAAAATTTAGGTCCGGATCGATTTCAACAAATGGTTCAGGCACTTCTGGTTTCCACAAACCCTCGCACGGTATGCCTCCCGATTGGGCAACCGGACGGCGGACGAGACGCGCTACAGCCGACCGGATCAGAGGTCGGAAAAGATGAGTTCATCGTCTTTCAGGTTAAATTTAGTCGGCACCCTAGCTCAGTCCGTAATTTAACTGAATGGCTCACTGAGAAAACCGACGGAGAGCGTGAAAAAATAGAGAGGCTAAAAGCGCGGGGGGCAAAGGAGTATTTCTTAATTACCAATGTACCTGGCACCGCGCATCTCGACAGCGGTTCAATCGACAAGACCCTATGTGCATTAAGAAATGAAATTGGGATTCCGATCCACTGTTGGTTTCGGGACGACCTCAATCGGCTGCTGGATGGGGTTTAAGCAGGTCGAGCTTCAGAATAAGCTGCTAGACCTATTCATCGATCTACCTTTCCGATTAACAATGAAAGGAATGATGTACGCTGAGCACAAGAGCGCGAGAATTTTCTACGAGAACAATTCTGCGATCCTCACAAATCAGGATGACGACGAAGACACCGCTGGTACTGCGAGCCTTCTGCTCGGAGACTGGGGACACAAACGTCTCAGGCAGGTCGTCGTAGAGGGCGCACCCGGACAAGGAAAATCTACGCTCGCCCAATATATGTGTCAGGTTCATCGCATCCGAATCTTGAATAAGCCGGACGACTTCGAGAAGCTCCCCTCAAGAGACCAAAATTCTGCATTGAGAATACCATTCAAGGTCGACTTGCGCGATCTCGCCGCGTGGTTGGCCGGCAGCGACCCCTTCGAGACGCTCAGTCCGGACCCTTTGCCACCCGAGCCAAGGACGATGGAGTCGTTTCTTGCACGTCTCGTTCGGCTCCACTCCGGTGGAATTCACTTCGACGTAAATGATTTGCTGCAGGTATCGAAGCTTGCACCGCTTCTAATCGCACTAGATGGACTTGATGAAGTAGTCGAAATCAAACAACGAAGTGACGTGGTAGCAGCGGTAAGCAAAGCTCTACCACGTTTGCGCGAGAATTGCCCGCACCTTAGCGTCGTCATCACCTCTCGACCGGCTGCCTTTGCAAATTCCCCCGGATTCGATACGTCAAACTTTCCGCACATCGAGCTATTGTCGGTCAAACGCTCGCAAATTTTCACCTACGCTGAGCGATGGATGGAAGTGCGAGGACTAACAAATCGAGAGCGGGATGAATTTCGTTCAATTCTCAAAGAAAAGATGACTGCGCCACATCTGCGCGATCTATCTCGCAACCCTATGCAGCTTACTATTCTGCTCAGTCTAATTCTAACGCAAGGATCCGCTCTACCGGACAAGCGAACTAATCTCTACGACGACTACGTTGACATGTTCTTCAGTCGCGAATCTGCAAAGAGTCCCACGGTGCGCAAACACATAGTGTTGCTCAAGGACTTGCATCGATTTTTGGGATGGACGCTTCACGCGACTGCCGAGACAAATCGACGGAAATCGAGCGGCCGAATCTCCGCAGACGAACTGCGGGCCACTTTGAACGATTACTTGGTTGCAGAAGGCCATCCAACAGAAGTTGTCGAAGAGATCTTCGGAGCAATGTTGGAGCGCGTGGTGATGATTGTCCCACGCATCCAAGGTACGTACGAATTTGAAGTCCAACCCCTACGGGAATACTTCGCTGCGCGCTTCCTCTATGATACCGCGTCGTATTCACCCACAGGCAAGGAAAAGAAAGGAACAAAGCCTGACAGATTCGATGCTGCCGCACGAAACTTCTATTGGCTTAACGTCGTTCGTTTCCTGGCCGGATGTTTCAGCAAAGGCGAGTTGCTCGATTTAGCTGACCGCGTAAAGGCGTTAATCGAAGACAAGCTCGTAGGAAAGACTCGGCATCCGATTGAGCTTACTGCCATGCTCCTCTCGGATTGGGTTTTTGAGCAATCTCCCAAAGCGGTTGCGCAACTTGTGGAGTTGTTGTCCTCGCCGGACTACATTGGTAGACTCGCTTCTCCGCTACGCTATGGCGGGCAAAATATTGCGCCACTACCTCCACAATCAGGTGGACGCAGAATCTTCGAGACTGCGTTTGCTTTGCTTGAGGCTGACGGTACACCACTGGACCGGCAGCAGACATTCGCCGAAATAGCAAGGGCGCAATCATCAACTGAGGACTGTGACAAGCGGTGGCTCGAAAGCAATGCTTTCAAGAACGACCCTGCGAAATGGCTTCAGATTGGTCGATATCTCGGCTCTCTCGCGCGCGTCGATAGTCAAGTTCTGCGGGAAAAGCTCAATAAGACTGCGTTGACAAGGAGCATGGCAATTGTGCTGGTCCGCGCGGGAAGGACCGAGTGCGCGTTGTCCTCGGAACACAACCTTCAACTCTTATACAACGTGCTCTTTGCAGAACGTGGGTACATCCCGCGGCCGAAACCGCCGCTGGCTCCCTTCTACCTCTTGAACAGCGCTATTGCACCTACCCCTTTCGGTTTTCAGTATCTACCGGTAGGTCTGCGTGACACTATCACTTCTTTCAAAGATGCAGAACTTCCTGAGACTGAAAAGAAGCTCATCGAGAAATTCCCCTTTGTACGGCAGTGCTATGACCTATCAGTAGAACTTTCGCGTAGTTACGCTGAGGCTGCAACGGCCACGCAACAACTCGCAGCTTTTGAAGCAGCGTTAGAAAATTGTCGAACACTTTGGGGATCTCGTCCTGCTATTGTGGCCGCACTGCTAGATTGCGCTCTACAACGGCGCATCCGAGCATCAGTCGCAGCATTCGATTTCTTTGCTCAATCTCTGTCGACAACGCAGAGGCTCAGAGGAGCGAAGGCGCGGAGATCCGATAGCGGATGGTGGCTAGACGCTCTTGAGAAATCAAAAGGAGCATCAAAGTCGCTGCGCTTACTTTTGATCGAAGCGCTGATCTTGCTTGGTCAAGTCAATACGATCGTACAATGTGAAGGCATTTTGAAGGAAATGTTGGACAACATGTCCGAGGAGGAATGGTCCACGTTAGCAACGATGACTTCTTTGCAACAGAGCACTGTGAAGCGACCTACCGGCAAAGAGGAAGGCAGCACGCAATTTGCTCCAAATCTCGATTCTCTGAGATTCTCTTACTTGCTGGCGTTGAGAGATTCCGACCGATTTGGAGAAAAAGTCTTTCTTAAGTTCTTCCAAACTTATTCTGGCTCAGCGCAGGTGTATCTGAAATTCCGGCAGAACCAGGCATTTCGTTCCGCCCTGAAGGGCACACTGGATTGGAACGAGGTGCTGAAAATTGTCAGTGACGGATATGCGCGAGGTGTACATGGGACCAATTTCGACCATCAACTCGCCAACTCTCATTCTCCGATTCCAGCCGAGATTTGCAAGCAAGTGCTCGAGAACTTTCAAAAATATCCGATGGCCTTGCGGGATGCCGCAGAGGGAGCCACCGTGCGCGCGGCTCGCAGAGGAGTGAAGCCGGTATCCGTTATTGCAAGGACCGAGCGTTGGTTTGCGTTTGACCAATGAAAGACGAGACGGAGCAGCGAAAATCGAGAGAGACTCTTAAACGTAAGACGAATCTCATGCGAATGCACTGCGAGAGCAACATTCTCTCAAATGGAATAGGGCAGTACCTTACTGAAAACGCTACACTAGCCCCCGGGGTTGGTACAGTTGGGTGGGCTCGAACCACCGACCTCCTGTTCCACAGACAGGCGCTCTAACCAACTGAGCTACAACTGCATCCTGGCGAGCCGCCCTCGGGGCTACCTGAAAAGGCCGTCGACCTAGGGGGCTGGACGGGGCGGAAACTAGGTGTAACGGCCCGGTTTGGCAAGGCCGCATTGGTGCGAAAAACCGGCTGAAATCACCGTCAGTGCGATGAAATCCGGCCTGATGACGGGCATCGGAGTGTTGCGCACCCGCTGCCGCCTACCGAGACAATCCCCGGGCGGAGAGAACCCTCACCCGTCGCCCCGACGATGCTTCGCATCGCCCGGACGCCGGCCTCTCGCGCATCCGCCTTCGCCAAGGCTTCGGCGGGACAAGAGCGGGAGAGGCGAAGAAAAAACCCGGGCCTTTCGGCCCGGGTTTCTCAAATTCAAACCCACCAGCCGGATCAGGCGGCAGGCTTATAGAACTTCGAGGCGCTGGCCTTGATCGGCTCGGCGGTCTCGGCGGCGACGCGCTGGGTCAGCTCGACCAGCTCCTTGGCCTGAGACTGGAAGGTCTCGAGCTGGGTGCGGGTGTGGCCGGTCCACAGCTCCAGCGCTTCGGCCGGCGACTTCAGGCCGAACAGCTGCTGGGCGAAGTCCAGCTGGGCGTTGCTGTTGGCTTTCATGAATTCCACCAGCTTGGCGGTGTATTCGCTCGCGCCCTTGCTGGCGGAGGTGAACACGGCCTCGACGGTGCCGTTGTGGGTTTCGGCGGCGTCCTTGAACTTGGCGTAGCTCTCACGGGCCTGCGACACGCCCTTTTCGGCGAACGCACGCATCTGCTCGGGCACCTCGAACGGAATGATCGAGGCAGAAAACGGATCAGTCGCACCTGTCATGGTTGTCCCTCACGATAATGAAAAATGGAGTGAGCCTTCTGGCGCGCCCGCCGGCCCCCGGTCTGGGCCGTCACACATTGAGCGGGTACGAAAGACTGGAAACGCGAAACAAACGAGATGGCTCGCCCAGCGCCCAGGATTATGGCTGCCTATCATGTCAACATTGTGCAGCGCAATGCGGCGGCAGGGTGCGCCGCGATATTTAATCTAGGTTAGGGCGAGGTTCCGGGTTCGGGGAACCGGGGGTTGAGGTAAGGGGGTGGGTGGTTTGCCCGGCGGGTCTTTCTTACCCTCCCCTGGAGGGGGAGGGTCGGTCGCGCGTAGCGCGAGCGGGGTGGGGTGATCTCTCCCCTCGGGCAGTGTGCGATGTGGAGAGACTGTCACCCCACCTCGGCTCGCATTTCGCTTCGCTCCATGCGAACCGATCCTCCCCCTCCAGGGGAGGATGGGGACCTTTGATGCCGCGCGGCCTGTGACCGCTTCTCTCTTCGAATCCCTTGGATGAACCGGGCGGCGGCTTGCGGGTTCGGGCTGATTAAGGTTATCGCGGCTTAGGGCCGCCGCCGGGGACCGGGGCCGTGGACCTGCCCGCGGGCGCGGGCGATACTAACCCTTTCTTAAGGCTGTCATTCCCGGCAGCCGCCAGCTTCAAGCGCGAGACACAGCCGGTCGGATGACGAGTTCGGATTTCCAGTTGCGAGGTGTGGGCGATCCCCGGCTGGCCGTGCATGCGACCTCGCCGCTCGCGACCTGGCTGTGGTCGACCGACGGCGCGCGCGTGCTGTGGGCCAATCCGGTCGGCGCAAAGCTGTTCGGCGCGGCGAATGGCGCAGCGCTGGCGGAGCGGGCTTTTGGCCCGGCGGACAGCCATCGCCGCCAGGTCGCCCGGCTCGCCCGGCAGCTGCCGGCGAACGGCACTGTGCGGCTCGAACGGCTGCGCGGCTTCGGCGCCCGGCTCGGCACGCTGATGACCTGCGCCTGCGCCCGGCTCGACTTTGCCGATGGCGGACACGCCGTGCTCGTCACCGCGATGGACCCGACCTTGCGCAGCATGCCGCTGGTCGAGCGGCTGCATCGCCTGGTCGAGGGCGCGAAGATGCCGATGGCGGCGTTCGCGCCCGACGGCCTGTTCGTCGGCGCCAGCGAGGCCGCCCGCTCCCTGCTCGGCTTTCGCGATCTCGGCGAGGCCGGGCTCGAACAGGCGCGCAGCGATGCGCTTCGCGAGGGCCGCGTCGAGACGCCGATCGGCATCGGCCAGATGGTGCTGCAACGGGTCGGCATCGGCGCCGATGTCGGCCTGATCGCGCTGATCGAGCCGGCCACGCAAGCAGCACCCGCAGCTTCCGTGCCCGTGAGCACGGCGGAAACCGCAAACGAGGCGCCGGCTGAACCTGCGCAGCAGGCCGCGGCCATGCCGTGCGAGCCGCCACCCTCGCAGCACGGATCGGCCGGGATCTCGTTGTTCGATGCGTTCGCCGAGCCGGTCGAGGCGCCCAAGGCAACCGGGACAATGGCGCCTGAACCGCAGGACTTGGCGGGGATCGAGGACACGGCCGAACAGCCTGTTCGAGAACCAGCTCACGAAACGCCGGATCAGGGCGCCGACATCGCGCCAAAGACTCCGGTTGAAAACCCGCATCAAGCCATCGTGTCGCCGCAGGCTGCGCCGATCACTCCCGGCATGGTCGAGCCGCCGTCGGGCCAGCAATCGTCTGGCCGGGATTCGTCGGGCCAAGAGCCCGCACCGCGTCAGCATCCGCTGCGCTTCCTCTGGCAGATGGATGCGGAGGGCCGCTTTGTGCTTCTCTCCGACGAATTCATCCGCCTGATCGGCGCGCGCACTGCCGCCGGCTTCGGCCGCCCTTGGCGCGAGATCGCCGGGGACTTTTCGCTCGATCCTGATGGCCGCGTCGCGGAGGCGCTTGCGCGCCACGACACCTGGGCCGGGATCACCGTGAACTGGCCGGCTGACGGCGGCGAGCATCTGCCGGTCGAGCTCGCGGGCCTGCCGGTCTACGACCAGTCGCGCAACTTTGCCGGCTTCAAGGGCTTTGGCGTCTGCCGCGATCTCGACGGCCTCAATCGTCTCGCAGCGCTGAGGCGCTTCGAGACGGTGGTCGAACCGGCGGCGCAGCACGGCCCGTCTGCCGAACTGGTCGCGCCGGAGCCCGAGGCCGAGCCGGTCGCGGAGGCGCCGCCTCCGCCGATCGAGCCGCCCGCAACCGAACCCGAGCCAGCATCCGAACCTGAACTGCCCGAACCCACCAGCGACGCGAATTCACACCCAACCGATCCGGAAACGTCAGTGGAAACGCCAGTCGAAACCCCTCCGAATGTCGTGCCGTTCCGCCCGCACGGCGATGTCAGATCACCCAGTGATCAGAGATCGCCGACGCTGACGCCGGTCGAGAACAGCGCGTTCAACGAGCTCGCCCGGCAATTGTCCGAACGGCTCGAACGCGAGCGCGAGACGATCGCGGCAGAAGCGCCCGTGGCGGAGACCCCCACCGAGCCGCCGGCGCCGCAGCCCTCACCGCCGCAAGCTGCGGCCGAATGGCTGAGCGAGCCCGCGCCGCCGCCGCGCGGCGCCAGCGCGCGCGACCGCACCCTGCTCGACCTGTTGCCGACCGGCATCCTGATCTACCGGCTCGACCGCCTGCTCTACGCCAACCCGGCCTTCCTCGCGCGCATGGGCTATGACGGCATCAACGCGCTGGAGAATGCCGGCGGGCTCGATGCGCTCTATGTCGAGCCCGGCGTGTCCTCGGCCAGCAGCACCTCGCAAGCCGGCACGCCTGTCACGATCAGCGCGACGCTCGCGAACGGTGAAGCGCCTCTTGCGACCACCGAGGCTCATCTGCACACGATCGACTGGGACGGCGAGAGCGCGCATGCGCTGATCTGCGCGCTGCCCAATCCTGCACCTGTTGTGGCGCCCAGCGTCGCGGCGGCTTCGATCGCCGAGACCGTCGTCGTCGAGCCCATCGTCGCCGAATCCTTCCCCTACGCGCCCGAGCTCGAATCCGCGGCCGGCGATGCCGATGCGGAGGATCTCGCCGCGATCCTCGACACCACGGCCGAGGGCATCGTCATGTTCGATGCCGAAGGCAACATCCACGCCTGCAACCGCAGCGCCGAGGCGCTGTTCGGCCATGACGGCACCGACCTGCTCGAGCAGAATCTGGCGACGCTGTTCGCGCCGGAGAGCCGGCAGATCGTCGCCGACTATCTCGAAAGCCTCAAGAGCCAGGACATTTCGAGCCTGCTCGACCACGGCCGCGAGGTGCTCGGACGCGAGAAGAAGGGCGGCGTCATTCCGCTTGCGATGATCATGGGCCGCACGCGGCCGGACGGCCCGAACTTCTTCGCCGTGTTCCGCGATCTCTCGCAGAGCAAGAGGGGCGAGAGCGAGTTGACGCAGGCCCGCCACCTCGTCCATAGCGCGGCCAACGCCAAGGCCGACATGCTGGCGCGGATCAGCCACGAGATCCGCACGCCGCTCAACGCCATCATCGGCTTTGCCGAGGTGATGATCTCCGAACGCTTCGGCACGCTCGGCAACGAGCGCTACGGCGAATACATGAAGGATATCCGCGCCTCCGGCGAGCGCGTCATCACGATCATCGACGATCTGTTGGAGCTGTCACGGATCGAAACCGGCAAGCTCGATCTCAATTTCGCCAACCTCAGCCTCAACGACCTCGTCGAAGCCTGCGTGACCGTGATGCAGCCGCAGGCCAATCGCGAACGCATCATCATCCGCACCTCGCTCGCGCATGCGCTGCCGCAGGTCACGGCGGACGCGCGCGCGATGCGGCAGATCACCATGAACCTGATCTCGAACTCGATCCGGCTCGCCAGCGCCGGCGGCCAGGTCATCGTCTCGACCGCGCTGTCCGACCGCGGCGAGATTTGCTTGCGCATCCGCGACACCGGCCATGGCCTCTCCGAGCGCGAAGTCGCCGCCGCGATGGAGCCGTTCCGCACCCCGCCGCCCGGCGACGCCGCGGACAATTCGGCGCTAAGCCTGTCGCTGACCAAGGCCCTGGTCGAAGCCAACCGCGCCCGCTTCAACATCAAGAGCGCGGGGAATTCCGGCACGCTGATCGAAGTGGTGTTCGCACCGGTGGTGGCGGGGGCTTAGCAGTCACGACCACAAGCTCGTCATGCCCGGGCTTGTCCGGGGCTGACGACACGGAGGCATCACGCCGCGCGCACGGTGTCCAAGAACCTGCTGACCTCGATCTTCAGCCGGCTGCTGTCGTTCGACAGCGACTGCGCCGCGGACAGCACCTGCGCGGAGGCAGATCCGGTCTCGGTCGCGCCCTGGCGCACGCTGCTGATGTTGGCGCTCACCTGCGTGGTGCCGGCGGCCGCATTCTGGACGTTGCGCGAGATCTCGCCGGTCGCGGCGCCCTGCTCTTCCACGGCGGCAGCGATGGTGGAGGAGATCTCGGACAGCCGCTCGATGGTGCCGCCGATGGTCTTGATGGCGCCGACTGAATCCTCGGTCGCAACCTGGATGCTGGAAATCTGCTGACCGATGTCGCCGGTGGCCTTCGCGGTCTGCTCGGCCAGCGCCTTCACTTCCGAGGCCACCACGGCAAAACCGCGCCCGGCTTCGCCGGCACGCGCGGCCTCGATGGTGGCATTCAGCGCCAGCAAATTGGTCTGGCCCGCGATCGCGCTGATGAGCTCGACCACGTCGCCGATGCGCGCAGCCGCCTTCGACAATTCGCTGACGCGGTCGTTGGTCTGCCCGGCCTGGCTGACGGCTTCGCCGGCCATGCGTGCGGAGGCCTGCACCTGGCGGCTGATCTTGTGGACGGAGGCGGTCAGCTCCTCCGCCGCGGAGGCCACCGACTGCACGTTGGTCGCGGCCTCTTCGGAGGCCGCCTCGACCAGGGTGGCAAGTTCGGTCGAGCGGCTGGCGGTGGTGGTCAGCGAGGTCGCCGACGCCTCGAGCTCGTTGGCGGCAGACGACACGGTCTCGACGATCTCGCCGATCGCGCCTTCGAAATCGTCGGCCATCCTGATCATGTCGGCGCGACGGCGCTCGGCGGCGAGCTTGTCCTGCCTGATCTTCTCTTCCGCCTCTTCCTGCGCCTTGCGCTCGGCATTGACCTTGAACGTCTCGACGGCCTGCGCGATCTCGCCGATCTCGTCGGGACGGCCGAGCCCGGGCAGCACGATGGCGAAATTGCCGTTGGCGAGCTCGATCATCGCCGCGCGCATGGCCGACAGCGGCTTGGAGACCGAGCGGCCGATGAAGATGCCGAGGCCGAGCACGCCGGATGCGATCAGCGCGATCGCGACCGCGATCCAGAACTGGATGTTGGCACGTTCGGCCTCGTTCAGCCGGTCCGCCTCGATGCGAATCTGGTCGACCGACTTCGAGACCTGCTCGATGACGGGCTCGACCGCCGAGAACGCTTCGGACATCGCCTTCAGCTCGGTCGCGAGCTTCAACGCGGTCTCCATCCACGCGGAGAAGTCGCGCTGGTAGTCGGCGAGCTTTTGGCGAAGCTCGGCCTTCGAATTGTCGGGAATGGTTGCGGCGTTGAGAAGGACCGAAAATTCAGCCGCACGCTTCTTGATGTCATCGCCATATCTGGCGTCGCGACGCAGCATGAAGTCCTTCTCATGCCGGCGCATCATCAGCATGATCACCTTGAGAGAGGAATCCTGAAGCTGGTCGACCTGGCTTTCGATACCGTGGACCGACGCGCGCAGGCGCCCCTCCAGGCCGGATTTCTCGTCGAGGCCGAGCCGCTGCCGCTCCTCGACCACCGCGGTAAAGCGCGCTTGGTAGGTCTTCAGCGATGCATTCATCGCGTCGATCTTTTGCGCCAGCTCGGGCTTGCCGAGGACAGAGATCCTGCCGCGAAGCGTCTCGATGTCGAGCGCCGCCTGCCGGCTGATCTCGACCTGGCGCTCGGCTCTGGCCGGATCGCTGCGAAGAAGGAAATCCTTTTCGGCCCGGCGCGCCTCGAGCAGTTCGACCGCGATCCTGTTGTTGAGCTCGAAGACGGTGCGCGCCTCCTCGGCGGCGTTGCGATAGACCGCCATCGCGCGCTCACCATAGAGGTGAATGCCGCCGATCAGGACGACACCAGCGACGCCGATGACGCCGATTGCAGTGATCTTGTGGGTGAGCCGCAGGGAGAATAATCGCATCTTTGATTTCAAAATTGGTTGTGGCTGATGCGATTAATGAAGCCTCAATGCGCGGAAACTTCCGTTAATTTGCGGACACGTATGACTACGTACTTATGCACGATACACGTCACAGGATAGGTCTCGATGGCGTTTATGCACGGTGAAGTGCACAAAAAAACACGGCGCTCGTACGCGCCGTGCTTCCTTCCCTTCAAGCCGTTGGTTGCGGATCGGCTCAGCTGTAGATCTCGAACAGGCCGGCGCCGCCCTGGCCGCCGCCGATGCACATCGTCACCACACCCCACTTCGCCTTGCGGCGCGCGCCTTCCTGCAGCAGGTGGCCGGTGAGACGGGCGCCGGTCATGCCGAAGGGATGGCCGATCGCGATCGAGCCGCCGTTGACGTTGTACTTGGCGGGATCGATGCCGAGCTGGTCGCGGCAGTACAGGCACTGGCTGGCGAAGGCTTCGTTGAGCTCCCAGAGATCGATGTCGTCGACCTTGAGGCCGGTGCGCTTGAGCAGCTTCGGAATTGCGAACACCGGGCCGATGCCCATTTCGTCGGGCTCGCAGCCCGCGGTCGCCCAGGCGACGAAGCGGCCGAGCGGCTTGAGGCCGCGCTTCTCGGCGTCCTTGGCTTCCATCAGCACCACGGCGGCGGCGCCGTCCGAGAGCTGGCTGGCATTGCCGGCAGTGACGAACTTGCCGGGGCCCTTCACCGGCTCGAGCTTGGCGAGACCTTCCATCGTGGTCTCGGGCCGGTTGCACTCGTCGCGATCGACGACGTAGTCGACGATGGTCTCGGCCTTGGTGGCCTTGTCGACGACCTTCATCTTGGTCTTCATCGGGACGATCTCGTCCTTGTACTTGCCCGCCTGCTGCGACGCCGCCATGCGGCGCTGCGATTCCAGCGAGAACTCGTCCTGATATTCGCGGCTGAGCTTGTAGCGCTCGGCGACGATGTCGGCGGTGTCGATCATCGCCATGAAGATGTCGGGCGCGACCTTGAGCAATTCAGGATCGATCGATTCCTTCGGCGTGCCGCCGCCCGGCATCGAGATGCTCTCGACCCCGCCGGCGACGATGCAGTCGGCGCCGTCCGAGCGGATCGAGTTGGCGGCCATCGCGATGGTCTGCAGTCCCGAGGAGCAGAACCGGTTCACCGAGACGCCGGCGGTGGTCTTCGGCAGGCCGGCCAGCAGCGCGGCCTGGCGGCCGATGTTGGGCGCGCCATGGGCGCAATTGCCGAGATAGCAGTCCTCGACATAGTCCTTGTCGACGCCGGCGCGCTTCACCGCGTGCTGGATGGCGTGCGCCGCGAGCGACATCGGCGGCGTGATGTTGAACCCGCCGCGGCCGGATTTTGCGAGGCCCGTGCGCGCATAGGAAACGATGACGGCTTCACGCATGTGTTTCTCCCTTGTCGAGCGATTTTGAACGGAGCGCTCTTTGAACGAGTTGTCCTGGCGCCATTGGTACACAAAGTTTGAAGGCTGCGGAAAATAAAAACGCCGCCTCCCGTGACGGAGGCGGCGTTGTTCCGCGGGTCGGAATATGTCAGCGTCTCAGAACGTCAGCGCCTTGACCTGCTTGACCTGCGGCAGGGCCTGCACCTTGGCGAGCACGTCCGCCGGGACCGCGCCATCGACCTCGACCAGCGCGATAGCGTCGCCGCCCTGCTCGACGCGGCCGAGATGGAAGGTCGCGATGTTGATCTTGGCGTCGCCCAGCAGGCCAGCGAAGCTGCCGATGAAGCCCGGCTTGTCCTCGTTGGTGACATAGATCATCGACTTGCCGAACTCGGCGTCGACGCGGATGCCCTTGATGTCGACCAGGCGCGGCTTGCCGTCGTGATAGACGGTGCCGGAGACCGAGCGCTCCTGGCGTTCGGTCGCGACCGTCACGGTGATCAGGCTCTCATAGTCGCTCTGGGCGGCGCGCACGATCTCGTCCACCACCATGCCGCGCTCCTTGGCGACGACGGGGGCGGACACCACGTTGACCTCGCCCAGCATCGGCCGCAGCAGGCCCGACAGCACGGCGGAGGTGATCGCCTTGATCTTCATCTCGGCGACGTGGCCCTCATAGGTGATCTCGACCTTGAGGATGCCGGTCTCGGTGAGCTGGCCGGCGAACGAGCCGAGCTTCTCGGCGAGCGAGATGAACGGCTTCAGCTTCGGCGCTTCTTCCGCCGTGATCGAGGGGAAGTTGACCGCGTTCGAGATCGCGCCGGTGAGCAGGTAATCCGACATCTGCTCGGCGACCTGCAGCGCGACATTCTCCTGCGCTTCGGTGGTGGAGGCGCCGAGATGCGGCGTGCAGATCACGTTGGGATGGCCGAACAGCACGTTGGCGTTCGCGGGCTCCTCGACGAAAACGTCGAACGCGGCGCCGGCGATGTGCTTGGAATTGAGTGCATCGACCACCGCCTGCTCGTCGACGAGACCGCCGCGCGCGCAGTTGATCAGGCGCACGCCCTTCTTCATCTTGGCGATTGCGGCAGCGTCGATGATGTTCTTCGTCTTCTCGGTCAGCGGCGTGTGCAGCGTGATGAAATCAGCGCGCTTGAGCAGGTCGTCGAGCTCGACCTTCTCGACGCCGATGTCCTTGGCGCGCTCCGGCGACAGGAACGGATCGTACGCGATCACCTTCATGCGCAGGCCGAGCGCGCGGTCGGCGACGATCGAGCCGATGTTGCCGCAGCCGACGACGCCCAGCACCTTGCCGGTGATCTCGACGCCCATGAAGCGGTTCTTCTCCCACTTGCCGGCCTGGGTCGAGGCGTCGGCCTGCGGGATTTCGCGCGCGAGCGCCAGCATCAGGGTGACGGCATGCTCGGCGGTCGTGATCGAATTGCCGAACGGCGTGTTCATCACGATGATGCCCTTGGCCGTGGCGGCGGGGATCTCCACATTGTCGACGCCGATGCCGGCGCGGCCGATCACCTTGAGGTTGGTCGCCTTGTCGAGGATCTTTGCGGTCGCCTTCGTCGCGGAGCGGATCGCAAGGCCGTCGTAATTGCCGATGATCTCGGCCAGCTTGTCCTTGTCCTTGCCGAGATTGGGCTGGAAGTCGACCTCGACGCCGCGATCTTTGAAGATCTGCACGGCAGCGGGCGAGAGCGCGTCGGAAATGAGAACTTTGGGTTTGGTCATGGGATGTGTCCTTCACACCCTCCCCTGGAGGGGGGAGGGTCGGCGCGAAGCGCCGGGGTGGGGTGAAGCTGCGAATTCGAAATTCGCCAGTGCGCCGTGTGGAGAGATCACCCCACCCCGCCGCACCTGACGGTACGTCGACCCTCCCCCTCCAGGGGAGGGTCAGAACTCAGGCCGCCTTGGCGAGCGTGGCCTTGGTCTCGGCAAAAGCCCAGTCGATCCACTGCGTCAGCAGCTCGACGTCCTTGGCCTCGACGGTGGCGCCGCACCAGATGCGCAGGCCAGCCGGCGCATCGCGATAATACGCGAAGTCGTAGCCGGCGCCTTCCTTCTCCACCAGCGCCACCAGCTTCTTGGAGAACTCGGCTTGCGCGTCCTCGGACAGCGAGGTGATGGCGGGATCGGTGAACTTCAGGCACACCGAAGTGTTGGAGCGGATCGCGGCGTCCTTGGCGAGGAAGTCGATCCACGGCGTCTTCGCCTTCCAGTCGGCGAGCACCTTGGTGTTGGCGTCGGCACGCGCGATCAGCGCCTTGAGGCCGCCGATCGACTTGGCCCAGTTCAGCGCATCGAGATAATCCTCGACGCAAAGCATCGACGGCGTGTTGATGGTCTCGCCGACGAAGATGCCTTCGTTGATCTTGCCGCCCTTGGTCATGCGGAAGATCTTCGGCAGCGGCCAGGCCGGCTTGTAGGTTTCCAGCCGTTCCACCGCACGGGGCGACAGGATCAGCATGCCGTGCGCGGCCTCGCCGCCGAGCGCCTTCTGCCAGGAGAAGGTGACGACATCGAGCTTGGCCCAGTCCAGCGGCTGCGCAAACGCGGCCGAGGTGGCGTCGCAGATGGTCAGGCCTTCGCGGGTCGCGCTGATCCAGTTGGCATCAGGCACGCGCACACCTGACGTGGTGCCGTTCCAGGTGAAGACAACGTCGCTCTTGGGATCGACCTTGGAGAGGTCGGGGATCTCACCATAGGCTGCGTTGAGCTTGGTGACGTCCTTGAGCTTCAATTCCTTGACGATATCGCTGACCCAACCTTCGCCGAAGGATTCCCAGGCGAGCGTGGTGACGGGCCGCGCACCGAGCAGCGACCAGAGCGCCATCTCGACTGCGCCGGTATCGGAGGCGGGCACGATGCCGATGCGATAGTCGGCGGGCACTTCGAGCACTTCGCGCGTCAGATCGATCGCGAGCTTGAGCTTGGTCTTGCCGACCTTCGCGCGATGCGACCGGCCGAGTGCTGCGTCCTTGAGATTTTGGGCGTTCCAGCCGGGGCGCTTGGCGCAGGGGCCGGAGGAGAAATGCGGCACGTTCGGCCGCGAAGCGGGCTTCGCTACAGTCATCATATCTACCCTTCCAGATAGTCAGCCTCCCGTTGGGGGGAGGTGTCCCGCCGCGGCTGATACGGGAAACAGGAAGAGTCGTCAAGGAAGTTCCGGCGTCTCACGGCGGCGTGATGGTGCTTCCGGTGCGATATCAGGGGATTCAACGACCGCGAGCGCATTCAGTAAGTCCGTGGCCTCGCTGATCAATTGCGCGGCTCTGCGGCGGCTGCCGACTTTCAAAATGCACTTGTCATTGGCCTGCACGACGTAATCGTTGCCGACCTTGATCATTGAATAGCTTGTCATCGAAATCCCCGAACCGACAGAGCCCGGTGTCTGAAGCTGCCGTAGCACCGTTCGTTCCCGGATCAACGTGAACGACGGCTGGGTAGTTTATCAGCTGTTAATATGAACAAGCGCGCGATCCGAATTCGCTGATCGCGCAAGGCTCGCGAAGAGCTGCCTCAAAAGCGGACAGTCATACCGACGTGACTCGCTGCGAACCCGAGCCGCTTGTAGAAGCGCTGCGCATCGACGCGGCTCGCATGCGTCAGCAACTCGACCAGACTGCAGCCGCGCGCTTTCGCTTCCGCGATCGCCCATTGCACCAGCCGCTCGCCGATGCCGCGGCTGCGACAATCCGAAGCAACGCGAACGTCTTCGAGCAGGCCGCGCACGCCGCCTTGCGAGCTGATGCCCGGCAGGATCGCGAGTTGCAGGCAGCCGACCACCCTGCCCTCGCTCTCGGCAACCACGAGCGTGAGGTTCGGATCGCGCTCGACCCGTGCGAAGGCATCGTAATAGGCGGCAGGCAACGGATCCTCGACGCGCTCGCGCGCGCGGCCGAGATGATCGTCGGCGAGCATCGCCACGATCGCTGGAACGTCGTCGCGGCGCGCGCGGCGAATGGAGACGGATTCGGCGTTCATGTCAGACAACTCCAACCTCAGCGCGCCGGCGGGAGGCCGAGAAACGCTTCGACCTCGCCGATCCAGCGGCGGAGAGCGGCATAGCGGCCGAGATCGAAGCCGCCTTCATGCGCCATGCGGGTATAGGCGAGCAGCGAGAGGTCGGCGAGCGAAACCTCTTCACCGGCGAAGAAGCGGCTGGCCGAAAGATGCTGCTCCATGCGGTCGAGCGCCGCATAGCCGCGCTTGACCTTTTCGGGGTCGAGCTCGGATGCGTCCTTGCCGAGATAAACGAGGAGGAAGCGGCACACCGCGATATAGGGCTCGTGACTGTACTGTTCCCAGAACAGCCATTCGTCCATCTTGGCCGCAATGAAGGCGTCGCGCGGAACGAGCGCGCTGTCGCGGGCGAGATAGCGGATGATGGCATTGGACTGCGCCAGCGTGCGGCCGTCGTCGAATGCGACGGTGGGCACCTGGCCGGCGCCGTTCATCTCAAGGAATTGCGGCGTGCGCGTCTCGCCCTTGCGCGTATCGATCTCGATCCACTGGTAGGGCAATGCAAGCTTGTCGCAGACCCACTTCACCTTCAGGCAATTGCCGGAATTGCTGTCGCCGTAGATCTTCATCGCTGCCGCCCCGCTTTGGAGCGACAGAGCATCAGGACGCAAGCGAGCTGTCAACCGCGGCGCAGCGCGGTCCCGTCAGAACTTGTAGCCGAGACCGGCGCGGACGGTGTTGATGCTGGTGTCGACCTGGGAAGTGAAGCGAATATATTCGTACTCCGCGCGCATGAACAAGCCGCCGACCAGATTGACGTCGACGCCGAGACCGGCGGTGTAGCCGTAGATCAGGTGATTGTGCTGGGCATCGGTCGAGGTCAACGGCGCCAGCGGCGTGTAGACCCCGAGCTGGGTCGCGCTCACGCGGTCCTGCACGCTGACGGTGCGAACGATGTCGGCATTACCGAGCGCGAGCCCCGCAAACATGTAGGGCAGGAAGCATCCCCATGCGTAGGCGGCGCGACCGCGGAACGTCCCGATGTCGCTGATGCTGATCGAAGAGGTCGACGTCGCCGTGACATCATGGAAATTGCCGTCGGACAGTGCAGTGGGGCTGACGCGCCGTTCGCTGGCCGACGACGATCCTCCGAACCTGCCATGCAGCCAGCTCACTTCGAGACCGAGGACGACGTCGTCCCATTGCGCATTGTATCCGACGAAGGCGCCGTAACCGGTGGTGCGCTGCGAGGCCTTGCCCAGTCCGAGATTCCACTGAGACACGCCCATCGAGCTCTCGATCAACGTATCCGCCAACAGGGCAGCCATCATGTTGCTGGTCGAGCCGTTGAAGTTCTCGTCGGACGAACCATAACCGGCCTGGGCTCCGATATAGGAGCCTTGCCAGTTGACGCTGGACCGGGTGAGACCGTCCGTGAAGCTGCCGCGCAGGATGGGAAGATCCGGCATATCGGCCGCATGCGCGGCAGACACCGTCCCCAACATCGCCGCCGCCAACAAAAGGCCACGCATCGCAACGCTCCATCGAACTCGAACTTTCATCCATGATCATGGCTCGTTAACCTTAACCAATGGTTGCGTCGGCCGCCTTCATCGCTACTCGCCATGAAAAATACGCAAAGCAAAACGGCGCGGGATGATCCCGCGCCGTTAAGAAGTCCTAACCGATCGAAGTATCGATCAGCCCTTGGTGACGAGCGGCGGCGCGTAGACCGGCGGGCTGCTGAGATCCCAGCGCACGCCGAGCTTGATGTCGTGCGAGGTGAGCTCCTTGACCTTGATCGAGGTCGGGCCGGAGGCGCTGTTGTCGAACAAGCGGTAATTGCCGGGCGCGGCGTCGCCGAGGTTCATGTAGCTGTAGGCCAGTTCGACGGTGAATCCGGGATTGACCTTGTAGGCGAGACCGGCGTGAGCGGCCCAGGCGAGGTTCCACTTTCCGTTATCGGCGAAGTAGGCAACGCTGTTGTTGAGGAGCGGGTTGTAGGACACGCCGTCGTCGCGGAAGCCGCTGATCTTGTTGTAGGAGCCGCCGACACCGGCGCCGATGAACGGGGTGATGCACCACCAGGTGCCGAGGTCGACATAGGCGTTGGCCATCACAACCCACTCGGACTTGCTGCCGCTGTAGTTGTTGACGCCGACGAAGCCGGGTCCAACGACGTTGTCGCTGCCGTGCAGATTGGATTTGCCACGGTACTGGCCGATCACGTCGGCGCGGAACCAGTTGTTGAAGCGATAGCCGACGCCGAGATCGAACAGCCCCGCCGAGTCGAAGCCGAGCCCCTCCGTCGTCTTGGAATAGCCGGCCGGCAGGGCGCTATCGATGCGCTTGGCGCTCTGGTTGGTCATGCCGATGTCGCCGCGCAGATACCAGCCGCCGAAGTCCGCGGGCGGAGCCGGCGGCGCGTACATGGGAGGGGGCGCCGCGATCGGCATATCGGCAGCGAACGCCATCGACGAGATCAGGGTTGCCGCACCCGCGGCAAGGAGAGACTTAACGCTACGCATTGGCTTCGTCCTTTTGGCCGGTGAGGCAAATACGCAGGCCTCACGTTCTGGAAACTCACGGAGCGGACGATGCCAGCAAATGTTTAAGCGCCACTTAACCCTAATTTTTAAGGTTGATTTTTCCTGACTGCTCGCGCACGGATGAGAAGCGTTGCAAAATTGCAGCGCCTGGCGCCGCAATTGCTAACGATGTGTAAAGCCGCAGTGCAGCGGGAGAGAATCCGTTAACGCGCGTGCCGCTGCAGCTTGGGCAGGAACACCGCAAGCAGGCCGATCGCCGGCAGGTAGGCGCAGACCTGGTAGACGAACTCGATCGAGGTGTGGTCGGCGAGCTTGCCGAGCACGGCGGCGCCCAGGCCCCCGATGCCGAACGCAACGCCGAAGAACACGCCGGAGATCATGCCGAATCTGTGCGGCACCAGCTCCTGCGCGAACACGATGATCGACGACGTCGTCGAGGAGATGATCAGACCGATGATGACTGACAGCACCGCGCTGCCGACGAGCCCGGCATAGGGCAGCGCCAGCGTGAACGGCAGCGCGCCCAGGATCGAGATCCAGATCACGATCTTGCGGCCGAAGCGATCGCCCAAGGGACCGCCCAGAAACGCACCGACCGCGTTCGCCGCGAGGAAGATGAAGAGATAGATCTGCGCTGCCTGCGTCGACACGCCGAACCGATCGATCAGGTAGAAGATGTAATAGCTCGACAGGCTCGACACGTAGAGCTGTTTCGAGAACAACAGCGCGACCAGCACGAGCAGCGCGACGGCGACGCGGCGCGAGCTCGGTGCGTCGGGATGGGCCTGAACCGCCGCTGTCTTCTTCGCCTTGATCTGCGGCGCGTACCAGCGGCCGATGCGCCATAGGATGAGGATCGCGAGGAAGGCGATCGAGGAGAACCAGGCGATGCTGCCCTGCCCGAACGGCACCACGATCAGCGCCGCCAGCACCGGCCCCATCGAGGTGCCGAAACTGCCGCCGAGCTGGAACACCGATTGCGCGAAACCGTAGCGGCCGCCGGAGGCGAGCCGCGCGATGCGCGCGGATTCGGGGTGAAACACCGCCGAGCCGAGACCGACCAGCGCGGCGGCGACGAGGATGACGAGATATTGGTGCGCGGCACTGAGCAGCAGGAGGCCGAAGAAGGTCGAGGCCATGCCGATCGCCAGCGAATAAGGCTGCGCCTTCTTGTCGGTGTAATGCCCGACCACCGGCTGCAGCAGCGAGGCCGTGAACTGAAAGGCCAGCGTGATCATGCCGATCTGCGCGAAGTCGAGCGCGTAGGTGTCCTTCAGGATCGGATACACCGAGGCGATCAGCGACTGCATGGTGTCGTTGAGGAAGTGCGAGAAGCTGATGCCGGCGAGCACGACATAGGCCGGCCCGGCCGCTTTGGCGGCGGGTGCCACGTCAGCGACGACGACGGGCTCGGTCAGCGTTTCCTCTGAGACGACGACAGGCTTGTTCAATGCGGCATCCCGGCGCGGCAGATTGCCGCGACCTCGTAGGTACGATGCAACGAGCGATGGAACCACTGCCAATCGCAAATGGCTGGAATGCGCGCGCTCTGCCGCGAGCAGCGCGACCTGCATGGTTCAAGAGGCCCGCTTTCACGGGCTCCTCACCATGAAGGTCATGGATCTCGCCATGAAAAAGGAATCGTAGGGTGGGCGAAGGCGCCCTTGCGCCGTGCCCACGATCCTTCGATACGGCAACAGAAGCGTGGGCGCGCTTCGCTTTGCCCACCCTACGGCAGGGTGCTTGGGACCTCAGGCCGCCGCCTGGCCGAGCGCGAAGACGATGGTGTCGACGACGTCCTCGACCAGGATGCGGTCTTCGCCCTCGCCCATGACGCGGATCACCGGCTCGGTGCCGGAGGAGCGGATCAGGAGACGGCCGTGGCCGTTGAGCCGTTTCTCGCCGTCGGAGATCGCCGACTTGACGTCGGAATCGTCGAGCGGCTTGCCGCCCTTGTGGCGGACGTTCTTGAGGATCTGCGGCAGCGGATCGAAGCGGTGGCAGACCTCCGACACGGGACGGCGCAGCTTCTGGACGACCGCGAGCACCTGCAGCGCAGCGACAAAACCGTCGCCGGTGGTGGCATAGTCGGACAGGATGATGTGGCCGGACTGCTCGCCGCCGAGATTGTAACCGCCGTTCAGCATCTGCTCGAGCACGTAGCGGTCGCCGACCGGCGTGCGGACCAGATCGAGCCCCTGCCCTTTCAGGAAACGCTCGAGGCCGAGATTGGACATCACGGTGGCGACGATGCCGGGCCGCGACAGGCGGCCGTCTTCCTTCCAGCTCTGCGCGATCACCGCCAGGAGCTGGTCGCCGTCGACGACATGACCGCGCTCGTCGACCAGGATAACGCGATCGGCGTCGCCGTCGAGCGCGATGCCGATGTCGGCGCGCATCTCGCGCACCTTCCGCGACAGTGCTTCCGGCGAGGTCGAGCCGCAATCCTTGTTGATGTTGAAGCCGTCGGGCTCGACGCCGATCGGCACGACGTCGGCGCCCAACTCCCACAGCGCTTCCGGCACCACCTTGTAGGCGGCGCCGTTGGCGCAATCGATCACGACGCGCAGGCCGTCGAGCGAGAGGTCGCGCGGCAGCGTGCGCTTGGCGAATTCGATGTAGCGGTCATGCACGCCGTCGATGCGGCGGGCGCGGCCGAGGCTCGCGCTCTGTGCCAGCCGCTTGTCGATGGGCTCGTCGAGCAGCTGCTCGATCTGCCGCTCGACGTCGTCGGACAGCTTGAAGCCCTGCGGGCCGAACAGCTTGATGCCGTTGTCCTCGAACAGATTGTGCGAGGCCGAGATCATGACGCCGAGATCGGCACGCATCGACTTGGTCAGCATCGCAACCGCCGGCGTCGGCATCGGGCCGACCAGCAGCACGTCCATGCCGACCGAGGTGAAGCCGGCGACCATCGCGTATTCGATCATGTAGCCGGACAGGCGGGTGTCCTTGCCGATCACGACCCGGTGGCGGTGATCACCACGCTGAAACGCAAGGCCTGCGGCTTGGCCGACCTTGAGCGCGAGCTCCGGCGTGATCAGTCCGTTGGCGCGGCCCCGAATCCCGTCCGTCCCGAAATATTTGCGACTCATATCGTCCCCCGAGCAACAACCAGGGGATCCCCTCTACAACCACGGGCTGCCCGAACGGGACCCGCATCCCTGATTTGCTAAACGTCTTATAATGCCTATGGGGCTAACTTGGCTTCAAAAAATATGATGAATCATTACGGAACCGGGGCGCCGCCGCTTCGACAACATCTTGTTAACATTATATTTCCTACCCATGGCGCCGGTCGGGGTGGAACCCGATTTAATCGCTGCGCTTGACGTGGCCATCGCCGCGGCTCGGCGCCGGCTGGGTGACGTTGACGGGATCGGAGCCCGGAAAGGTCTCTTCCAGACCCTCTTCCAGGGCTTCCTCGAGATCACGCTTCTCCTTGATCTCTTCCGGCGAAGGTCCAGCGTGCGGCTTCGTCATGGCGCCCTCCTGCAAAACGGTCTGCGAACGGATTTGGCTGTGCATCCAACCATGCTAGATGACCCCGAAATCTTCCGATGCAAGACTCTGGGTAGAAGACGGGCCGGGGAACGATCATGAAACATATCACCTGTATCGACGATCTTCGCACGCTGCATAAGCGCCGCGTGCCGAAGGCATTCTTCGACTATTGCGATCGCGGCTCCTATGCCGAGGAGACGCTGCGCGCCAACCGCGAGGATATGCAGGCGATCAAGTTTCGCCAGCGCATCCTGGTCGACGTCTCCAAGCGCGACACCTCGACCACGATCCTCGGCGAGCCCTCGACCATGCCGCTGATACTCGCGCCCGTCGGCCTGCTCGGCATGCAGCATGGCGACGGCGAAATCTATGCCTGCCGCGCCGCGCAGGCCGCCGGTATCCCGTTCACGCAATCGACCATGTCGATCTGCTCGATCGAGGACATCGCCGCCAATGTCGAGAAGCCGTTCTGGTTCCAGCTCTACGTCATGAAGGACCGCGGCTTCATCAAGGAATTGATCCAGCGCGCGATCGCGGCCAAGTGCAGCGCGCTGGTGCTCACCGTGGACCTCCAGGTGATCGGCCAGCGCCACGCCGACATCAAGAACGGCATGACGGTGCCCCCCGAATGGTCGCTGTCGAAGCTGCTGGATTTCGCCAGCAAGCCCGGCTGGGTCTCCGGCGTGCTGCAGGGCAAGCGCCGCACCTTCGGCAACATCGCCGGCCACGTGAAGAACACCGAGGATCTCAATCGCCTCGCCGAATGGACGGCCTCGCAGTTCGACACCTCGCTGAACTGGAAGGACGTCGAGTGGGTCCGCAGCATCTGGCCGGGCAAGCTCGTCATCAAGGGCATCCTCGACGTCGAGGACGCCGAGGAAGCCGCCAAGACCGGCGCGCAGGCGCTCGTCGTCTCCAACCATGGCGGCCGGCAGCTCGACGGTGCGCCGTCCTCGATCGAGGTGCTGCCCGAGATCGCCGATGCGGTCGGCGACAGGATGGAGATCATGTTCGACGGCGGCATCCGCTCCGGCCAGGACGTGATGCGCGCGCTCGCGCTCGGCGCAAAGTCCTGCATGCTCGGCCGCGCCTATGCCTACGGCCTGGGTGCCGGCGGCCAGGCCGGCGTCGCCAAGGCGATCGACATCATCCAGAAGGAGCTGCTCACCACCATGGGCCTGTGCGGCGTCAACCGGATCGACGAGATCGACGATCATGTCATCGCGATGTGACGGCAGCGGCGGTGCCGTAGGGTGGGCAAAGCGTAAGCGTGCCCACCAATCTGCGTAATGTGAGAAAGACGTGGGCACGGCGCTGACGCGCCTTTGCCCACCCTACGATTGCTTTCTCATCACATCGGCGGCGTCAGGCCGTCACGGCCGACGCTGACGCGGTTGGTCTCGAACGAGCCGTCCGGCAATTGCTTCATGAAGGCGATGACCTTGGCGCCGGCCTTCAGGTCGGATTTGTCACCGGGCACGAAGGTCACCACCGGCGTGTTGTCGGCGACGAACACCTTCTTCTCGCCGTCCTTGTACTTGACCAGCAGCGTATGGCCGTCATTGCCGACCACGCTCTCCGACACCGTGGCGTTGGTCATGCTCGAATTCGGCTTGAGGTCATAGGGCCGCGAGCCCTCGCCGGTGCCGCGCATGCTCTCCGGAAACACGTGGACCTCGACCGCGTTCTGGCCGCCGTCCGGTCCGGGCACCGTGGTGGCGCCGACGAAGGAGCCGACTTTGATGTCGGCGAGTGAAATTTTGGTAATCCCCGAGACGTTCACGTCGGGAGCGATGCGTAGCTTGACGTCCTCGCCGCTGCGCGATTTGACCTGCATCGTGTCACCATTGACACTTTCGATCGTGCCGCGCACGCGCGTCGGCACCGGTGCCCTCTGCGCGTAGGCATAGAGGGTGGAAGCGGCCACCATCGCGACGGCGATGAGCGGACGTGTGAAAGTTGCACGTTGAACAGACATGACGGTCTCCGATTGTCCCCCAGGAATGGAGAACTCCGGACGACGCGTGCTATTCTCTCAAGTCTTTGTGAGATCGGCCTCGACCAGCGCCCGCAGCTCGGCCGTGACCTCCGGCCGCCGGCCGAACCACAGCTCGAAACCGCGCACCGCCTGGTGCAGCAGCATGCCGAGCCCGTCTGCCGTCTTCAGGCCACGCGCCGTTGCGGCGGCGAGCAGCGGCGTCACCAGCGGGACATAGACGAGGTCGGCGACCACCGCCGCCTGCGGCAGGCGCGCGACATCAACATCGAGTGAGGGCTGGCCGTGCATGCCGAGCGAGGTCGTGTTCACGAGAAGTTTTGCGCGCGGCAGCACGTCGTCGATCCCGTCCCACGTCACGGGATGCACGTTCGGCCCGAACTGTCTTGCCAGCGTCTCGGCCCGCGCGATGGTGCGATTGGCAAGATGGATGTGCTTGATCCCGCGCTCGAGCAGGCCGAACACGACCGCCCGCGAGGAGCCGCCGGCGCCGAGCACCAGCGCCTCCTCGGAGGCATCCCAACCGGGCGCGCTGGCGTCGAGATTGCCGATGAAACCTTCGACGTCGGTGTTGGTCGAGCGCAGCTCGCCGTCGGCAAACCACAGCGTGTTCGCCGCGCCGACGGCCTTGGCGCGCGCATCGGGCGCCGACAGCGCCAGCACCTCTTCCTTGTGCGGGATGGTGACGTTGGCGCCGACGAAGCCGCGCAGCGACAGCCGCAGCACGAAATCCCTGAGATCCTCGGGCGGAACCGCTTCGATGACATAGCCGCCGGGGATGCCGAGCGTGCGCAGCCAGTAATGATGGATCAGCGGCGAGCGCGAATGCGCGGCCGGCCATCCGATCAGACAGGCTGCAGGAGCTTTGGGCGCGGTCATCTTTCCCTCGGGTCGTTTCCGAGGCGATCCATTTCGCGTCCCGTGGGGCCTGTCAAGCGTGCGGACGTCGCTAGTCCGCCGCAGCCTCGTCGGCCGCCCGGCCCTTGATGTCGGCGATCGCGCGGTCGAGGCTCTGGCGATAGCGCGCCCGCGGCGGCGTCACGCCATGGGTGAGCAGCGCGCGGCGGACAGCGGGCGAAGCCCCCGTGATGAACAGGCGGATGCCCTGGCGGTGCGCCTTGGCGGCGACGCGACCCAGCACGTTGGCCGCCGTCGAATCCAGGAACGGCACCGCGGCGAAATCGACCACGAAGGCCTTGCGCTTGTCGGCGACCTCGTCGAGCACGCCTCCGATGGCGGAGGCCGCGCCGAAGAAGAACGCGCCGGTGATGCGATAGACCAGCACGTCGCGATCGACCGCAAGCGCGGGATCGTAGCGAACGCGATCGCCATTGCCGTCGTCGGGACGATCGCCGGCGACCAGCGGCGAGCGTTCCTCGATCCCCGTCATCTCCGCCATGCGATGGATGAACAGCACGGCGCCGAGCGCAAAGCCGACCAGGATGCCTTCGGTGAGATCGCGGAAGATCGTCAGCAGGAAGGTCGCGAGCAGCACGACGGCGTCGCCCCATGACGAACGCAAGAGCGTGGCGAATTCGTGCTTCTCCGCCATGGTCCAGGCCACCACGACCAGCACCGAGGCGAGCGCCGCCAGCGGAATGTAGCTTGCGAGCGGCGCCGCGATCAGCATGAACAGCAGCAGAAACACGGAATGCAGCATGCCGGCCAGCGGCCCGCGCGCGCCGGCGCGAATGTTAGTCGCGGTCCGCGCGATCAGGCCGGTGACGCAGATGCCGCCGAACAGCGCCGAGCCGATATTGGCGGCGCCTTGCGCCACCAGCTCGCAATTGGAGCGGTGACGGCGCCCGGTCATGCCGTCGGCGACCACCGCCGACAGCAGCGATTCGATGGCGGCCAGCAGCGCGAACGCGATCGCATCCGGCAGCACGGCGCTCGCCTTTGCGACCGAGAACGCCGGCAGCGCCGGTGACGGCAATTCGCGCGGAATGCCGCCGAAGCGCGACCCGATGGTTTCCACCGGCAGCGAAAGCACGGCACACGCAACGGCCGCGATCACGACCGCGATCAGGATGCCGGGCCAGGACGGCCGCCAGATCCGCAAGGCCGCGATGATGGCGATGCTGACGATCGCGACCGCGACGGCGGATGGATTGATGGTGTTGAGACCGCCGGCGAGCGCGACCAGCTTTGGAACGAACTCGCTGGGCTCCTTGCCCGCAAGCGTGATCCCGCCGAGATCGCGGAGCTGGCTGGCGAAGATGATCACGGCGATGCCGGCGGTGAATCCGACCGTGACCGGATAGGGAATGAACTTGATGTAGGTGCCGACCCGGAGCAGGCCCGCAGCGATCAGGAACACGCCCGCCATCAGGGTGGCGAGGATGACGCCGTCAACGCCGTGACGCTCCGCGGTCGCTGCGACCAGGACGATGAAGGCGCCGGCGGGTCCGCCGATCTGGAACCGGCTGCCGCCGAGCAGCGAGGCGATGAAGCCGCCGACGACAGCGGTGTAGAGACCGCGGTCCGGCGTCACGCCCGAGGCGATCGCGATCGCCATCGACAGCGGCAGCGCCACGATCGCAACCGTCAGGCCCGCGAAGACATCGGCGCGGAAGTCCGCGACGCCGTAGCCTTCACGCCAGACGGTGACGAGCTTTGGCAGATACAGTTCGGCAAAAGTCGGCTGACGCAGCTGGTGCAGCCGGCTTGCGTGATCGCTTGTGATGCTCATGCTCCGCTGCCCCACAATGCTCCACCGCATCGTGCGGTCGCGATTCGGACGCGACGGTGCGTTGGTTCAGTCTGCTCCGGGCATGACCCGCAAGATCACGCCCCCACCCGGCGCGGCGGCCCAGGCTCCTTCAGGCGGACGCCACGCCCGCCGCTGTCGCTGCGGACCTGCTCGCCGATCAGCTCGACGCCGGCCCGATCGAACGCCTCGACCACCTTGATCAGGGTCTCGACCACGCCACGCACATTGCCGGTGCTGGCCTCCATCCGCTGGATGGTCGGCAGCGAAACGCCGGCGAGCTCGGCCAGGGTTTTCTGGTCAATGCCGAGCAGCGCGCGGGCTGCCCGCATCTGGAACGACGTGATCACCTTGGCCTCACTTACCAGCACTTATAAATGATATCTGAGACGTGTACAATGATGTAAAATACATCATATCGGACTTAAGGCAAGAGGTTGCCCAGCTACGCCGCCGTCATTGCGAGGACCCTTGCGACGAAGCAATCCAGAATCCTGCCGCGGAACGACTCTCTGGATTGCTTCGCTTTTGCGGTTGGGGCGCGAACACTTGAAACGCCGCACGCGTAGAGACGGCCCCTCACCCACCCTCTCCCCGCGAAGAGCGGGGAGAGGGTGTGAGAGAGCGTGCGTCTCTGACTAAGCCAGCTTGATCACGCCGCGTGTTGATGCGCGGCGATGATCTGGTCGGCGGCGCGGCCTGTGACTTCGGCCATGTGGTCGAACGTGCGGGTGAAGCTGCCGGCGCCGGCGGTGGCGGAGCGCAGCTCCACGATCAATTCGCCGATCTCGGCTTCCGGCATCATGGCACGGACGCTGTCCCAGCCACTCCAGCCGTCACGCGTGTCGAAGCCGAGGATCTGGCCGCGCCGCGCCGACAGGATCGCGTTGATCTTGGCGGTGGCGTCGGTCGGACAGACGATCTCGACCACGTGGATCGGCTCCAGCAGCACCGATTGACACTGCGGCAGGCCCTCGTTGAGTCCGATCCGCGCCGCCGTGCGGAAGGCGAGATCGGAAGAGTCGACACTGTGATAGGAGCCGTCGGTCAGCGTCACCTGCACATCGGTGACGGGGAAGCCGAGCGGACCGCGCGTCAATCCGTCGACGACGCCTTCTTCCACCGCGCCGATGTAGTTGCGCGGAACCGCGCCCCCAACAACCTTCTCGGCGAACTTGAAGCCCTCGCCGCGCGGCAAAGGCCTGATGTCGAGCACGACGTCGCCGAACTGGCCGTGGCCGCCGGACTGCTTCTTGTGGCGGCCGCGCTGGACGATCGGCTTGCGGATGGTCTCTTGATAGCCGATGGCCGGTGGATGCGAGGTGATCTTGACGCCGAAGCGGTCGCGCAGCCGCTCGCTGGCAACGCGCAAGTGCATCTCGCCCTGTCCCCACAGCACGGTGTCGTGGGTCTGGGCGTTCATCACGATGACGAGCGAGGGATCCTCCTCGTGCAGCCGCGTCAGCGCCTGGCCGAGCTTGACGTCGTCCTTGCGGTCGGTGGCCGCAACCGAGATCGCGAGCACCGGCGGCGTCGGCTCCGAGACCGCGAGCGCCGCTGGCGGGGTCTTGCCGCTCGAGACCGTGTCGCCGGTCTTGATCGGATCAACCTTGGCGAGCGCCACCGTGTCGCCGGCTTCGGCCGCGGCACGCTTGGTATCGTAGGCGCCGTTGACGGCGAGGATGCCGGAGATGCGGCCCGCGCCTCCGGAAGCGGATTGCAGCGTGGCGCCGTCGTCGAGATGGCCGGCGAGCAGCCGCGTCAATGACAGTTTGCCGCCATGCTGCGAATGCAGTGTCTTGAACACGAAGCCGAGCGCGTCCCTGGTCTCGGGCACACCGAGACGTTTTGCGGTCTCCGCAATGCCCGGCGCCTCGTGACGCAGCGCCTTCATCAAACGCAGCACGCCGTTCTCGCGCGCGGCAGCGCCCAGCAGCACCGGGCAGATCAGTCCCTCGCGCAATTCGCGGGCGAGATCGTCGAACACGGCATCGCGCGGCGGCTGGATGTCCTCGAGCAGTTGCTCCATCAGCGCATCGTCGTGATCGGCGAGCTTCTCCAGCATTGAGAAGCGGGCTTCCTTCTCGCGGTCGAGATTGCCGCCTTCGAGCGCGACCACCTCGGAGGCCTTGTGCTCGCGATAGATGAAGGCGCGTTCCAGCGCGAGATCGACGAAGCCCTCGATCAGCTCGTCCTTCCAGATCGGGATCTGGCGCAGCACCAGCGGCACGCGGGAGGCGGGCTGCAGCATTGCGAGCGACTCGCGGATGCGCTGGCTCGCGCGGTCGATCTTGTTGAGGAACAGGAAACGCGGGATCTTCAGCTCCTCCAGCTCGCGCAGGATGATCTGAAGCTGCGGCAGCTTCTTCTCGTCGGCCTCGCAGACCACGATCGCGGCATCGACCGCAGGCAGCGCGGCGCGCATGTCGTGGGCAAACTCGACGGAACCGGGACAATCCAGAAAGGTGTAGCTGTCGCCCATGAAACTCGTGGTGGCGGCAGTGAGCCCGACGGTCATCTTGTGATGACGGGCCTCGGGCGCAGCGTCGCCGACGGAAGTTCCGGCGTCGACACTGCCGGCACGCGGGATTGCGCCCGTTCGCGCCAGTATTGCTTCGAGAAGTGTGGTTTTACCGCTTTGGAAAGGGCCCACCAGCGCGATGCACCGTGGACCTCGGGGACTTCTGACGTCTTGTCCCATTCGCCGCCTCCTTGGTGTGGAGCTCGGCCCATGATTGGGTCGGCAACCGCAGATGCTCTGCCCGTCCCCGAGATTTGGCAAGCATCAAACGTCGCTGCGGTGCGTCGTCGGCTGGATTAGGTCTTAACGCGGCGAGTACGGCTGTCGGCTGCGTGTTCCACCTCTCCCCGGCGGGAAGAGGTGAAAGCAGCAAACACCGTCGTCGGGCGTCAACGGCCCGGACGAAGTTCCAGGCTCTCGAGGCCGGCGGCAATGTTGAGGCCGACCTGTCCCTGCACGCTGAGCGGCTGGAGCGCGATCGAATTGTTGGAGCCGCCGACCAGGACGTTGCCTCCCAAGCCGACACCGACCGAGGCGCTGCCCTGCGCGCCGGCATAATTGCCGGAGAGGTCGCCCGGGCCGAGCCGGTCGACGGGTGCGAACACGCCCCACGCCAAAGCCGTCTCCTGGGTGATGCCGATGTCGAGACCGACTTTGCGGATGGTTGCGACGTAACGATCGTCGGGCAGACCGTCGGCGCGCAGCACGCAGCCGAGATGGGTCACCGATCCCACGATGAAGCCGACGCTGGCGCCGCCGCGGCATTCGAGCACGCCCACCCGCGCCATCCGCTGCTGTGCACTGCCGCCCACGCTAGAGGCAACGAGGCTGGCGGCGGCGAGCCCGGCGAAGATGAACGAACGGCGCATGAAATATCTCCGGCGATGAAGGGATGCGAGCAGAGAGAGCGCCACCCGCGTTGCGCGTCTATGCCACAAGAGTGCTGGAGGTGCCAGATCAGGCGCGGCGATAAGCGTGCAAACAATCCCGCCAATAGCGGACCTTTTCGCAGATATCGTAGGGTGGGCAAAGCGAAGCGTGCCCACGCATTTCTTGCGATCGAGAGAGATGGTGGGCACGGCGCAAGTGCGCCTTTGCCCACCCTACGATGTCCAGACTCGCGGAGAGAACTCCCAACCCACAAGCGCGAGAAGAGAACACCGCTTGCCGCAACAATCTCAGCGCAAATTACCGCAGAAGCGCTGGATGCGCTTGCAGGCGTCTTCGAGATCCGAGGTCTTGGTCGCGTAGGAGATGCGGAAGGCCGGGCCAAGGCCGAAGGCTGAACCCTGCACCACCGCGACGCCTTCGGTCTCAAGGAGCTCGGTGACGAAGGTCTCGTCATTGTCGATCACCTTGCCGGACGGCGCGGTCTTGCCGATCGTGCCGGCGCAGGACGGATAGACGTAGAAGGCGCCTTCGGGACGCGGGCATTCGATCCCCTTGGCCTGGTTGAGCATGGAGACGACGAGGTCGCGCCGCTCCTTGAACACCTTGTTGTTGGCGGGGATGAAGTCCTGCGGACCGTTCAGAGCTTCCACCGCGGCCCATTGCGCAATCGAGGACGGGTTCGAGGTCGACTGCGACTGGATCGTCGACATCGCCTTGATCAGCTGCGCGGGGCCACCGGCATAGCCGATGCGCCAGCCGGTCATGCAATAGGCCTTCGACACGCCGTTCACGGTGAGCGTGCGGTCGTAAAGTTTCGGCTCGACCTGCGCGACCGTGGTGAACTGGAAGTCGTCATAGACGAGATGCTCGTACATATCGTCGGTCATCACCCACACATGGGGATGCTTCACCAGCACGTCCGTGAGGGCCTTCAGTTCCGAACGCGTGTAGGCGGCTCCCGTCGGGTTCGACGGCGAGCACAGGATCACCCATTTGGTCTTCGGCGTGATCGCACGCTCGAGCGCCTCGGCCTGGAGCTTGAAGCCGGTCGCAGCGGTGCAGACCACCGGCACCGGCTCGCCGCCGGCGAGCGCCACCATCTCGGGGTAGCTGACCCAGTACGGCGCGGGAATGATCACCTCGTCGCCCGGATTGATGGTCGCCATCAGCGCGTTGTACAGCACCTGCTTGCCGCCGGTGCCGACGATGATCTGGTTCGGCTTGTAGGCAACGCCGTTCTCGCGCTGGAATTTGGCGATGATCGCGTCCTTCAGCTCGGGAATGCCGTCGACCGCGGTGTACTTGGTCTTGCCGGCCTCGATGGCGCGGATCGCAGCCAGCTTGATGTTGGCGGGCGTGTCGAAGTCGGGCTCGCCGGCACCGAGACCGATGACGTTGCGGCCCGCCGCTTTCAGCGCGCGTGCTTTATCCGTGACCGCGATGGTCGCGGACGGCTTCACACGGTCGAGCGCAGCGGCAAGGAAGGACATCGTCATCTCCTGACAAGCGTCGAAAAGCCCTAGGCCTCACGACTCTGATTGTGGGAATGAGATACCCTAAAACGTGTGCCGCTGCGCCGCAAGAAACTTCGGCCCGATCTCGGAAAAACTTGCGGATTTGGAGCGGTTCAAGCCGCGATTTCCAGCAATTTTCCGCAACTTTACCGCGCGAATCGCTCATATCCCGGAAGGCTTGTCCTCGGAGCAATTTTTGCGTGTTGCGTGCTGAAGCGCCGTCATGGCCGGGCATAGCCGTCCGAACGACGGCGTCGCTTCTGCTCGCCTGTTTCCCGGCCATCCACGCCTCGCCCGCGGCACGAAGAACGTCGATGCCCGGCGCAATGGATTGATGACGGCGCTCTCCCCAATCGCTCACCCTGCGCACAATCGCGCGAGCCAAGCGCGCGCATGCTGACGCAAGCGTGATCTGATTTGCATCGTCGCGCGGAAATGATCTTCCGCAGCGCTGCAGTGCGGTAGGGATTTCGAGTTTTTCTATTGGCCGGCCCTTGCGGCGGATTCGCATCGGCATCATTGTTTAGCCGCCTCGCGTGGCGACGAGCGCAGTGCCTCCCCGTCTTCCGGAATCATTCTCAGAATGTACAAGCTCTATTCGATGCAACGCTCGGGCAACAGCTACAAGGTCCGCCTTGCGCTGGCGCTGCTCAACGTGCCCTACGAAGCGATCGAGGTGGACATTCTGCGCGGCGAGAGCCGCACGCCGGACTTTCTGACCAAGAACCCGTCGGGACAGGTGCCGCTGCTCGAGGTCGGCGACGACCGCTTTCTCGCCGAGTCCAACGCCATCCTCTGGTACGTCGCAGTCGGCACCCCGCTCGCGCCCGAGAACCGCATCGACCGCGCCGAGGCGCTGCAATGGATGTTCTTCGAGCAGCACGCGCTGGAGCCGAACATCGGCGCCGCCTATTTCTGGCTGTCGCTGGTCAAGGGCGGGCGCGACCTCCAGACCCATTCGCTGGAGGACTGGATGGAGCGCGGCTATGGCGCGCTCCAGGTGATGGAGAACCACCTCAAGACCAACGCCTATTTCGCCGCGCGCCAGCTCACGGTCGCCGACATCGCGTTGTACGGCTACACCCACCTCGCCGATCGCTGCGACTTCGACCTCCAGGCCTTCCCGGCGATCCGCGACTGGCTGAAGCGGGTGGAAGCTGCGCCGGGCTTCGTGTCGATGGACTGGCGGCCGGCCGACGTCGACGACCCCGCCAGCATTGCAGCCGGTGCCTGAGCGCGCCCCTGCCCTCCGGCGAATAGCGGGTACAAAGGTGACGTTCGCCGCAATCCCGCCATTTTCCGCGCGATAGCCGCCGCAATATTGCCGGTTGAAACTGGGAAATTGTGGAAAGTCGCGGGTGATTCGCTCGCGCGTTGAAGGATTTAGACCATGATACGGGCGTCCGGCACGGCAGGCTTTCAGGGCCATCCCGCTACCGTAGCGTCTTCCCGGCTGACCAACGCGGTCGCGGCCTCGCTCGCCGTCGCCGCGCTCTCGCTGTGCCTGATCGTCACCCTGACGGTGCTGTCGACCAAGGCGACCATGGCGATGGGCCTGCCGGTCTGATTCCCGTTTCATCCTGGTCCAGCCTTCAAGGCGCCGTGTGCCCCGCGCCTTCAGGCATCGCGACGGGACGTCGATGAAATCACCTGTGGTAGTCGTTGCAATCACACTGACTGCGGCCATTTTGGTCGCGGCGTCGCTGTTGATTGTCGTCACGCGCAAGGGCCCGGGGATTTCGACGCTGAATGCGCCGGCGCTGCAACAGCCCCTCAAGCACGCCCACTTGGTCTAAAATCATCCGCAAACCTGAAGCTTGCACGCAAGCGGACCTTAAACACACCGCAGGAAAAGGTATCGCGGTGGCGCAACGATCAGCCAGTGTTGCGACGTTACCTCGGTTCGGGAGGAGCGAGACGGGTCCATGCGGTTCGGATGGCGTGCGATCTCCGGTCCGGTGCTGACGGCAGCAGCCCTGCTGCTGACGATACACTTCGATCGCTTCATCCCCTCGCCCGCGCCGCTGCTCGTGGGCATCGTGGCGCTCGCCGGCGCATTGTCGGGTCTCGCCTCCGCCATCGCCAGCGCGGCCGTCGCGGTGATCGGGGCGACGCTGCTCCTCCTCGGCCGCCACGGCGTTTCCGGCGCCACCAGTGCCGATCTGATCCCGCTCGGCCTCATGGCGATCACGGCTGCCGCCACCGCCGGCATCACCGGACTGATGCGCGAGCGGCTGCTCGGTACGGTCGCGGCCGAACGGCAGAGCCACGCCACGGCCGCGCGGCTGTCGGCCGCGCTCGATCAGGTCGATATCGGCATCGTGCTGCTCGATGCCGAGACGCGGGCCGAATTCATCAACCGCGCCTTCCGCGACTATTTTGCGGTGCCGGACGAGATCGCCGACGGCAAGCCGCCCTTCATCGCGCTGATGTATCACAGCCGCGACACCGGCGCGTTCGAATTGCCCGAGGACGAGCTCGGCACCTTCATCGCCCAGCGCATGGAGATGGTGCGGATCGGCGATGCCACGCCGATCAACATCGCCTTGCGCAACGGCGAGGTGCTGCGCTTCGTCTGCAACGCCCTGCCCGATGGCGGACGTATGCTGAGCTACACGCCGGTGACCGATCTCGTGCGCCACACCGATGCGCCCTCGCGCGCCGACTACTACCGCTCGCTGCGTGATCCCACGGGCCGCAGGCTGATCCGGCATCTGCGCGCCGCGGAGTGATGCGACTGGCGATTGATCGGCACGCCCGTCATCACGTATGAAGGACGTCCCATCGATCGCAGGAATTCCCCATGTCGCTCACCATTCGCGCCGTCACCAGGCAGGACTACGATCAATGGCTGCCGCTGTGGGACGGCTATAACGCCTTCTACGGCCGCTCCGGCCCGACCGCGCTGGCGGGCGAGATCACTGCGATGACGTGGCAGCGTTTCTTCGATGCCTATGAGCCGGTGCATGGATTGGTCGCCGAGAGCGACGGCAGGCTGCTCGGCATGACGAACTACCTGTTTCATCGCAGCACCACCGCGATCGAGCCGTCCTGCTATCTGCAGGACCTGTTCACGCTGGAAGCCGCGCGCGGCAAGGGCGTCGCCTCGGCGCTGATCCACGGCGTGTATGAGCGGGCGAAACTGGCGGGATCGCCGCGCGTCTATTGGCAGACGCACGAGACCAATCTCACGGCACAGCGCTTGTATGACAAGGTCGCGGAGCGTTCCGGTTTCATCGTCTATCGCAAGCTGTTCTGATCCCCATCCGCACCCTGTGGATAACTCCCGCTGTCACCCCCGCGTAACATAGCGGGACTACGCTGCGCCTGCGTCTGATCTGGCCCCCCGTCACCGATCAAGCGCCCCAAGCGGTCCCCGTCAGTCGCCGCGTCTGACAGGGGCCGCATTTTTTTGTCCGCCTTGTCAGCATGGCAGCAGCGCGGCGCGCGCCTTGCTGCTGTGGCGCACGATGGTCACAATGCGTGGCTGCTCTCTCTGACAGGATCTCCCATGGAAATTCGCAATCTCGGCGCCTCCGGCCTTCGCGTGTCCGCGGTCGGGCTCGGCTGCAACAATTTCGGCCAGCGCACGGATCTGGAGACCTCGCGCAAGGTGATCCATCGCGCGCTCGATCTCGGCATCACGCTGTTCGACACCGCCGACATCTATTCGAACATGGGCGGCTCGGAGACCGTGCTCGGCGCCGTCTTGGGCGATCGCCGCAAGGACATCGTGCTGGCGACGAAATATTCCAAGCCGATGGCGGAGGACGGAACCAAGCAGGGCGCCTCGCGCCGCTACATCATGGACGCCGTCGAAGCAAGCCTGAAGCGGCTGAGGACCGATTACATCGATCTCTACCAGCAGCACGACTATGACCCGCTGACGCCGATCGAGGAGAGCCTGCGCGCGCTCGACGATCTCGTCCGCCAGGGCAAGGTCCGCTACATCGGCAATTCGAACTTTCCGGCCTGGCGCGTCGCGGAAGCCGAGTACGTCGCGCGCGCGATGAACCTCAGCCGCTTCGTGTCGTGCCAGGACGAATACTCGCTCCTCGTGCGCGACATCGAAAAGGACCTGCTGCCGGCAGCAACGGAATACAAGCTCGGCCTTCTGCCGTTCTTCCCGCTCGCCAGCGGACTTCTGACCGGCAAGTACCGGAAGGGCGAGGCCGCGCCTGATGATACCCGCTTCGGCAAGGTGGAGCGGCTACGCGACCGCTACGTCACGCCGCGCAACGAGGATATCGTCGAGAAGCTCCAGGCCTTCGCCAAGGCCCGCGGCCACAGCATGCTCGAGCTCGCCTTCTCCTGGCTCGCCGCCCGCCCGCAAGTATCAAGCGTAATTGCCGGCGCCACCCGCGTCGAGCAGATCGAGCAGAACGTCAAGGCGATCGCCTGGCAGCTCAGCGCGGAGGAGATGGCGGAGATCGACAGGATCACGCTGGGCTAGAGCATGATCCGGAAAAGTGTGCAGCGGTTTTCCGGAAAGATCATGCTCAGACAAACAAAGGCCGGCGCGGCGCGCTACTTCGCGCCGCGTCCCACGGTCTGCATCACCTCGAAGCCCTCGAACTGGGGATGGCCGAGATAGAGCGGTTTGTTGTCGCCTGCCTTGTGGTGCGCAGCGCGAAACGCTTCGGACTTGGTCCAGGCCTCGAACGCGGCATGGTTCGCCCACACGGTGTGCGAGGCATAGAGCGTGTGGTCCTCGAGCTCGGGTCCGCGCAGCAGATGGAATTCGACGAAGCCCGGCACCTTGTCCAGATGCGTATCGCGGCCGAGCCAGACCTGCTCGAAAGCGGCCTCGGAGCCCTTGGCGACACGGAAGCGGTTCATGGCGATGTACATGGGGATGGTTCTCCTGATGCTGCACCATTATCTCGTCATTCCGGGATGCGCCGCAAGGCGCAGGCCCGGAATGACGGCGCGTGGGGTTAGGCGACCAATCCCTTCATCGGCCGTACTCCCGCACTATCCGGGAACACCGTCTCGGCCAGCACGCGATCGGATAGGCCGAACTGGCCCTGCAGCACGCCCTTGATCACGGAGCGCAGATCGGTGGTCGGCTTGAGATCGCGAGCTTCATACAAGTTCGCGAGCTTGAGGCCCGGCCAGTCGGAGATCACGCGTCCGCCTTTCACGGCGCCGCCGGCGAGCAGCGCGATCGTGCCGGTGCCGTGATCGGTGCCATCGGTGCCATTGATGCGCGCGGTGCGGCCGAACTCCGTGGCGACGACGACGACGGTGTCGCGCCAGCGCTCCCCCAAACCGCTTTGGAATTCGGCGAGCGCGCCATCGAGCCCGCCGAGCAGGAAGGCGAGACGCCCCACGGGGCCGCCTTCATTGGCATGGGTGTCCCAGCCATCGAAGGCGAGCGCGGCGATGCGCGGGCCATCGTCCGCGGCCATCAGCTTGGCCGCGCCGCGCGCGACCTGGCGCATCTGCGCCACCGCATTGCCGGGTTTCGGTTTCATGTCGTCTCCGCTCGCGGCCTTGTCGAGCTGAAGGCCTTGCGACAAGGCCATCGCCAGCACGGGATCGCGATGACGGTAGAGATCGACGAGGCGCATGGCGGTATCGTCATCGGCCTGCGGCAGCGCCACCGGGGCCCAGCCGACGGTCGGCGCATTGCCGCGCAGCACCAGCGGCGTGGTGGGCCCGACCGCAAGAGCGCTCGATACGCGCTCGCCGCGCGGTAGCGCTTCCAGCGCGCGGTTGAGCCAGCCGGACTGCACGCGGCCCGGACCGGCATAGCCGCTCTCGAGCACGTCCTGGCCGTCGAAATGCGAGCGGTCGCGATAAGGCGTCGCCACGGCATGGATCACCGCGGCATGCTGGTCGCGATACATGCGCGTAAATTCCGGCATCGCCGGATGCAGCGCGAAGAAGGAATCCAGCATGATCGCGGGATGCGCGCCGTCAGAAGTGAGCGCGATCGAGCCGTGCAGGCCGGCATAATCGGGATCGCCGATCGGCGCGACGGTCGCAAGACCGTCGAGCGCGCCGCGCAGGATCACCACGATCAGCCTGGGATCGCGCCCATCGGCCGCGCGCGCGAATTTCGGCAAATAAGCCCAGGCCGCGAACGAGGTGCCGCCAAGCAGGAGACTGCGGCGCGAGGTGAGGAGCCGGTTCTCGGTGCAGTCCATCGTCACCTCCTCTGCATTTCCGGCGACATCAAGAGCAGCGCCAGCGCCTGCTGGCGCGACTCCGCGCGCTCGATGGTCCGCCGCGTTTCGATGGAGGCCGCATCCGCCGCTGCGAATTCCAGCAGATCCAGCGGATCGATGTTGGGCCCGAGCCGTGCGCCCATCTGCGCGGCGATATCGAGCCTCAGCTTCATGCCCTCGGGCGCGGCCCATGCGGCGCTGGTATCGGGGAAACCATTGGGGCCGGCCGGCGACCACAGCGGCTGTCCCAGCAGGTTGAGATTGTTCAGATAGGCGCCTGGATCCTCCGGCACGCGCGCGAGCAGCCGGCCGCTCGCGACCAGGAAATCATAGGGCGAGCGCATCTTGGTCAGCGGCGCCTTCCACGCCTCGTCGGAATCGACCAGCGCCGCAGCAAGCGCCTTGAGGTCGCCGTCGGACTTGACGAAGATTTCGCGCAGCCGCGCCACCAATCCCGGCGGCGGATCGTCGGCGACGAAATGGCGGACGAACTTGGTGGCGATGAAATTCGCGGTCGACGGATGGCGCGCGATGTCAGCGAGCGCGGCTTCGCCTTGCGCGAGGCCCGTCGCCTCGTAGCTCTTGCCGAGCAACATCTGCGCGCCGGGCTGGTGCGCATTCGTGTTGAACACGAAGGAGCCGGGTGTGCCGAGCTGCCCCTGTCGTCCGGCGAAGGTCCAGCCGGTAATGATCCGCGCGAGCGAGGTGACGTCCTCCTGTGTGTAGCCGCCACCGACGCCGAGCGTGTGCAGCTCCATGATCTCGCGCGCGAGATTTTCGTTCAGGCCGCGCTTGCGGTTCTGGCCTGCGCGCGAATCCGGGCCGAGCGATTGCTGGTTGTCGAGGAAGAACAGCATCGCCGGATGCTGCTCGACCGCTTTCAGCATGTCGGCGAAGCGCCCGAGCACATGCGGCCTGATCGCCTCGCGCTCGAACGCGCCGGCCCAGATCCGCGCCAGCTCGCCCTTGGTCGCGGAAATGCAGAAATGGTTGGACCAGAACGCGACGAGACGCTCGGTGAAGCCGCAGGTGGCCAGCGTCGCGCGCTGCAGGCGCGCCAGCGCTTCGCTGCGGAAGGTCTTCTGGATCACGTTGAGCGGCTGCGGGGCCGGCTTGGCCGCCGGCGGTGCAGCCGCATTGGGCTGCATCGCGTCCGGCTTCGCCGCATTGTCCGCCGGCCTGGCCTCGGTCATCTGGCCGGCGACCTCCGTTGCTACCGCATTCAGCGAGAGATTGCGGCGGAGCCCGGGCTTCGGTTCACTCGGCGCAGGCGGCTGCGTCTCGGCGGGCGTAGCGGCCTTCGCCGCTTCGCGCGCCTGCCTGACCTGATCCTGATAGGCGAAGACGGCCTGCCCGAGTTGCTGGGTCGACTGCAGACCGGGCGCCTCCAGCAGCACCCCACTCGCACGGACCAGCTCTGCCTTCACGAAACCGCGAGGATCGGAGGCTGCGTTGATGAGATCGCCCGAGGCGCCGCCGCGGGCGCCGAAGCCAAAACGGTTGAGCGCGACGAGCGCGGCTTGCGAATCGCGGGCCATCGATTTGTCCTTCGTGTCGGGAGCCGCTTTCGGAGTCCGCGCGCGACGCCTAATATACCGCAGCGACCGATGAACCCGACATGAAAATCACGGCGAAGCTTCGACGTAAATCATGACAAATCCGAAAGAATCCGCATCACCGGAACCGCGCCGCCTCGCCTGCGCGCGCTGCGGCACCGAGTTCGGCTGCGACCTCTCGGGCGCCTGCTGGTGCGCGGAGGAAACCGCGAAGCTGCCGATGCCGGTCGAAGGGGAAGACTGCCTGTGCCGGGAGTGCTTGCGCAAGGCGGCGGAGGCGGCGAGCGCTACCCGTTAAGCGCGGGAGAGCCGCCACACCCTCAATGTCGTCCCCGCGAACGCGGGGATCCATACCCCCAGGGAAAAGTTTGGTGAAGACTCGTCGTGCGGTACTTCGACCATCGGCGCTCGATAGATCACGCGGTATGGATCCCCGCGTTCGCGGGGACGACATCGGAGAGAGTGTGCCTTACACCTCATGCCCCGGCGATTTCCGCGCCATGCCGTCGAACGCATCGAGCAGCTTTTCGCGCCAGGCATATACCGGATCGTCCGTCTCGAGCAGCTTGAACGGGCTCACCACGCGCGCCCACTGGAAGCCGCCGAACACGATGTAGTCGGCGTAGTTCAGCGTCTCGCCGCCGATGAAGGGCTGCTTCTTCAATGTCTGGCGCATCACCTCGAGCGACTTGCGGAAGGCGACCACGCCGGTGTCGCGACTCGCCATGACCGCTTCCAGGCTCTTGCCGCCGAAGCGCGCCTCGCGCGATTTGCGGAAATAGGCGGCATCGATCTCGGCGAGATTTTTCGGGATGTCGGCAACGATCAGCGGAAAGATGCCGCCGACCACGGCGATGTCGCCGAAGGCGTTGATCATGCGCGCCATGGCGCGGCCGCCCTCGCCGCCGAACAGCGACGGACGGTCCGGGAAATTGTCCTCGAGATAGGTCGCGATCGTCCAGGAGTCGACGACCGGTCTGTCATCGTGCAGCAGCACCGGAACCTTCTCCGACCCGTGCGGCGCAAGCGCGCTCTTCTCGGTGAAGCGCCAGGGCAGCGATTCCGCCGCGAGGCCCTTGTGCGCCAGCGCCATCCGCGTGCGCCAGCAATATGGGCTGAAGGGACGCGAGGCGTCGGTGCCGACGAGTTCGTAGAGTTTGAGTGACAAAGGCGCCTCCACTGGCTCCGTCATTGCGAGGAGCTCTTGCGACAAAGCAATCCAGCCTGCCGCGCGGCGACATTCTGGATTGCTTCGCTTGCGCTCGCAATGACGATGTGGCGAGAGTTAGCGCCCGTTGGTTCGCAGCAATTTCTCGCCGCCCTCGGTGACCGCGATCACCAGCCCAAAACCGGGCAGCGTCTCGCGCGCGACGTAGCCGCGCTCAGTGGCATCTTCCCAGATGGTGAGGCGCGGGCACGAGGTCTTCCAGGTCGCGATCACTTCGGCATAGGCGCGCGGCTCGCGCGCGACCCATTCGACGAAGTCCAGCACCAGGGGATCGGCAGTCTCGTTCATTGCAAACCTCCCTTGTCGAAGGCGGCCAGCACTGGCGTGCGAACCATGAGCCAGCCGCCATAGGCGATGTAGTAGCAGGCAATCGTGGTGATCAGCTTGTTCGACCAGGCCACGAATTGCTGGTCGGTCATGGCTTCGAGGATGCGCCGCGCCAGCGTGGTGCCGAGCATCGAGGCAAGGATGGCGACGCCGGCGAGCACGGGATCGAGGCTCGCCGCCTGGTCGATGATGCCGCCGAAATAGATCAGCTTGGTGAAATGGCTGACGAGCTGGCACATCGCCTTGGTCGCGACCTTCTCGCGCCGGCCGAAATCGCCGCCGAGGAAGAAGGTGTCGAGCAGCGGCCCCGACACGCCGGTCATCAGCATCAAGCCCATGCAGATCGTGCCATAGACGGTGCCCTGCCAGAGGCGGTCGGGATCCGGCTTGATGTTGGCGGGCAACAGCCGCGCCATGAACGGTGTAACGCCGAGCAGCAGCAGCGCCATCGGCTTGTCAGGCACGTAGCGGGTGAGCGACCAGGCCGCCAGCGCGACGGCAGCGCCGACCATATAGTTCGCGACCGGCCGCCAGCGGATATGCGCGCGCCACAGAAATGCGCGCCAGCCGTTCGAGGCCATCTGTGTGATCGCATGCAGCACCATCGCGGTCGGCAGCGGCATCAGCGCCAGCAGCACGCCGATCAGGATCAGCCCGCCCGCCATGCCGAACAGCCCCGACAGGAACGCGGTGGCGACCATCAGCAATCCGAGGGCAGCGATCATGATGGGCGTCACGTGGGGAATCTCCGGTGGTGGCTCATCGTAAGGGACGCAGACTGCTTCACTCCCTCGCCCCGTTCTTACGGGGAGAGGGTGGGGTGAGGGGCCGCTTCCGCAATCACGGTGGTAGATGGACTCGCGGAGACTCCCCCTCACCCGCCGCGCTTTGCGCGTCGGCCTCTCCCCGCGCGCGGGGAGAGGCGAAGGAGAACGTGCCTCGCTTGCTCCTTCCGCGCAAACTGAGTTATCTTGGCCTGGCATCAGCTTTCCTGAGGGTTGGGCCTTTGCGGCGTCTGCTGTTTCTCAACGGCATCAAGGCATTCGAGGCGGCGGCGCGGACCGGCAGCTTTGCTGCGGCCGGGCTCGAGCTGAGCGTGTCGGCGGCCGCCGTCAGCCGCATGGTGCATCTCCTGGAAGAGCGGCTCGGCGTCGCGCTGTTCGAGCGCAAGGCCAATCGCCTGGTGCTGACGCAGCCCGGCCGCGCCTATCAGGGCGGCCTGACGCCGATCTTCGATGCGCTGGCCAGCCTCACCGCGCAGGTGACGGCGCCGGCAAGCGTCCGCGTGCTCACGATCGGCGTCGGCCACACCTTTGCGATGCGCTGGCTGATCCCGCGCCTGTCGGAGTTTCGCAGCGAAGAGCCCGACATCGAGGTGCGCTTTACCACCGGCGGCGCGTCGGTCCCGTTCGGCGAGGATTGGAGCTGCGGCATCAAGCTCGGCACCGGCGACTGGCCTGGCCTGGTCGCCGAGCCCCTGTTCGCCGGCGATCTCACGCCCGTCTGCGTGCCCCGTCTTGCGAGCGGCCTGAAGCGGCCGGCCGACCTGAAGGGACCGAGCCTGATCCGCGTCGAACATTCGCCGGAGGACTGGCCGATCTGGCTGAAAGCCGCGAACCTTACCCGCATCAATCCGCGCGGGCCGGAGTTCCAGTTCTACGGCCAGGCACTGCAGGCCGCCGCCGACGGGCTCGGCATCGCCATGGGTATCCGCCCCTATATCGACGACGATCTTGCCGCCGGCCGGCTGGTCGCCCCGTTCGACCTTTCGGTGCCCAAGGGCATGCGCTGGTACCTGCTCTATCGCAGCTTTCAAACCGAGCACCGCGACTTTGCCGCGTTCCGCCGCTGGATCATGCGCGCGGCCTCGGAACCCGCCGCCCGCCCCGTCAAGCGGACGGGCCGTGTCGCCGCGCGAAACTGACGCCGGAGGCAAAAAAGCCTGCCGCTTGTGAACGACTTCACATTCCGGAATCCGCAAACGTGGTCCCCTGACCCTCCGAAAAGAAACGTGGGACCGACAAGAATGACGACCCTTTACGACGGCTTTGACATTGAATCCTTCGAGGCTGGCAAAGGCCTCTGGCACGCCCGCATCCGCCGCGCCGATCTCAGCCCCGTCGCCATCGACGGCGTGCTGTTTCCGGCGATGGAAGTCGGCTTCGCCTGGCCCGATCAGAACGCCGCGATCGCCGACGCCAAGCACCACATCGACCGCTTCCGCCGCCGGGCCGACAGCGACGACGAATAAGTGAGCCGGACGGCGAGCGAACCAGGGGCAGCGCAGCGTCAAAGGGGGGAACCGGGTCATGTCAGTCATCGAAATCGAAGACACGCCGCGGCCGAGAATCTACGCCCGCAATGTGCTGTCCAACTGCCCGGAATGCCACGGCGATCTTTCGGTGCTCCGCGTGATCGGCGGCCGCGCGGGGTGCGAGTACTGGACCATGCGCTGCACCGATTGCGGCGGCATCCATCTCGACGTTCTCAAGCCATATCAGGCGGGTGACGAGGACGGGCCGGCGGCGTGAGGCCGACCCTGCTGCCAACCTGCTGTCAGCAGGCTGCATGAGGACGGTCATTCGCCCTTTATCGGGAGGCGGACTCATCCCATATTCGCCTCATGGCGAAGAAACCTGCATCCTCCGAAAAATCCGGCAAATCCCCCAAGACCAAGGCCCCGAACTCGAAGGCACATCGGCCTGATGTGCAGCCGATCGGGCCGGCGCTGGCCGAGCTGCTCAATCCCGCGATCAATCGTGGCGATGCCGGTCTTGGCTCGGGCACCGGGCTGCAGCCGCCGCCGGACAATTCGCGCGACCGCCGCTCCGGCGGCGAGGCTGCGGCGCATCGCGCGCGGGCCTCGACGCCGAAGGAGTTTCCGCAGGACAGTGCGCGGCCGATGCCGCTGCGGCCCAACCCGCAGCCGGCGGGCGCCCGGCAATCCAGCGAGGTTAGCGGGCTGGAAGAAGCGCCGCAGGCCAATTACGGAACCGCGGCCACGATCCCGACGCTCGATCCGGAACTGGCGCGGCAGCTCGGCCTGCCCACCGAGGAGGACGATGCCGAGGCGCTGGCGCGTCCGCCGCGCAGCAAGATGGAGGCGCTCGGCGTCAAGGCGACCGCGGATGCGCTGGAGGCGCTGATCCGCGAGGGCCGGCCGGAGTTCCGCAAGAACGACGGCTCCACCAAGGTGTGGACGCCGCACCGGCCGCCGCGGCCGGAAAAGTCCGAAGGCGGCGTGCGCTTCGAGATCAAATCGGAATACCAGCCCAAGGGCGACCAGCCGACCGCGATCGCCGAACTGGTCGAAGGCGTCCAGCGCAACGACCGCACTCAAGTGCTGCTCGGCGTCACCGGCTCGGGCAAGACCTACACGATGGCGCAGGTCATCGAGAAGACGCAGCGCCCCGCGCTGATCCTGGCGCCGAACAAGACGCTCGCCGCCCAGCTCTATGGCGAGTTCAAGAACTTCTTCCCTGAGAACGCGGTGGAATATTTCGTCTCCTATTACGACTACTACCAGCCGGAAGCCTACGTCCCGCGTACCGACACCTATATCGAGAAGGACTCCTCGATCAACGAGCAGATCGACCGCATGCGCCACTCGGCGACGCGCGCGCTGCTCGAGCGGGACGACGTCATCATCGTCGCCTCGGTGTCGTGCATTTACGGTATCGGCTCGGTCGAGACCTACACCGCGATGACCTTCGCACTGAAGAAAGGCGAGCGCATCGACCAGCGCCAGCTCATCGCCGACCTCGTCGCCTTGCAATACAAGCGCACCCAGGCCGATTTCACCCGCGGCACGTTTCGCGTGCGCGGCGACGTCATCGACATTTTCCCGGCGCACTATGAGGACCGCGCCTGGCGCGTGAATTTGTTCGGCGACACCATCGAGAATATCGAGGAGTTCGATCCGCTCACCGGCCACAAGCAGGACGAGCTCGAATTCATCAAGATGTACGCCAACTCCCACTATGTGACGCCGCGCCCGACGCTGGTGCAGGCGATCAAGTCGATCAAGTTCGAATTGAAACAGCGGCTCGACCAGTTGAACGACCAGGGGCGCCTCTTGGAAGCGCAGCGGCTGGAGCAGCGCACCACCTTCGACCTCGAGATGATGGAGGCGACGGGCAGCTGCGCCGGCATCGAGAACTATTCGCGCTATCTCACGGGACGCCGCCCCGGCGAGCCGCCGCCGACGCTGTTCGAATACGTCCCCGACAACGCGCTAATCTTCGCCGACGAAAGCCACGTCACCATCCCGCAGATCGGCGCCATGTTCCGCGGCGACTTCCGCCGCAAGGCGACGCTGGCCGAATACGGCTTCCGCCTGCCCTCCTGCATGGACAACCGACCCTTGCGCTTCGAGGAATGGGACATGATGCGGCCGCAGACGGTTGCGGTGTCGGCGACGCCGAGCGGCTGGGAGCTGAACGAGAGCGGCGGCGTGTTCGTCGAGCAGGTCATTCGCCCCACCGGGCTGATCGATCCTCCCGTCGATATTCGTCCCGCCCGCACCCAGGTCGACGATCTCGTCGGCGAGGTCCGCGCCACCGCGCAGGCCGGCTACCGCTCGCTGATCACGGTGCTGACCAAACGCATGGCCGAGGACCTCACCGAATATCTGCACGAGCAGGGCATCCGCGTCCGCTACATGCACTCCGACATCGACACCATCGAGCGCATCGAGATCATCCGCGACCTCCGTCTCGGCGCGTTCGACGCGCTGGTCGGCATCAACCTGCTCCGCGAAGGCCTCGACATTCCCGAATGCGCGCTGGTCGCGATCCTCGACGCCGACAAGGAAGGCTTTTTGCGCAGCGAGACCTCGCTGATCCAGACCATCGGCCGCGCCGCGCGCAACGTCGACGGCAAGGTGATCCTCTACGCCGATCAGATGACGGGATCGATGGAGCGCGCCATCGCCGAGACCAACCGCCGCCGCGAAAAGCAGGTCGAGTACAATACCGCCAACGGCATCACGCCGGAGAGCGTGAAGAAGCAGATCGGCGACATCCTCAACTCCGTCTACGAGCGCGACCACGTACTGATCGAGGTCGGCGGCCACGACATGACTGACGACGTCATCTCGATCGGCCACAACTTCGAAGCCGTGCTCGGCGATCTGGAAACGCGGATGCGCGAGGCCGCAGCCGATCTGAACTTCGAGGAAGCCGCGCGCCTGCGCGACGAAGTCAAGCGCCTGCGCGCCACCGAGCTCGCCGTGGTCGACGATCCCACCGCCAAGCAGCGCACCGTGCAGGGCAAGGCCGGCGCCTATGCCGGCAGCAAGAAGTACGGCGACGCCGCCAACCTGCCTGTCAGCGCCATGAAGAAGAAGACCGTTGGGTCCGCGCTGAAAGCCAGCGGCGGCGGAGGCGGCTCGAAGGTCCATAAGCCGCACCTCGACGAGATGCACGGCCCGGAATCGCTGCCCTATCGCGAGAACCAGACACTGCCGTCAAAGCCGTTCGGAAGTACGAGCCGGATCATCCAGCCGACGGATTCGCGGCAGTCGGGCCCGGAGTTCGGGCCGGCACCGAAGTCGACGGGGGGGCAGCCGGGAAGACGGGGTGGGTGGAAGAAGAGGTAGGGACGCTCTCGCTTCTCATTGCCGTTCGTGGTCATGGATTCTCAGATGCGCAATTGCGCATCATAGCTCGCCGCTCTGCGGCGCCCGGAATGACGCCGGAGAGATTTCTCCGCCCTCACCCCACACTCGCCGTCACCACCGCCATCACCGACAGCAGCAGCACGATCGTCACCAATTGCAGCGAGGCGACGGGCTGGGTGCGCCAGGCCGTGATCTTGTCGGACAGCGATAGATGGGCCTCGAAGAACTTTGGTTCGTAGACGGTCTTGAACATGTGCGGGAAGCTCGGGCCGAGGGTCACGGCGAGCATGGCGTGGGCGAGCGAGGCGATGGCGACGAAGATCGCGACGCCGGGGTCGCCGACGAGATCGTGGTTGCCAACGAGCTTGAGCAGGAAGGCCGCGGCGGCGAAGGTCGGGAAGCTCTGCAGGATCGTGGTCAGCGCGAGGCCTTCGAGCGCGTTGTGCAGGCGGGACTTTCTGACGGTGGCGATGGCAGCCATGGCACGTCTCCCTGATGACATGGGGATGACATTAGCTGCCATGCCGGAGCGGTGATGTGAGATGCGTCACGCGGCCTTCTTCACCTCGCCCCGCTTGCGGGGAGAGGTCGATCGCGAAGCGATCGGGTGAGGGGGACTCTCCGCGGGTCGAGCTGCCACTGTCCCCGGAGAGACTCCCCCTCACCCCAACCCTCTCCCCGCAAGCGGGGCGAGGGAGCAGACCGCCGATGCGGTTGGATTGTCGCTTACAACTTCCCCTGCCCGTTCACCTGACCCTGCTGCTGCCGCTGCTTCTCCTGTTCCTTGGCGTGGTGCCCGCCGTAGAGGCAGCCGGCGGCGGCACCCAGGACCCCGTGATGACCGGCATAGTGGCCGGCAACGCCGCCGACGACGGCGCCCTTGATGCAACCCTTGGCATGGGCGGTGGATGTCGCGCCAAGCATGAGCAGTGCGGCGGTGACGGCGAGGAGGGATTTCATGATCGATGCTCCGAATGCGTTTGTCGGCGCTCCAACGGGCACGGGCGCGCGGCGGTTCCATACGGCTGCGCCGCGGTGACCTTGCGCATTGCGCCATCTGCGTTGCGTGTCATGCAGCTGAATGCAGCAAGAATTCGTGCAGCCTTGCCGCAATTCAACTCGCAATTGGCACGCCATGAACCTGGCATTGCGCTCGAGCGTCATATCGTCTGCAACATCCCTGTGATTTTGCGGATTGCCGGTGCAGGAGACCGCGCGTTAGCGTTGCAGGGCGCCACACGGCCAATGAGGGACGGGCGGAATGACTGTCGAGAAGCTCAATCGCCAGCGCGTGCTGCATCTGCTCGACGCCTTCGCGCGCGGCGACATCGAGGCCGCGCTGGCGTGCTGCACCGATGACGTCGACTTCCTCACCCATGCGCCGATCGACGTGCTGCCGCACATGGTGCCGCGCCACGGCAAGGCCGAGCTGCGCGAGCTGTGGCAGACGGTCTGGTCGCGCTATTCGGAGATCCGCTACAAGGCACCGCACATCCTGGCCGAGGGCGAGGCGGTCGCGACCTACATGCAGGCCTATTTCAGGAAGCGCAGCAACGACCGCATCGTGCAGTTCGACATGGCCGTGTTCTACACCTTCCGCGGCGGGCTGGTGGCGGAGATCCGCGAGATCATCGATTCCTACGATCTGGTGCAGCAGGTGCTGGAGCGCGAGATCGGGCCGCTGATCACGGGTGCACGGGTGGACTGAGCCTGCTCCCTCCCCTGGAACCCGCGCGCGAGCCGCCAGGACCCGGAAGATTACGGGGTTTTATTGCAGATCTCACATATCGCCATCAATTGTGCATTGCGAAAACGTGAATTGCGTTTTGGCCGAAATCGGGTATTTTATTCGTATACAAATGAGTTGAGCCCCACCGCCTGACTGCGCTGGGGTCGTTTTCCGTTTTTCTTTCGCAAAGCCAGCTTCAGGACTGCCCAAAATGACAGAGCACAGCCTCTGGCGTTTCTCGCGCGCGTTGCACCGCGCGATCAACGACCGGCATTTCGAGGACATCGAGGCCCTGATCGACGAGGACGTCGAATGGGCGCTCTACGGCCCGATCGACATGTTTCCGTTCCTCGGCGCGCGCCAGGGCAAGGACGCCGTGCTCGACGTCATCCGCCAGCTCGCCGACAATTTCCAGGTCCGCCGCTTCGACCGCGAGAGCATCATGCTGGGCGTCGATTCCGCCGCCTCGATGATGCGCTATTCGCTGACGGCACTGGATTCCAACAAGCCGATCAGCTTGCGGGTCGCGCAGTTTGCCCAGTTCAGGGCGGGCAAGCTCACCAGCATGCGCGTCCTGATCGACACCTTCGACCTGGTCGAGCAGGCACTCGGCCGCGCCATTCATCTGCCGAAGATGACCAGCGTCGGCTGAGGGGGACGCCAACGGGCCCCGCTGTTCGGGACCGATGACAATGCCTGACGCGACGTCCTGGCCTCCAGCCCCGCCGGATGTCGTCGTACCGGAAGCTCGTCGTCGGGCGCGCGCCTTTCGCGCGGCCCGTTGGTTCGCGTCCCCACGCGAGTTGCCACAATTTCGCAACGATAAATCCGCATTGATCCAAGCAGACCGAATGGCGCATGGTCATCACCAAGGACCGCCTTATATTGGCGGACAACATGCGCTGGGGCTTGCGGGCAGGACGATGGAATTCTCGACAGGTTTCGGCTGGACCAGGCTGCCGGTGCTGGCGGCCGCGTTCATCTTGGGCTCAGTGCTGACGGTTTCGGCGCAGATCCTTCCGCCCTTCTCCCCACCCGCGGCCGCGCCAGACGAGGCCGAGACCGAGACGGCAGAGACCCCCGACGTCAACGACCCCGACGTGCTCAAAGGCATCGACGTCGACAAGCTCGACTGGAGCCAGCTCGCGGTCGATGCCGGCACCGGCATTGACCCGATCGCCGCCAAGAAGCGCGCCAAGGCCGCCGCCAAGGACGGCCTGGACTGGTCGTCGAACGCCAATGCGAACGGCTCCTCGGCGGTGACGGTGAAGCAATCCGTGTTCTCGTTCTGGGATACGCGGATCGGCGCCGACATGACGGTGACCAGCGAGCCGCGGACGATGTCCGAGCTGCTGGCGCAAAAGGCCACCAATGGCGGCAACCTGCCGCAATCCTCCGGCAGCGCCTGGGCGACGGCAACCGCGCCCGGCGCGGGCTCGATCTGGGACAAGACCGCGGTGGAAGCCCGCGTCGATCCCGGCTCGGAACAGAGCAAGCTCGGGGCCTCGCTGACCAAATCGGTGCCACTGTCCGGCGACACCTCACTGACGCTGCAGAACGGCTACAGCGTCAACCAGCAGGGCACGAGTGCGGTCCCCGGCATCGGCGGCCACATCACCCGCAATTACGAGACCGACCAGTCGGCCAAGGTGACCCTCACCGACACCGGCACCAGCATCACCGCCGGCCAGTCGCTGTCGACCACCGACGACAAATGGCTGCGCAAGGTCGGCGCCGAGCAGAAGCTGTTCGACAATGTCACCGTCTCCGGCTCGGTCGGCGAGACCTCGCAAGGCGCGATCAACAAGAGCCTGACGGCGGGTTTCAAGAAGAGCTGGTAGGCCGAGCCTCCACTCTTTCTCCTCGTCCTGAAGGCGCTCCGAAGGAGCGCGTCTCGAAGGATCGAGGCCCTGCATGGTTCGAGACGCGCTTCGCGCTCCTCACCAGGAGGAGCTGGAACGGTGGCCGCCGCAGCGACGTTCACACTCTCCTAACCATACGCCACGGCAAAACCCCCGAATGGTCCGCCCTTGCCGCATCTCGGCCCATTTGCGGCCAAATTCCGGCGCCCTGATGCGGGCTGCCTCACAGACGTCGTCGTGCGGGGGGACACTCGCGCTGCGCTCAACGCGAACAGGGGAATAACGATGAACGCCATGCGTCCGGAAAAGACCGAAGCCGCCGAGACCGAGACGGTCGACACCAACCTCGCTGCAGTCACGGAAGTCGAAGCCGGCATCCGCGACTTCGTCCGCAACGACATTGCCTATCTGCGCCGTCCGGCGGCGGCGACCACCGACGCGCCCCCGCTCGATCCGAGCGCGGACGCCACCGTCACCAACGTCAACTCGCTGATCCAGCGCGTCGCCGGCACCTCGCTCGCCGAGATCGAGAATCTGATCTCGGAGCTTGAGAGCCTGCGTGACCTGCTGCATGCCGAGGGCCAGCGCGTCCAGCGCGAGATCTCCGGCTACGCCCAGCTCAGCCAGGCCGCGATGAAGTCGACCCGGATGATCGCCGACAACGTCGCGCAGTGGAAGCGCGCCGCCGACGGCCTGCGCAACAGCTAAGCACTGACATCACGCATCACCGGCTGCCGCGTTCCGCAAGGAGCGCGGCAGTTTTGATTCGGGATGTCGCCCCGGCGTAGCGTGTCCGGACGCTATCTCGTCAAAACAGGTGTCATCACCCGCGAAAGCGGGTGATCCAGTATTCCAGAGACGCCAGTGATTGAACCGAGACGCCGCGGCGTACTGGATGCCCGGATCAAGCCCGGTCAAGCCGGGGCATGACGGCGGTGGGTGTGGCTGCGAAAAGGGCCGCGTAAGACGGTGGACGCACGTTCACACCGTCACCGTAGCTATGCGGTGCGCTATTGAACCCGCCGCGCCTTCCCGACGACCAATGCCAAGCGCCCGCTTCTCTTGCGGCCGGGCCGGGGGACATCTCATGGAAAGCATTCGGCCCGACAACACGGACCCGATATCGCTGCGGCCCGCGCCCAGTCAGCTCGGCACGATCATGCTGCGCTTCGTCGGATTGCTGGTGGTTGCGATCGCGGTGCTGGCGTTCGTCTATAGCCGCTGAGGGGGCCGCTTTCCGGCCCCGAGAGCTTAACAGATTCTTACCGGCTCGCGTCGACGGCCGAGGCTTCCAGGGTGTAGGCGCCATCGGCATAGCCCTTCACCACCATGCCGGCGACCAGCATCACGGCCAGCGTCGCGGTAGCGAAGATAAATCCAACAAACTTGAGTGCGCCGCGATCAGCCATGGTCCTCGTCCCCTGTCTCTGCCCAATTCGTTTCAATTAGACAGCGACAGGTTCATAATTAGTTAGCAACTCACTGGTTCCACCAAACTGCTTCGCGGTAACCATGTTGCGCAGGCTTATGGCAGCCGCTCGGAATCGCGTCCATAGCGCGCGGGCAACACTTGCGCACTCATTTGCCCGTTCATCTTGGAACAGATCTAACCGCTCTTCCGCATCGGCACGAAGGCGCTGGCGGTGATGGAATAGACGTCCTCGCCGCGCTGGTTGGTGCCGGTGGTGCGGGCGGTCAGGATGCCCCAGCCGGGGCGCGAGGCCGAGGTGCGCTTGTCGGTGACGACGTTGACGTAAGCGACGGTATCGCCGGCGAGCACCGGCCGGATCCAGCGCAGGTCGCGAAAGCCCGGCGAAGGTCCCCACACCGCAACCTCCTCGCCGCGCGCTACGGCCTCGCGCGCCAGACGCTGGCCGTCAGCGACAAGCAGGCTCATGCAGGCCGAGCCGACATGCCAACCCGAGGCGGCAAGCCCGCCGAACAGCGAGTTCTTGCCCTCCTCCTCGTCGAGATGAAAACGCTGCGGATCGAACTTCGCGGCGAAATTCTTGATGGCCTCGGCCGTGAACGTATAGGTGCCGATCTCGCGGCGCTGGCCGATCTCGATGTCGTCGAAGAACCGCATCAGACCGTCCCCTCGCGCCGCTTGATCAGGATCGGCGAGGTCATCTCGCCCAGCGCCTCACCCTTGGCGTTGCGCACGGTGCATTTGAACTTGACGATGCCGAGTTCGGGCCGGCCCTTGGAGGGGCGCGCCTCCAACACGTCGACGTCGAGCATGAGATCGTCGCCGGGCCGGAGCGGCGAGAGCCAGCGCACCTCGTCGACGCCGGGAGACCCCAGCGACGCGGCGCGGGTAATGAAGCCGTCGGCCATCATCCGCATCATCAGCGAGCAGAGGTGCCAGCCTGAGCCGGACAGGCCGCGCAGCATGCTCTTGGCTGCGGCCTCCTCGTCCAGATGCATCGGCTGCGGATCGAACTCGGCCGCGAAGGCCAGAATCTCGTCGCGGGTGACGTGGCGCGGGCCGAATGTTCCGAACCGGCCGGGCGGGAAATCTTCGAAGGTCAGGGTCATCTTGGGATTGGCTAGCGGAAATGACAGATTGTGGCCGCACTTTGCGGCAATCTCAACCCGCCGGCCCGCATGGCTCGTGCTACATACGGGGTGGCGGCGTTGGTCTTGAGTCGGATCAACCGAGGGCCAAGATCCATTTACCAAGGCCCGATGCCCTGGGGAGAGCAATGTTTTCATTCAGCGATCTGTTTCAGTGGGACCGCTTCATCACGCCGACGATCATCAAGACTTTCTACTGGCTGGTGATCGCGCTGATCTGCCTGTTCGGCCTCTCCGGCATCTTCTCCGGCCTGGCTGCGATGGCGATCAGTCCGTTCGGCGGCTTCCTGGTGCTGCTGTCGTCGATCGCGAGCGTCGTCGTCGGAATCGTGTTCTCGCGCATCGCCGCGGAGCTGATCCTGATCGTCTTCCGCATCAACGAGCATCTCGGCGCCATCCGCGACCAGGGCAGCGGGATGCGGTGAGCGTCACGCACAGGTGCCGTAGGGTGGGCAAAGGCGCAAAGCGCCGTGCCCACGATCATTCCGCGATATGAGAGATGGTGGGCACGCTTCGCTTTGCCCACCCTACGGCATCGATGTTGGTACTTAAGTATTGAACCTGAAATGCATCACGTCGCCGTCGGCGACGACGTATTCCTTGCCTTCGAGGCGGAGCTTGCCGGCATCGCGGGCGCCGGCTTCGCCGCCGAGCCCGACGTAGTCCTCATACGCAATCGTCTCGGCGCGGATGAAACCCTTCTCGAAATCGGTATGGATCACGCCCGCCGCGCCCGGCGCCTTGGTGCCGCGATAGATGGTCCAGGCGCGCGCTTCCTTCGGACCCACCGTGAAATAGGTGATGAGGTCGAGCAGCGTGTAGCCGGCGCGGATCAGGCGATCGAGGCCGGCCTCTTCGAGACCCAGCGTCTCCAGGAAGTCGGCGCGTTCCTCACGCGAAATGGTCGCGATCTCGGATTCGATCTTGGCGGAGATGACGACGGCAACCGCGCCTTCCTTGGCGGCCTGCTCCTGCACCGCCTGGGAGAACGAATTGCCCGTTGCGGCCGAGCCTTCCTCGACGTTGCAGACATAGAGCACGGGCTTGGACGACAGCAGGCCGAGCATGCCGAAGGCGCGTTCCTCCTCCGCCTTGCGCTCGACGAGGCGCGCGGGCTTGCCTTCACGCAGCAGCACCAGGGTGCGGTTGACGAGGTCGAGCTGCTCCTTGGCGTCCTTGTCGTTGCCCTTGGCCTTCTTGGTGAGGTTGTCGACGCGCTTCTCGAGGCTGTCGAGATCGGCGAGCATCAGCTCGGTCTCGATGGTCTCGATGTCGGCGAGCGGGGCGATCTTGCCCTCGACATGGGTGATGTCGGAATCTTCAAAGCAGCGCACGACATGCGCGATCGCATCGACCTCGCGGATGTTGGCGAGGAACTGGTTGCCGAGGCCTTCACCCTTGGAGGCGCCGCGGACGAGGCCAGCGATGTCGACGAAGGTCAGCCGGGTCGGGATGATCTGGCCGGACTTGGCGATCGCCGCGAGCTTGTCGAGCCTAGGATCGGGCACGGCGACCTCGCCGACATTCGGCTCGATGGTGCAGAACGGATAGTTCGCGGCCTGCGCCGCGGCCGTCTCGGTCAGCGCGTTGAACAAGGTCGACTTGCCGACATTGGGCAATCCGACGATTCCGCATTTAAATCCCACGAGCGTTATTCCTTGCCGTTCTCGTCCTTGGTCAAAAATCCCTTCGCCTGCATGGCGAGATGCACCCTGTTGGCGAAGGTCGCATCCGTGCCCTTGGCGACCAGGCCTGCGTGCTCGGCCACCGCCTCGCACAGCGTCGTCACCCAGTCGTTGTCGGCCTTGGCGAAGTCCGACAGCACGTGGCCGTGCACCAGTTCCTTGACGCCGGGATGACCGATGCCGAGTCGCACCCGGCGATAGTCGTTGCCGATATGCGCCGAGATCGAGCGCAGGCCGTTGTGGCCGGCGATGCCGCCGCCGATCTTCACCCGCACCTTGCCCGGCGGCAGCTCGAGCTCATCGTGGAACGCGGTGACGTCGCCGGGAGCGATCTTGAAGAAGCTTGCGGCTTCCTGCACGGCGCGGCCGGAATCGTTCATGTAGGTCGTGGGCTTGAGCAGGATCACACGCTCGGTGCCGAGCGTGCCTTCCGAGGTCTCGCCCTGAAAACGACGGCGCCATGGTGCGAAACCATGACGCCGCGCGATCTCGTCGACGGCCATGAAGCCGATATTGTGCCGGTTACGTGCGTATTTTGCGCCGGGATTGCCGAGCCCAACAAAGAGTCGCATGACGCGGCGCGCCCCTCGCTCGGCGCGCGATCAGAGACCGCGCGCCAGCTTTGAGAGATTACTTCTTCTTGTCGCCGCCGGCGGGAGCCTTGGCAGCCGCGGCAGGAGCAGCAGCGGCCGGAGCCGCAGCGCCAGCCGCCGGAGCAGCCGCAGCAGCGCCAGGAGCTGCAGCCGCAGCGGCGGCCTTCTGCTCTTCGGCGTAGCCGGACGGCGGCACGATGGTGACGAGGGTTGCATCCTCGCGGGTCAGCGCCTTCACGCCGTTCGGCAGCTTGACGTCGGACAGATGCAAGGAGTGACCGATTTCGAGCGAGCCGACATCGGCCTCGATGTACTGCGGAATGCTCTCGACGCCGCATTCGAGCTCGATCGCGTGGGCGACGATGTTGACGGTGCCGCCGCGCTTCACGCCCGGGGACGTTTCCGCCTTCACGACATGCAGCGGCACGCTGATGCGGATGGTGGCGCCTTCGCCGAGCCGCATGAAGTCGACATGGATCGGGAAGTCCTTGACCGGATCGAGGTGGTAGTCGCGCGGAATCACGCGGTGCTTCTTGCCCTCGAGATCGATGTCGACCAGCGTGGTCAGGAACCGGCCGGCGAGGATGCGCTGGCGCAGTTCGCGATCTTCGATCGAGATCGTGACGGGGGGCTGGTTGTTGCCATAGATCACTCCGGGCACTCGCCCGGCGCGACGCTCAGCCCGGGCGGCCCCCTTGCCGCTCTTCGGACGTGCGGTCGCCTTCAATTCCTTGACGGTCGTCGCCATGTCGTTAAGTCCTTGTTTTTGCAAAAGTTAATGGGCCGCAGCGCGGCCCATGGCATCGTTCGCAGCAAGCCTCCAGGGGTGCGGGGGCCACGAACTGGCGGGCTTTTACCCGGAAGATGCGGAAATGACAAGGAGAATGGGCGGCACCCTCACCTGGAGGGGGAGGGTCGGCTCACATTGAGCGCAGCGAAATGTGAGACGGGGGTGGGGTGATCTCTCCCCACGGGCACTTTCGACGCGGAGAGACCGTCACCCCGCCCCGCTCGCGCTACGCGCGATCGACCCTCCCCCTCCAGGGGAGGGTAGGAAGGGCGCCTACCCGCCGAGCTTGGCCTCCAGCGCTGCAACCCGCGTCTTCAGCGCCTCGTTCTCCTCGCGGGCCAGGCGGGCCATGTCCTTGACCGCCTCGAACTCCTCGCGCTTGACTAGGTCCATGTCGCGCAGGAATTTTTCGGCCTGGGTGCGCATCACGGTGTCGAACTCGCGCTTGACGCCCTGGGCGGCACCGGCGGCATCGTTCATCAGGCGGCCGATCTCGTCGAAAAACCGGTTGTTGGTCTGGGTCATTTCGGCCTCCTGGCAGCTCCGATAAACTTTGCGCGAACGCTCCAAAACACAATGGCAATCCGATTGGGCCGGTTCAAGGCCCGATCGGAGGTATCCTTGTCATGCCCCGGTTTCCTTGCAATCGTATTCATCGTCCCTCCATAAGAAGAATCACAAGGCGCATGAGATGATCGACCAGCAGATCGCGATCCCCACCAGGGACGGCCACACCGCAACCTTCATCAGCCATCCTGAACGCGGCGGGCCGTTTCCGGTCATCCTGTTCTACATGGATGCGCCCGCGATCCGCGAAGAGCTGCGCGACATGGCGCGCCGGCTCGCGACCTCAGGCTATTACGTGATGCTGCCGAACCTCTATTACCGCTCCGGCGTGATGGAGCTCGGCGCGCTGCCGGCCGACCCGAACGCGCCGGAGCGCAAGCGCATGTTCCAGCTGATGGGCTCGCTCACCATCCCCATGATCATGGACGACACCAGAGCGCTGCTCGCCTATGCCGAGGGCCAGGCGGCCGCGAACACCAAGCTGGTCGGCACCGTCGGCTATTGCATGAGCGGCCGCTACGCCATCAACGCCGCCACGCATTTCCCCGACAGCGTCAAGGCGGCCGCCTCGATCTATGGCGTGCAGCTGGCAACGGATCAGGACGACAGCCCGCATTTGGCCGCGGCTAAGACCAAGGCCGAGCTCTATTTCGCCTGCGCCGAGACCGACGTCTACGCGCCGCCGGAGATTATCGAGAAGGTCAAAGAAGGCATGAACGGCGCCAAGGCCGAGGTCGAGATCTATCCCGGCACGCATCACGGCTTCGCCTTCCCCAAGCGCCCGGTCTATGACCGCGACGCCGCCGAGCGGCATTGGGAGCGCCTCTTGGCGCTCTATCGCCGCAATCTCGTCCAGAAATAGAAGGCGAGATGCAGCTTCTTCTCATCGACTTCCCCGCCTTCAAGCCGATCGCGCTGGAGATCGGGCCGTTCGCGATCCGCTGGTATGCGCTGGCCTATATCTGCGGCATCGTGTTCGGCTGGCTCTATGCGCGCTCGCTGCTGAAGAAGGAGCGCCTGTGGGGCGGCCCCGCGCCGATGTCGCTGCTGCAGATCGACGACTTCATCCTCTGGGTTACGCTCGGCATCATTCTCGGCGGCCGCACCGGCTACGTGCTGTTCTACAATCTGCCTTTCTTCATCGATCATCCCGCCGCGATCTTCCGGTTATGGGAGGGCGGCATGTCCTTCCATGGCGGCTTCCTCGGCTGCGTCGTCGCGGTGATGTTGTTCGCCTTTCGCAACGGCATCTCGATCCTGTCGCTCGGCGACATCACCACCGCGGTCGCGCCGGTCGGACTGCTGCTCGGGCGCATCGCCAACTTCATCAACGGCGAATTGTGGGGCCGCGCCACCGATCCGAGCCTGCCCTGGGCGATGATATTCCCCAACGATCCGACGCAACTGCCGCGTCATCCGAGCCAGCTCTACGAGGCCGGCATGGAAGGCATCCTGCTGTTCACGGTGCTCGCGGTGATGATCCGGCTCGGCGCGCTGAAACGGCCGGGCATGATCCTCGGCGCCTTCATCCTGATCTACGGTCTGACCCGGATTGCCGGCGAGCACTTCCGCGAACCGGACGCGCAGCTCGGTTTCCTCTGGGGCGGATTAACCATGGGCATGCTGCTGTCGATCCCGATGCTTATCGTCGGCGGCATACTTATTGTATTGGCAGTCAGGCGCGGTGCGCCGAAGCCCGCAGGGGCCGTTCGTTAATTCATTTCGAGAAGATAGCCGTGACCGAACAGCCGCTACTCAACGAGATCAAGGCGCTGATCAAATCCTCAGGTCCCATGCCGGTCTGGCGGTACATGGAACTGTGCCTGATGCATCCGCGCCATGGCTATTACGTCTCGCGCGATCCGCTCGGGCGTGAGGGCGACTTCACAACCTCACCCGAAGTCAGCCAGATGTTCGGCGAGCTCTTGGGACTATGGACCGCCTCGGTGTGGAAGCAAATGGGCTCGCCGCAATTCCTGCGGTTGATTGAGCTCGGCCCCGGCCGCGGCACCATGATGGCGGACGCGCTACGCGCCCTTCGCGTGCTGCCGCCGCTCTACCAGGCGCTTCATGTCCACATGGTCGAGGTCAATCCCGTCTTGCGCGAGCGGCAGAATGCGACGCTGTCAGGCGTGCGCAACATTGCCTGGCACGACAGCATCGACGACGTGCCTGAGGGACCGAGCATCATCCTCGCCAACGAATATTTCGACGTGCTGCCGGTCCACCAGATGGTCCGCCACGAGAACGGCTGGCACGAGCGCGTGATCGAGATCGATCCCAACGGCAAGCTTCAATTCGGCGCGGCGTCCGAGCCGACGCCGCGCTTCGACGTGCTCCTGCCGCCGCTCGTGCGCGCCGCACCCGTCGGCGCCGTGTTCGAATGGCGCCCCGACGGCGAGATCATGAAGCTCGCCACGCGCGTGCGTGACCAGGACGGCGCAGCGCTGATCATCGATTATGGCCATTTGCGCAGCGACGCCGGCGACACCTTCCAGGCGATTGCGCGCCACACCTTCGCCGATCCCTTGAAGGCGCCGGGCCAGGCCGACGTCACCGCTCATGTCGACTTCCAGGCGCTGGCGCGCGCGGCCGAGGACGTCGGCGCGCGCGTGCACGGGCCGGTGACGCAAGGGGACTTCCTCAAGCGGATCGGCATCGACACAAGGGCCGCCGCCTTGATGCAGAAGGCAACGCCGGAGGTCGCCACCGACATTTCGATCGCCCTCAAGCGGCTGACGGACACCGGGCGCAGCGGCATGGGCTCGATGTTCAAGGTGCTCGGCATCTCCGAGCCGCGGCTGACAGGCATTGCCGGCCTCAGCGATCTCGAACAGGCCGGAGAAGCCTCATGACGCTCGCTTCGTCGCTGCTGTCAGCCGTGCCCGGCCTGCGCCACTCGTTCTTCACCCGCGAAGGCGGCGTCTCCAGTGGCATCTACTCGGCGCTGAACGGCGGCCTCGGCTCCAACGACGATCAGGCCCTTGTCGCGGAAAACCGCCGCCGCATGGCCGAGCATGTCGGCGTCGCGCCGGCACGCTTCCTCAGCCTGCACCAGATCCATTCACCCGACGTGCTCGTCGCAGAAGCACCGTGGCCGAACGGGCCGCGGCCGAAGGGCGATGCGCTGGTGACGAACACGCCCGGCATCGCGCTCGGCGTCTCCACTGCCGATTGCGGGCCGGTGCTGTTCGTAGATCCCAACGCGCGCGTGATCGGCGGCGCGCATGCGGGGTGGAAGGGCGCGCTGACGGGCGTGCTGGAAGCGACGATTCTAGCGATGGAGAAACTCGGCGCGACGCGCAGTGGCATCATCGCCGCGATCGGCCCCTTGATCCGCCAGGACAGCTACGAGGTCGGCAACGAGTTCGTCGCGCGCTTCATCGAGGCCGATGCGGACAACGCGATCTTCTTCATACCCTCGGTGCGCGAGGGACACGCGATGTTCGATCTCGCCGGTTTCATTCGCAAGCGACTGGACGCCGCCGGCATCCTGATGATCGACGATCTCGGCGTCGACACCTACGCCGACGAGCGCTTCTTCAGCTATCGCCGCTCGGTGCATCGCAAGGAGCCGGATTACGGCCGCCACGTTCACGCAATCGCGCTCGAAGCGTGAACACAGCGGCAACCCCGTCTCATTCCGGGGCGATGTCCCGTTGCGATGACAGTGGTCTATGTCGCCTCCGCCCTAGACCTTAATCGATTTTAACGATATCGCTGCCCTCCATAATGAGGGACGCGTCATTCATCTTGGGCCGTGCGGGTTCGCGCGTGCTGGCGGTCGTGCTGCTCGCGGCAGCGACTGCGCTTGGCGGCTGCGCCGGCGGCGGTGGGGCCGCCAATTCCTATGCAATGGCGCCGAGCGCCGGCTCCGGGGCAACGGTCGCCTTCGAATCGATCGACGGGCCGCCGCCGCAGGTGTTCGACCGCATGGTCGGCGTGCTCGACAGCGAATCCAAGCTGCGCAGCCTGTCCGTCATCTCCCGCGAGGGGACCGCCGCCTACCGCGTGCGCAGCTATCTCTCCGCCCAGGTGGTGCGCGGCAAGACGGTGATCGCCTGGGTCTGGGACGTCTACGACGCCAACCAGCAGCGGGCGCTGCGCCTCTCCGGCGAGGAACCGACCTCGGCCAAAGGCGGCCGCGATCCGTGGGCAGCAGCCGACGACCTCGTGCTGCGGAAGATCGCCCAGGCCGGATTCAGCGGACTTTCCAACATGATCAACGGAACGCCGGATACCCCGGGCACGGCTCCTGGCCTGCGGGGCCCGGCGGTGGCGAGCGTGATCCCGCAGGCCCCGGTGGCAGAGATGCCGGCCACGGCACTCGGCTATGCCGAACGATAACCCCCGCTAAACCACGGCCTCGAGTTGCGGCCAAGCCGTTGGCCTGACTCAGGATTTTCGAAGGGAAAACGTAGCATCCCGGGTTGCCATCGCAGCCCCCGGCCTGATATTTCCTCGCCCGTTGAAACCGTGCTTCCAGTGGGATCTGAGATGTTGAACGTCGTATCCAGCAAAGCGCGGGAGGAAGCGTCTATGTCGGCCAAAAACGGCTCCATCAAGCTCGTCGCCGGCAACTCCAATCCGGCCCTCGCGCAGGCGATTGCGCAGGGCCTGGACCTGCCGCTGACCAAGGCGGTGGTGCGGCGCTTCGCCGACATGGAGATCTTCGTCGAGATCCAGGAGAACGTCCGCGGCTCGGATGCCTTCATCATCCAGTCGACCTCGTTCCCGGCGAACGACCATCTGATGGAGTTGCTGATCATCACCGACGCGCTGCGCCGCTCCTCGGCGCGCCGCATCACGGCGGTGCTGCCCTATTTCGGCTACGCCCGGCAGGACCGCAAGTCCGGCTCGCGCACGCCGATCTCGGCCAAGCTGGTCGCCAATTTGATCACGCAAGCCGGCGTCGACCGCGTCATGACGCTCGATCTGCATGCCGGCCAGATCCAGGGCTTCTTCGACATCCCGACCGACAATCTCTATGCCGCGCCACTGATGGTGCGCGACATCAAGGAGAGGTTCGACCTCTCCAAGACGATGGTGATCTCGCCCGACGTCGGCGGCGTGGCCCGCGCGCGCGGCCTTGCCAAGCGCATCAATACCCCGCTCGCGATCGTCGACAAGCGCCGCGAGAGGGCGGGCGAATCCGAGGTCATGAACGTGATCGGCGACGTCGCCGGCTACACCTGCATCCTGATCGACGACATCGTGGACTCCGGCGGCACGCTGGTGAACGCGGCCGACGCGCTGATCGCCAAGGGCGCCAAGGACGTCTACGCCTACATCACCCACGGCGTGCTCTCCGGCGGCGCGGCCGCCCGCATCGCGGGCTCGAGGCTGAAGGAGCTCGTGATCACCGACTCGATCCTGCCGACCGACGCGGTGACCAAGGCGCCGAACATCCGCACGCTGCCGATCGCCAGCCTGATCTCCGACGCGATCGCGCGCACGGCGGCGGAAGAATCGGTGTCGAGCCTGTTCGACTAGTTTTTCCGATCCGAAAGGTCTCGTGGGTGGGCAAAGGCGCAAAGCGCCGTGCCCACCTTTTCTTTTGTGATGAAGGTGGTGGGCACGCTTTCGCTTTGCCCACCCTACGGCAGTTCGCCTACCCCACGATCCCCGCCGCGACCTGGCCGCGCAGGCGCTCCAGGCCGAGCAACGTCTCCGCACAGGCAGCCGCGACCTCGACGCCCTTGATCGCAAAATGCTTGCGGAAGAAGTCGTAGTGCACCTCGGTCTCGTGGAATTGCTGCGGCGTCAGCACCGCCGAGAACACGGGCACTTCGGTACGCAGCTGCACGTCCATCAAGGCCTTGATCACGGTGTCGGCGACGAACTCGTGGCGATAGATGCCGCCATCGACGACGAGGCCGGCCGCGACGATGGCGGTGTAGCGCCGCGTCTTGGCGAGGACCTGCGCGTGCAGCGGGATCTCGAACGAGCCCGGCACCTCGAACACGTCGACATGGGTGAGATGGCGCGCCTCGGCCTCCTTGATGAAGGCGATGCGGGCCTCCTCGACCACGTCGCGGTGCCAGCAGGCCTGCACGAAGGCCACCCGCTGCGGCTTGGCAAAGCGCGGGTGGTCGGGCGCCGGGTCTTGCGGAACCGGCGGTTGGGTGGCTTCGGAAGTTTCGGTTTTGGGGTCTTGCAGCATCTGATTCATGGCTTTCCTTCTTAAGGACCAGAATCAGGGCACACGGAACGACAAACAGCCGCATCTTGCGATGCGTCTGCCTCCGACCGTTCTCTTTCATCCGGACTTTAACCGTCGGCTTCGGAGTTGCACCGAATCTGCTGACCCTTCCCCTCGGCAAGAAGACCTAAGGGAAGGCGCTCGCGGGCTTAGGCCTTTCGGCCTTTACCGCCGGTGGGGACTTTCACCCCGCCCTGAGAACATCGGCCGTCCGGGATGAACGGCCTAGCTGGAAATATGCCGCCAGCCGGCGGCCGCAGCAAGCGTGTTCCGTATGGGCGGATCGCATGGTCCCATGTCATTCCCGCGGGAGCGGCCCTCGCGGGACGGAATTAACGAATGGCGCCCTCCCCCCCGCGAATCCGATTCCGGTTTGTTCTCATCCATCCGGATCGAGGACTTCCCTCCGTTAAGAATTGTGGCGGAGATGAGCTGTGGACGAACGAGTCCTGGCTTGTGGACGGACTCGGGACCCCGTTGCGCAGATTCCGCAAATCACATCACTTGATCCGCGACAGGCCCGCGCTGATCCGAGGGATCGCAAGACTCCGAGGGGACGCCGTAGCGACGTTTAGGGAGCGCGCGCCGGGCCCAACCGCGTGCGTATCAAAGACAACAAGAAGGCAAGAGGTCGAGACGGCATGTCCCTGCTCGAAGGCACTATCGATTCCAAAAGCCATCCGCTCGCGGTGGTCGAGGATATCGCCGCCAGCAACAACTGGCCGTTCGAACGCTCCGGCGAGGACGAACTCACGATTGTCTCCAAGGGACAATGGACCGATTACCAGCTCTCCTTTACCTGGATGGGCGAGATCGAAGCGCTGCATCTGGCCTGTGCGTTCGACATGAAGATTCCGGTTGCGCGCCGCAGCGAGGTGCAGCGGCTCGTCGCCGCGGTCAACGAGCAGCTGTGGGTCGGTCATTTCGATTTGTGGACCAACACCGGCATGGTCATGCACCGCCAGGCCCTGGTGCTGCCCGGCGGCCTGACCGCCTCGACCGCGCAATGCGAGGCCATGCTCGCCGGCGCCATCCATGCCTGCGAGCGCTATTTCCCGGCGTTCCAGTTCGTGGTGTGGGCGGGCAAGACCACGACCGAAGCGATGGACGCGGCGATGTTCGATACGGTGGGAGAGGCGTAGGACCTTAAGGAAGCCAACACTCCCTCCTCCTGTCGTCCCGGACAAGCGAAGCGCCGCTCCGGGAGCCATACCGCGTGATGCCTCTTGTGGCACGCGGCTTGTTGCCAACACCTTCATCCACTAGAACCGCCTGTGGTGGCGCGACGAGCGCAAGCGCTCGCGCGGGGGTCCCCGCGTTCGCAGGGACGACACCTTTCCTTGGGTGATCACAGTGGCTAACAACAGCACTCTTCAAAACATCACCGGCACCATCCTCCTCGCCGGCGCCGGCAAGATGGGCGGCGCGATGCTGACCGGATGGCTGGCGGGCGGACTCGATCCGCGCCGCGTCGCGGTGGTCGATCCGCACATCTCGCCCGAGATCACCGCCCTTGCCGCCAAGGGCGTTGCGCTCAATCCCGAAGTAGCGACGGCCGGCCAGGTCGAGACGCTGGTCGTCGCGGTGAAGCCGCAGATGTTCCGCGAGGCCGGCGCGAAGCTAAAAGCGTTCGTCTCGGACAAGACGTCGGTGGTCTCGATCATGGCGGGAACCACGATCACATCGCTCCAGGAGGTCTGCGGCGGCGCCGTGGTGCGCGCGATGCCGAACACGCCGGCCGCGATCGGCCGCGGCATCACGGTTGCGGTCGCCGCGAACAACGTCAGCGCCGCGCAGCGCGCGGTGGCCGATGCGCTGCTGGGTGCCACCGGCTCGGTCGAATGGGTCGATGACGAGAGCCTGATGGACGCGGTCACGGCCGTCTCCGGCTCCGGCCCGGCCTATGTGTTTCTGCTCGCCGAAGAGCTCGCCCGCGCCGGCGTCGAAGCCGGACTGCCTGAGGCGCTGGCAATTAAGCTCGCACGCGAGACCGTCGCCGGCTCCGGCGAATTGCTGCACCAGTCGGAGCTGCCGTCGAGCACGCTGCGCCAGAACGTCACCTCGCCCGGCGGCACCACGGCCGCCGCGCTCGGCGTGCTGACGGGCGAGCCGGGTCTGCGCGACCTGATGATCCGCGCGATCGCGGCGGCGACGAAGCGGTCGAAGGAATTGGCGAAGTAGACGGTGCCGTAGGGTGGGCAAAGGCGCAGGGCGCCGTGCCCACGATCTTTCAATTGTCTCTCCGGAAGCCGTGGGCACGCTTCGCTTTGCCCGCCCTACGGCGTCGTGCCCGCGGCGAGCCGCCTGTTGAACATCTCGACATTGACGAGCCCGCGCGCGTGGCGGCCTTCGCCGAGCTTGCGGGTGCCCTCGAACGCCTCGACCTCGAAGCGGATGACGCGGCGTTCGACGGCGACGACCTTCGCGGTGGTCCGCACCGTCGCGCCGACGAGGGCGGCTGCGAGATGGCGGATGTCGACCTCGGTGCCGACAGTGACCCAGCCGGGCTGAAGCGCGGCTCGGATCGCATCGCCCGCCGTCATCTCCATTTCCAGGATCATCATCGGCGTCGCGTAGACAAACGGCATGCCCGGCACGAAATGCCCGACCGTGCGCTCGGCCGGCACCACCAGCGTGCGCTCGGCGCTCATGCCGACCTTGATGAAATCGCGTGCGTCCATGGGGGCCTCACACACGGTGTCGTCCCGGACAAGCGCGCCTTAAGCGCGCGCCGATCCGGGACGACAGCGGTGATTGACGCTACAGCGCTGGCTACTTCTTCGCCGCCGCCGCGCGCTCCACGAACGTCTTGCCGCCCTTCATCTTGTGGCGGAGCGGGGCTTCGTTGATCTGGATGACGACGGCATCGGCATCGACGCCGAGATTCTTCACCAACGCCTGGGTGATGTCGCGCATCATGCCGGCCTTTTGCTCGTCGGTGCGGCCTTCGGCCATGCTGACAGTGATCTCAGGCATCGTCTTCTCCCTGTTGCTGTCGTCATGGCCGGGCTTGTCCAGGCCATCCACGTGCTCATCCATCAAACAAGACGTGGATGCCCGGGACAAGCCCGGGCATGACGGCTTGGCGGAATGGCTATCCCCACTTTACGTCATGGCGGGCCAGGACCTCGCGCACCTTGGCGACGAGATCGGCTTCGCTGCACGAGAACTGCGCCGGCCGGCTCTCGCGCCATTCCTGGTTGGAGGCGATCGCAGCCGCCGCCTTGGCGCCTTCGATCAGATCCTTGATCTGCAGCTCGCCGCGCGCCTTTTCATCCGAGCCCTGGATGATCACGCACGGTGAATTGCGGCGGTCGGCATATTTGAGCTGATTGCCCATGTTCTTGGGATTGCCGAGATAGAGCTCGGCGCGGATGCCGGCGGTGCGCAAGCTTGCCACCATCTTCTGATAGTCGGCGACGCGGTCGCGGTCGAACACGGTGACGACGACGGGCCCGAATTCAGGCCGCGTGTCGAGCTTGCCGAGCAGCGTCAGCGCGGCCTGGAGCCGCGACACGCCGATCGAGAAGCCGGTGGCCGGCACCGGCTCGCCGCGGAAACGTGAGACGAGGCCATCGTAACGCCCGCCCCCGCCGACCGAGCCGAAGCGCACCGGGCGGCCCTTCTCGTCCTTGGTCTCGAGCAGCAGTTCGACCTCGTAGACGGGGCCGGTGTAATATTCGAGGCCGCGCACCACGGAGGGATCGATCTTGATGCGGTCGGCACCGTAGCCCGACGCAATCACCAGCTTGGCAATCTCCTCCAGCTCGCTCACGCCGGCCTGACCGACTGCGCTCTTGGCGAGGTAGGTCTCCGCCGCGGCAATGGCGTCTTTCCAATCGTCGCGCGGTTTGGTGATGGCGAGAACGACGTCAGCTTCGGCGTCGCTCAGATTGGCGCCCTTGGTGAAGTCGCCCTTGCCTTCTTCGCCGCCGTCCCATCGTCCGGGACCGAGCAGCTTGCGCACTTCGTCGGCGGAAAACTTGTCGAGCTTGTCGATGGCGCGCAGCACGGTCAGCCTACGGCCTGCGTTCTCGTCGCCACCGAGCCCGATGGCTTCCAGCACGCCATCGAGCACTTTGCGGTTGTTGACCTTCACGACATAGGAGCCGCGCGCGATGCCGAGCGCCTCCATCGTGTCCGCAGCCATCATGCAGATCTCGGCATCCGCCGCCGGCGTCGCCGAGCCGACCGTGTCGGCGTCGAACTGCATGAACTGCCGAAAGCGGCCCGGGCCGGGCTTTTCGTTGCGGAAGACATAGCCGACCCGGTAGCTGCGGTAGGGCAAAACCAGAGCGTCGCTGCCGTAGCGCTCGCCGACATAGCGGGCGAGCGGCGCCGTCAAATCGTAGCGCAGGCTGATCCACTGCTCGTCGTCGTCCTGGAACGAGAACACGCCCTCGTTCGGACGATCCTGGTCGGGCAGGAACTTGCCGAGCGCGTCGGTGTATTCCATCGCCGGCGTCTCCACGGGCTCGAACCCGTAGAGCTCGTAGACGGCGCGGATCTTCTCGACCATCTCGCGCGTCGCCCGGATCGCTGACGGATCGCGATCCTCGAGCCCGCGCGGCAGGCGCGCCTTCAGTTTCTGGGGTTTTTTGGGTTTCTCGGCCATGCGCGGCGTTTACCAGCCGGGGCGCGAGGCGGCAACCGGTGCTTAGGGAACGCCGTCATTCCGGGGCGATGCGCAAGCATCGAACCCGGAATCTCGAGATTCCCCGGTGCGCAATTGCGCACCTGAGGTCTGGTCGTTCGGACCGTTCCGGAATGACGGCCAACCTTTACGGCTGCTCCATCCGTGCCCTCAGAGCATCCGCGTCCGCCTTCGGCAGCGACTTCAGCGTCGGCTTGATGGTTTCGCCGCCGACGATCTTGCCGTTGCGCATGAACATCCAGTCCGAAATGTCGGCCTCGGTGAACTTGACCTCGTCGCCGGCCCGCTTGCCGGGCAGGTCACGCGGTTCGTTGGCGAACAGACCGGAATAGGTCCCGTCTGGCCGCTTCTTCACCTCGCCGATCCAGATGTGCTCACCGCCCTTGCGGGTCGAGAAGCGCACCTTCAGGGCGTGCCCGGCCTCCGACGGCTTTGGCGATTGATAGGAGGCCCAGAAAGTCGGCAGCGTGCCGCGGGCGCGCGCGATCGCGGCATTCATCTCGGGATCGCTGGTTCGCACATCGACGATCGGCGAGCGGTCTTGCGCGACCACCTCATGCATCGGGCCGATGGTCAGGATGCCGAAAACGGAGACGCCGGTGATTGCGGCGAGAACGACCCATTTCATGGGTTGGGAGAGTTTCGTTGCCATGGTCGCGATGTCCTGATGTCCAGATGTGTCCAGACTTTGTCGCATGTCGGCAACGGCACGTTCAGTGCACGAAAAACCACAAACGATGCGCGTTTCCCCTCTCCTCACGAAAGGAGAAACGCGCATCGCCGCATTTCAAAACACCTTGCGGATCCAGTTATGGGGATCGTTGGTGCGGCCGTACTGGATGTCGACGAGCTGCTTGCGCAGGCCCATGGCGACGGGGCCGGCGGCGCCGCCCGAGATCTCGAAATCGCCGCTCACCGAGCGCACCTTGCCGATCGGCGAGATCACGGCCGCGGTACCGCAGGCAAACGCTTCCTTCAGCTTGCCGCTGGCCGCATCCTTGCGCCACTGGTCGAGCGAATACGGCTCCTCGCGCACGGTTTTGCCGGCATCCTTGGCGAGCGCGATGATGGAATCGCGGGTGATGCCGGGCAGGATGGTGCCGAGCGGCGGCGTCGAGAGCGAGCCATCGTCGAACACGAAGAACACGTTCATGCCGCCGAGCTCCTCGATATAGCGGCGCTCGACCGCGTCGAGGAAGACCACCTGATCGCAGCCATGCTGGATCGCTTCGGCCTGGGCACGCAGGCTCGCGGCATAATTGCCGCCGCACTTGACCGCCCCGGTGCCGCCGACGGCAGCGCGCGTGTAATTCTCCGAGACCCAGATCGACACCGGCGCAGGCCCGCCCTTGAAGTAGGAGCCGACCGGCGAAGCGATGACGGCGAAGATATATTCGGACGACGGCTTGACGCCGAGGAAGGTCTCGCTCGCGATCATGAAGGGCCGCAGGTAAAGGCTGCCCTCGCCGCCCGGCATCCAGGCGCGGTCGATGCGCACGACCTGCTCGACCGCCTCGATGAAGACGTCCTCGGGCAGCTGCGCCATCGCCATGCGGTCGGCCGAGTCCTTGAAGCGCCGCGCATTGGCGTCGGGACGGAACAGGTTCACGCCGCCGTCGTCACGCTTGTAGGCCTTCAGACCCTCGAAAATTTCCTGGGCGTAGTGCAGCACCGCGCCGGCCGGATCGAGCTGGAAGTTGGCGCGTGCCTCGATCTTCGCCTCGTACCAGCCGCCCTTTGCCTGATTGTAGCGCACGATCGCCATGTGATCGGTGAAGACCCGTCCGAAGCCGGGGTCCACCAGCCTGGCCACGCGGTCTTTCTCGGACGTCGGATTGGATGCGGGCTGGATGTCGAATTTCATGCTCATGTCCTTGCCTCCCGCTGCCGGTGGCGGCGCCGTTCTGGCGCCGGCCTGCCCCTTTTCGGGCCCGGCTGGCTTGATTGGTTTTAGGCCGGACCCCGCCAGCCTTGTTACGGCCGGTTTCCGTGGCCAGCATATCGCCGAGGACATGCTTTTGCGGAAGGCGGAAGTCCAGTATGTTTTGCCGAAACGCCGCTCGACAATCGCACGGTAGATCTGATCCGGCCGTCGTCGCCTGTCCGGCTCTCTCCAGCCGCCCTGCTTCGATGCCACCCGCGCGAAACGATCTAAAATTTCGTGCTGGTCAATCGTTTTGTAACATTGAACCCAAGATACGTCAATATGCCTGACATAAATTTCGCGACTTCCTCTCATGACGCCGCCGAGCCCAAGCCGGCCGCACACGACGGAGGCAATTTGCGCTGGGATATCATCGAGCTACTGTTCTTCGCCTATCGCGACTTCGTCGGCGACCCCGACCAGGAGCTGGAGGCTTTCGGCTTCGGCCGAGCCCACCACCGGGTCATGCACTTCGTCTACCGCTATCCCGGCCTCAAGGTCGCCGATCTGCTCGACGTCCTGCGCATCACCAAGCAGTCGCTCGGCCGCGTGCTCAAGCAGCTGCTGGACGAGGGCTACATCGTGCAGAAGACCGGCGACAATGACCGCCGCCAGCGCCTGCTCTACGCGACGCCGAAGGGCGAGGCGCTGGTGCAGAAGCTTGCCGGTCTGCAGACCACGCGGATCACCAAGGCGCTCGCCGAAATGGGTCCGCAGGATGCCGAGACGGTCAAGCGCTTCCTGCGCGCGATGATCGATCGCGACGATCCGGACAAGGTGCTCGAGACGATCTTCGCTTCCGTCAACCACGACGCCAAGGAGTGACCGTGACGCTCGCTGCCACTCTCGCCCGCCCGCCGGCACGCCCGGCCGATGACGCGCCGCATCTGCTGCTGGTCGACGACGACCGCCGCATCCGCGATCTGCTCTCGCGCTTCCTCGCCGCCGAGGGCTACCGCGTCACCACCGCCGCGAGTGCCGGCGATGCACGCTCGAAACTGCAGGGCCTGCATTTCGACCTCTTGATCCTCGACGTCATGATGCCCGGCGAGACCGGCTTCGATCTCGCCCGCTTCATCCGGACATCCTCCTCGGTGCCGATCGTGATGCTGACGGCACGACACGAGGCGGAAGCGCGCATCGAGGGCCTGCAGATCGGCGCCGACGACTACGTGGCGAAACCGTTCGAGCCGCGCGAGCTGGCGCTGCGCATCAACAACATCCTCAAGCGCGCCGCTCCGCCGCCGCAAGCCACGGCGGTGGAGAAGATCGCGTTCGGTCCCTACGTCTATCATCTCGATCGCGGCGAGCTGCGCCAGGGCGAGGAGGTCATCCACCTCACCGACCGCGAGCGCGAGATGCTGCGCATTCTCTCGGAGACGCCGGGCGAGACCGTGCCGCGCAGTGCGTTGACCGGCAACGGCAGCGTCAACGAGCGCGCCGTCGACGTGCAGATCAACCGCCTCAGGCGCAAGATCGAGACCGACCCCGCCAATCCGCTGTTCCTCCAGGCGGTGCGCGGCATCGGCTATCGGCTGGTAGCCTCGCCATAAATCAGTGAAGCGCGAGTGATGAGCACGATCGATACCGGCCTGACGCTGCTCCGAAGCGCCGCCGGCCGCGTTTCCGCCGCCAATGGCTGGATGGGCAACGCGTTCAAGGGCTGGATGCCGACCGGCCTCTACGCCCGCGCGCTCCTCATCATGATCGTGCCGATGGTGGTGCTGCAATCGGTCGTCGCCTTCGTGTTCATGGAGCGGCACTGGAACACGGTGACGCGCCGACTGTCGGCCGCCGTGGTGCAGGACATCGCCGCGCTGATCGACGTCTACAAGGGTTATCCGCAAGATAAGGATCGCGACCAGATCCGCCGCATCGCGCAGCAGCGCCTCGGCCTCGTCGTCGACTTCCTGCCCGCCGGCGACATGCCGCCGCCGGGACCAAAGCCGTTCTTCTCGCTGCTCGACCAGACGCTGTCGGTGCAGCTCGGCCGCCAGATCGGCCGCTCGTTCTGGATCGACACGGTCGGCCGCTCCAACCTGGTCGAGATCCGCATCCAGCTCGACGACGCCGTGATGCGCGTGTTCGCGCAGCGCAGCGCCGCCTATGCCTCCAACTCGGAGATCTTCCTGTTCTGGATGGTCGGCACGTCCTCGATCCTGCTGATCGTGGCCGTGCTGTTCCTGCGCAACCAGATCAAGCCGATCCTGCGCCTCGCTGACGCTGCCGAAAGCTTCGGCAAGGGCCGCGAGGCGCCGAACTTCCGCCCAAGGGGCGCGCGCGAGGTGCGGCGCGCAGCGGTCGCCTTCCTCGAAATGAAGTCGCGCATCGAGCGCACCATGGAGCAGCGCACCGCGATGCTCGCCGGCGTCAGCCACGATCTGCGCACCATCCTGACCCGCTTCAAGCTCGAGCTGGCGCTGATCGGCGACAGCCCCGAGCTCGAGGGCATGCGCAAGGACGTCGACGAGATGTCGATGATGCTGGAGGATTACCTCGCCTTCGCCCGCGGCGATTCCGGTGAGCAGTCGCAGCCGACCGACATGGCGCAGGCGCTCGAGGAGCTGCGCAGCGATGCCGAGCGCCACGGTCATACCGCGACCGTCGCCTTCCACGGCCTGCCCGTGGTGACGGTGAAGCCGGCCTCGTTCAAGCGCTGCCTCGCCAATCTCGTCACCAACGCGGCGCGCTACGGCAAGGCCATCGCCATCACCGGCCAGCGCGATCACCGTTATTTGACCGTGACGATCGACGACGACGGACCCGGCATTCCCGCGCATTTGCGCGAAGAAGTGTTCAAGCCGTTCCTGCGGCTCGACAACGCCCGCAACCAGGATGAAGGCGGCACCGGCCTCGGCCTCGCCATCGCCCGCGACATCGCCCGCTCGCATGGCGGCGACATCACGCTTGGCGACAGCCCGATGGGGGGACTAAGGGCGAGCGTCAGGATACCAGTGTAGCCGCCGTAGCCCTACTTCGGCAGCAGCGCCTTCAGCTTATCCATGTCGCGCACGTTCATCTTGAAGCCGCCGGGCATCACGATGTCGCCGGGCTTCTGGTCCGGCTTGCAGGACCCGAGCCATTTGGCTTGCAGCGTCATGGTGGTATCGCGCCCCGCAGCGCCGGCGACACCGCCTTGCGCGTGCGAGGAGGTCTTCACCGTATAGGCCGAGTTGAAATCGCCGGTGATCTCGGCATGCGAGGTCGTGCTGACGCCGGCGACGCTGCATTCGGAATCGCTGACATAGCCGGTCGCGGTCTTCTTGATCTCCTGCTTGGCGCAGATCTGCTTGGCCATCGGGGAGACGTTGTTGCTCATCTCCTTGTCGACGGTCTCGTCGGTGCAGTGCTGCATGGTCATCTCGGGCACGGGCGAGCCTGATGTGACCAGCTTCATCTCCCAAAGACCGGCCTTGCGGACCGGCAGGTCGTCGGCGCACGCCACGCTTGCAGACAACGCAAGGCAAAGGGTCGAGCCGAGCAAAGCGAGTTTGCGCGTCATGTGAGAGGCTCCCGGCTGAGAAATTGCAGGCCTGCGACAGCGCCTCAATAGAGCGTGCGGATCGGCTGGTCGGCGGCGCCATAAGGCACCCAGCGGCAGGAGAACGAGATGTAACCGCCCTCATAGGCCTGCACCGCCAGGAATTTCACGACCTTGCCGTAGCGCGCGCAGTGATCGACCGCGGCCTGCCGGGCATCGACCTGGGTGGCCATCGAATAGGCGATGATGCCGCCGGTGTCATTGCCCTTGAACGGCGGCACATAGTCAGCGCGCGCCGACTGGCTCGCCATCATACCCGAGACAACCAGGCTGGCGAGAAGACCCGCGGCCGCAATGATTCGCATTCCCGTCACTCCAATTGGCTGGCGGGCAGTTTACGGTGCCGGGAGGGAAGTGGAAAGAACCCAAGCCTGCCAACCACGAAGTTGTGGTCAACTCCTGGCGAAGTGTTGCCGCGCTGCACTTGACCTCCCCCAGCCTTCGCGGCACCGTCCAACCTTCGCAAGACTTTAGCTGTCCGGATTGACCATGCGCGCCCCCTTCCTGAAATTGCTCCGCTATGCCGCCGTGCTCGGCCTCATGTTCGGAGCGATGTCGCTCGGTGAGGCCAGGGCCGCCAATCCGCTGGAGCTGAACTTCTGGCTGAGCGGCCCGCGCTATGACGGCGCCGTCGCCGATTGCGACCGGGCGCTGCCGACCATCGCCACCCAGTTCTGGGAAAAGGAAAGCACGTTCTGGAATTCCTCGTTGAGGATCACCAGCTTCGCCGCCGTTCGCGAGACCGCATTCCGGCCCTGGCAGTCCGACAATATTCCCCGCCGCTATTGCACCGGCGAGGCCATGCTCAATGACGGCAAGGTGCGCAAGGTGCACTTCTCGATCATCGAGGATGGCGGCTTCGCCGGCTATGGCAACGGCGTCGAATGGTGCGTGGTCGGGCTCGACCGCAACTGGGCCTATAATCCGGCCTGCCGCGCCGCCAAGCCCTGAGCAGGAAGCCCTGATTCGAGATGATCGAAGGCGCCGAACGGCGGTCGCCCCGAATTTTGTTCTTGAAATGTTCCCATCGCCTGCTAGGCTTCCTCGCACAGTCTAGTTGAGGGGCGTCGCCATGTTTCATTCCAGATTGCATTCGTTCTCCCGTCTCGTGATCTCCCTGACCCTTGCCGCCGGACTGGCCTTGCTCGCCGGTGGCGCGAACGCCCAGGACAAGCGGCAGAACGCGCCCGGCGAATTCGACTTCTATGTACTGTCGCTGTCGTGGTCGCCCTCGTTCTGCGAGGAGGCCGCCGAGCGTGGCGGCCGGTCGCAGATCCAGTGCAGCGGTCGGCCCTACGCCTTCGTGGTGCATGGGCTGTGGCCGCAATATGAGACCGGCTTCCCGGAATATTGCCAGCGGCCCGCACCGCGGCTGAACCGCAGCATCGTCTCCTCGATGCTTGATCTGATGCCGGCGCCGGGCCTGATCTTCAACGAATGGGACAAGCACGGCACCTGCTCGGGCCTCGAGGGCCGCAGCTATTTCGAGACGATCCGCAAGGCGCGCGCTGCGATCAAGATCCCGGCCGAATATCTCGATTTGTCTCAGGCCAAGACCGTGGCACCGGCGGAGGTCGAGGAAGCCTTCATCAAGGCCAATCCGGGGCTGGGCAATGCCGCCGTCTCGGTCACCTGCAACCGGACGCGGCTGTCCGAGGTCCGTATCTGCCTCAGCAAGGACCTGCAATTCCGCGCTTGCGACGAGATCGAACGCCGCACCTGCCGCCGCGATCAGGTGACGATGCCGCCGATCAGGGGCGGATAGGATTTGTTCGCCCCCATTCCGGGGCGCGCGGAGCGCGAACGATGATGCGCATTTGCGCATCTGAGAATCCATCCAGCAGCATGCGCCGTGGCGAAATGGATTCCGGGCTCGGTGCCATGCACCGCCCGGAATGACAGCAGTTACTTTCGGCGCGTGATGTCGTAACTCTTCGCCATGAATTACCGCCACGCCTTCCACGCCGGCAACTTCGCCGATGTCATCAAGCACATCGTGCTGGCGCGCATCATCACCTATCTGCAGGACAAGCCGGGGGCGTTCCGCGTCATCGACACCCATGCCGGCGCCGGCCTCTACGATCTCGACAGCGACGAGGCGCGCCGGGGCGGCGAATGGCTGACCGGAATCGCGCGGCTGATGCAGGCGCGCCTCTCGAACGAGACCCTCGCGCTGGTACAACCCTATCTCGATATCGTCCGCGCCTTCAATCCCAAGGGTGAGCTCAAGGCCTATCCAGGCTCGCCGTTGATTGCGCGCGGCCTGCTCCGGCCGCAAGATCGGATCATCGCATGCGAGCTGGAGCCGAAGGCGCGGAAAGCGCTGATCGACGTGCTGCGCCGCGACGAACAGGCCCGCGTGGTCGACCTCGACGGCTGGATGGCGCTGCCGGCTTTCGTGCCGCCGAAGGAGCGGCGCGGCCTCGTGCTGATCGATCCGCCCTTCGAGGCCAAGGACGAGTTCGAGCGGCTGGGCGAAGCCTTCTCCACTGCCTTCGCGAAATGGCCAACCGGCATCTATGTCATTTGGTATCCCGCCAAGAATCGGCGCGCCACCGACACACTGGTTCAAACGGTGGCGCGGCTCGCATCTGCAGCAAAACCGCCGGGAAATTGTCTGCGCCTCGAGTTCAGCGTCGCGCCTCAGCTCGACGGCGGAGCTCTCGCCTCCACCGGGCTCCTGATCGTCAATCCGCCCTACACGCTGCAGGGCGAGCTCAAGACGATCCTGCCCGAGCTGGAAATGCCGCTCGGCCAAGGTGGTGCTGCCAGATTCCGATTGGAGGTGCCCAAGCCTTAAAGCCAGCCCGTAACACTCCGGCATTCTTGGGAAAAATATGCAGGAGCGGTAGTCAATCTGCAGAGAACCGTATTATGCTGTTTCCGTGACTGGCTTTACGTTCCGCTTCCGCGAATGGTTGCGGCGGAGTGAAGGCCTAAGAAAGATCCGGCCGGACCGCCAGCGGTCCGCCCAAGGATGGCCAGCTCCCGGGCTCCGTAGTGCCCCGTCATGTCGTGACGTGAGTCTGCGTTGCGGCGGAGGAGCAATGAGGGGGAGTTTCCCGATGGCCATGACGGGAACGGTTAAGTTTTTCAACGGCGAACGCGGCTACGGTTTCATCAAGCCTGACGACGGCGGCCGCGACGTCTTCGTACATATTACTGCTGTGGAGCGGGCCGGACTGAAGGACCTTGCGGAAGGACAGCGTATTACTTTCGAAGTCGAACCCGACAAGAAGGGGAAGGGACCGAAGGCGGTCAATCTGGTCATCCTCTCCTAGCGGGCCTGACGCACAACATTCGGCGCAATACTTGGCGCAAAAATACTTGGCAAAAAAATCCCGGCCGCGAGCGGCCGGGAGGTTATGGTCCGGTATTTTTTTCTTCAGCTATCAGAAGCGATAGTTCACGCCTGCGCGCACAACGCTGGCGCTATAGCCGTTTGACACCCCTGTAATTGCGAACTGTGTCGTCGACAGATCGATGTAGAGATATTCCAGCTTGGCGCTCCAGTTCGGGGCCAGACCGACTTCCGCACCGGCGCCGATGGTCCAGCCGGCGGTGGTGTGCGATTCCGTCCAGCCGAAGGTCTGCGCACGCAGCTCGCCGAAGGCGAGGCCGGCGGTGCCATAGAACAGCACGTTGCTGAAGGCATAGCCGGCGCGGCCGCGCAGGGTGCCGAACCACGGATTGGAGAATTTCCACGGCGCGAAGGTGTCGTCGGCACCGGCGGCCTGGATGTCGCCCTCGACGCCGAACACAAACGGGCCATTCTGGAAGTTGTAGCCGGCCTGCACGCCGCCGACGAAGCCCGACGGCTTCGAGGGGTTGTTGTCCACCGAGCCCCATTCATAGCCGATGTTGCCGCCGAGATAGGGGCCTGCCCAGCTGTACGCGTTGAGCGGCTGGTTGACGGTATAGGGCGCGCGCTGACCGTAAGTCATGTCGGCGGCCTCCGCCGAAGCTGTCCAGCCGGCGGCAACCAACGCGGCTGCGCCCACAACGAGCCTCTTCATCACTTAACTCCAACGCAACTGCCGTCACCGGTGCGGCGCCCGCGCCGCCGCGCGAGGCAAAACGCATGGTTACGGAACCACCACTTTTTCGCGTAAGATTTATCGAGAGTTCTAAGTTAAAGGGCTGTTAAGCCGGGTTACCGCGCTGTTAACAGGCTTAAGCAAGCGTTACCGGGAACTGCGCCGCCATCCTGTGCGTGCCGCACGGCCGGAACTTCAAATCGGCACCCCCAGCGCCTAAATTCGCTCCATGGTTCACGATTCCACCGACAATCCGGACGACCGCGCGCGCAAACCCGTGCGTGGCGCCGCGCCGGACGTCCCAGCCGAAATGCCTCCGGACCTCGATCCCGCCACCAGCGGTGGCGATGACGAGGACGATGCGCGGCTGCCCGATATCCTGGAAGAGAGCGGCGCCGTCGGCGAAGGACCGCTGGCGACCGGCCATGAGGCGATCGAGCGCGCGGTGCGGCTCGCACCGACCTCGCCCGGCGTCTATCGCATGCTCAATGCGAATGCCGACGTGCTCTATGTCGGCAAGGCCAAGAACGTCAAAAAGCGCCTCTCCAACTATGCGCGCCAGAATGCACCGCAGCCGGCCCGCATCCTGCGCATGATCGCGGCCACGGTGACCGTGGAGATCGTCTCGACCAACACCGAGACCGAGGCGCTGCTGCTGGAAGCCAACCTCATCAAGCAGCTGCGGCCGCGCTTCAACGTGCAGCTGCGCGACGACAAATCGTTTCCTTACATCCTGATCACCGGCGACCATTGGGCGCCGCAGATCCTGAAACATCGCGGCGCGCAGAGCCGGCCGGGGCGCTATTTCGGGCCCTTCGCCTCCGCCGGCGCGGTCAACCGCACCATCACGGCGCTGCAGCGCGCCTTCCTGATCCGCTCCTGCACCGATTCCTTCTTCGAGAGCCGCAGCCGGCCCTGCCTGCTCTACCAGATCCGCCGCTGCGCCGGCCCCTGCACCCGCGAGATCGACTTCGGCGGCTATACCACCCTGGTGCGCGAGGCGAGCGACTTCCTGTCCGGCAAGAGCCATGCGGTGAAGCAGGAGCTTGCCGGCGAGATGGAGAAGGCGTCCGGTGAGCTCGAGTTCGAGCGCGCCGCGCTCTACCGCGACCGCCTCGCCGCGCTGTCGGCGATCCAGTCGCAGCAGGGCATCAATCCGCGCACGGTGGAGGAGGCCGACGTGTTCGCCATCCATCAGGAGGGCGGCTTCTCCTGCGTCGAGGTGTTCTTCTTCCGCACCGGCCAGAACTGGGGCAACCGGGCCTATTTTCCGCGCGCGGAGAAGACGTACACCCCGGAAGAGGTGCTCGGCTCCTTCCTCGCCCAGTTCTACGACGACAAGCCGCCGCCGAGGAACATCCTGCTCTCGCACGAGATCGAGGAAAGCGAGCTGCTCGCCAATGCGCTGTCGATCAAGGCTGGCCACAAGGTCGAGGTCACCGCGCCCAAGCGCGGCGAGAAAAAGGAACTCGTCGCCCACGCGTTGACCAATGCGCGCGAAGCCCTCGGCCGCAAGCTCGCGGACACCGCCACGCAAAGCCGCCTGCTCGATGCCATCGCCACGACGCTGAGCCTGCCCCATTCGCCCAAGCGCATCGAGGTCTACGACAACAGCCACATCCAGGGCACCAATGCGGTCGGCGCCATGATCGTCGCCGGCCCCGACGGTTTCGTGAAGAACCAGTACCGCAAGTTCAACATCAAGTCGGAAGGGATCACGCCGGGCGACGACTTCGCCATGATGCGCGAGGTGCTGGAGCGGCGCTTCAAGCGCCTGATCAACCCGCCCGAGGAGGGTGCGACCAAAGCGAAGGACGACGACTTCCCGCAATGGCCTGATCTCGTCATCATCGACGGCGGCCGCGGCCAGCTCAACGCCGTTCGCGAGATCTTCGCCAATCTCGGCCTGACCCAGGTGTCGCTGATGTCGGTCGCCAAGGGGCCGGACCGGGATGCCGGACGCGAGACCCTGTTCATGCCCGAGCGCGAGGCGATCAAGCTGGAGCCGCGCGACCCCGTGCTTTATTTCATCCAGCGGCTGCGCGACGAGGCCCACCGCTTCGTCATCGGCTCCCACCGCAAGCTGCGCAAGAAGGACATCCGCGAGGCCGGTTTGCAGGAGATTCCGGGCATCGGCCCGTCACGCAAACGTGCCTTGCTGCATCATTTCGGAACCCTGAAGGAGATCGAACGGGCCTCGATCGCCGATCTCGGCAAGGTTCCGGGGGTCAGTGCCGAGAGTGCGCGCAGGATTTTCGAGTATTTCCATCCCCAGCCGGGATGAATTAAAGGGGGACCGCAGTCATATGATCGTCGTGTCCGCACCTCATTTGGGGTGCGGGACGGTTGACGTTCAGGCAGCAGCGGTATTGGTAGGACGGATGAACATCGCCACCACACGAGGGACGACCAGCCGCGCGATGTCCCTCCCCAACATCCTGACCTATGGCCGGATCGCCGCGATCCCGGTCGTCGTCGGATGCATCTATGCGCAGTCGATTCTGGATCAGCCGCTCTGGCTGCGCTGGGTGGCGGTCGCCCTCTTCATCGCGGCCGCGGTCACCGATTACCTCGACGGCTATTACGCGCGGATCTGGAATCAGCAATCGGCGTTCGGCCGGATGCTCGACCCGATCGCCGACAAGCTATTGGTCGCCTCGTGCCTGCTGATGCTGGCCGCCGACGGCATCATCCATGGCTGGTCGTTGTGGGCCGCCATCGTCATCCTGTGCCGCGAGATCCTGGTCTCGGGCCTGCGCGAATACCTCGCCGCGCTCCGCGTCAGCGTGCCCGTGACCAAGCTTGCGAAGTGGAAGACCACGGTCCAGCTCGTCGCGATCGGCTTCCTGCTCGCGGGACCTGCCGGCGACGAGGTGGTGCCCGTCGTCTCGATGATTGGCCTCGCCCTGCTGTGGGCCTCGGCGATCGTGACCATCTATACCGGCTACGATTATTTCCGCGCCGGCATCCATCACCTCATCAAGGAGGACGAGGGATGAAGGTGAAATATTTCGCCTGGGTGCGCGAGCGCGTCGGCAAGGCGGAGGAGACCATCGAGCCGCCGGCGACCGTGCGCACCGTCGAGGAGTTGATCGCCTGGCTGTCTGGCCAGAGCGAGGCCTATGCCTACGCGTTCGAGAAGCCGAAGGTGATCCGCACCGCGATCGACCACGCCCATGTCAAATCGGATGCCGCGATCGCGGGCGCCCGCGAGATCGCGTTTTTCCCGCCGATGACCGGCGGTTAGGCCATGTCTTCCCCAGTCGCCAGCTGCCCTGTCACCATCCGTATTCAGGAAGACGATTTCGACATCGCGCGCGAGATCGCCGTCCTGACCAAGAGCCGGACCGACATCGGCGCGGTCGTGAGCTTCTCCGGCATCTGCCGCGCGGACGATGACAGCGCCAAGGTCGCCGCGCTCACGCTCGAGCACTATCCTGGCATGGCCGAGGAAGAGATCAGGCGCCATGCCGACGAGGCGACCTCGCGCTGGCCGCTGAACGGCGTCACCGTGATCCATCGCGTCGGCCGCTTCATGCCGGGCCAGAACATCGTGCTGGTGCTGACCGCCTCGCAGCACCGCCAGGCCGCATTCCATGCCGCCGAGTTCCTGATGGACTACCTCAAGACCAGCGCCCCGTTCTGGAAGAAGGAAGAGAGCGCCACCGGCACCGGCTGGGTCGAGGCCCACGCCCGTGACGACGAGGCCGCCGCACGCTGGACCAAATCCTGATGGCAAAAGCATCCAAAAAGACCGCGCGCAGCCGCGCCGCGCCGAAGCTCGCGACAGTCGGACGCGGCGAGCTCCTCACGCTGCTCGACTACGTCCGCTACGCGGTGAGCCGCTTCGTTGAAGCAAAACTCGCCTTTGCTCATGGCACGACCGATCCGGTCGCCGAAGCCGCCTTCCTGGTCTGCGAGGCGCTGCATCTGCATCCCGAACAGCTCGAAAGCTTTGCCAACGCGCGCGTCACGGCCGCCGAGGGCAAGACCGTGCTCGATCTGATCCACCAGCGCGTGACCACGCGCAAACCGGCCGCCTATCTCGTCAACAAGATCTACATGCGTGGCCTGCCCTTCTATGTCGACGAGCGCGTCATCGTTCCGCGCTCCTTCATCGGCGAACTGCTGGGTTCGCATTTTGGCGGCGACGGCGAGGCCGGATCGCTGATCGACGACCCTACGGGCGTCGAGCGCGTGCTCGATCTCTGCACGGGATCGGGATGCCTCGCCATCCTCGCCGCGCAGCATTTCCCGAACGCCGCCGTCGATGCCGTCGATATCTCGAAGGGAGCGTTCGAGGTCGCCACGCGAAATGTCGGCGAATACGGGCTCGAGGACCGGATCAGCCTGTATCGCGGCGATCTGTTCGCCCCGCTCGGCGATGCGCGTTACGACCTGATCATCACCAACCCGCCCTATGTCGACGCAGAAGGCATGGCCGCACTGCCGCCTGAGTGCCGGGCCGAACCCAAGCTCGCCTTCGACGGTGGCGCCGACGGCCTCGACGTGGTCCGCCGCATCCTGGCTGAGGCGCCCGATCACCTCACCCCGGACGGCGGACTGATCTGCGAGATTGGCCGCGGCCGCGAATTGGTCGACGAGGCCTTTCCGGAACTGCCGCTGCTCTGGCTCGACACCGAGGACTCCGAGGGCGAGGTGTTCTGGATCGCGGCCGCCGATCTCGCCTGATTCACCACGACGGACGGAGCTCCGTCGGAACAAGTCAAATTCCGCCACGTTCATCCCCCGAACGAATTTTCTCGCTCTCGGAGGATGTCCGCATGCTCGCGCCATCGGGCGAATTGCTGCGCGCCGGCATGGCGCTGAAGCTCAACCACGTCAAACGCGCCGCTCAATCCTATCTGCGTGACCAGACCAGCCAGGCGACCGGCAAGGTGACGTCTTACGCCGTGGCCGGCGGGCTGTTTGCGGTCGCGGGCCTGTTCGTGATCGCGGCATTCTTCGTCGGGCTGATCGCCCTATACCGCTGGGTCGCCATCACCTACGGGCAGTTCTGGGGTTTCGGTGCCGTCGGCGGCGTGCTGCTGGTGCTGGCGGCGGTCTGCGCGGGCGTGGCAATGGCGCAGATGAAGCGCAAAGCCAAGCCGATCGTGCCGCTGGCCAGCCGGTTGCGCGTTGCGATCGCGACCCCGCGGATCCCGCGCGGAACGGTCAAGGAGGCCGTGAAAGAGGTGGCGACCACGATTCCCCTTGCGCCGCTCGCGCCGGGCGAGCGCCGCCATGGCGCAAGAGCCCGGCCCGTTCGCACCAACCGACCCGTGCAGCTTGGCTTGATGCTCGCCGCGATTGGGTTGGCAGGGTTCACGGCAGCGCGCCGCCGGCGTCACGGCCGGAGATTGGACGCTTAAATGCTGGTGCGGCGCTCCGAACAGATCGACTCCTGGCTGCTGGTGGCGGCGACGGCCGTCTTCGTGCTGACGGCGGAGCGCTACTTTCAGGACAGGGACTTGGTCCCATCGGGGCCCCCGCAAGACCATCGAAAAGGCGAGGCGAATTCACCGGAAACGCATCCCGCGCGCGCGGCCGTGCAGCCCGGCCATGGCCGCCGCGCCAAGAGCCCGTTTGAGATCCCCTGGAAGGGCTGGAAGGATATCTTCTGGCGGACCTATCAGCGCATCGATGAGGATCGCCTGCTGGCGACAGCGGGCGGCGTGGTGTTCTTCGGGCTGCTCGCGGTCTTCCCGGCGGTCACGGCGGTGGTCTCGTCTTACGGTCTGTTCGCCGATCCCGCGACAATCAGCGCCAATCTGCAGACGCTTGCAACGATGCTGCCCGAGGGCTCGTTTCAGATCGTCGAGGACCAGGTGGCGCGCGTGGTCTCGCATGGCAATACCACGCTCGGTGCCACGTTCCTGCTCGGCCTTCTGCTGGCGATCTGGAGCGCCAATGCGGGGGTCAAGGCGATCTTCGATGCCCTCAATGTGGCCTATGAGGAACGCGAGAAGCGCAGCTTTATCCGGCTCAACATGGTCTCGCTGGCCTTCACGGTCGGCGGCATCGTGGCACTGCTGGTGATGGTGGGGCTTGTCGTAGCCTTTCCGCTGGCGCTCAATCATCTCGGCATGGCACCCGAAAGCAAGCTGATCGTGGCGCTGGCACGATGGCCGCTCATGTTCCTCACCCTGCTGGTAGCGCTTGCGATCCTCTACCGCTTCGCGCCCAGCCGCGATGCGCCGCGCTGGCAATGGCTGAGCCTCGGCGCGGTAATCGCCGCCATCCTCTGGATCGCCGGCTCGGCGCTGCTGTCCTGGTATCTCTCGGAGTTTGCCAACTACAATGCGACCTACGGCTCGCTCGGCGCGGCAATCGGCCTGATGACCTGGATGTGGATGTCGGCGATCGTCATCATGTTCGGCGCCGAGCTGAATTCGGAGATCGAACGGCAGACGCTGAAGGACACGACCGCGGGGCCACCCAAGCCGCTCGGCACCCGCGACGCCGTCTCGGCCGACACGGTCGGGGCCGCCGCGCCAGCCTGACCGCGCCCGGGAACGGGCCGCTATCCCCTCGAATCAACAATGATGATAAGCTCATGCAGCTTGGGGGAGCATGAGGCGTGACGGGTTCGCACAGCGGCCCGTGTTTTCCCGGGTGAGGCAGTCAGCTCTTTGAGGCGTAACGCGCGGCATGATTCGCATTTCGACGATCTTCATCGCCATCTGCATGGTACTGGTCGCGGCCTCGCTCGGGCTTGTGCTCTACGCCGTCGCCGGCATCAGCGGAACCGAATCCGCGATCGTTGCCCTGACCGCGCTGACCTTCCTGATCCTCTACAACGCGGTGTCGATGCGGCTGCGCGACCGCAGCGATGTCGGCGGCCAGATCGCCGATTTGTCGCGCGGCACCGCCGACCTCGCCCGCCAGGTGGCGGAGTTCGGCCGCCGCCTGGCCGCGATCGAGGGACGTATCGCCTCGTCCAATTCGACCAACTCCGACCGCATCCAGTCGGTGGTCGGCGAGATCAACGAGCTCGGCGGATTGGTCAGGCAGCTCGCCACCACCGTATCGACTCATGAGGATCTGTTGGCTGGCAATGCGCCAGCGCCGGCTCCCGCTCCGATCGCCAGGCTGGAGCCGGAGGCGCCAATCGACCTGATTACGCCGTTCGAGGAGCGGCCTGCCCCGCCGCCGCTGCCCGCACCGCCGTCACGACCAGCACCGGCGATCCAGACCCAGGCCGCCAATCCGGTTCCGGCAGTCAACGGGCGCAACCAGACCCAGTTGCTGGCGGCGCTGCGCAACGCGATCGACGAAAACCGCATCGACATCTTCCTGCAGCCGATGGTGACGCTGCCGCAACGCAAGGTGCGGTTCTATGAAGCCGTGACGCGACTTCGTGACGAGCGCGACCAGCTGATCGCCGCCGAGGAGTTCATCAGCATCGCTGAAGCGTCCGGCCTGATCGGGCGCATCGACAACATGGTGATGCTGCGCTGTGTGCAGGTGCTGCGGCGCCTGATGGTGCGCAACAAGGACGTCGGCGTGTTCTGCAACGTCGCGGCCTCAACGCTCGGCAATTCCACCACCTTCGCGCAATGCCTCGACTTCCTCGAAGCCAACCGGGCGCTGGCGCCCTCGCTGGTGCTGGAGTTCAAGCAATCGACCTTCCGCAATCTCGGCCCGGCCGAGACCGAGAATCTCGCGGCGCTCGCTCAGCGCGGCTTCCGTTTCTCGATCGACCATGTCACCGATTTGCGCATCGAGCCGCGCGAGCTGGCCGACCGCGGGGTGCGCTTCATCAAGGTGCCGGCCACCCTGCTGCTCGACCCCCGGCAGGCCTCGGCCTCGGACATCCATCCTTCCGACCTCTCCGACTTGCTCGGCCGCTTCGGCATCGACCTGATCGCCGAAAGGATCGAAGGCGAGCGCGCGGTCGTGGACCTGCTCGACTATGACGTGCGGTTCGGCCAGGGCTTCCTGTTCGCGCCGCCCCGGCCATTGCGGCCTGAGGGGGCATCTGCTACCGGCGGGGCCTCGCCGAACCAGGCGCAGGACATTCAGGGATCCAATGGCTCCGCTCCCCCCAGCCAAGGCGCGACATCTGGCGCGACGTCAGCCCCTCCGGCACAACGCATCACCGGCAACGCGGCGCTCGCGCGCCGCATCTGATCGACGCTGCGCATCATGACCACACTGCATTTCGCCGAAAGCCTGCGCGAGCTCGTGGGCGGTGTCGATGTCGTACTCAGCGACATCTGGGGCGTGGTCCATAACGGCCTCGAATCCTTCCCGGAAGCCTGCGAGGCGTTGCACACTTATCGCAGCCGCGGCGGTACGGTGATCCTGATCACCAACGCACCGCGCCCGGCCGATAGCGTGCAGCGGCAGTTGCGCAAGCTCGGCGTCGCCGACGAGACCTATGACGCGATCGTGTCGTCCGGCGACCTGACCCGGCTCTATGTCGCCGAGCATCCCGGCCGCAAGATGTTCTGGCTCGGCCCCGAGCGCGACAACTCGATCTATCGCGGGCTCGACGCGAAGACCGCGCCGCTGGAGGAAGCCGACTACATCGTCTGCACCGGCCTCTATGACGACGAGACCGAAACGGCGGAAGACTATCGCGGCATGATGCTGAAGGCGCGCGAGCGCAAGCTGACGCTGGTCTGCGCCAATCCCGACATCGTGGTCGAGCGCGGCGACCGGCTGATCTATTGCGCCGGCGCCATCGCGGAGCTCTATCGCGAGCTCGGCGGCGAAGTGATCTTCTACGGCAAGCCGCACCGGCCGATCTACGAGCGCGCCATGGCACTCGCCGGCGAACGCCAGGGCCATCCGATCGACCGGAAAAAAGTGCTGGCGATCGGCGATTCCGTCCGCACCGACTTAACCGGCGCGCGCGAATTCGGCATCGACTGCCTGTTCGTCACCCGCGGCATCCATGCCGAGGAGTTCGAGGGCCTCGACCAGCTCGACCCGGCATCGGTGATGGAATTGTTCGGCCACCCGCCGAAGGCGCTGATGCGCGAATTGAAGTGGTGACTGGGCGTGAACTGACGCCGGCTTAGACCAATTGCTTAGCTCTCAACACCGTCATGGCCGGGCACAGCCGTCCGAAGGACGGCGTCGCTTCCGCTCGCCTATGACCCGGCCATCCACGACTTGCTTCCAACGCCCAAGAACGTGGATGCCCGGGACAAGCCCGGGCATGACGATCTCCATAGAAAGCTGTGTTTGGATCAGGCGGCGCTTTACGCGCTCGCCATGTCCGGGAAGACCGCCTCGATCTTGGTCTTCAGCGTCGCCGCGTTGAACGGCTTGACGATGTAGTTGTTCACACCGGCCTTCTTGGCCGCGATCACGTTCTCGGTCTTGGATTCCGCGGTGATCATGATGAAGGGCGTGGTGGCGAGGTTCGGATCCGCGCGCACTTCGCGCAGCAGGTCGTAACCCGTCATCGGCTCCATGTTCCAGTCGGAGATCACGAGCCCGTACTTCTTGCCGCGCATCTTGTTCAGTGCTGCCGAACCGTCGCTGGCATCATCGATGTTCTCGAAGCCAAGCTGCTTCAGCAGATTCCTGATGATACGGATCATGGTGCTGTAGTCGTCCACCACCAGAACCGGCATCGACAAATCAACCGCCATCTCGACTCCCCCAACGCAAACCCAAGGAATATTACGATCGGACCTGCCCAAGCCGGAGCCCGGCAGTTCCACGCTCAAGGACTAGCACCAAGGCGTTAAACAGCGCGTTAATTGGGGACGCCCGCCAAGAACTGAAATCGCGTTCGATCCGGCCGCCTCCCTCCCGCTTGACTTCATCCGGCCGGTCGCGCCACGGTCCCGCCCGGTCCTGCCGGTTTGAGAATTCCCCTGATGGCTCCGCATTTTACCATTATCCGCGACACCACGCCGGTCTCCGCGATTCCAAGGGGTGCCGTGGTCGCCATGGGCAATTTCGACGGGGTTCATCTCGGCCACCGCGCCGTGATCGCCGCAGCCCTGGAAATGGGCCGGGCGCAGGGCCGCCCCGCGCTGGCATTGACCTTCGAGCCGCATCCGCGGCGGTTTTTCAGCCCCAACACCCCCCAATTCCGCCTGACGGACGAGCGGGCCAAGCTGCGGCTCCTGGCCGGCACCGGGCTAGCCGGCGCCGTGGTCATGACCTTCGACAAAGCCCGTGCCGGAACCAGCGCGCAAGACTTCATTCACCATGACCTGATCGGGCGGCTCGGCGTCAGCGGGATCGCGGTCGGCTATGACTTCCATTTCGGCAAAGGACGCGTCGGCTCGCCGAGCCTTCTGGTCAACGAAGCGCCCCGCCTCGGCATCGAGGTCGATGTGCAGCCCCATGTCGATATCGACGAGCGGCCGGTGTCCTCCAGCGCCATCCGGATCGCGCTCGCCGAAGGCCTCCTCGGCGATGCCACTACCATGCTGGGCGCGCCCTGGTTCGTCACCGGCGAGGTCATCCACGGCGAGAAGCGCGGCCGCGATCTCGGCTATCCCACCGCCAACATCCGCCTGGACGCCAATTGCGGACTGAAGCACGGCATCTATGCGGTGCGCGTCGGCCGCGGGCCTGAGCGGCTGGACGGGGTGGCAAGCTTCGGCCGCCGCCCGACCTTTGATAACGGTGCCCCGCTGCTCGAGATCTTCCTGTTCGACTTCAAGGGCGACCTCTACGGGCAGGCTCTGGACTGCGCCTTCGTCGGCTTCATCCGCGAGGAGCTGAAATTTGACAGTCTGCAGGCCCTGATCCGCCAGATGGACGACGATTCCGCCCGTGCCCGCGCCATCCTGGTCGCCGCCCCGGACGCATTTCCGCGGCTCGGCACCATCGATTGAGCCCGAACCCGGCTTCCCCGAACCTTTGCGCTTCCCTTGGCCCCCTGCTATGGAGGGCCCATGTTTGCGCGGCGCATCATAGGGATTAGCGGCCCGGCTTCCGCCTGAGCCTTCGGCTCGGCGCAAGACCGGGATTTTGTCGTTTCACCCCGCGATTCCGCATCGCCATCCGTTCCCGCGCCCTTCCGAGCCAGTCAGCCTCATGTCCGAAAAGCCGCAAAAATCCCCAAAGTCTGAAGCCAAAGACTATTCGAAGACCCTGTTCCTGCCGCAGACCGAATTCCCGATGCGCGCCGGCCTGCCGCAGCGCGAGCCGGAGATCCTCAAGCGCTGGTACGAGATCGGCCTCTACGAGAGACTGCGCGAGGCTGCCCAAGGTCGCGCCAAGTTCGTGCTGCATGACGGCCCGCCCTATGCCAACGGCAACATCCATATCGGCACCGCGCTGAACAAGATCCTCAAGGATCTCGTCACCAAGAGCCAGCAGATGCTCGGCTTCGATTCCAACTACGTGCCGGGCTGGGACTGCCACGGCCTGCCGATCGAATGGAAAGTCGAGGAAGAGCACTATCGCAAGAAGGGCAAGCAGAAGCCCGACTTCCGCGACTCCACCGCGATGATCGATTTCCGCCGGGAGTGCCGTGCCTACGCCACGCATTGGCTCGGCGTGCAACGCGAGGAGTTCAAGCGCCTCGGCGTCATCGGCGATTGGGATCATCCCTACGCCACCATGAGCTTCCCGGCCGAAGCCCAGATCGCGCGCGAGCTGATGAAGTTCGCGGCCAACGGCACGCTCTATCGCGGCTCCAAGCCGGTGATGTGGAGCGTGGTCGAGAAGACCGCGCTCGCTGAAGCCGAGGTCGAGTACGAGGACTACACCTCCGATACGGTGTGGGTGAAATTCCCGGTCACCTCGCCCGCGCACGGTGCGCTCGCTACCGCAAGCGTCGTGATCTGGACCACCACGCCGTGGACGTTGCCGGGCAACCGCGCCATCTCGTTCTCACCGAAGATCGCCTACGGCCTGTACAAGGTGACGGACGCGCCCGCCGACAATTGGGCCAGGACCGGAGATCTCCTGATCCTCGCCGACGCGCTCGCTGAAGAGGTCTTCAAGCAGGCGCGCGTGACGGCCTTCGAGAAGGTGCGCGACGTGCCCGGCGACACCATGGACGCGATCGAATGCGCCCATCCGCTGAAGGGTCTTGCCGGCGGCTACGACTTCATCGTGCCGCTATTGCCCGGCGACCACGTCACCGACGACACCGGCACCGGCTTCGTGCACACCGCGCCCGGCCATGGCCGCGAGGACTTCGATGCCTGGATGGCGCAGGCGCGCGAGCTCGATGCGCGCGGCATCACCACGGCAATCCCCTACACCGTCGACGAGAACGGCGCCTACACCGATCATGCGCCGGGCTTTGCCGGCAAGCGCGTCATCAACGACAAGGGCGAGAAGGGCGACGCCAACGAGGCCGTGATCAAGGCGCTCGTCGAAAAGGGCATGCTGCTCGCGCGCGGCCGGCTCAAGCACCAATATCCGCACTCCTGGCGCTCCAAGAAGCCGGTGATCTTCCGCAATACGCCGCAATGGTTCATCGCGATGGACAAGGACGTGGCGCAGGGCGGCAAGACCAAGAGCGGCGACACGCTGCGCGCCCGCGCGCTGCACGCGATCTCGGTGACGCAATGGGTGCCGCCGTCAGGCGAGAACCGCATCAACGGCATGATCGAGGCGCGGCCCGACTGGGTGATCTCGCGCCAGCGCGCCTGGGGCGTGCCGATCGCAGTGTTCGTGCGCGAGAAGGGCGACGGCTCCGCCGAGATCCTCCAGGACGAGGCCGTCAACAACCGTATCGGCGAGGCCTTCGAGCAGGAAGGCGCGGACGCCTGGTACGCGAAGGGCGCGCGCGAGCGCTTCCTGGGCGCACGGGCCAATGAAGACTGGCAAAAGGTCGACGATATTCTCGACGTCTGGTTCGATTCCGGCTCGACCCACACCTTCGTGCTCGAAGACCCCGTGCAGTTCCCCGGGCTCGCTGGCATCAAGCGCAAGGTCGACGGCGGCACCGACACGGTGATGTATCTGGAAGGCTCGGACCAGCATCGCGGCTGGTTCCACTCCTCGCTGCTGGAGAGCTGCGGCACCCGCGGCCGCGCGCCCTACGACGTCGTGCTGACCCACGGCTTCACCCAGGCCGAGGACGGCCGCAAGATGTCGAAGTCGCTCGGCAACACCATCGAGCCGCAGGCCGTCATCAAGGAATCCGGCGCCGACATCTTGAGGCTCTGGGTGGCGTCCTGCGACTACACCGACGACCAGCGCATCGGCCCCGAGATCCTGAAGAACACCGTCGAGACCTACCGCAAGCTGCGCAACACCGTGCGCTGGATGCTCGGCACGCTGCATCATTACAAGCCGGCCGACGCAGTGGCGCCTGCGGAGATGCCCGAGCTCGAGCGGCTGATGCTGCACGAGCTCGCGATCCGCGCCGCCGCCATCAGCAAGGCCTATCAGGAGTTCGACTTCAAGACCGTGGTCGCGATCCTGTCCGCTTTCCTGAACAGCGAGCTCTCGGCGTTCTATTTCGACATCCGCAAGGACACGCTGTATTGCGATCCGCCGTCGTCGCCGACGCGCAAGGCGGCGCTGACGACGATCGACCTGTTGTGCGCCTCGGTCCTGAAATGGCTGGCGCCGATCCTCAGCTTCACCGCGGAGGAAGGCTGGCGCATGTACCGGCCCGATGCCGAGCCATCGGTGCATCTGACCCAGTTCCCGACCGATCTCGAAGGCTTGCGCGACGACAAGCTCGCCGCGAAATGGGAAGCGATCCGCAACGTCCGCCGTGTCGTCACCGGCGCGCTCGAGCTCGAACGCGCCGCCAAGAACATCGGCTCCTCGCTGGAGGCTTCGCCGGTGATCTACGTCGCCGACCGGGACATGCTGATGACGCTGTTCGACGTCGACCTCGCCGAAATCTGCATCACCTCGAATTACGAGGTGCGCGAAGGCGAGGCGCCCGCCGATGCGTTCCGGCTCGATGCCGTCCCCGGTGTCGCGGTCGTGGTGGAGAAGGCGGTCGGCACCAAATGTGCCCGCTCCTGGAAGATCTCCCCAATGGTCGGCGAAGACGCTGAATATCCCGACGTCACCCCGCGCGATGCACAGGCGCTTCGCGAGTGGAAGGCGTTGGGCGTGAGCGTCTGATCCCGCGGCCATGACCCCGCTCCGCGCCGGCATCCTCGCAGCCCTGGTCACCCTCGTGGCCGACCAGGCCTCAAAGCTCTGGCTGCTGAACGGGTTCGACCTCGCCCGTCGCGGCGTGGTCAAGGTGACGCCGTTCTTCGACCTGGTGCTGGCCTGGAACATCGGCATCAGCTTCGGCTGGCTGCAGAACGACGGCCAGGCGGCGCAGCTCGCGCTGATGGCCGTCAAGGCCATCGCCGTGGTCGCGCTGGCGATCTGGATGGCCCGCTCGCACACCCGGCTGGCCACGATCGCGTTGGGCCTGATCATCGGCGGCGCCATCGGCAACGGCATCGACCGCCTCGCCTATGGCGCGGTGGTCGATTTCGCCCTGCTCCACATCGAGATCGGCGGAAATACCTATAATTGGTATGTGTTTAACCTCGCCGACGTGGCCATCGTTGCTGGGGTGGCGGGGCTATTGTATGATTCCTTCCTGGGGGTACCCGCCGCAAAAGCGCCCTGATCCCGGCCGATACGGACCGGCAGGTGGAACCCGGCCTTTGCGAGGGTTTGCCGCGTGCGAGCGGCGATCTGACACAATATGGAACAGGTACAGTAATGCGCAGCTCGAAGACCAGCATTTCGATGGTTCGAGACCCCCGATTGGGGCTTTGGCGGGCGTTGAAATTGTCCGCTGTCGCGCTCGGCATCGGCCTCGTCATGTCGGCTGGCGCAGCGCGCGCCGGTGACGACGACGATGAAGATGACGGGATGACCTTCGAAGAGAAGATCATCGACAATCTGATGTCCGGCATCGGCGCCAAGAGCATGGAAAAGCCCGGCATCGAATACCGCGAGCGCTCGCCGCTGGTGGTGCCGCCCAAGCTCGACCTGCCGCCTCCCGCGACCCAGGCCAAGGCTGCGCCGAACTGGCCCAAGGACCCCGAGGAGAAGCGCCGCAAGGAAGCCATCGCCGCGCGCAAGAAGGCAACCAAGGAAACGGAAAACTGGCAGGCCGCCCGACAGCTGACGCCCGCCGAGATGAAGGCCGGCCAAGTCGCCGCAGCCCCCCGGACAAGCAATGACCCGATCCAGCCGGGCACCAACGGCAATCCGTCACTCAGCCCCGCCGAACTCGGCTTCTCCGGCGGCCTGTGGAATATGATGAAGGGCGGCAACGCCACCGAAGAAAAGAAATTCACCGAGGAGCCGCCGCGCCAGTCGCTGGTCGAGCCGCCGCCGGGCTATCAGACGCCGTCTCCGAACTACGCCTATGGCGCCGGGCCGGACAAGTCGCGACGGACCTATTTCGACATCATGTCCGGCAAGGACAAGGAACAATAGCGTTCCTGTTCCACAGACCCGAAACCCCGCGCCGGCGATTCATGTACGCCGGCCGAGGCGCATAAATTGCTGATCAGTAACTTGCCATCGCGTTGAGTTCTCTGCTTCGTGACGCGAAGCCTCAGCCGCACGGTGTAGCATGCCGTGCCGTCCGAGCCGGACATCCGGACCTCGGCCTTTCACTAGGGATCATGATGTCCGCAAACCGATCGGCTGCCTGCCTCCTTGCCGCGCTGCTTTCGACCAGTGTCCTGACATCAGGCGCGGCCCTTGCCCAGACCACGGTCACATCGGCCCCGCCCGCCAGCTTCACGCTCAGCAACGGCATGCAGGTCGTGGTGATCCCCGATCACCGCACGCCCGTCGTCACCGAGATGATCTGGTACAAGGTCGGCTCGGCCGACGAGACGCCGGGCAAGTCCGGCCTCGCCCACTTCCTCGAGCACCTGATGTTCAAGGGCACCTCGAAGCACCCCGTCGGCGAATTCTCCCAGACCGTGCTTCGCGTCGGCGGCAACGAGAACGCCTCGACCTCGGTCGACTACACCAACTATTACCAGCGCGTGCCGAAAGAGCAGCTGCCGACCATGATGGAGTTCGAGGCCGACCGCATGACCGGCCTCATCCTCAAGGACGAGAACGTGCTGCCCGAGCGTGACGTCGTGCTCGAAGAATACAATATGCGCGTCGCCAACAATCCGGACGCGCGGCTGAACGAGCAGATCATGGCCGCGCTCTATCTCAATCATCCCTACGGCCGTCCGGTGATCGGCTGGCACCAGGAGATCGAGAAGCTCGACCGCGAGGACGCGCTCGCCTTCTACCGCCGCTTCTATGCGCCGAACAACGCGATCCTGGTGATCGCCGGCGACGTCGAGGCCGCCGACATCCGCCCGTTGGTCGAGCGCAATTTCGGCTCCATCCCGGCCCAATCAGCCATCCCGGCGCGGCGCGTCCGTCCGCAGGAGCCGGAGCCCGCCGCCCCGCGCACCGTCACGCTGGCCGACCCGCGCGTCGAGCAGCCGAGCATGCGGCGTTATTATCTGGTGCCCTCGGCAACCACGGCCGCGGCCGGCGAGAGCGCGGCCCTCGACGTGCTGGCGCAGCTGATGGGCAGCGGCAGCAATTCCTATCTCTACCGCGCCCTCGTCGTCGACAAGCCGCTCGCAGTCTCCGCCAATGCCAGCTATTCGAGCATCTCGCTCGACCCGACCCAGTTCGCGATCTCTGCCTCACCGAAACCCGGCGTCAGCTTCGCAGAGGTCGAGCAGGCCGTCGACGGCGTCATCGCCAATGTCGCGCAGAACCCGATCCGCGCCGAGGATCTGGAGCGGGTCAAGACCCAGCTCATCGCGGAAGCGATCTACGCCCAGGACAACCAGGCGGTGCTGGCACGCTGGTATGGCGGCGCGCTGACCACCGGCCTGTCGATCGAGGACATCAGGAGCTGGCCCGATCGCATCCGCGCGGTCACCGCCGAGCAGGTCCGTGCGGTCGCGCAGAAATGGCTCGAGAAGAAGCGCTCGGTGACGGGCTATCTGATCAAGGACACTGCCGCCACCAAGCGCGAGGAGAAGCGTTCGTGACCTATCCTTTCCTTAGACGCGTTGCCTTCTCGTTTGTCACGGGCGCTGCGCTTTCCCTCGCCGCCATCTCGCCGTCGCAGGCGGCCGCAAAGATCCAGCACCTGGTCTCGCCGGGTGGTATCGAGGCCTGGTTCGTGCAGGACGCAACCGTGCCGCTGATCGCCATGGAATATTCCTTTGCCGGCGGCTCGGCGCAGGATCCCAAGGACAAGCCGGGCGTCGCCAATCTGGTCGGCGATCTCCTCGACGAAGGCTCCGGCGATCTCGACTCCAAGACCTTCCACGAGCGGCTCGACCGCCGCGCCATCGAGCTCTCCTTCAGCGCCACCCGCGACACTTTCCGCGGCAGCCTGCGCATGCTGCGCGACAACAAGGACGAGGCCTTCGACCTCTTGCGGAGCGCGCTGACCTCGCCGCATTTCGACCCCGCCGATGTCGAGCGCATCCGCTCGCAGGTCGTCTCGGGCCTGCGCCGCGAGACCACCAATCCGACCTCGCTGGCGAGCCGCAAGTTCCTGGAGGTCGCCTTCGGCGATCATCCCTACAGCCGGCAGAGCAACGGCAACCTCGACAGCGTGCCGACCATCACGATCGCCGACATGAAGGACTATGTCGGACGGGTCCTCGCCAAGGATGGGCTGAAGGTCGCTGTCGTCGGCGACGTCGATCCGGCGACCCTCGGCAAGCTGCTCGATCACACCTTCGGCAGCCTGCCCGCCAAGGCCAACCTCACGCCGGTCCCCGACGTCGAGGCCGCAAAACCGCCGCAGCGCGCCTTCGTGACGCTCGACGTGCCGCAGACCGTGATCACCTTCGGCGGCCCGGGCGTGAAGCGTAGCGATCCCAACTTCATGGCGGCCTATGTCGTCAACCACATCCTCGGCGGCGGCGGATTGTCTTCCAGGCTCTATCGCGAGGTGCGCGAGAAGCGCGGCCTGGCCTATTCGGTCTATGAAGCGCTGCTCTGGATGGAGCATTCGGCGGTGTTCATCGGCAATACCGGCACGCGCGCCGACCGCGCCGGCGACACCATCGATGCCATTGAAAAGGAAGTGCGCCGGATCGCCGAGGAAGGCCCGACGCAGAAGGAGCTCGACGAGGCCAAGTCCTACCTCAAGGGCTCGCAGATGCTGGCGCTCGATACCTCGTCCAAGCTGGCCCAGGCGCTGCTGCAATACCAGCAGGACAAGCTGCCGATCGACTATATCGAGAAGCGCAACGCCATCGTCGACGCCGTGACGCTGGACGACGCCAAAGCCGCCGCCAAGCGCCTCTGGGGCCAGGGCCTCCTGACCGTCGTCGTCGGCCGCGCCCCGCAGGCCGCGGCGCAGCCCTCCGCGGCTCCGGCGACGAAGTCGAACTGACGTCCCTCTCAGATGTCCTGAAATGGCCGGGCTCGCCCGGCCATTTGCGTTTCCACCAAGCACCATTGCCCAACGCAGACGTCCGCGATATGTCCGGACATCACGAATGGTGCCATCATGCTGCGGATATCCCGCGATCTCGTCATCGACGAGGACGACATCGAGATCGGCTTTGTCCGCGCCTCCGGCCCGGGCGGGCAGAACGTCAACAAGGTCGCGACCTCGGCGCAGTTGCGCTTTGACGCGCGCAAGCTGACCCTGCCGGAGGATGCAGCGATTCGGCTCGCCCGCCTCGCCGGTCAGCGCATGACCAAGGACGGCGTGATCGTGATCCAGGCGCAGCGCTTCCGCACCCAGGAGCGCAACCGCCAGGATGCCATTGATCGCCTCACGGAGATGCTGCGCGAAGCCATGGTGCGGCCAAAGCCGCGGCGGGCGACAAAGCCGACTTTTGGCTCAAAGCAACGCCGGCTCGAGGGCAAGAAGCGCCGCAGCGACGTCAAGGCCGGACGCGGCGGGCGCTTCGACGACTAATTAGCGCGGCAAAAAACTCCGGCCGCAGGGCGACCGGAGTTTTGCCGTTTCACCGGCGAGACTAGTAACGCTTGGAAGGGGCTGCGCCGCCCGTCGTGGCATCGTCGGCCGTTCCCTTGTGCGCAGCGCTACCCGTGGTGCCGACCGTGCCCCTGGTGCCTTTGGTCGATTTCATGCCGGTCTTCTCGCCCGCCGCGCCCGGCTGAGCATTCATCTCCTCGTCGCCGCTGCCCATCGTGCTGCCTTGCATGGGTTTGCTCTGCACGGTGCCGCCCGGTTTGGCGGTGGGGGGCGCGCTTTGCGCGAGAACGGGCGTCGCAATGAGAGCCGACAGAGCGCATGCGATCATCGAGGTCTTCACCAACTTCATCCATTTCTCCTGGATTTTTTCGCGACGAATGGCTCGGCGGCGCACACGCCGCTGATCTGCACCGGGCCATTGCATCGCGTCGAGAGTTCAAGCGGCGCAATCGTCATGCAATGCGCATGGTGTGGTGATCGTTTAGGGATTTGACGGCGGTTTCGCGGAATTGTGCTCCGCATATAAGGCAGCGCGGAACACCGCGCATCACGAGCATCTCCGCACGCAGCGAAACAGCCCGCTACTACCACCGCCCATCTGACGCCGCCTAGAGTTTGCGCAGGTTGATGTCGATGGGCGGCTCTAGACGATGCGCGCGTTCGTGCTGGGATTGTGCACCGCGATGGTGCTGGTGGTGCGGGTTGCCGACGCACAGATGCCTTTGCCGGCCGCAAAGCCGCCGGACGGTGCGACACTCTTCAAGCAACAATGCGCGGCGTGCCACACCACGAACCTGTCGGAGCCGGTGCGCCAGGGACCGCCGCTGCTCAAGGTCGTGGGCCGTCTCGCCGGCAAGGTCGAAGGCTTTCGGTATTCGCAAGGCCTCGCCAACGCAGATTTCACCTGGGACGAAGCCCGGCTCGACGCCTGGCTGACCAATCCGCAAGCCGTCATTCCCGGTGTCGTCATGGCCTATCGGCAAGGTAAGCCGGAGACGCGCGCCGCCATCATCGCTTACCTGAAGGGGCAGAACTGAATGGCAAAGCCGGTCCATTCCATGATCCGCGTGCTCGACGAGGCGCGCTCGCTCGACTTCTACCGGCGTGCCTTCGGCCTCGAAGTCGCAGACCATCTGAAATTCGCGGACTTTGCCCTGATCTATCTGCGTCACCCCTCCTCACCTTTCGAGGTCGAACTGACGGTGAATTTCGATCGCAAGACGCCGTACCAACTCGGCGACGGCTACGGCCATCTCGCCGTCGTGGTCGAGGATCTCGAGGCCGAGCATGCCCGCTTCGAGCGCGAGAAGCTCGCGCCGGGGCCCTTACGCGATTTCAAGCACGACGGCAGGACGCTGGCGCGCTTCTTCTTCGTCAGCGATCCCGATGGCTACAAGATCGAGGTGATCCAGCGGGGCGGACGGTTCGGCTGACACAAAGGTCCAAATCATAAAAATCCACGGAGGAATGCCATGAGAGAAGTCGATCGTCGAAGCAAGCACAGCCGTCGCGTCTTTCTCAAGGGTGCGGCGACCGCCGTGCCGGTCGTAGCCGTCGCGACCAGCGTCACCGTGAGCATCGAAGATGCGTGGGCCGATGATGCCAGCGCACTCTCGCCCGCGACGATGAAGACACTGCTGAAAGTCGCGCGCGACATCTATCCGCACGACGTGCTCGGCGACAGCTATTACATCACCGCGGTCAAGCCGTGGGACGGCAAGGCGGCGAAGGATCCCGCCGTCAAGTCGCTGATCAGCGACGGCATCACGCGGCTCGATCAGAATGCGCGGGATCGCCACAAGGTGCCCTATGTCGAAGTGCCATGGGAAGCCGACCGTGTGGTGCTCTTGAAGGAGATCGAGGGAAGCGACTTCTTCCAGAAGGTGCGCGGCGACCTCATCGTCTCGCTCTACAACCAGAAAGAGGTCTGGCCGCGGTTCGGCTACGAGGGCTCCTCCGCCGAGCACGGCGGCTACATCAACCGTGGCTTCGCCGACATCGACTGGCTGCCGAAGGCTTGAGACCCACCCCAACGGTTCAGGAGAACGCATATGGCAAAATTCGATCTGAACGACTCCAGCGTTGTGGTGATCGTCGGCTCCGGTGCCGGCGGCGGCACGCTGGGCAACGAGCTCGCGCAGAAGGGCGTCAAGGTGGTCATTCTCGAAGCGGGTCCCCGCATCGAGAACCACGACTTCGTCAACGACGAGTGGGAGAGTTTTTCCCAGCTTGCCTGGACCGATGCGCGCACCACCTCGGGGACGTGGCGCGTCGCCAAGGATTTTTCCGGCCTTCCCGCCTGGATCGTCAAGGCGGTCGGCGGCTCGACGACCCATTGGGCCGGCGCCTCGCTGCGCTTCGATGAGCACGAGTTCAGGGTGAAGAGCACCTACGGCAACCTTCCCGGCGCCAATCTCCTGGACTGGCCGGTCACGCTCGCCGAGATGGAGCCGTGGTACGCCAAGGCCGAGAACAAGATGGGCGTGACCCGCACCAACGGCATTCCCGGCCTTCCCGGCAACAATAATTTCAAGGTGCTGGAAGCCGGCGCCAAGAAGCTCGGTTACAAGACGGTGCACACCGGCAATATGGCGATCAACAGCCAGCCGCGCGACGGCCGCGGCGCCTGCCAGCAGATCGGCTTCTGCTTCCAGGGCTGCAAATCCGGCGCGAAATGGTCGACACTCTACACCGAGATCCCGAAGGGCGAGGCGACCGGCAATCTCGAAGTGCGACCGAGCAGCATGGCGATCAAGATCGAGCATGATGCCGGCGGCAAGGTGACCGGCGTGGTCTACGCCGACGAGAGCGGCGCGATGCAGCGCCAGAAGGCGCGCATCGTCGCGGTCGCCGGCAACTCGATCGAGAGCCCGCGGCTGCTGCTCAACAGCGCCTCGACCATGTTCCCCGACGGCCTTGGCAATTCATCGGGCCAGGTCGGCCGCAACTACATGCGGCACATGACCGGCAGCGTCTATGCCATGTTCGAGAAGTCGGTGCACATGTATCGCGGCACGACCATGGCCGGCATCATCCGCGATGAAGCCGCCAACAACCCGAAGCGCGGCTTCGTCGGCGGCTACGAGATGGAGACGCTATCGATCGGGCTGCCGTTCATGGCGGCGTTCCTCAATCCCGGCGCCTGGGGCCGTTCATTCACCGCGGCGCTCGACGGTTATCCCAGGATGGCCGGCATGTGGCTGGTCGGCGAGGACATGCCGCAGGAGACCAACCGCATCACGCTCGACCCTCGCGTGAAGGACAAGTTCGGGCAGCCGGTCGCAAGTGTGCATTTCGACGATCATCCCAACGATCTCGCGATGCGCGCGCACGCCTACAAACAGGGCGCTGCGGTCTACGACGCCGTCGGCGCCACCGTGACCTATCCGACGCCGCCCTATCCGAGCACCCACAATCTCGGCACCAACCGGATGAGCGAGAAGCCGCGCGACGGCGTGGTCAACAAGTTCGGACAGAGCCACGACGTCAAGAACCTGTTCGTCTCGGACGGCAGCCAGTTCACCAGCGGCGCGGCGTGCAACCCGACGCTGACCATCGTCGCGCTGGCGATCCGGCAGGCGGACTACATCGCGGGCGCGATGCAGAAGAAGGAGATTTGATCGTACGTTGGCGTCGCTCGCCAGGACGACGTTGAGGAGGGATTGCGTATCCACACTCAGGTGTCGTCCCGGCGAACGCCGGGACCCATAACCACAGGGAGCAGTTTGGCGGAAATTGGCAGTTCGGTACTCCGACCTTCCGCAATCGATAGATCACGCGGTATGGGTCCCGGCTTTCGCCGGGACGACGCCGAGAGTGGGGCGACTATTCCGCCGCATCGAGAATCGGCGCCACCGTCGCCTTAAACTCCGGCACCGTCGCCATGCTCTTCGAGCGATAGATCAAACACGAACACCGCAGCAGCGAGGCGAAATTGTTGACCTCGCCATGATGGTCGAGCACCTCGTTGTAGAGCGTCGTCAGGAACTTGCCGAGGCTCATGGCCTCCCTGGCCGCGATCTCCTCCAGCGTGTCCCAGAACGCCATTTCCAGCCGGATCGAGGTGCAATGGCCATCGATCCTTAAAGAACGGGTCTGGGATTCGTAATCGCGTTGGGGCTGATGCGCGAAGAGATGGCACATGGCGTCCTCCCGTCCTGTTGCCATTTTTTCACGATGCTACACCGCTGCCCGACGCCTCACAATCCGGACCGTCGTCGGATGTCGGCAGGTGCCGGCCTGCGCAATTTTCTCGAACGCTCAATGTCTTCAATGCGATAGGTAGCCCTCTTCCCCAGGCGGCCACACGGCTGTTGCCCAACACATGCTTTTGACGCAACACGGCCTAGAATAGCGCTGTCCGCGAATCCAGATCAGAATCTCATGCTCGTCCGCCAGCTTCCAGAACAGGTCGTCAACCGCATCGCCGCCGGCGAGGTGGTCGAGCGTCCGGCGAGCGTGGTCAAGGAGCTGGTCGAAAACGCCATCGATGCCGGCGCGAGCCGGATCGACGTCTTCACCGATGGCGGCGGGCGGCGCCGGATCGGCATCACCGACGATGGCGGCGGCATGACCGCGAAAGACCTCGCGCTCGCGGTCGAGCGCCACGCCACCTCCAAGCTCGACGACGAGGATTTGCTCCAGATTCGTACGCTCGGGTTCCGCGGTGAGGCGCTGCCCTCGATCGGCTCAGTGGCGCGTCTGTCGATCACCACACGCCACGCCAGCGAGCCGCACGCCTGGGCACTCACGGTCGAGGGCGGCGAGAAGTCCGAGATCATGCCGGCAGCGCTGGCACATGGCACCCGCGTCGAGGTTGGCGACCTCTTCTATGCGACGCCGGCCCGGCTCAAATTCCTGAAGACCGACCGCACCGAGGCGGAAGCGATCCGCGAGGTGGTGCGGCGCCTCGCGATGGCGCGGCCCGATATCGCCTTCACGCTGGCGGGCGAGGAGCGCGCACCAGTGACCTGGGCTGCCGCGCTGCCCGGCGCCGCCGGCCGCCTGACGCGGCTCGGCGACATCCTGGGCGCTGAGTTTCGCAGCCATGCCTTCGAGGTCCATGCCGAGCGCGAGGGCGTCGTCGTCGCCGGCTATGCCGCTGCACCTGCGCTGACCAAGGCCAACGCGCTCGGGCAGTATCTCTTCGTCAACGGCCGCCCGGTCCGCGACAAGCTGATCCTCGGCGCGGTGCGCGGAGCCTATGCCGACTATTTGCCACGCGACCGGCATCCCGTGCTGGCGCTTTTCGTTACGCTCGACCCACGCGAGGTCGATGCCAACGTCCATCCGGCCAAGACCGAAGTGCGCTTCCGCAACGCCGGCCTCGTCCGCGCGCTGATCGTGCACGGATTGAAGGAAGGTCTCGCGCGTGAGGGGCGTCGCACCGCCGCCAACAGCGGCGAGAGCGCGTTGTCTTCGTTCCGGCCGGCCTTCACGCCGCCGCGTCCCGCAAGCTGGGACTGGCGGGCTTCGCCGTCCGCCCCAGTCGCGCCGATGCCGTCCTTCGAAGGATCGGCCGCACCCGCTTTCGCCGAGCGCGCGCAGGCCGCCTTCGACGTCGGTGCGCCCAGCGCGGACGTGCGGTTCGAGACGCAACCGGTCGCTGACCTCATCGATCGTCCGCTTGGCGCCGCGCGCACGCAGATCCACGAGACCTATATCGTCTCGCAGACCCGCGACGGATTGATCATCGTCGACCAGCACGCCGCGCATGAGCGCATTGTCTATGAGCGGCTGAAGGCCTCGCTGGCGGCGAACGGCGTGCAGCGGCAGATCCTCCTCATTCCCGAGATCGTCGAGATGGACGAGGCGACGGTGGAGCGCCTCCTGGAGCGCAGCGAGGAGCTCGCATCGTTCGGCCTCGCCATTGAATCCTTCGGCCCCGGCGCGGTCGCGGTGCGCGAGACGCCCTCGCTGCTCGGCAAGACCAATGCGGGCGGCCTCTTGCGCGATCTCTCGGAGCACATGGCCGAGTGGGACGAGGCGCTGCCGCTCGAGCGCCGCTTGATGCATGTCGCGGCGACCATGGCCTGCCACGGCTCGGTGCGCGCCGGCCGAAGGCTGCGGCCGGAAGAGATGAACGCCCTGCTCCGCGAGATGGAGGACACCCCGAACTCCGGCCAGTGCAATCACGGCCGGCCGACCTATGTCGAGCTGAAGCTCAGCGATGTGGAGAAGCTGTTCGGGCGAAGGTGACGGTGCCGTGGTGAAGGTGCCGTAGGGTGGGCAAAGGCGCAAAGCGCCGTGCCCACGATCTGCGCATGATCGAGACAGGTGGTGGGCACGCTCCGCTTTGCCCACCCTACGGCAGTAAGGCTGTTCGGCGCGATGAGCTTCGTAGGGCGGGTTAGCGTAGCGTAACCCGCCGCCTTTACCCCCGCGGAACGAGCCGACGGCGGATTACGCTTCGCTAATCCGCCCTACGCAAAAACACGAACTCCGTGTCGTCATACGCCCGCCGCTCCAATTCCTCGTATCCTTCCGGCGTCGCGAACTGCGCGGCCTTCGCCTCTTCCACCACCAGCAGCGCGCCGGGCGTGAGCCAGCCTCCGTCGCGCAAGCTCGCCAGCGCCTTCTCCGCAAAACCCTTGCCATAGGGTGGATCGAGGAACACCAGCGAGAACGGCTCGACGGGATGCGCGGGCCCGAGATCGGTCGCATCGCGGCGATACACTTTGGTCACGCCGCCAAGACCGAGCGATTCCACATTGTTGCGCAGCAGCGCCCGCGCCTCCGCGCCGTTGTCGACGAACAACGTGAACTTCGCCCCGCGTGACGACGCCTCGATGCCGAGCGCACCGGTACCGGCGAAGAGATCGAGCACGCGCGCGTCCGCAATGGGATCATCATAGGCGTGCACGAGGATGTTGAAGACGGACTCGCGCAGGCGGTCCGCCGTCGGGCGGATGTCGCGCGAGGACGGTGAGGCGAGATTGCGCCCCTTCAAACGACCGCCGACGACACGCATTATGAGACTCGAATAGTAGAGGAACGGAAGGTGAGCTCCCTTCCCCCTTGTGGGGAAGGGTTGGGGAAGGGGGTGCCACAAGCAGCGACCTCTCGTGGGGTACCCCCCTCCCTAACCCTCCCCCACAAGGGGGGAGGGAACGAGAGAGTGCCGAGCGACGAAGAGCTCCTCACTCTCAATCCTCCCGCGGCGTCAGGTCGCGCTTGCCGTGATAGCCGCGCTTGGGACGGCGCGGCGGGCCGTAGCCGTTGGCCTCTTCCTCGTTGCGCTCGCGCGCCTCCTCGCTGCCGGTGCGCTGCACCAGCACGCGGCGGCCCTTGCGGTCGTTGATCACGGCACGCTTGCTGGTGGGCTTCTTCTCGTCATCACCCGCAGAAGATTTCTGCGGCACATCGAACTGCGCACCCGACTTCTCGATCACCTTGTCGCCGAGCTGGTCGCGCAGCACGCGCGAGCGGATCTCCTCGACCTGACCTTCGGGCACCTCGCCGAGCTGGAACGGACCGTAGGAAACCCGGATCAGGCGATTCACCTCGAGCCCGAGATGGGCGCAGACATTGCGCACCTCGCGGTTCTTGCCTTCGCGGATCGCGAACACCAGCCAGACATTGGCGCCCTGATCGCGCTCCAGCGTCGCTTCGATCGGACCGTATTTGACGCCCTCGACCTCGATGCCGTTCTTGAGCTCGTCGAGCTGCGCCTGGGTGACGTCGCCATGGGCGCGAACGCGATAGCGGCGCAGCCAGCCGGTGTCGGGCAGCTCGAGCGTGCGCGCGAGCCCGCCGTCGTTGGTCAGCAGCAGCAGGCCTTCGGTGTTGAAGTCGAGCCGGCCGATCGAGATCAGGCGCGGCAGGCCTTCGGGCAGGTTGTCGAACACGGTCGGACGACCCTCGGGATCGTCATGCGTGGTCATCAGCCCGCGCGGCTTGTGATAGAGGAACAGCCGCGTGCGCTCGCGCTCCGGCAACGGCTTGCCGTCGACCAGGACGACGTCGTTCTTCGTAATGTCGAGCGCCGGCGAGTTGATGACGCGGCCGTTGACGGTGACGCGGCCCTGCGTGACCATTTCCTCGGCATCGCGGCGCGAGGCAAGCCCCGCGCGGGCCAGCGCCTTGGCGATGCGCTCGCCGGCCTTCTTCGGCTTCGGCGCTTCTTCGCGGCGCGGACGGCGGTCGAAATCGCGGTCCCGCTCGCGATAGGCGCCGCGGCCGCCGAAAGCGGGACGCTTCTCGAAAATCCTGCTGTCATCCTCGTTGTCACGGCGCGGGCGATCGCCGAAACGACCTTCGCTGCGCGGATGCTCGTGCCAATCGGAACGGCCTTCCGAGCGCTCGCGCGGACGGTTGAATTTCGGCCGGTCGCCGCCACGCCCGCCGCGGTCGCCATCGCCGTCGCGACGGGGCCGACCGAACTTCGGACGATCCTCGCGCGGGCGATCGAATTTGGGCCGCTCGCGGAACGGACGGTCGCCCGACGCGCGATCGTCGCGGGAGCGCGAGAAGCGCGGACGGTCCTCGCCGCCTTCGCGCTTTTGCCAGGGCTTGTCCTCGCCGCGATCACGGCCACCGAAATCCTTGCGCGGGCCTTTGCCAAAATCCTTGCGCGGCGGACGATCGCCACGCGGACGGTCGTCGCGCTTCTGCCACGGCTTGGAATCACCGCGCTCGCCGCGGTCGCGATCCGGACCGCCCCGCGAAAACTTCCGCTCGCCGTCGAACTTGCGTTCCGGACGATCGCCACGCGGCGCGTAGGGCCGCTTGTCACCGAATTTCTTGTCGCCGAACCGGCCGGCGGGACGGGAATCGTCACGATCCCGGCTGCGCGGCGGACGGTCATCACGGCCATAGGACGGGCGATCACCACGCGGCCTAGACGGCCGCTTCTCGCCATCGCGCGAGGAGCGATCGGAAAACGGCCGGTCGCCGCGCGGCTTGAAGCTGCGCTCGCCACGACCCTCGCTGCCACGACCCTCGCTGCCGCGGTCATCGCGCTTGAAGCGCGGACGGTCGGAAAAATCGCGGCGCGGGGCATCGCCCTCCTCGCGGCGGCGGAACGGTTTGCCCTCGCGGGGCGGGCGGCTGTCGCGGTCGCCACGGGGCGGGCGGCTGTCGCGATCGCCCCTGCCCTCGCTCTTGCCCTCAAAACCGCGCTTGGCGAACTTCTTCTCGGGGCCGCGTGCCTTGCCGGAACGGCCGCCTTTGGCCGGGCCTCGCCGGCCGCGGGAATCGTTGTCTTTGTCGCTGTCGCGAGGCATGAATGATCTCACTCAAGGGGGTGGCCATTAGGCATTGTGCGCGCTCGTTCCGAGCCGCATGCCCAGGCAAAACCGGTAAGCACTTCTGCTGAAGGCGCAGCTACTAGCAGGTTTCTTCGGATGATACGAGGCTTGAAAGCCCCCTCCTTCATGGATTTGGCGCTTCTGGCGGCCGAAAATGCCGGAAAAGCGGGCGAAGTTCCGATCGGCTGCGTGGTGGTCCGCAATGACGAGGTCATTGCCACCGCCGCCAATCGGACGCTGACCGACCGCGACCCCACCGGCCATGCCGAAATCGTTGCGCTGCGCGAGGCAGCCAGGAAGACCGGCAGCGAGCGCCTGGTCGACTGCGACCTCTACGTGACGCTGGAGCCCTGCACCATGTGTGCGGGCGCGATCTCGTTTGCAAGGGTGAGGCGCCTCTATTACGGCGCCGCCGATCCCAAGGGCGGCGCGGTGGAATCCGGCGTGCGGTTCTTCGCCTCGCCAACCTGTCATCACGCCCCGGACGTCTATTCCGGGGTCGGCGAGAGCGAGGCGGCGCGGCTGCTCAAGGAGTTCTTTCGGGAGCGAAGGTAGGGCCGTCGTAGCCCGGATGGAGCGAAGCGCAATCCGGGGCAGTGTCGCGGCGTTGACAGACCCGGATTTCGCTTCGCTCCATCCGGTCTACAAGATCGTCAGCCCGAAAAGAACTCCCGCAGCGCCTCTGCCGTCACGTCGGGATTCTCCTCGGTCAGGAAGTGCCCGGAATCCACCGGCATGCCCACGACGTTCGTCGCCCATTGCTGCCAGGTGTCGAGCGGCGTGGCTGCGGCTTGTGCCACACCGGCATTGCCCCACAGCGCCAGCATGGGAATGGTGATCTTCTTGCCGGCTTCGAAATCGGCCTTGTCGAGGTCGTAGTCGAAATAGGCACCGGCGCGATAGTCCTCGCACATCGCATGCACGCGGGCGGGATCGCGGAACGGGGCGAGGTAATGTTCGAGCGCGCGCGGGTCGATGGCGTCCAACGTCCTCGACTTGGTCTGGCTCGCCATCTTGAAGCGCAGGAAGAACTCGCCATTGCCAGAGATCAGCGTCTCCGGCAGCGGATAGGGCTGCGCCAGGAAGGTCCAGTGATAGATCTTCAGCGCGTAGGCGCGATTCATCCGCTCCCAGTAATTATAGGTCGGCAGGATATCGAGCACCGCGAGCTTCGACAGCCGGCCGGGATGGTCGAGCGCGAGGCGGTAGGAGACGCGGCCGCCGCGGTCGTGGCCGGCGAGCGCGAAGTGCACGTGACCGAGCCGCTCCATCACTTCCACCATCGCCTTGGCCATCGCGCGCTTGCTGTAGGGGATGTGCAGCGCATCGCTCTCGGGCATGTCGGACCAGCCATAGCCCGGCAAATCGGCGATGATCAGCGTGAAGTGCCTGGCCAGCTCGGGCGCGACCTGGTGCCACATCACATGGGTCTCGGAGAAGCCGTGCAGGAGCAGCAGCGGCGGCCCGCTGCCGCCGACGCGGGCGAAGATGCGGCCGAAGGAGGTATTGATCCATTCGGCAGCAAAACCCGGATAGAGGTCGGCGAGATCGGACATCTTTCTGCATCCTTTAAAGGGTCAATCGTGAGGCCGCCCCGACACCTAAAATTGCGAAAACAACCCCATGCACAGTAGCGGTATCATCGGCGGGGCTACTAATCCCAACAGCTGATTGCACATTCTGGAATGTCGATATGGCGGCGCGGTGACACAAGCCCTCGAGATTCTCGGATTGGCGCGCTTTGAGCGCCGTCCGGGATCGTGAGCCGGTTCTTGTCAGCTGCTTGTTAGCCCTTGGCCTTCTCCGCCTCCACCGCCTGCCAGCCGATGTCGCGGCGGCAGAAGCCCTCGGGCCAGTTGATGCGGTCGACGGCCTGATAGGCGCGCATCTGGGCCTCCGTCACCGTCTTGCCGAGCGCGCAGACATTGAGCACACGGCCGCCATTGGCGAGGATCGCGCCGTCCTGCTCGACCGTGCCGGCGTGGAAGATCTCGACGGTGTCCACCTTCGCCGCGTCATCGAGCCCGTCGATCCGCGTGCCCTTCTGGTAGTCGCCGGGATAACCCTTCGCCGCCATCACCACGGTGAGCGCGGAGTCCGGATGCCAGCGCAGATCGAAATTCTTCAGCTGGCCGTCGCAGGCGGCGAGGAAGGCCGGCACGATGTCCGACATCATGCGCAGCATCAGCACCTGGCACTCGGGATCGCCGAAGCGGACGTTGAACTCGAACAGTTTTGGGCCCTGCGTCGTCAGCATGATGCCGGCGTAGAGGATGCCGCGGAACGGCGTGCCGCGCTGCTTCATGCCTGATACCGTCGGCAAAATGATCTTCGCCATGATCGCGTCGTGGATGGCAGGCGTCACCAAAGGCGTCGGCGAATAGGCGCCCATGCCGCCGGTGTTCGGTCCGACGTCGTGGTCGAACACGCGCTTGTGGTCCTGCGCGGAGGCCAGCGGAATGGCGGTCTCGCCGTCGCACAGCGCAAAGAAGCTGATCTCGCGGCCCGGCAAGAACTCCTCGATCACGACCTCAGCGTCGTCGAACGCGCCCTCGAACATCATGGCGATGGCGTCTTCGGCCTCCCGCACGGTCTTGGCGACGACGACGCCCTTGCCGGCGGCGAGCCCGTCGGCCTTCACGACGATCGGCGCGCCCTGGCTCTGGACGTAGTCGCGCGCGTCCTTGGCGTTGGTGAAGCGCTTGTAGGCGCCGGTCGGAATGCCGAATTCGGTGCACAGCGCCTTGGTAAAACCCTTGGAGCTTTCGAGCTGGGCCGGGATCTTGCTCGGGCCGAACGCCTTGATGCCGGCGGCGGTGAGGTCGTCGACGATGCCGGCCGCCAGCGGCGTCTCCGGGCCGACCACCACGAGTTCGACCGCATTCGTCTTACAGAAGTCGATCACGGCCGCATGGTCGGCCACATCGAGCGCCACGCATTCCGCCTCCCGCGCGATGCCGGCATTGCCGGGCGCGCACCAGAATTTGGTCACCAGGGGGGAGGCCGCGATCTTCCACGCCAGGGCATGTTCGCGGCCGCCGGAACCGAGCAGGAGAATGTGCATCGAAGGCTCAGGATGAGGGGTTTTGCTGGAGGGCGGAGGTCGCACGAATCGGGGTGGGGCTCAAGGGGGCTGGGCCCGAACTCGCTGTCATTCCAAGGCGCGGCGCCGCTCCGCGGGTCTTTGGGCAGTAAGCGGTGATGCGGCTGCGCTCGCCGGACCAGTCCGACCAAACAAACCGTTGGGGGTTTGCGCTTGATCTACGTGGCGCGTGCCTGACCCGCGGAAGGGCGGCTTGAAAAATAGCGAAGCCGCATAATCCCGAGTTGAGCGCCAAACTATGTGAATAGGGAGAATAACTCGCGTTTCCGCTTGCGACTCACGTATTAGTTGCAGCCTCCTCAAGCATTATCGAGGAGGAAAGTCTTTTGCCTACATATCCGTACACGCCCGTCACGGGCAAATTGAAGGGTTTGCTTCAGAAAGTTCGCACAACCGGCATTCCACCGAAGCTAACTACAGCTCACCTTAAGACGCTCGGATTTACCTCGAGCAACGATCCCAGCATGATCAACGTCTTGAAGTTTATTGGCTTGGTCGATAGCTCGACTATTCCGACGTCACTGTGGAGCGAATATCGGGGCCAGAATCATCGAGCAGTTCTGGGGAAGGCGATAAAGCAGGGTTACTCTGACTTATTCGCACTCTATCCTGATGCAAACGCCCAATCCGCGGCAGTCTTGACTCATGTCTTCAGCACCAGTTCCACGGGAGGAGAACAAGTCATCAGGCAGACCGTGCAGACCTTCAAGAGCCTTGTCGAAGAGGCCGATTTTTTACCGGCCGACGCAAACGATCTGAACGTCCTATTGACCGGTCCATTACATACGCCAGCCGCGCCGTCGATGGCGCCCGTTTCTCCATCCGCTAACGGCGGGTCTCCTCCGCACCCGGCGGTACACATCGATATCCAAATCCACATTTCCCCGGAATCTTCTGCGGAGCAAATCGACAAGATTTTCGAGAGTATGGCGAAACACCTGTACGGTTCTAAGTCTGAGCAATCATGACCTCAGCGAGAAATGTGTTCGCGGCGGCGCAAGCAATCAACGCCGACGTAGAGCGAGAATTGGGGCCACCTGAGGAAGGTCTGGCTCCCAATTCCCATCAGGTCATCATGAAGTCGCTGACCAGCAACACCCGGAGCTATATCTTAGCAATCGCGCAACAGATCAACGGCGCTTACGAGAAGGGCTGGTACGATGCTTGCGCTGTGATGATCCGTCGCTTGATCGAGACACTCATCATCGAGACTTTCGAAAAGCATGGTGTTGCCCACAAAATCAAAGGTCCGAGCGGTGACTACCTTTTCCTTAGGGACCTAATAGCTGCAACATTACAAGAAACCGCCTGGAATCCCAGCCGAAATCTGAAAGCGGCGCTTCCAAAGTTAAAAGAAGTGGGCGACAAGTCATCACACAATCGCTTTTTCGTCGCGAAGAGAGGCGACATTCAACCATTGATCGGTGACATTCGAAGCGTGGTTCAGGAGCTCTTGTACCAAAGCGGTCTAAAGCGATGATTCCGGTCCCAATTGCTTTGTGCCAACGGAGTCGGATGGCTCGATCGGCTATCGTTCTCGGAACCAAGGACAGGGAATAAAAGCGGCGCACCAGTTGATACCGCTTAGTGCGATTAGGACGCACCCATCTCATGCACTACGATGCTGTCACGTTCGATACCCAAACAGTGGAAACGAACTCGTTCCACTTCGATGGTGGTCTGCTGTCGCAACTCAAGCAATTCAAAAACGGACCTGTACGGGTCGTTGTCTCTGAAATCGTAGTGCGTGAGATTTACAAGCACCTGGTGGATAAGACCAGAGCAGCAAAAGACGCAGCGATGGCTTCCCATAAAAAGGCGGTAGACTGCGGGCTTGCCGCAGTGGAAGCTCCATTCGTTCTCGAGACCGTTGACATTCGTGCGGTCGCTCGTGCTCGGCTGAACAACTTTCTCCGAGACATCGGCGCGGAAATCATCAGGTCAGCTGATCTTCCGATGTCAGAATTGGTCGAGGCATACTTCCAGCCAACGCCGCCATTCTCAGCGGCAGGCAAGAACAAAGCTGAATTCCCAGACGCAATCGCCCTATTTAGCCTCAAACGATGGGCGAACGCCTCAAACCTAAAGGTCTTAGGCGTCAGCAACGACAGAGGATGGCAAGCCTATTGCCTGCCGGAGGCGTGGATTGACCTGCGCCAAGAGCTGGCCGACGCCTTGTCCCTGTTGCAAAGACACGCACAGGAGGCGGGGGCCGTCATTCAGGGGCTGCTCAAGGCTATCGAGAATGAAAGCGCGCCTGAGCTTGGAGGCCGCTTTGAAACCCTGCTGCAGGACGGGCTTTCCAGCTACGATGTGGATGGCGAAGCCGAAAGTTTCTATTCCGTTGAGCCCGATCATGTCGAATTAGAGTTAGTAGAGTTCAGATTTGGTGGAGATGAAGAGAGCTATTCATTTTCCGTTGTTCAAAGCGGACCGCACATCCTTGCAGCTGAAGTTGAGCTGGAAGTCTCGGTGAAGGCTGAAACAACTTTTTACATGTCCATCTATGACTCCATCGATAAGGACTATACCCCAGCTGGTTCAACCGCCGCTGCTACCGAGGCAGAACTTGATTTCAAAGCCCTGCTCACTTTCGAGAGGGATGAGGATAAGGCGCCGTTCCAACTGTCTCGGGTTGAACTCGTCAGCGGCCCCAGCTCCATCGGATTCGGATTCGTTGAGCCCGATTACGAGCCGGAGCCAGAAGATAACTACGAGATGCCCGACGATCTTCCAGATCATATTCCAGACGACAATGTCCCATTCTAACAAGGATTACGGTGACGGTGCAGCAATTTCCAGAACATCAGCTTCTAATTTTGTGCACTGTCACCGTAATTCGCCGTGTCGCCGCAATTTGCGTTTCTCGCTTAAGGGGTGCAGTCCAATTCTGTCACCGTAATTCCTAAACACCCTTCTCTTTTCGGGTTCTCCACTCTGTAAACGTTATCCGCTTTTCAGCCACCTCCTTCGGTCTAGTCACGAGATGCATCAAAACCAATAAGGCAGCCTTGATGAATCTCCACTTTGTCGCGCCGTCCTTGTCGGCCGGAGGGAGATTTAGATTTTTGCAAAGATCTTTCACGCTACCTTTTTCGAAGGTCACCTCTATCTCGTGAGCGAATGCGTTCCTCACACGTCGCAGAAGATGACATTCACGCATTTCATCGTCCGCGATCAATCCAAATGCATGACAGGCTGCAATCTTTGTGCTTAGCGTTCCGAGAGGAGCGTTGAAGCCAACAAGCAAAGCTCGAGCGCTTTCGTTTTCAATGAGGAAGGCTGCAAGCACATCGCGCAGCAACTTGTCGATCAATGACGTTACGATTAGGGCGACCCCCCGATCAGTTTCTGACTTCAATTGCTCTAGAACAGAATAGAGTGCTTTGTAGTGAGGGTCCTTATCCCAGATTTCATCACGTGCTATCGTGTAAGCTTCCAGCGAATCCGACATGACCGCCCTCCGAGAACAAGCAAAGACTTGGAGCTGGGTAGCCCGTGCGTGGCTTGGCCCACTTAGTCCGAGCACTGACACTGGGACTCTGCCCCCGTCATCTCAAGGGCATCCAAACGCATCCTACATGGACTACCTGGTTCGGAGCCTCCCTTGACATGACAGTCCCGCTGTTCGCCACAAGGCGTCCGGCCATGCGCGACTTATTTAGCGAAAACTCCCGCCAGTTCGGCCAAGGATATAGGCTAATAACCCTCCATAAGTCGGCGGTTTCATTCGGCTTTTTCCAGAAATGGCACAGGATTAACGTGTTGCCCAACATCCGCTCGAACTTAATCCGTATTTAACTAAAAGTCGCCTTAATGACGCTCCGCATTAAGGTCATTCGTCGGCCCTGAAAGGGGCACGCCATGGCCAAGATTATGGTTAACGCGCGGTTAAGTCGGTTTTTACTTTACCCGCTTACTGTGTCTCCTATGACGGGAGCGTACAGTGAGTGATTTCCAGTTAGCCCTCAGAATTTTTGCCGGAATGTTTGCCCTCTGCGCCGTTTTGGCAGTCGTGGTTTTGGCTATCGACGCTTGGTCGCACATCCCGCTCGCAAGCGACCTCATTAAGACATTCTCGGCGATCATGCTTTCCTGCGTCACAGGAATTGGCGCCCTCTTCGCAGGCCAAGGAATCGAGAGGCGAAGGAAGCGGCAAGGCGATTGACGGATGATTCGACTTGTGCGCGGAATCTCGTCGCGCCGTTTCCTTTTCGGCGTCGGGCCGTCCTTTCTATTGCAGGTCGGTTCGGCCCCCCTGATTACAGCGTAACCACCGAATTACGAGAATTACGGTCACAGCACTGTCACCGTAATGCTCAGCGCCAACCGGAATCCATTGGGCCGCAGCTTCGGCGGCGGGATAGATCCGGGGTTCGCGCCCAAGAGGGCGCGCCCCGGAATGACGGCGGAGGCTACACCTGCTTCCCCGCAATAATCTCCTGCAGCGTCGCCACATGCCGCGCGAAGGCGCCGCGGCCGGTGGCGGTGGCAGTCACCGTGGTCTGCGGCTTCTTCCCCACGAAGGCCTTCTCCACGGAGACGTAGCCGGCCTTAGCGAGCGTCTCGATATGCGCCCCGAGATTGCCGTCGGTGGCGCCGGTCAGCTTCTTCAGCCGCGAGAACTCCAGTCCCGCGGTCGCAGGCAGCGCGTTCAGCGCCGCCATGATCTTCAGCCGCAGTGGCTGGTGGATGATGTCGTCGAGCTCCGCCACGCCTAGCCCCGCCGCATCCAGAGGGTACCTGCGATCAGAGCGCCGCCATTGACGGCCGCCATCCACGGCAGCAGCGGCACACCCGGGATATAAAAGTATCCGATCAGCGTCAGCGCGATGATGGTCGCGCCGAGCGGCGCAAAGGCGTAGCCGAACCGAAGGCCCGCCGTCAGGTAGACCAGTGTGATGTAGACCTGCCAAAACACCGTTTGCTGGCGCGGCGAGAACCTGCCGAAATAGCAGCAGACGAGGCCGAAGGCGGCGATCAGCAGGAGCGCCAGCAGAGTGCGCCTGTCGAACAGGCGGATGCCGTTTCTCGAAAGATGATAGGCGCCGAGAACAACGAGGCCGAGAGCCGAGACGACGTAGAGTGCAAACCAGAAATACAGCCCGTCATTCACCACGAACCAGCTGTTCCAATAATAGGCCCCATAGCGCGGCCAGAACCACATCAGGACATCGTCGGCAAACGGCATCACGGCCCATATCAGCAGGACGAGACCCGCGACCAGGTAGACCTGTGACCGCTGCCCACGACGAACGGCATGCTCATTGGCGTTCAGTGCTTCAGGAGCCTGATGGCTGTCGATCACGGGCGCGCTCCTTCCTGGGTATTGGCTGCAGGCTGGTGGATGATGTCGTCGAGCCCGGGCATGCGCTAGATCCGCCGCATCCAGAGGCCGCCGAGGATCAGGCCACCGCCATTGACGAAGGCCATCCAGAGCGGGAACGCCTCGCCGATATAGAAGAAGCCGAACAGCGTCAGCGCCGTGATGCCGAGGCCGATCGCAACGAAGGCGTAGCCGAACCACAGCCCGGCGAGTGTGTAGAACAGCATGAAATAGATCGGCCAGAACGTTCCCAGCTGGCGCGGACCAAAATGACCGACGACGTTGGTGACGAAATAACCGAAGGCGAAGAACAGCGCGAATACCAGGAACAGCCTGATGCCAACGCCGGCGCCAAAGGGGTGGCTTTTCGGATCGAGCACGCGAAGTGCAATCAGGCCACCGACGCCGAAAACATCCGCGGCAACCCAGGCGTAGGCCGCGTAGATCGGCCAAAGCCAGGTCACGAGATTGGCTGCGAACACCAAGACGCCCCACCAGACCGCGGCGAGGCTCGCCAGCTCATAGAGCTGCGATTGCTTCACGCGCTGGACGATATCGTCGATATCGGCCAGCGCTGCGGACGCCTCCCTGCTGTCGATCATGACTGCCCTGCCCCGCGCGTTGCCACGTCCTCGGCGATCACCGAGATCGCCTTCGGATGGGTGACGATGCCCATATGATTGATGCCGTCAATGACCTTGACGTCGACCGACGGCTTCACCGCCTGCACGGTCTGCGCATATTTGTCCGAGATCATCATCTCGTCATCAGTGCCGCCGAAGATGGTGATCGGACGCGTGGTTGCCGGCAGATCGACGCGATAGCCGCGCGTCGCGAAATTGCGCGTCAGGCGATCGGAATAGGTGGAGACGAGGTACTTCGCCGAGCTCGGCGGTACCGCCAGGGCCAGCACCGGAAGCTGCGAGCAGCAGTCGATGCCGAGCTTGCGCAGCGCCGTCAGACCGAAGAAGCGCGGGACATTGAAACTGGCCCAGCCGCCTGCGTTCGGCCTGTTGGTCGGTGCGTCATAGCCGAGATAGGGCGCGAGCAGCACGGTGCGCACGAACATGTCCTGCATGATCGGCGTCGCGGCGATGCGCAGCGAGAAGCCGGCGCCGGCCGAATGGCCGATCAGAGTGAGCGGCAGATCCGGCGCGGTCTTGCGAACTTCGGCAACGAAATCGACGAGATCGTCCTCGAGCTGGCCGACATAGCCGATATCGCCGCGGGTGCCGGAGCCGCCATGGCCGCGGATGTCGAGCGCCCAGGTCTCCACCCCGCGCGCGGCGATCGCGTGGGTCAGCGCGTGGTTGACGGTGCCGCTGGAGCCGGAGGAGCCATGGATGAAGATCGCGCCGCGGCTTGCCGCCGGGCCCCCGGAGCCATTTCCGTTCCGATGGGATCGGGCTCCGGATTCTTGTTTTGACGCGTTTTCTTCACGCGAACCGGCTTCCACTTCGCTTGAAAGCGCTTTGGCCGCGTAATGGCGATAGCCGATCCAGGTGCCGTCGCGGGCCTGGAAGCGCTCCAGCGGCGGCAGGGTGGACCAGTCGATCCCCTTGGCGGAGTCGGAGACCGACCGCATCTCGGGCGGCCGCTCCAGCGGCGTTGCGATCATCGCAGTCAGGATCAGCGCCACGCCGCCGACCGCACACAGGACCCATTTCAGACCGCTCAAGACGCCGCGCAGCAACCGGACCGCCATGGCTTACCTCCCTCAGACTCATCAATCAATAGAGAACTCTATAATACAGAGTACTCTCCCAATCAATCCCTCGATTGGCGCCGCGCGGCGAAAATCCTTAACGTCAGGTCTGACCCCAAAATGCCGAATCGTTTGCCGATGCCGCCTGCGGAACAACTGAACAACGCGTTTGAATTCACCGTCTCCGAGCTCTCCCAATCCCTGAAGCGGACGGTGGAGGACACCTATGGCCATGTCCGGGTCCGCGGTGAGATCTCGGGGTTCCGCGGCGCCCACTCCTCCGGCCATTGCTATTTCGCGCTCAAGGACGAGAGCGCCAAGATCGAGGCGGTGATCTGGAAGGGCGTGCACGGCCGGATGCGCTTCAAGCCCCAGGAAGGGCTCGAGGTCATCGCCACCGGCAAGCTCACGACCTATCCGGGCTCCTCGAAATACCAGATCGTGATCGAGGCGCTGGAGCCGGCCGGCATCGGCGCGCTGATGGCGCTGATGGAGGAGCGCAAGAAGAAGCTCGCCGCGGAAGGGTTGTTCGACGAAGCGCGCAAGCAGCTGCTGCCGTGGCTGCCGGAGGTGATCGGCGTCGTGACATCACCGACCGGCGCGGTGATCCGCGACATCCTGCACCGGCTGGAGGACCGCTTCCCCCGCCGCGTGCTGGTGTGGCCGGTGAAAGTTCAGGGCGACGGCTCGGCCGAGCAGGTCGCGGCCGCCATCCGCGGCTTCAACGCGATTGCCCCGGGCGGCAAGATTCCGCGCCCCGATGTGCTGATCGTCGCGCGCGGCGGCGGCTCGCTGGAAGACCTCTGGTCGTTCAACGAGGAGATCGTGGTGCGGGCGGCAGCCGAGAGCATGATCCCGCTGATCTCGGCGGTGGGGCACGAGACCGACATCACGCTGATCGACTTCGTCGCCGACAAGCGCGCGCCGACGCCGACGGCGGCGGCCGAGATGGCCGTGCCTGTGCGCAGCGAATTGTTCGTCGAGGTCGCCGACCTCGGACGCCGCACCCGCGCCTATTGGCAGCGCGCCCAGGAAAGCCGTCGCAGCGAGCTGCGCGCCGCCGCACGCGCGCTGCCCGCGGCCGGCGATCTGCTGGCGATCCCGCGGCAGCGGCTGGATTCGGCGGGCGCATCCCTGCCCCGCTGCCTCAAGGCCAACACGCACGCGCATTTCCGCAGGTTTACCGCCGCAAGCTCAAAGCTGACGCTGCGGGTGCTGCACGGCCAGATCTCTCAGGCCGACCACCGCCTCACCGTGTGCGGCGAACGGCTTGGCCTGTCCGCGCGCTCGCTGCTGCGGCGTCGGCGCGACCGCTTTGCCGGGCTCGAGGTTCGCTTGCGCGCCTCAAAACTCTCCAATGCGCAGGCGCAGCGCAACGCGATTCTCCGCCAGCGCGAGCGCACGCATCGCCTCAGCGAGCGCGCCGGCCGCGCGCTCGTCACGTTGCTGCAGCGGCTGGAGGCCCGCGTCGAGAACAGCGGCAAGCTGCTGTCCGCACTGTCCTACCGCAGCGTGCTCGCGCGCGGCTTCGCGCTGGTGCGGGACGAGGCGGGGCATCCCGTGCATGCGGCCGACAGCATCGGGCCGAATGCGCGGCTCGAGATCGAGTTTGCCGATGGACGCGTGGGCGCGACCGCGGATGCGGATCGCCCGGCGCCAACGGCCAAGCGCACGCCCGCGCAGCCAAAGTCGGCTGCGGCGGACACAAAGCCCGCGCCGAAGCGTGTGGCCAAGCCGGTGGATCAGGGCAGCTTGTTTTGAGGTGTGAGGCGCCTCTGCGATCGCAGCACTCCCAAGCCGACCCGTCATCCTGAGGTGCGAGGCTTGCGATGCGGACGCATCGCAAGGTGAGCCTCGAAGGATGTACGGCCGCGATGCAGCCGGGCCGTCGCCCTTCGAGGGCCGCTGAAGAAGCGGCCGCCTCAGGGTGACGGTGTTGGACCGATGTACTTCACCGGCACGACAATCCCGCGTCGATCGTGGTCCAGAAGCCGCAATGCTCCGGCGCGCGATGTGGGGCGCCGGCTTGGGCCTCGTACAGGAAGATCGCGACGGTGAAGACGACCAGTGCGGAGGCGAAGAGGACGATGCGCATGAGGACTGCGTTTAATCGACATCGTGGTCGAACTAAGGCGCCCTCACCTGCTGAAACCGGCGCCGCGCGCGATCCGTAGATTCCCGATCGGCCATCACAGTCCGTGCAGGGCGGTGGTCGATGCGGGGCTGTCCGCCTGAATTTGTTCCTCGGACGGCCCCGCTTTGGAAGACCCGTAGCCCGGATGGAGCGAAAGCGTAATCCGGGTTCGTGCCACGCGCTGCGCTGTCCCGGATTGCGCTGCGCTCCATCCGGGCTACGGGACTTCCTTTACCGCGCCAGCCACTGCGCGACGTCCTTTTGCGACTCCGCGCGCGCCTCGGCATCCGTGCCGAGATGGCCGCGCTCGGGCACGGCGGCATCGTTGCTGCCGCCAGCGGCGTGCAGCGGCGTGTTGGCGCGGTCGAAATCGTGATAGGCGTCGGGATAGACCACGATGCGTGCAAGCGCGCTGCGGCCATGCGCGCCCTCGACCATCTGGCGGCAGGCCGGCGGCGAGGAGACGTCGTCATTGGCGCCGATCAGCACCAGGGTCGGCACCCGCGTGCTCCAGCCGAGACCGGCGGAGATCCGGCAGTCCGGATAGAACGCGATCGCGGCGCGGAAATCGGGCGCCAGGTCGCGCGCCGCGCTCTGCGGCCGCACGGCCCACAGCAGCGCGCTCGCGCCGTTGGCCCAGCCCATCAGGCTGACGCGATCGCGCGCCACCCAGGACTGCTTCATCAGCCAGGCGCGCGATGCTGCGACGTCGGTGACGCGCTCACGCCGCGCCTTGACGTGCATCTCCTTGACGCGGCATTGCGGCCCGAGCTCGCGCGAGCCGTAGCTGTCGGGCAATAGCACGGCATTGCCCGCCCTGAGCAGGCGCTCGGCCCAATCGCGATAGCGCGGCAGCACGGGATCGGAATGACTGCTGAGGCCGTCGCAGCCGTGCAGCGCGACCACGGCCGGAAACGGCCCCGGACCTTCAGGCTTGTAGAGCTGCGCGTGCAGCACGCCGGACGCCAGCGGAATGTCGACCGGCTGCGGCGCCGGCGCGGCATGCGCGGCGGACATCAGCAGCGTCAGAAACAGGGCGGTCAGTCGAAGGCGCATCGGACTCTGCCACAGGAGATGCCGGAACCAGCGATCCTTCGCCCAAGCACTATCACGCGGAAACGGCGGCAAAACATCACAAACCGGTGGGTTTACCGGGCGGACAAGCCGCCCTATCTATGCTACATCCCGTCCAACACATCGCCCTCCAGGGTTTCCACGGAGCGGCCTTCCACGGAGACTTTCGACCGTGCTGAACAAGTTCGGCCCCTCGGGCCATGGCGAAGCGCAAGTGCAATATCTCGACGGCGACTTCCGCGTGATCTCGCCGGGGACCTTCGTGCGCTGTGCCATCACCGACACGCGGATTCCGCTCGACGAGCTGAAGTACTGGAGCGTGGATTTGCAAGAGGCCTACGCCACACCCGCCGCCGTGCTGCAGCGGCATTTCCCCGGCGCGCCGAAACCGCAGCAATGAGCTTTCCGCTCTCGTAACTCTCGTAGGGTGGGCAAAGCGAAGCGTGCCCACGTTGTTCGTCTTGATTGCGACGAGACCGTGGGCACGGCGCTTTGCGCCTTTGCCCACCCTACGAGACCGAACGCTTGGCGTCGTTCTGCTATTGCTGCTCGGGACCATCCGCACCCACACAAGTCTTGATCGCGCTCTTCCTGGCTTCGCCGACGACCTTCTGATCGATCGCCTGCTTCAGGCAATCGAGCCGCGCCTGCGCCATGCAGAGCTGCAGCTGGTCGCGCTTGTCCTGCCCTTTCAGGCTCGCGGTCGTCGCAAGGCACGTCACGCGCTTGGTCGCAGGAACCGGCACGGTGACGGTCGGGCTTGCTGTCGGCGCGGGAGTTTGCGCGAAGACGGGCGCAACGATCAGACACACAAGGCTGGCGGCAACGGTCGCAGACGGCAGTTTCATCGAATTCTCCTGATCGTCGGGAACCGATAGGCGTTTTGCGATGAATGTCGCCTGAATGGCAGGCTGCTGCAGGGCAGGCAAAGCGTAGCAGTGCGGCGTGGCGCGAGCGGTGCAGCTTTTTTTCGCGTCATGGGATGGAGACGATGTTCGCGTGCACCTGAACCGCGAGTCTCACCGAGGAAAAGATCTCCGTGGTGCCGATCCGCGTTGCATCGAAGAATACTTGCACTCCGTAGTTAGTCATTTCGCGTTGTGGTTGGATTCTTTGTTGCAATCCGGCGCCCTTAAGTTGTTTGACGAAGTCTTGTTGAAACAGAGAGCTGCTACAGTGTTCGTTAGGTGATTGGCCCTGTTCCTTTTATCGCACAGACAATCAAGTCAACCAAACAGCCATCGAGCTTTGGAATTGGCGCAGTCTGTGAACGGGCTCATATCGAAAGAGCCATCCGACGGGCTACGATCACCTCGAAAATTTGCGGTGGAATATCTGTAAATCGAGAGTCAAACGATGGGGGTGATCATGCCCACCATATTGGACTTGCTCTATCGTGAATATTGTCGCGCCCGTCTCGCTGAAATGCGCAAACAGCTTCTGATCGCAGCTGAACGCTCCGAAGCTCTCGAAGCGCTTCGTCATCCTGCGGATCAGGTTGACGATGAGAGGACGGACGCACATCGCAAGACCGTTCACGGCCTGCCGCATTGAAGTGGCCCGCGACCGGCGATCTCTCCCGCGTAGCAGTGACCAAGCAATTGGCAACAGTTTGGGAGTGAGCAATGAATACACCCGAATGCTATACCGTCGCGGTAGCCTGCGTCTCGTGCCTGACCATTATTGGATTAATGGCCGTCGGGGCGTGGTGAGCACGACTGATTGCTGAATTGCGATACCGGTACGCGTGAAGACGACGCGCCAAGAACGGGAATCCAGAGCTTCGGTTCTGATTCAATTAGAACCGAAGCTCTAAAGCATGATCCGGAAAAGTGCGCAGCGGTTTTCCGAAAAGATCATGCTTAAACAACAACCTAAAGCGCGATGACGATTCATCCTCATCGCATCGCGCTTCAGATCCTGATGTCAGCTTCCGGGCGGGGTATACGAAGAACGCAGCTTCGCCGCGTTCTGGCGGACCTGCTTGATCTCGTCCTGCGTGAACAACCTGGTCAGTTTCACATTCTGCAGGGTGCCTGCGGTGACGGTCAGGCCGGAAATGGCCGGCGCCGCACCCGGATCAGGCACATCGAAAATTACCAAAACGCCTGGACCGTCGGCCGCAACGCTGTACATCGAAAGCAGCTTTCCGCCGGCCGCTTCGATGAGCTTTCGTGCCGCCTCCTGGCGATCGGTGGTGGGATTCTCCAAAATGGCATTGAGAGCGCGTGGGGTGTATTGTCCGGTGAGGCAAAAATGCATGGCATGTTCTCCTCTGGTTTTTGGCAATGATTTTCCCTGCCGTTCCGAACTGATCGTTACGGCCGCTGCATCTGAGTGATGAAGGTACTGCCCGCCGTGGGCATAAACGCCGTCGATGATTTCCGGGAGGTCGGCACGTCCCGGTGACGGCTCTCATCAAAGGCTACATCAACTCCCGAACGTGCGGAAGAGAATTCATCAGCCGCGACATGTCGCCCGATCAGTTGTCGAATACCGCATGGCGATGGATGAATTGTTTTTCCATCCTCCGCTCTTTGGCTACGGCGGACTAGCTTACCCACCAAACGAGATCATCGCCTGCTGAACCGCCGCTCGCGCGCCTTGTAGAGATGATCGCTGATCAATTGCCGGAGCGCTGTCGGATCATCGAATTCGAGCTGCACAGCGAACGGCACGATGCTAGCAGGCAGTCCCTCGCGGCCGCGGAGGCGCGCGAGATCCTTTTCCGTCGTCACCAGCGTGTGCTGCTCGCGCTGCGCCTCCGCTGCGAGCGCTGCGATCTCGTCGTTTGAAAACATGTGATGATCGGCGAAGGCGCGCGTGCGCGCGACCTCGATGCCACAGGCGCGCAAGCTGCGGAAGAATCGTTCGGGATCGCCAATGCCCGCGAATGCGAACACCGGCTTGCCCAACAGTCTTGCGACCGACCCGGCGTCCGGCCTCAGACGCGCGCGCAGCTCCGGCTTGTCGCGCTTGGCAAGCTCGGCCGCGACATCGTTGGCGGCACGGCCGTCGCCGATCAGCACCAGCGCATCGGTGCGCGCGAGCTGCGTCTTCAGCGGCGCGCGCAGCGGGCCGGCCGGAAACACCTTGCCATTGCCGAGGCCACGTTCGCTATCGATCACGATCAGCGAAGTGTCCTTGACCAGGCGCGGGTTCTGGAAACCGTCGTCCATCAGGATGACGGTGGCGCCTTGCGACTTCGCCAGCGCGACACCCTCGAGGCGATCCCGCGCGACCGCGACCGGGACGTCGCGCGCCATCATCAAGGGCTCATCGCCGATGTCGGACGCGGTGTGGCGCGCGGGGTCGACCATGACCGGGCCCTGCAGGCGTCCGCCATAGCCGCGACTGAGCACCACCGGGGTCTCGCCGAGCTCGCGCAAAAGCTTCGTCAGCGCCAACACGGTCGGTGTCTTGCCGGCGCCGCCGACATGATAATTGCCGACGCAGATCACGGGGATGCCGGCATCCACGCCCTTGCGCAGCATGCGCCGTTCGGTGATTGCGCCATAGAGCGCTCCGAGCGGCCATAACACGTACGACTGGAGGGAACGTGGCCGGTACCAGAAGGCCGGCTCACGCATTGGCGGCTCCCATCTCGATCCGCAGCTGCAGCAGATACGGCTCGAGCGCGATCATGGTGCGATCGAGTGCGCCGCCGAGATCCTCGACCACGCCGCTGCCCGCGCGCTGCATCTTGTCGCGCAAGGCGGGATCGGCCAGCAGCTGGCCGAGCTGCTTGACCAGCGCCTCCTGCGTGTCGGCCTGGCGCGCACCGCCGCTGCCGTCGAGCGCCTCATAGACATCGGCGAAGTTGAAGACGTGCGGGCCATGGACGATCGCGGCACCGAGCTTGATCGCCTCGATCGGGTTCTGGCCGCCATGGCGGATCAGCGATCCGCCCATGAACACGATCGGCGACAGCCGGTAGAACAGGCCGAGCTCGCCCATGGTGTCGGCGACATAGATGTCGGTGGTCGCGGTCGGCAGCTCCTCGCGTGAGCGCAATGCCGGCTTCAGGCCCGAGGCGGTGATCAAGCCAGCAATCGAGGAGCCGCGATCGGGATGGCGCGGCACGATCACGGTGAGGAGCTGCGGGAAGAAGCCGGCGAGGCTGCGATGCGCCGCGACCAGCATCTCGTCCTCGCCCGGGTGGGTCGAGGCCGCGACGATGATGGGGCGCCCGCGCGTCATCGCCATCAGCCGTTCGAGCTTGGCGGGATCGGCCGGCGGCGCCGGCACGTCGAGCTTGAGATTGCCCGTGGTGACGACGTCGCGGCCGCCGAGCGCGGAGAAACGCTCGGCATCGGTCTTCGACTGCGCCAGGCAAATGTCGAACCGCGACAGCAGCGCCGAGATGGTGCCGTGCATGCGGCGCCAGCGCGGGAAGGAGCGCGGCGACATCCGCCCGTTGATCAGCACCATCGGCACCCGGCGGCTAGCGCCCGCCAGGATCAGGTTCGGCCACAGATCGGATTCGATGAACAGCGCCAGCGACGGCTTCCAATGATCGAGGAAGCGCGCGACATAGCGCGGGGAATCATACGGCACGTATTGATGGATGACGTCGGGCGGAAACCGCTTTGCGACCACGGCGGCCGAGGTGACGGTGCCCGAGGTGAGCAGGATGCGCAGATTGAGATCGCGCAACCGCTCGACCAGCGCCGCAGCGGCCAGCACCTCGCCGACACTGGCGCCGTGGATCCAGACCAGCGGACCATGCGGCCGCACGTCCCGGGACAGGCCGCGCCGCTCGCCGACGCGCGCGGGATCCTCCTTGCCCTGCTTCAGCCGCCGCTTGATCAGCGCCGGCGCAAGCGGCACCAGGCCGGAGGCCAGCCGCTGATACATCCGCAGCGTCATCGGCAACGAATTAGGCATCTTCCGGTCCCGGGCGGCCGAGTTGCGCATAGGCGCGGCGGGTCGCCTCGTTCAACGTGTCTTCCAGCTCCTGCCGCAACGCTTCCATCATGGCGGCGTCGGCATCTGCGGGAACGTGGATTTCCTTGATGCCGACCAATGCGCCCCGCCCGAATGGCAAATTGATGGTGGTGCGGTCCCAGTTCTTGAGCCGGACGAAGCGGCTGGTCGCCATCGCGAAAGGCATGATCGGCCGCCCCGATTCCCGTGCCAGCATGATAATGCCTAGCCCGGCCACGCGCGAGCGCTTGGGGACATCGGCGGTCAGCGCGACATTACAACCGGTCTGGAGCGTGCGCACCATTTCCTTGAAGGCGCCGACCCCGCCCTTGCGGTGGAAGGCGCCGCCATGATCGCCGGAACCGCGGATGGTGCCGATGCCGAGCCGCTCGGCGGCGATCGCATTGAACTCGCCGTCGCGGTGGCGGGAGATCAGGACCTTGGCGCGATAGGAAGCCTTGTTCTGGTTCTTGATGAAGGGCGTGAGGAAATGCTGGCCGTGCCAGAACGCGAAGATCGCAGGGAGCTGCGGCTCAACCTGCGCATAGACGTCGGGCGGATCCAACGTGAATTTGTTGGTCCGCCAGACCAGACGCAGATATTCGGCCGCCAGGACCCCGACGGCACGCTGAACGAAGCTGCTTCGCAGCGTATTGCGAAGCAGTTTTTTCAACGCGCCGGTTCTTGATTCGGGTCGAGCAACCGGTGGAGGTGGACGATGAAATAGCGCATCTGCGCGTTGTCGACCGTGCTCTGCGCCTTGGCCCGCCAGGCGGCATGGGCGGTCGCATAATTCGGATAGAGGCCGACGATCTCGACGTCGTCGAGATTCTTGAAGGTGTTGTGCTCGAGATCGACGAGCTCACCGCCGATGACGAGGTGAAGCAGTTGTTGCGGGGCACTATCTGGCATGAGTTCTGTTCCTAACGGGCTGCCCGGCAAAAGCAGTGTTCGACGAGCACGACGAAAAGCGCTTTAGGCCAAGGGGCGGTTTCGAAAATGCGCGACAATGCCCGCATGACGATCGCGTCCCGCTGCCACCAGCACCCCGTGCGCCACTTCCCGGCGGTTATAGAGGATGGGTTCTCCGGAGAGGTCGCTCATCCTACCATCGGCTTCCTGCACGATCAAATCGGCCGCCGCAAGGTCCCAATCATGGCTGTTGCCCCCCGCAAAAGCCGCATCCAGCGCGCCATGGGCGACCCGGCACAGGCGCAGCGCGAGCGAGCCGATTCGCGGATGCAGCTTGATCTCGCCGCCTGATCTGTTGAGCCGCTCGACCATCGGTTTCGGGCCTGCGATGCGGGAGAAGTCGAGCGCGGATCCGGGCGAAGCCTGCACGGCTGCGCCGTTGAGCGTGGTGCCCTGGCCGCGTGCGGCGAAGAAGAACTCGCCGCTCGTCGGCGCGAACACCGCGGCCAGCACCGGCGCGGCATCCTCGACCAGCGCGACGCTGACGCACCAATCGTCGTGGCCGTTGAGATAGTTGCGCGTGCCGTCGATGGGATCGACGATCCAGGTCAGCCGCCGCGACAGCCGGGCAGCGTCGTCGGCGCTCTCCTCCGAGAGCCAGCCGTAATCCGGCGTCGCGATGCGCAGGCGCGCTTCGAGCAGGTCGTTGACGGCAATGTCGGCTTCGGAGACCGGCGAGGATGCGCCCTTGGTCCACTTCTTCAGTTCTGTACGAAACATCGACTGCGCCAGCGCACCCGCCTCGCGCACCGTATCCTGCAGCAGGGCCGCGTCGCGCGTCAGGATGGTCTCGCCCGGGGCGTTCGCCTCAACGTCCGCCAAGCGTCAATCCCTCGATGCGCACCGTCGGCGCATTGATGCCGTAGCGGAACTCGAGATTGTTCGCGGGCTGCATCGACTTGAAGATCTCGAACAGATGGCCGGCGATCGTCACCTCGCTGACGGGATAGGTGATCTCGCCGTTCTCGATCCAGAAGCCGGAGGCGCCGCGGCTGTAATCGCCGGTGACGCCGTTCACGCCGGAGCCGATCAGATCGGTGACGTAGAAGCCCTGCTTGATGTCGGCGATCAGCTCGGCCGGGCTCGGTGTGCCAGGCTCGAGATGCAAATTGTACGGCCCGGGCGAAGGCGAGGAGGAGACGCCGCGATGGGCGTGGCCGGTGGTGGCAAGGCCGAGCTCGCGCGCAGTGGCGCAGTCGAGCAGCCAGGTCGTCAGCACGCCCTCGTCGATCAGCGCGATCTTCTTCACGGCAACGCCTTCGGCGTCGAACGTCTGCGAGCGCAGGCCGCGCTTGCGCAGGGGATCGTCGATGATGCGGATGTTCTTCGCAAACAGCTGCTGGCCGAGCTTGTCCTTGAGGAAACTGGTCTTGCGCGCAATCGAGGCGCCGTTGATGGCGCCGACGACATGGCCGACCAGGGAGCCGGCGACGCGGGGATCGAACACGACGGGCACCTTGCAGGTCTCGACCTTGCGCGGATTGGAGCGCGCCACGGTGCGCTCGCCGGCGGAACGGCCGACGATCTCCGGCGACAACAGGTCCGCGCCATGCGGCGCCGAGGTGAAGTCGTAATCGCGCTCCATGCCGGTGCCTTCGCCCGAGATGGCGGTGGCCGAGATGCCCTGGCTGGAGCGCAAATAGGAGCCGTGGAAGCCGGTCGAGGTGACCAGCACCATGCCGCCCATGCCCGCGGAGGCCGAGGCGCCGCCGGATTTGGTGACGCCCTTCACGGCGAGCGCGGCAGCTTCGGCCGCGAGTGCGCGGCGCTCGAGCTCGCTGGTGGCAGGCACATCGGGATCGAGCAGATCGAGATCGGGGAAGTCGCGTGCGAGCAGCGCGGGATCGGCGAGCCCGACATATTTGTCGTCGGGCGCGACGCGCGCCATAGCGACCGCGCGTTCGGCGAGCTTGGTCACGGCATCGCCGCTGACGTCGTTGGTCGAGACCACCGCCTGGCGCTGGCCGACCAGTACCCGCAGGCCGACGTCGTCGCCCTCGGAGCGCTCGGATTCCTCGACGCGTCCGTCGCGCACCTCGACGCCTTGCGAGACGCCGCGCACCGCGACCGCGTCGGCCGCATCCGCGCCGGCGCGCTTGGCCGCCTCCACCAGCCGCTGCGCCAGATCCGACAAAGCGGACTGGTCGAACAGGTCGCGGCTGGCCTTTGACCTCTTGGAGGAATCCTTGGACGAAAGCGTCGAGCTTGCGGATGGTGAAGAGTTCACGAACGAAATCCTGTTGGGGCGGGGGTTCGGGACCGGAACCCACAGATGTGCCCTGATCGCGCGGACTTCAAGCATTTTCAGCCCGCCAAAAGCTCAGATTCGCACCTTTGGCGCAACGTCTCGTCAATCATGCGCGCCAAGGTCTTGTCAATCATGAGCAGCAGTGACGGTGGGTTAACCAGCCTTTTTAAGCGGTTTCGGAAAGCGGCGCGCTAAGGTCCTCGCATCGACCGGGAACATAATCCCGGCGGGGAGAACTAAAGCCGTGAGGCGTCAAACAGCAACATGCGGGGTCGCTCCCGCCGGGTCGAGCCGCTCTCTGCGGCTCGACCCCCTTTCCCTTCCGGTCCGCTTCGATGCGCACGATCCGCGCGCCGACGGACATGTCAGGCAGATCGAGCTTCATCGCGAACGCGTCGTGCTTCGCCGTGCCGTTCGCGGCATGCAGATGGCGATCAACGTCCGCGTCAGCGACTTCACAGGCGTCGCACTGCGCGGCAATGACGAAGCGCAGGCCATCGTCCTGGTGCATCGCGATCCCTCGCTCTCCGTTCCGCTGCTCGTCGGCGCCGACGGCGAGGAGCTCGTCGAGGCCTTGGCGATCTGGAGCGAGCTGTTCGCGCTTCCGCAGCTCGACGAAGGCGCGCGCAAGCCCGCGGCCCGCCGCCGCCGCGCCAATGCGATCCGCGCCCGCCGTCCGAAATTCCTGATGCGCCGCCGTGTTGCGATGGCGCGGGAGCTGTCGGTTCATCGCGAAGAACGCGAGATCATCGCGAGGAATTAAACGGCATTCACAGGTGCCGTAGGGTGGGCAAAGCGAAGCGTGCCCACCTTTTTGTCAATCATTGAGAGCTCGTGGGCACGGCGCAAGTGCGCCTTTGCCCACCCTACGGGAGCTACGCCCGCATCACCGCGTCGGCGAGCAATCCTGCAAACAGCAACAGACCCGCATCCCTGTTCGACTTGAACAAGCGCAAACACAGCTCGGGATCATCGATCCGCAAGCGCACGATCTGCGAGGCCAGGTGCGCGGCGAAGGCGGCAAGCCCGAGCCAGGCCGGCCAGCGCGCATCGCCTGAGGCCAGCGCGACACCGATCAGCATCACAGCGAGCCCGTAGAACAGGATCAGCGCCTGGTGCGTATGCGCGCCGAACAGGCGCGCGGTGGACTTGATGCCGATCAGCGCGTCGTCGTCGGCGTCCTGATGCGCGTAGATCGTGTCATAGCCAATCACCCATGAAATCGCGCCGGCATAGAGCACCATCGCGGTGACGTCGATGCGGCCGAAGGTGACGGCAAATCCCATCAGGGCGCCCCAGGAGAAGGCAAGCCCGAGCACGATCTGCGGCCACCAGGTGATGCGCTTCATGAAGGGGTAGATCGCGACGATCAGGAGCGAGGCGATGCCGGTCGCAATCGCGAAGCGGTTGAACTGCAGCAGCACGATAAGGCCGATCAGCGCCTGCACGACCATCCAAGCCAGCGCCTGCTTCGTGCTCACCTGCCCCGACGGCAGCGGCCGCGAGCGGGTGCGCTCGACCTTGTCGTCGAGGTCGCGGTCGGTGATGTCATTCCAGGTGCAGCCCGCTCCGCGCATCACGAAGGCGCCGATGAAGAACAGCACGATGGTGAGCGGCAGTCCGCGGACGTCATGCGCCATGCCGCTCGCGAGCGCCGCCGACCACCAGCACGGCATCAACAGCAGCCAGGAGCCGATCGGACGATCGAAGCGGGACAATCGCAAATAGGGCCGCGCCCATGGCGGCGCCAGCGTATCAACCCAGTTGCCGGTGGAATCGGCAACGCGGGCGGATGTGCTAGTGTCCAGTTTTCGAAGTTCGTATTCCATCGCGGCGTATCCCGGTACGAACTTCGAAAACTACAAGGGCACTAGCAAGAAACTATAATTCACGTGCCGCTTATCGAATTGAAGTTCTCATGAGGATCTCGCGGCAAACACCGTAGGAACTTCAAATCGGCGGCACGTGTATCATCGGGTCAGGACGTTGCCGTTGAGCGTGTCGAAGGTGCTGCCGCCCTTCTTGCCGGCATTGGCCTCAGGCGCCGAGCCTGAACCTAGCACCTCGCTCAACGACGGGCCGGCCGGACCGCGCGGCTGGTTCTGCATCTGCTGCGCGACGTTGCAGACCTTCGTCGCCATGGCCTCGGTATTCTTGTGACCGTCCTTCATCTGCGCGCCGATCTGCGGCGGGATTCCGCATTTGGCGGCGTGGGACTCGATGTACTTGATCATCTTGGTCTCAGCCTGGCTGAAATTGCGGATCAGCTTGCAGGCTTCGTCCGGCGGCGCATGACGGTCGCTCGCGGCCTTGATCAGCTTGCCGCGCTTCTCGGCTTCCTCGCGCAGAGGAATGAAAGCCTTCATGCAGTCCTCGCCGGGGCCGCCCTGGGTCGGCGGGGCCGCGCTGAATGCGCCAGCGCCGCCGACGGGCGCGGCGCCGTTCACGGGAAAGGACGATTGCGGTGCCGTGCCGACCGAAGCGGTCGGCGCCGAGCCGTTCACCGGGGGAAACGCGGAACTGGTGGCGGCCTGGTTCGGCAGCGGCGCCGGGAAGGCGCTTTGCGCATAGGCGCCCGCGGTGCTCAGGGTGACCATGGCGGCAGTGATCGGAACCATCAAATGACGGATCATCAGGATAGTCTCTCCGGCAGGAGCTACGGGGTTCAGCGTCTTCCCAATTGAAGCGCAACCAGCGTGTTCGCGTTTTTACGATTCCCGCCGGCGCTTAACAACCCGTTGAATAGGGCAATAGCGCGGCGCGGGGACGCACCATTTCGGCAATATTTACCCCCGGAAAGGCTGCTTTCGGTTAAGAACGGCCCCAAATCGGACTCCTGAACGATGCCCTCCCACGATTTTCGCGCTCCCCGCCTGTTCGTCGACGCTCCCCTTGCCCAGGACGCCAGGATCCCGCTCGACCGCGACCAGAGCAATTATCTCGGCAATGTGCTGCGGCTTGCCGCCGGGGCCGAGGTTTTGGCCTTCAACGGCCGCGACGGGGAGTGGCAGGCCGCCATCGAAGGTCGCAAGCGTCCGGACGGCCTCGTGATCCTGCAGCAGACCCGGCCCCAGGACGGGCTGCCTGACGTCGCCTACGTTTTCGCCCCGCTCAAGCATGCCCGGCTGGATTACATGGTCCAGAAGGCCATCGAGATGGGCGCCGCCGGCCTGCAGCCGGTCCTGACCCGGTTCACCCAGGCCTCCCGGGTCAACACCGAGCGGATGCGCGCCAATGTCGTCGAGGCGGCCGAGCAATGCGGCATCCTGAGCATCGCCACGGTCGCCGAGCCGGTGCCGCTGGAGCGGTATCTCAGTCAGCGCCCCGCGGGCCGCCTGCTGATCTTCTGCGACGAGGCGGCGGAGCTGCAAAACCCGGTTCAAAGCCTGCAAAACGCCCGCGAGGCCGGACAGGGGATCGACGTGCTGATCGGCCCCGAAGGCGGCTTTGCCGAAGAGGAGCGCGCCCTGCTGCTGCGGCAGCCCAAGATCCTCCGGCTGGCGCTCGGCCCGCGGATCATGCGGGCCGATACCGCCGCCGTGGCCGCGCTGGCGCTGGTGCAGGCGGTGCTGGGTGATTGGGGTGGCAAGACCGGCATCTGACAAGGCTCGATTGGCAGCCGCAGGGGAGACGCGCCCCCTCTCCCGCTTGCGGGGGAGGGTTGGGGTGGGGGTGCCTCCGCGTCGGGATTGTCTGAGGCTTAGGGAGAAATTCCCCTAGCGGAAAGAGCCCCCACCCGGCGCTTCGCGCCGACCTCCCCCGCAAGCGGGAGAGGTTGAGCGAGCCCGCGGCGGCCCAGGTGGCTCCCCTCGCGCGTCGAGAACGTCCATTGCCCGTCCATTAAGCGATTGATCCTTTGGAGGTCGAAACCGCGCATCGACCATGCTAAGGGCTGCGCAATTCGCTTGCCTCCCCTTGCCTGCCCGGTTCCACCGGGACGATGGACCCCAATTATGACCGCGACTGCCACCTCAAATGCTGCCGGCTCCGCCGCCTGGGCGGATACGCTGCTGTTGTCGTTCGCGCAGGCCGGTTACGTCAGGGCCGAGCCCGCCATCCTGCAACCGGCCGAGCCGTTCCTGGACCTCTCCGGCGAGGATATCCGCAAGAGCCTATACCTGACCACGGACCTCACGGGCGAGGAGCTGTGCCTGCGCCCGGACCTGACCATTCCGGTGGCGCGCGACTACCTGAGCTCCGGTCGTGCCGGCCAGCCGGCCGGGTTCAGCTATCTCGGCCCGGTGTTCCGCTACCGCAGCGGCCAGGCCAGCGAATTCCTGCAGGCCGGCATCGAATCATTCGGCCGCCAGGACCGCGCCGCCGCCGACGCCGAGACGTTGGCGCTCGGGCTCGAAGCAACCGCGGCCTTCGGTGTCCGCGACGTCGAGATCCGCACCGGCGACGTGGCGCTGTTCAATGCGCTGCTCGATGCGCTCGACCTCTATCCGGTCTGGCGGCGCCGCCTGGTCAAGGACTTCAACCGCAAGATCAGCCTCGAAGAGGATCTGGAACGGCTGGCGGCCGCGACCACGGCGACCCGCAGCGAATATGAGGGCGTGCTCGCCGCCCTCGCCGGCTCCGACCGCAAGGCAGCGCTCGCCTTCGTCACCGATCTGATGTCGATCGCCGGCACCACCAATGTCGGGGGACGCACCACGGCCGAGATCGCCGATCGCTTCCTCGAGCAATCGACGCTGAAGGGCGGCGCGCTGCCGCGCGAGGCGATCACCGTGCTCAAGCGCTTCCTGACGATCGCAGGCAATCCCGACGATGCCATCGCCGAGCTGCGCGCGCTCACTGCCGACGCCAAGCTCGACCTCACGGCTGCGATCGACCAGTTCGAGAGCCGGGTCGGCTTCATGGCGGCGCGCGGCATCGACGTGAAGCAGACGCGCTTCTCGACCGCGTTCGGGCGCGGGCTCGACTATTACACCGGCTTCGAATTCGAGCTGCACCACCGGGGCAACGGCGCCGAGCCGCTGGTTGCCGGCGGCCGCTATGACGGGCTGATGACCCAGCTGGGATCGCCTGAACCGATCCCTGCGGTCGGCTTCTCGGTCTGGGTGGACGCGCTGACGAAGATCGGCCGCAAGGTGGGAGCTTAAGTCATGAGCGCGCCATTCGTTCTGGCCGTTCCCTCCAAGGGTCGCCTTCAGGAAAACACCGAAGCCTTCTTCGCCCGTGCCGGCCTCAAGCTGTCGAAGGCCGGCGGCGCCCGCGACTATCGCGGCACGCTTGCAGGCCTCGACCATGTCGAGGTCGCCTATCTCTCGGCGAGCGAGATCGCCTCGCAACTGTCGCGCGGTCTTGCGCATCTCGGCGTCACCGGCGAAGACCTGGTGCGCGAGAACATCGCGGACGCCGACAAGCGCGTGTCGCTGATCGATGGGCTCGGCTTCGGCTATGCCGACGTCGTCGTCGCGGTGCCGCAGGCCTGGATCGACGTTCGCACCATGGCCGACCTCGACGACGTCACCACCGGCTTCCGCGAGCAGCATCACATGCGGATGCGGGTCGCGACCAAGTTCATCAACCTCACCCGCACCTTCTTCCAGAGCCACGGCATCACCGATTACCGCATCGTCGAGAGTAGCGGCGCGACCGAAGGCGCGCCGGCGGCCGGCAGCGCCGAGCTGATCGTCGACATCACCACCACGGGCGCGACGCTTGCCGCCAACGGCTTGCGGGTGCTCGACGACGGCGTGATCCTGCGCAGCCAGGCCAATCTGGTCGCCTCGAAAGAGGCCGACTGGACGCCGCAGGCGCGGGAGACCGCGCGCGTCATCCTCGATCACATCGCAGCAAGGGCGCGGGCCAACAAATATCGCGAGGTCCGCACCCGCTTCCGGCAATGCGACGCCGCCCTGCTCGGCGAAGCCCACAGCCGGTATGGCGTCGAGGCTCCGTTCGGCGGGCCGACCTCGTCAGGCATGCTGACGCTGCACTGCCCACCGGGGCAGCTCTATGCGCTGGCAAGCTTCCTGCGCGAGCATGGCGCCGAAACCGTCTCGGTGGTTTCGCTCGACTACGTGTTCGACCGGGAGAACCCGCTGTTCGCCAAGCTCGAGGCGTTCCTGCGGCGGTGAGCCCTGGGACGTTCGGCTTTTCGTTCAGCTTTGCGACAGCAAATGGCGGCTACCATATGCTGTTGAGATGACTTTGAACGCCTCTGGAACCTTGATCGATGACGCTGGGCTCTGACGTTTCCGGCATGACGACGACCGCAGGCACCGCAGCCGCGAAGGGACTGTCGATCGTCGTCCCCGTTTACAACGAGGCGGCGGGCCTTGCCGCCCTGCACCAGCGCATCTGCGATCTCGCAAAGACCTTGCGGGAGCGCTATCGGCTGGCTTGCGAGGTCGTCTATGTCGACGACGGCAGCAAGGATGCGACGCTGGCGATCGCCCGCTCGCTGCCGGCCGACGCGATCGACGTCCAGGTGGTGTCGCTGTCGCGCAATTTCGGCAAGGAGGCGGCGCTGATGGCCGGCCTCGACCATGCCCGGCTCGGCGCCGTCATGTTCATGGACGGCGACGGCCAGCATCCGCCGGCGCTGATCGAACAGCTGGTGCGGCACTGGATCGATGACGGCTATGACGTCGTCTACACCGCCAAGGCGCATCGCGACAACGAGACCTTCCTGCGCCGGGTCGCCGTGCACGGCTTCTACGCGCTGATCAATTGGGGGGCCCGGCAGAAGATTCCCGAGGACGCCGGCGACTTCCGCCTGCTGTCACCGCGCGCGGTCACAGCGCTCAGGCAGCTGCCCGAGCGCAACCGGTTCTTCAAGGGCCTCGCCAGCTGGATCGGCTTCCGCCAGATCCGCGTCGACTACGAGCCTGCCGCACGCGCCCACGGCGTCACCACCTTCAACGCCGCAAGCCTGCTCGGCCTGTCGATCGAGGGCCTGACCTCGTTTTCGGTCGCCCCCCTGCGCTTTGCCAGCCTGCTCGGCGTCATTCTCGCCGGTGGCGCCTTCCTGTTCGGCCTTTCGATCCTCTGGGAGGTGTTCACGACCGGCAAGCAGGTGCCCGGCTATCCCTCGCTCGTGATCGGCCTGATGACGATCGGCGGCGTGCAGCTCATCATGATCGGCATCGTCGGCGAATATATCGGCAAGATCCTGTCCGAGCTGAAGGCGCGCCCGATCTACTTCGTCGCCGAGCATAGTGAAAAGCACTTCGAAGCCGACGATGCCGCGAAGAGGACGGCCGCCGAATGAGCGCGGCCGCGGGCCTGCGGCGGATCTGGCTCTGTGCCGACGATTACGGCATCAGCCCGGGCGTCAACCGCGCCATCCGCGACCTGATCGAACGCGGCCGTCTCAACGCCACCTCGGTGATGATGGTGGGGCCTGCGATCGCGCGCAGCGAGGTCGAGGCGCTCCAGGCCTCGGCGAAGACGAGCCCGCGCTGCGCGATCGGATTGCACGTGACGCTGTCGGCGCCGTTCCGCCCCCTCACCATGCATTTTCGTCCGCTCGACGGCGACATGTTCATGCCGTTTCCGAAGCTGCTGCGCGCGGGCATTTTGCGGCGGCTCGACCGCGAATTCGTCCGCAACGAGGTGAAGGCGCAGCTCGCCGCCTTTGCCGAAGCGTTCGGGTGCGCGCCTGACTTCGTCGACGGCCATCAGCATGTGCAGCTCTATCCGCAGGTGCGCGACGGCTTCGTCGATGCGGTCAGCGAAGGCGCGCCGAACGCCTGGGTGCGCCAGGGCGGCCGCGACCTGCCGCTCAGGCAGCGGCTGGCCTCACCCAAGGCCATCGTGCTCGACATCCTCAGCGCCCAATTCCGCCGCCGTGCCGGCAGCGCCGGCCTCAGCTTCAACCCGGGCTTTGCCGGCGCCTATGACTTCACGCGGGCGGCCGATTTTGGCGAGCTGATGCGGCAATTCCTGGAAGGCTTGCCGGATGGCGGCCTCGTGATGTGCCATCCCGGCTTCGTCGACGATGTCCTCGCCGGCCTCGATCCGATGACCGATGTCCGCGAACGCGAGCACGCCTATCTGGCCGGCGACGCCTTCGCGCGTCTGCTGGCGGACAGCCGCGCCACGCTGGGATGACAGCAAGCCGCGGGGCAGCTTGTCGCATACCGAAATTTAATCCGGCCGGCACTGTTGGGGCCACAATGGAACCCTACATCTGCTTCGCGCTTGTTTTGCGCGAGGGAGACTGATCATGACGCCGCAGGAACGCCAGCTCGTCGACGACCTTTTCGACCGGCTTTCGAAACTGGAAAACGCACCGCGCGATCCCGACGCGATCGCCGCGATCTCGGACGGGCTGCGCAAGGCACCCGGCGCGATCTATGCGCTGGTGCAGACCACGCTGCTGCAGGATGAAGCGCTAAAGCGCGCCCATAACCGCATCCAGGAGCTGGAAGCGGCCCATGGGCCCGAGCAGGCACAGTCCGGCGGCTTCCTCGACACCATGCGCGACACCTTGTTCGGCGGAGGCCCCTCGCGCGGCTCGGTTCCGAACGTGCCGCCGCGTGACGCGCGGCCGGTCTGGAACAGCGGCGGAGCGATGCAGCAGACGCAACCGGGCTACGGTCAGCCGCCTTACGGCCAAGGTCCAGGCCAAGCTCCAGGTCAGGGCCCGGGCCAGGGTTATGGCGCACCGCCGATGGGCGGTGGCGGCGGCTCGTTCCTCGGCACCGCGGCGGCAGCTGCCGCCGGCGTCGTCGGTGGCTCGCTGCTGCTCTCGAGCATCCGCGGCATGATGGGCGGATCGCATCAGCAGGCCTTTGGCGACACCAATGCCCTCGGCGACCGCGGCGCTGGTGGAAGTCCTTGGGGCGGCAGCGATCAGTCCGGCGGCTCGCTCGCGCGCGATGCCGGCCTCAACGACATCGGCTCGAACCGCGAGTCTCGCCAGAGCTTCTCCGACCAGGCGAACAACGATCGTAACGACAACGACCAGAACTACGGCGACAACAACGACGACGGCAATATGGACGTGGCCGACGACAGCGATTTCGGCGGCGACGACGATGGCGGCAGCGATTACGCGTGAGCAATTCGCCCGAAAGATGCGGACGGCCGCCTCTCGGCGGCCGTTTTCTTTAGAGCGTGCCCCGAGCGCCTTTTGTGCGACGGCAAGCAGCTGGGACGTTCGATATAGTATGACTAATGTGCAGCGTCATTGGACTGGCTGAACGTTACCCGACGTGCCTGAATTCACCATGACAAATCAAATCGGCATCTGACACGCGCAGCCGTAGACTCCCGGATTTCCAAATGCGGACATGGGTGTTCAACTGGAAGAACACGTTGCTCATGCCACACACCGATGTGGTTGCCTCTCTTGGTTATAGTCGGGGTTTTAAAAATGAGTCCACTTCAGCAGCGCATCGCCACCCTGACCAACGTGACAACTCATCTCATCACCGAGTTGTCGGAGTTGGAGGGACTGCACGAGCTCGTCAAGAAGGCCGAGCTGTCGGCGCGGCGATTGAAGCGCTCCGCTCGCGCATCGCTTTCCCATTCGTCAACGCGTCGTCGCTGCTCTGTTGCCCCTCGTCTGGCTTCGACGGGGCATCGTCGGCCAGCCTAGACCTTAGCCGGAGGACGTACGCCGGCGGCACGCAACACCTTCGATGCCGCGCGTCGCGAGCCGGCGCGACACGCGGAGTTGACGGCTCGCAGCGAGCGCCGGGCTACATCACGACGACCTTGGTGCCGACATTGACGCGGCCGTAGAGGTCGATGACGTCTTCGTTGCGCATGCGGATGCAGCCGGAGGAGACGTTGGTGCCGATGGTCCAGGGCTCGTTGGAGCCGTGGATGCGATACAGCGTCGATCCCAGATACATCGCACGGGCGCCGAGCGGGTTCTCCGGACCACCTTCCATGTGCCGGGGCAGATCGGGGCGGCGGGCGAGCATTTCGGCCGGCGGCGTCCAGTCCGGCCATTCGCGCTTGGCCGTGATCGCCTTCACGCCGGACCAGGTGAAGCCGGGACGCCCGACGCCAATGCCGTAGCGCATCGCCCTGCCGTTGCCCTCGACGAGATAGAGGAACTTGTTCGGGGTATCGACCACGATGGTGCCGGGACTTTCCTTGCCGCTATAGTCAACAGATTGCTTCTCGAACCTCGGATCGAACGGACGCTGCCGCGGGTCGGCCGTCTCCTGCTGAACCGCGCCTTGCTGATATCCACCCTGCTGCGGCTCGCCCATCGGCGGCAGGCGGCGCTGGTCGTAATAGCCGGGCTGCTGTTGATAGACCGGCCGCTCGGGCGCGTAGGCCGGACCGCGGCCGGGACCGTCGCCGAACAGGAACTCGATGAAGCCGCCGCCCATGTTCGCATTGGAGGCGACGCGCACCGGCGCCGGCGGCACCTGCGGCTGGTAGAGCACCGCGGGCGGATCGTTCGGCACCGAATTGTCGAAGGCGCTGGCGCTGTTTGCGCCGGCAATGAAGGTGCAAGCGCTGCCGAGCAGCGCGACAGACATTTTCTTGAACATCGACGTACTCTGTACTGTTTCGTCTCGATCACATGCGCCGTGGGAGCTGATGGCTGTCCGGCGCCCCTCGACGTGGTCAATAAAAGGCAAAAGCCGTTTTGTTTGGTAAACAGAAACGGCGTTTGGATTCACCACGTCGTCAGCAGCGGGGCAATTTGGCGATCAGCGTTTATTTTCGATGAACGCCGCGCGCGCATGGTTAATCGCTTCTTTGCGCGCCGTCGCGCGCAGCCGCACAACAGTTCCTGCCGTGAACTTCGTGTTAAATCGCTTCTGCCTACAAAGACGCGTGAGTGAGGTGGGGGGAGTATCCTGATGGCTGTTCACCGCAAACGTTTTCGCGTCGAGGATATCGCTGGTGGCGAGATGCCGATTTTGGACGTAACCGAAGAGGCAATCCCGATGCATAGCGAGATCATGGCCGAGCTACGTGCGATCCGTGCACAGATGGCGAAAGGCGCTGCGCCCTTGCCCTTGTCCGGCAGCGCAGCCATGGCGGCGATCGACGCCTCCACCGCCCACGAGCTCTCCGAGGCTCGTACCATGCTCGAAACCTATCGGGCCCAGATCGAGCAGTGCGAAAAGCTGAAGGTCGAGCTCGACCTCATCCATGACGCCATCGACCGCACCAAGCGCGAAATCGCAACGCTGCACGGCAAGAGCTTTGACGGCGGCGAAATGGCCAAGGTCAATGGCGAGCTCGGCGCGGTGGTCGGCGGCACTGAGCAGGCGACCCAGCAGATCCTCGAAGCCGCGGAATCGATCGACCAGGCCGCCAGCGCAATGTCCAAGGTGGACTCGATCGACCAGCAGAAGCGGCTCGCCGACGACATCCAGGAACGCGTCATCTCGATCTTCGAGGCCTGCAACTTCCAGGACCTGACCGGCCAGCGCATCAGCAAGGTCATGACCACGATGAAGTTCATCGAGCAGCACATCAATGCGATGATGGAGATCTGGGGCGGCGTCGACGCCATCAAGTCCCACGTCGTGCCGCCGGTCGACAATCGCAGCGAGGACGACAAGCTTCTCAACGGCCCCAAGCTCGCCGGCGACGTCGGCCACGCCTCGCAGGACGACATCGACGCGCTCTTCGACTGAGCGGACGCCAGATAGAGAAAAACAAAACGCCGGCCTTTGGCCGGCGTTTTTGCTTTTTGGGACCATCCTCTCCGCTGTCATCGTCCGGCTTGACCGGACGATCCAGCATTCCAGAGGCAGCAGTGATTGAACCGAGAAGCCGCGGCGTACTGGATGCCCCGCTGTCGCGGAGCATGACGTAGGCGAGAAGCTACGCCCGCGGCGCGCAGCGGACGTAGACCATGTTGCCGTAGCGGGTGGCGGCGTCCTTGTCGATGAAGCGGGTGATCAGGACGCGGCCGTCGAAGGAGATGATTTCGCGGTCCTGCTCGCCGGGGGTCGGACCCGCCGGTCCGATGTAGTTCTTGCCGCTCGGCGAGCCCTTCAGCCGCAGCTCCTGCGGCGTCGCCTGGTCGGCCAGATGCATGATCACGCCGCCGGAGGAGCCGGCGGTGATCACGTAGGGATTTTTGCACTGGGCCCGGGCGGCAGCCTCGGTGCGGGCACGGTCGGCCGGGTTCTGGAACGAGGCGAGGCCCCAGCGTCCGACGATCTCGTCGGCGCGAATGGTCGCAGGCATTTCGGGCGCGACGCCCGGCTCGGCTTCGGGCGGCGGCGAGGACGACGAGAAGGACGGCAGGCTCATGCCGCCGCCGCAGGCGCCCAGCAGCAGCGCCAGACAAGAGGCGGCGGCCAGATTGGCAACCGTGCGCGCGTGAGCTGAACTGATCATGGCATTCCCCCGAACAAGACCATGGCCGCACCCCTCCTGCAGCCAAGCGCAAAACCGCTGCCGGAGCAATGACGTCCTTTAATACGTCGGCGCCCCGAACAAGTTTCCAGTGCCACCATCCTATATCCGCCTCACCAATCGCTTAACCACCTTTGCTTGACAGGATCGCGGCCAAGCCATATTTCCGGGCCCACTATTAGCACTCGGAAAGCCCGATTGCTAAGCACGCCGTTCGATCCTCGGGATAGGGGGCGGACGGAAGCGCCGCCCCACCCACTTCACTACTTCCGAAGCGAGCCTCCAAAGGGAAACGTCATGGCTAAATCCAAATTTCGTCCGCTGCATGACCGTGTCGTGGTCAAACGTATCGACGCCGAGGAAAAGACCAAGGGCGGCATCATCATTCCGGACAGCGCCAAGGAAAAGCCGTCCCAGGGCGAGGTCGTCGCCGTCGGCCCCGGCGGCCGTGACGAGACCGGCAAGCTGACCCCGATCGACCTCAAGGTCGGCGACCGCGTGCTGTTCGGCAAATGGTCGGGCACCGAGGTCAAGATCGACAACGAAGAGCTCCTGATCATGAAGGAGTCGGACATCATGGGCGTACTGGCCTAAGGCCATCCGCCTGAACAGCCGCTGAATGTCATGCCCGGATCCAGGCGATCCGGGCATCCATCATTCCGCCGGGTTCGGTCCACGAATCCCGGAATTGATGCGACGGGCGAGCGGCAGACACATCACCACACACGAGGGATTGCTAAAATGGCTGCCAAAGACGTCAAGTTTTCCGGAGACGCGCGCGATCGCATGCTGCGCGGCGTCGACGTTCTTGCCAACGCCGTCAAGGTGACGCTCGGCCCGAAGGGCCGCAACGTCGTCATCGAGAAGAGCTTCGGCGCACCCCGCATCACCAAGGACGGCGTCACCGTCGCCAAGGAGATCGAGCTCGAGGACAAGTTCGAGAACATGGGCGCCCAGATGGTGCGTGAGGTCGCCTCCAAGACCAACGACCTCGCCGGTGACGGCACCACCACTGCGACCGTGCTGGCCCAGGCCATCGTGCGCGAAGGCGCCAAGGCCGTTGCCGCCGGCATGAACCCGATGGACCTCAAGCGCGGCATCGACAGCGCGGTTGCTGCGGTCATCAAGGACATCGAGAAGCGCGCCAAGCCGGTCGCCGCCTCCTCCGAGGTCGCCCAGGTCGGCACCATCTCCGCCAACGGCGATGCCGCCATCGGCAAGATGATCGCCCAGGCGATGCAGAAGGTCGGCAACGAAGGCGTCATCACCGTCGAAGAGAACAAGTCGCTCGACACCGAAGTCGACATCGTCGAGGGCATGAAGTTCGACCGCGGCTATCTCAGCCCCTACTTCGTCACCAACCCCGAGAAGATGACCGCCGAGCTCGAGGATGCCTACATCCTCCTGCACGAGAAGAAGCTCTCGGGCCTGCAGGCCATGCTTCCGGTGCTGGAAGCCGTGGTGCAGTCGGGCAAGCCGCTCGTCATCATCGCCGAGGACGTCGAGGGCGAGGCGCTGGCCACCCTGGTCGTCAACCGCCTCCGCGGCGGCCTCAAGGTCGCCGCCGTCAAGGCGCCGGGCTTCGGCGATCGCCGCAAGGCCATGCTCGAGGACCTCGCCATCCTCACCGGCGGCCAGCTCATTTCCGAGGACCTCGGCATGAAGCTCGAGAACGTCACGGTGAAGATGCTGGGCCGCGCCGGCAAGGTCGTGATCGACAAGGAGAACACCACGATCGTCAAAGGCGCCGGCAAGAAGCCGGATATCGAAGCCCGTGTCGGCCAGATCAAGGCGCAGATCGAGGAGACCACCTCGGACTACGACCGTGAGAAGCTCCAGGAGCGCCTCGCCAAGCTGGCCGGCGGCGTCGCGGTGATCCGCGTCGGCGGCGCCACCGAGATCGAGGTCAAGGAGAAGAAGGACCGCGTCGAGGACGCCCTCAACGCCACCCGCGCCGCGGTGCAGGAAGGCATCGTCCCCGGCGGCGGCGTCGCGCTGCTCCGCGCCAAGAAGGCGGTGGGCCGTCTCACCAACGCCAATGCCGACGTCCAGGCCGGCATCAACATCGTGCTGAAGGCGCTGGAAGCACCGATCCGCCAGATCTCCGAGAACGCGGGCGTGGAAGGCTCGATCGTCGTCGGCAAGATCCTGGAGAACAAGTCCGAGACCTTCGGCTTCGACGCCCAGAACGAGGACTATGTCGACATGGTCGAGAAGGGCATCATCGATCCCGCCAAGGTGGTGCGCACCGCGCTCCAGGACGCCTCCTCCGTGGCCGGCCTGCTGGTCACCACCGAGGCCATGGTCGCCGAAACGCCGAAGAAGGAAGCCCCGCCCGCGATGCCCGCCGGCGGCGGCATGGGCGGCTTCTAAGCCTCCGTTCCGTCACAGTGTTGCGAAGGCCGCCTCCGGGCGGCCTTCTTTTTTGCCGACCCTGCCCCTCCGCTTTCCGATTCAACCGTCGGCCAAAACCCACTACGGTGACGCGCCGATTCGAATTGTTTGGCATGATCCTCTCGGAAAACCGCTTCACACCTTTCCGGATCATGCCCGTTGCGCGAGGATTTCATCGATGCGTGCGCTTCTGGTTTGTTCGACAGCCGTTTTGGCGGCTCTGCTTGCAGCTTCTCCGCATCCCGCCTCCGCCCAGATGAAGCTGTCGCCGAAGGCCACGATGCCCGGCGGTCCGGAGACGCGCTATTTCACCTCGATCGACGGGCTGATGGACGGCAATGCGGACGTGATCCTGAAGGAGACGCGCCAGGGCAAGACGGTGACGGCGGCCGTGCTCGACGTCTGCTATCCCGTCGCAAAGAATTCCGACCGCAAGGACCGCTTCGTCGTCAATCTGCAGGTCGCGGGCCAGACCCTGACCGGCACCACGCAGAGCATCAGCGAGAAGTCGCCCGTCAGCGTCAAGCTGCTGCGCAAGCAAGCCGGGGACACCTTCGAATTCCGCGGCCAGATCAGCATCGGCCAGGTGGTGACCGAGGTGACCTCGCCCGACAATTCCGATCTCAGCGAGAAGGAATTTCAGGACAACCAGACCTCCGACGACGGCATCACGCCGCAGCCGAAGGATTTCACCGACGTCTCGCCGGAGGCGATCGCGGTCAAGGTCAAGCTCGATAATGCAACCGACTTCCTGAGGAGCCTGAAGGGCCAGGCGGTCGAGGTGACCCTGGCGAGCCTCACGGTAGGCTGCGATGCCCTGCGCGCAGGCGAGCAGACCATCAACATGTCGGTCGATCCCGAGCGCGCCGGCGCGCTGCTGGCGAAATTCAAGGCGACGCCGGGCGTCACCGCCGCGGGCTGGACCGCGGGCATGACCGAGATGGACCGCACCATCCGCTTCGCCGCCGCCGACTGGCGCGACGGCGACAAGATCAGCAAGGACAAACTCGCGGCCGCCGTCTCGAACGTTTTGAGCCGGACGCTCGCGGCAAAGCCGGTCTCGCAGAGCTTCAACCCCGCCACGGGCAAGCTGAAGCTGGTCTTCAAGCGGCCGAACCCGGATTTCCCCGCGCTCGATCTCACCGACACGATCGAGGTCGCAGGACTCGTCTCGCCCGACAAGCCGGGCACGACCGACAAGCTCATGCTCTGGATCGGCAGTCCCGCGACGACGACCGCCGACGAGAGCAGCGGCGCCAAGCTCAATCTCTCCGACGACACCTCGGTCGACGAGGAAGGCGAGCAGCCCGACGACAACGGTTCGGTCGAGGCGCTCGCCAAGGAGCTTAGGGGCCAGCGCTGGGATGCCGACAAATCGGTGTGGAAGTAGGTTTTCGTGCCCCGGACGCTGCGCAGCACGTCAGTGATGCGCTGCAGAGCCGAGGCCCAGAGGCCCGCGCAGTCGCCGATCGAGTCTGGGTCCCGGCTCTGCGCAGCAGCGTTGCACGCTGCAGCGCGTCCGGGACACGAGAGCGGAGCTAATTCCCCGTCGTGCGAAAACGCAGCGGCTTGGGGCCGATCAACGTCAGCACGTCGCCCTGACGCTTCCAGGTCTCGACGCTGCTGAGTGCCGCGACCAGATCGTCGTCGGCCTGCGCCCTTGCCGCCGGGCAGGAGCGATCCTGGATCTGGCCGGGGACGAAGATCACGGTGTTGCCGGCGACCGAGAACTGGCCCTTGCCGCCCTTGCACCAGAGCTCGAGCACGACCTCGCCATGGTCGCCGATCTCGATGTTCGGAATTCGCTTCGAGCCTGCTTGCGGCAGCGCTTCCAGCGTCATCTCGGTGCCGAACGGGAAGCCGTCCTCGGCACGCGCGACAATGGACGTCGCGAGCATTGCAACCGAAGCACACACCAATCGCTTGAGCGAAACCATGAGACCTCTCGTCCGACCTGATTTGCCGCACCTTCTATAAGACGGTGGCGCCATTGAGAAGGTTCGCGCCACCTGGAGCGCGATGAGATTTGCTTGGACGCAAAAATCCCCGCGGGGCGGAACCTCGCGGGGATTTGCGTTCGAGCCGGAGTTGGCCTGCTACTTCAGGACCATTGCCGTGAACGGCCAGACATAGGCCTGCAACGTCACGAGCACGCCGACGAGACAGGCCAGCACGATCGAGTGCCAGAACACGAAGCGCAGGATCGTGCCCTCGTGGCCGTACCAGTTGGTGGCAGTGGAGGCGACCACGATCGACTGCGCGTCGATCATCTTGCCCATCACGCCGCCGGACGAGTTCGCCGCGGCCATCAGGACCGGCGACAGGCCGAGCTGCTCGGAGGTGATCTTCTGCAGGTTTCCGAACAGCACGTTGGAGGCGGTGTCCGACCCCGTCAGCGCCACGCCCAGCCAGCCGAGCAGCGTGCCGAAGAAGGGATAGAGCACGCCGGTTGCGGCGAAGGCGAGGCCGAGCGTCGCGTCGACGCCGGAGAGCCGCGTCAAGGTGCCGATCGCCAGCATCGCCGAGATCGTGATCAGCGAGATCGCGCAGAGCCGGATGGTGCGGCCGTACTCGGTCACGAGCTTGCCGGGACCGACGCCCATCAGGACACCGGAGATGATCGCCGCGATCAGCATGCCGGTGCCGGTGAAGGACAGGTAGGTGAAGCCGAACACCGCGCTCTCTTTCGTCGGCGCTGGCGCGACAGGCGGCATCTTGTTGATCATCTGGTGCAGCTCGGGCACGGGATAGTTCCAGACGAAGATCGAATTCGCCCAGGCCTTGAACGCCCCGTTGCCCCAGATCAGCATCACGATGCAGACGATGATCCACGGCAGCAGCGCGCCGAACAGTTCGCTCTGCGTCAGCGGCGTCTTGTCGAGCGGTTTGGCCGCCGCCATGGTGGCTGCCGATTCATCGCTGCCGCGCAGCGCCGGCGACAGCCAGAGCTGCCTGGGCTGCCAGACCTTGAGGAACAGAATCAGCGCGCCCATCGAGATCAGCGACGCACCGATGTCGACGATCCAGGGGTTGATGAAGTTCGAGATCACGAATTGCGGAATCGCGAACGACACGCCGGTGACCAGGATCGCCGGCCAGACATCCTTCATGCCCCTCCAGCCCGCGAACGCCCACACCACCCAGAACGGCACGATCAGCGAGAAGACCGGCAATTGCCGGCCGACCATCGCGCCGAGGATGTAGGGATCGAGCCCGGTGACCGAGGCAAGGCCCTGGATCGGCGTGCCCAGCGCGCCATAGGCGACCGGCGCGGTGTTGGCGATCAGCGACAGGCCGGACGCCGCGAGCGGCGAGAAGCCGAGGCCGATCAGCACGGCACCGGTGATGGCGACCGGCGTGCCGAAGCCCGAGGCGCCCTCGAAGAACGCGCCGAAGGAGAACGCGATCAGCAGCAATTGCAGCCGCCGGTCCTCGGTGACGCCGCCGATGGCGCGCTTGAGCAATTCGAAGCGTCCCGTGCTCACCGTCACCTGGTAGAGGAAGATGACGTTGAGGACGATCCAGCCGATCGGGAAAAAGCCGGTGACGATGCCCAGCACCGAGGCGCGGATCGACATGTTCGCCGGCATGGTGAAGACGAAGATCGTGATCAGATTGGCCACGATCACGGCGATGACCGCCGCGATATGCGCCTGGACGCGGCCGCTCGCGATCAGAACCAGCAGCGTGACGACGGGCACCGCCGCCGCAATCGTCGACAGCACCGGGCTGTTCAGCGGATCATAGACTTGATTCCACATGGTCTTCCTCCCCACGCATGTTTGCGGCAGACGGCCCGCGTGGAGAGCCGATCCTGCTTGACGCTGGAAGCGATAACCCCCGAGCTGGACGCGAATTCCTCGCGAATGCGGCGGTTCCCGTCCCGCTCACAAGCTCGCGAAATCCCCGAGCACCCCTACCCCGCGCCGTCGAACCCCATGCTAGGGTTGCGGGGTGCGACAAGACAACGCAAATTGCAGACCTTGCGACTTTAGTCTAAGCGCGCCGCTTTTCGCCATTGCCTCAAGTGGTTGGCTCAGGGCATTTGTGCACATCCCCCCAGGAGACCCCGCTCTGTGAAGAACATCAGCGCCACGCTCGCGATCGTCTGGCGAATCGCCGTCCCCTATTTCCGGTCGGAAGACAAATGGGCCGGCCGCGGCCTGCTCGCCGTCGTCGTAGCGATGGAGCTGGTGCTGGTCGCGATCAATGTGCTGCTCAATCAATGGCAGAACCGGTTCTACAGCGCATTGCAGGCCTACGATCTGCCCGAATTCGTCAAGGAGGTCTGGATCTTCCTTGGGCTTGCCTTCACCTTCGTCGCGCTGGCCGTCTACAAGCTCTACCTGAACCAGTGGCTCCAGATCCGCTGGCGGCAATGGCTGACGCAGCACTATCTCGGCGAATGGCTCGAGGGCGCCACGCATTACCGCATGCAGCTCAAGGGCGATGCCGCCGACAATCCGGACCAGCGCATCACCGAGGACGTCAAGAATTTCGTCGAGCAAACGCTGACCATCGGCCTTGGCCTGTTGTCGTCGATCGTGACGCTGGCCTCGTTCGTGGTCATCCTCTGGGGCCTGTCCTACAAGGCCCCCTTGTACATTTACGGCACCGATATCCTCGTGCCCGGTTTTCTGGTCTGGTGCGCCCTGGCCTACGCTATTCTGGGTACCGCGCTGACCCACTGGATCGGCGCCCCGCTCATCAATCTCAATTTCGAGCAGCAGCGCTTTGAGGCCGACTTCCGCTTCAACCTGATCCGCGTGCGCGAAAATTCCGAGCAGATCGCCCTTTTGAAAGGCGAGAACGCGGAGCGAGGGCATCTGCTGCGGCGCTTCGGCTTCGTCATCGGCAACTGGTACGAGATCATGGGCCGGACCAAGCGCCTGACCGCCTTCACGGCAAGCTACGGTCAGGCCGCGACGCTCTTTCCCTATGTGGTGGTGGCGCCTGCCTACTTCGCCAAGCGCATCCAGCTCGGCGACATGATGCAGACCGGCTCGGCGTTCGGCAGCGTGCAGGATGCGCTGTCCTTCTTCGTCACCGCCTATCGCTCGCTCGCAGAGTGGCGCGCGGTGATCGCCCGCCTCGATGGCTTCGAGATGTCGGTCAGCTCCGCCGCCTACGGCGCAGCGCTCGAACCGACCATCGACATCGCACCAGCGAACGGCAAGGCCATCGCGCTCGAGCAATTGCTCGTCAAACTGCCGAACGGCGCGCCTCTGATCGCAGCCGATGCCTTCACGATCCAGCCGTCGGAGCGGGTGCTGGTGACCGGCCCGTCGGGCTCCGGCAAGTCGACACTGTTCCGGGCCATCGCCGGCGTCTGGCCCTTCGGCACCGGCACGATCGCCATTCCCGAGACGTCGAAGCTGATGATGCTGCCGCAGCGGCCGTATTTCCCGATCGGCGCGCTTGGCGACGCCGTCATCTACCCGACCGAGCACGGCTCGGTCCCGCCCGAGAAGATCCGCGACGCCTTGATTGCCGTCGGCCTGCCGCGGCTGGCGGACCGGCTCGACGAGCACGGCCACTGGAACCGGACATTGTCGCTCGGCGAACAGCAACGCCTTGGGCTTGCTCGTGCGCTGCTGCACATGCCGGACTATCTCTTCCTCGACGAGGCGACCGCCTCGCTGGACGAGCCGTCCGAGGACCGGCTCTATCGGCTGCTGACGGAGAAGCTGCCGCAGGCCACCATCGTCTCGATCGGTCACCGCTCGACGCTCGACGCCTTCCACACCCGGAAGGTGGCGTTGGTGGAGGACGGCGAGATCCACGTCCTCGGTAAAGCCGGCGAGCCGGCCCGGGCGGAGCCGACCGCAGCGCGCTGAGGGGCCGGCCGGCATCTCGAACTACCAGGGCGGGCCCGCGGCCCCAAAGCAAAAGGGCGGCAGATTGCTCTGCCGCCCTCGTAGATGGTCTCGGAACAAACTTACTTCAGGTTGGTCATCGCCGTCAGGTCGAACGAGAGCTTGGCGATGCCGGTCGCGCCGCACCACTTGGAGCCGACGCCCGACGGATTGATGCTGCTGTAGCTGCTGCTGAAGGTGGCGGTGTTGTCGCTGGTGAAGGCGTTGCAGTTAGCCTTCGAGAGGTCGGTGTCGGAGTAACGGAGATCCAGGGTCATCACCTTGTAGGTGAAGCCGACGCCGACGTTCCAGGTGTTGTAGTCAGCGTATTTGATGCCGTTCGGGAACGGGCCGCCGCCGAGCGGGCTGGCGATGCCGGTGCCGTAGAACGAGTCGGAGGTGCCGAACCACTGACGGCCGAATTCGCCCGACACATACATGCCGACGCCGCTCGAACCGAACGTCGTGCTCGGCGCCGTCCACTTGGCCGTGACCGAGGTGTAGTTGCCCCAGGCGCCGGTGTTGAGGAAGTTCGGCGAATAGAACTCGTTGATGCCGAACGCCCAGTTGTCGTTCACCGTGTAGGTCATCTTGCCGTAGACTTCGAAGAAGCTGACGTCCTTCTTCATGACGTTTCCGTTTGCCAACGCGTTGGCGGCGCATTCTGCGCTGAGCGGATTGCCGGCGGTGTCGAAGCCGGCGCCGTAGTAGCAGGTCCCACCCGGATACAGGTAACCCCAGACGCCGATGTCGAAGGCGAAGGCACCGAAGGTCGGGCGGATACCGCCGTAGATGTCGATCTCGGCCGCGGCGCGGTTCGGGAAGGAAATGCTCTCACCGGCGACGCCGACATAGAGCTGGAGGTCCTTGGTGACGTTGTAGCGCGGCTCGAAATAAGCCGCGACCGACGGCTTGTTGTTCGACTGGGTGATACCGCGGAAGACGTAGTTGCTCATGATCGCGCCGCCGAAGGCGATATCCCAGGGGTCGAAGGCGGGCGGCGGCGGGGCCTTCAATGCCTTCACGCGCAAGTCTGCCGCGAAAGCCGAGCCCGTCGTCACCATTGCCAGCGCCGTTGCCAACAAAGCCACTTTTTTCATTTCGATCCCCATCGTCAGTTCTTACCCAGTCGGATCCCGGAAGCCCCCCGGGGCAAACGACTTGTCTGCAAAATTGCGTTACTGCGACAATCTGGATTGAGGGATGGGGACCGTGAAGCAAAAATCACGGGCATCTGCCGACTTTTTGGGCGTTTTGACGATTCCACGAAAGGTTATCGCCCTGTGTGTCTTCTCGATCACATTATTTGCATTCCAAAGTGCACGAAGGGACCGTGCAAGTACGGGGAAGGCAGCTAGCGTGGCAACCGGGCTACGAATCAGGCTGGCGGGGGGAAGAGACGGCTTCGGGAGGTACTTGCGGCGATGCAAAAAGGCCGCAGCGTCACCGCAGCGGCCTTCCCTGTTGGCGATCGCGGTCGCAGGACGGGAGCTAGCTTTGCCCCTCGGCCGGTGCCGCTTCCGCAGAAGACGAAGGCATCGCCCAGCTCGTCTCGGCGGCCGGCTCGGGAGCCGGAGCTGGCGCCGGCGCTGACGGCTTCGGCGCGGGAGCTGCCTTCGCCTTCTTCGGTGCCGCTTTCTTCGCGGCCTTCTTCGGTGCAGCCGGCTTGGCTGCTTTCTTGGCTGCCTTCTTCACAGCCTTCTTGGCGGCCTTCTTTGGGGCGGCCTTCTTCGAAGCTTTCTTGCCAGTTTTCTTGGCAGTTTTCCTGGCAGCTTTCTTCGTGGATTTCTTGGCAGACTTCTTCGCGGACTTCTTCGCCGCTACAGCCTTCTTCGCCTTTTTGGCCTTCTTGCTTTTTTTCTTCTTCGCTTTCGCCATCGTGGTCCTCCTGTTGCCGACGAACAATGGTCGATCGGGCGTCGTTCTACCGTCGCCTCCGGAGGAAAGCTCAGGCTTGAAAGCTCAAACTTGCGCGTTCAATGCCGGCCGCGACCCGCCCGTAGCCCAATCGAGAAGCTCAATCGTGTGTACGACCGGAACTGACGTGCCACTGGCAATCTGCACCATGCAGCCGATATTGCCCGCGGCAATCATGTCCGGCTTGACGCTTGCGATGTTGGCGACCTTGCGATCGCGCAACCGGCCCGCAAGCTCGGGCTGGAGAATGTTGTAGGTCCCCGCCGAGCCGCAACACAAATGGCTCTCGGGTACATCTTTCACCACGAATCCATTCTTGGAAAGCAATTCTTTCGGAAGGCCCGTGATTTTCTGCCCATGTTGCAACGAACACGCCGAGTGATAGGCGACGACGATGTTGTCATGTCGCGCAGTCGGCTCGAGTGCGAGGCCGGCGATGTATTCGGTGATGTCCTTGGCGAGCGCGGACACCCTCGCCGCATCGGCGGCGAACGCAGCATCCTCGCGCAGCAGATAGCCGTAGTCCTTGATCACTGTGCCGCAGCCGGACGCCGTCACCAGGATGGCGTCGAGCCCCTCGCCGCCCGCTTCCTTCCGCCAAGCCGCAACGTTGGCTCGCGCCCGCGCCAATGCATCCTGATCGTTGCCGAGGTGATGGGTCAGCGCGCCGCAGCACTGCTCGTCCCGGACCAGGACAACCTCAACGCCGTGGCGGGTGAGAAGACTGATTGCCGCCTGGTTGATGCGCGGCGCCAGGACCTGCTGGGCGCAGCCCTGGAGCAGCGCGACCCGGCCGCGCTTCTTGCCGAGCGCCGCGAACACGCTGCCGGCGGCGGGCCCCGGCGGCGGCAGCCGGTGCGGGGCCAGCGCCAGCATCGCCTTGATGCGCTGGATCAGGCCGGGCGTCGCCGAGGGCCGCGGCGTCGGCAGGAAAACGGCAAGCGGACGGGCCAGCCGCGCCAGCACCATGCTGATGCGGAAACGCTGCGGATCCGGCAGGACGAAGGCCAGCACCTGGCGCAGCAGCCGCTCGGCCAGGGGCCGCTGATAGCGCTGCTCGATCCTGACCCGGGCCTGGTCGACGAGATGCATGTAGTTCACCCCTGAGGGGCAGGTCGTCATGCAGGCCAGGCACGACAGGCAGCGGTCGACGTGCTTGACCACCTCCGCCGTCGGCGCCTGGTCCTTCTCCAGCATCTCCTTGATCAGGTAGATGCGGCCGCGCGGGCTATCGAGCTCGTCGCCGAGCAGCACATAGGTCGGACAGGTTGCGGTGCAGAAGCCGCAATGGACGCAGGCGCGCAGGATCTTGTCGGCTTCCGCAATGTCGGGATCGGCAAGCTGGGCGAGTGAGAATTCGGTCTTCATGCCACAGCGCCTCGGCTCAAGCGGCCCCGGTTGAGAACGGCCTTTGGATCGAAACTGGCGCGCACCCGCTCGCTCAGGGCGGCAATGCCCGGCGCCTGCGGATGAAAGACGTCGACCTCGCGCCTGACGTCCTCGGCCGCCCGGATCAGCGTGGCGTGACCGCCGACGGCGTTGGCACGCATCCGAACAGCCGGAGCATGCGCGTCGCCCTTTGGCGGCAATGCCGCCCAGATCAGACCGCCGCCCCAATCATAGATCACGTCGCCGCCGGTCTCGCGCGCCAATTGCGAGCCGAGCGCAGCGCCTGAGGCCGGCGGGCAGACGATCCGCCAGACCGGCCAGGCGCCGAGCGCGCCGCTGGCCGCGAACGGCAGCACGTCGCGGATCGTGGCCCACAGCGCGGCAGACGCCGCGTCCTCGATCAGCGTCGCGGTTCCGAACGGCGTCAGCAATTCCCGCAGCGAGTTGGCGCGGTGGGCGGCCGAGGCCGTGATGCCCTCGAGCCGCAGCACTGTCAGCGCCTCGTCCTGGCCTGCGAGATCACCAAGCCCGTCGGTCTTGGCCCGGAACGCCGATTTCGGCAGATGCGCGGCACCGGAAACGTCGAAGGGCGAGCCGAGCGCCGCGGTCATCGCCTTGTTGGCGGCGGCATCATCTAACCCGCGCAGCAGCAGCGTCCGCTCGGCCTCGGGCTTGGGCATCACCTTCAGCGTGACCTCGGTCATGACGGACAGCGTGCCCCAGGACCCCGCGAGCAGCTTGCAGAGGTCGTAGCCGGTGACGTTCTTCACCACCTTGCCGCCGGTCTTGAAGCAGTCGCCGAAGCCCGAGACGGCGTGCGCCCCGAGCAAATGGTCGCGCGCCCCGCCCGCCCTGATCCGCCGCGGCCCGGCCAGCCCGGCCGCGATCATGCCGCCGATGGTCCCGAGCGCGGACGTGCCGAGCAGCGGCGCGGTGTTGACAGGCTCGAACGCGAATTGCTGGTTCTTGGTATCGATCAGCGCAAGCACATCGGCCAGCGGCGCGCCGGCCTGGAGCGTGATGATCAGCTCGTTCGGCTCGTAGGAGGTGACGGCGTTCAGCGCGGAGAGGTCGAGCACGGCGTTGGTCGCCATGGCATGGCCGATGCCGCGCTTGGAGCCGTGACCGATGATCTCGAGCGGCTGCTCATTGGCAATCGCCGCGCGCACCACCTCTTCGACGTCTTTGGCGTCTCTGACCTTAAGCGTATCCACGACTGAGCCGGTATCCAAGTTTAGAACGGAAAGCAAATTTGGCGGTTGCAGCGAAGGCGCAGCGACCGACGCTAGAACCGCGGGAGATCCGGAAACGCCAGCTTGCCGGCATGCACATGCATGCGGCCGAGCTCGGCGCAGCGGTGCAGGGTCGGAAACACTTTTCCGGGATTGAGCAGCCCCTGCGAATCGAAGGCGCATTTCAGCCGCTGCTGCTGGTTGAGGTCGATCTCGCTGAACATGTCGGGCATCAGGTCGCGCTTCTCGATGCCGACGCCGTGCTCGCCGGTAAGCACGCCGCCGAACTCGACGCAGGCGCGCAGGATGTCGGCGCCGAAGGCCTCGGCGCGCTCGATCTCGCCGGGCTTGTTGGCATCGTACAGGATCAGCGGGTGCAGATTGCCGTCACCGGCGTGGAACACGTTGGCGCAGCCGAGCTGGTATTTTTCGCCGAGCTCGCGGATGCGCGCCAGCGCCTTCGGCAGCGCGCCGCGGGGAATGGTGCCGTCCATGCAGAGATAGTCCGGCGAGATCCGGCCGACGGCGGGGAACGCAGCCTTGCGGCCGGCCCAGAACAGATTGCGCTCGGCTTCCGAATTGGAGATCTGCAGCGTTACCGAGCCGCAGCCGCGTGCAATGGTCTCGACGCGCGTGATCAGCTCGTCGACCTCGATCTTGGGCCCGTCGAGCTCGATGATGAGCAGCGCTTCGACATCGAGCGGATAGCCGGCATGGACGAAGGCCTCGGCGGCGTGGATCGCGGGCTTGTCCATCATCTCCATGCCGCCAGGAATGATGCCGGCGCCGATGATCCGCGCCACGCATTCGCCGGCGGCCTCGACCTCGGCGAAGCCGACCATCAACGCGCGCGCCGTCTCCGGCTTCTGCAGGATGCGCACCGTGATCTCGGTGATGACGCCGAGCAGCCCTTCCGAGCCGGTGATGACGCCCATCAAATCGTAGCCCGGGTTCTCGCACCCCTTGCCGCCGATGCGCAGGATCTCGCCGCTCATCAGCACGATCTCGCAACCGAGCACGTTGTTGGTGGTCATGCCGTATTTGAGGCAGTGCACGCCGCCCGAATTCTCCGCGACATTGCCGCCGATCGAGCAGGCGATCTGCGAGGACGGGTCGGGCGCGTAATAGAAGCCGGCATGAGCGACCGCCTGGCTGATGGCGAGGTTGGTGACGCCGGGCTCGGTGACGACGACGCGATTGTCGAAATCGATCTCGCGGATGCGCTTGAACTTGCCGAGCCCCAGCAGCACGCCGTCTTCGAGCGGCAGCGCCCCGCCTGAGAGCGATGTGCCGGAGCCGCGCGGCACCACCTTGATACCTTGCCCTGCACAATATTTCAGGATGAGGGAGACCTGCTCGGTCGTATCGGGCAGCACCACGACCATCGGCGGCTGCCGATAGGCCGTCAGCCCGTCGGATTCATAGGCCCGCATCTCCGCAGGCGTATCGATCACGCCCTCGCCGGGCACGATCGCGCGCAATGCAGCAACGATCTCGGCACGCCGCGCGAGCACGGCCTGGTCGCTTGCGGGCATCATGATGGCCATTTTATGGAGCCTTCGTCCGACGGATGGAATTGTTTCGGCAAATCAATCATGTCTTGCCGTCTTTGGGTAGGTCCTCCGAAGGTCTCATTGCTTTGTTGCAGCGCAAGTTCTCTCTGGGGCAAGTCTGCTATCAGGAAACCTGTCAAAGTTTCGCGGCTTGTCCACTTGCATCGAACCTGCCAAAACCACGACCCTCCATCTGACCCGGGAAGAGACGAAGAGCACACTTATGACAAAACTGACTTTCGGCGCGCTGACGATCCTCACCGTCATTGCCACCGCACCCGCCGCGATGGCGCAGGATGTCGCGGCCGGCAAGACATCGTTCAACAAATGCCTGGCCTGCCACGCGATCGGCGAAGGCGCCAAGAACAAGGTCGGCCCCGAGCTCAACGGTCTCAACGGCCGCAAGTCGGGCACGGCTGAGGGCTACAGCTACTCGGACGCGAACAAGAATTCCGGCATCACCTGGGACGAGGCCGTGTTCAAGGAATACATCAAGGACCCCAAGGCCAAGATCCCGGGCACCAAGATGGCGTTCGCCGGCATCAAGAACGAGACCGAGATCAACAATCTCTGGGCCTATGTCTCTCAGTTCGACAAGGACGGGAAGATCAAGCAGTAAGCCTGCACAAGGCATTCGCTGCAGCTTCGGTTCCGATCGAATCAGGGCCGAAGCTGCAGCTTTTTGTTTTGGAGCGCTTTCTTCGCGCGGCCCGTCATTGCGAGCGCAGCGACTTGTCCGCCGAAGCCTTGGCGAAGGCGGAAGCAATCCAGAATCATTCCTCCGAAAGGCTCTGGATTGCTTCGTCGCAAGAGCTCCTCGCAATGACGGAGCAAGGGGCGGCATCGCGATGCTCCAATGCACATCCCAGCTGCAGTGCCGTAGGGCGGGCAAAGGCGCGTAGCGCCGTGCCCACGATCTCTCTCCATCAACAACAGGGCGTGGGCACGCTGCGCTTTGCCCACCCTACGAGATCTGGTTTGTGGCATGCAGCTCCATCGCACACGCAGCAGTGCCGTAGGGCGGGCAAAGGCGCGTAGCGCCGTGCCCACGATCTCCCTCCATGAGCAACAAGGCGTGGGCACGCTGCGCTTTGCCCACCCTACGAGATCTGGTCTGTGGCACGCAGCTCAATCGCACACGCAGCTTTGCGGCCTCGCGGCGCATTCGCCCGAGCTTTGCTTGGTCGCTCCACCCTCATAAAGCCAAGAGGGCGCAGGGAAGGCCGGGTGCTGGCTCGCACCCGCGGTCCGCTGCGCGAAAAGCACGCGCAGAAAGAACCGCACAGCAGCATACAGGT